>SECP01000053.1 GCA_004193285.1 Myxococcales bacterium | reverse complement strand
CGGCGGTACCGGTTTGGGTAGCGGAGGCGCGTCCAGCGCGAAGCCGTCCACGATGATGCCGAAGCCGCAGTGTTTGCAGGTGACCCGCACCTTACGGCCGCGCACCTTGGCGTCCGGAACCGAGTACTGCGCTTGGCACGAATCGCACACGATGATCAAAGCGGCCCGAGTATCCCATGAAGGACGGTAAAGATCGGAGTTTTGTGCTGCGCGCCCCCCGGCCGTTCGCCGAAAGCTGGCCCGCGGAGTCCCGCCGGCCGGGCGCCAAGCGCGAAAGCGGGCCGCTATGCGGCGACCCCCGCAGGCCGGGTCACGTTTCCGAGCGGGATTTTCCGGGCTATGTGAAACCAGCCTCGAGCAGGGCCACTGCGGGCAGCCGGCGTCAGCCCCCGCGCAGGTGGCGTTCCACCCGTTCTTTTACGGTACGGCGATCCAGCCCGAGCCGTTTGCCGGTCTCGACGTAGCTCTGCGTTCCTTCGTAAACGAGCGCTGCGTAGCGGTCCAAGAGCGCCTCTGCGTTCAGCCCGCTGTCCAAGAGGGAGCGGGAGAGCTCGCCCGCGGGTCGACGCTGGGCCGGGCGGTAGCGCTTGCGCACCAGCACGCTTCGGACGCATTGCTCCAGCTCGCGCACGTTGCCGGGCCAGCCGTAGCCAGCTCCGAGCTCCTGCTCTATCCACGCGAGCACCTCCTTTGCCAGGGCCGCGCCGTGCTCCGAACCGGCGATCCGCTCGCTGAGGACGGTCACCATCAGCCACAGCTCGTGCTCGTCCGCTTCGATCCGCTCGCGCAGGCTCGGCGTCTGGATTCGATCCGCGCACAGGCGGTAGTAGAGGTCCTCCCGGAACCAGCCGGCCTCCATGCCTTCGTCCAGGTCGCGGTGGGTCGCCGCCACCAGCTTGCCCAAAAACATGCGGGGCTTCGTCTCTCCGATGCGCTGAAACGAGCGCGTCTGTAGCACGCGCAAGAATTTGACCTGCAGCTCGGTTCCGAGGTCTCCGATCTCGTCCAGAAATACGGTGCCGTCGGGTCCGCACGCTTCCAGCCAGCCGTGGCGGTCTTCCAGCGCGCCGGTGAATGCGCCGCGGCGGTGGCCGAACAGCTCGGACTCGATCACGCCGCGTGAGAGCGCCGACACGTTCAAGGCGTGGTACTGCGACGTAAAGGTCTCCACGAAGCGGAGTGAGCGCTCGTCGAAAGCAAGGTAGCGCGAGTACCCGATGGCCTGCGCGACCAAGTCCTTGCCGGTGCCGGAGGGCCCGACAATCAGGGTCGGGATGTCCGCCATGTGGCGATACACGCTTTGCCGGTAGCGCCGCAAATCGTGGGTGAAGACGGAGTGCCAAGTCTCCGCCCGCAGCTCGGCAATCGGCCGAGAAACGCCGAGCAGGTACCGAAAGATGTAATGGAAAGCGCGGCGAATTTGGAAGAAGAAGGCGAGCGCAGCCGCCGCGGTCAGACCCGAAGGCAGACGCAGCCCGGGCTCGACGAGCAGCCGCGCGAAGTCCCGCTGGAAGGCGGGGTAGAAGCCGACCTTACGAGCCTGGCCGGATTCGTCGATGGCGAGCTCGTACAAGCTGAGCTCGTAGCGGGCGAAGAGGGCGTAGAGGCACAGGTCTTCGTACAGCAAGACCTCCGCGTCGTTTTGCGGGGCCTGACCCTCGCCCAGGCGCGCTCTCAGCGAGAGCGCAAGCTGCCAGCTGAGGTCACGTAGCCGAATGACGTTGGGGCGCTCGCGGTGAAACTGTTGTTGAGCCAGGTGCGCGCCGTCCGGCGACCACACGCGCTCCGTCTCGTCGAAGCTCTCGCCGAGGGCGAGGCGCTCGCTGGCGATGCGCTCCGGTGAAAATGGGTTGTCGTAAGCTATCCGCGAGATCGCGGCCGCCAGGCGTCGCTCGTCCTCCCGAAACAGCATGTGCATGGAGTGTACAGGCGTATCCATAAAATGTATCCAACCTGATGAGGTGCGCGACTGATACCGCAGCAACTTCGCGCGTTTACGGCGACCTGAACCCTGCGGCCCAGAGCTTGCTGAGGGAGGCGACACGGCTCTGCAGTAGGGCCCGGGAGACAAACATGATGGCGCGTTTCAAGCGCTGGACCCACGGCTTCGTGGCCAGCATCGACAGCATGATCGTTCAGGTAGAAAACCACGAGGCCCAAGCCGCCAGCGCGCTGCGCGAGCTGGAGCAAGGAGTAGCTCGGTCCAAGGTGCAGCTCTCGCGCGTGGAACGCGACGGTCGTCTGATGAAGGCCGCGCTGTCCGAAGAGGTGGAGGGTGCGGCGCGCTGGCGGGAGCGTGCGCGACGAGAAGAGAACGAGGCGCGCGCCTTGGAGTGCCTACGGCGTCACAAGCGCTCGGAGGCTCGTGCCGCAGAGCTGCAGAGCAACTTCGAAGACCACGCGCGCATCGAGCAGCAGCTCAAGCGCGACGTGCAGACCCTGGAGCGGCGGCTTTTGGAGCTGCGGCAGCAGCGCAACACCATGCGGACGCGACAGTCGCGGGCGGAGGCTTTCAGCGTTGCTCAGGGCCAAGGTGAGCTGGAGGACGCGGAAATTGGCCGCATCTTCGAGCGCTGGGAGACGCGCATCACGGAGAGCGAGGTTCAAAGTGGCTGCCTGGTCGCTACCGCCGATAGCTTCGACGAAGAGTTCCTGGACGCAGAAGAAGCAGCCTCGCTCAAGCTGGAGCTTGCCGAATTGAAGGAGGAAGCGTGATGGAACTGGGGACGAAACAGGGAGCAGAAGGGGCCGTACCCCAAAACGAGCAGCGCGCCTTCGACCCGGACGCTTTGACTCGTGCGCTTCGCATCGCGGGCGCGGCGCTCGTGGTCGCTTCGGCCTCGACCTTCATGCTGCAGCACTGGGGCGACGGCAACGACCTGATCCGCTACGCGATGCTGGTCGGTCAGTCGCTGCTGCTCGCGGCGGCCGCGTATTTCGTCGGCCTCTCGCTCCGCGAAGGCCGCTCCGCGCGCACGTTCTTGGCCCTCGTCCTCGCCACCATGCCGGTCAGCTTCGCGGTGCTGGGCGGCCTGGTCTACTCTCAATTTCACTGGGAAGCGGTGCCGACGCTCCCCAATTACGCCAAGTGGGTAGCGCCCAGCGCCGCTTCCGCGCTGCTGGCCGTCCTTGGCACGGTCGCGGTCCTGGCGCCCCTTGCGGTGGTGTCGTTCGTCGCCCTGGCGAGGAGCGAAGCGCGCGCGCTCAGCGTTTCGTTTCTGTGCGCCAACTTGCTGGTGCTCGCGCCGGTGCGTCACCCGCTCGTCGTGGTCGCGCTCGCGGGGGTGGCGCTCGTCGGGTTGCTGCGGCTGGAGCTGCGTCGTTTTTCTGGCCATGCCCGCCTGGACACGCTCGAAGGCAAGCTCGCGCGGGTGATGCCGTTCGCGGCGCCCCTCATCATGCTGGGCCGTGTATTTCACCTGTATCACGCGGGGTGCGCGTTCGTGGGTGGGGTGCTGCTGATCGCGGCGGCCTGCGCGTTTCAGGTGCTCGGTGGGGCCCACGGCCAAGGTCGCCGGGACGCGGGAGCCTGGGTGAGCGCGATGCTCGCGGCCGTCGGCTGGGTCTGCATTTGGCCAGAGGTCGCGCAGTCGTTTCACGCTGGCACGACCGCGACGATCTTGCTGCTGGGCCTGCCGATTGCGATGCTCGTAGGACTCGTCAGTCAGCGCGCCGCGGCGTCGCGTGGCGCTCTACTCGGGGTCGCGACGACGACCGCCTTGCTCAGCGCGCTGATTGCGTGCGCCGTCGAGCGGGACAGCGTGGCGGCTCTGGGCTGCGTGGCGGTGGGGGTCGGAATCGCGGTGTGGGGCGCGTCCGTTCGGGCCCTCGTGCGCACGCTGAGCGGTAGCGCGGTTGCACTGTTCGGGCTGGTGGTGCAGGTATGGCTAGCCACCCGCACCGATAACGTGCTGCGCTGGGCGGGCATGAGCGCGCTGGGCGTGCTGCTCATCGTGGGCTCGGCGTACGTGGAGCGGCACCGCGGCCGCATCGCGCGTCTCTGGGAGGAAGCGCGAGCGCGCCGCCTCGCCCACGACAACGTCTGAGAGCGGCCGCTCAGGGCTGCGCGATGTCCCACTTGGGGCGATCACAGGTCGTGGCCAGCGCTTCCGCGCTGGCCACGACCGCGCGTTTTTCGGCCTCTCGCCCCTCCAAGAAGTACACGAAATCCAGCTGAGGAGCCTCGCTTTCGCGCTCTCGACGGAACGTGCGGACCAGCTCCGTCGGCGGTACCGCGCGGCGCCCGAGCAGCTCCACGTACGGCACGCTCAGCCCTGGCACTCCGGGGCTGGGCTCATAGGCCTTCATCACCAGCTCCGAGCAAACGACGCGATCGTCGGTCGCGAAGTCGAAATTGAAGTCGTACGGGCGACCCCAGTACGCCAGCGCCCGCTCGATGGCGCGCGCGCGCACGACCGGCGGCAAGCGCGGGCGGAGCGCGGCCACGTAGTCCGCCGCGCAAGAGTGCTCGAGCGATGCGGTCGTCACACCCTCGCTCACCGCTTCGATGACGGTTTGTTCGTGGCCGGCGTGGTCTCGCTGGGCCAAGCTGCGCCAGGCCTCCGGGTAGCGCGCTGCGAAGTGCGCGCCGAGGTCGCCATACGCGTCCTGCACGTCTGGCTCGCCCGCCAAGGCGGCGAGAACCTGCGCCTGCGTCCCCACGAACAGCGCGGCGTGGGGCCAGAACCCGGGCAGCCCGATGTTCGACAAGTACCAATTGCGGCGCTCGACGATCACGTCCCCGGGCGCCAGCAGCGCCTTGAGCTCCGCCAGCTGCGCGTCGCTGATCAGTCGCCGATCTTGCGGGGCGACCCGCGTGTCCCCGGCCCAGGTCGCCAGGTTCCGCTGCACGGGGAACCATCGCTGAAACAGCGCATTTTGAACGACGCTGAGCTCGTTTTGAACGCCGCTTCCGCTGGGCTTCAAGACGCGCGTGAGGGCCCGCGCGCGCAGCTCCTCGAGCCCTTTCAGGAGCGCCGTGGCGCCTGCGTCCAGCGTGAGGTGGCGGGCTATCCACCGCTCGTACCAGTGGTTGCCGAGCGGCACGAGGAACAGGTCCCGCGCGCGGCCGAGCTGCTTGCGAAGGCCGCTGAAGGTGCGACCAGGCAGGCCCAGCTGCGGCATGGCTTCGTCGAACAGCACCGGCAGGAGCGGTTTACGATCCACCGCGGCCAACAGCCGGAGGCCCGCGTCCACCTGCGCGCACAGCGCGGTGAAGCTGAGCGCGAAGCTGCGCGCATGGAGACGGGCGTGACGCGCGTAGTCCAGCCCATACCAGCCGGCGTACCGGCTCTTCAGCTCGTCTACGGCCAAGATCGGCTCGAGCACTTGCCACCACGCTTGGCGGAGGCCTTGTCGGTCCTCCGCCGAGAGCTCGCCGGTCTTGCCGCTCGCGAGCCGCGGGTCGAGCGTCTCGAGCTGCCGCGTCGCGCTCTCTAGACGGGGCAAGAGCTCCACCAGGCGCGCGGCGTCTTCCGTCGTGGCGGTGAGGAGAGCCTCCGGCGGAACACTCCAGAGCGCGTCCGCCCCGGAAAGCGCGCTGCCCGCGAGAGGATAAGCGGCTCGGTCCTCGCGGGCTGCCGAGCGTGACAGCAGGGCCCCGGCCGCGGAGCCCGCGGCGAGCACGGCCCCACCGTAGAGGAGCCTGCGCCGGGCGAACGGGAGAATTGCCACGCTGAGCGAGGCACTATACACGAAAGTCAGGGATGACCGCCCCGAACGAGGACAGGCCGCAGACACGCACCGTCCGGCGATACCAGCGAGTATCGGCGCACGTGGTGCGTGCGCTCTCGCGGCTCGAGCTGCTCTTCGATCGCGTCGTGTGGGGTTTACGGCGCCGCTTCGGGAGCCTGGGGCCGCTGCAGGTCGTGCCCTATCGGAGCTTTGGTACCGGGACGCAAGCGCTGGTTCGCGGGCGCGTGCTGGAGGCCTCCGTGCTGGAGCGCTCACTGCCCGAGGACAGCACCTGGCGCAACTTTCGGCGGATGCTGAGGCGCTTCAGCTCCAACGAGGTTCCGGACGTCTCGGTCCGCGCCGAGCTCGGCATGAACAGCGCGGACGGCGTCACCGACGACGAAGGTTACTTCGACGTCACCCTCACTTCGCCCGAGCTCCGCGGGGCCGGTGAATGGAAGACGGCCGAGGTGCAGCTCATGGCGGCGCCGGTGCGCGGGTGGAAGCCGGCGCGCGCTACCGCCGAGATCTTGGTGCCTGCGGAGGACGCGGAGCTCGGCATCATCAGTGACATCGACGACACGGTGCTGCAGACGCACGTCGCCCAAACCTTGAAGATGATCTGGGTCACGCTGGTCGGCAGCCCGTACACCCGGATGCCGTTCGAGGGCACGAGCGAGCTCTACCGCGCGCTCGTCGCGGGCGCCTCGGGCCACGCCAATAACCCGGTGTTTTACGTCTCCAAGAGCCCGTGGAACCTGTACGACTTCTTGGTCGACTTCATGGACCACCACGAGCTCCCCCGAGGCCCGCTGCTCCTTCGTGACATCGGCTTGCACGAAGCGCCGCCGTTGGATCACAAGTCCGCCGCGGTAGAGAGCTTGCTCGAGACGTACCCCCAGCTGCCGTTCATCCTGATCGGTGATAGCGGGGAGCGGGACCCGGACATCTACTTGGAGACCGCGCGCAAGCACCCTCGGCGGGTGCGCGCCATCTACATCCGCGATCTGCACGGCAAGCGCGCTCGTCATGCTCCGCGCGACGAGCTGTGCCGGCGAGCCGCAGAGCTCGGCACGGAGATGCTCTGGGTCGACCACGCCGAGCTCGCGCTGCAGCACGCACGAGCGCGCGGCTTGGCTCGTTGAGAGGCGGCGCGAGCGCGCACCGCCGCTCCTCGGGCGTCGATCAGAGGGTGCTCTGCTTCTTCAGCGCGCTTCGGTACTGGGCGGCTACGAGGGAGGTGGCGAGCCGCTGCGGCAGCAGACGAGCCAGCACGCTGCCGACCCGGTTGCTGAAACCGGAAATGTGCACGTATTTGCGGGTCCGGAACGCTTCCACCCCCTCTTCGGCGGCAGCCGCGACCGGCATCAGCCAGCGGCGCAGCGGAGTGAAGCTCTCGCCGGCGGTCATCTCGCTCACGACGCCGCTCGGCGCGTAGCTCGTGACCGATACGGTGCGGCCCTGCAGCTCGTGCCAGAGCGTGACGCCGAAGTGCACCAAGAAGGCCTTGGTCGCCGAGTAGTGCGATTGATACGGCACGGGGTGAAGCCCCGCCATGCTGGAGACGATCATCAGCCCGCCGCCCTCTGCCTCCAAGTGCGGGATGAGCGCGGTGGTGAGGCGTACGGTCGCGACCACGTTGGTGTCCAGCATGCTGCGGAACGCGTCCCAAGACAGCTTCTCGAAGGGGCCGAAGTGGGTCACGCCTGCGTTCAGGATCGCGCCGTACAGGGCGCGGCCTTCGGTGGCGCGCGCAATCACGCGGTCTACGTCCTCCAGCTTGGAGAGGTCGGCCACGCACGTCTCCACCTTCACGCCGCCGCCTTGCTCCAGCTCCGCCTTGAGCTCACTCAGCCGGTCCTCGCGGCGCGCAACGATGAGCAGGTTCGCGCCGTGCTTGACCGCGAGTATTCTAGCCATTTCGCGGCCGAGGCCGGAAGAAGCGCCCGTGACCAGCACCCAGCGACCGCGTAGCTCCATCGGGTTCATGCGAGGGGAGCCGTAATGTTCAGCTCCTTCGCTGTCAAACCAGGCGGACGCGAGCGCTTGCTGCCCGCGTAAATTCGGGGCGCGACGCCGCCGGGAGGCCTACTGGGCCTGCACGTAGAAGTCTTCGCTCTTCAGGCCTGCGATGGGACCGGCCCAGATCTCGAAGCCGACCGCGACGCTGAGCACGGTGCTGCCCGGCAAGTTGATGGTGCGGGCGGCGGCGTCCCGAATGAAGTCCATGGCGTCAATCTCGAGCTCGGGCGAGTCCTGCCCCTCCGCGCGCACGTAGCTCACGCACGGCTTGCCCCCGACGACGCCAACCCAGATGTTCCAAACCCCAGGGGCGTTCGTGACGGCGACGCTGCTCACGCGTTTCTGGCCGGCGGGTTGCTGACCGGGCGGGTCCCGCAACCACACCATCAAGAAGGAGCTGTGCCCGCTGATGTCACCCGTCGTGGAGAGCCAGATGTCGTACGCGGCGTTGTACTGGCCTGCGTTACCGCCCGCGTTCCAGCGCCAGCCGGTGCGCAACGACGTGAGGGCCGACACCGCCTTCGGCAGCCCGCAGGCTCCGGATTGAGAGTCCGAGTAGGTGCCGCAAAATACGGTGGGGTAGGAGGCAGGCTCGTAGCCGTCACCCCGCTTGCCCTCCATGGCGTCCACGCTGAAGGAGGTACCGCGCCAGCTGACGGTTTGTGACTCGAACTTGGGCCCCCAGCCGTTGGCCATGAAGAAGTAGTTGACGTCATTCCGCTTCACGTCCGCCTTGTTCCAGCGATCCGACGTGTTGCCCTCACCGCTCTGCATCGGGGTGCCGAAAAGGGTCGGCAGCACCGTGGAAGGCGCCGGAGTGCTCGGAGTTGCGGGCGTGCCCGGAGCCGGCGCGCTGCCACCACTGCCAACCGCCCCGGAGCCTCCGCTGCTCGGCGGCGGCGTGACCTCACCCTGCAGGTCGTCGTAGGAGCTACCAGAGTCGCAGCCCATTGCAGAGACGCCCAAGGAGAAGGCCGCGAGCAGCGATAGCGCACGAACGGACGAAGCTTCGAGCATCCGATGAAGGTAGCAGAACCTGGAACCGATACCAGATGCTTGCTTGGATCCTCAGGACGCGCGCGCTCACGCGTCCGTGCCGATGGCGCCGGAAATATTCGAGAGGCCTGCACGCGATACGCGCTCGGCGAGACCACTCGCGATGCGGCTCGGCAAGCTCGGCCCGTCGTAGACGAGGGCGGAGTAAACCTGCACCAACGTGGCGCCCGCTCGGATGCGATCCCACGCGTCTTCAGCCGTTTCGATGCCGCCAGCGCCCACGAGCAGGAGCCGGTCGCCCACTCGCCGACGCAGTCGCCGCAGCACTTGCAAGCTTCTTTCCTTGAGCGGCGCGCCGGACAGCCCGCCGCTGCCGAGCGCCTCGACCTCGCTTGGCGGGGTCTGCAAACCGCCTCGACCGATGGTGGTGTTGGTGGCGATGATTCCGGCGATGCGGAGCTCGAGCGCGAGGTCCGCGATGGCGTCGATGTCGTCGTCGTGCAGATCGGGCGCCACCTTCAGCAGGAGGGGGACAGCCCGGCCCGGCGCGGCGCGCTCGATGGCCTGCTGCACGCCGCTGATCAGCGGGCGCAGCGACTCCACCGCCTGCAGCTCTCGGAGGGAAGGGGTATTCGGGGAGCTGACGTTGACGACCATGTAGTCCGCGTGCGGCGCGAGCAGCTCCGCGCTCGTCACGTAGTCGGCGACCGCTGCTTCGTTGGGCGTTACCTTGCTGCGGCCAATGTTGGCTCCCACCAGCGTGCGCCGGGGCCGCGCGAGCCGGGCTGCCGCCGCCGCCGCGCCGTGGTTGTTGAAGCCCATTCGATTGAGGAGCGCTCGGTCCCGCCGAAGCCGAAACAGCCGTGGTTGCGGGTTGCCGGGTTGCGCGAGCGAAGTGACGGTGCCGATCTCCACGAAGCCGAAGCCGAGGGCGCCGAACGCCTCGAACACCTCGGCGTCCTTGTCCAGCCCCGCCGCGAGCCCAACCGGCGACGCCAGGTCCAAACCAAGCGCGCGCAGCCGCAGCCGCGGATCCGACACTCCGAACAGCGCTCGGAGCAGCCACAGCACGCCTGGCACGTAGGAGAGGAGCCGCAACGAGCCCAGCGTCAGCCGGTGCGCGGTTTCGGCGCTGAACGCGAACAAGAAGAAGCGAAAAAATCGGTAAATCAAGGGCGCGCGGAACCTAAATGACGCCGCCGCGCGCGGCAAGGGTTAGCCCCGCATTCGGACGGGCTGGGCTCGAGGTCAGCCCCCGCCGCCGGCTGCCGGTCACTATCGGCGTTGCTTCCTCATCAGCAGCGGGCTCGTTTTCGGGCTGCTCCGCCAGGGGCGCCCCCGCCATCGCGCAGGGCAAACCCCGAGGCGGGGCGCTCAATCGGCGAGTGATGGCGCGATGCGCGTAGCGAGCCGCGGTGCTCGTCGCTACCGTGAGGCGCATGCCGGTCTGTGATCTCCGCTCCGACACGCTCACTCGCCCGACCCCCGCGATGCGCGCCGCGATGGCGAATGCGGACGTCGGCGACGACGTGTACGGTGAAGACCCGACCGTGCGAGCGTTGGAAGAGCGCTGCGCAGCGCTGCTCGGCAAAGAGGCGGCGCTGTTCGTTCCCTCCGGCACCATGGGCAATCAAATCGCGCTCTTGGTGCACACCCGCCCGGGGGACGAAGTGATCGTCGGCGAGGGGGCCCACTGCGCCTTCTTCGAGTCCGGCGCCGGAGCGGCTTGGGCCGGCGTGCAGTTCGCGATCGCCGGCCGAGGCGGCCTCTACACCGCGGAGCAGATGCTGGAGGCGCTGAAGCCTCGCTCGTTTCACTATCCCCGCAGCTCGCTCGTGGTGGTGGAGAACACTCACAATCGAAGCGGTGGCCGCGTCTTCCCCTCGACCGAGGTCGCACGCATCGCGGAGGCCGCCCGCGGGCAAGGCCTGTCGCTCCATTTGGACGGGGCCAGGCTGTGGAACGCGAGCGCGGCGACGGGGGCAAGCGTGGCGCAGCTGGCGGCTCCGTTCGACACGGTGAACGTCTGCTTCTCGAAGGGGCTGGGAGCGCCGGTTGGCTCCGCGATCGCCGGCACTCGCGACCACGTGCTCGCGGCCAGGCGCTTCCGGAAGATGCTCGGGGGCGGCATGCGCCAGGCCGGTATCTTGGCGGCGGCCGCGCTCTACGCGCTCGAGCACCACCGGGAGCGTTTGGCCGAGGATCATCGCTCCGCGGCGCTCCTTTCCGAGCTGCTCTCGGGCGCGCCCGGCGTGGCACCGAGCCGCGCCGAGACCAACATCGTCATGCTGGACTTGCAGACTCAGGACGCGGCCGAGCTGGCTCGCTCCGCCGCCGAGCGCGGTGTGTTGCTCAATGTCACCGGCAAGCGGCAGCTGCGCGCGGTCACGCACCTGGACGTCTCCGAGACGCAAGTCCGTGCCGGCGCGGACGTGCTGCGCTCGCTCATTCACGCTAGCTAACTTCGGCCCGGTTGTCCGCCCAAGGGGCCGTCCTTGGGACCGCTGCTCGCCTGGTCCGCGGGCAGTAGTGAGACGAGGCGGAACAGGTCCGCGCGGCGATCCAAGCGCGGCGTCACGGTGCCGCTCGAGCGCACGGAGTGCAACGCGTTCAAATCCACGTCGCAGATGAGCACGGTCTCCTCGTTGGAGTCCGCCTCGGCCGCGATTCCGTCACGCGCGAACGCGAAATCCGAAGGCGTGAGGACCGCGGCCTGACCGTAGTTGATGTCCAGGTGCCCGACGTCCGGCAAGTTGCCCACGTTGCCAGCCATCGCCACGTAGAGCTGGTTCTCGATGGCTCGGGCTTGCGCACAGTAGCGGACGCGCAGGTAGCTCTGGCGCGTGTCCGTGCAGAACGGCACGAAAATGATCTCCGCACCCAGGTCCGCCAAGTAGCGAGCAGCCTCCGGAAATTCGATGTCGTAGCAGATGAGCACGCCAATCCGGGTCTTGGGCGCGTCGATCGGGCGCAGCGAGAAGCCGCCCGAGATGCCCCAGGCGCTCTTCTCCGTCGGCGTGATGTGCAGCTTGGGTTGAGCGACGACTTGGCCGCTCGGCAAGCACGTGAAGGCCACGTTCAGGAGCCGATCGTTCTCCAGGACCGGCAAGCTGCCGGCGATGATGGTGATGCCGTGCTTGACCGCGAGGTCTCGCATCAAGGTTTCGAAGCGATCGCGGTAGGCGGCTAGACGGCGCATGCCCTCCTTGGCGGTGAGCGTGTCCTCGGCGGAGAGCAGCTGCGCAGAAACGAGCTCCGGCAAGAGCAAGAAATCGGCGCGATAGTCCGCCGCGACGCCGACGAAGTAGCTCACTTGCTGTGCAAACTCCTCGAAGCTCGCGATGCGGCGCATCTGGTACTGGACGCAGGCGATGCGTGCTTTTCGCTCGCCGTCCACCGCGGGGCGGTAGTCGGGGTTCAGCCACTCGATGAGGCTGGCGAAGTTCTTGCTGCGCGAGTCGTGAATGTAGTTGGGGAGCACGCTGCGCAAAACGAAGCCTTCACGCAGTTGGAAGCTGAGCACCTGGTCCCGAAGCTCCCCGCTCACCACGCGCGCTGCGTACTCTTCCGGCGTCATGCCCGCGCCGCTCGCCGCGTAACCCCAGAGGCGGCCCCCGGCCAAGATGCGGCGTTTGTTCAGCCGCCGGCAGAGGCTGCGACGCGCTTCATAGAGAGCGGCGCCCACGCCGAGTCCCCGCGCTTCCGGATGCACGTACACATCCGCCCCGTACAAGGTGTCCGCTTCTGGATCGTGGTTCGTGAAGTAGCCGCTATCCGTGATGCCGGGCCAGGTGTGAGGACGCAGCGGGTCCGGTCCCAGATCCACGATCAGGCTCGCGACCGCGCCTACGATCTGGCCGTCCAACTCGGCCACCAGCTGGCCTTGGGGGAAGATGCGCTGGTGACTGACCAGGTGTCGCTCGCCCCACACCACGTCTTCGTTGGCGATGGCGGGGTAGACGAGCTCATTGAGGGCGACGAGGGCGCTCACGTCCGCCCGGGTTGCCTCGCGCACATGGATTCGAGAGGGGTCACTGGTCACGCCCCCACTTTGCGATGCGTCAGCCACGGGCTCAAGGGCCATGACGCCACGGCTAGGACACGCGCTCGGCCTCGAATCGATCGCGCACGAAGCGCTGAAAATAACGGCCCTTGGACTCTGCTCGCCGGAGCGCGGTCCACACCTCACCCGGCACCGGCAGGTACCGGTACACGCTCCCCGTCGCGAACTCGACCTCCAGGGTCCGAGTTCGCGAGTCGTAGCCAATCGACCGCAAAGTCGACGAGCTCACCACCTCACGGAGCACTCATTCACCGGCAGGCTTCGGCGCGGGCTGCAGGCCCTCGCTGCTGTCCAGCTTTGGTCCTTGATCCAATTTTTGAGCGGGGGCCACGCGGTCCGCGCCCATGACCTCGCCGTCACCGGTGTTGGTCGTGGGAGGCGTGACGTCATTGGTGGGAGACTTGCTGGGACTGGAGGGAACGCACGCCAGCGCGAGCAGGGGTAGCAGCAGCAGGGAGAGCTTCATGGTTTCGTCCTTTCCGGCACGAGGCGCTGCGCCAGGTGGCTCATACGCTCGAAGGGATCCTTTTTTAGCAGGCTGAGCCGCTTTTTGATGTTCCGCAAGTTGAAATGATCCGGCGGCAGCTTGGGGGAGAGCTCGTCCCATTCCAGGGGAACGGCGATGGGCGCGCCTTCGCGTGCGCGCGTGGAATAAGGCGCGACGAATGTCGCGCCGCGGCCGTTTCGGAGGTAGTCGATGAACGTCTTGCCCTTGCGTTTGGCCTTGGATTGGGTGGCAACGTACAAACCGGGTGAGCGCTCCGCGATGGCATGGGCGACGCGGCTCGTGAAGTCTTTCGCTTCGTCCCAGCTCAAATCCGGCCGGATGGGGACGCACACGTGCAGGCCTTTGCCGCCCGTCGTTTTCACGAAGGTCTCCAGCCCTGCGTGCTCGAACACCTCACGCACCGCGTGCGCGCCGGCAATGACCGCGGTGTAGTCGACGGAAGGGTCCGGATCGAGATCGAACACGAGCAAGTCCGGGTGCTCGAAGTCGTCCGCCCGGGAACCCCAGGTATGGATCTCCAGCGCGCCGAGCTGTACGAGCGCGAAGAGCCCTTGCGCGTCGTCCAGGGCGCTATAGGCAGATTTGCCCTCTTTTTCGCGAATGGGAATCTCGCGCAGGCCTTGAACGGCGGCGGCGCCGGGGTGCTTCTGGAAGAAGCAGGGCTTGCCGTAGCCGTTCGGGCAGCGCACGAGCGTGAGCGGGCGGTTCTTGACGTGGGGCAGCATGCGCTTCGCTACCAGCGCGTAGTACTCGAGCAGCTCTTGCTTGGTGATGCCCTGAGCGGGGAAGAGCACCTTGGTGGGGTTCGTGATCGGAAATTTGCGCGTCGATACCGCGCGCGAGTCGATGCTGACGGCCGTTTCCATGTTGACCTCTTGCGCGGGCTTGTCCTCGCGCAAACCTTGAAAGGAAGGATGACGAAGCAGACCCTCTTGGGTCATCTCGGTGAAAGCTACTTCCGCGACGAGCCGGGGCTCGACCCATTGCACGCCGCGCGCTTCGGCGCCGCGCGGCGGATGGGCGACCGGGGGCTCGTCTACTGCCAAAGGCTCTAGGCGAGCGCGCAGGTCGTCCAGCGAGGCCTGGCTGAAGCCGGTGCCGACCTTTCCCGCGTAGACTAGCTCGCCGCCGTCCGAACGCGTCCCGACCAGCAGCGCACCAAAGCCAGTCCGGCTCCCGCCGGGGCGAGTGTAACCGACGACCGCGAACTCCTGCCGCTGCCCGCACTTGATCTTCAACCAGTCCCGCCCCCGGCCGGAGCGGTACGTCGATGACGCACGCTTCGCGATCGTCCCTTCTAGCCCGAGCCTCCCGGCGTTGGCGAAGAACTCGGGTCCGCTCCCCACGACGTGCGCGCTGAACCGCACCTTGCCGTCGAGGGTGGTGGCGCTTTTCTCCAGGAGCTCACGCAGCACGGACTTGCGCTCGACGAGCGGTCGCTCGCGAAGGTCGCCCTCGGGCCCGAACGGCAGGTCGAACGCGTAGTACACGAGAGCGTCGTCTTCGCCCTCCTTGAGGGAGTTTTGTAGGGTCTGAAAGTCGCTCAGTCCCTTGTCGTTCAGCGCCACCAGCTCGCCGTCGAGGATCGCGGACTCCACGCCCAAGCCCTCGAGCGCGCTCCGCAGGGATGGCATGCGCGCCGTCCAATCCTTGCCATTGCGGGTCAGCAGCGTCACGACCCCCTTGGCGATGCGCGCGACGATGCGGTAGCCATCGAACTTGATCTCGTGGACCCAGTCGTCGCCCTCGGGCGCTGCGTCCACGAGAGTGGCGAGCTCGGGAGCCAGCGTCGGGGGCGGCTCCGCGACCGCCTTGCCGCGGCGGCTGCGCTTCTTCGGGCGCTTTTCCGAGTCCGGAGCGTGCTCGTGCTCGTGCTCGTGCTCGTGCTCGTGCTCGTGCTCGTGCTCGCCGAGCTCGGCGGCGATCTGGTCGAAGCTACGACCCGAGACGACGCTGTTCGGGTTGTCTTTCAACAACGTGTCTTCCTCGCTGGCTTCGGCGTCGCGCGACTTGAATAGCAGCCATGGCTTGCTGTCCTTGTTGCCGTGGCCGTCGTCGGCCTTGCCGCGCGTCCTCACGAGGTGCCAGGAGCCTTTCAGGCGCTCCCCCTTTAACGAGAACGACAGGCGGCCTTTCGCCAGCGCCGCGTGAGGGTCACCTTCTGGCTCCCACGTACCGCGGTCCCACACCATGACCGTGCCGCCGCCGTACTCACCCGGAGGAATAGTGCCTTCGAAGCCGCCGTACTCCAGCGGATGCGGCTCCACCTGCATCGCCAGCCGCTTGACACTCGGGTCCAGGCTGGGGCCCTTGGGAACCGCCCAGCTGAGCAGCACGCCGTCCAGCTCGAGGCGGAAGTCGAAGTGCAGGTTCCGCGCGTCGTGCTTTTGCACCACGAAGCTCAGGGCCGCTTTGGCTCGCGGTAGCCGCTTGCCTTCTCCGCCGCGGGGCTCGCGGGTCTTGGCGAAGTCGCGCATCTGCCGGTATTTGGCGAGGGTCGGCAAGCGTTCCTCCGATTAGGCAGACTTCCGATGAGGGGTTTCGCTGCGGGATTTTTTCGCCGCGCGCTTGTGATTTTCGTTGGCGGCCTTGGGCTTCTTGGCCGCAGAAACGCTCTGCGCGAGGAGCTCCGACAGGTCCACCTGCTTCGGCGCGGGTGCGGGCTTGCTCTTGCGCTTGGTCTCGGTTGGAAGCGTGTTCACCTCGCCGGCTTTCACCTTGCGCTGAATCAGCTTCATCAGGTCACGGTGGTAGTCGTCTTCGTATTTTTCCGGCTCGAAGTCCGTCACCATGCCTTCGACCAGCTTCTCCGCCATCGCGAGCTCTTTGGGGGTGATGCCCAGAGTCTTCAAGTTGGTGCTGGGCAGCTCCAGGCCTTTGTCGTCACGCAGCTCGTCCGCGAAACGCAGCAGCACGAGCAAGAGCGCGCTTTCGTGAGCCACGACCGCCGCTAAGTGCTGGCGCGTGCGGATGACTACCTTGCCGATGCCCGCCTTGCCGGTGCGGCGCAGCACCTCACGCAGCAGTGCGTACGACTTCTTCCCGGCCTTTTGCGGCACGAGGTAGTACGGGCGCTCCACGTAACGCGGGTCGATGTCCGCGAAGGTCACGAAGTCCAGGATGTCGATCTGCTTGGTGGCCTCGACGTTGGCCTCCGCGAAGTCTTGGTCCGTCAGAACGACGTACTCGCCCTCCTTGTGCTCGTACCCCTTGACTATGTTCTCCCACGTCACTTCTTTGCCCGTCTTCTTGTTGACGCGCTCGTAACCCACGGGGGATAGGTTTCGCTTGTCGAGGAGCGTCATGTCCAGCTCCGCTCGGTCCTCGGCCGTGTGCAGACCTACGGGGATTTGAACCAAGCCAAAGCCGACGGTTCCGGACCAGATTGCTCGCGCCATTTTGTTCCTTGCACCGGTGCGCGGAGTGTTCCGCCACGATCGAGGCGCCGTTGCCGCGATCGGCGTGCCCTGGGCGCACGCTGGAGCAAGGTTCTGCAGACTTCATGCCGCCCTCAGGCCGCGCGGGAGAGGGGCAGGGCGGGCGGCTCTGCGATCGCGAGCAGGGCGGGCCGCGCGAGCGAGCTGCCGCCACGCGGGGCAGGCTCTGGCGGCTCGGAGCCCTCCGGGCGGTCGTTGCACACCGGGAACAGGGACACGTTCCAGAGCTGATTCTTCCAGATTGGCTTGGGTTGCATGGGGTTTCTCCGGGGTTGGGCCGTGCTCGGCGCCTCATGGGAACGACGTTCGAGACGCTGCCGGATCGACATCGGCCGTTCATCCGGAGTCACTTTTTGGAGGCGACGCCGCCCGCAAACGCCCGCTCGAGGGGTGTCGTTCGCGGCGGCTAGCCATCGCTCGCGCGAAGGGCTCGTGACAGCCGTCAGAGGCTACCGCGCTCGTCGCGGGAAAGTTGCCGAGCAGGATCGGGATGTCCTTGTCGAGTGCGTTACAGCGTTCGCCGCTCCTCAAGGAAAGGACTCGTTCATGCGCAAGCTTTCGTCTTCGGCAACGCTCGCCTTCTTATTCGCGTCTTCGCTGCTCGCTGCCTGCGGTGGCCGCTACGAACCGGACGCTGGCTCGGGCGGCTCGGGTTCTTCGGCCAGTGGCGGCAAGAGCAATGACTCCGGCACCACGGACGACGCCCTCGCCGCGTTCGGCATCGAGGGGAAGGCGCCGGTCGGGCTCGTCGGACGCGCGGTGCTACCGGCGGCGACGTTCGTCGATGGCCCTCCCTCGGGCCTGTATGCCGGCGTAGGGCTGAGCGCCCAGCCCGTCCAAGGCTTCTCTTGCCTGGTGGACAACCTGGACGGCTCGTTCTGGGCGCTCAGCGATAATGGCTACGGTTCTATCGAGAATTCTGCTGATTTTCGGCTGCGCATCTACCGCATTCGCCCGGACCTCAAGACCGCGACGGGCGGCACCGGCAACGTGTCCGTGGAGAGCTACGTCGAGCTTCACGACCCGGACCACAAGGTGAAGTTTGCGCTGGTGAACGAGTTCACGACGGACCGCGTCTTGACCGGCGCGGACTTCGACGTGGAGTCGATGCGCGTCGCGCCCGATGGCACGATCTGGATCGGCGACGAGCTAGGGCCGTTCTTGTTGCACTTCGACTCCGCCGGCAAGCTGCTGGACGAGCCGCTTGCGCTGCCGGATCCGGAGAACCCCGCCCGCGAAGTGCGAGCGCCGCAGAACCCCTTCATCGAAGAGGGCTCGACCCTGCGCATCATGAACGCGTTCCGACAGCGCGGCCTCGCGTACGGCAACACCAAGACGCCGGTCGTTTCGCCCTGGCACGTGCACTTGGTGGATACGGACGTCACCGGCAACCGCGGCTTCAACACCCAGCGTGATAACCTCGAGACCCCGAATAAACCGGGGCAAAACGGCGATACGGGGTTGGTCGCGGCCAACGACGAGTTCATCCGCGTCGCGAAGAGCCCGGGCGCCTACCCGAACCTGCAGGGGGCAGGCTACCAGGTCGTGACGTGGACCGTGAACGACTCGCCGCGCATGACCGAGCTCCTGAAGCTCGGCGTGAACGGCATCATCAGCGATCGCCCCGACCTGCTGCTTGCGGCGGTTGCGGCGTTCGACGCGAACGGCGACGGCAAGGCCGGCGACTACCTGGACGCCGACGGCCTGATCGACATCGGCAAGTTCGACGCGCAGGCCCACCGCGGCGGTCGTAACCTCCGCCCGGAGAACACGCTTCCCTCGTTCGAGTCCGGCTTGGATTCGCTCATGACGACCTTGGAGATGGATTGCGGTCTCACGTCGGATAGCGTCCCCGTGCTGTACCACGACCGAGTATTCCAGGCCGAGCTGCCGGGGGAGACGGGCGGCAAGTCGCGGCGCAAGCTGGGCGGCGAGCTCCCGGAGCTCATCCGCGACGTCACTTTCGCGGACATCCAAGACGCGTTCGATCCCGTCATCAACGATGGCGTGATCCGTGGCAATCCGCAGACCAACGACCCAACGTTGTCGCCGGTGACGGTGGCGTTCTGGAAGGCCCAGGGCCGGCGTGACGCGCGCGGTGACGCGTACGTGATGCCGAGCCTCGACCAGGTCTTCGAGTTCGTCGACTTCTACGTCGACTACTACACGACCGGCGCCGGTAAGACGCACGCTCAAGCCGCCAAGCGCGCCAAGAATGCGGCCCGCGTCCGCTACAACATCGAGACGAAGACGGACCCGCGCGAGCCTAGAAGCACGCAGGCTCCGGGCGCGTTCGTGCATGCCATCGGCTCGCGCATCATGGAGCGCGGTCTGCAAGATCGGGCAGATTTGCAGAGCTTTGACCTGCGGACGCTGCTCCTGGCCCAGGTGGACTTCCCGCTGATCCGGAAGGTCGTGCTGCTGGGCGACTTCGGCAAATGCGTCAATCCCGGCAGCGCGGACGCGGCCGCTGGTCTCACTTACTGCGACGACAGCACCAACCTGCAGCCGCTCGACATCAGCAAGCCGGTGAGCCAAGCGCTCGCGGATGGAAACAACACGCCCTGGCTTGGCGGATTGTACTGGCCCTACCGCCGTACGGCGCTGGACTTCCCGGTCCGCGCGCAAAGCAGCGGCGGCTTCGAGGGAATGGCAATCTCGCCGGACGGTACGAAGCTCTACCCGCTGCTGGAGAAGCCGCTGGACGGCGTCGGTAACACCATCTTTGCCGCCGAGCTCGACCTCGCGACCAAGAGGTTTACGGGCAAGCGCTTCACCTACCAGCTGGAGAGCAAGGGCGTTTCGATCGGCGAGTTCGTGCTGTTCGACAGCAACAAGGGCCTCATCATCGAGCGCGACAACAGCCAAGGAGACCTGCTGGGGCTGAAGCACGTTTACCAGGTCAAGCTGCCCAAAAACGGCGGGGCGATGGAGAAGAAGCTCGTGCTGGACCTCATGCGCATTCCCGACGAAGACCATCTTTCGGACGGCGGTCTCCAGGGCGATGTCGGCCTCGGTAACCCCTTCGCCTTTCCGTTTCAAACCATCGAGAGCGTGCTCGTCATGTCGCCCGACACGCTGGCCGTGATCAACGACAACAACTACCCGTTCAGCATTGGCCGCCACGTGGGTCAGAAGCTGCCCGACGACAGCGAGCTCATCTTCGTGAAGCTGCCGAAGAAGCTGTTCTGAAAGAGTAGGTCCAGGAGCTAGCCGAGCGGCGCTCAGCTGCGAGCGCCGCCGGCTACCGCTCCGGTAAGAACCAGCCTCACGAGGCGTTCGATGAACGGTTTCTCGACCGTTTCCCTCTTGAGCAGCACCAAGCTCTGGATTGGGCCGAGCAGAGCGCTGGCGATGAGCTGAAGATCAGTCCCCGCGGGTAGCTCGCCGCGCTCGAGACCTCGTCGAAAGACGATCGCGGGAATGGCAGGGCGCTCTTCGCGCAGTCGCCGCAGGAGCGCGCGCAGCTCCGGATCGACGTTGCCCACGACGAACGAGCTCACGAACGCGCGTTTGCGAGGCGTCGTCAGTGAGACCGCCATGCGCTCGAGCAGCTCCACCAAGTCCTGCTCCAGTGAGCCGGTGTTGGGCGGGGCCGGTTCTTCGTCGCGCATGGCGTAGAGGGCGGCGCTGACCAGCTCCGCCTTCGTGGGCCAGCGCCGGTACACCGTCGTCTTGTTCACGCCGGCGCGGGCCGCCACCGCGTCCATGGACAACCCGGCGTAGCCTTGCTCCGCGAATAGCTCGAGCGCAGCCGCGAGCACCTCTTGGACGACTCGCGCGCTTCGACCGCCGACCCGAGGTTTAGGTTCGGCCTTGCTAACTACCCGCGAGGATGGACGTTTTGCCGGCATGCAAATTTCTTAACGCAACGGATAGTTGCGTTTATAGCTCTCGGTGTTACCTAAGGCAACGCCGAGTTGCTTTAACCGCTCGCGCAGCACCCTCCTCCTCAGTGAGTAAGTCCCCATGAGCTCTTCCTCGGCCGTCGGCAAATCTTCGCCCGCCTCGTCTCCCGCTCCGGTCACCGCGTTGCCTTCGCCGAGCGCGCCAGCGCCCTCCGCGAGCGGTAAGCGGCGAGCGATCATGCTCTCGTTGCTCGCGGCCTTCCTGCTTTCGGGAGGGGGCTGGTGGGTCGCGCACCGCGGTCTCGAGTCCACGGACGACGCGCAGCTCGACGCGGACGTGGTCGCCGTGCCGAGTCGCGCCAGCGGTACGGTGACGGCGGTCCACTTCACCGACAACCAACGGGTCGACACCGGAGCGTTGCTGGTGGAGCTGGACGACGCACCGGCCAAGGCAAAGCTCGCGCAGGCGGAGGCAGAGTTGCTCGCGGCGCGAGCTTCGGCGGATGCGGCGGACGCCACCGCCGACCTCACCGAACGCAACGCCTCCGCCGGCAAGGACATCGCCCGTGCGTCCCTCACCGCCACCGCGGTCGCGGTGACCGCTACCTCCGACCAGATTGCCGAGGCGAACGCCAATTTGGCCTCGGTCACCGCGCTCCGGGACAAGGCCAAGCTGGACCTGGAGCGCACGAAGCAGCTATTTTCGACCGGAGCCATCGCCAGTGCGCAGCTCGAGGCGGCGCAGGCCAGCTTCGACAGCGCGCAAGCCGCGGTCGACCAGGGCACCGCTCGCATCGAGACCATCAAGAGCACCACTTCTCAGGCGCGAGCCCGCGTGGGCGAGGCTTCGGCGCGCTTCGGGCAGGCGACGGACACCTTGCCCGCGCAAGTCGCCGAAGCGCGCGCTCGCGCCACCGCCGCCCGCGCCCGGGTCGCGACCGCGGAGGCGCTGCGTGACCTGGCGAAGCTCGACTTGTCCTACACGAAGATCTACGCGCCGCATCCGGGCATCGTCTCCAAGCGCAGCGTCGCGCAAGGGCAGCTCGTCGCCGCGGGCCAATCCGTGGTCATGCTCGTGCCGGACGGGCGACGCGGCGGGGCGGTGTGGGTGACCGGCAACTTCAAGGAGACGCAACTTGCGCGCATGCACGTCGGGCAACCGGCTTCACTGACGGTAGATGCCTACGGCAAGGAGCTCCATGGTCACGTGGAGAGTTTTTCTGGCGCGACCGGCGCGCGCTTCGCGCTCCTTCCTCCCGATAACGCGACGGGGAACTTCACGAAAGTCGTCCAGCGCGTGCCGGTGCGCGTCAAATTGGACGAAGCGCCGGCGGACGTGATGCTGCTCCCCGGCCTTTCGGTGGAGCTCACCGTCAATACCCGCTGAGTACCATGTCGACCTCGGCCATTCCCATCGCGGGCGTCGGGGTGCCCGATAAGACGAAGCGCTGGCTGATCGCGCTCAGCGTCTCCCTCGGGGCGCTCCTGGAGATCGTCGATACGTCGATCGTCAACGTGGCGCTGCCGCAGATGCAAGCGTCGCTCGGCGTCACCCTGAGCGAGGTGGGCTGGGTGGTTACCAGCTACGCCATCGCCAACGTCATCATCTTGCCGCTCTCCGCTTGGCTCGGTGACCGCTTCGGCAAGAAGCGCTTCTTCGTCTTTTCGCTGATCGCGTTCGTGGCCGCGTCTATCCTGTGCGGCCTCGCGCGCTCGCTGCCGATGCTGATCGTCGCGCGACTGCTGCAGGGCTTGTTCGGCGGCGGGCTGCTGGCCAAGGCGCAATCGTTTCTGTGGGAGACGTTCCCGCCCGAGGAGCGAGGGGCGGCTCAGGCGCTGTTCGGCATCGTCGCCATCGCGGGGCCGGCAATTGGTCCGACTCTGGGCGGCTACATCGTGACGAACCTCGATTGGCGCTGGATTTTCTACGTCAACTTCCCGATCGGCTTGCTCGCGATCTCGATGGCCGTCACCTTCTTGCCGGAGGACGGCGCGTCCAAAGGGACGGGCTCGGTGGACTGGTTGTCGCTCGCGCTGATGGCGGTGGGGCTCGGAGCGTTGCAGACCTTCTTGGAGGAAGGCTACTCGGAGAGCTGGTTCGATTCGCCGTTGATCGCCGTCTGCGCGGTGCTGACGATGACCTGCTTGATGTGGTTCGTGGACCGCCAGCTCTCCAGCGAGAACCCGGTCGTGGACCTTCGGGTGCTGCGCCACCGCTCGCTGTGGGCGGGCTGCATCGCTTCGTCCGTGCTGGGCATGGGCCTGTACGGCGCGATGTTCGCCGTGCCCATCTTTGCGCAAAACGTGATGCACTACACGTCGCAGCAGACGGGGATGCTGATGCTACCGGGCGCGCTCGCCTCCGCGTTTGCGATGCCGGTGATGGCGCGGTTGCTCAAGACGTTCGAGCCGCGCATCTTGGTCGCAGGCGGCTCGGTTCTCGTCATCTCCTCGCTATGGATGCTGTCGCGCATGAACCCGCAGACGGGAGAGGACGCCCTGTTCTGGCCTCTCATCGTGCGCGGCTTCGGCACCGTCATGATGTTTCTGCCGATGAGCATGGCGACCTTCGGTGCGGTGCCGGTGAAAGACGTCTCCAAAGCGACGGGCCTGTACAATCTGACCCGGCAGATGGGCGGCAGCATCGGTATCGCGGTGCTGACGACCGTGCTGTCTTCCCGGACCGCGTTCCACCGCTCGGTGCTGGTCGAAAAGCTCGGTGCGAGCGACGCCGCCACTGCAGAGCGGCTGCAGATCATGACTCACGGCTTCATGGCCAGGGGTGCCGACGCCGCTGCCGCTCACGGGCAAGCGCTGACGGTGCTGGACGGCACCGTCAACATGCAAGCGTCGGTGATGTCTTTCGCGGATTCGTTTTGGCTCGTCGCCCTGGTCTTCCTCGTGACGATGCCGCTCATCTTGCTGCTCGGTAAGGTCAAGCCGGGCTCGCGGCCCGGCGCCGCGGCGGACGCTCACTGAGGCTGGGCAGCAGCGTCCCAGCGAGCTCGCCCGGTCATTTGCATCATGACGAAGAGCGTGAGCACTGCTCCGACCGCTACCGCCAGCCCTGTGTAGCCCTGCCAGAAGAACGTGGCGGAGAAGAGCACCAAGTAGAGCAGCTGCGGCACCCCGAGCAGCAGGGTAGCCCTGGTCAGCCCTAAAAATAGCCTGCCATAGCTGACCACCAACAGGACGCTGACCACGGAGGCGAGCGCGAATGCGAGCTCCAAGGGCAGGTGGTCGACCGTGTACGCGAACAGCAGATGGAAGGCGAAGAATGCGCAGCCGATGAACAGGTAGTGCATCGGGTGGAGCTTCGTGCCGCGCGCAGCGCCGAGCACCGCCGCCACGAACATGAAGAACAGCAGCCCTACCGGCGCAAAGAAGGTGATGCGTGAGGCGAGCGGCCCCGGGTTGAGCTTCTGGGGTAGCTCCACGCCGATTCCAGCGTTGGCGACCAAGCTATCGAAGCGCCACTCGCCGCTCCAGGCATTCGCAGAGGCGGCGTGACGAGAGGGCGAGAGCGTACCTGAAGGGAAGTTCACGTCCGCAAAGTCCGTGCTCATCTTCAGCACGAAGTGCTCGACCCGACCCGTGCCCTCCGTGACCGCGTACCGAAAGCTGGAGCGCCCGCGCGCCCGGTAGTGCACTCGGAACGCCAGCTTTTTACCTGGCGCGAGCGACTCGGAGAAGAGCGCCACGTTTTCCACCACTCGATACGGTCGCGGGGCTCCGTGCTCGTCTTCTATTCCAAACCCGTCGAACACCGAACCCCCTGCCTCGAGCGGGAAACCGGTTTGGACCAACTGCTCGGTCTTGGTATCGTTCACGAACTCGTACTTGCCGCTGAAGTCCACGCCGTACGTCGCGAACCAAAGGAGCCCCTTCTGGCGGTGCTGCAGCCGCAGCTGAGCTCGCAAGTCCGAGCTCGCGAGCGGCAGAGTGAGGGTTTTCACCACGTCCCGCTCGACCCATTGCTCCTCACTGCGCCCTTGCGCGGTCAGGGTCGTGGTCTTCTGACGCACGCGCTCCGGCTGCTCGTACGTTGCGGTGGGCGGCGACTGGGAGAGCGGCGGCCCCCACAGCTTGTCGACCTCTGTCGTCAACTCTCCCGAGGTCTCTCCCGAGCGGTGCACCAGCGTCGCCCCCAACACCACCCAAGCCAGAGCGCACCCCAACCAGACCAACGCCACCGCCGCAAAGTACTTCATGATGAGACTTTGCCGGCCGCGCATGGCCTCCGCGCGCAAGCGAACGGGCAAGCTCGAGGAGAAAATGTGGCCGAGATGTGGCCGCCCGCCCGAAACGCGGCGGGTTGGCCCCGGGTTTGCATCGCCTCCTCGCTCCTTCCCCAACTTCGAGAAAAGGAGCACCGAATGGCTAGTATCAAGACGCAGTGCCACAGGGCAGCATGGCTCGGTTGTGGCGCTCTGGTGCTGAGCGTCGTGGGCTGCGCAGGCGAGGAGAAGAAGCCAGCGCTGGACGCCTCTCAGATCACGCCCGTCGCGAGTCAGGAGCCGGCTGCCAGTCAGCAGGTCGGTGACGGCGGGACCACGATCCGCCTATCGCCAGAAATCATGAAGGATTGTCGCTTCCCTGACGCGCCCGAGGAGGTGCCACAATTCGACGTGGACAAGGCGACGCTGCACCCGCGCGGTCGCGACATTCTCGCGGACGTCGCCAACTGCATGAAAGAGGGGCCGTTGAAGAACCGAACGGTCACCATCGTAGGTCGCGCTGACAAGCGCGGCACCGAGGATCACAACCACGAGCTTGGCGCGAACCGCGCCGAGGCCACTCGGGCCTACTTGATTCAAAAAGGAGTCGCCGATGGCAAGCTCCTCGTCGTCTCGCGCGGCGAAGAAGGCGCGCAGGGCACTGACGCCGAAACGATGGCGCTCGACCGTCGCGTGGACCTGGTGCTCGGCGACGCGACCGACCGCACCAGCCTGACCGAAAATCCGCCTGCCAACGCGCAAAAGCCGACCCCCACCAACAGCGCGTCCACCTACGCGGACCAGGTCGAGGGTGGCGGAGCGAGCGGCAAAACGGTCGGAAGCTCCGGCCCCGGCACGTCATCGAAATAGCGGCGGAGCAGCCAGAGCCCGGTTCGAGCTCGGACCGGGCTCAGCGGCCCTGCCACCAGGCCCGAAACTCCTCGAGCTCGATTTGTCCACTCCCGTCTACGTCGATCGCGGCGAAGGCCGCGCGCACCTGAGCGTCGCTGAAGCCGGCGCCAAGAGCGTCGAGCAGGGTTGCCATCTCCCCCTGATCGATCTTCCCGTTACCGTCGGTATCGACGCCCTCGAATCGGTCGCGCAGCGGGTCCAAAGACATGGCGTGAGTGTACGCTGCCTCCGCGGCCGCGGAAACGTCGTGGTGCTCGCGCTCGCGCTACTGGGTTGCCGAAAGCCGCTCAGCGGCCAAGAAGCGGCCCCCATCGCCTCGGCTGCCGTCACCCAGGCGCACCCCGTCCTCTCCGCAGAAGCGAGCAAGGGCCTAGCGCCGCTGCGCAGCGATTGGCTCGTCGAAATCGTGGAGGGCAAGCACACCAGCGTCGTGATGCCGCCGGTAGGCGCCGTTGCCCCATCGCGCCTCATCCTGGGGGCGCACGGGGCGGGAGACCGACCGGATTGGGCGTGCGGCGGCTGGCGACTCGGGGCGCAGGTGACTGCCTTCGTGGCTTGTCCCCAAGGCCACCCCATGGGCCCGACCACGTTTGCCTGGGTCTCGCCGCAACAGCTGGAGGAGCGCGCGCTCCTGACGCTGCAAGTGGTGAAGGCGCGCTACGCGGACTACCTGGCGCACGCTCCCTACATCTTTGCTGGGTTCTCGCAGGGGGCAACTTACGCGGAGCCGTTCCTACGCAGGCACGCCGCTCAGTTCCCGATCGCCATCTTGGCCGAGGGCGGTTACGCCACCATGCAGAGCCCCGGCTTCGCTGCCGCATACCGCGCTGCCGGCGGGCGCCGCGTGGTGTTGGTTTGCGGCAATCCCACGTGCTTCGTCACCGCGCGAGCCGCAAAGCGGGTGCTGGAGCGAGCGGGGCTGGAAGCCCTCGTCGTCGGTGACGAGAAGGCGGGCCACAACCTGAACGGCCGCATGCAGCACGCTTTGCAGGAGGCGTGGCCTCAGATCGTGGCTCCGCTGCCGAGCTAGCTCGGCGACACCTTAGCCGCTCGGGAACGCATCCGGCTGGGACTCGCGCAGCATGGCCAGCCCCTCAATCGCGACGCGCACCAAGAGCGGGCCGAGCAGCAGCCCGCCCGCCCCGAAGACGGCGATGCCGCCGAGCATGGCGATGAACAGGAGCAGCCCATTCATGCGAAGCTCGCCGAATTGCGCGAGCAGAGGCCGTACCGCGTTGTCTACGATCGAAACGACGCAACCGATGCCGAGCATGGCCGCCGCAGCGCCAGGCCGACCGGAGAGCCAGAGACCTGCCGTCACCGGCACCCAGACGAGGCCGGAGCCAACGGATGGAATCAGGGAGGCGAAGACCGTGACGAGCCCGAGCACCAACGGCTGCGGAACCCCGCACAACAGGTAGCCCACGGTAGCTACGGCGCCTTGCAGGAGCGCCGTGAGCCCCACGCCGACCATCAAGCCGCGACCCACCTCGGTGAAGGCGCTGGAAAAGCGGTGGAAATGGCCGCGCTCGAGGGGCGCGTGCACGAGCAACCACTCGTGAAGGCGCTGACCGTTGAGCAGGAAGGTGTAGAAGGCCGAGACGAAGACCACCACTCCGACCGTGAGCACGGTGGCCGCGCCGAAGAAGGTCTTCGCCACGCCGACGGCGCTCGAACCATGCGCGCGCGCCAGCTCGGTCACCTGTTGCAGGTTGAGGTGGCGAGGATCGAATGCCTCGCTCGACCCGTTCGCAGCCAGCGAGCGCAGCGCCTCTTGCCCGCTCCCCGCGGAGAGCAGTTGACGCCCGAGCTGCACCGCGGAGCCGGCGAGGGACAGCACGACCACGATCAGCGGAGTTACGAACGCCAGGACGAGCAGCACCGTGATGAGAGCGGCGGCCCACTTGCGGCGGTGGAGACGCTTCGCCAGCGAGTGATGAATCGGTTTGACGAGCGAGGCCGCCCAAGCCGCGATGACGAGGGGTGCCCAGAATGGCGCAATGGCGATGAGCGCGCCGGCGCAGAGCACACCCACGACCCAGCGTAGAGCCACGCTGGAGCCTTGCGGCTGCTCACGATGTGGATTCGGTACGTCTGCCCAAGCCCCTTGCCGAGCTTGGCTCATGGGTTTTTAGGCTCCGGATCCTTGCCAGGCAGGGTGGGAAGCTCGGGGCTCACACCCGGGCTTTGAATCGAGAAACGGTGCCTGAGGGACCACCCGACGCCGACGGCCAGCAGCACCGCCAACGAGAGCAGGGCCAGCACCCAGACCGTGGCTTGGACGCCGTCGCCCGCCTTCCGCAACTTACCGTCTTGGGGATCGGTGACCGGCTCCATGCCGGCTCTACCTGCATCAGCCGTACCGTTTACGCGGTGCTCTGAGCCAACTCGCGTCGGTCCGCGTCGAAGGCGTAGCGGCGACGCCTGGAGGCCCGCCTGACCCCCATTTGTTTCCAGCAGTAATAAGAAGCGAGCTGGGCGGCTAGAAATGCCAGAGGAACCAGCGCGACAATTAGTGAGTCACCCCTGCTCACGTGTGACGCAAAAGCGCCGCAGACATCGAAGGTGAAGCCGGCGTAGGCCCATTCCTTGAGCGTTGGTGAAAGGCCGGTAGCAATCGCAAGCACCCCGAGGAGCTTCGCCACCGCCAAGATTTTCATGAAGTAAATCGGGTAGCCGAGCTCCGTGATGGTGTCGGTCATTCTCGGCGCTTCCGTCAAATACTGCCAGACCGACCAGCTTTGCAGCGCCAGGAACAGCACCGTCGTCACCGCGTACACGACGCGCAGTCGCTTCGTTCTGGAGGAGACCATCGCGGTAGCCGCAGCACGATTCGTACCGAGTGTGTTGTCGCACGACACCCGCTCCCGATGGTACGACCGCTGCACTACGCGGTGGGCATGTCCAAAGCGTCCGTTCTCATCGTGTTTCTGCGAGATTCCCTGAATGACTGGGCCGAAGACCACGGCCTGTCAGGCTACGCTTCCGTGCTGCGCTGGCCGCCGCGCCGCAGTAGCCACTTCTGAACCGAGTCCCGCCCCAGGAGCGTGGGCACGAGGAGCACGTAAGGCAGCATCAGCAGCCAGTCCTTCGTGGTGACGGGGATGAGCTGGTGAAGCCCGGCGCGCTGCAAGCCGCTTCCCGTCCACAGCAAATACGCCGTCACGCAGACGACGGGGACCGCGATCTGCCCAATGGGTAGCCGCCACGGAACCTTGTTCAGCACCTCCAGGTTGGCTCGGCGCTGCTCCACTTTGGCGGCGTCGGCACGCTGCTCTACGAGCCGCTGAACGGCGGGAGCGCGCTCCAAGAATCGGTTCAGGCTTCGGCGCAGGACCGAATAGCCCGCGAATCCGATCACGGAGGGGCCCAAAATGTAAAAGATTTTTTCGAGCAGCGGGTGAGCGTGCTCCTCGGAGAGGATGCGCATTGCCGTGAGCGTGCCGATCATGGCGCCGCCGTACAGCCACACGCCGCGCGCGACGCGCATGGCGGCAATGGAGCGTAAAAAGTACTTCGCTCGCGTGGCGACCGACGCTTGGTCCGCCGCGTGAAACACCGCGCGCGAAGCGGCGAGCAGCTCCGTCAGCGGAAACGCCGCCGTGACGGTAGCCACGAACAGGCCGAGCAGGAATGTTCCCTGAAACACGAGCGTCTTGACGATCTCGAAGGGCCGCGGCGGTACTGCCAACAGCTCGCGCCAGAAAAGCGACGAAACCGCGCCGTCCTTGGTGCCCAGCGTCAGGCCCAACACGTCCGTCGTGATCACGCTCGCCAGCAGTACCCCGAGCAAGAACACCGGCCACACCGACTCCCACGGCGCGCGACGCACCAGGAGCTCGCAGCGGTCGATACGCCGCGCGAAGCGAGCTTCGCTGGCGAGCAGGACCAGGTAGGCGAACTGGAAGACCAGGACCACGATGAGCGCCTCTGACCACTCGCGGCGCATCTGAGCCGTCAGCTGGGCGACGATCTCGCGCGAGCGACCCGCCTCGCGGCTGACCGCGATCGCCGCCAGCGTCACCAGCTCCACGATGAATACCAACTGAAAGAGCGGGGCCAGCGCGGCCGAAAACGTGCGGTGCGCGAGGTAGCCGGACACGAACAGCTCCTGCGCGTTGGGCTCCCGGAACGGATCGAGCTCGCGTCGGCTCACCCGCAGCGCGGTAGAGGCCGCCCAGAGCGGGTAGCCCGCTGCGAGCACGAGCAAGAACCAACCCACCGCGTTCAGCACGGCGGGCGGGCCCACCGTCAAGACGTTCGCGATCGACTGGCCCGTGAGGTACCAAACCAAAAAGGCGAATAGCGTGAGTGCACCTGCGCTCCAGGCGGCGCTGCTCCACAAAGCTTGTGGCCGGTAGTCGCGCGAGATGCCGTCGATGTAGTCCTGGAGATGCGCGCGCACGTCACGTAGCGGCAAGCCGCGCGCCTCCGGCTCCTTGGCGAGTAGCCGCATGGCGAGCGTCTCCAGCGCGCGTGGTACCTCCGCGTCGTGCGTGGAAGGCGGCTGGGGGTTCTCCAAGATCACACGCCGCACGACCACCGCCGGGTCCTCGTGATCGAACGGCACTCGACCGCACAGGATCTCGTACAGGATGACCCCCAAGCTATAAAGGTCGCTGCGCTCATCGACGGGCAGCCCTTTGGCCTGCTCCGGAGCCATGTAGTGCGGCGTGCCCAGCACCGCGCCGTCGTGCGTTTGCCAAGCCTTCATCTCCGCTCGCACGGAAGTGACGGGACTCGGGGCGCTCACCGGGGCTGCTTCCGAGAGATCCGGATCCGACGCCAGCGCCTCTGCTTCCGTGCTCACGCCTGCCGCCAGCTCTTTGAGCTTGGCGACCCCCCAATCCATTACCGCTACCTCGCCGAAGTCTCCGACCATCACGTTGGCGGGCTTCAAATCGCGATGGATGACCCCGCGCGCGTGCGCATACTCCATGGCCAGGCAGACCTGCAGGAACACGTCGAGCAATCGACGCAGACCGAATTCGGCTACCGTGGCTTCGTCACCCGCCAGCCGCGCCGTGAGGATGTCCTCCAGCGAGCGGCCGCGCACCAGCTTCATGGAGAAGTAGGCGCGGCCGTGAGGATCGAGCCCGAGATCGTGGACGGGCGCGATGTTCGGGTGCTCGAGCTGCGCGTTGACTTGCGCCTCCTCCACGAAGCGCGCCAAGAGCTGTCGCGGGAGCTCGCCGCGCGGTAGGTGCGTCACCTTGAGCGCCATCTCGCGGCGCAGCTTCGTATCGAAGCCGAGCAGCACCTGACCCATCGCCCCGCGGCCCACCTCGCCGCGGACCTGGATGCGCCCTCCCCAAAGCTCCGGCTCTGGCTCCGCAGCTTCTATCGTCGGGGCGCTCGCGCCCGGCTGCTGGCTGTCGTCCATACGAGGGAAGAGAGCGAGCGTATCATGCCTCGAGCGCGCCAAGACGAGCCTCGAACCTGCGGAAATCCCCAGCTCCCGTACCTAAACGAGACGCCGCCCACGCGCCCCGCTCGGGGTCGTCATTCGGCTAGTGTGTCCGCACCAGAAGAAACGGGCGGCAACCGCGCCTGATAGACAGAACTTATCAGCCCGATACGAACGATATATTGGAGATATGAGCTAGGGGGCGGCAGGGTTGGGGTCCGAAGCACGCGGCGACGCGTCAGAAAGCGAGAATCGATGTCCAAGCAGAGTCAGTGTCCGTTCCACCATGTGGGCGGCGGAGGTACCTCGAACCGAGACTGGTGGCCGAACCAGCTCAGCCTGGGCATCCTGCGTCAACACACGCCGAAGTCGGACCCCATGGGAGGTGAGTTCGACTACGCGAAGGAGTTCGCCGGTCTGGACTTTCACGCGCTGAAGGCCGACCTGCAAACCCTGATGACAGCGTCCGAGGACTGGTGGCCTGCGGACTTTGGCCACTACGGCCCGTTCTTCGTTCGCATGGCGTGGCACGCCGCGGGCACGTACCGCATCGGAGATGGGCGCGGAGGCGCGGGGCGCGGCAGCCAACGCTTTTCTCCTCTGAATAGCTGGCCGGACAACGGCAACTTGGACAAGGCGCGGCGCCTGCTGTGGCCCATCAAGCAGAAGTACGGGCAAAAGATTTCATGGGCAGATCTCTTGGTCTTGACCGGCAACGTGGCGCTGGAATCCATGGGGCTGAAGACGTTCGGCTTCGGCGGAGGCCGCGCGGATATTTGGGAAGCCGAGCAGGACATCTACTGGGGCCGTGAAAAGAAATGGCTCGCGGACGAGCGCTACACGGACGACCGCAGCCTGGAAAGTCCGCTCGGCGCCGTACAAATGGGCTTGATTTACGTCAACCCAGAGGGCCCCAGCGGTAACCCGGATCCACTCGCGGCCGCTCGCGACATCCGTGAGACCTTCGCCCGCATGGCCATGAACGACGAAGAGACGGTCGCGCTCATCGCCGGTGGTCACACGTTCGGCAAGACGCACGGCGCCGGACCGACGTCTCACGTCGGCGCGGAGCCAGAAGCTGGCACCATGGAGGCGCAAGGGCTCGGGTGGACGAGCACGTACGGCACCGGGAGCGGGCGCGACGCGATCACGAGCGGTTTGGAGGTGACGTGGACGACGACGCCCACGCAGTGGAGCAACAACTTCTTCGAGAACCTGTTCGGCCACGAATGGGAGCTCGGAAAGAGCCCCGCCGGCGGCCACCAATGGGTCGCGAAGGATGCGGCTGCGACGATTCCGGACGCGTTCGACTCGGCGGTGAAGCACGTGCCCACGATGCTGACCACGGACCTTTCGCTGCGCTTCGACCCGATTTACGAAAAGATCTCGCGCCGCTTCCTCGAGCATCCGGACGAGCTGGCGGACGCCTTCGCGCGCGCTTGGTTCAAGCTCACGCACCGCGACATGGGTCCGCGCGTTCGCTACCTGGGGCCCGAGGTTCCGGCGGAGGAGCTGATCTGGCAAGACCCCATCCCGGCCGTGAATCATGACCTCGTCGACGCGAAGGACGTGGCCGCGCTCAAAGGGCAGATCCTCGGCGCAGGCCACTCTGCGGCGGAGCTCGTAGCAACGGCTTGGGCGTCAGCGTCCACGTTTCGCGGTTCGGACCGCCGAGGCGGAGCCAATGGTGCGCGAGTGCGCTTGGAGCCGCAGCGACACTGGGACGTGAACGAGCCCGAGCAGCTCGACAAGGTCCTTCGTACGCTCGAGCAGGTGCAGAGCGCGTTCAATGGCGCCCAGCAGGGGAGTAAGCGTGTCTCGCTCGCCGACCTGATCGTGCTGGCCGGGTGTGCTGCGGTCGAGCAAGCGGCCAAACAAGGCGGTCATGACGTGACCGTGCCGTTCACGCCAGGGCGGATGGACGCCACGCAAGAGCAGACGGACGTAGCTTCGTTCGCTGCCCTGGAGCCGATCGCCGACGGGTTCCGGAATTACCTGAGAGAGGACCTCAACGTACCGGCGGAGGCGCTTTTGGTGGACAGGGCGCAGCTACTCTCGCTGACTGCCCCCGAGATGACGGTGCTGATTGGAGGCCTGCGCGCCTTGGGCGTGAGCTCCGGCGGCGGCAAGCACGGCGTGCTCACCGAGCGGCCCGGCGTGCTCTCGAGCGACTTCTTCGTGAACCTGCTGGACATGAGCACGGAGTGGAAGCCGCTCAATCGTCAAGTGTTCGAAGGGCGCGACCGCCGGACGGGCGTCGTGAAGTGGACGGGCACGCGAGTGGACTTGGTCTTCGGCTCGAACTCGGAGCTGCGCGCCCTCGCCGAGGTCTACGGGAGCGCAGACGCGGAGCCCAAGCTCGTGCATGACTTCGTTCGGGCGTGGACGAAAGTGATGAGCCTGGACCGCTTCGATCCAATCTGAAGGGGAGCCAGCGGCCTGGGTCTCGCGGGCTTTCCTGCGCGGCCCGAGCGTGGGGCGCGGCAATACTGCACTTGTTTCGCCTGGGTCCGCGCTCTAGAGTCTTCGGCTAGAGGCGGACCGCGCTCGTCGGAGGGGGTGTTCCTCGACCGCGCGGGTCTCGAACGATGAGTCAATCAACCCCACTCGCGAGCGCGCAGGCGCTGCCCGCGCCGACTTGGAACGACGAGATTTTACGTGAGCTCTTGGCGCTCCAGTACGTGCGCGCGGTCGCGTTCACGAACGGAAACGGCCGAGCCCTGCATGTTCATCGCCGGCGGTCGACGCCGGCCGGGCTCGTCAAGATTGCTGACGTAGCCCTCGCGGCGCTCGCGCAAGCCGGTAAGAGCCTCCAGCTCGGTCGTCTGGAGGTGAGCGCCTCCGTGTACCAAGAGGGGGTGCTAGTGCTCACGAGCGCCGGCGCGGTGCGGGTCGCGGTGCTGGCGGACGCAGGCGCCAACCTGGGCACGTTGCTGAATCAAGTGCGTCGCCTGTTGCGCAAAGAGGAGACGCCATGACCGACCAAAGAACGAGCTGGTTTCAACGCCTCGTCGGCGCGGACAGCGGCAACCTCACGGTCATAGAAGAGCAGCTCGGCAAGGCCAAGCAAGAGGTTCAAGGCCTAATGGCGGAGCTGGCCCGTGAGCGGGAGCAAGTCGCGAGCCGAGACCAACAGCTGGAGGAGGCCAAGCAGCGAGCGCTGGCCGCCGAGCAGGAGCTCGGGTCGCTTCGAAGAGCCGAGGAGCAGCGCCTGGTCGCGGAAGAAGAGCGGGAAAAGCAGCACAAGCAAGCGAGCGGAGAGCTCGCCATCGCTCGCGCCCAGCTTGCGCGGCAACGGGACGAGCTCGCCAAATCGACGAAGACTTTGGCCGCGACGAACGCAACCTTGGCCAAGGCCGAAGAGGCGTATCAGGCTGCGCGCAGCCAAGCGAGCGCCGTCGAGGGTCGGCTCGCGGATGAGACCGCGGCGCTACAGGCCGCCCGCGCTCGGTTCGAGGAGCTGGAGCGCGTCGCGACCAGCAGCGGGCAGGAAGGCGCGGAGGCGCAGCGCCGACTCCAAGCGGTGGAGACTCGATCTTCCACCGTGGAGCACGAGCTGGCGGGGACGAAGGAGGCACTACGAGGCGCCGAGGCAGAGGTGCAAAGCTCGCTCGCGCAGCTCAGAAGCATTCGTCTGGAGCGGGATTTGGCCTTCGCCATGACGAACGACTCGTGGCGAGCCTTGGAGCGCGCGGTCGGTGAAGCCGCGCCCCTCGCCCTCGCGCTGGGGGTGGATACGGGCCCGGTGGAGTCCTGCACCAATCTGGAGGACGCCGCCTCTTCACTCAAGACGGCCCTGGAGCAGCGCACCGGTTGTCAGGCGCTCCAGGTCTTCGCCGAGGGCGACGCCCTGCTCGTGGAGCTGAGCGCGCCGCAACTCCACGCCGACGCATCGCGCTGGGTCGTCGCCTTCACGACGCACTTCCTGGAGAAATCCCTCAGCGTGGACCTCGGCCTGGAGAGCTCGGCGTTTCAAGAGAGCGTGCTCACCTTCCGCCTCCGCAAGGCCGCGTCCGCCTCGTGAACGGGTCGGAGGCGCGGCCAGGCTCTCCTCGGCCGCGGCCCTGACTTTTCGATGGTGCGGGCTCGTGAGCTGCACTAACAAATGACTCATGCCTTCCGCCCTGGATGCCGCGCTGCGTGATGCCGTCGAAACCTTCGTCGTTCAACTGAGGGAGCTTTTTCAGCGCTCGGCTCTGGAAATGGTTCAATCCGCCCTCGGGGGAGGCGAGGCACCGGCGCCTCGACGAGGCGGGCGTCGCACCGCCCCCACGGGTGGCGCGGTGGCCGGCGGGGCGCGCAAGAAGGGCGCCAAACGGTCGCCCGAGGAGCTGGAGGGCCTGGTGAGCAATCTGCTTGCCTACGTCAAGAAGAACCCGGGCCAGCGCATCGAGCAGATTGGCGCAGGGCTTGGTCTCGCAACGAAGGAGCTGGCGCTTCCCGCGAAGAAGCTCATCGCCGACAAGCAGCTCCGCACCAAGGGTCAAAAGCGCGCGACGACCTACTTCAGCAAGTAGCAGGCGCTGGTAGCGGGTTCGGCAGCCAGGTGCGGTGCCGGCTGGCGGCCGCAGCGGATGCTGCGTGCTGCCAGCGCTTTCTCGGCGGCACGTGGCTCGCAGAAGCGAACGGCATGAACGTCGCCGCTTCGCCGCTCTCCGTCATCGCCGGCACGCCCACTGGCTCTGCCACCGCGCTCGCCGCCGTGCTGCATGGGCTGGAGCCGCACTTGGTGCAGGTGGAGGTGACTTGCTCGCGCGGGCCCGGCGGCTTTCAGCTCGTGGGCTTGGCCGAAGCGGCGGTCAAGGAGTCGCGGGTTCGGGTGAGCGGCGCGCTGGCACACCTCGGCGTGTTGCTCAACGAGTACGCGGTCACCGTCAACCTCGCGCCGGCGGATTTGCGCAAGAGCGGCGCCGCGCTGGATGTAGCGATCGCCCTGGGTACGCTCGCGGCGGTGGGGCGACTCGAGCCGTCGTCGTTGCACGGCGTGCTGTTCATCGGTGAGCTGTCGCTCGACGGGGCGCTTCGCCCGGTGACGGGGGTGCTCCCCCGCTTGAACGGCGCCGCGTCCGAAGGCGTGCGCTCGGCCATCGTGCCGCCCGGGAATGCCGCGGAGGCCGGCCTATCACGCGGCGTGCAGGTGCTGGTCGCAGGCACCTTGCAACGAATCCTCGAGCATTTGAGCGGCCAGCGGCTGCTCGCGACTTTGCCGCCGACGAAGCTCGTGCCTCAGCCTTCTCTCACCCAGGGGGACCTAGCGGAGGTGCGCGGACAGACGAGCGCGCGTCGCTCGTTGGAGCTCGCGGCGGCAGGAGCCCACAACCTGCTGCTGCTCGGCCCGCCCGGGAGCGGGAAGACCTTGCTCGCTCGTCTGCTCCCCACCGTCTTGCCCCCGCTGGATGTGGAGGAGGCCATCGAATGCACCACGATTCACTCTGTCGCCGGTACGCTGCCTTCGTCGACCGGCGTCGTCACCGAGCGACCGTTTCGCGCGCCGCACCACTCCGTCAGCGATGCGGGGCTGGTGGGCGGGGGAGACCTCCCGCGGCCGGGCGAGGTGAGCTTGGCTCACCACGGCGTCCTTTTCTTGGACGAGCTCGCAGAGTTTCGTCGTAGCGCGATAGAGGCGCTTCGTCAGCCTCTGGAGGACGGGCGGGTCTGCATCGCTCGGGCCCGGGCGCGGGCCTGGTTCCCTGCGCGTCCGCTCGTGGTCGCGGCCGTCAACCCTTGCCCGTGCGGCCACTGGGGCCACCCCCGTTTGACCTGCAAATGCTCGGAATTCGAGCGCAAACGTTACCGCGCTCGCTTGTCCGGCCCTTTGCTGGACCGCATCGACATCCATGTGCAAGCTCCGCCCGTGGAGGTCGCGGCGCTCATGCGGAGGAGCGGCGGGGAGAGCTCGGCTCGCGTGCGTGAGCGGGTCACGGTCGCGCGAGAACGCCAGAAGCACCGCTCCGAGCGGCTGTTTGGGGCGCCTCACCTCAACGCGAGCCTGCCCGCCCGCTACCTCGAGGCGATCGTACGGCTCGACGACGCGAGCCGCTCGTTGCTGGAGGATGCAGTGCCGCGCCTCGGCCTCTCTGCTCGCGCCTTCAACAAGATCCTCCGCGTCGCGCGGACCGCTGCCGACCTCGAGGGCGAGGCAGAGGTGCTCGAGCGGCACGTCGTCGAGGGGGTGCAAGGCCGCGTTTTGGATCGCGAGCCGACGTTGTGAATGAGCTCAGTAGCTCTCGCCGTGAATGTGGTCGGGAAGAACGCCCAGCTCCAGGAGCAACCTCGTGCAGTCGTTCACCATCGGTGTGTGACCGCACAGGTACGACCGCACGGGGCTGCCCAGCTCTCGAAGCACCTCCGGGAGGTAGGCTTGTACGCGGCCAATGCGCTCGGCTCGGCCCGGTAGCGGCTGCGAATGAGTCGCGACGAAGCGGAAGCGCCGGTGCTCCTGTGCCAGCCGCGAGAGCTCGGCTCCCCAAAGCTCCTCGGACGCGTCACGACACCCGAATAACAGCGCGAGCGGCGGCCCCGAAGGGCGCGCCAGTTGCTCCAGCACGATCGCGCGCAGGGGCGAGATGCCGGTGCCGGTCGCGACGAACAGCGACGCGGCGTCCTCTTTCCAGACCAAAGCTCCGCTCGGCCCGCTCACGGCGACGACGCTGCCCAGCGCCAGCTCGAGCACGTTCGCGGCCGTGGTACCGCGCGCTACCGCGATTTCGAAGGCCCCCGGCGCGGAGTCCGAGTACGGGGACGCCATCGAGAACGCGTGAGTGACGCCGTCGTCCATGCTGAGCCGCACGTATTGGCCTGCAGCGCGCGGGAAGGGCGCGTCCGCAACGAACGTCATGCCGACGACGCGCGGGCTGAGCGGCGTGCGCGCTACCAGCTCCGCCGAAAAACTAGGCATGACCCGGGTGTAGCACCCCCGTGCGCGCGCCGGTGAGCCTTGAAGCGGACGCCTGGGGGTGGGAGTATCTCCCGCTCGAGCCAGCGATGAATTTTTTCGGCCACGCAGCGCTGGCGACCCAACACTTCGAGGCGGCCGTGCCGGCGCCTTCCGAGCTCCAGCTCGCGAAGCTCTGTGCCGGGGCCATGCTGCCGGACTTCATCGGTATGCTGCGGCTCGGTCGACCGCACGCGACGGATGAGGCGCTCGCCCGCGGAGTCGCGTTTCACCACCGTACCGACGAAGCGTTCCACGACTTGCCTCCCTTCCTGGGCCTCTCGCGCGCGGCGTTCGCGTGGCTCTCGGAGCGGGGCTTGCCGCGAGGACCTGCGCGGGCCGTAGCTCATATCGGCGTGGAGATGCTGCTGGACGAGCCGCTCGCGGAGGACGCGCGGGCCCGGGCCGCGTACCGCGCCGCGCTGTCGGTACCACTGGCGGGGCTCTTGGAGCTGCCGGGGCCGCACGAGCTCGGGCGTTTGGAAGAGCTACGCGCGGCGCTGCGAGAGCGCGCGCACGGCGCTCGGCATCCTTCGCCGGCGCTCGTCGCCGAGCGCATTCGACGTACGCTATCCGGGAGGCCCCGGCTCGAGACGAACGACGCCGGTCAGGCGCTGCTCGGCGAGTGGGTCGCTCACACGCGCCCGCTCGTGTTCGCCGAGGCGCCGGACATTTTGGCGCGTCTGCGGCTCCTGCTCGCGAACTTCGGCGGGGCGCAGTAGGCTGCTCGGCGCCCACCATGAACGAGCGCGCGCCGGTCGCCGGTAACATCGCGGCCACGGTTTTCCAAGACTTGCGGCGAGCCATCTTGGCGGGCGAATTTCCGCCAGGGGACCGCCTCCCCGGCGAGCGAGAGCTGGCCCAGAAGTACCAGACCAACCGCAACACGTTGAGGGAGGCCGTTCGGCGCTTGGAGCACGCGCGGCTCGTCACCGTTCGCCACGGGCAAGGCGTTACGGTGGCGGACTTTCGGCGCACGGGCACGATGGAGCTTTTGCCCCCGTTCTTGGAGACGTCCAAAGACATCAGCGAAATCGCGCACCTGCTCGAGGACATCTTGCCCGCGCGTCTGCTCGTCCTGGAGTTCGCGACGAAGCTTGCGGCGCACCGCGCGGCGCCGCAGGACGTCACCCGAATCCGAGACATCACGGACTTGCTAATCGCTGCGTTCGACCGCGGTGACCCCGTCGTCATTGCCCACGGCTTCCAGCGCTGGCTGGACGCCATCATCGAGGCGGGTCACTCCGTCGCCGTTCGCTGGATCGCGAACCCGTTTCTGGACGCCTACCGAGAGCTCTTGGATCGATTTCCCGCGCTATGGGTGTTGGAGCCGAGCTTTCCCCAGCACTTGCGGGACGTCGCAAGCTCCATCGAGCGGGGGGAGGAGGAGGCGGCGGTGGCCGCGCTCCGCACTTACTACCAGCGAGTGGACCGCGCCCTGATGCAAACGCTCTCCGGGGTGATGAAGTCCAAGCCGCCGATTTAGCCCTCCGCCCGCGGCGCGCTGGATTTCGTGCACCACAAGAGCACGGGGCCTTTTCCGGGCGCGCTCGCCAGCACGTGGGCAGCCGCCTTCGCCGAGTACGTGTCGTCCAAAATCGGGTAGCCAGCTTCGGCAAAGAGGGCGCGAGCGGCCAAACTCCCTGCGGTGGCGTGAGGGTAGCCGGCCCCGAGCTGATCCGTGACGAGCTCCAGCGGCAGAAGCTCACCCCTGGAAAGCGCGAGCCGGGCGTCGCCGGTCAACTCGGCGAGCCACGCCAGCGTAGCGGTCGCCAGCGACAGCACACGACCGCGCCGTGAGAGCGGCCACGCTGCGATTCTGACCGAACACACCGTCAGCGGCCCGCGCACGTAGCCCAGGCGCCTGGCTAGCGAGAGCCCTGCCAGTAAACCCGCGCTCGTGGCGGCCGAGCCGATTGGCAGCACCACGCGCTCGGGAAGTGGGCATAAGCCGCCCGCGACTTGCAAGGCCAGCTCGAGCCCTGCCGCAACGTAGCCGAACAGGCTGTCGGCGCTGAAGCTCACCTGGGAGAGCACCTGCGCCGTGGCGTCGCTGCGCCTCAAGCGCTCGGCCGCGAGCGGTAGCAAGCTCCAGTGCGCAATCTCGATGACATGCGCCCGCGCTTGCACGACGCGCTGGCTGCGCTCCCCCTCCGCGGTGAGCGGTTGTGGGAAGCAGATCGCTCCGGGGGCGAGCCCCACGCGCGGCGCGTGCAGCGCGTTCGCCTCCGCGAAGTTCGACCCAACTGCGCCCGACGAGTAGACGCGCGCGGCGCCGGATGCGCGCGCGGCTCCGAGCAGGTGCTCGAGCAGGCGCAGCTTCGTTCCGCCGTAGATCGGGGACGAGCAGTCGTCGCGCTTGAGCCAGATGTCGGTGCGGCCGGGCAGGCCGACCGCGCGCTCGACTCGCGTCGGCAGGTCGGCCAGTGAGGCGCGCGGCGCTCGGGATGCGAGCTCGGGGAAGAGATCGAAGAGCGCGCTCATCTGCAAACCATGCCTCGAGTACGGGCCGGCATTACTGCTCTTGAGTTCACTGTTCTTTTGTTCAAATCGGTGGTACCCACGAAGCTCGTCGCGCCGGCCCGGAGCCGGCGTGGCGCGGCAACATGGCAAATTCCGCAAAGGCTACGCGCACTTCCGCGTCCAAGCCTCGTTCGAGCACTCAATCGAAACCGCAGGCCCTCTCGGCTCGCAAACCTGCCGGGCGTTCAGTGCCTCCGGCAAAGTCCGAGCCCTCCCCCAAGCGGGCTTCGGCCAAGGTCACGCGGCGCGGGGCGCCCGCGCCAGCGTCGAAGAAGGTGGTCTCGAAAGCCGCGTCCAAGCCTGCGGCCGCGGCGCCGCCGGTCGCCCCCAAGCGCGCCGCCACTCCTGCGCGGGCCGCGGTGGCTGCCCCCGTTTCACAGCCGCTACCTCCGCTGGCTAGCTCGCCGCTGCTCGTGGCGCTGCGCGCGGAAGAGCAACGCGCCGTGCGCCGAGCCTTGGCAGGCGAGCCTACGCTGCTCACCAACTCGCCGCGCGCGAGGGATGCCGCCATCTTCGCCGCTGCGGCAAGTGTGGCGCGCAGGCCGGTGCTCGTCGTGTCGCCGCTTGCGGCCGAGCTGGTCGAGCACGCCGCCCTGCTGCCAGGGCTGGATGTCGCCGCGTTTGGCACGTTCGTCTCGCCGAGCACCGCCGCCGCCAGCAAGCGGCGCCTGGAGCGCGGCGGTTCGCTCTTGGTAGTGGTGGAGCCGGCGCAGCTGTTCGACGAAGCGCTCCACGCGCTCCTCGTCAAAGCGCCGCTCGCTCTCCTCGGCATCGCCGCGGCGCACGCTTGCTCGGAGCACGCGCACGAGCTGTCGCCTGCGTACGTCAGCCTCAAAGCGGCGTTGCCGGCCTTCCACGCGCCCGTGCTCGCCACCTGCACCGCCACGAGCGCGCAGGTCGTGGAGCAAACCGCGGAGGCCATTGGTGCGGCGCCGGGCGCAGTCATCACCGGGCAGCCCCCGGAGCTGTCTCGCAGCGCGCAGGTCGTGCGCTCCTCCGAGCGAAAGAACGCGCTTTTTGCCGCCATTTTGGCGTACGGCGCCCCCGGCGTCGTGCTGACCGCGACGGCCCAGGAGGCGGACTCCGTGTTCGCCGAGCTCTCCGCGCGCAAGGTGCCCTGTGTGCGCGCGCACGCCGGCATGGCCCCCGCGGAGCGCACCGCCTCGCTGCGCCGCTTCACCGATGCGCACGAGCAGCTGGTGCTCGTCACGCAGAGCCCCCACGCCAACGCGACCGGCCTCGCGGGTTGCCCCGAGGTGAGCTATTGCCTCGGCAGCGTCTCGCCCCGCCCGGACCTGAGCTTCGTCGTGCATTACCAAGCGCCGCTCTCGCCCGAGCAGCTGTTCGAGGATTTGGCCTGGCTCGCCGCGGGTAAGAGCTCGCTCGTCTTGGCGGACTCGAGCGACGCCGCCCTGGTGCAGGCCCTGCTCGCTCAGCAGCGCATCAAGCCCGCCGCGGTGGAGGCGATGGCGCAGGCGCTCGCGCAGCTGGCGGAGGACGGTTCGGCGCCGTCGGACACGCTAGCGCTCCGCGCCGGCACCAGCCGTCGTAGCGCCGAGCGCGTGCTCGGTGCTTTCGCGGATCGCAACCTCGTGGTGCGGGACGGCGCACAGATCCGCCGGCGCACGTCGCCCGAGCAGCTGGCGGCAGACGCCCAGCTCCTCTCGGCGCGCTTTGCCGCCCTGCGAGCCGCCGACTCCGCGCGCGCGGAGCTGGTAGCGCGCTACGTCACCAGCCGGCACGGCACCGCGCCGGATTCGTCGGCGGCAGAGGTTTCCGTGCCTCGCTACGTCAGGGCGTAGCGCTCGCGTCGTACCGGCGCAGCTCGCACTCGATCGCGCCGTTGAAGACCATCAAGAAGCGATCGGCGCGCAGCGGCAGGTCGAAGTGGCGAGGCACGATGAGGCCGCGCTGGTAGGCGGAGAAGCGCCTCAAGACCGTCGCGAGCTCTTGGCCAAGGCTCGAGCTGCGTTCCAAGCGCTCGCCGTAAGGAGGATTCACGACCAAGCCGCCGCGGTCCGCGCTGGGCGCGGCGCTCGTGAGGGGTGCGAGCCGCAAGTTGACGCGCAGGCCCGCCTGCTCCGCGTTCGCCCGCGCCGCTTCCAGCGCGCGGGAGTCGGTGTCGGAGCCGATCAAAGAGAGCGTCAACGGCTGCGCCGCGTCTCGCGCCTCCACGCGCAGGCGCGAGATGGTGGCGCGAGCGGTGTCGTCGAAATCTGCCCACCGCTCGAAGCCGAAGTCCGGGCGCGCCAGGCCGGGAGCGCGCCGCGCGGCCCACAAGCCAGCCTCGAGGAGTAGGGTCCCCGAGCCGCACATCGGGTCCACGAGGGGCGACTCACGATCCCAGCCGGAGTAGCGCACGAGCGCGGAGGCGAGCGTCTCTTTGATGGGCGCCGCTCCTTGCTGCGCGCGGAAGCCGTGGGCGTGCAATGAGTCCCCCGAGTAGTCCAGGTACACGGTGGCGTGATCTTTCACGAGGTGCACGAAGAGCTGCACGTCCGGATCCTGGCGGTCCACGCTCGGTCTTTCCCCAAGCCGCTCGCGAAGCTGGTCCACGACCGCGTCCTTGCTGCGCTGCGCGATGTACTGGGTGTGGGTAAGCCGACTCGAGCGGCACGCCGCGCGCACGGCGAGAGTCCGGCGCGCGTCGAGCACGCGCGTCCAGTCGACGCGCTTTACGCCCTCGTAAAGCGCGTCTTCGTCCGCGCACGGAAAGTCGGCGAGCGGCTCCAGCACGCGCAGGGCAATGCGCGACCACAGGCACGCCCGGTAGGCATCTGCCAGCTCCCCGCCGAAGTGCACACCTCCTCGATCGGCCCGCACTCGCCGGAGCCCCAGCTCCTGCAGCTCGTCACGGAGCAGGGGCTCGGTGCCTTTGGCGGCGGTAGCGAAGAAGCGCGCAGAAGGGCGCCGCTCGTCGCTCATCGCGCCGCCCATCGTAGCTTGCGCGCCGCGCGCAGCACGGATTCGTCCGTCGTTAACTCCGGTAGCTTGGCGAGCGGTACCCACCGCACGTCCGCCACCTCTTCCGTGCGCACGAAGTCTCGCGTCGGTGAGCGGAAGCAGTAGCGCACGTCGAAATGCTCGTGGGCGGGCTCGTCCTTGCGCGCGGGGATGCCGTGCACGTCCAAATCGAACACGGCCGCCGGCGCGGCCGACAAGGAGAGCCCGACCTCCTCCAAGACCTCGCGGCGGGCGGCCTCGAGCAAGCTCTGGTCGGCGGGCTCCACATGACCGCCAGGCTGGACCCAGATCTTCAGCTTCTTGTGGAAGACGAGCAGCAGGGCGTCCGCCTCGGGCGAGAGCACGAAGCCGCTGGCGGTCAGGTGACCTGGCTCGAACTGGCGGCGAGACGTGGGGGTCGGAAGCTGCAAGAGCTCGAGCATGCGCTCGCGGTAAGCGGCCTCGCGCGGGTCGACAGGGCGGTACTCGCCAAGGGCGGAGCGAGCGGAGTCCAAAATCACGGGCCTTTTTCGAACGAACTCGCGTTTTTGGCAAACGAGATCGCGGGACGGCCAAAAATCGCGGCCGCGACTGGTCCCGCCGCTGGCGCGCCCGGCCGCTCGGGACCGCATTCCCGCGGGCGACCCGCTCGGCTATGCCACGCCATGCTCAGCGCCGACGACGTGATCACGGCTTTGCGGCTTCAGCCCCATCCCGAAGGCGGCTTCTACCGGGAGACATTCCGCGCGGAGTTGCTGCCCACGGCGCTACCGGGTCGCGGCGAGCGGAGCGCGTCCACGGCCATCTACTTCTTGCTGCGCAGCGGGGACTTTTCCGCTCTGCACGTGGTGGCTTCCGACGAGGCGTGGCACCACTATGCGGGCGATGCGCTCGAGCTGCATTGCTTCGACGAGCGCGGTGCTCACCGTGAGGTTCGGCTCGGAGCTCGGCTGCTGGAAGGCGAGCACCCACAGCACGTGGTGCTGCGCGGTGAGCTACAGGGCGCGCGCGTCGCGCCGGGGCTGCACGGGTTTGCGCTGTGCGGCTGCACGGTCGCGCCGGGCTTCGACTTCGCGGACTTCCGAATGCCGCCACGCGCCGAGCTGCTCGACCAGCTGCCCCAGCACGAAGCGCTGGTGCGCACGCTGACGCGCGCGTCAGAGTGAGGCGAGGAACCGGAGGAGCGCGTTGCGCTCTTCCGCGGCCAGCGCCTTGAAAGCGCGCGTCGTCTCGGCGGCTTCTCCGCCGTGCCAAAGCACCGCCTCTTCCAGGCTTCGCGCGCGGCCGTCGTGCAGGTAGCGGGTGTGGTCGTTCACGTCTTGGAACAGACCGACGCCCCAGAGCGGCGGGGTGCGCCACTCGTTGCCGCCGGCTTCGAAGTCCGGTCGGCCGTCGCCGAGCTCGTCGCCCATATCGTGAAGGAGCAGGTCCGTGTACGGGTGAATGGTCTGGCCCGACAGCTCCGGCTCTCCCGCGACGTCGGTCGTGACGAACGTGGGTACGTGACACTTGGCGCAGCCCACGGTCGTGAACAGCTGCTCACCCATCTGCGCTTCCGGATCGCGGAGGTGCCGTCGTGCCGGTACGGCCAAGTACTTGCTGTAGAAGTCGATCTGCTCGATTTTCGCGGCGCCGACCTCGGGACTGCCGCCGGTGCGCGCGGCACGGCAGGCGGGCTGCGCCTCCGGGCAATTTTCCGCAGGAAACAGCGGAGTCGTGATGCCGATGTCGCCCAGGAAGGCGCCCGAGTTCTGCTGCTCGAGGCTGGGCTGGTTCGCTTTCCACCCGAACCGACCGAGGACGGTCGACTCCGTCGCGACTTCCCAAACCCGGTTGGGCCTTCCGGAAATGCCGTCGCCGTCTTCGTCGTCCGGATCTGCGTGCGCGAGCAGGTCCGATTCCTCGATGCTCTGGAGGAGACCGAGCCCGATCATCTGGGGGGCCACGCGCGGCGAGAGCAAGGTGCCTTCCGCCAGCGCCCCGAAGGCGAGGTTACGGAGCTCGTAGCTGGGGACGGACAGCTCGTAGCTCGCGCCGTCATCGTAGCGGCCCTTCGCCAGCGTCGTGATGACGTGCGGCTCGCCCTCTCCGGGAACGCCCAGGATGCCGGAGGGGTTGAGCTGGTCGCCGTAGGTCGGCTCCGGTACCGGGCCCCCATGCTCGTTCGTGCCGGGAACGCTGAGACGAATGAGCATGCTCGTCATGCTCTCGTCCTCGCTGAGCGGGGGACGGCCTCGCCCGTCTTTGAAGTGACAAGTGGAACAAGAGCGCGCGTTGAACGTAGGACCGAGGCCGTCGGTCGCGGAAGTCGACGCGGGGGCGGTCGTCCAATTGCGATTGAACGTGGAGTTTCCCGTGAAGAACGGGTCGCGGCGGGCCTGAGTGAGGTTCTCCGCCACTTGCGCGAACGCGTTCTTCCCGACGGTGAAGGTCGTGCCTTCACCGCCGGAGAGGGCGACGCTCTCGTCTACTACCTGGGGCTCGCTCGCTGGACCGGCGCCCGAGCAGCCGAGCGCCAGGGTGGACGCCGAGAGAGCGATCGTGAAGAGAGCCCGTGCGGTCATTCGTCGAACTTGAGCTCGATGTCGATGGCCTGCGCGCCCTCGACCAGGTTCTCCGCGAATGTCTTGAGGGCTTGGATGGCGGCTGCGAGGTGCTGCCGTGCCTCGCTGTCGTCATCGCCGAGGATGGCCTGGTCGAACGGCACGCCCAGCTTCTTGACCTCGTCGATCTCGTCGATGGCCTCTTGAATGCCATCGCGGAGCTCCTGGGCGAGCGCGGCGTCCTTGGCTTCGATCAGGTCCACCACCCCGGGCCCGGACACCTTGGCATTGCGGCCGAGGAGCGCGTTTTGCACCGACTTGGCGTTGTGCTCGAGATCCTCGAGCGTGTTGTCGCTGAAGCACGAGTGCTCGTCCTCTTGCTCCTTGTTCTCGAACGCGACCTCCAAGCGCTCGTGGGAGAGCTCTGCGCCCGCGAGGCTGCCCATACCGAGCAGAATTTTGCCGAGCGCCTCCTTCGGTGGCAGCCCCAAGAAGTACTCGCGGTAGTTGGCTGCGCCGTCGGCCCAGGCGTCGTTCACGGTCGTGAGGTCATCGACCAAGAGCTGGCTCACCGCGCGGAGGTAATCGGCGCGCCGAGCTTGGTTTTCGGCGGTGCCGCCCTCGCCCACGACGTAGTCCGTATAAGGACGCTCCCCAGGGCCGGTAGCGCTCAGGTCCTGACCCCAGAGCAAGAACTCGATGGCGTGGTAGCCAGTGGAGACGCTGGTCTCACTCTCCACTGCGTTGGCCGCGCTCAGGGAGTCGGCGTCGAGGGTCGGGTAGTTGGCGTCGTCGTTGACGATGCCGCCGACCACGACTTCGCCTTCGCCGTCCACCACGTAGTCGATGAACGCCTCGTCGAGCGGCCAGGAATTGATGCGACCTTCCGGACCGTCTTCGATGTCGTCGTCGGTGTCGTTGTCGATCGGGCCCTGGTAGAAGCGGAAGGCCTCCGTGTCGCTGTAAGGATTGCGCGAAGCTATCCAGGCGTCTTTGGCGTCTCGAAAGGAGTCTTCCGTCGGGTCGTCCAAGAACGCCACGACCGAGGTGTCCAGCGCCTTCGCGGTTTTGAGCGCGTCAGCGTAGCTGCTCGAGACGAGCGCCGCGTAGCTCTGCACGACTTCCTGCTGCAGCTGCGCGCCCTCGTCCGCCGCGTCATCGTCACTGCCGCAGCCTACGGTCACCAGGGCGAACAAGAACGGAGCGGCGAAGCGACGAGCGCGAAAAGCTAGTGTCATCGGGATTTCCTCTGCCGGGTCCTAGGGCAATCGAAAGTGAGTTTCAATATCAATTGCGGAACTCCTCGAAATCATTGGATTCTGACTTTCGCTGACGGCTCGCGGAGCGGAACGGCTCACCCGGCTGAGTAGACAAAGTTCTTACAGCTCGACCGAGCCTTCCGGCGGCAGCACTTCACGTGCGCCCATGCCGGCGACGACCCAGAGGTGTTCGGGAAGACGCCCGTGCTCGAGGCGTAGCGTGCGCGTCTCGCCCGGCAACAAGTCGAAGTAGTTGTCGTCCCAGATAGCCGGCGACTCGAAGCTCTCCACGCCGGCGCGCAGTCGCCAACCGCTGCTCGAGAGCGAAACTCCGTCCGGAACCCGCCTCGCGGTGATCTTGCCGCCGAAGCCCTCCATGCTGACGAGCGGAGCGAGGTAGCGAAAATCTCGCTCCACGCCGCCGGAGTGGGTGAGCGTTGCTACCAGCGCGTGCCGCGTGCGGACCAGATGCGCCGGTAGCTCGAGCTTCACCGCGTCTACTGCGCCGGCGCGCGTGAGCGAGACTTCCGCCTGCGCCGAGTCGAGCACCGCGCCCGTCGCGACCTCGCGCAGCTCGAGCCGGAGGGTGCCGTGAGCCGACCCGGGGCGATCCAGCGACGCGTGAGCGACGTACGCCGTCTGCGTTTCGTCGGTCGGCTCGATGCCCACGCTGAAGGGGCGGAAGCAGCGCTTGCACTCGTAGTACGCCTGCTTGGGGCGCCGGTAGAAGTCCACCAGCGCCCAGCAGATGCTCGGCCACGTGCTGGTGTAGTTCCACAGCACGACGCCGCCCGTGAAACTCAGGTTGCGCCGGTAGTGCCGCACGTAGCGCCCCACGGTGTCCGCCTGAAATGCCTGGGTGGTGGCAATCGCAGCGTCCAAGCTCGTTGGGAATCCGAAGGCGGCCGCGCGCGAGAAGAGCTTCTCCATTTGCGCGCCGTGCCGAGCCCAGACCAGTCCTGGGCTCTGGCCTTCGCGGCGGCTCACCTGGCCCGGGCTCCACGCTTCGTCCGGCCTCATGAAGCTCTCGATGCTCTCGCGCTGAGGCAGCGCCTGCGCCCCGAACTCGGAGTTGAAGCGCGCGAGGTCCCCGATGTAGTCGGTGCCCTTCCAGCCGAACCACACGTCCCAGTTGTGGCGATCTCCTTCTTCGTCGCTGTCCGGGTGCAGCTCTCGTGATTCGGAGGCGGGGCTCCCGGGCCAGTAAGGTCGATCCGGATCCAGCTCCGCGATGACCGCCGGCAAGACGTCGTAGTAGATCGGGTGAAAGCGTTTGTCGGGCGTCGTGACCATCGCCAGCGCCTCGTTCTCGTTGTTGCCGCACCAGAGCGCGATGCAGCTGCGGCTGCGCAGCTTGCTTACGATGTCGCGCGCCTCGCGCTCTACCTCGTCCAAAAACTCTTGGCTCTCGGGGTAAATGCCGCACGCGAACTGGAAGTCTTGCCAAACCAGGAGGCCCAGCTCGTCGCACGCGTCGTAGAACGCTTCGTGCTCGACGATGCCGCCCCCCCAGACCCGCAGCAGGTTGACGCCGCCCGCCATGAGCAGCTCCAGGTACTCGCGGTATTGCTGGGGCGTCACTCGAGGGTGCAAGAAGTCGAGCGGCAGCCAATTGTCGCCCTTCGCCCAGAGTTTTTGCCCGTTGACGCGGAAGTAGAAGACCTTGCCGTTGGGGCTCTCCGGGTCGCGCAAGACCAGCTCGATTTGGCGCACGCCGACGCGGCGCTCCGCCTCGTGCAGGATGCGGTCCCCTTCGCGCAGGCGCACGCCGACTCGGTAAAGGTGGGGCTCGCCCAGCTCGCGCGGGAACCACGGAATTGCGCTTTCCAGGACGTAAGAGAGCTTCACCTCCTGCGCTACTCCCGAGCTCAGCTCGAGCGGCGCGCTGGCCACGACTTGCCCTTCCAGCAGCAGCTCGGCACGCGCGCTGGTGGACTCGTGAGCGGTCACGGGCAGCCTGACGTGGAACGCGGCCGAGCCGTCCGGGTTGGGCCGACCCGTGACCTGCATGTCCGCCGCAAAGACGCCGCTCGAGAGCTCGAGCCTCGCGGGACCAGCGAAGCCTACGGTGGGAGTGCGCGCCGCCCAGTCCCACCCGTAGCTCATCTGCGACTTGCGCACGTAGAGCCGCTCCCAGGGCTCGTTCCAATACGGGAGAGGAGCTCCGGCGCGGCGCACCGTGGCCGGCATGCTGGCTTCGAACGCGAGCGCGAGGCGGTTCTCTCCGGGGCGCAGCTTGCCCGTGACATCCACGAAAAGCCGCCGGAGCTGGTTCTCGTGGTGAGCGATCCGCTCACCGTTCAGGTACACGCTGACGAACGTATCGAGCGACTCGAACACCAAGCGAGCAGGCAACGTCGCCTGCTCCTCGGTGACCGAGAGCGTCGATTGGTACACGAAGTCTCGCTCCTCGATCCAGCGCGCGGCGCCCACTTGGTCCCCCCAATAGGGGTCGGGAATGCGCCCTGCTCTCAGCAGATCTTGCGCGGAGAACCCGGGCACCGTCGCCGGCAGCCAGCCCGCGGGGCTCACCGGCTCGCGCGAAACGCGCTCGGCCAATGCCTCACCGCTGCGGTGGGGGACGTCCAGAAAGCGCCAAGACGTGGGGCCCGAAGCAAGGTCCACGATCGTCGTCATGGGCCGCTGCTCTACACCAAGAACGCTTACTTGCTCAGAGCCAATCCTCCGGCGACCGACCGGGACGAGGGCGCGCTCTCACTCCGGTGCGTTGCGGAGACCCTGCTCGGCGAGCGCGGCGGCTGCTTGCGGGTCCGAAGGCGCTTGCGGCGGCGGGGCTTGCGGGGGCTGCGCTTCCTGCGGAGGCACCACCGGCACGACCGGCGGGGGAGCAACCTCCAGCGTGGGCTGCGGCGGAACGACCGGCGGCGGGGCAGGGGGCGGATCCGGCCGCTCTAGCGGTGGCGTGAAGCCGCGCTTGGGAAAGAGGTTGGCGGCTGACCGCGACGCGCCCTGGTTGGACGGCAGCGACGAGAATGTGGTGGACGTGGAGCTCGAATCCGAATTGGAAAGCCGGCTCGAGCCGTCCGCCCCGGACTGGATGCTCGCGAGACCGCCCTCCAGGCGGAAGGCTGCGCTGGCAGGCGAAGGGCCGGCGCCGCCGATGCGCTCGGGTATCACGAGCATGGCGAAGGCAGAAAAGCAGCAAGCGCCGAGGACCAGAGCCACGCAGGGCGCCCAACGCCAACTGAGCACTTTGGAAGTCTCGATGGCCCTCATCCGCGGAGAAGCCTAACCCCATCGCGCGTTATTGGCCAGACTTGGTCGAGGGCTACCCGCCAGAAAAAGCGTCCTCGGCGTCGGCCGAGGGTGGTGTGGCGTCTTCGCGATTCTGCAGGTAACCGGGAGGGAGGCTCACCACCTGAGTGCCCGAGGCTTTTCCGCGGGGAACGCGCATTGCTAGAGCCGGAAAGGGCTCCGCGGCATTCAGCCCCGTCAGCGTCATCTCGAGCTCTGCGAGTGTGCCGACCTGCATCAAACGGGCACGGAGCTCGGCCGTGTTGCGGAAACATTTCGTGTACCAGGTCGCGTGTCGTCGGAATGCGCGCATGGCTGAGCGCTCACCGAACCACGCGGCAAGCCCGCGCGCGTGCTCCAGCAGCACGTCGCGAACCTCCCCGAGGTTGGGCGGGTTTCGCGGCGCACGGCCCGCGAAGACATCCGACAAGTCTCGAAAGAGCCACGGGCGCCCGAGGCAGCCGCGGCCCACGATGACGCCGTCACACCCCGTCTGCCGCATCATCCGCAGCGCGTCTTCCGCCTCCCAAATGTCGCCATTGCCCAGCACCGGAATCGTGAGGCGACGTTTCAGCTCGGCGATCGCTTCCCAGCGCGCCTCTCCGTCGTAGAGCTGAGCGGCCGTGCGGGCGTGGAGGCCCACCCAACGACAGCCGGTTTGCTCACCCACGCGCCCCGCGTCCAGGTAGGTGATGCAGCTCTCGTCGATGCCCATCCGGAACTTGATGGTGACGGGTACTTGCCCCGCCGCCTTGACGGCCGCGCCGACGATGGCTTCGAGCAGCTTCGGCTTGGCCGGGATCGCCGAGCCGCCGCCCTTGGACGTGACCTTGCGCACGGGGCAACCGAAGTTCATGTCGATGTGATCGACGCGGCCTTCGTTGACCAAGCGCTTGACCGCCTCGCCGACGTAGTACGGGTCCACGCCGTACAGCTGCAGGCTGCGGGGAGACTCGTCCGGACCGAAGTCGGCGAGCTTCAGCGTCTTCTCGTTACCCTCGACGAGCGGGCGCGCCGTGATCATCTCGCTGACGTACAAGCCCGCGCCGAAACGCTTGCACAGCGCGCGAAACGGGTAGTTCGTCACGCCTGCCATCGGCGCGAGCACGACCGGAGGGCTAACCTGAATCGAGCCGAGCGCGAGCGGAGCGAATTCACCCGGCGCCGCGGGCTGCACGTCCTTGTTGAGATCGCTCCGGTACTGCTCGTCCATGCGCGGCGGGGCTTAGCACGTTAGGGATCGCCGGGGAGGGTCTGGCGCGGCTTCTTTTGGCGCCAAGCCTGCCAGGCGTCGCGAGTCGGCGCCGCGACCGCGTCATCGCACCGGGGCGGCGCGTCGTAGCCGAACCGTAGCCCAGGTCGGGCCGGCGCCAGCGCGATGTTTTCGTGCTCGTCCAGCATCACCGCGCTCGCCAGGCCAGGAGCGCTACCGCTCGGCCAGGCGTAGGCGATGAAGCGCCGTTCCGCGAGCTCTTCGTCGACGGCGTCCTCCGGTTGCGCGGTGAACCCGCCGCCCGCTTTCGGAAGGCACACGTTCAAATAGTAGCCGCCGATCTCGCTGGCAGGGCCGACCTCCGTCCGCACCTGGGTCGGGAATCCCTCCAGGAGCGGCACCGCCAGCGGGGGCCCGCTTCGCACACCGAGGTGACCGGTGAGCTCGCCGAGCAGGAGCGCGGAGCCAACGTGATCTCGGTCCGGATCGCGCGGGGCGCTTCGTCGCGCAAGGTCCTCTGCGAAGAGCACCTCGCGAAGGCGAGAGATGGCGCGCTGCTCCGTGAAGCGGTTGCCCCCCGCGACGATTCCGGGAATCGCTTCCGTCACGAGGAAGCGTACTAGCCCGATGCTGGAGCCCAGCGCGGCCACGACGAGCAGCAAGCGCTCGCGCTTCAGCTCGGCTTTGGAAAGACGCGGCAAGCTCGCCCAAGCGATGAAGGTCCCCACCGCCGCGAACAAGCCGAGCTTGCTCAGCCAAATCGACAGCAGCGCCGCCGCAGCGGCCAACACCGTGCGCAGCAGCAGGGGTCGTGGCACTTATTTTCTTGGGGGGGTGGACGAGAGCCGAGCGCCCTCGAGCAGCTCGCTCTGGACGCCGCCTTCCCCTAGCGAATAGTCGATGAGCGGTCGAGTCGTCGGGTCCGGTTTCTGCTTCAACAGGGGAGAAAGACTGGGCAGGCCCTGCGGCAGGTTGGCGGCGGACTGCAGGCGCGGCAGCAAAATCGAGGGCTCCTCGGCCTGCGGTGGCGGTGGGGTCCAGCCGGAGGGCGGTGGACCGAAGCTGGGAGGGAGCGGCCGCTCCGTAAGCTTGGGACCGCCGACGCCAGGGCGCGTGGTCTCGCGTGGGAAGGGCGTGACCGTGGCGTCCGGCGCCGAGCTCGGAGGCCGGGAGGGCTCGGAAGCGCGCGGTACCCCGAAGCGGGGCGCCACGCTCGGCAGCCGCGGCGTGATGGCGCGTAGGTGCAGGTTGGAGTCGAGCTCGCCCTCGTCGAGGGTGAGCGCGGCGGGAAGGTGGAAGCTAGGAGCCCTATCGTGGTGCTGGTGCGGCGGAGGCGGCGCGGTGCTGGAGCCGCTCGTACCGAGGCGCGCTCGCAACCGCGAAGCTTCGGCGCGCAGCTCGTCGCGCTCACGCTCGCGCCTTTCCGCGAGGGCGCGGGCGTCGTCGCGCGCCGCGTGGGCCTGCGAGAGCGCCTCGTGAGCGCGAGCCAGCTCGCTCTCGACGGCGAACCGCGCCACTTCGGCCTGCTCACGCGCCGCCTCTGCCTGGAGACGGGCTCCCTCTGCGTGAGCCAGCTGCTGCGCGAGGTCGGCGGCCTCGGCGTCGCCCGCGGTCTCGACGTCGCGCTCGCCTAGCGCCTGTTCGTGCTCTTCGAGCACCGCGAGCAAGAACGCGTCGTGTTGCTCGGTGAGGAACAGCCGCTCGCGCCGTCGCAGCTCTTCACTTTCGGAAAGCGCCGCTTCGAGCTGACCGACTCGTTGCTCGAGCGCGAGTCGCAGCTCGCTCGCGGAGCCCAGGAAGGCGCGCAGGGTCTCGAGCTCTCGAAGGAGATCATCGCTGACTCGCCTGGCTCCAGAAAGCCCTCCCGATAGCTCGGCCACCATCCGGCTCAGCTCGCCGAGTCTCGTGCTCGCACGCGCTCCGGCGTCCAGAGCGGGCCGAAACTGCCCATCACGGTCGGGCTCGAGCGAAGGGGGAGGCGCTGGCGGAGCGAGCGTGACCGAACCGTGCGGATCGTGACGCTTCGATTCCAGCGGGATAATCTCAGCCATGGGTGGCAGGAGTCATCGCGGCACGCGGTCGAGCTCGCCCGCCTTCCGCGATGGGGTCGAGGGTAGCTTGCTCGCCGCACCCCTGGAAGGAAAGCGGCCCACGGTCCACAAAGGGCGCTAAATTGGAGCGACTTTGGCCAGCGTACCTTCGACTACAAGCGACCGCTCTTCCCCGACCGCGGTCCGCGAGACCGACCCTCGCGCGGTGGAGGAAATCACCCGCAAGGCTGGAGCCCGGGCGGAAGCCTTCGCCCGCACGCCGCTCTTCAAGAAAGTCGCGGCGCTGGCCGAGGTGCGGGCGCGGCTTCGTGCACGGGGGCATGAGCTGGCTTCGCTCGGCGCCCGCGCGAAGGGCATCGCCCAGCGCCCCGGCGGCTTCGGCGAGGAGCTCTTGGCCGGCCCCGTCATCATCCAGCGCTACGTGCGGCTACTGGGCGAGTCCCTCGAGCAGATTCGTGAGCGCGGCGCGCCGCTCATCGCGGAGGACCGCGTGCGGCGTCTGCCGAGCGGCGAGGTCTCGGTGCAGGTCATGCCGCATGGGGTGGCGGACCGGATGCTGTTCATGCCGTACCAGGTGGACGTGCGGCTCGGGCGCGAGGTGGATGCAGCCGACGTGCGGGCTTCGCAAGCCTCTTTTTACCGCGAGGTCGCGCCGCGAGGGGCGGTGTCCGCCGTCCTCGGCGCCGGCAACGTCGCCAGCATCCCGGCGCTAGACGTCTTGCACGAGTGTTTCGTGATGGGCCGCAGCTGCGTGCTCAAAATGAGCCCCGTGAACGCCTACCTGGGCCCTGCTTTCGAGCACATTTTTCAGCCGATCTCCGCGCTCGGCGGCCTTGCCATCGTTTACGGCGGTGCGGAAGCGGGCAAAGCGCTGCTGGGCAGCCCCCACGTCGACCACGTCCACCTTACGGGCGCTATCGAGACTCACGACGCCATCGTTTGGGGGCCGCCGGGGCCCGAGCGCGCCGAGCGCCAGCGCAGCGGCAAGCCCGTACTGCAGAAGACGATCACCAGCGAGCTCGGCAACGTGAGCCCGGTGGTCGTGACGCCGGGGCACTACAGCGAGCAGGAGCTCTCGGACGTCGCCGAAGGCATCGCCGGCATGCTCTTCAACAATGCGTCGTTCAACTGCAACGCCGCGAAGCTGCTCGTACTGCCGACTCACTTGGCCGAGCCGATCACCTCGCGCCTCGAGCGGCTGTTCACGGAGCAGCCCGCACGCGACGCCTACTATCCGGGCGCCGCGGCGCGCTTCCACGAGCTCGTCGCCCACCCAGGAGACGGAAGGGTCTGGTCGGCGCCCGCGGCCGAGGGGCAACTGCCGTGGACCTTGCTCACCGGGCTCTCCCCCGACTCGGACGCCGAGTCCTTTCAGCTCGAGCCTTTTTGCCCGTTTTTGAGCGTCGTCGAGCTCGACGAGCCGGACGCGCCCGCGTTCTTGGATCGCGCGGTCCGATTCCTGAACGAAAAGGTGTGGGGCACCTTGAACGCGATGCTCTACTTCCCGAGCAGCGCCGAAGGCGATCCCACCCTCGAGGCGGCCCTCTCCCGCGCCGTAGACGACCTGCGCTACGGCACGGTGGCCGTCAACTACTGGCCGGCGATCGGCTACGGCACCGGTACGCCACCTTGGGGTGGCCACCCGAGCGCAACCCTGCAAAACGCCCAGAGCGGCATCGGCTTCGTGCACAACGCGCTGATGCTCGAGCAAATTCGAAAAGTCGTCCTGCGCGGCCCGCTGCGCAGCTTCCCCAAGCAGTTCTACTTCCCGACCCACCGGCACCAAGAAGCGCTCGCTCGCGCGCTCTTCGACTTCGAATCCACGGGAAAAGTGCTGCCGCTGCTCCGAACCGGCGTGCACGGCGTGCGCGGCTGACCAATCGACTGCCTCGGACCCTTTCGTATTCTCCGGTGAGGGCTCCGAGCACCGGAATGGAGCGCTTGCTCGGCTACGCACCTTGCGTGACGCGCGACAAGCTAAGTTGCCGGATTCAGGACATCTGCAGACGACGAGCATGTGCGCGCTCATGGCGCGGAAGGGTGCTCCGAGTACGACGGCGCAACCTCGTACATGGCTACAACATAAAACGATGACATGGGTGACGTGCTCGCCGCTGACAACTCCACTCGCGGCTGCTGCCGCTTCACGATGACCAGCAGCTTCCTCGGTCCCAACGCGAGTGCTTCTCCCGCGCCGCTACAAGCAGCTGCACCCCCTCCGGCGACACCGCGCGTGGATGCGAGTGCGGTGCCGCGTGACCGAGCCACGAGACCCTGCACGCCACCAGCCTCGTAGCTTCCTACGTGACGTCTCCTTCCAAGGCATGCCCGACAGGCTTCACATCATGCAAAACGTGTCACCTATGTCGCCGGTTCGATGGGTCGAGTGATGAGCTTTCGAGCCGCTTTCGCATCACGCTGAGGTCGCCGATTGCTCGGTGCTCGAACGGCTCGCTTCGCGCCCGCGGACGTGGCGTCGGAGGCTGCGAAGAAGGGTGGTTGGCTCCTCACCGCGCGGCTCGGAAGTGCACCGGCATGGAGCGCTTGCTCGGCTACGGTCGGCGCATGATGCACGACTAGCTGGGCGAACCAACATGAAAGCTCATGTGGCGTGAAAGGGTGCTCCGAGTACAACTAGTTCGATTGACGATCTTTTGGACCGCTTTTGCATTGAAAGTGAGGGATCCGAAGTTCTCGTCGCTTGCTCGGTGCTCGAACGGCTCGCTCGCGCCCGCGGCGTTGCAGGTGAAGCACTAGGTGCGACTACGAAGAAGGGTGGTTGGCTCCTCACCGCGCGGCGCGGAGGTGCACCGGCATTGAGCGCTTGCTCGGCTACGGTCGGCGCATGATGCACGACTAGCTGCGTCGCCGGATTCACGGCTCCGGGGGACGAGCATGAAAGCTGATAGGGCGTGGAAGGGGGCTTCGAGTGCGACGAATTCGATTGACGATCTTTCGGGCCGCTTTTGCATTGAAAGTGAAGGAGCCGAAGCCCTCGTCGCTTGCTCGGTGCTCGAACGGCTCGCTTCGCGCCCGCGGACGTGGCGTCGCAGGTGAAGGACGAGGCGCGAGTGCGAAGAAAAGTGGTTGGCTCCTCGCCGCGCGGCTCGGAGGTGCACCGGCATGGAGCGCTTGCTCGGCTATGGCCTGCGCGTGATGCACGACTAGCTGCGTCGCCGGATTCACGGCTCCGCGCAACGAGCATGAAAGCTCATAGGGCGGGAAGGGGGCTTCGAGTGCGACGAATTCAATTGACGAGTTTGCGAGCTGCATTCGCATGCAAAGTGAGGGAGCCGAGATTCTTGCCGATTGCGCCGCGTTGTTTCGGCTCTCTGGGGCGATCGATGAGCTGGATAGCCGCGAAGTCATGTTGAGCGTCAGAGTCGCGGCAGCGGCGCGATGCGGGCGTCGGAAATCGTCGTGTTACTGCTGAGCGATGAACGGCTCAGCTCAGCATGGGGAAGGGAACGGGAACGGAAACGGAAACGGAAACGGGGCATGGCAGGTGACGCACGAGGCGCTCGCGGCGCACGCGAAAAGGCGTGCTGGGCTCGACTTCGAAGAAGGTGGGTTGCTCCTCGCCGCACGGCGAGCCGAGGTGCATCGGCATTTCGGGTACGGCAGCTTCGTACAGTACGTGGAACGCCTGCTCGGGTACGCGCCGCGAGTGACGCACGACAAGCTGCGCGTGGCGGAAGCGCTGGAGGCGCTGCCAGAGCTGTCACGGGAGCTGCAAGACGGAACGATGAAGTACAGTCACGCGCGGGAGCTCACCCGCGTCGCGACGCCGCAGACGGAGGCGAGCTGGTTGCAGCGGGCTCGCGGCTGCACGGCTCGGGAGGTGGAGAAGCTCGTATCCGGTCGGCTCCCTGGCTCGCTGCCGGATTCTCCCGTCCCGCCAGCGGAGCAGCGCCACGTCCTTCGTTTCGACGTATCCGGCGAGACGCTTGCCAGTTTTCGCGACGCGGTGGCCAAGCTGCAGCGAGATGCCGGCGATCATCTGGACGACGACGACCTGCTGCTGCTGCTCGCCCGCCAGGTGCTGGGCGGGCCCGTAGACGACGGCCGGGCCAGCTATCAAGTTGCGCTGGAAGTCTGCGAACAGTGTCAGCGAGCGAGGCAGCTCGCTGATGGCGAGCTCATCGACGTCTCCCCGACCTTGGCCGCGATGGCGAGCTGCGACGCGCAGCAACTTCCGAGTGCCCACGTGGGCGCAGCGGGGCCAGCGTCAACCGCGCGAGCCACGCAGGACGTGCCGCCCGCCGTACGTCGCGCGGTGCTGCGTCGCGATCGGCATCGCTGCCGCCTGCCCGGCTGCAGCCACGCGCGATTCGTCGACATTCATCATGTTCAGACCAAAGCCGACGGAGGCAACCACGCGGCGGACAACCTGGTCACGCTTTGCGGCGCGCACCACCGCGCCATCCACGAGGGCACCCTCATGGTTGCTCGAAATGAGGGACACGCGCTCGTGTTCCAGCACGCCGACGGCACGCCGTACGGCGCTTCGCCGGCCGCAGTCCCCTCGTTCGTGCAGAGCCGAGCCTTTCAGGCGTTGCGTGGTCTCGGGTTTGGTGAAGGCGAGGTTCGGCAAACGCTCGCCGAAGTACGGCGCGAGCTCACGAACGAGACCACCCTCGAACAACTGCTGCGCTACTGCCTGGAGCGGCTCACCGACCGCGCCTGCCAGCACGAAGCGCAGACTCGTCGGCGAGTTGGGACGATGCGAATTGCCAGAAGCCCTTGCGTCAATGACCGGAAACGAATCGCGACCAGGGCCGGTGGGGCGTTGCTGAAAGGAGCTGCGCGTGCTTCGCGAGTGCCGAAAGCGGTTCCGTCGATGGCCGGACGCATCGCGACGAGGGCGGGTTGGACGTCGACGGATGAAGGCGCGTGGCTGGCGACGATCTCCGCCAGGCGAGGTCAGCGCCATCGAGCGGGGCGCCTTCGAAGCGCAGACTCGTCGGCGAGTTGGGAATTGCCAGAAGCGCTTCCGTCAATGACCGGAATCGCGACCGGGGTCGGTGGGACGTTGGTGAAAGGAGCTGCGCGTACTTCGCGAGTGCCGGAAGAGGTTCCGTCGATGGCCGGAACGCATCGCGACGAGGGCGGGTTGGACGTCGACGGATGAAGGCGCGTGGCTGGCGACGATCTCCGCCAGGCGAGGTCGGCGCCATCGAGCGGGCGCCTTGAGGCGCAGACTCGTCGGCGAGTTGGGAATTGCCAGAAGCGCTTCCGTCAATGACCGGAATCGCGACCAGGGCCGGTGGGACGTTGGTAAAAGGAGCTGCGCGTAGTCCGCTAGTGCCGGAATCGGTTCCGTCGATGGCCGGACGCATCGGGACGAGGGCGGGTTGGACGTGGACGGATGGAGGCGCGTGGCTGGCGACGATCTGCGCCAGGCGAGGTCAGCGCCATCGAGCGGGGCGCCTTTGAAGCGCAGACTCGTCGGCGAGTTGGGACGACGCGAATTGCCGGAAGCGTCCGTCAATGACCCGGCAACGAATCGCGACCAGGGCCGGTGGGGCGTTGCTGAA
>SECP01000001.1 GCA_004193285.1 Myxococcales bacterium | reverse complement strand
CCTCACGGGGGTTCGGCCATGGCCAGTGGAGGTGCGGGGGCCGCGCCCGCGTCCGCCGCACCTCCACTGGCCATGGCCGAACCCCCGTGAGGAAGAGCGGATCCTCCCTGGCCGCTGCTCGCCCCCGCCTGCGCGCTGCCCCCCAGCCCCGCCTGCCCACACGTGTGATTGGCGACGCAGGGAGGTACCTCCACATCCGAAAGGCACGCGCTGGCCAGGATCAGGCACGAGAGCCCCGTCCCTAGGAGACCTCCGACGCGCGCCATGCCTGCCCCATGAGCCGCGAAAATAACTGATTGGTGGGTCATCCGCTCATTCATGACGATCCACGATGCCAAGAGTCGCACGGCTAAATCACGCCCCACGCTGCACCCTGACGGACCCCGAAATCTATGGTGAAAACATCGCGAGCGGCGCGCTGGCGCTGCCCGCTCGCGTCAGAAGGTCTGGACGTACACCGCTGCCAGGCGGCCCGGCTGGACCTGGACGGCGGCTTGGCGACCGCCTTGCGGGCTGGGCGCGAGCAACACGACCACCGCGCCGCCGAGGAGGAGCGCGGCGCTAGACACCCCCAAGACGCGCGCAGTGCGCTCGTCGCGCTCCTGATGCGCCAGGAGCCCTGGATCCGAAAACGGACCGCCCGCGACCTCTCGGTCGACACTGGCTTGGTACGCGCTTCTCGAATCCAGCGCAGAATCCAAGAAATATGCGGCGCCGAGGCCGGCCACGACGCCGCCCGCGACCAGGGACCAACCGAGCCAGCGCTGCGTCGAACCGTTGGTCACCGGCGGCGGCGCGCTCCGTGCAAGCGGGGCCGGCGGGGGCGGCGGAGGTGGGGTCGCCGCCGGCACGGAGAGCGCTGCTACCGGCTCGGCCGCGCCATCTGGACAACGTGCCGCGAGGCGTTCTTCCGCTCGCTCCGCTTCCCCGCGAGCCTCCCCGTCTGGCAATTGCTCGAGGTATTGCCGGTAATGGTCGCGGGCGGGTGGGCACTGACCCAGCTCCTCCTCGATGCGGGCCAGGTTGTACAGTAGGTCCGCACGGTGCGAGAGACGGTACGAGCGCTCCATTTCGCGGAGCGCGGCCGCTAGGTCCCGCGCGCGATAGAGCGCGTCAGCGCGCTCGTACGCCTGCTGCGCCTCGGCATCCGCCGCAGGTGACACTTCATCTTCTGCGCCCCAAGCGGCGTTGCTCGACGAGGCGAGCAAGCTCCACGCCGCCGCCGCCAGTAGCAACCGCGAATGCATGACACCTCCGCCACTAACACGACTTGGAAAAAATGTCTGCGACACGGCGTCACGACGTTCGTCAACTTAGACAGAAGGGAGTGACGACCGATGATGAGCCGATTAGCGCTACAGGAGCTCGCCGTCGCGCAGGACGCGGAGGCCTCCACCCGCGTGGACTTGAGCCTGCTTTGGACGGCCCTTTGCACCGGAACCTGGCGATTTTTGGCAGTATTTGCGACCAATGAGCGCCATTTCGCGCTGCTGCAAGAGCCGCTCTGCCCGGCGCCGCTCCCACCGCGAAAGCTGCAGCTCCTGGAGAGCGTGCTGCTCGGCAAGGCCCCCAAAGTCGTCGCGATGGAACAGCAGCGCTCGCTGTCGTCGATCACGGGCGCCACTCAGGACTGCCTCCGTGCGATGGGTCTCGTCGGCGCCGCCGCGCAAGCCTCCGTGCTGCTGACGATGGCCGCTCGCGCCGCGCATCGGGCAGATTGGTCGCCACGCGTCGCCACCTCCAGCGAGCTCTCGGTCGACCATGAACCCATTCACGTCATCAGCGTTCCCCGGCCCGACCTTCGTCTGCCGAAGACGCTGTCTCTCGCCGAAGCCACGGTCTTGCGCAGCTTGCTCGCTGGCGAAAGCTACGCGCAGATCTCCAGCGCCCGAGAGACGTCTCAGCGCACGGTCGCCAACCAGTTGGCGGCGGCGTTTCGCAAGCTTGGAGTGTCCGGGCGCCGCGCCACGATCGAGCGCCTCATTCAGCGCAGCGCGCAGCTAGCGTAACGGCGCGGGAGGCTTCTTCCACGGGTTCACGAAGGGCGAACGAGCGGAGGCCGGCGCGGCTTCGGAGGGAGCGGGGGCAACCTGGGAATCCGCGGGCGCGGAGCGAACCGGCGCCGGCGAGGACCGCGGCGGCAGCTTCTGCCGTCCCGGGGTCGAGGAAGATGCCGCGGCTCGCACGCTCGCCGGCGGGGCCGCTTCAGGTGGCCGGGCCGTGGACGCGGCGCCGAGCGAGAGCGCCGCAGCGCTGTCTTGAGCAAGGCGTGCGGCGAGCGCGGGCACCAGCGTCGCGCGAACGTCTGCGACCTCCGCAGGGCTCGGAGCCGCGCGGCGGCGCTCTGGAATCGCGACGATGAGCAGCGCGGCCAAGCCCGCGGCAGCCGTGAGCAGCCCCAAGGCGAGCCCGAGCGAAGGGGCCCAGTGACGCTGGGTCGGGCCGCGAGCAGGGGCAAGCCGTGGGGCATCCAGGGAGGCCAACACTTCGCCCGCGCTCTGGCAGCGCTGCGCCGGATCACGTCTCAGGCAGCCGAGCACCACCGCGTCCACGTCGGCCGGCAGTGCGGAGTTCTTCGCGCTCGGCGGCGGGCTGTCTCGCTGCAGCCGTTCCAGCGCCGTGCGCGTGGGGGACGTACCTTGCTCGAAAGGGAGCCTCCCCGTCAGCATCTCGAACCAGACCACGCCGAACGAGTAGACGTCACTGGCGGTGGTGTGCGGCTTGCCCTCCAGCTGTTCCGGCGCGACGTACGAGAACGTCCCGACGAAGGTGTGGTGCCCGGAGCTGCTGTGCCGTGAAGGCTCTCCGAGCGCGCGCGCCAACCCGAAATCCAGGATTACCGCGCTCGTTCCCTGCGTGGTCTCGCGCAGGATGACGTTGTCGCTCTTGAAGTCTCGATGCAAGACGCCCGCGTCGTGTGCCGCCTGCAGCGCACCCAGCAGCTCACGCGCGAATCGCTGGGCTCGTTCCAAGGGGAGCGGGCCGCAGGCACGGAGACGCTGGCCCAGGGTCTCCCCCTCTACGAACTCCATGGTCAGAAACGAAATCTGCACGCCGGTGGACGGCACGACGTGGGTACCGAAGTCGTAGATCCGACACACGTTGGGGTGACTGACCCGCCGCGCGAGCTGAACTTCCGCTTTGAGTCGTCGCACCGCGCCCGGGTTGTCGCAGGCGGTGGACGTCACCGTCTTGAGCGCGACGCGCTCTTGCAGCTCGTGGTCGAAGGCTTCGTACACCTCCCCCATGCCGCCGCGCGCGATGAAGCGGCGCACTTCATAGCGCTTACCGACGAGGGTTCCGCGCCTGAATGTCGTACCCCACGCCGGGTCGCTGGTGGCGATGTCCTCACTACCGGGCGCGGCGAGCGCGCGCACCGCCTCGCTGAGCAGACGCTGGCAAAGCTCGCAACGGTCGAGATGGGCGTCGGTGCTGCGCCGGTGTTCGCTCGAGAGCTGACCGGCGGCGAAGGCCAAGATTTCGTCCTCACTGAGGCAGGGGTCCACCGCAGGAGGCATGCTGGATTCACGCTGCCCCTGCGTCATTCGCCGCCTCCGGCCGCGGAAGAGAGGGGGCTCGCCGCGAGGCCGAGGCTCACCTCCAGCTCACGCCCGAGCACCGTCGCCAGGCTCTTGAACTCGCTCGGCGTGAGGCGATGCTCGACGTGCAAGGCCTCGCGCACGTCCGCGTAGATCTTCTCGCGGGTGCGCTCGATCCAGCGCGCCGCGGTCGCGCGGTGCACCTGGTAGACGCGCCCGATGTCGTCGATGCTCGACTGGTCCACCGCGTGCATCCGAAGCACGTTGCGTTCTTGCTCCGAGAGCTTGGCCACCGAAGCGCGCAGGGCGGCCTCGAACGCGTCACCGAAGCGAGCCTTGAGGAGCACCGCGTCTACGTTCAGCTCGTCGGCCGCGAGCTGCTCGGGCAGCTGCACCTGGCGTGACGTACTACGCCGCTTGGAGCGCGCGCGATCCAGCGCGACCCGAGTCGCCACCACCCTCACCCAAGCCTGCAACGGCCCACGGCCGGAGTAAGAGCGCACCTTGGCATCCTCGCCGACCAGGAGCTTGCTCCACAGCTCCTGCAGCGTCTCCTTCACGAAATCGTCGTCGCTGTCCACGCGACGAATGGCCGCAACCGCGGCGCTCGCGCCCAGCGCCTCGAAGCAGCGCTGCGCTTCCGGTTCGTCTTCCCCGCAAGCGCAGCACAAGAATAGGTCGCCGAGCTCGAGCGGCCCCACGCCTTCGGCTCCCACAACGCGCTGGCAGTAGCGGGCGAAAGACGCAAACTCCAACCGCAGCATCGGCCAATGCCGCTGCCCGGCGAGATACATCTCTCGAACGGTGTCTTGCCCGGTCATGACCCTCAGCTACTCACCGGGGAGCAGAACCTCTGCTGACGCGGGCCCTACTGCCGGAGAAGGAGAAGCTTACCGCAGGTAAGCGGCAGAGCGCGTCGGTCAAACCCCGCCTGGCCACCGAAATCTCCGGATCTGACGCTCCGCCGGGCCATCGTCCCGGCGCTTTAGCGAATCAATGTCTATTGCGGTACCGCGGGAAGCGGGCTCGCAAAAAAGATGGAAGCCGGCGGCCCGGCTGCTGACAAGCACACACACGCAGCAAGCAGCTCAGACCCTCTGATCAAGCTGCCCTGAAGGATTCCCTCCGCAGCACCCAAGCAGGGGAGCTCCATGGCCAATGGGCGCGCTTTGGCGCCTGAGCTGCTGGAGCATTTCGAGGCACTCAAACAAGCGGAAGCGACATTTCCGCTGCGGACGCAGCAGGAAAAATTGTTGAGCACTTTGGATGCCCTAAGGCCGCCTTGCAGTGCCTGACAACGCGCTTTCGCCCACCAGTAACGGTCCGGGGAACACCATCATGAAGTACCGAGCAAACAGCCGAGCCGCCGCTCTGAGTTCCGGAGTTGCCATCGCCGGCATGGTCTTGGTCCAAGCCGCTTGCACGGCGAGCGTGGACGCTAACGGCATGGGCAACCCGGCCACGGGCGGGAGCCAGGCGTCCGGCGGCTCCGGTCCCGCCGGCGGCACGGGCATGATCCCGGGCGGCAACGGTCCCATCGCGTGCGACGGCAGCACGGTGACCGACACCAAGCGCCTGGTGCGGCTCAGCTTCAACCAGGTCTCGGCCACCGTGCACGCCTTGTTCGGCAGCGCCCTCGGCCAGAAGATCGACGCGGACTTCGAGATCGGTGTCGAGGCTCAGATCGCGCGGACCTTCCCCCCGCTGGCCAGCCCCCGCGAGCAAGGCGTCATCAGCAAGACCGTCTGGCCCACGAACGATCAGATCGCGGCCGCCGCCGGCACGTACACGCTCGCCAACTTGAACGCGGTCACCGCTTGCGGCGCGGCGCCCACGGAGGAGTGCGCGCAAGGCTTCGTCAAGACCTTCGCCGAGAAGGCCTTTCGGCGTCCCCTCACCGAGGCCGAGGTCGCGTCCGTTCTTCAGGTCTACACCGACGTCAAGGCCCAATACAGCACCATCCCGGAGGCCATTCAGTACAGCGTCTACGCGATCATGGAGTCGCCTCAGGTCCTCTACCGAACCGAGTTCGGCACGGACGCGAAGCTGGCGGGGCCGCTCACCAGCTACGAGATCGCGAGCGAGCTTTCCTACTTCTTGACGGACGCTCCGCCGGACCAGGCGTTGCTGGATGCGGCCAAGCTCAACCAACTGGTTACGCCCGAGCAGATCGGGCCGCACGTGGACCGTATCCTCGCCACGCCCTCCGCGCGCAAGAACCTCCAGGGTGCGATGTTCTCGTACTTCAAGCTCGACAACCTCGCCTCGGTGAGAATCGACGACGAGGGCTTCACGAACGGCACGGCCGCGAAGCCGTACACCGGCATTCGCGAGTCTTCGTACCGCGAGGCAGAGCTGTTCTTCGAAAAGACCTTGTGGAACGGCCCGCTGGACGGGCTGCTCACTTCCAAGAAGAGCTCCATCAACACGACTTTGGCGGCGTTCTACGGCATCACCCTGCCCAGCCCCCCTGCGGACGAGAACACCTTCGTCGAGGTGGACCTGCCGGGCAACCGAGCTGGCCTCCTCACCCAAGTCGGCTTCCTCGCGTCCAATTCGCGACCTGACGTGCCGTCGGTCGTGGCGCGCGGCTTGGTCATCAACGCGGCGCTGCTCTGCGCGACCAACCCTCCCTTCCCGACCGACCAAGCCACGTTGGACAAGATCGCCTCCGCGAAGACCCAGCTCGCGGACGCGACCGAGCGGGAGCAATACGAGTTCCGCATCAAGACCCCTCCGTGTCTCGGCTGTCATCTCAACTTCGACGCGTACGGCCTGGCGCTAGACACTTACGACGCCATCGGCCGATACCGAACTGCGGATCCGCAGGGCCGCCCCATCGATCCTACCGTGCAGCTGCCGTCCACCGCCGGCGGCGGCATGGCCAAGGACACCCTCGAGATGCAGGCGCAGATCGCCGCTACCCCGGGTTTCGCGTCGTGCGTCGCGAAGAACATGCTGAATTGGGCCCTCGCCGAGGGCTCTCAGCTGACCCCCGCGAGCTGCGCGGCCCAGAAGGTCGCTCAAGGCTTTGCCGCCGGCGACAAAACGTTTCCCACGATGCTACGCGAGATCGCGATCTCGGAAGCTTTCACGAATCGTAATGCAGGAGCTGCCCAATGAAGTCGTACCGCTTTGCGCGCCGTTCGTTCCTCGCCACGGTCGGAGGCGCCTTCGGCCTCACCACGATGCTGGACAACCTGGTAGCGCAGGCCGAGGGCGCAAAGTCTCCCGCGCGCTTCATGCTGGCGCACTTTCCGATCGGGACTTACCGGCAGAGCTACTTGCCCACGGGCTCACAGACGGACTTCACGCTGTCGCCGATTCTGGCTCCTTTCCAGAGCCTGCTCAGCGACATGATCGTGCTCTACGGCTTGACCGACAGTCACCTCCGCTGCCCGGGCGGCGGAGGGCACGAGGCCGGTACTCCCTTCACCACGACGTGCGCGAGCGCCCAGGGCACGCGCGCCAACGGCGGTGAGGGTGACGACGGCACCGCCGGTGGTCCTTCCTTCGATCAGATCTTCCTGAAGAACGTCCCGGGCCTCAAGGTCGGCGCCGGCTTCATGAATACGCTGGCGGACGCGCGGGTGGACTCGCTGGAGACCTCCACTCAGTGCCTCAGCTACGACTACCAGACGCGCAGCATCAAGGCGGCAAACCCGGCCGGCGCCAACATCGTCGAGCACCAGCCGCTGCTGCCCGAGCTCAGCCCCTCCAAAGCCTTTGCGACGCTGTTTACCGGTTTCATGCCGGGCGGCAATACGCCGGCCAACAACGAGGCCGCCCTCAAGGCCCTCCGGAGCCGCAAGAGTGTCCTGGACTACAGCCTGCGCGAGCTGGACCGCGTGAAGTTGCTCGCGCCCGCCAGCGAAGCCGCCAAGATCGACGCGCATGCCGCGGCGGTGCGGGACGTGGAGATGCAGCTGCAGACCCAGATCGAAAACGGCGGCGTCGCCAACATGAACTGCCCCACGCCCGTGGCGCCCGACGCTAGCCTCAAGGGCCAAACCGGGTCCAAGTTCGACTACGGCGACGAGGCCACGAGCACGTCGGACGAGGACATCCACGAAAAGGTCGGCAAGGCGCATGCGGCCGTGCTGCTGGCGGCGTTCCAGTGCGACCTCCTGCGGGTAGCGACGTTTCAGTGGTCGCCGGGCACGAATCACGTGTCGTTCAAGGGCAAGTACCCGGGGAACCCCACTGGCAGCTACATGCACCACCCCATGAGCCACCGCATCGGGGATCAGGGCTTCTTCAACGGCGCACCGCTCACCGGGACGGACGCGAACGCCTCGCTCTACCGGTTCTTGGTCGCGATCAACACCTGGTACAACCAGAAGATGGCCGACATCCTCACGACCTTCAAGGACGCGAAGGACGCGCTCGGCAACAGCATCTTGGACTACACGGTGATTCCGTACGTCACGGAGGTCGGAGACCCTTCCCACTCGCGCGCGCCCAAGGCCTCCATGATCTTCGGCGGCAAGGCCCTCGGCATGAAGGGCGGCCAGTTCATGAACTTCCAGAGCAACCAGCGCAAGCAGGTGGACGTGTATCTCACCTGCGCGCAAGCCCTGCTCCAGAATGCGGACCCGCTCTCCGTGCTACCGAAGGACGAAAAGTTCGATCGCACCGGCGCGAGCCCCATCAATGGTCTTTGGGAGAAGCCGCCCGCCTAGCGCATCGGTCGTCGCGACGGCGCTGTGCTGGCTCGCGCTCTGCGCTTGCACCGGCGGCGCCGTAGCCGGCGGTGCCTCTGGCGCAGCGAGCGGCGGCGGTGCCTCCGGCGGCGCGGCGAGCGGCGGCGCGGCGGACGGCGGAACCGGCGGCGAGGGGGTCGGGGTCGCAGCGTTGGGGCCGAGCTGCCGTGATTTGCCGGAGGACTGCGGGCCGGATAAGTCGACCAGCTGCTGCGTCTCCTACGTGGTGCCGGGCGGAACCTTCACGCGCGACAACGGCATCGCGGGGGACGTGTACGCCACCGTGAGCGACTTCCGAATGGACGCTTACGAGGTGACGGTCGGCCGCTTCCGCAAGTTCGCGGAAGGCTACGCCGAGCATAAGCCCGCAACCGGCAGCGGTAAGAATCCGAACAACGCGTTCGACCCCGGTTGGGAGCCAGCTTGGAACGATTCGCTTCCGGTGGACGAAGAGGAGCTGATCCAGAGCGTGCAAGTCTGCGGCGAAGATTTCAACACGTTCGGGGCCGAAGACGCGACTCTGCCGATGAACTGCATCACTTGGTTCCAGGCGTACGCGTTCTGCATCTGGGACGGTGGCCGGCTTCCGACGGACGCAGAGACGAACTACGCGGCGGCCGGCGGTGATCAGCAGCGCGAATTCCCCTGGTCCGACCCTCCTGAAAGCATGGACATCGACTCGAGCTACGCCACGTTCCTGCCCGAAGCCGCCGCTCCGGAGCCGGTGGGCTCGAAGTCTCCGCTCGGCGACGGCCGCTGGGGTCACGCCGACCTTTCTGGGAACGAGTGGGAGTGGTGCCAAGACTGGTACCGCTCGTATCCGCAGCGCTGCATCAACTGCGCGAACTTGACCGACTACTCCATTCGCGTCATCCGCGGCGGCAGCTTTTATAGCGAGCGCGAGAGCCTCTACACGACGAGCCGCTTGTACCATGCGCCCAATCAGGCGGATTTCGGTGTTGGCGTGCGGTGCGTGCGAGCGCCGTGATCAGAGCTTTCACGGGGTCGTGAGCTCGACGTCCGAAGCGGTGAGCTCCACCCTCAGCCCGTTGGGACAACCGACGTCGGTCACCACGAAGTCCAGCGTGTTGACGCCGGACAGGAACCCCCCATCGATCGTGAACGCGGTGAGAGGCGTGTAGCTGCCAGCAGGGAGACTCAGCCCCACTCCATTCAGCCGGATGTCTGCGCCGGAGTTGTCCGCGGCCCAGCCGCCGGTAATGGTGAGGCTGTCCGGGTCGTACCCGGTCAGGTCGAAGCTCGTTCGGTACACGTAGGTCCCCGTCGCGTTACAAGGTGAAGGCGGTCCGGGGTACGGCTGGTCGGGTGTCGGCGCGATCCACTTGGAGGCATCGCTCTGCGGAAGCCAGTAGCCTTCTGCGATGCTCGTGGCGACCACCGCATCGGGTCCTGGCAGAGTGGCGTCGGCGCTTTCTAGCAGGGTGTAGTGTGGGTCCACCGCGCCGCCCTCGAGCACGATGCCCTCTTCGTCCACTCCGGTATTGAAGAGACGAAACGGAGCGATGCACGCGCCGAGGTGGCACGTGCCGCCCGGACAAGCCGCGCCCTCCAGCGCCGGCTCGCCGTCCGCGCAGGAGCTCTCGCCCGCAGCGTTGCAAGCCGTGACCCCGAGCCAACAGGCAGCGCCAGGGTTCGTGGCGCAAGCTTGATTGGCGACGCATTCAGCGGCTGCTCCCGCTGCTCCCGCTGCTCCCGCTGCTCCCGCTGCTCCGCCGAGCCCACCGCCTCCGCCCACCGCAGCCTCGCCCGCCCCCGCTTCGCCTCCCATGGCGGGCGGTGCTTGGCCGGCACCGCCGATGACTGCCTCTGCCCCGCCTTCGCCGCCGCTTTCGCCAGCCACCACGCGCTTGGCGTCCTCGGCCCCGCAGCTGATGATGATGGCTGAGATCAGCAGTCCCAAGCTGGAGCCAGGCACGAGGCGATGCGTCATGGCGCATCCTACTCGAGCGCGGTCAGCCTCCTACCTCTTCGGCGAATGATTCTTCGCCTCATCCCTTCGGTTGATTCTACCAGCCTAGGGCGTCGCGCAGCGCGGCTTCTACGTCGAGCGCGACCTTTTGATGACGCGCAGCGCTCGGATGCCAGTCGCACCCGTAACCGTCCGATCCGTCTTGCGGTGTTATCTGGAAGGTCGAGATTTTTGGGTCTGCCATCGCCGCGACGACGTTGGTCAGGTAACCGCGCAGCGTGGAAAGATCTGCGCCGCTGAGCATCGGTCCGTTCGTACACAGGATATGTGCGCTGGGATACACCTGTCGCAGCCGAACGAGGAGCGCACGGTACGCACCTTCGAACGTGGCCTGGTCCGGATCCACTTGAGTGCTGAAGTCGTTCGTACCGAGGTTGACGACGACCGCGTCTGGCTGAAAACGCGAAAAGTCCCAGGAGCTGCCGGGCTGGCTCGGCAGCGTGAGGTCGTAAAATTTCGGAAGCGGGTCCACGCAGCTCGTCGCGTCGTCGCCATAGTTGCACACGACGCCTTTGCCGGACCACGCCACCGTGCTGAGCTCCGCGTTCAGGCTACGCGCCGCGAGGGCGGCGTAAGTCAGGTAGTGGTTCTCCGTTTCGGGGGAGAAGCCGCAACTCATGTTCGCGCCTTCCACGCCGTAGCCGCACGTGATGGAGTCCCCCACGAACTCCAAGCGACGCGAGACCGGCGGCGGAGCGAGCAGCTCCCCATCGCCCCAGTCGAAGCCCAGAATCTGGCTCTCCCCTTCCGCCGCCTCCGTGCGACGGTACAGCTCGACGGTGTGGTCACCCGCAGCGAGGCCGGTTGCTAGCGGATTGGCGCCGTTGACGGCGGTGAGCTTCGTCTGCACTTCCCCGTCGATGACGACCGTGTACTCCTGCCCGCCTCCCAGCTCGACCGAGAGCGCCGTCCCGCGAAAGCGCACGACCGCACCACTACCGGACCACGCCAAGCGAGCGCTCTCCGGGTTGCTCACGTCGACTCGACCGACGTAGTGAATCGCGGGCTCCGTCGAAGCGCCGGCTCCGCCGCCTTGAGGCGAGCCTCCGGCTGCGCCGCCACCTCCGGCTGCGTTTCCGCCGCCCGCTCCCGCTCCGCTTCCACTTCCCCCTTGCCCGGCCCCCGCCTGCCCGCCCGGTGCGGCTCCGCCGGGGCTCGAGCCGGCCTGCGCTCCTCCCGCACTGCCCTGTCCGCCAGTCGTTCCGACACTTCCGCCCGCGAATTGTCCTCCCGCGCCCTCGCCAGGGTCAGAAGAGGAGCACGCGGTGCCCAGAGCGAGCCAGAGGCCAAGCGCTGCGCCGCCGAGGGCGCGCACGTCCACGCAGGTGGTCATGGGGCCCACTCTAGCGCGGGCGGACCGGACCCGAAAATTTGGCCGGCTTTTCCGCCAGAGGCGCGCTGCGAGCCCCTCCCCCACTGGCTCAGCGCGGGCGACGTCGCGCCGGCTCGCCCCATCGAGACGAGCCGGCCCGAGTGCTCAATGCCCGATGGACCAGGGGCGGCCGTGACCGGCGTGGAGCTTCGGCTCCCCGCTGAGCGGGCGCGCCTCACGCGTCACGACGCGCGGCTCGAAGCGACTTCGTTCGTTGATGGCGTGCGCCTTGCGGTTGCCCGAGCTCAGCTGGGCGACATTGGGGACGCTGAGCAAGCGGCGCGAGCGAGCGCCGCACTCTCCGCATACGGCGTCGCTGCTGGCTGCGCGCATTGGCAGCTCGAGCTCGAAGCTACCGTGCGACTCGCATTCGTATTCGTAGATGGGCATCGCTTGCTCCTCAGGTGACGACCGCCAAGTCCTTGCCTGCGGGTACGCTCAGGGTCGGACCGCTCGCATTGGGCATCACGTCGAACCCGAAAATCTCGGTCGGGATGGCCAGAGTGGCGCAAGCATTCGGAATATCTACGATGCCGCTGATGCGGCCTTCCACGGGCGCGGTTCCCAGAATCGCGTACGCCTGGGCGCCCGTGAAGCCGAACTTCTTCAGGTACTCGATGGCGTTGAGGCACGCGCGCCGGTAGGCGACGTGCACGTCCAGGTAGTGCTGCTTGCCGTCCTCGTCTACCGAGATACCCTCGAAAATGAGGTAGTTGCTGTACTTCGGCTCCATCGGGCTGGACTTGAACACCGGGTTCACGATGCCGTACTTGGCCATGCCGCCCTTGATCAGCTTGACGCGCAGATCCAAGTAGCCGGCCATCTCGATGGCTCCGCAGAAGGTGATCTCGCCGTCCCCCTGAGAGAAGTGGATGTCTCCCATGGAGAGGCCGCCGCCATTCACGTATACCGGGAAGTAGACGGAGGAGCCGCGGGTCAGGTTCTTGATGTCGCAATTGCCGCCGTGCTCACGGGGCGGCACGGTGCGCGCGCCTTCCGCCGCTGCCTCGAGCGCAGCGCTGCCGCTCATGCGGCCCATGTGTGCGGTCTCCGCGTAAGGCAGCGCGCAGAGCGGAGGCACGCGCTCCGGGTTCGTGTCGAAGAGCGCCTTTTCGCGCTTGTTCCACGTATTGAGCAAATCTTTGGACGGCAAGCAGCCGATGAGACCGGGGTGCATGATGCCGGCGAACTCCACCCCCGGAATGTGCCGAGAATTCGCGTAAATGCCGCTAAAGTCCCAGCACGCCTTGCGCGCGTCCGGGTAGTGATTGGTCAAAAATCCGCCGCCATTCTCCTTCGCGAAGATGCCGGTGAACCCCCACTGCGAGTCTTGCAGCACGCCCACGTCCAAGATGTCCACCACGAGCAGGTCCCCCGGCTCCGCCCCCTTCACGCCGATCGGTCCGCTCAGGTAGTGCACCTTCGTGAGGTCCACGACCTTGATGTCGGTGGCGGAGTCGTCGTTCTTGATTTGTCCGCCCGTCCAGTCGATGCACTCGACTCGGAACTGATCGCCAGGGCTGACCCACGCCACCATGGGCAAATCGGAGTGCCAACGGTTGTGCAGCACGTCATGTTCTTTGGGGGAGGCCTTCACGTCGACTTTGATCAGCGTTTCCATTGCTACTCCTTGCACTAGACTCTCGAGTCACCGCTTCGACGCCGAGCGTCGAAGCGAGTAAGCGTTGACGGCATGGCGCGGCAGCGCTTCGATTCGCTGCAGGCTGACGGCGTGCGCGCCCTGAAAGATGCGTCGCTGCGCCGCTCCGAGCCCAGGACGAAGACACCACGCCACCACCCGCACCCCTCGACCGCGGGCGAGGAGGCAGGCGCGCCGCGCGTCCTCCACGAGGTAGCGGTCGTCGAACACGTCCACGTCGGCGGGCTCCGCGTCGCTCAGCAAGAGCAGGAGTTTTCGAGCGGAGGGGCGCTCACCCAAACGCTGGGTGGCATGCCGGAGCGCGGGTCCGAGCCGCGTGGAGCCCGCGACCGAGCGCTCCGCCGCGAGCGGCGGCGTCCGCGCGCCGAACGGCTTGAAACGGTCGTAGCGCACGTCGTCTCGCCCCCGCGAACAGAACCCGTCGATCGCGAGCTCGGCGGAGGCCGGCACGCTCGCCGCGAGCGTCGCCGCAATGCTCTGCAGCAGTGAAAAGTCCGAGCCCTCTAGCGACGCGGAGAGGTCGAGTAGCAAGAGAGCGCTGGTACGTATGCGTCGCCGCCGGCGGCCCAGGTATAGTCGGTGGTCGCCGCCTTCGCCGCGCGCACGCTGGGTCGCCTCCGCGACGACCGCGGCGAGATCTAGCTCCCGACCGTCCGCGCAGCGACGCCGGGGTCTCGGCGCCTCGTGGGCACGCCGAAGCGCCGCGCGCGTTCGATTGAGAAGCGGCGCAGGCACCGCCACCGCGCCTCCGAGCGCACGCGTTTGCTCACGGACCGCGCAGTGGTCCGCGCGCTCACGGCCGATGACGTAGTCCCACTCCGGGTAGCGATGGGTGACGGGGTGCTCGGACGTCTCGTCGCCGGCTTGGCTGCTGGCGCCTCGCGCCACACCGAGGAGCGCACCCTCCGATCCGGAGTTGCTCGCACGAGCCGGCTGTGGCTCCGCGGGCCATAGGCCAGCGTGGTCGTCGCGGTAGCGCGGCTCGAAGCTAGCCGCAGCGGCGTCGAAGGGGAGCCGCATCTGCCCCAGCTCGTTACCGAGCACACTGGCAAGCTCGCGAAGGCTGCCCTCCTTCGTGAGGTCGAGGGCCAGGAACGCTTCAACTGCGCGCTGCACCCACGGGCTTGGGTCGCGGTAGCTGGAGTCGAAGAGCGCGCGGGCGAGCCGGCCGAGCAGCGCGGGGGCCGAATCGCCGTCCCCCGGACCGGCCTCGTGAAAGGGCGCCCAGGTCTGGCGCAGCCCCGGGAACCGCGAGAGCGCGAGCGTCTCCACCCGCGCGTCCTCGAGGATACCGAGCAGCGCGCGCTGCACCGGTCGGAGCTTTCCAGGCTCGAAAGGAAGCGGCGAGAAGACGGCGTGAAGCGACGCGTGCGCGGCGCGCGCCAGGTCCAGCTCCGACCAGCCTGCGCGCGCGGAGAGCGGAACGAGCATCGAAGAAGCCGAGAATCGGCTCCGCTCCAGCTCCGCGAAGCGTACCTGAAAAGGGCGCCCCCAGAGCGCGCGCAAGCACAGCTCCAGCCTCCGCTCACTCATGGGTCACACGCTCGTAGCGCCGCGCGCAAGCTATCCAGCACGGCGGCGTCGTCCGTCAGCGGTTGGAGCAAGCAGAGCTCGCATGCCTCGGCCGTGGAGAGCCCCCCTGCAACGAGCCGCGCGGCCGCCACCAACATGCGAGTCGAAATGCCCTCCACGAGCCCGTCTCCCACGAGCCGCCGCGAGGCGAGCGCCAGTTGCACCAGCACCTCAGCGAGCGCCGCGGACGCGCCGGCTTCGTAGCGCACGATTTCCGCTTCCACCTCGGCCGGCGGATAGCCCAGCGCCAGCGCGGCGAAACGCTGGCGAGTCGAAGGCTTCAGCTCGCTGCCGGAAGCCTGATAATCCGGGTTGTAAGAGGCGACGAGCTTGAAGTCTGGATGCGCAGAGACAACCTCGCTCTTGGCGACGAGCGGCAGCACTCGCCGGTCGTCGCTCAAGGGGTGAACGACGACGAGCGCGTCTTCCCGCGCTTCCACCAGCTCGTCCAAGTAGCAAACCGCGCCGTGACGGGCGGCGAGAGTGAGCGGCCCATCCACCCAGCGGGTGTCACCGCCCTGGAGGGTGAAACGCCCCACCAAGTCTTGAGCGGTCGTATCCTCGTTGCAGGCGACGGTCACGAGCGGTAGGCCCCAGCGGTGCGCCATGTGACGCACCAGGCGGGTCTTCCCGCAGCCCGTGGGCCCCTTGAGGAGTATGGGCAGGCCGAGCGCTCCCGCAGCCTCGAAGCTAGCGAGCTCGGAGCCTACGGCTCGATAGTACGGCCGCTCGTGGATTCGATACGCGTCCAGCACGGGTCAGCGGTGGGCGGGAGTCTGCGTCGTCGGAATGCCCGGCACCGGGCACTCTTCCGTGCCGACCGCAGGACGCGTGAGCTGCTCCACCATCTCCCGTGTGCCTTCAGGATCCGAAATCCACTTGCTGTAGAAGTCGTACGGGCACGTGGCCACCCCGCGGGCGTCCTCCCGCGAGTTGATCTTTCCGGTGTAGCCGCGATGAAGCAGCTTGAAGAGGTGGTTTTCGGACTGCATGTTCTTGCGAGCGTCTCGAATCAAAGACGTGGAGAGGGCCGCGTACTGCACGCCATGCTCCTCCTCACCGCACTCGCCCAGCGTGCGCCCGTCGAAGCCGATGAGCGCGGAGTGCCCGAAGTACGAGTACACGCCGTCGAACCCGGTCGCGTTGGCCACCGCGACATAAACGTTGTTGGCCCACGCCATGGCCTTCGCCATCAGCACCTGCTGATCCTTGGCCGGGTACATGTAACCCTGGCAGCGCACGATGAGCTCCGCGCCCTTCATGGCGCAGTCTCGCCAGATCTCCGGGTAGTTGCCGTCGTCGCAAATGATGAGCGAGATCTTCAGCCCCTTCGGCCCCTCCGAGACGTACGTGCAGTTGCCGGGGTACCACCCTTCTATGGGTACCCAAGGCATGATCTTGCGGTACTTCTGCACGATTTCGCCCGCGTCGTTGATCAACACGAGCGTGTTGTAGGGCGCCTTGTACGGGTGCTCTTCGTGCCGCTCACCGGTGAGGGAGAAGACGCCCCACACCTTGGCCCGCCGGCACGCGGCGGCGAAGATGTCCGTCTCCTCGCCGGGGATGGACGACGCGGTCTCGTACATCTCCTTGCTGTCGTACATGATCCCGTGCGTCGAATATTCGGGGAAGACGACCAGGTCCATACCGGGGAGCCCGCGCTTCATTCCCTCCAGCATGGTCGCGATCTTGCGCGCGTTCTCCAAGACCTCCGCCCGCGTGTGGAGGCTCGGCATCTTGTAGTTCACGACCGCGACGCCGACGGTGTCTTTACTGCTCGAAATGTCGCCATGAAGCATGTAAGTGCCTTCCTTTCGTCCGCTCAGACTGCCAGCAAGCGCTTGATTCGCTCCACGTCCACCTGCTCGCGCGGTTCGTCCGCCGTGAAGCGGCCGCCCTCGATGACCAGCATTCGATCCGTGATCTGCAGCGTGAAGCTGAGCACCTGCTCGGAGACGAGGATGGTCAGGTTGCGACTGTCACGGATCTTCAGCAGCACCTGCGCGATGTCCTTGATGATCGAGGGCTGCAGGCCCTCCGTCGGCTCGTCCAAGAGGAGCACCTTGGGGTCGGCGGCGAGCGCCCGCGCGATGGCGAGCTGCTGCTGCTGCCCGCCCGACAAGTTGCCTCCGCGCCGCGCGCGCATCTCCTTCAGGATGGGAAAGAGCGTAAAAATATCGTCTGGGAGCCGCTTGCTCTTGGAGCCCTCGAGCCCGGTGAGCAGGTTCTCCCAAACGGTAAGGGTCGGGAAAATCATCCGCCCCTGAGGTACGTAAGCGAGCCCGCTCCTCACGCGCTCGTAGCTCGGCAAGCGTGTCACGTCCTTGCCGTCCACCGCGATCGAGCCCGCCGTGCAGGGGAGAACACCCATGATGGACTTGAAGAGGGTGGTCTTGCCCATACCGTTTCGGCCCATCACGCTGAGGATGCGGCCGCGCTCGGCGGACAGGCTCACGCCGTGGATGACCTCGCTCTGGCCGTAGCTCACCCTCAGGTCTTTGATCTCGAGCATGCTCACCTTTCAGTGACCGAGGTAAACCTCGACCACCTTCTCGTCGTTTTGCACCTTGTCCATCGAGCCCTCGGCGAGCACCTTGCCCTGGTGCAGCACCGTCACCGTCTTCGCGATCTTGCGCACGAACTCCATGTCGTGCTCGATCACGATGACCGCGCGGTTCGTGGCGATGCGGTTCAAGAGCTCCGCGGTCTGCTCACGCTCGTTCACCGTCATGCCCGCCACCGGCTCGTCCAGCATGAGTAGCTCCGGGTCCTGCATGAGCAGCATGCCGATCTCCAGCCACTGCTTTTGCCCGTGGCTGAGCAGGGCGGCCTGCTGCTCCAGCTTCTCGGTCAGCATCACCTCCGCCGCCACCTGCTGCACGCGCTCCTCTACGTCCTTCGTGCGCTTGAACCAGAGGGCGCCAAACGCAGTGCGCCCGCGCGGAAACGAGACCTCCAGGTTCTCGTAAACGCTCAAGTTTTCATAGATGGAAGGGGTCTGAAACTTGCGCCCGACGCCCGCCCGCACGATCTCGTGCTCGCGCATCTGGGTCAGCTCGTTGCCTTTGAAGTTGATGGTCCCGGAGGTCGCGCGGGTCTTGCCGCAGATGAGGTCGAGCAGCGTCGTCTTTCCGGCGCCGTTGGGACCGATGATGACGCGCAGCTCGTTCTTTCCGAGGATCAAATCCAAGCTATCGATCGCCTTGAAGCCGTCGAAGCTCACGCTCAGCTGCTGAATGGTGAGGGTTTGAAAAGCACTAGCCATGCTTGCCTCCTTCCACGACGAGCGTGCCACTCGGCGCTTCTTTGTTCTCCACGCTCGGAGCGGGGGCGCGCTTCTTGATCAGGGACCCGAGCCAGCTCGGCGCCTTCCCCTTGAACAGCCCCGCGAGGCCGTCCGGGAAGAGCAAGACGACGGTGATGAACGTGGCTCCCATGAGGAACAGCCACAGCTCTGGGTACTGTTCCGAAAAGTAAGTCTTCCCGAAGTTCACCAGCAGGGTGCCGAAGGCGGCCCCCACCAGCGACATACGCCCGCCGACGGCCGCGAAGATGACCATCTCGATCGAGGGCACGATGCCCACGAACGAGGGCGACATGAAGCCGACCTGAAGGGTGAACATCGCCCCGCCAACCGCACACAGCGCGGCGGAGAAGCAAAACACCAAGATTTTGAAATTTGCGACGTCGTAGCCCGAAAAGCGGACCCGATCCTCTTTGTCCCGCAGCGCGAGGAGCAGCATGCCGAACTTGGTCGACAGCACCCAGCGGCTGAGAACGATGGCGCCCAAGAGCAGCCCTGCGTTCACGAAGTACAGAGTGTACTTGGCGGAGTCCGTCCGGATGTCCCAGCCGTGCAGGGTCTTCAGATCGGTCATCCCGTTGATGCCACCGGTGAGCCCCTGCTGGCCGACGATGAGGACGGAGAGGATGAGGGCGATGGCTTGCGTGATGATCGCGAAGTAGACGCCGCCCACGCGCCGCTTGAACATCGCCGCGCTGATCACCCACGCAAAGAAGGTCGGGACCGCGATGATGGCGAACACGGTGAAGCCGAAGCTCTTGAAGGGTATCCAGAACGCGGGCAGCTCCGTGAGCTGGTTCCAGTCCATGAAGTCAGGGATGCCGGGGGTGGACTGAATGGCGGTGCTGACGGGGTCGGACGCCTCCAGCTTCAGGAACATGGCCATGCAGTAGCCGCCGAGCCCGAAGAACACGCCCTGGCCCATGCTCAGAATGCCGCCGTGTCCCCAGAGCAGCACCAGGCTCACCGCGACGAACGCGTAGGTCAGGTACTTGCCGACCAGGTTCAGACGGAAGATGCCGAACACGGAGGGAAAGATCACGAGGATCACTAGCGCCAGCGCGAGGATGCCCAGCAGGTCGGTTTTTCCCAGCTTTTTACTCAGAAAACTCATTGTTTGCCTCGCGCCGTCAAGCGCGCACCTTCGTCGCGAACAAGCCTTGTGGCCGCATCATCAAGATCACGATGATCGACAGCAGCGTCAGCACCTTGGCCATCGCGCTCGTCAAGAAGAACTCGAGGAGCGACTGAGCCTGCGCGATCGAGAAGGCGGAGGCGATCGTCCCCAGCAAGTTGGCGGCGCCGCCGAACACCACGACCAGGAAGGTGTCGACGATGTAGAGCGAGCCGCTCGTGGGCCCCGTGGAGCCGATGGTCGTAAAAGCCGCCCCCGCCACTCCGGCGATGCCACAGCCGAGGGCGAAAGAGAAGCGATCGACGCGGTCCGTGTCGATCCCTACCGCGCCGCTCATCATGCGGTTCTGGGTCGTGGCGCGGATTCGCACGCCCCAACGGGAGCGAAACAGCGTGTAGTACACGCCGCTCGCCACGAGGATGGTGAGCACCATCACGAAGACGCCGTTTCTCGGGATGTCTACCCCTTCTGTCGGCACGAACGAGCCGAGCATCCATTCGGGCAGCACCGCGCTCACCTCTTTCGCGCCGAAGACGGAGCGAAAGATCTGCTGCATCATCAGGCTCAAGCCCCACGTTGCGAGCAGAGTATCCAGCGGCCGGTTGTATAGCCGCCTCACGAGCAGGACCTCGACGACGAGGCCGGCCAGCGCCGCCACCACGAACGCGAGCACGATCGCGGGGATGAAGTACACGTTGGCCAGCGAGGGGGCGAACTGCTGCGTGAGCTGGGAGCACCAGTACACGACGTAGGCGCCGATGGCCATGAACTCCCCGTGGGCCATATTGATGACGCCCATCTGGCCGAAGATGATGGCGAGCCCTAGCGCCATCAGCAGGAGCACCGTGAACAAGCTCAGCCCGGCGAAGCCTTGCATCGCCATCATCGAAACGACTTCCACTGCTTTCATGGATCCTCCGCGAGCAACGTCACCTCGAGCTTCAGTCGAGCGTCTCGCCGCGCGTGCTCGAAGCGCACGGCGAGGCTCTCCGTCGAGCTTCCTACCCTCGGCTCACTGGTAACCCTTGGGGAAGGGGTTCGGCTCGATCAAATCGGTCTCGTGAATGACCTTGAACTGACCGTCCGCCATCGCCTGCCCAATGCGCGCCTTGCTGAGCAAGTGATGGTTCTCGTGCACCTTCACGTAACCCTCGGGGGCAATCGTGATCTCGATGCCAGGGGAGGCCGCGACGACTTTGTCCACGTCGAAGCTGCCCGCTTTTTCCACCGCCGCGCGCCAGATCCAGGGCCCGAGGTAACCGGCCTGAGTGACGTCTCCGATGACGGACTTCTCGCCCCACATCTTCTTGAACGCCTGCACGAACGCCTTGTTGTTCGCGTTATCCAGGCTCTGGAAGTACTTCATGGATGAGAAGAAGCCGACCAAGTTCTCACCGCCGATGCCGAGCACCTCGTCTTCCGTGACCGAGATGGTGAGCAGGGTCTGGTTCTTCGCGGTCACGCCGGCGGCGTTCAGCTGCTTGAACCAGGCCACGTTGCTACCGCCGACGACCGCCGCGAAGATCACGTCCGGCTTCTTCAGCTTGATCTTGTTCACCATCGAGCCGAACTGCGTGTTGCCGAGCGGCGCGAACTCCTCGCCTACTACCTCTCCGCCGAGCACCTTCTCGATGTGCTTGCGCGCGATTTTCATGGAAGTGCGCGGCCAGATGTAGTCGGAGCCGACGAGGTAGAAGGTCTTCGCGTTCTTCTCCTTCTTGACCCAGTCCAAGCTCGCGAGGATTTGCTGCGTCGCCTCCTGGCCGGTGTAGAAAACGTTCTTGGACTGCTCCAGGCCCTCGTAGAACGTCGGGTAGTAGAGGAGCCCGTTTTCCTTTTCGAACACCGGCAGCACGGCCTTGCGCGATGCCGAGGTCCAGCAGCCCATCACCGCCGCGACCTTGTCGTTCACGAGCAGCTTGCGCGCCTTCTCCGCGAAGGTGGGCCAATCGCTGGCGCCGTCCTCCTGGATGTATTTGATTTTACGGCCCAGGATGCCGCCCAGGGCGTTGATTTGCTCGATGGCGAGCTTCTCCGCCTGCACGGACCCGGTTTCACTGATGGCCATCGTGCCGGTCGTGGAGTGCAGGATGCCCACCGTGACCGTGTCGTCCGTCACCGCGAGGCCCGTCGTGTTCACCTTCGCGGTGGGGTAGTCTGCGGCCGCGAGGGTGGATTTGGTGAGGCCGGGGGGCGTGATGACCGGACCCGTTGGATCGGTCGCGCGCTCCGGCACGACCGCGTCCGCCTTTTTGGCGGGCTCACTGCCCGGCGCGGCGTTCGAATTTTTGCTGCAGCCCGCGCTGGCGGTGCTCAGCACCACGAGCGCCGCGAGCGCGGCCTTGGCCAGCAGCTTGTTGTTCCAATGTTCGAAGACTGAGCTTAGTCGCATCATGATCTGCCTCGCGTTAACGGCGCGCGATCCGCGATCGCGGGCGCCAAGAATGACGATCGTTCGTTCCACACTGCTCGCAACCCGCGACGCAAAACGCGGCCGTTGCGCTCGGCGCCGCGAAGGGTTCCAGGCCCTTCGCGGCGCCCAGCCAGGTATTCTCTGGCGATTGGAAAGGTGCCTGAATTCTCTCGGTTAGAGCTCCTTTCGGGTGATGGCTAAAGCCGCACGGACGCGCACGAGGAGCAGCACATGCTGCATCTTCATGGCGCCGCGCGCGCTCCGATCAGAGCCGCGGCTCCGATCGACTTCATACCTAGGGTATAGATAGGCTCACGTGTCTCGCGTATGTCAGCGCGGTTTAAGTTGCGGCTTCGCGCGCGCTGCCGCCGCGAGCCGGGCGAGTGAGGCAACGTGACACGAAGCGCGAGGACCGTGACTTACAGCGGCTACGTGAACGGAGCGCGCCCTCCGCACGCTGTCTCCGCGGAAACGCTGCTCGATCACGCAGCGCGAGCCGCTCTTCCGACTGCGCGCGCAGCGTCCGCTCGTACGACGGCGCGAAACATCCAGGTCGATCCCGGACTTCTCGCGACGCCGGCTCGGCACGCACACGACTCGCAACAATCCTCTCGATCGAATGGATTCATTCGGCGCTGTGCCTCCCGACCACGAGCTCGCTTGCACAACTCCTCCTGACGGAGTTAGCTGTTCCAATCACGAGGTCCTGCTCGGGCCTCATCGCTCGATGCCCACTCACGACCCCGCCATCCTGCGGCTCGGCGCCGCCGTCCGAAAGCGGCGCAAGCTGCTCGGGCTGACTCAAGAGGCGGTGGCGCGCGCGGCCGGCTGCGGTCCGGTGTTCGTCTACAACTTGGAGCGAGGCAAGCCGTCTCTCAGGCTGGACAAGCTACTGGGCATCTTGCGAGTCCTAGGGATGGATATCGCGGTCACGCTGCGCGAGCACGAGAGCGACGCGCCCGCGAGCTGAAGCAACGAGCGCAGTGAGCTCGCGACGCTCTCTTCGAGGCGTGACGCGAGACGCAGAGCGCGCCGCGAAGAGACTCTTCGAGACGCGTGGCTCGGGCGGGCGCAGCACGGTCTCGAGCGCAATCGTCGCGTACGTAAGGCTCGAACCGTACGGACCAGCGCGGTCAGCGCCGCGCCGGTCTGCCCCTCGCATGATTGGGCGAGAGGCAGGAAGGAGCGAAGCGTAGCGTACGGCGACAGCGTCCTACATCGTGACTGTCTAATTCGGCGGATTGCAGATCCTACTACCCAAGAGTGAAGAATACTGCGCTCACCCACGTGGGTATTACATCGCGCTTCATCGCGCGATCCACGAATCGAGCTAAGCTCGGTGTCGGAGCTTCTCGGATGTTTCGACGAACGAACGCGCTTGGGTTGCTGCTTATCGGCGGACTGTGGGTGAGCCCTGCCTGCACCATCAAAGGCCCACCGGAGCCTGCGGCACCTGCGGAAAACGGAGGCAGCGGTTCGGTAGAGCAGGGCGGCGCACCACCCGCAGGCGGTAAGACGAGCAGCGGCGGCAAGGGCGGCAAAGGCGGCACCGGCGGTAAAACCGCGAGCGGCGGCAAAGGCGGGAGCGGCTCGGAAGACGGCGGCGAAAGCGGCGCCGGCGGAGACGGCCCGGCCTGCCCCGGTTGCGAGAGCGGCTTCTGTTTGGAGGACGGCACCTGCGTGGACTGCGTGCCCGAAAACGACCGCTGTCCCCAAGGCCAATATTGCACGGCCGAAAACGAGTGTGCGCCGGGGTGCAAGGCGGACGGCTCGAGCTGCGCCAGCGGGAGCTGCGGAGACGACCACAACTGCAACCACTGCATTGCGGACGAGGAGTGTATTCCGGACCTGGTATGTGGCGGCGGAGTGTGCGCGGCGGCGTGCACGGAAGCCCAAGAAGGTACGAGCGCTGGCTGCAGCGGCGGCCTGACGTGCTGCTCGCTGCACTGCACGGAGCGCGCGGTGGACAGTCAGAACTGCGGCGCTTGCGGCACCGCTTGCTCCTCGGCGCAGTTCTGCGGCCTGAGCGAGTGTCAGGACGTCGCGGTCGCCAACGTCTGCTCCGTATCGAAGGTGATCGTCATCTTGGATACTCGGAAGAACGACGCCGACGGCAACCGCGTGACCGGGCGAGCCATCGGGAGCGCTTTGGAGACCCAATGCGCCTCGACGCCCGCGCTCACGGAGGCCGAGCAAGACAGCGTGGCCGCTCTGAACTTCACGACGGGCCAGCCGGTTTCGGACGGAGGAGAGCTGCTGGTCGTCGCCGGCGGCCCTTACTACCAGGCGGTCGAGGGCTACCTGGAGACGCAGAAGATCGCGCCGCTCTATTGGAAGGTGCTGCCGGACGCGACCGAGTACCGAAAGACCAGCAACGACGAGACCGTCCTCAGCTTGCCCATCGAGGGCGATCATGACTCGCGGGACTTGTTCATCATCCAGTTCATGCGTGACCCGAATAGCGGGTCCCTGATCTTGAACGCGCAGGGGCTCTGGCTCAGCGGCACCAAGGCCGCGGCCTTCCAGGTGGAGAACGCTATCCTCCCCAACCTCGCAGCGGCCGATAAGGCCTGGTACGCGTACGAGTGGCAAGACGCCGACGGAGACCAGGCTCCGGACCTCGGAGAAATCACGGAAATTTCGTCGGGTAACTGAGCCGCGGCCACTCTGACAGGCGCGCCGTTGCTTGCGCCAAATTGTGCCAACCACGCACAATTTGAGCACTGACGTCGAGCAAGACGTGCACTGACGACCGGTATGCGGTTTGCTCTCGGCCGACCGTGACGACCAGCCAGGAGGTGGTGGCCGCGCCCGCTCGCGCCACCCAAAAAAGTGAACGTTGGATCTTGCTCCCCGTCGTCGGGCTAACGCTCCTGTGCCTGAGGTACATGCAGCTGTACCGCCGCAACGTCGTCGACGACGCGATGACGTCCATGCAGTACGCGAAGCAGCTCGCGCTCGGCAACGGCCTCGTGTTCAACGTGGGGGAACGGGTCGAGGGCTACACGAATTTTTTGTGGGTGATCTTCATGACGCCCATCTACTGGCTCTCGACGAAGCTCGGGTTCCACTTCGTGAGCGCAGTGACGCTGTGCAATATCGTCATCGCCGGCGCCAACATGCTGCTCGTCTGGTCGCTGGCGCGCCGCTGGCTGGGCGAGTCCCACCCCGCGCAGTGGCTCGCGGTCGGGCTTTGCCTCGTGGACAACTCGTTCGCGGTGTGGGCGATCCTGGGCCTGGAGGTGCACTTCCTGGCGCTTTTCATGCTGCTCGCACTGTGGGCGTGCAGCAGTGACTCCCCGCGCCGTTTCTGGGGGCTCGGGGTTGCGCTCCTCTGCGCGCACCTCACCCGGCCGGACGCGGGCTTGTTTTGCGCGGTGATCCTGGCCAATCAGGCGCTGGATGCGGCGCTGGCTTGGCGGCGTGGGGAGCGCGCGCTCGCGGCTCAGCGTGCTCTCGGTACGCTGACCGCCGCCGGCATTTGGGTGGTGGCGTACGGCGCTTACTTCTACGTTCGTTATCGCTACTACGGTCTCCTGTTCCCGAACACGTTCTACGTGAAGCTCGGCGGCCCCATCGATGCTTGGGCGCGCGGCCTGCGCTACCTGCACGGGTTCGTCAGCGAGCGTGCGTACGCGCCGCTGCTCGCGCTGCTCGCGAGTCTGGGCCTCGCCCACCCGGTGGTGCGCGCCCTGCTCGTTTACAACCTACTCCACGCCTTTTACGTGGTGTACGTGGGCGGCGATTTCTTCGCCGGCCACCGCTTCTTCGTGCCGGAGATCCCGCAGCTAGCGCTCCTGTCCGCGGTGGGAGTGGCCGCGTTTTGGCAGCGCCTGGAGGCGTCTGGCCAGCTGGACACGCTGCGCCAGCGGTATCGCCTGGAAGGCCGGAGGCTGCACCACGCGCTGTTGGCGGCGGCGCTCGCGCTACTTGGGGTCGTGTTTCAGCGCGGGCTGACGCGCGGACCCGTGGTCGGAGAGGTGCGCACTTGGGGACGGGACCTCACGAATCAGGTCAAGCTCTTCCGCTGGCTGGGAGAGCACAAGCCGGAAGGCGCCTCCGTCGCGACGTGCCTCATCGGCCACACCGGCTTTTACTCGTCCGCTCGCGTCATCGACATGTGCGGTATCATCGACCCTGCCACCGCTCAGCGGCAGGTAAAGAACTTCGGCAAAGGCAAAGCCGGCCATGAAAAGATGGCGACGGCCGCGGAGACGCTGAAGAAGAAGCCCATGTTCGTGGCTGACTACGTCATCCCTGGCGATCTTTACCGCCACGGCTACTTCCTGCGCGCGGACATTCCGGAGAACACGTACGAGGGCATCTGGCAGAAGGACCCGCTCTTGACCGCGGGGACGTTCCTGCCGAGCACACGGGTCAACTTCGACCGTGGTCGCCCGGAGGGATGGCACGCCACGGGGGACGCCTTCGAGTCCTGGCCGACTCGTACTCACTTCAAAGGGCAGGGCGAGCTCATCGGAGTGAACGGCGGGTTCATCAACACCTTTCACGCCACGCGCGGCAACGCCGCCACCGGAACGCTGGAGTCGGCGCCGTTCGAATTGATGGGTGATTTGCTCGTGTTCAGGATGGGCGGCGGAAAAGACGCCCAGAAGCTGCGCGTCGAGCTGCTCGTGGACGGCGCCGTGAAGTACACGACCACTGGCCGCCGCGGTGACCAACTCAGCCGCCGGCAATGGGACATCACCGCCCTGCGCGACAAGCAAGCCGTGCTGCGCGTGGTGGACGAATCCGCCGAGCCCTGGGGCTACCTCTCGCTGGACGAGATCGTCCAGTGGCGCCAGTAGTCCGACTCAGCCGCGGAGCTGCTCGGCGGGTCCACCGCTTCGAGCGGGAGAGCGGAGCGACCCCATCCTCGCGCGGTCTGCGACGGGCCCGCAGCCCCGTCAACGTGGCGTGAGGCGGTTTGCTAGAGTGCTCCAAGAACGAGTCGACGAGTCATATTCTGCAACGAAACGGTCACGAGCCCGTAAACTCCTCAGGGTGATTTCGTTGCGGGTCCGCTTTCGAAACGTCACCGAGCGCGCGCATCGTCCCGACCGCTGACTCCCCTAGCAGCGATTCCCATAGGAGCGATGTGTTCATGATCTCACTTCGTCGTGTGACGATTGGTGTGTTCGCCGTATCTATCTTGTTCGCCGGCTGCAGCGGCGACGACGGCGCCAAAGGCGATGCGGGTCCTCGAGGCGAGCAAGGCGAACCAGGCGAGCCCGGCACCCCCGGCGCCCCCGGCGCCCCCGGCACCGACGGCCAGCCCGGCGCCCCCGGCACCGACGGTGAGCCCGGCACCGACGGCGAGCCTGGTAGCAATGGATCGGCCGGCAACGACGGCGGCGGCAACGAAGCCGGCAGCGGCTCCGGCGGCGCCAGCAGCGACGCGCTGTCGCTTTCTTTCCAGGATGTCGGCTTCCCGACCACGAACCTCGAGAAGCACTCGGTCCGCGCGAGCAAGCTCGCGACCCTGAACGGCTCGGAGCTTTCGATCGATTACCACACGATCATCCGATCCAACCAGGACCCGTCCAGGCCGAACAAGGCCTGTGATCTCGTCGCCAGCCCCGGGACCTGCGCCGGCGCGCGCATCGCGGCGAACGGCAGCGTGCTCAAGGACGACGCCGGGGTGCCTCTCGTCTCCAACCAGAACGACTATTCTTCTCTGCTCGAGGTAGGTAGCAGCAAGTTCCTCGTGCACTCGTACGAAGACTACCCGGCTCAGCTGTACGTCACCAAGCTGGCGCAAGACGCGGCTGGCGCGCTGAGCGCGACCGCGACCAAGGCCGCAGACCTGTCGGCGATCGACGGCCTGTACCGCTCGTGCGCGGGCTCCACCACGCCCTGGAACACGCACATCTCCGCCGAAGAGTCGCAAGTCAACGCGCGCGTCGTCGACAGCTTCACGACCTGGGAAGATCTCGCCAACAAGACCGGCAAGAACGGGCGCTGGGAAGAGATGAAGTACATGGCGCGCTACCTCGGCCTCGGCCTCGTAGACGCAAACCCGGTCGACGGCATTCCGGACACCGACACCGTTCAAACCTTCCAGGACACGTTCTCCGCCTACTTTTACGGCTTTGCGGTCGAGCTTGCGGTAGACGGCGCCGGCGCCACCACCGCTACCAAGCACTACGCGATGGGCCGTATGGGCATGGAGCTGGCGTACGTGATGCCGGACCAGAAGACGGTGTACCTCACCGACGACGTCACCAACGGCGGCCTCTTCATGTTCGTGGCGGACACGGCCGGGGACCTGAGCGCGGGCAACCTCTACGCCATGCGCGTCTACCAGACCACGCCGACCGACACGTTCCGCGGCGACATCGCTTGGATCAGCCTCGGCCACGCCACCAACGCCGAGATCAAGGCGTTGCTCCACCCCGCGAACAACGGCGCTCACATCAAGTTCGCGGACATGTTCGAGACGGACGTGGTCGCAGCCGACAACACCTGCGCCGCCGGCTTCACGCTCGTGCGCGCCAACGGTGACAACACGGAGCTGGAGTGCCTCAAGGTGAAGACGGGCATGGAGAAGGCCGCCTCTCGTTTGGAGACGCGTCGTTACTCCGTGATCAAGGGAGCTACCGCCGAGCTCACCAAAGAGGAGGGTCTGACCTACGACCCCGATCACAACAAGCTCTACATCGCGCTTTCGGACATCGCTTCGTCGATGGGGACGCAGACCGGCACCGACCACATCAACGTAACCCTGAACAACTGCGGCGCGGTGTTCTCACTAGACGTGGGCTCCTTCAGCGAAGAAGGCACCGAGGTCACGCAGTACGCGGCCAAGAACTGGTCCCAGCTGATCGCGGGCGTTCCGTACCGTTCCGGTAGCGCGCCGGTCGGCAACTCGTGCTTGCTCACCGGCATCGCGGCGCCGGACAACGTGACCTACCTCCCGGGCTCGGACGTGCTCATCATCGGTGAGGACACCGGCAGCGGGCACCAGAACGACGCGATGTGGGCGTACAACGTCGTCACCAAGAGCCTGACGCGGGTGCTAACCACCCCCTACGGCTCCGAAGTCACCTCGCCCTATTGGGTACCCAGCTTCGGCGGTCATGGCTACTTGGTGGCTGCGGTTCAACACCCGTACGGTGAGAGCGACAGCGCTCGCAAGGCCGACGCGGAGGCGACCGGCACCGACAGCTACATCGGCGTGATGGGCCCCTTCCCTGCACTGACCAAGTAAACGAAAGCACTACCGTGAACCGCGCTAGCCTCCTCACGTCTTGGGTGGTCTTCGCCCTCGCCGTCGGCTGCAAGAAGGCTCCGGAGCCTTCCCGCCTGCACGACGTCGCTCGCCCCGCCGAGCGTGTGTTGGCTAGCGCGGGCACCGTGGGCCCAGCTTGGGATGCCCTGCCCAGCGGCGCCCCGTACGTCCCCCCGCAGTGCTACACGAAGACTCGAGGCAGCGACGGGCGGACGCACAACCCGTGCTTCACGTGCCACGTGGACACTCCCCCGCCCAACTACATCAAAGACGGCTCGCTGCAGCTCGGCTACGAGTTTGGCCCCCCCGCGCTCGAAAACCGCTGGACGAACCTGTTCGTGGATCGCACCGCGCAGGTAGCCGCAATATCGGACGACGAAATCACGTCCTACGTGCGTCGAGACAACTACATCGGCCTCACCCAGAGCCTGGCGGACCTCCCCGCGGCTTGGGATCGGGATCACGACGGCAAGTGGACCGGCTTCGTTCCGGACGCCGCTTTCTACTTCGACGCGGACGGCTTCGACCGCAGCCCAGACGGAAAAGAGACCGGCTGGCGCGCTTACACCTACTTCCCCGTTCCGGGCGGCTTTTGGCCCACCAACGGCTCCTTCGGCGACGCGATGATCCGCTTGCCGGAGGTCTACCGACTCGATGCGAGCGGCAAGCCTTCCCGCGACGCGTACGTCGCGAACCTCGCCATCTTGGAGAGCTTGATCGCACGCCGCGATGTACCGATTCCCGAGCTGGACGAGCGCGCGCTGGACGCGGACTTGGACGGCAACCATGAGCTCACCCGAGCCAAGCTGGTACGCTACCGCTGGGCTCCCGGCGGCGGCGGCATGACGTACGCCGGCAAAGCCAAGCCGCTGCAAGCGCAGCTCGCGGCCGGCCTGTTTCCAGAGGGGACGGAGCTACTGCACTCCCTCCGGTACCTGGACGTGCAAAACGGCCAAGTCGTACCCGCCGCGCGCATGAAGGAGCTCCGCTACATGCGCAAGGCCAAGTGGCTGAGCTTCGGTTACCTCGAAACGCAAGCCATGCGCGAAGCGCGCGAAAAATCGGAGTCGCCCAACAAGCGGCGGGTCATGCTCGGCGACGCAGAGCATGGCATCAGCAACGCCGCCGGCTGGCGCCTGCAAGCCTTCATCGAGGATGCGCAGGGCGCGCTCCGTCCGCAAACGTTGGAAGAGCACGCGGCGTGCATCGGCTGCCATTCGGGCGTCGGCGCCACGGACGACAGCGTCTTTTCGTTCAGCCGGAAGCTCGCGGGGGACCGGCGCCACCGAGGCTGGTACGCGGGCGACCTGCACGGCATCGGCGAGCCCACGCGCGCGGACGGCGAAGGCGAATACAGCCACTATTTGGCCCAAAACGGCGCGGGAGACGAGCTCCGACAAAACGACGAGCTCGAGCGCAAGTTCTTCGACTCCCAGGGCCGCGTTCGCCCAGACATGGTTCAGAAGCTGAAGACGGACGTCGCGGTGTTGCTCCTGCCCACCGCGGAGCGCGCCCTCTTACTGGACAAGGCTTACCGCAGCATCGTACTGGAACAGAGCTTCACCCAAGGTCGTGACGCCACCATCGTGCCGGCGAAGAACGTCCACCAAAGTCTGCCGGACGACGAGCAGCCGACGGGCGTGACCGTCGCCGTGCAGGCGAGGCGAGCGCCGCCGCGTTTTTTGGCGAGCGCTCGCTGAATCACCGCGGTCAGCGCACCAGCTCGACCTTGAAGCGCTTGCCCTTGATGCGACCGGCGGCGAGGCTCTCCACCGCGCGCTTGCTGACGGTGCGGGCGACCGCAACGTACGTGAATTTCTCGTGGATCTCGATCTTACCGACGTCCGTCCCCGCGAGCCCACCGGCTTCCCCGGTGAGCGCGCCGAGGATGTCGCCGGGGCGCAGCTTGTCCTTGCGGCCGCCCGCAAGGCGCAGCGTGTCCATCTTCGCTTCGAGCTTGGGCGCCTGGGCGGGGGCCGCTGCCTTACCGCGCTCGACCGGTACTAGCGCGCTCCCGGTGTAGAGCTCGATGGCCTCCAGGCGCTGCGCTTCGGGCTGCGTACAGAGCGACACGGCGAGGCCAACCTCGCCGGCGCGCCCCGTGCGCCCGATGCGGTGCACGTACGTTTCCGGCGGCGTCGGCATGTCGTAGTTGACGACGAGGTCGAGCTTGTCGATATCGATGCCGCGCGCGGCGACGTCCGTGGCGACGAGGATGCGCGTGCTGCCGTTGCGAAACTTGGCAAGCTCACGGTCTCGATCGTACTGCTCGAGGTCGCCGTGGAGGCTCGCGACGCTGGCGCGCCCCGTGCCGAGTGACTTAGCCAGCTCGGCCACCGTCACCTTGAGGTTCGCGAAGATCAGCGCCGAGTCGTGGGGGTACTGCTGCAAGATCCAGCGCAGTGTCTCTAGCTTTTGCTCGGGCGCGACGTGAACGACCAGCTCCTTCGTCGCGGGGGGTCCCTCGGTGTCGTCTGCGATGGTGACGCGCTCGGGCTCACGCTGGTATTTAGCGCTGAGCTCACGGATCGTGGCCGGATAGGTCGCGGAGAAGAAGACCGTTTGCCGCGCCGCCGGCAGCGCTTTGAGCACCTTGCCCACGTCCTCGCCAAAGCCCATGTCCAGCATCCGATCCGCTTCATCCAGCACCACCGTGGAGACTCGGTGAACCTTCAGGTTGCGACGCTGCAGGTGGTCCACGAGCCTGCCCGGGGTGCCCACCGCCAGGTGCGCGCCGTGCTCCAGCGCGCGGGCCTGCTCGCGCACCTCCTGACCACCGGCCAGCACGACTACCGAGAGCCCGCTCAGGTTTCGGCCTAGCTTGCGCAGCTCGCGCGCTACCTGCGCTGCAAGCTCCCGGGTGGGGCACAGCACCAGCCCTTGAAGCTCCCGCGACGCCAAGTCCAGCTTCTGCAGCAAGGGGAGCGAGAACGCCGCGGTCTTCCCGCTGCCGGTCTTGGACTGACCCACGAGATCTTTGCCCTCGAGCAAGAACGGAATGCTCTGAGCCTGAATTGGAGTGAGCGTCTCGAAGCCCAGCTCCTGAGTGACGGCCACGAGCGCGGGCGAGAGCGCGAGCGAAGAGAAGTCGGACGACATCGCGCGCACCGTAGCACTGCGGCGGACAGCGCTAGGGACCAGCCAAAAGCAGGCGATTCTTGGGCGTTATCTCCGCGGGGATGGTTTGGGTGTGCACCCAATAGCCGGCGGCGCGGAGCTTGGCCGCCCGCGTCACGTCGATGGCGAGGGCGGGGTCGAGCCAGCCCGCGAGCCCTCCCAGGTCCGATTTGCCGGTTGCCTGACAGCACGGCAGGACCGCAACCTTGGCACGAACGAGCAGCGCGCGTCCCAGCACCTGGTCGGTCAGGGACCCGCAGGCGTGGCAAGACACGATGACGTCCTCCGCGTCGAGGGCGATGGATTCCAGCTCGGCTTCGACCAGCTGGACGCGCCCCCGCAGCCGCGGCCAAGCCTGGGACAGGCACTCGTTCACGCGGGACGCGCTGGGAGGAAGCTTGGAATCGACCGCGAGAGCGGACGGCGACTTGTCGTCCAGCAGCAGCATCAGCTGCGCGACGAGGCCGTGACCGCACGCGAGATCCACCACGCGACCTCCGCGGAAGCGTCGTCGCGCTCGTCGCGCCACCTCCCAGGCCTCGTACAGCTCCTTGCGCGGCACGCAGTTGGCCTCACAGAGCACCCTCGCAACGCGGCAAAAAAGCGAATCCTGCGCGAAGCGATGCAGGTCGTGGGACGAGAGCCGCGAGCGGCTGGAGGGGTCGAAGCTCACGACGCGACTGTAGCGGCTGCGGGGCGCCGCCGCGAACGCTCATTGCGAAGCGAGGCGTCAGTCGCGCGGCGCAGCGGTGATGACCAGGCGCGCTGACCGAGCCCCAAAGCGCGTTCCCCCGAAGCTGCCGAGCTTCCTGACGACGTCGAAACCCGCGCGCTCCAGCAGGCCGAGCAGCTCCGACGAGCGATAGTAGCGCTGCTGGAGCGTCTGCTCGCGCGCACGGCCGGAGCCCGCCGGAACGTAGGTGTAGGTCACGTCCAGTCGGTCGCGAGCTCGCGGCACCGTGCAGCGTTCGAAGACGCTCCAGGAGCGGCCCGCGTGGTCGACGCGCGTGAGCGGCTCGTCGGCTTGGGATTCGCGCAGCTGGCTCACGTCTAGCCCGTCCGCGTTCCACACGTCGAACGTGAAAGAGCCGCCGGGAGCCAGCGCCCGCCGCACCGCCCGAAAGCAGCGTGAAACGTCCGCGGCCGTGAGCAAGCAGTACAGCGCGTTGTACGGCAAGATGACGCGCTCGTAGAGCTGCTCGACGCGGAAGGTTCGCATGTCCGCGCGCACGAGCGAAACGCCGCGACGGCGCCGCTCCGGTAAGGCGGACACGGTCTCCTTGCAGAGTCGGAGAAAAGCGGCGTCGAGCTCCAGCCCGCACAGCGCGCGCCGTGGCTCTGCGAGCGCGCTCAGCAGGCGACCGTAGCCGCAGCCCAGCTCGAGCACGCTTCGCGCGCCCTGACACACCTGCACGTAGTGCGCGACGTCCCCTGGGTTACCCCGGTGGGTGAGCGCGTAGAGCCGAGCGTCGAGCGAGTCCAAGGGGGGCGGAGCTAACACGGATTGGCGCGGCGCGCTGCCGCTCAATCCAGCTGGGCCATGAGCAGCATCGGCGCGACGTAAGCCAGAACGAAGACGGCGACTCCGCACGCGATCAGCGCCGTGCGCATGCGCGCCGAAATCCCGACCATCGCGCCGTGCGCGCGGAAAAGCTGCTGACGGGCCGCCTCGGCCTCCTGCTGCAGCGCGGCCGCGTGTGGGCCGTGGAGCTCGCGAGGCACCAGGTTGGAGGTCGTGCAATAGGGGCACGGCACGCTCGCGTCTCGCGCCGGAGGTAGGTCCCCCCCGCACGCGCGACACGCGAATGGCCGGTTGAGCGCCAGGGGTGGACGCGCGATGAGCAATGGTCGGACGTGCTTACGGTAATGCCGACGCCCAACCAGGAGCGACACGCCGAGGGACACCCCTACCCCGATGATGCCGAGCGGCCCCATGAGCTGCCCGATCACCAGCTGCGCTTGGTTTGCCGCGCTGAGCGGGCTGGCTTTCGAGAAAACGTGCTCGTACAGCTGCCAGCCGGACATGGCGAGCACGAAGGCGCCGAACGCCAAATACACGCCGGTGACGCGGAGCAGACTCCGTGGATCTTCGAAAATGCCGGCGAACGTTGCGTCGAAGCCGCGCACGTGAGCCGCTCGCTGCTCCGCCTGCGCGAGCCGGTTTTTGATCTCGAGGACCCGCCCGAGCTCGTCGCTCGGGAGGACGTCGCGCGCGCCGCAGTAGCGGCACGCGATGGACGAGTCCGAGTGGAGCTCCATGCCGCCTCCGCAATTGCGGCACAGAATGGGCGTTCCTTCGGGGAGGCCGGTGCCGCTCATGCGGCGGCGCGCGCGAGGGTGGCCAAGAGCTCGGCGACTCGGTCGTGCACGGGGATGCCGAGCTCGGTGCGCTTACCGAAGTCGAACATCATCGCCATGCCGCCGACCATACCGCCCATGGCCGCGGTCAGGTTCTTGTAATCCGGGTCGAACAAGACCGCGCTCTGCCCCACGATCGACAAATCCATCTGGGCCCAGTTTTGTAGCAGCTGAACGAGAGCCGGATTTCGTGAAAGCACGTGCCGCACTGCATCCGGGTTGTCCCCATAGACGACGTACTTATCGTCGATGCTGGGGATGCCGGTGACCACCTGGTGCGCGCACTTTGGCGAGAAATTGCGAGATTGATTGGTGAACGCTTCACCGACCTTGCTCATCACGGAGGCCAAGGACTTGTCTGCGATGTGCAAAGCCACTCGAGGCGGCGCGGGCAAATCCGCGTCCCACTGGTTCGATCGGTAGTACGTCGTTTTGCTCAGCGTGCGCTCCGACCAGCTCTTGCTCCGGTAGTGCACCGGCAAGCCGTGAAAGTTCCGCACGTAGTGCAGATCCATTCCCCCCTTGGGATCGGGGTGGGCCGCGTCGTGGTAGGCGCGGTCCACCTGCGCCTCCACCGGGGCCTGCGGGAGGTCCGCGTAGCGATAGCCGGTGCGCTCGAAGAACGCGTGGAACGCAGGGCGCGCCGCCGAGATGCCCTGCTTCGTCCTTTGCTTCATCCACACGGTGTAGGCAATCGAGGCCGCGATGAAGATGGCCACGAAAATGAGCTGAGTCGGCATGGTAAACCCGGTACCTCCCTGAAGCTCTTTTCATAGGCCCCTCGGGCCGCGCCCCGCAATCAGATTCGAGGTAGACACCGCGCAGCGGAGCACTACAAGGGTGCGCCGCCATGTTCTTGAACGTCGCCCCGCTGAAAAAACGGCAGTTTGCCCTGCTGTACTCCGGGCAGACCGTGTCCTTCCTCGGCAGCATGCTGACGTACGTCGCCATACCGTACCAGGTGTACGAGCTGTCTCATTCGTCGTGGTACGTGGGCCTGCTCGGGACCGCGCAGCTGGCGCCGCTGGTCGTCGCCGCGCTCTTCGGCGGCGCGGCGGCAGACTCGCTGGATCGGCGGCGGCTGCTCGTCCTATCCGAGCTCGTGCTCGCCGTTTGCTCCTTGGGCCTCGTCATCAACGCTCACCTCGCGGCGCCCAAGCTTTGGGCGCTCTTCGCCATTTCAGCGGCGATGAGCGCGGTCAACGGCTTTCATCGCCCCGCGCTGGAGGCCACGACGCAAGAGCTGGTGTCGTTCGAGGATCAACCGGCAGCGGCCGCGCTCGGTTCGCTGCGCTTCAGCCTCGGCGCCATCGTGGGGCCTGCGCTCGCCGGCTTGCTCATCGCGAAGCTCGGCGTTTCCTTGGTGTACGTCGCGGACGCCCTTTCGTTCGGCGGCTCGGTGGCGTGCCTGTGGGCGATGAAGCCGCTGCCTCGCAAGCCGGTGGCGGAGGACTCCGCGTTTCGCAGTATCGCGGCCGGGGTGCGCTACGCGAAGAGCCGCCAAGAGCTGATCGGCACCTACGTGGTCGACATCGTAGCGATGATCTTCGCCATGCCCATGGCCCTGTTCCCGATGATGGCCGAGCGCTGGTCCGGCGCCACTGCCGCTGGCTGGCTCTACTCTTCGATGGCCATCGGCAGCCTCGCCGTCACGCTCTTCAGCGGCTGGTCATCCAAGGTGACCCGCCACGGCGCGATGGTGGTCGCGGCGGCTGCGCTCTGGGGCGTGTCCATCGTGTTGCTCGGCTTCGCACCCAACTTGCCGACGGCGGTGGCGTGCCTGGTGGTGGCCGGGGGTGCAGACATGGTGAGCGGCATGTTCCGGCAAACGATCTGGAATCAGACCATCCCCACCGAGCTTCGGGGCAGGCTTTCGGGGCTGGAGATGATCAGCTACATGACGGGGCCGCTGCTCGGCAATGCGCGGGCCGGGTATCTGGCCATGCGCTTCGACGCGCGCGCCTCCATCGTATCCGGCGGGCTGCTGTGCGTGGCGGGCGTCCTCGCGTGCGTGCCGCTACTGCCGGCCTTCTGGCGCTACCGCAGCCAGGCGAGCTCCCAACCGGAGACCCCCTCGGGCTGAGCCTTCAGTCACTCGGCGCTCGTGCTCCAGAAGCCACTTCTTCCGTTCCATACCGCCCCCGTATCCCGTCAAAGAGCCGTTGGCGCCGATGACACGATGGCAGGGCACGATGATGCTGATCGGATTTTTCCCGTTCGCCAGGCCCACCGCGCGCGACGCGCTCGGGTTACCAATGCGCCGCGCCAGCTGACCGTAGCTCTCCGTCCGACCGTAGCCGATGCTGCGCAGCGCTTGCCAGACCCGACTCTGGAACTCGGTGCCCTGCGACGAGAGCTCGACATCGAACTCGGTGAGCTCTCCCGCGAAGTAAGCGCGGAGCTGCGCGACCACGGCGCTCAAGGCGGCGTCGTTGCGTGCGCAACCTGGAGGTAGCGCTGGTTGATGTCGGTGCTCGACCATGTACAGGGCGCACAAGGCGCGCGAGTCTCCAAGAAGGAGAAGCGGACCGATGGGGCTCTCGATCTGACTGAAATACGGGGCATTGAGGTTGGTCAGCATGTTCATCCACCTGAGCTGTAGCCGTGCCAGAGGTGCAGCGCGGCGTAGGCTCGGAAGGGGCGCCACCCTTCCGCCAGTGCTAGCAGCTTGGCGGGTTTGTCGAGGGAGAGCGCGTTCAGCAAGCCCAAGTCCGAGTGGGGGAACGCGTCGGGGTCGCCCAACGCGCGCATCGCGACGTATTCCGCCGTCCACGGGCCGATCCCGGGGAGCTCTTGCAAAGCCGCACGCGCAGCCGCGAAGTCCACCGGCGGGTCCAGCTGCAGCGCACCATCCGCCGCCGCCCGCGCCAAAGCTGCCACTGTCTCCGCGCGGCGCCGAGTCAGACCGCGATCGATGATTTGCTGCAAGCTGGCGTTCGCAAGCTCGCTCGCGTCGGGCGCGAGCCTCGAGACCTCCGGGTCCGGCGTCTCCACCTCGCCGCCGAACACCTGGACGAAGCGGCCGTAGATGGTGGTGGCAGCTTTGACCGTGACTTGCTGGCCGAGCACCGCGCGCAGCGCGAGCTCGAAGCCGTTGAAAGCCCCCGGTACGCGTAGCCCCTGCAGCAGCCTCACGCGTGGGCGGAGCTCCGGATGGCGGCGCAAGAAGGGGTCGATCACGGTGGGGTTCGCGTCCAGATCGAACAACCGACGCAAGCGCACCCGAAGCTCCGGCAAGACGGGCAACAAGGACGGCGCAACACGCACGCCGAGGAGGCCGGGGGCGAGCGGCTCGGCCACGATGAAGCCGCGATGCGGCCCGAGCCGCACCGTGCGTAAGTATGCGTCCCCGCTGACCTTTTCCGTGCCTACGCCGGAGCGACCCGCCAGGAAGTGGACCAGCGGTTGCCAGGCCAGGGGCGCGCGATAGCCGAGCTTGAGCAAGATCGGCTGGTCCGCAGTCTTAGCCTGTTTGTCGCGCCGGAGCGACAGCGGGCTCAAGCGGTATTGCTCCCGAAACAGCCGATTGAACTGTCGCACGCTGTTGAAGCCGCTCGCGAAGGCGACGTCGATGACCCGCAGCGAAGTATCCGTGAGCAGCTGCTTCGCGAGCAGCAGACGTCGAGTCTGCGCGAGCGCGAGAGGGCTCACGCCATATTCGGCTTCGACCACGCGGTGCAGCTGCCGCGAGCTGACGCCGAGCTCGGCCGCGAGGTCCTCCACGCTGCCTTGGCCTAGCGCGCCGGCTTCGATGCGAGCCACCGCGGCCCCCGCCAAGCGCGAAACGGCGTCGACGGGCGCGCCGCCAGGCGCCAGCTCCGGGCGGCACCGCAGGCACGGGCGATACCCCGCCGCCTCCGCGCTAGCCGCGTTCGGAAAGTACGAGCAGCGGTCTCGACCCGGCGTGCGCACTTTGCACACCGGCCGGCAGTAGACGCCGGTGGTGGAGACGCCGACAAAGAAGACGCCGTCATAGCGCGGGTCTCGCGCCTTCACGACCTCGTAACAATGGGCGGCGTCCAAGCTCACGACCGCAGCTTAGCGCCGCCCGCGCGCTTACGTCTGGCCGCTTTCGGACGCGATCCCCAAGCAGCGTGAATTGAAGTAACGTGGCGATAAATAGCGATGATTCTCGAAGAATCCTGGAGTGACCTCCCGACCTCCCGCGGGCCCATGCGCTGCTACGTGTACCGCCCCAAGGCCGCGGGCAAGCGGCCCGGCGTCGTGCTCTTCTCGGAGATTTTCCAACGCACCGGCCCCATCGGGCGAATGGCGGCGCTGCTCGCTGGTCATGGCTACGTCGTCGCGGTGCCCGAGATTTTCCATGAGCTGGAGCCAGCCGGCACCGTGCTCGGCTACGATTCAGCGGGGGCGGACGCAGGCAATCGCCACAAGGTCAGCAAGAACGTCGCTGCCTACGACGAAGACGCGCGCGTCACGCTGGACCACCTGGAGAGCCGGGAGGATTGCGACGGCAAGCTGCTCACGATGGGAGTGTGCATCGGTGGGCACCTCGCCTTTCGCTGCGCGCTCGACGCGCGGGTGCGCGGGGCGGCCTGCTTCTACGCGACGGATCTCCATCAAGGCTCACTCGGCCTCGGAGGAGACGACTCGCTGGCACGCGCGCGCGACGTGCAGGGCGAGCTCATGATGGTGTGGGGCCGCCAAGACCCGCACGTACCGGACGCAGGGCGCGAAAGGATTCGAGCGCGGCTGCTGGAAGCGGAGCGTCACTTCACCTGGCACGAGCTCAACGCGGCCCATGCCTTCTTGCGCGATGAAGGCCCGCGGTACGATCCAGCGCTCGCGCTGCTCTCGTACCGCTTGGTCTTGGACCTCTTCGCGCGGGCGTGAGCGACGCGCTCAGTGCGGCGGGTGGCCAGGGCCGCCGTGCCCGGGATCCCCGGGTGGCCCGCCCATTTGAGGGCCGCCTTGCGCGTCCATCTGCTTCAGCTGGCCGATGACCTCGTCGTAGTGGCTCATCATCTCGTCGCAGCGCTGGGGCGGGAACTGCGGAGTGCGCTCCTTCACCATCGTGCAAGTGCGCGAGCCGGGCTCGAGATCCCCACACAGCTTGGCGACCAGTTTGTCGCAGGAGGCGCGCGCGGCCTTGATGCGCGAGAGAGTGGCCGGCATTGCCTGTAGCCCCGCGGTGCACGTGGACGGCGTGAGCAGCTCCGCCGCGCCCTTCGCTTGCATGCAGGCGGCGGACTCTTTGCCGCTGCCGCTACAGATCTTGTCTTGCCAGGCGCCGCACGGACCGCTGGCGGCGGCGTTGCTACCCACCGGCGCCGCTGCGTCCACCTTGGAGGCGGCGGCCTTGGCCTGCTGAATATGACCGAACCAGCCAGCACCGGCGCCAGCGAGCAGGGCGAGCACCACGAAAACACCGACGCGGCTCGAAGGCACGGTGGCAGCGGCGGCAGGTGCCGCCTTGGCGCTCTTCGTGGCCCGCGCGGGAGCGGTTTTTTTGGGCAGCGGCGCGGCCTCGCGCTCGCTCTCGACTTCGTCGTCTTCCTCGTCGAGCTCGTCGTCAGCGTCGCTGTCGCGCTCGCGTTTCTTGGCTTCGAAATCGTCCTTTTCGCTCATGGCGGCGCACCTTGGGGGAAATTCAGCCCGACCGCAAATCAATATCGATGCACGGTCACGCTCCGTGACACTTTTTGAACTTTTTGCCGCTACCGCACGGACACGGCTCATTGCGGCCAACGACGGCGGACGCGCTCGTGAGCGCGCGGCGCGCTGACTGGGCGCCCGTATTTTCACGGGCCAAGATCTCGTTTGCCTCCGCGTCACGCCCCGAGTCCAGGAGGCAAGCGACGAGGCGCATGACGGCGTGCAAACGGTCGGAGGGCGCTTGGCTCACCGCCAGTGAGCGACGGTAGTAAGCCTCCGCCGCCGGCATGTCCCCGAGCGCGCGGTAGGTGTCTCCGGCTTTGGCTTCCGCGAGCGCTTCGTCCTTGGCGACGCTCAGGTTCTGCTCCACCTGCGCGAGCGCGGCTTCGCGCTGGCCGGCGCGAGCGAAGATGACGGCCAAGTCTCCGCCGCAGAGGTCCGGGTCGATGAAAGTGAGCGAGCGCGCGAGCTCGAGCGCGAGCTCCGTTTCTTCCGTGAGAGACAGCGAAAGCGGCAAATCCAGCAGGCGGGGCCCAATGCCATCCTCCAGCAGCCACTCGTCCAGCTTCGCAAACAAGGCGACGTCACCGTGCAGCGCACGAACGAGCTCGAGCGCCGCCTCCCCCGCCCCGCGGAACATCGGCGCCAGCTCCTGCAGGTGCTCCGTCTGCGGCTTCACTGCGCGCGCCTTGAAGTCGGTCCACGCCTCCGGGACGTCGTCCCAGCGGTCACTGTAGGCGCGCGCGGCCGCGAGCTGCTCTTCGTGCGGCTCCAGCTCCTCCAGCCGATTCAAGAGCTTCTCCGCGAGCGGGACGAGCTCGCGGAGCTCCGCCGGTGCTTCGTCTTCGTCCGCCGCTGGTGGCTCCTGTAGCGCCTCCGCGCCGAGCTCTCCGCTCGATTCCACCAGGACCGGCGCCGCGAGCGGCTGCGTCGCTTCCGAGATCGACAGGACGCGCACCGTGAAGTGCCGCTCCACCTCGAAGCCGAGCACGTAGGCTAGCTCGCGGCCCGGCTCGAGCCCCAAGCGGAACAGCAGCGCCTTGTCCGCAGGCCGCCCCTCGGCGCGGGGATCCACGTACATGGCGTTGGCATCCCAGGGCCGCCCAGAGGTGAAAAAGGCGTAGCCGGCTTTGCTCGGAGGGATCGCGAAGACGCGGCCGAGCTCTCGGTGCAGCTCGGCCAGGCTGGTACGGCCGTCCAGGTCCAGCACTCGGCGCACGTCCGGCGCGGACTCGGGGCTGATCGAGACGCGGAAGATACGAGCCGCCATGTCAGGCAGCCTGCCGCAAGTTGAGCACCAGGCCAATGAGCGCGGCGCTCGCAGCCATGAGCGCCCACGCAGAGAGGAGGCCGTGGCCGATCAGAAAACCGGTCGCGGTCGGCGCCAAAATTTGCGCCACGGAGGTCAGTGACTGAGTCATGCCGAGAACCAAGCCCTGCTCGTCGCGACGCGAGTTGTGGGTGACCTGCGCGGTGAGCGCCGGCCGCAGGGAGCCCTGACCGAACGCGGAGAGCGCGGTGCTCACGAGGAGCGCCGGAATGCGCCACACGAACGCCAGCAGCGCGTAGCTGGCCGCGAACGCCGCGAACCCCGCGCGAGCGAGGCGCAGCTCGCCGAAGCGCTTTACGAGCCGACCGATCAAGCCACCTTGGAGAATGATGCCGAGGAAGCCGGCGAAGGCGAAGACGTAGCCGACGTGTACGGCTCGGAAGGGCTGCCCCTCCCACGTGAGGCGGCGCTCCGCGAACAAGGCGAAGCCAGACGTGAACGTGGCGAACGCAAACGCAAACGCGAAAAACTGCAGCAGGAGGGAGGTGAGCTCCGGGCGCCTCATGAGCTCCGCGTACGAGCTCCAAGCAAACAGGGAGAGGCGACGACCGCCGGGCCCCTCTTCACCATCGCTCACCTTGGGCACCACCCGCGGCAGAAGCACGGCGGTAGCGAGGATGCTGAGCGCCGAGAGCCCCTGCGCGGCGTAGATGGGATACCGATGGCCGAATTGGGAAAGGAAGCCGGAGATCGCCGGACCGATGAGGAAACCGATGCCGAAGGCGATGCCGATCATGGCAAACGACTTGGCCCGATTTTCCTTGGAAGTGACGTCGGAGACGTACGCTTGCGCGAGTGAGAGGTTGCCCGCAGTCGCGCCGTCGATGGCGCGCGACACGAACACCATCCATAGCGAGGTCGCGCTCCCCAACACGAAGAAGCCGAACAGGGTGCCGACCTGGCTCACGAGCAAGAGTGGCTTGCGACCCATGCGATCCGCGAGCTGCCCGAGCAACGGCCCCGATACCAACTGGCACGCCGCGAACGTAGCCACCAAAAGCCCGATCTGTCGCGGAGACGCGCCGAACTCCTCCGCATAAAACGGCAGGAGCGGCAAGATGATCGTCATGCCGAGGATGTCGACCAGCACAATCAAGAAGATCGGCAGGAGCGCGCGCCGCTCGGCTTGGTTGGAAGTGCTCAAGATGCGGGTATTTCCGAAGGGAGCGGTCTTCTTCCGCACTCTCGGCGAGCGATCAACCTTTATCGAAGCCGATGAACCAACCCCCGGCAACGCGCTCACTCGCCCGAGCGCCCATCTCGGCCCCGCCGCAGGAGACCCGAGCAAGACGACGTGATGGGTCCGTGCGTCGCCGATGCCAGCGAGCCGCCCGCGGGTCGCAAGTCGCGCTGGCTGGCTACGCCGCACCAGCTTCCAGGAGTGGTTCTCCATTCCGCCCACGCGGACGAAGACGCCGGCTCCTGCGCTCGGCGCGCCGGCCTGCCCGCCGGTACCGCTGAGGCCAAAACGCCCGGTCCGCACGCAGCTGGACGCCCGCGCACTCACCTTCCGGGGTGCACAGAGCTCGGTTTTCTGCGGTAGTGTCCCGGCGCAATGGGTATCACGGTCGCTTGTCAGGCGTGCGGGAACCGCCGCACGGTGCCGGCGACCCTGTACGAAGACAAGATCCGCGGTCGGGTCGTGAAGATCCCATGCCGGTCCTGTGGCGCTCTCATCGCGGTAGACGGCACGGTGCCGCCTCCGCCGGTGTTGGAGTCGGGCGATACACCGCTGACGGAAGATCCGCTCCGGGTCGTCATTCCTCAGACGGCGAGGCTCCCACTCGAACACACAGCAACTAGCAACGGGGGTACCCCGCCTCGCCTCGACCTGCCCAGGAGCGCTCAGCCTTCCGGCGAGGAGACGCCCAGCGGCCTCTCGGCTCCGCGCGAGAAGCAGATCAGTCACGTGGACGGCCCCATCTCCGAGCGGGGCCCGAGCCACACCGTCGGTCGCTACGCGCTGTTCGAGCAGTTCGCGGCGGGTGGGATGGCCACCGTCCACTTCGGGAGACTCGACGGCGCGGGCGGATTCTCGCGCGTGGTCGCGATCAAGCGTCTACTCCCGCACCTCTTGGAGAACCAAGAGTTCACGGAGATGCTTCTCAAGGAAGCCCGGCTGGCGGCGCGGGTTCGCCACCCCAACGTGGCGGCGACTCTAGACGTCGTGGCCACCAAGGGGGACGTGCTCCTCGTCCTGGACTACGTGCACGGGGAGGCGCTGAGCACGCTCTGTCGCACTCAAGCGAAGCAGAAGAAGGCGCAAGTTCCGCTCTCGATCGCCACCGGCATCGCGCTGGACATGCTGCAAGGCCTCGCCGCGATTCACGACGCGACGGACGAAAAAGGCCGCTCCCTCTCGCTCGTTCATCGCGACATCTCGCCCCCCAACGTGCTCGTCGGGGCGGACGGCGTCGCGCGCGTTCTGGATTTCGGCATCGCCACCGCGCTCGACCATATCGAGGAAACGGCGCCCGAGCGCCGCAAGGGCAAGCGCGGCTACATGTCTCCCGAGCAGCTGCGCGGCGAGCGCCTCACCCAGCGCTCGGACGTCTTCTCGGCTGGTATCGTGATCTGGGAGCTGCTGGCGATGCGCCGCTTGTTTCCGGCAGATCAAGAGAAGGAGCCGGGAGACGCGGTGCTCCGCGGCGGTTACCCGCGTGTCACCCAATACCGCCCGGATCTGCCGCCGGAGCTGGACTCGATCGTGATGCGAGCGCTGTCGCTCGCGGCCGAGAGTCGCTTCGGGAGCATGCGCGAGCTGGCAGAGGCTTTCGAAGCCGCCGCCCCGCCTCGAGCCAACGCGCGCCGCATCAGCGAGTGGGTCATGGATCTGGCGCGTGACGCGCTCGCGGAGCGAACGCGCATGGTGGCGCGAGTCGAGAATTGGCAAGGCGCCGAGATCCCGCTGAAGTCGAGCCCGTTCGCCGCCGAGCTGCCGCTTCGTCCTCCTTCACCGAGCTCGCGTCCGCCGGAGGTCTTCGAAGCCAACGTGCGTCTCTCGCAGCTGGACATCCCGCCCGTCCCGCCCCTGCCGATGTCGGTTTCTGGCGCCCTCGCGGCTCGCGCCTCTTCCTACCCGCCCGTCCCCTCCGCCGCGGACGCGCCGGCTCGGCCGCCTTCCGTAGCGCCCGGCAAGGCTTCTTCACCCTGGTGGCTTTGGCTGCTGCTTCTCGTGGCGGCCGCCGTCGCTTACTTCTTCATCACCAAGTAACGAGCGCGCTGCGCCAGCGACGCGGCTTCATGGTTCGCTGCCCCGCGCTCGCTCCAGCGCGTTGAGGAGCTGCACCGCCCCGAATGGTTTGGGCAGAAACTCGGCTCCTTGCTGCGCCAGCTCGGCTACGCGCTCGGGAGTGGGGCTGTAGCCGGACATGACGATCACGGCTGCGTCCGGATTGGCGGCCCTGAGCGTGTCCAGCGTGGAAAGGCCGTCGTCTGCGCCGAGGACCACGTCGGTCAAGATGACGTCGAACCGCTGCGGCGTGACCCGCACCGCCGTGATGGCCATATCGGCGGAAGCGGCCGAGGTCACCCGGTGGCCGGCGTCGTCGAGGATGCGGGAGATGAGCGTGCGCACCGCGTCTTCATCGTCCACCACGAGCACGGACAGGGCGCGCGGCACGGAGCGAGCCGCGCGCATGACGCTCGAAGACGTCGTCTCCTCGGGGGCGAGCGGGAGCAAGACGCGAAACTCGGTGCCGCGCCCCAACCTCGAGCTGACCGCCACGTGCCCGCCGAGCTGCGTCACCAGCCCGAAGACGGTGGCCAAGCCGAGCCCGGTGCCCCGACCAGGCGGCTTCGTGGTGAAGAAAGGCTCGAAGATGCGCGCCTCGACCTCGGGGCTCATACCCACGCCGCTATCCCGCACGGTGAGCTCGACGTACGTGCCGGCGGGGAGCGCGGCGATATCGCCGCCGAGCAGCGGGAGGGTGCGCGCCCTCACCTCCAGCGTGCCCCCTTGCGGCATCGCGTCGCGAGCGTTGGCGGCCAGGTTCATCAAAATCTGTTCGAGCTCCACCGAGCTTGCGCTCACCTGCGCGCTGCCGCTCGTCAGCTCGAAGGTGCAGCGCACCTCCTTTCCGCACAGGCGTTCGATGATGGGGGACAGCTCCTCCACGACCGTGCGGACGGGCGAGCGCCGGCGTACGCCCAGCACCTGGCGCCGAGCGAACGTGAGCAGCTGCTTCGTGAGCGCGGCGGCGCGGTCCGTCGTGAGCAAGATGTCGTTCAGATCGCCCCGCGCCGAGTGCCCGGGCGGGAGCTGGCGCGTCGCCAGATCTGCGCAGGCCTGGATGACGAGCAGTAGGTTGTTGAAGTCGTGCGCCACCCCTCCCGCGAGGCGGCCCAAGGACTCCATGCGGCGCGTTTCTTCCAGCGCCTGGCTCAAGCGCTGCTGCTCGGTGATGTCTCGCGCGCTCGTGGCCACCGCTCCCGGCAGCGCCGAGTTGGGCTCCGTTCGCGAAAAGCGGATGTGAAACCAGCGATAGCTGCCGTCTTTACTGGCAAGGCGAGCCACCGTGAACGAAGCCCCTTCCGAAAGCGCACGAGAAAATGCCTGGGTGACCCCCTGAAGGTCGTCGGCATGAAGCAGCTCCGGCGAGGCCCGCCCGAGGAGGTCCCGACCGCTCAGGCCGAGCACCCGCTCGTGCGAGGGGCTCACGTACACGTAGCGGCCCTGGTCGTCCAACACCGACACGAGGTCACTCACCTGCTCGGCCACCAAGCGGTAGCGCTCTTCGGCCTCACGAGCGCCGGTTAGAGCATGAGCGGCGCGCAGCTCCTCGCGCACGTGAGCCCGGAGCGCGCGCTCCGCTGCGATGGCGGCGAACGCCGCGACCAAGCCGGTGGCCGCGAAGTAGTAGGCCGGCGCGACCAGCGCTTTCCAGGTCCCGAGCAGGGCCATGAGCGTGAGGGTGAGCGCTCCGACCACCCCGCACACCACCACCCCCCGCGCGCGCATGGTCGCCTTGGCGACGAGCGGTGAAAGTGCCACGAAGTACGCGATGCTCAGGCGCTGCTCGGCGCGCACCGCAAAGTGAAACGAAGCGAGATACTGCAGCAGCATCGCCGCGACGATGAGCGTTCCCGCGAAGGACGCGCGGCTCGGCTTGCGAGCGACCCAAAAGGCCCCGCCGAACGCGAAGCAAGCGACGAACTGGGGCAAGGCCATCAGCGGGCCCGTCATTGCCAGCGAAGAGGCCGACGCCAAAAGCGTCATGACCATGAATACGGCCGCGATGGCGCGCGCCGAGCTGGCGCGGCGTGCGAGGTCGGAAACCAGGGCCTCCGGCTGAACCTTGACGACTTCGTCGAGCACCGAGCCCTCGACCGTAGCCGCGGGGCGACCGCGACGCCAGGCGGACACTCGACCCCTCGTAAATTGCCGGACGAGCCGCCTCAGCTACGAAAGGGCTCGCGACCCCGGCCCTGCACGGCGATGCCCTGGGCCGGCAGGACCTCGCTCTGCAGCGCGAACATACACGCAGCGGCCTCGTCTATCTTGCGAGTGAAGGCGAGCGACCCGGCCAAGATCGGCCGCAGCCTTTCCCGGTCCTGGGTGCGCGCGGGGCCGTACTCGTGCTCGACGATCAGCGGCGCGCTCGTGAAGTCCATCGGTAGGAGCTGGCGCGCCGCGAGCTGGTGGTCGAGCCAGTCCACGCTACGGTTCTGCAGGTACGCGAGGGGGTCGTGCCGCGCCGTGCCGGGGAGCTCGTGCTCGCAAAGCACGGTCTGCTTCTTCCAAGCCTTGAGCTGATCGGCGGGCTCACTCGAAGGCTTGCCGCTCGCCCAATCCCCGCGGTTCATGGTTTGACCGCCGTAGCCCCACTCGGAGACGCCGCGCGCATCCACGACCTGGCCTTTGACGTGGAAGCCGTCGATCAAGAAAGCGTACCCGCTATCTTTGAGGAACTGGAAGACGCTCCGGGTGTCCTGCCCCATGAGCACCGAGTGGGAGGGATCGTAGTGCACGCGCAGCTGCTCCCCGACGCCATGGCGCTCGCAGATGCGATGCAGCGCGATCCACGCGCCCGGCGCGTAGCCGATGTTGTTGTGAAAGTTGTCGTTCGTCGTCCAACCGGGCATCGGGCATTGCTCGACGCGGTAGCGGAGGCCGCGCGCCTTTACCTCCTGAAGGAGGGGTACGAACACCTGCTCGAACACCTCCAGGTTCTGGTCCATGCTCTTCGTCTGATCGCGCCCGACGAAGCCGCACACCGCGGGCACGCCGAGCAGCACCGCCGCGTCCAGCACGCGGCGCATGAAGTCCAGCTTCTTCCGGCGGACGGCCGAGTCTTCGTGGAGGAGGTTGTCGAAATACGCCAGGTCGCTCAGCCCGACCCTCGTCGCTTTCATCGCCGCCTCCAGGCGATCGCGCCGCCGCGCGTCGAAGGGCGCGCGCAGGTCCAAGGTATTCGCGACAGGATCGAGCATCGCCGCCGCGGGCACGTCCGACTCCGCGGGATGAAGCGCGGCCGACAATTGCAGCACGTCCGCCCCTATTTCGCGCCCGAACGCGAGCCAGTCCTCCACCGCGCGATCCGGATCGTCGTCGCGCACGTCCCGCGGAGTGAGCTCTTGCAGCGCGGCGGTGAGCACCCCCACCTTCATGAACTTGGGCTCGAAATTGCGGATGGTCATGAGCTCTCGACCCAGAGCTAAGGATTTGAACGCATCCTTTTCAAGCGCGGCGTGACTACTTGCTCTCGGAAGGCGCGCTGTCCGCAGGCTGGGTCGCGCTGGGCGAGCCCTTCAGCTTCTGACCCGCCTTTTCGAAGGCGTTGCCGGTAGCGGTGACCGCTCGATGGGCGGCCTCGTCCGTCTTGACCGCGGCCTTGTGTAGCGCAGCGCCGGTCTTCTGGGCGGCATCGTCCACGCTCGCGCCCGCTCGCTCGACCGGGCCCTCGGCGTCCTTGTTTTTGTGGCAACCGGCTACAAGGCCAATGGCCAGCAGACTCATGAGGGCTCGGTTCACACGGCGAGCTTAGGACCGGGCGCGACTGCCGCCAACGGTGGGACAGCGGCGTTGTTGCTAGCGGAGCAACGATGTGAGCTCCCAGCAAGGGATTGTAGCTTGGGACGGGAACCTTATTGTTTGGGCTTCGAAAGGAACTCTGAATGACGACGCCCAAGGTGAGAGAGACCGAGAAGATCCTGTCGTCGCACCGCCAGCTCGAGGGAGCCGGGTTCATCGTGCGGCGCCCCCTACCCGCGCCGGGTCTGGCCGCGCTGGATCCGTTCCTGCTGATCGACGAGATGGGTCCGGTGGAGTATCGGCCCGGAGAAGCCGTCGGCGCTCCGGATCATCCTCATCGCGGCTTCGAAACCGTCACCTACGTTCTCGAAGGTGAGGTCGTGCACGAGGACTCGGCCGGCCACCGCGGCACCATCAAGCCCGGCGGCGTGCAGTGGATGACCGCGGGAGGCGGCATCATCCACTCGGAGACTCCGTCGGCGTCAGTGCTCGAGCAGGGCGGCCGCGCGCACGGCTTTCAAATTTGGGTGAACCTGCCGGCGCGCTTGAAGCTGACCCGTCCGCGCTATCAGGAGCTGGACGCGCAGCAGATCCCGACCGCGTCGACGAGCGACGGGCTCTCGCACGTCAAGATCATCGCCGGCGCCGCGCTCGGAAAGCGCGCCGCGATAGACACGCTGACGCCCATCGTCTACCAAGACTGGTCGCTGCAACCCGGCGCGGACGTGCAGGTGGCGCTCGACTCGGCCCAGCGCGCGCTCGTCTATGTCTTTCAAGGCAGCGCTCGAGTGGGCGACGAGGGCACGTTGGTAAAAGATGGCCAGCTCGCAATCCTGGGCGAAGGTGACCTGGCTCGTTTGCGCGGCGCGGACGAACCGGCGCGGCTCCTGCTGCTCGCCGGCGTCCCGCTGGGGGAGCCGGTCGCGCGCTATGGCCCGTTCGTGATGAACACCCAGCAGGAGCTGCGGCAGGCGTTCGCCGACTACCAGTCGGGCCGCATGGGCGAGATCACCCGCACGGCCCAGGTCGGCTGACTCAGCCCGCGGCGGCGAGCTGTTCCGGCAGCGCGCCGAGGCGCCCGGCGAAGGTGCGGAATTCTGCCCGCACCTCCGCAGGGTGCGGGCCATTCACGACCGCCAGTAAGACCGCGATAGCGGGGTCCAGCTGGCCGCGTGCGACGAGCCGCTCCACGAAGAGCGCGCAGACGTCCAGCAGGTGACTCGTGAAGGCCGGGAACCGCAGGCAGCGCAGGACCATCGGCGCGAGCTCCTCTGGCGCCCGACCAGCCCGGCAGAGCTCGGCCAGCTGCTCGAGGTTCGCGTAGTTGCCCAGCCTGGTGGCGACCCAAGACGTATCGTCGGCACTTTCTCCGAGCAGCGCGGGCGAGTACGGCAGTGGCAACTCGGCAGCGCTCACGTGAGGATTGAGACGAGCGACGACGAAGAGCGCGCCGCCGTCCACGACGCGGGTGGGCTCGAAGCCGGCACGACGCAAGAGCGCGGGCAGCGTGCGCGGGCTGTAGCTGACGAGGTGAACGTTTTGGAAGAAATTGCCTTCCAGGGAGCCGTAGGGCTCGTAGACGTTCGGAACCTCGATGATCATGCGCCCCTCCGGCTCGAGTAGGCGGCGCAGCTTGAGGAGCGCTTGCAGCGGCTCGTGGACGTGCTCCAGGACGTGGAACCACTGAATCTGATCGAAGCGCCGTGACCCAGGCTCGTAGTCCTCGAGCGCGCCCGTGAAGCAATCGATGCCGGCGCGGCGCGCCTCTTCGGCTTCGGTCTCGCCTGGCTCTATACCGAAGGGGAGGATGCCACGCCGCTCGCGCATCAGCTCCAGAGTCCGGCCATGCCGGCAGCCGACTTCGAGCACGGACGCTCCCTTGCGCGTCTCACCGAGCAGCAGCGCATTGTCCGCTTGCGGGCCGTGCCACTGCTGGAGGGCCGCTTCGTAGCCCGAGTCTCCCGGCGCCGCGCGCTGCCCGTCGGGTCCGATGTAGCCGACGGCCCCGTAGTGCTTGCGGTAAGTCGAGCGGTAGTATTCCGCCATCGCGGCCGCGGTGGGCCGCGGCGAGACGTAGACGGTGGCGCACGTCGCGCAGCACACGTTGCGCACGGGCATGCCGAAGCGCCCCTTCTCGCCCACGACCGCGCCCTCGTGGTCGCCGCACAGCGGGCACGGCACGGCATCGTTCGCGTCGGGAATCTCCAGGGTCATGAGGACACGCACAGCAAGCGGCGTTCCAGCCATATGGCGCCAAATCCTAGGGTTTCTCGAGCTGAAACGGGTCAACCCGCTGACGCGCGTCAGCGCGTTGACGATGACATACTGGGGCGATGAGCAAGGCGTTCACGAAGGACGACGACGCAGCGGACGCTCCGCTCGTGCTGCCGCGCCGGGCTCCGCTGCCCGTTGGCACGCCCAACTACGTCACCGCGGCAGGGCTCTCGCTACTGCGAGCGGAGCTGGCGGCGGAGCGCGGACGGGCGCCAGAGGCGAGCGGCTCGGACGCCGAGCGGGCCCGCCAGGCCTCGCTGCATGCCGCCCGCACCGCGGAGCTGGAGCAGCGACTCGCCAGCGCGGTCCTCGTGGAAAGCTCAGGGCAGGCGAAGGACGAGGTGCGCTTCGGGGCCAGCGTGCGCTTCGAAAACGCGGCCGGCGTCCAGCGCCGCGTGCGCATCGTAGGGGTGGACGAGGCCAACGCGGCAGAAGGCGCGATCGCCTTCGTGGCCCCACTGGCGCGGGCCTTGCTCGGAAAGCGCGTCGGGGACGCAGCGCTCCTCCGCACGCCGGGCGGCGAAGAGGAGCTCCGCGTCCTCGAAATACACTACGAGTGAGTCACTTGCTCTTGCCGTCGTACGCGTGCGTCGAGATGGCGCTCAGGTCGACGTCGTCCAAACAGCGCACGTTGATCGCGCGCGTCTCTACCCCACCCGGGGCGACACCGCTTGCGAACGATTTGATGCCGCAAACGCGGCAAAACTGGTGATTGATGACCTTTTGATTGAAGTGGTAGTCCGTCAGCGAATCCGCTCCGGAGAGCAGCTTGAAGGCGTCGACGGGAACGAAGCGCAGCATCGTGCCGCTACGCCCGCACATGGAACAATTGCAGGTGATGGCCGGCTCCGCGAGGTCCAGCGTTACCTCGTAACGGACCTTTCCGCAGTGACAGCCGCCAGTGTGTGTCTTGGGTTCCGACATGACGGAGAGCTTATTCGACGCGGAAGCGATGCACCATCACGTGCTCGTACGTTTGGCCCGGAACCAACTGCACTTGATCCCGCCACGCCGGCACGTTGACGGCGTTCGGGAACTTTTGCGTCTCCAAGCACAGCCCCGCGTACTGCTCGTAGGTTGCGCCCTTGCCATGCAACGAGCCATCTAGAAACTTGCCGGCGTAAAACTGTACGCCGGGTTGGTTGCCGGAAAGCTCGAGCACTCGGCCGGATTTCGGATCCCTCACTCGTGCGACAGGGCGCAGCTGATCCGCTTCGCCACGGACCACCCAATTGTGGTCGAAACCCGGAGGAGAACCGCCCGCAGCGCGCAAGTCCTGACCAATGCGCTTCTCCACCCGGAAGTCGAACGGCGTACCGGCCACCGGCTCGACCGCGCCGCGCGGCACCGGGTCCGCGTTCGGGACGGGCGCACTGGGGGTGTAGAGGTCCGCGTGCAGCAGCAGCTCGTGATCTTCGATGCTGCCCGAGCCGTGACCACCGAGGTTCCAGTACGTGTGATGAGCCATGTTGACGACCGTGGGTCGATCCGTCGTGGCGCGCATGGTGATGACCAGCTCGTCGTCGTGAGTCAGGGCGTAGCTGGTGTGGGCCTGAACGGTGCCTGGGTAGCCCTCCTCGCCGTCCGGCGAGGTGTACGAGAAGTGGATCTCGGGACCGCGCGGAGCTTCGCGAAGCTCGGCCGCCCACTGGACCTTGTCCCAGCCGCGCTTGCCGCCATGCAGGTGATGCGGTCCGTTGTTGGCATAGAGCTGGTGTCGCTCGCCGTCGAGGTCGAGCACGGCGCCCTCGATGCGATTAGCGACGCGGCCAATAGTGGCCCCGAAGTACGGCGTCGCGTTCGTGTACTTGGCGATGTCTTCGTGGCCGAGCACGACGTCCGCGAAGGCTCCGTTCCGATCCGGAACGTGGAGCTCCATGATGATCGTGCCGTAGTCCGAGACCTTGAGCCGAAGCCCGTTCTTGTTGATGAGTGTGAAAAGCTGCACGATTCTTCCTGCGTGGGCGCCCGGCCCAGGGCTAGGCGGTCGGAGGGTCCCCCGAATGCCAGCGAACTTGCTCCACAATCGACTTGAGCACCGTTGCTCGACCCGAGGCTCGAGACAAGCAGGGCGCGATCATTTCTGCGGCTTCGTGAACCGAGGCCGCAAATTTGAGCTGCAGCGGCAGAGCGGGCGCGGCGGAGAGCGTGAGCCCGACACTGAGCATGAGCGCCGAGCGCGAGGACCCGCCCTCTGCCACCCAGACATGCCGCACGCCGGCGGCCTCCAGCGAGCGGTAGGCGCTGGCGAGCCGAACCCGAACCCGCTCCGGTGGCGCGGGCGCGGTGCTGGCGATGATGGATAGCGCCGCCAAAGACTGGCCGTCATTCGTTCGAACGAAGCGGTCGACCACGCTTTGAAGGTGTGTGGCCGCTTCCAGCTCCATGTCCCCGCGCCACAGGTTGATCAGCACTCGGTCCCACGTAGCGAAGCAGTGCTGGGGATGGCTGCTCTGGATGATGAGGGGCTCGCCTTGACGGTCGTTCACGGCCGGCTCCGGGGAGAGCCCTCATAGCACGCGACTCTGCGTCGCGGAGCCCGCCAAGCTCACGCTCCGTCGCGCCACGCTGCGGGGCCTAGGGAGCGCTCGGGTACTTTTCGACGTGCATTCGACGGAGGGTCTGCATCACTCGCTCGATCGCCTGCCAATCGTCAGTTCGGCCGAGCTGGCGATTTTGCGCGGCTGCCCAGCGCGAGGCGTCTGCCACCGCGCTGTGCACGGCGTGCGGGTAGGGAGGGCGCGCGAGCGCGTGCACGCCAGACGCGATTGCCCGCACCGACGCCGCCTTGAAACCGGTTCCTTCGTGGGTGACGCAGAAGTGCCGGATGACCGGCAGCTTCATGAACTCCGCGAACGCCTTACGCGCCTCGCTGTCGGGCGGCGAGGCCTCTGTCTCCACGACGTGCATGACGCCGATCCCCTTCGGGTGCTTCAGCGCGAGGCCGTTCGCGAGAGCGATGGCAGCGTGGTACGCGCCGAACAACGTGCGTCGTCGCCAGACCATGAACACGATATTGAACGCCGTACCTTTGATGTGGTCCTCGTCTACGGCGACGACCTCGAGCTCATTTCCAAAGAGTCGTTCCATCAGGAAGGGGCGATCTTGAGCGGCCTAGGCTGGGACAATTTTCCTCTAGTTAGCGCGACCGAGTGGGCGCATCAATGAGGAAAGATCTGGTCACAACGGCGAGGGCCCTCATCGCGCGTCAGGTGGTCGCGGACCCTCCATCGCTCCCGCGAGGGCGGTAGCAAGGCGGAGCAGGAGCACGAAAGTTTTCTCCACTATTTCCGAAACGGCCTGACGCGCCTGCTCCGGCACCGCGAGGGCGTTGAGTGTTTCTTGAGTTTCGGCCGCGAAGACCTCGTGCGCCTCCTCCGCTTGAAGGTGCATGCCGCCAAAGTAACGTAGCTCCGTGGTGAGACCCGCCCGGCGCGCAAAGCTGGGCACACGGACGAAAAACTCGCGGGCCGCCGCTTCCAGAGAGAGCAGCACCGCGAGCCGCTCGTGGTCGGACGTGCCGCTCTCGAGCAGCGAGATGATGCTGTACGAGACGCGGCGAACGGCGTCGCACTCTGCGGCGAAGAGCGCGCGGGCGTCAAGCTCGATGCCCACCGCCTTGAGGTCCTCCACGTACCACTGATCGTGGCCGCGATCGTTTTCCTCCATCGAGGCGACGATGGGCGCGAGCACCGGATCCGTGCACCGGTCTCGCGCGACCTTCAGCATGTCTTGAAAGGCGAAGGTGAAGAAGGCGAGGCGAGGCAGCAAACGCCGCAAGCTCTCCAGGGTCGCCTCGCCCTCCAAGCGGCGCATGAAGTCGTGATTGATGATGAGCTCGTCTCGCCGGCGAGCGATGAGCTCCTCCACGGCTCCGAGATTGACGGGCGCGCTCATGGCTTCGGGGGCGGCGAGCTAGGACGACCGGTCGGAATCGTGCCCGACTCGCGACGGTCTTCGGCCAGTGTGTAGGCGCCAGGCGCCAAGTACGTCGTCACGCGCACGCGCCCCTGAACGACGCGGAGGGAAACGTACGACAAGACGCCGCGCGAGCGATCCAGGCTTTGGCGAGCCAGCGCCTTGAGCGCGGCCGTGAGCTTCGCTCCGCTGCCAGCGGGCAGCAGGTCCAGCGTGCGCTCCAGGGCTTGCTCGTCGGTCGGGGCGTAGTTGCGAATCGGCACGTGCACCGTCGCTTCCGGCAGCGAGCTACCGGGCCGGTAGGCGTAGCAAACCAGGATGGGGCGACCCGAGTACGGGCCACCGCCGAGCGTGAGCCGCGTGAGCCAGCTCGTCGCCATTCCGGGAGCGATGTTGGACGTGCCGCGAGTGAGCTCCTCCACGCCCGCCGCATCGGTCGCGGTCAGGTAAAGTTTGAGGCGGGCCTTTTGCGGCGCCTCGAGATCGACCGAAAGGTACGGGACGCGCGTGGCGTCGCGCAGCCGGCTCTCCAGAAACTCCCACGCGGGAGTGACGCCGAGGACGCTGAGCGCGTCTCGAGTGAGAGAGCGCGACGCCTCCACTCCCCGAACCTCCGGGTTGACGTAGGCCTTGAACATGGCCTTTTCCCCCGGCCGAAGCACGGCCGCGTGCCACAGCGAAAACCGCGGCTCGAAGGTTGGCGTGGGCTCGAAGATCTCTGCGATGCGCTCGAAACCAGTAATGTCGCAGCGGCCAGTGGTGCGAAGCCGCTCTTGGAGCGCGAGCCCTGCCTGCCAGCTCGTCCAAGACGTCAGCTCGTTCGTCGCGAGCTGAGATTCGAACAACAACCGCAGCTCCGGCCGCGCGCGCTCGAAACCGACCGAAAACTCGAACGGGGTGCCGTCGTCGGTCAGGTCGTTTTCCCAAGGAGCGGCGGCAGTCAAGGCCCCGCTGGGCCAGGTGCTGCCGACGAGTTGAAACAGTTCTTCGGCCGCCTCCCGTTCGGCTCTTGGGAGCTCCAGCGCTTTGCAGAGGAGCTGCAGGCGTAGCATGCCGTACTCGGCGAGCGTGGGTGAGAGCGCAGGCATCAAGTCACGAGCGGTCTTCACGATTACGCTCCTTTTCTTGCAGAAAGCTGCAGGTTCCGAGCGCGACTACCGAGCTTCGAGCGATGATATCGGATGCGAGCCGAGCGTCAAACATTCGCATGCTCAAGGACACTCCTGGGAGTTAAGGAATTGCGCCACGGGCGGGACGCATGTGAGGAAACCAGCGCAGAGCTGCGCTCTTGGCGAGGCCGAAGGCTGATGGGCGTGGCAACGGTCATATTACCCGAGGGTTAAGAGTCGCTTACGCGACCGCGGCCGGCGCTGCGTCCCTCCGCGCAGCGCGAGCCCCCTCCCCAAGAGCAACTGGTAGTAGCTAGTGCTCGGGACCACGCGGCGACAGCTACCGGACCCGCGTTTTCGAGATAATACTAAGGGCTTATCTCGGTAGCGGTCCGTCGCCGCTCACCGCGCGGGGCCCCGTGGCGAGCAACGCACGCGGGCGCACGAGTCCCCCTCACCGGGGCCGCGACGGGGCGCGACGCGATGCGGCACGCAGGCGCCCGCCCCGACCCTACGGGAAATACTCGCCTCGCGCGGAGGCGGCTCGGGTCAGCAGTCTCGAGGGAAGATGCGGGGGCCGGGCGTCAAGATGCCCCGCGGGTCGAACTGCTCTTTCGCCTGCACGAAGCCGCGCCACTGCGAGCCGTAGTGACGGCGCCAATCCCCGGGGGTGAAATCGAGGGTTCCGATCGGGTAGCGAGTGCCCCCGAGAGAGCGCGCTTGGTCGAACCACTCGTTGTTCCGCGCGCGCTTGTTGGCGGCGAAATCTGCGTCGTATCCCGGCTCGTCGCGAGCGGTCAGGACGTCGAACAGGTACACGAGCTCTTCGTCCGGCAGCCGGAACAACGGCCGCGTGATCGTGCTGGTGAGCAGCGGGAAGATGAGCACGAAGCCGAACGACCCGACATCGTCCGGTTGAAAGCCGGATACGACGTCGTCCACGTGCTGGGCGAGCGTGCTGTCGGGCAAGAAGACGTCGTACCAGGGGTGCATGTTGCGGTCGAAGCGATCGATGCTGCGCAAGAAGGCGATGAAGCTATCCACCGTGAGCTGGAAATCCAAATACGGGATATCGTTCGTCGTGAGCGTGCCCGGGATGTACGAGAGACCACGCGTGAGGTAGGCAATGTCCGGCGAGCTGGCGGGGTCGTGAAACGAGGCGATGTTGAGCAGCCACACGAACGCGCCCGTACCTGGATCCGTCACCCCTTGCGCGTAAACGCTGTCTTGCTCGTTGCGGTAGACGAGCGTCCGGAGGTCCGCCTGAAGAGTGTAAATGTCCGCGTAAACCATGGTCGAGCTAGCGGCGAGAGGCTGCGCCGGAACGAGCTCGACTTTAGCGCGTACGATGATGCCGCACTGCCCCTGCCCCGCGAGGACGTGGTCGAAAAGCTGGCGGTTTTTGCGCTCCGAGCACACCTCTACCTTGCCCTTGCCCGTGACGACGGTGAGCTCCAGGACGTGCTGAATCTGAACGCCCTTGTCGTAAGCCATGCCGCTGATGCCGCCCATCGAAAGCGTGCCGCCGATCGACAGCGCGATGAAGCCCGTCAGCACCGGAGGGGTCTGGGCCGGCAGCGAGGCCTCGAGGAGCTGGCGCCAAGTGCAGCCGCCGTCCACCACCGCGAAGCCCTCCCCGATGTGGTGAATGACCTGAAGCGAGCTCATGTCGATCACCAGGCCAGCCCGCGCCTGCGCCTGGCCGTGAGTCGCGTGACCCTGCCCGCGCGCGGCGACTTCGATGTCACGCTCCGCGCAGAACTTCACCATCTTCGCGACGTCTTCGATCGAGCCGGGTCGAAGCACCGCCTTCGGCGTCTCGAAGATGATGTTGCCCAGGTCCGCGCCTTTGGCGGCGCGCGACGCCGCGTCCGTCAGCAGCACGCCGTCGAGTCGCGGGACTCGGTCGAACCCCCCGTGACCCTGGCCTTGGCCTCGGTTCTGCTCTTCCCCCGGACCCGGCACCCACGCTCGAGCGTCTCGGCTGTACCCGACGATGACGGACGCTGCTGCTACCGCCTTCAGGAAATCACGCCGATCGAATTGTTTGGTCACGCGGGTACCTCCAGAGCCTCGAATGCGAAAACACTTCGCGAGGGGAGTTTCAACGTAGACTGAATAATTGTCCCTCTTCAAGACGCTTGATACACGCGCATCAAGTTCGGTACGGGCAGCCGCGTCCGTTCGCTACATGCGTCACCCCATGCCTACAAGTAGCGAAAGCTACTTCAGCGGTCGCCGCAGCTCACTTCGGCACGTCGGGAACGATGGTGCCGCAGTCGACGAACTCTAGGTTCGTGTCGGCGCGGAAGTTGGACTCACTCGTGTGGCGCTCGGCGTGAAACATGTCGAACGCATACACGTTGCCTGTCTCGATCCCCACTTGTTCGGAAACCGCGTCGACTTCCAGGCGCGCGTCTTGCGCTCCGTGCACGCCGCCCAAGTCGACGACGAGTTGCCCGTTGATGAAGATCCAGACGTCGTCGTCGCCGGTGAAGTTGAAGACCTCGCCGCCGCTGTAGCGAAACCGCGTGTGGATCTCGGTGGTGAAGTGGTAATTGTGAGCGTTCTTCGCGTTACCGAAGCCGGCGTCGTCTAGAGGGAAGAACGCGCGGCTCTGGAAGCTCGTGGTCCCGTCGCTCGGCGCGAAGAAGACTTCCAGAACGTAAGGCTTCGCGCGTGGACCGTTGCGGTACCACTCGTCGAACGACTCCGGGCCGGACACGGTCCGGGTCGCGGCGGCGTGCGCGAACACGGGTTTGCGATCCGTCCCGAGAGCTCGCTGCACGAGGCCCTTCTCGGATGCGATGGCGGATTCGAAGTCCGGGTGCTCGGGGGTGAAATCGCGCACGACGGCCAGGATGGTCGTGCCGCATCCTTCTTCGTCATCGGGTGGCGCCCCCCCGCCGCCGCTAACGTCATCGGACGTGATCGGGTCGCCTAACTTGTAGCCGCCAACATCCGCCGGCGTGAACCCCGGCGGCAACGTGCCCGGCGCTGGGCCGGGTCGGCCTTCGTCTCCTCCCGCACCGTTGGCGCTCGTCCCGGCCACCGGCTCCAAGCTCAGCGACCCGGCGCTACTCACCGAGCCCGCCCGATCCGTTCCACCGCTCACGAGCCCGCCATCGTTGGGGCTCTCACCACACCCCGAGAACGCTGCCAGCACGAACCCGGCGATCGTCGTCCTTCGCAGATCCTTCGGCGCCATCACTGGAATGTACTGCTTCTCTGACGCTCCGGCAGGCGGACGCGGGTGCTGGCACGCGGACAGGTGTCCGGACGAGTGTCCGCGCGGCCTCGTAAAACAGCCGCTGCTCGATGACGGAATCGAAGCGAGAACGGGATGAACCGAAGACGAGCTCCGAGCCGCAGCGGGCGCGCGATTCGAGCGCTCGGTCCTCGCGCTGAGCCCACACAAAACTTCATCCCCCCCGCCTTGACGATGTGTCAGATATATCTATAGCTATATCTAACGACATATCGCGAGACATATCGAAAGCGATCAGGCAGGCCCTAAATCGCTGTAACTTCTGGAGAAGATGAAGATGTATCGAGATTCCGCCTGCGGGCCGGAGCAGTTTTGGTGGATGAGCCGCGCGGGCTGGGGCGCGGGGCCCGGCGGCGGGCGCAGCGGCCCTGGCGGCGGGCGCGGCGGTCGCCCCTGGTGGGCAGACGCCATGGGCGAGCCTCCTCCTCGCGCAGAACGCGGCGGCGTTCGCTACCTCGTCCTCGAAGCGATCGCGGAGCAGCCGCGCCATGGCTACGAAATCATTCAGCACATCGAGCAACGGGCGAGCGGCTCGTATCGACCGAGCCCCGGGGTGATCTACCCCACGCTCCAGATGCTCGAGGAGCTACAGCACGCGCGGGTCGTCGAGCAAGACGGCAAAAAGGTCTACGGCATCACCGACACCGGCAAGGCCGACCTCGAGACGAACCGCAACAGCGTGGACGAGTTTTATGCGCGATTCACCGAGGACCAGCCTTGGGAATCTTACGCAGAGGATTTCGCAGAGCTGATGAAGCGCGTCGGTCGCCTGATGCAGACGTTTCGAAAGGGTGCACACCGCGGCCGCATGTCGCCGGCCACCATGCGCACCATTCGCCTCGCACTGGACGAAGCGCTTCGCAAAATCGACGACGTGTTGAACGGCCCCTCTCGGTGAGGGCACGAACTTTGCCAATAGGTTTATCGAAGGCTCCGGTCGAAGGGCCCGAGCACAGGTGTTACTCATGACTTCCTCCAACGACGACGTGGCGTTCTACATCGCAGAAGCCAAGCGCGCTCCCCGCCTCGAAAGAGAACAGGAGATGGCCCTGGCAACGCGCTGGAAGGGCGGCGATCGCGCCGCGGGCGACGCCTTGGCGCGCGCGAATTTACGCCACGTAGTGGCCGTCGCCATGAAATACCGGCGCTACGGCGTGCCCGTGAGCGAGCTCATCGCGGAAGGGAATTTCGGAGTCGTGCACGCGCTCGGCAAGTTCGACCCCGAGCGTGGCATCCGCTTCGTCACGTACGCCGCCCATTGGGTCCGCGCGTACATCCTGGACCACGTGATCAAGTCCTGGAGCATGGTGGGCGGAGGCTCCGGCCCGCTCCGTTCGCGCCTGTTCTTCAAGCTGCGCCGAGAGCGCGTGCGCGCCGTCAACCTGATGGGTGAAGGCGAAGCCGCGGATCGCTACGTAGCCGAGCGTGTCGGGGTGACGCCGGAGGAGCTGAGCAAGCTCGTCCAGCGCCTGGAGGCGCGGGACGTCTCCCTGGACGTGAAGGTGCTGGATGACTCGCCGGTGCGCCTCGTGGATCTACTCCCCGCTCCGGACGACCAGGAGCGCAGCCTGTTCGAGCACCAGGTCGGCGGCAGCATGCGCTCCGTGGTGGAGCGCGCGGTGTCGGAGCTGGACCCGCGCGAGCGCTACATCGCGGAGCACCGGCTCATGGCCGATCCTTCGGACGAGCTGTCGCTCGCCGAGATTGGTCGTAGCCTGGGCGTCTCGCGCGAGCGCGCGCGGCAGCTCGAGGCCCGCACGAAGCGCAAGCTGCGCAGCCGGATCCCCGCGCTCGGCAGCCCAGTCGTGACCGAGTGGATCGCCAACTCGGTCGAGCACGCGCCGGCCGCGTAACGGAGTAACGGCCTCGGGGCGATCTCGACCCAATCGCCCCGGCCGTAGCAATAGGCCGCGAGTTAGCGCGTTCTCGCGCCGTGATCGTCGTGGAACGGCGCGTGCACGCGGCTCGTCATGCGCTGGCGAACGCTTGTCACGATCGTCAAGCAAACCGTTTCCGATTGGCTAGACGACGACGCTTCGCGATTGGCGGCGTCGCTCGCGTTTTACACGCTGCTGTCGATGGCTCCCCTCGTCATCATCGCGGTGGCGGTGGCGGGGGTGGTGCTAGGGCCCGAGGCCGCGCGCGGCCAGATCGCGGACGAGCTGAGCCGCGTCGTGGGGCGGGACGCCGCGCGAGGCATTCAAGCCGTGGTCGCCAGCGCGCAGTCGCAGAAATCAGGCACCATTGGCACCATCATCGGCGTCGTGACGTTGTTCGTGGGCGCTTCCGGAGTTTTCGGCGAGCTCCAGTACGCGCTCAACGCGGTTTGGGAGGTGCGAGCCAAGTCCGGGCGGGGGATCCTCGGTGAGGTCAAGGACCGCTTCTTCTCGTTCACCATGGTGCTGGGTGTAGCGTTTCTGCTGCTCGTATCACTACTCTTGAGCGCGCTGCTCAGCGCGTTCGGCCACTCGTTCGCGCCGCTCTTGCCCGGCGGTGAGCTGGTCTGGCAAGTCTGTAACTTCGTCTTTTCACTGGCGCTCATCACCGGCTTGTTCGCGCTCATTTTCAAGTACGTCCCTGACGTGGAGATCGCCTGGCGAGACGTGTGGGCAGGCGCTGCCGTCACCGCCTTGCTGTTCACGATCGGCAAGTCTTTGCTCGGCATCTACCTGGGCAAAGCGTCGATTGGCTCCTCGTACGGCGCAGCCGGCTCGCTCGTCGTGCTCGTGGTGTGGGTGTACTATTCGGCGCAGATTCTGTTCCTCGGCGCGGAGTTCACTCAGGTGCAAGCCAAGCTGCGGGGCCGGAGCATCCGCCCCTCCCGCAAGGCGGTCGCCTTCCGCCGCGGCGCGGAACCGAGTGAGCCGCGAGTGTCCGTCTAGTCTCGGAGCGAGTTTCCGTGCTGAGCTTCGGCGGAGACGCGCTGGAGACTCGGCGCGCACAGGAGAAACGATGAAGTACAAGAAGCTCGGTGGCGCAGGGGTCAAAGTGTCGGAGCTCTGCCTGGGCGCGATGACGTTCGGCGAGGCCGACGAGAAGTCTTTCATGCACCAGCTCGGCAGCGACGAGCAGACCGCGTGGCGCGTCATGAGCCGAGCCCTGGAGCTGGGAGTGAACTTCATCGACACCGCGGACGTGTACGGTCAAGAAGGCTTGAGCGAGCGCGTCATCGGCAACTGGTTCGAGCGCGAAAAGAAGCGCGACCAGATCGTGCTCGCCACGAAATTCCGCTTCAGCATGGGTGAGGGTCCGAATCGCAGCGGCGCCTCGCGCTACCGCATCGTGCGCTGTGTGGAGGAGAGCCTCCGGCGCCTGAAGACGGACCGTATCGACCTCTACCAGATCCACATGCAAGACGTGGAGACGCCCGAGGAAGAGACGCTCCGAGCGCTGGACGACCTCGTGAGGAGCGGCAAGGTGCTGTACCTCGGCTGCTCCAACTACGCGGCCTATCGGCTGATGAACGCGCTTTGGATTGCCAAGACCGAGCACCTCACGCGCTTCGTCACCTTGCAGGCGGAGTACAGCTTGGTAGTGCGGGAGCTGGAGCGCGAGCACGTGCCGCTATGCCGCGATATGGGGCTAGGTATTTTGCCCTGGTCGCCGCTCGCGGGCGGATTTTTGAGCGGCAAGTACGACAAGTCACGGCCCCTGCCGAGCGGGACCCGACTCGGTACCAAGAAGGAGCGCTTCGAGCGTTTCGACAACGAGCGCTCGTGGCGCGCGCTCGGCGCGGTCAAAGAAGTCGCGACGGAGCTGTCTACCTCCCCGGCGGCGGTATCGCTCGCCTGGCTCCTGAGCAAGCCCCAGGTGACCTCGGCGATCTTCGGTGCTCGCAACCTCGAGCAGCTGGAAAGCAACGTGAAGGCCACCGAGCTGTCCTTGAGCGAGCACCAGCTGAAGCGGTTGGACGACGCGTCGTCGCTCGAGCTCGGCTATCCCTATGGCTTCATGAAGGATGTCCAGGGTCGCTGGTGAAAGTGAAGCGCTCGCGAGGCGCTCCGTCTAACCTACAGCCGCAGACTGGGTCAGGTAGCGATATGCCTCACAAGGCTCGTCTTGCTTGCTTCTGCACTAGGGGCTTCTTAAAACCGCTTTTTTGGAGGAGATCGATGCGCCTACGCTTTTTGGTACCGATGTTGGGTGTGGTGACGGGCTCATTCTTGGCGGCCGCGTGCACCACGGACGATCCGAATGACTCGACGGGTGAAGGCGGCGCCGGTGGCGAAGCCACGACCCCGGAGGGCGGCTCTGGCGGCTCTGGCGCGGTGCCCGGCAGCTCAGGCGCGGCGGGTGACGTGGGAGTGGGTGGAGAGTGCGGGTCGGTCGGCGCCGGCACGCTGGTCATCCAGGTCACCGGCTTGCCGGAGGGCGTCGCGCCCGACATCGACATCACGGGGCCGGACGAGCTGAACGTCACGGAAGCCACCGAGCTCGAAGGCGTGGACGCCGGCTCGTACACGATCACGGCCGATCGCGTCTTCGACGAAGATCCGCTCGTGCGCACCGTGTTCGAGGCGACGGTGACGACACCGGAGCTGTGCCTCGCGGACGGCGGCCGCAGCACCATCAAAGTAACTTACAAAGCGATCCCGACCAGCAACAAGCTGTGGATGCCCACCGCGATGGCCGACGAAGGCGCCGCGTTCACCTCGGAAGCTCTCGCCGCCAGCGGCACGAAAGCGGCCTCGGTCAGCATCGACGGCGGCATCGGCAAATCGATCGCCTTCGACCGCGACGGCAACTTGTGGACGCTCGGCCCGACGCTCGACTTCCCGCACGTGCTGCGCTTCCCTGCAGCGTCGCTCGGCGCGTCCGGCAAAAAAGAGCCGGACGTCTCCTTCAATATCGACCCGGAAGTGGTCGAATGCTTGCCCGCCATGCGGACGCTCGCATTGGACGCGAGCGGCAACCTGTGGCTCAGCGCCTGCGGTGACCAGGTCCTGCGCGTCCCGGCCGAAGACTTGACCGGGGTGGACGGTACGAAGACGCCGGACATTCTGGTCTTGGCCACTCCAGGCAGCGAAGGCATCGCCTTCGACAAAGCGGGCAACCTTTGGGTCGGCGGCGGAGCGGCGCTGCTCCGTTGGGACGCGAGCCGTTTCGAAGATTGGACCGGAGCCCCGCCGGATCTCGAGCTCACCGTGGAAGACTCGGTTTCCGGGCTGAAAGCGGACTTCGTGACGTTCGACAAGGCAGGCAACCTCTGGGGCACTGACTTCGCCGCCAACGGCGTGTTCCAAATCGCAGCGTCGGACCTGGAAGGCACGGGCGCCAAGGACGTCACCGCGAACGTGTCGATCATCATCGACGTGCTGGCGTTGCTGCATCAGCCCGCGTTCGACGAGGGCAACGGTTTATGGTTGGGCTTGGACGACGGTAGTATCGGCCGCTTGAGCCCAGCTCAGCTCGGCGCGGACAGTACCGGCATCGCGCCGTCCGTCGTGATCAAGAGCTCGAGCATCGGCGCTCAGCTACCGATCGCCTTCTTCCCGGCCCCTCAAGGCCTGCCGCTCTATCACTCTATCCCCGAGGAGTGAGCTTGCGACTCGGCCGCCAGCCCGCGCCGTGAGGTGCGCGCTGGCGGCGACGTGCCGAGCTACTTGAGCCGACCGTCGAGCGAGATCGCAGAGCAAGCCAGCATGGAGGCTTCGCGCAGCAGGTGCAGCACGCTGTCGCGATCTGCACAGTTGGGCACGCGCTCGAGGATGACTTGGGCGAAGTCCTTGGCCGCGTCGTGAATGGCCTCGTAGCTCTTCAGCTTCTCCGGCGTCGCGGAATGATGCGAAAACACGTAGTTTGGATCGAAGTCGCTCATCGGTGCTCCTGGTGAGGTGACCCCTTCATTTCATAGCCCAACTTGCGCCCATCCCGACGGCCGGTTGCGCGGCGCCGCTGCATACGCGACCCTCAGCGCGGCATGTCGAAAGTGGTCGCGTTCACAGATGGGGGCTGTCGAGGCAACCCCGGCGTCGGAGCCTGGGCGTTCGTGCTGGTGGACATCACCACGCGCAAAGCACTGGAAGGCGCGGGCGGCGAGCAGCAGACGACGAACAACCGTATGGAAATGTGGGCAGCGATCGCCGCGCTCGAGGCGGTCAAGAAGCCCGACACCGAAATCCTCATCGTCAGCGACAGCAAGTACCTGATCGGGTGCTGCACGCAGTGGATGGCCGGCTGGAAGAAGAACGGCTGGAAGCGCAAGGGCGACCCGCTGAAGAACCTGGATCTGCTGCAGAAGCTCGATGAGCTCCTCACCGGGCGCAAGGTGGAGTTCCGCTGGGTCGCCGGTCACTCGGGCCACGTGGGCAACGAGCACGTAGACCGGCTCGGAAACGAAGCCATGGATCGGCTGGAGCAAGGTGGGGTCGCCGCGCACGAGCGGCGCTTCGACTGGACGGGGCCGCTGAGCTAGGTCGCGACCCAGGGGACGTTCGTCAGCTCCACGAAGCAGCCGCGCGCACGGGCCGCGAAAGGCGCGAGCGCAGATCGTGCACGCGCAAGCTCAAGCTGCCGAGCGTGCCAGCCGCGCCGTAGATGAGGTTCAGCTCGAGCCGATCGAGCTCGAAGTCCAATCCCCGCAGCGCGCACAAGTGGGCGAGCACTTGGCCTTCCAGCAGCGCGCCCGCGGATTCGTGGGCAAGAAGCGCAGCGAGCTCCGAGAGCGACTGCTCGTCGTGCTCGACCAGCAGCGGGTGCGCCGAGAGCTCACCGGCCAGCGCCGGGATCATGGAAGCCTCGCGGTAGAGCGAGCGCCCCAGCAGCGGCTCGGACTGCTTGGACAGCCACTCGCCAATGCGACGAGCGAGATCACGCACCACTTCTTGGGAAGCGAGCGGCAGGTCGTTCAAAACCGGGTTCGCGAGCACCACGGAGAGCTCCGCGTTCGCGACCTCCAGCGCCCAAGTGAGCCGCGCGCGGTGCTCGCCCGCAGAGATGAGCCCGCCCCGAAAGGCGCTGAACATCTGCCGAAGAGACAGCAAGCTGCCGAGCTCGCGCGCCTCGAGCCGAGTCCCACCTTCCGCCGCCGAGCGGCTCTGCTTGGCCATCGCTTCCGCCATGACGATCAGCGCGCGGTGCAGCTTGCAGCGCGCTTGGTTCAGCGAGCGAGCCCGCTCGACGCGCAGCAAGCCCACCTGGGCAATCGAGGAGCGCACCTCTGCGATGGCGAGCTCGGCGGCGTAGCAGGCGTCCGCCAGTGGCTCTTCGTCGGTGTCCATCGCTTGCAGCAGGGTGACTGCGCGTTGGCTGAAGATGCGCAGCGCGCGTTCCGCGGCGTCGAGGCTGGCGCTCGGCGTCTCGATGCCGATTCCGATTTCGGCCACCGCCCAGCGCAAGTGCACGAGACGGCCCGTGGGCTCGAAGGACCAAGACTTGGGGGCGAGGATGGACACCGGGCGACGCGACATGCGAAGGGGTATCGCAAGGCTCGGGCCAGCAAGATTCGTCAATGAATTCGTGACGCGGGAACTTTGCTGCGCCCCGATTTGGAACGGACCGCACACGGGGGCGTACCGGCTTGAGACGCCAGCCGCTACTCGAGTTTGCCGGGAGCAAGCCCGTAGCGAGTTTCTGCTTCGATCGGCTTGCCGGCGAGGAACGCTTCCACGACCGGTGCGAGCTCGTTCTCGAATGCCTCCCCGCCCCAGAAATGGACCAGGCGTGCGGCTCCGTCGAAGAGGAAGGACGCCGGCAACATACCGGGCCAGCGTGGGTTGATGCCCCGCTTGAAGTCTTGGAGGCTGCCCGAAACCAGGTAGCTGCGGAGGCTGATGTGGTTGTCGTGGAGGTAGGACACCGCCTTCGATTCGTCTTTCTCTTCGTCCACCGAGACGAGCACGACTTCCACTCCTTGCGGCTTCAAGTTCGCGGCGAGCGCCTGCAGCATCGGCAGCTCCCTGCGACAAGGGCCACACCAGGACGCCCAGGCATTGACGAGCGTCGCCTTGCTGCCACTCGCGCGCACCTGCTGCAGGAGCTGCTCGGCCGTAACGCGGGTGAGCGAAGGCTCCGCCCGGGGACCGACGGGCTCCGCGGTGGGCTCTTCGGCGACACTAGGCGCGGGAGGAGCCGCCGAAGCGACGGGCTCCGCGGTGACCGAAGCCGCCGCCGCTGCGGCGGCGCTGGGGCGGCTTCGCTCGGCGCGAGGCCCGGCCTCCCTCCCACAACCCAGCGCGAACGTGACCGCCGCCAAGGCTACGACCGGGCTCGCCGCAAAACACAATTTATTCATTGAAAACATCTACTTACGAAAGACGCCCCCGGGCTCCGATGGATCCCGGTCGATAGAATTGCTACCGCGCTCTCCGTGAGCACTCAAAACAAACTCTTCGTCGAAGACCTCAACCTCTCGGGCAAGCGCGCCATCGTGCGCGTCGACTTCAACGTGCCGCTCAAGGACGGCGTGGTGGAGAGCGACAAGCGTTTGAAGGAGTCGCTCCCGACCATCAAGTACCTGCGCGAAAAGGGCGCCAAGACCATTCTGATGAGCCACCTGGGCCGTCCGGATGGCAAGCGTGTCCCGGATCAGAGCCTCGCACCCGTCGCCAAGGCGCTCGCAGCCTTGCTCGGTACCGAGGTGAAGTTCGCCGAGGATTGCGTGGGCGAGCCTGCGAAGGCCGCCGTCGCCGCCCTCAAGGACGGCGAGGTGCTGCTGCTCGAGAACCTTCGTTTTCACGCCGCGGAAGAGGCCAATGACCCCGCCTTCGCCAAGCAGCTCGCGGAGCTCGCGGACGTGTACGTGAACGACGCGTTCGGCAGCGCGCACCGCGCCCACGCCTCCACCGAGGGCATCGTGAAGTTCGTGTCCCAGGCCGCTTCCGGCTACCTGATGAAGAAGGAGCTGGATTATTTGGGCTCCGCGCTGGGCGACCCCAAGCGCCCCTTCGTCGCGATCATCGGCGGCTCCAAGGTTTCGTCGAAGATCGACGTGATCCAGAGCCTGCTACCGCGCGTCGACTACCTGCTGCTCGGCGGGGGCATGACGTACACGTTCCTCAAAGCGCAGGGCAAAGAGATTGGTACCTCGCTCGTCGAGAACGACAAGATCGAGTTCGCCAAGAAGCTGCTCGGCGAAGCCGGTGAGAAGCTGGTCTTGGGCGAGGACTTCGTCGTCACCGACAAGCTCGATTTCAAGGGTCGCACCGTCGGAAACACCAAAATCGTGAGCAAGGACGAGATCCCGGCGGGCTGGGAGGGCGTGGACATCGGCCCGAAGACCATCGCCAAGTTCGAGGAGATCCTGCTGAAGGCCAAGACGGTGTGCTGGAACGGCCCCGTCGGCGTATTCGAGATCGACGCGACGGCCAAGGGCACGCTGGCCGTGGCAGAAGCGCTCGCCAAGGCGACCGCCGCCGGCGCCACCACCGTGATCGGCGGCGGCGATAGCGCCTCCGCGGTCAAGAAGGCTGGCGTCGCGAACAAGGTGAGCCATGTTTCGACCGGCGGCGGCGCCTCGCTCGAGTTCCTGGAAGGCAAAGTCCTGCCCGGCGTCGCAGCGCTGACCAACAAGTAAGCGAGAGCATGACCCTAACCGACCCCCGCGAAGCCACGGCGCCGTCTTTCTTGAGTGGGACGGCCAAGATGCTGAACGACGCGCGCGACACCTCCGTCGTGTGGCTGATGCTGCAGTGCGCGCTCGTCGCGGGGGTCGGGGTGTCTTTGTTCTTCTGGCCCTACGCCTACGGCGTGAGCGTCTGGTACGTGGCGCCCCTGTACTGGGCGCTCGTGATGGGAGCGGTCATGGACCGCTTCACCTTGATGCTGCATTTCACGTCGCATCGGCAGCTGTTCAACAAAGACTACAAGACCCTCAACCACGTCATCCCGTGGCTGCTCGGCCCATTCTTCGGCCAAACCCCGAACACCTACTTTGCCCACCACATGGGCATGCACCACCGCGAAGAGAACCTGCCGGAGGACTTGAGCTCGACGATGCGCTTCACGCGCAGCCGTTTTTCTCACTGGCTCCGGTACTACCTGCGGTTCCTCTTCATCGGTTTGCCGGAGCTCACGCTCTACTTCTACAAGCGTAAGAACTGGAAGCTCTTCGGCCGAGTGCTCCAGGGTGAAGGCGTCTATTGGGCGATCGTCGCGGTGGGGCTGTGGCTGCGACCGGATGCGGCTCTGACCGTGTTCGTCATCCCGCTCGTCCTCATCCGCACGCTCATGATGATGGGCAACTGGACCCAGCACAGCTTCATCAGCCAAGAGCGGCCACAAGACCCGTTTCAGTCCAGCATCACCTGCATCAACACCCGCTACAACCGCCGCTGTTTCAACGACGGTTACCACATCCTGCATCACATCAAGCCGCGCGCTCACTGGACCGAGCACCCGGTGGAGTTCGAGAAGAACATCGCCGAGTACGGCAAGAACGACGCCATCGTGTTCGACGGCGTGGACTACTTCCCGATCTGGCTCAACATGATGCTCGGCCGCTGGAGCTGGCTCGCGGACAAGATGGTGCAGCTGCCGGGCGCCCCCGTGCGCACTCGCGAAGAGAAGATCGCGTTCTTGAAGAGCCGCGTTCAGCCGTTCCCCGTCGCCGAGAGCTCGGCGGAAGCGGCCGCGACCCAGACCGCGGCTTGAGTCACGCGGCGTCCGCCTGCGAGAGGCGCCGGAAAATCTCGTCGGAGAGCTCGCGCAGCATGTCGCTTTGGCGACGTATTTCGCGGTGCTCGAAGCGGTCCGCGAAGCGTGCGAACGCGCGGTAACCTTTCGCCAGCTCGTGGTCGTCCCCGAGCTGCTTGCAGACTTCGATGCTCCTCACGTAGTAGCCGACCACGCGCTGCTCGGCGCTAGGCTTGCTGGTCGCGGCCGCCACGTCGGCCATCGTACGTAGCGTGGCCGCCAGCTGGAGCGGGCAGCGCAGCCGGCGCGTCAGGCGGAGCGCGGAGGCGGCGTGCTTGCGTGCGTCTTCTAGACGCCGGCGCTTGAGCGCCAGCTTGGCGAGCCCTCGTCGCGCCTCGGCGAGCTCGAGAAGCGAGCCGGCATCCTCCGCCAGCCGCGCCCCGCGCGTCAGCAGGTCTTCGGCGCGCGCCAGGTCGTCGCAGCGTAGCTCTGAAACGCCCAAGAGCACGAGGCTGCGCGCCAGCCGGTGGCGATCTTTGGCCGCCAAAGCCAGCTCGGCGGCGCTGCGATACAGGCTGCGCGCGCCGAGCAAGTCGTGACGGTGGGTCGCCAGGTGCGCCTGAACGAGCTGCGCGTCACATCGGGCGGCGGGGTCCTGAGCGCGGGCGCTGATTTCGCTCACGATCCCGGCTGCACGCTGAGACGGCGCCGCGCGGCCCTGGTCGCTCCAGGCCAGGGCGAGCCCGGAGAGGCTCACCGCCACGCCCTGCTCGTCTCGCGCCGCCTTGTGGGCCTCCAGCGCCGAGCGCAACAGGGTTAGCGCCTGGGTGCGATCTCCGAGCAACCACAGCACCATGCCCAGCTCGTCCTGCGCGCCCGCAGTGCCTACGGCGTCGCGGCCGTCCTCGAAGGCGCGGAGCGCGCGCTCCAGCGCGCGCCTGGCCAGGAGGAGCTCGCCCGCTTGTCGGTGCAGCCGACCGAGCCGGTGCAGCGCGACGCCGCGCTTGGCGTGAAGGTTGAGCCGCTTGGCGAGCTCGCCCATTTCGGTGAAGGCGCGGCGCGCCTCGCTAGGCCGCCCGAGCTGACCGAGCAGCGTGCCGAAGTCGCACAGCGCGTCCACGCGCATGCGATTGTCTTGCTCACCGAGCGCCTCCAGGGCCTGCTCGAAGTACCCGGCAGCCTTGAGCCCCTCGCCTTCGCTGCACGCCACGCGCGCGGCGCAGAGCAAGGTGAATGCGGCTCGATACTCCGAGCCGGACCGCGCCAGGTGCCGAGCGAGCAGCGCCACCAGCTCCGAGCTCGTCCCCAGCGAGCGCTCGTGGGGCGACAACCAGTCCGCGATCACGCGATGCAGCGCGCGGCGGCGGCTCGGATTGACCGCGCGCTCCAAGCACACCCGTTCGCTCCCGTCGCGAAACACCAGCTCGAGCTCGCCTTCGATGCGCGAGTCCGGCATGCGCAGCAGATGGCCGTCTCGCTCCAAACGAGCCACAGCGCGCTCGATTTGCGAGGGCGATGCTTCGGCGTGTGCAGGCGACGAGATCGGCAGCAGCGCGGTCCACATTCCTGCCCAAAAAACGGAGCCCACCACCGACGCCGCTTCCAGCAGCGCTTGCTCCAGCTCGGGCAGGCTGGACACGCGCACTTCCGTCGCTACGCGGAGCCGCGGCGACGATGCGAGATCCGGCAGCCGTGACCCATCGAACTCACAGCCCTCCACGTCGGTGGCTCCTTGCAAAGCCCCGCACGCCCACAGCTCTCGAACGAGCTCCTGGATGAGGCCCGGGTTGCCCAGCCCGGATTCCAAGATGTACCGCTCGAACGCGTCGCCGCCGCGCGAGCAAGGGCCCACCACTTGTCGAAGCATGGCGCGCACCTCGTCCGCTTGCAGCGGCGTCAGCTCGATCGCCTCGTAGACAGCGGCTCCGGTCTGCCCAAAGTGCTCGTTGCGGCGGAAGAAATCCGGGTGACCGCTGCAGAGCAGGAGCGTGCCCGGCTGCAAATCGTCCGTCAGCGCGAGCAGCGTTCCGAGCGATTCGCGGTCGATGTGGTGGAGGTCTTCGATCACCAGGCACAGCGGCGCTCGTCGGCTATCGGCGGCGAAGAGCTCGCAGACCAGCGACTGCAGGGCGAGCTCGGCGTGAAAGGACTGCTGCGAGAGCACGCGAGTGAGCGGAGTCTGCTCGAAGCTTGCCCCGACGAGCGCACCGATGAAGTAGCAAACGTCTTCTACCCGGTCGTCCCCCAGCAGCTCGCGAACGCGACGCAGAAGGCAGTCGCGCTTGAACGCCGCGCTCTTCTGGTTGAGCCCGAAGCGCGTGGAAAGCAGCCGCGCGATGGTGGCGTTCGGTGCGTCGCCTGGCTGGGCCGTGACGCTGAAGACCCTCCCCTCCAAGCCGGACGCCTCCGCGACCGTGAGCGTGTCCTCGATGAGCCGGGTCTTGCCCGCGCCCGCGACGCCCGCCACGCTCGCGACGACTGCTTCGTTTCCGCGCGTCACCGCGTCGATGGCGTGGAGTAGCCGAACGCTCTCTAGCTCGCGACCTACGAGGCGCGGCTTGCCGTCGATGGTCAAGGACGAAGCAAGATGCGCCAGCCCCCAAGTTCCCAGGTACGTGAAAGCCAAAACCTCGGGCCCCGGCTTGGGAGCGGCGGCGATCAATCGGGCTACGCTGTCGGCGGTGAGCGGCAACTCTGCTTCGAACATGCCCGGCGAGTTTGCAGAGAGCGTGCCGAGCTCGGGCTCGCGGTCTTTTCAGGCACCCTGAGCAGCAGGTGCAGCGCGCTGCACTCCGGAGTGCAACGTTTTGCGCGCCTCAGTGCGTCGCGCTCACGGTAACGAGGGTGGGCGCGCCGGCTTTGATCTCCACCTGCATCGACTGCAGGTCCCCGTTGGGCGCGCGAAGCGTGAGCACGTGCAGCCCGACCGACAGTCGAAAGCGCCCCGGCGCCCGCCCCAGCAGTTGACCACGCTCCAGCACGTCACCCGCACCGCCGGTGACGAAGAGGTCTCCGAGCTGGGCCATGGGAGCTCCCGCTCGTTCGCTCGCGACCCCGGTTGCAGCGGCGGCGGTCTCCGCCGGCGCAGCGGGAACGAGCGACGTACCCTTGGCCAGGGCGGCTCGCTTGCGCGAAGGCTTTTCGGTCGCGAGCGCATCGATGGGGATGGCGGCGATGTCTACGGGAGCGCTCAGAACCACCTGGGGATGCGGCGGGCTCGTCTCCGCGAGAACGGGCGCGGGAGTGAAGGCGCGAGTCACCGCGGGCGCGGGAGCCCCGGCGCTTCGGTCGCGCAGCGTGAGCGAAGCCACGCCGGCCGAGAGCAGCAGCGCGCTGCCGACCATGGCCAAGATTCGCCCATGGTTGCCGTCTAGCAGCAGCGAGCGAGGCTTGGCCTCTTCCATCAGCTGCAATCTCGGCTTGGCCGCGAGCTTCGTCGGCCGCGCGGTGGCCGGCTCTTCCTCGCTGTCGCTCGGCTCGCTCGAGGTTGTTGTCGCGGCGCGCTTCGCATCCGTGAGGATGGCGCCCAAGCTGGCGTCAATCTGCGCTGCGGAGACCCCGAGCGGGTACTCGGCCGTCGGCGGCATGCTCGAGGTTTGACGCCGGCCCGCATCCCGCGCGGCCATGAAGACGTAGCTGGCGGCGGGGCTGCTCGCGGCCGGCGGCACGGAAGGAATGCGCACCACGGTCTCGTCGGCAGTGGCCGCGCTCACCTGCGCCGCCAGCTCCCCCAGCGCCTGGAGGCGCTCCGCGCCTTGTGGAAACACCGAAGACATCCAGTCCGCGACGTCCATGGCGGGGACTTGGTCGCCGATACCGTTGAGGAAGCGCTCCAGGTCGCGCGCCAAGTCGCGCGCGGTCCGGTAGCGCTTGTTCACGTCGCGCTCGAGCGCCCGCAGCACGATGCGATCGAGCTCGGGCGGGACGGTCGCCCGAAAGGCGGAGGGCGGCGCGACGACGCGCGACATCACCGCCGCCAGCGTCTCGCCCTCGCTCCCGCCGAGGAACAGCCGCCGTCCGGCGAGCAGCTCCCAAAGCGTGACTCCCAAGCCCCAGATGTCGACGCGTTGGTCGACGGGGCCCTCGTTCAGCTGCTCCGGTGCGACGTAGGACAGCTTGCCTTTGAGCTTTTGCCCCTGCGTGTGGTGGAGGCGACGCCGCGCGTGCGCAATTCCGAAATCCGTCACTCGCACCGTGCCGTCGTAAAGCACGAACAAGTTCTGCGGAGTCACGTCCCGGTGCACGATCTCGAGCGGCTTGCCGCGATCGTCGCGCAGCGTGTGGGCCGCGAACAGCCCCTCCGCGAGATTGGCGAGCAGGCGCGCCGCGAGCGCCGGGAAACGAGGATCGTCGCCCAGCTCCGGGTTGCGTGCCACGCGCCTCACGATCGCGGAGAGCGGCTCGCCCCGGAGGAACTCCATCGCGATGTAGTGGCTTTGCTGCGAGCGCCCGAAAGAGAACACGCTGCAAACGAACGGGTGGCTGATGCACGCGGCGATGCGCGCCTCGTCCGCGAACATGTCGGTGAAGGCGCGCTCGTTCGCGAGGTGCGGGTGAATGCGCTTGACCGCGCAAAGCTTCTCGAAGCCCTCCACCGAGCGATACAGGGCCAGGTAGACGGAAGCCATCCCGCCCGAAGCCAGCTCGCAAACGATTTGGTACGGACCGAGCCGCGTGTTTTCTACCGCCTTGTAGACGGGCGACTTGACCGACTCGTCGGGCGACAGAGGCTGCGCAATCGGCATCTTTGCAGAGCGCTGCTCGTCTGGAGATTTGCCCAACAAAGAACGTGGCGTGAGCTCCACATTCTTGAAGGCGTCGGTCGATGCGCGTGCTCCGCGATTGGCCATGTTTCTTTCTTTGCCCCCGTCCTGAATCCCTTCCGGCGAGGCGTACTGGTACCACTACGCTCATCCCCACCAAAGCTTGAGTGCCGGCAGCGAGCTTGTCTAACCCAAGCAGGGGCCGTGCCATCTCACGCGCCTGGACTCACATGTCCACCGCGGACCTACTTGATGTCGTGCTCGCGCAGCTTGTAGAACAGAGCGCGGCGGCTCACTCCGAGAATGCGCGCCGCCAGCGCGCGGTTGCCCGCCGCTTTTCTCAGTGCCTTTTCGAGGGCTTGGCGCTCCGCGCGTCGCAAGGCGGCGTCGAGCGAGATCACGCTGGACTCGACCCCCGGGTCGCTACCCCCTGCGAGCCCGAGCGCTCGTTCTTGCTCCAGCCGAACGTCTTGCTCCGAGACAGCCGTCCCGTCCGACAGCACCACGAGGCGCTCCACGAAGTTTTGCAACTCGCGCACGTTGCCGCGCCATGGGTCCTGGACGATGCGGGCGAGCGCTTCGGGCGTCAGATCCACTTGGCGTCCGATCTGGTTGTTCGTCTGCCGACAGAAGTGGCGGGCAAGGGGCTCGATGTCCTCGCGGCGCTCCCGCAGCGGCGGCAGGTCCAAACGGACGACGTTGAGCCGATAGTACAAATCCTCGCGGAACGCGCCGCGGCGGACCATCTGCTCCAGGTTGCGGTGCGTCGCGGTGACGAAGCGAACGTCCGCCGCGAGCGTGCGGGTTCCGCCCAATCGCTCGTACTGGCGATCCTGCAGCAAGCGAAGCAGCTTGACCTGCACGGACATCGAAATTTCCCCGATTTCGTCGAGGAACAGCGTGCCGCGCTCGGCGAGCTCCACGCGCCCTGGCTTGCGGGTGTGAGCCCCCGTGAACGCACCGCGCTCGTAGCCGAACAGCTCGGATTCCAAGATCTGTTCCGGCAACGCCGCGCAATGAACCTTCACGAGAGGTCCGGCGGCGCGCCCGCTGAGCTCGTGGAGCCGCCGCGCGACCACTTCTTTGCCGGTGCCGCTCTCGCCGCGGATCATGACGGTGGCCTCGCTGGGAGCGACGCGCTCGAGCAAGGTCATGACGGAGCGCATCGCGGGCGACCGAACGAGCAGCTCCTTCAAGGATGGCAGTGGCGGAGCCGGCGGGCGCGCCTGGCAGTGACGGGCGGCGCTCAGCGCGCGCTGAATGGTGTCCAGCGCGCTGTCAGCGTCGAAGGGTCGGGAGATGTAGTCGAACGCGGCGCTGCCAACCTCACCGCTCGCGCCGGCGAGCGGCTCGTCTTCCAGCAGCGCGACAATCGCCAACTCGGGGGTGAGCTCGCTCAGCCTCCCCATCAGGCCTGATTTCTGCTTCGGGTCTGCTCCCCCCGTGATCACGAGGTCGAACTCGCGATCCTCCAGGTAGGTCAGAGCCTGGGCGGGGGTGCTGGCGCGAACGAAGCCGATGCGAGCTTTTCTCAGGGTTTCGGCCAGCGCGCGCGCCGCGGGCGTATCCGGAGCCGCCAACAGGACGGGGCGGTCCTCGATGGGCGAAGTTTCCGAAGCGGTGGGCGGCTGGCTGGGTGAAGGCATGAGTCGGGCTCGGACCGACATGATCGAGCGACCCCGAGTGCACGCGGGTGCGCGCTCGCAGTGCAACGGCTTGCACCACCCCTCACGTAAGCCCGGAGCGGCCAATTGGTTGAGGGCGCATTGCCGCGCGTTTCGACCGCGAACGGCTCGCGGCGCGCGCTGACGTTCGCGGCACGCGCCTTGCTGAAGGCAGCCTTCGTTCACGCGTCTGCAAGGGAGCAAACATGAGCGGTTTTGGTTTTCGTCTGCCGGTGATGTGCTTGATTGGTATGGGGCTCGTCGGCTGCAGCGCTGCGGGTGAGTCGGACTCAGCGAGGCCCGGCGCCGATTCGGACCCGACGCTGAGCCTGAACCCTGGCGCGCAGGGCTCGAGCGGAGGCAAAAGCAACGAGCCAACGCGCGGCGGCTCGGAGATGCAGACCGTGGACGAGCCCGACGCGGACCACGACGATGAAGATCAGACTGACGAGGACTCCGGACCCGGCGGCCGCTGCGAGTGCGCCTTCGATCTGCCTGGCATCCACATCGATCACGGCGACGGCGGGATCGCGGTCAGTATCGACCTCCCCGACGCGGGGATGGTGGTGATCGAAACGAAGGACGGCTCCGTCACCACGTCGGCGGGCGGCGTCGATATCCACGGAGACGTCACGATCGACCTCGGCGCCGACACCGACTTGCCCCTCGCGGACGCCCAGTTGCACATCGGGCTCCAGGCTGCCGGCGGCCCGACCATCGCCGGTAACGCCAACATCACCGGCTCGCTACTCGAAGGGTCTGGCTGTGGCTGCGAAGGCTCGTCGCTACCCGTCAGCGTCGCTCTGGAGCTCGACGGCGCGGCGAAACTGATCGACAGCGATGCCCTGGCCGGCATTCGCCTGGGGCTCGGCTTGCCTGCGGTCAGGCTAGACACCAAGAGCCTGCCCGCCGCTGCCGCGGAAGTGATGGCGCTGGCAAACGTGAAGGCGGAGCTCTTGACCGACGGCTGCAGCAAGCTGCTCGAGCTCGAAGCGCAACTGGGCGCCGGCGCAGGCTCATGGAGCTCGCTCGTGCCTCTGACAGCGAGCGGCGCCTTGGACGCCACCGCCACCGTGCTGGGCGGCTCTCTCGTTACCATCGCGCTCGAGGGCGACGTGACGCTCGTAGGAGGCGCGCTCAAGTCGGGAGCGACTTCGCTGCTCTCCATCGAGCTTCCGCGAGCGGTCGTCACCCTCGACCGGAATGGCGCCAAGCTGTCCGGCGAGACGACGGCCTCCCTCCACCCTGCCTTCTCGCTCACGGGAGAAGCCTTGGTCACCGGCGAGTTCACCGAGGAAGATTGGTCGCTGAACGTGTGCGGCGCGGTGATGACGAGCTTGCTCGGTGGCGTGAGCTTGGGGAGCTGCGTGGACGTCGGGAAGAGCGGAATCGAGCCTTGCCGCCTGCCGGCGAACTGAGCTTCGGGCGTGGGTTTCGGATCACATACAACCAGCGAGCCTGCGCTCGGACGCCACCAGGGTCCGCCCGCAGCAGGGAGACGGCGATGAAGCATTCAAGAGGGGTCGTGGTGGTGATGGGTTTGGCGCTGTTTGCGCTCACCGTGGGATGCATGGCGCAGGCGGAAGACGCAGCCACCGAACGGCAGGGCCTGCTGGACGGCTGCTCGAGAGACTCGGACTGCGAAGACGGCGAACCTTGCACTCAGAACTTGTGTGCCATCGGCGTCTGCGCCCCGGCGCTGCCCGTGCTCGGCTGCTGCTACGAAGGCGCCTGCACTGCGCCGGATGCACGAGACGCGGTCGCGCCGCTCGTCGAGCTGCCGCCGTCGGGTTGCTCGCAGCACGACGACTGCGAAGACGGTCACCCCTGCACCCAAAACCTTTGCGTCGCCGGCGAGTGCGCGGCGCTACCCGTCCTTGGTTGCTGCCTCGACGGCGAGTGCAGTGCCGGCACCGGCGGCAGTGCTGGTTCGGGTGGTAGCGGCTCCGGCGCCGAGGCCGGCGCCAGCGCGGGGGGCGGCCCGAGCCGTGAGCCCACGAGCGCGGGCGCGGCCGCGACGGATGCCGGCGGAGCCACGGTGGTCGCGGGCGCCGGCGCCAGCTCCGGCGGCAGCTCGGCCGAGGGCGCCAGTAAAGCGACCGACGCAGGGAGCCGGGCGATGGCACCCGGCGAAGGCGCGGTGAGCCCGCCGGTAGACGACGACTACCAGCTGCAGGGCGGCAGCTGTGCGCTCGAGTCCGATCCGGGGACCTCTCCGTACGTAGCTTTGCTCGGGCTGGTCGTGGTGGCCGCGCGGCGGGCACGAGGCCGTCGGGCGTCCGGCACTGCGCCGTTGCGACACAGCTAGCCCGCGGCAAGCGTGCCCGCGCGCGACACTTTTCCTCGGAGGGCGAAGGCAGGCAGGTCTGTTTCGAGTTTGGCCCGTCAACCGGTCGCCAGGTGCTACGCCGATAACGCCTTAAGATACGAAAACTTAGCGATAACTGAACGTAAGTTTCATTAGCCTTCTGAGCAGTAAGGAGTTTCGACGTTTTTTGGAAACATTGCCGAAAAATAGGCGCGGGTAGGTCCATCTCCGCCGCGCGGACCCACAAGGCCCCTCTCCCGACGGCCCCTGAAGCCCTCCACGGCAACCCCAAGAAACTAAGAAGAGGAAGACCACAGTCATGACTGGAATCAGCGTTCGCAAGCAAGCCGTCGCAGAAATCGCGAGCCAGGCCGTCGCCCCCTTCGCCAAGATCACCGAGTCGCCTGACGACCTGTTCGGCAGCAACGTCTTCAGCCTCGCGGAGATGAAGGCGAAGCTTCCGAAGGACGTGTTTCGTTCGTTGAAGAAGACGATCGAAAAGGGTGAAGTGTTGAATGCCGCCGTGGCCGATACGGTTGCCTCGGCGATGCGCGAGTGGGCAATGGCCAAGGGCGCGACCCACTACGCCCACCTTTTTTACCCGCTCACCAGCGCGACGGCCGAGAAGCACGACTCGTTCATCACGCCGGACGGCGAGGGCGGGGCGGTCAGCGAGTTTTCGGGCAAGCTGCTCATTCAGGGTGAGCCGGACGCCTCGAGCTTTCCGAACGGCGGCATCCGTCAGACGTCCGAGGCGCGCGGCTACACCGCGTGGGACGTGACGAGCCCGGCATTCGTCATCGACTCGACCCTGTACATCCCCACCGCGTTCGTGTCGTGGACGGGCGAGGCGCTGGACAAGAAGACGCCGCTCCTACGCTCGCAGCAGGCGCTGAACCGCCAGGCCACGCGCATCCTGAAGCTGTTCGGCCACGAAGAGATCGCGAACGTCGTCGCGTTCGCCGGCCCGGAGCAGGAGTACTTCCTGGTCGACCGCCGCTTCTTCATGTCGCGTCCGGACTTGCTGAGCGCGGGTCGCACCCTGTTCGGCGCCAAGCCGCCGCGCGGCCAGGAGTTCGAGGATCTGTACTTCGGTCAGATCCCCGAGCGCGTCATCGCGTACATGGTGGACCTGGAGCGCGAGCTCCTGAAGCTCGGCATCCCCGCCAAGACCCGCCACAACGAGGTGGCCCCGGGTCAGTTCGAGATCGCGCCGGTGTTCGAGAGCGCCAACATGGCCGCCGACCACCAGCAGATGTCGATGGTGATGATGCGTAAGCTCGCCATCCGCCACGGTTTCGAGTGTTTGACGCACGAGAAGCCGTTCGCGGGCGTCAACGGCTCCGGCAAGCACGTCAACTTCTCGTTCGGCAACTCCACCCAGGGCAACATGCTGGACCCGGGTGACACGCCGCACGAAAACGCGCAGTTCCTCGTGTTCTGCGCCGGCGTCATCCGCGCCGTTCACAAGCACGGCGGTCTGCTCCGCGCCGCCATCGCCTCCGCTCAGAACGACCACCGCCTCGGCGCGAACGAAGCTCCGCCCGCCATCATCTCCGTGTTCTTGGGCGAGCAGCTTTCGGACGTGTTCGACCAGCTCAAGGCGGGCGGCGCCAAAAACTCCAAGAGCAAGGGCATCATGGAGATCGGCGTCGACACTCTGCCGAAGCTGCCGAAGGACGCGGGCGACCGCAACCGCACGAGCCCGTTCGCCTTCACCGGCAACCGCTTCGAGTTCCGCGCCGTCGGCGGCGGCCAGTCCATCGCCGGTCCGCTCATCGCGCTTCAGACCGCGATCGCGGAGGCGCTCGACTACATCGCCGGCAAGCTGGAAGCATCCATCGGCTCTGGCAAGACGCTCAACGTGTCGATCCAGACCGTGCTCACGGAGCTCGCCAACGAGCACGCCGCGGTGGTCTTCAACGGCAACGGTTACTCGGAAGAGTGGCACCAGGAGGCCGAAAAGCGCGGCCTGCTCAACCTGAAGACGACGGTGGACGCGCTGCCGCAGTTGAACACGCCCGAGACGATCAAGCTGTTCGACAAGTACAACGTGCTCACGCCGCGTGAGCTCAAGAGCCGTCACGACATCTACCTGGAGACGTACGTCAAGCAGGTGCTGGTGGAGGCCAAGCTGGTGGTGAAGATGGGCAAGACCATCATCTTGCCGGCCGCGATCCGCTACCAAGCGGAGCTCGGGGCGGCCTCGGCTTCCTCCAACGCCGCCAAGAAGCTCCTGGGTGAGGTTTCCGGTTACGCGGACAAGCTCGACTCGGGTCTGGCCAGCCTGGAGAAGGCGCTCGGGCACGAATCGTCTGACGTCGCGTCGGAAGCCAAGCACCTGAAGGAGGAGGTCCTGCCGCTCATGCTCAGCGTGCGCGGAGCGGCCGACGCTCTGGAGGGCTTGATTGCGGACGACCTGTGGCCGCTGCCGACCTACCAAGAGATGCTGTTCATCCGCTGAGCCCTTAGCGGAAACGGCAACTGCGAACGCCTCCACGTCCACGTGTGAGGCGTTCGCCTTTTTGTGCTGTCACATTTAGCCTCGCTGACGCGAGGGCTTCTCGATGTCAGCCTCCAGCCGTCGCCCGACGTGAACGCTCCTTCGCCCCCCTCCTCCAGTCGCCGCAGCGCCGTCAAAGCCCGAACCTTCGGCGTGGTCGCAGCGGGCGTTGCGGGGGCCATTGGCTGCGTGTGGCTGTCACTGTGGCTCTACGGCTCGCCGGAAGCCCGCGCCTTCGTCTCGAGCCGCTCCAAGACGAACACCTCCGTCTCGCTGATCCTGCTCGCCTTGGGCTACGGCCTGCTCTCGCTGTCGCCCACCCCGGCCCGGCGCCGCGTCGCCGCGGTTGCCATCTCGACCGCGGGGCTCATCGGCGTTGGAACCTCCTTCGAGTATTTGAGCGGCGCGGACTTGGGGATCGACCAGCTCCTGGCGCGAGACGCCTGGTCCGCCGAGTCGGCGCGCTACCCCAATCGCATGTCGCCGACGGCGGCGCTGTGCTTCGTGCTCCTCGCGGCGTGCCCCTGGCTCATCACGCGCAAGCACACGCTCAGCGCGGCGCTCGGACAGACCTGCGCGGTGCTCACGCTCGGCGTGTGCAGCATCGGCCTCGTGGGGTACCTGTACTCCGCGTCCATCCTCTACCAGCCCCTCCCTTACATCCGCCTCTCCCCTTATACCGCGGTCGCAAACTTGCTTCTCGTGGCGTCGGCTTTCGCGCTCAGGCCGGACGTCGGCCTGGGTCGAGTCATCACGAGCACCTCGATCGGCGGTTACCTCGCGCGGCGCCTGCTCCCGATCACGCTGCTTTTGCCAGTGATCGTTGGCTGGCTACTGCTGGATGCGGATCATCACTCGGTGCTGGCGCCCTCGGAAAGCCACGCTCTTTTGGCCACCGCGGTCGCCCTGGTCATGGCGCCGACGGTGCTGTTCCTGGCGCTCTCGCTGGACAGACTCGAGCGGGATCGCATGGAGTCGGAAGACTTCCTACGCAACACCGCGGAGCTCACGAGCGCCCTGGCTCGCGCACGCAGCGTCGGGGACGTAGTGGAGGCCACCATGGACCTGGGGCTCCCGGCTCTCAAGGCGCGCGCCGGCTGGTTCCTGCGCGTGTCCGAGGACGGCAAGCGGCTGGATGCTCTGGCATCGCGAGGCTACCCGGAAGAGGTCGCGCTCGCGTACGGGAGCTTCGCCCTGGATAGCAACTTGCCGGCCGCGCTCGCGGTGACGAAGCGGGAGCCGGTGTTCCTCGGCTCAGCCGAAGAGCGGGACCAAGCCTTCCCTTCGCTCACGACTTACAACGCCCACGGCAGCTGGGCTGCCCTGCCCCTCGAGGGTAGCCGAGGGGTGCTCGGTTCGATCGCGCTCAGCTTCGCCGAGGGGCAACGCTTCGACAAGACCACGCGCTCTCGGGCGCGGCAGCTGGCCTGGCAATGCGCACAAGCGCTAGACCGCGCGCTCCTCTTCGACTCGGAGCAGATCGCGCGGCAACGAGCGGAAGCAGCGAGCCGCGCGAAAGACGAGTTTTTGGCCATGCTCGGTCACGAGCTCAGAAATCCGCTGTCCCCCATCCTGACCTCACTCCATTTGATGGAGCTGCGGGACGCCAGCCGCTCGGTCAAAGAGCGCGAGGTCATCAAGCGACAGGTGAGCCATATGGTGCGCCTGGTCGACGACCTGCTGGACGTCTCGCGCATCGCCAGCGGGCGGGTCGAGCTCAAACGAGAGGTCGTCGAGCTCGCCACGGTCGCGAGCGCAGCTATCGAGCTGGCGACGCCGCTGTTCGAGCAGCGACAGCACCGGCTCATGGTGGAGGTGCCGGAGCAAGGCTTGGCCGTCGACGTGGACCGCGGTCGAATGGTTCAGGTCCTCTCCAATTTGCTCACCAACTCCGCCAAGTACACGAGCGTCGGGGGCCGAGTCGAGCTGCGGGCAGAGCGCCGGGACGGCCAGGTGCAGGTACGCGTGAGCGACAATGGCGTCGGCATCGCCCCCGAGTTGCTCGGCAGCGTGTTCGATTTGTTCGTTCAAGGAGCGCGCACGCTGGACCGCTCGGAAGGCGGCCTCGGCCTCGGGCTGTCGCTCGTGAAGAGCCTCGTGGAGCTGCATGGTGGCAAGGTCTTCGCCAAGAGCGACGGACCGGGGCACGGCAGCGAATTTTCCGTCACCCTGCCGCTCGCCCCGACCGAGCAGATGCAAGAGACGGCCCGCGCGCCGCGAGTCACCCCGCTGCCCAATCGTCGGCAGCGCATCCTACTCGTCGACGACAACCGGGACGCCGCCGACTCCACCGCTCAGGTGCTGCGAGAGGTCGGTCACGAGGTACGGGTCGCGTACGACGGCCCGAGCGCGCTGGATCTCTCCAAGGAGCAAGCGCCGAGTCTCGCGCTCTTGGACATTGGCCTGCCCGTCATGGACGGCTACGAGCTGGCGCGCCGCCTCCGTGAGCAGCAGCCCAGCGCCGCGCTGAAGCTCATTGCCCTGACCGGCTACGGTCAGAAGGCGGACCGCGAGCGCTCGCTCCAAGCCGGCTTCGACGCGCACCTCGTCAAGCCGGTGGGCATCGATGAGCTGCTCACGCTCGTCTCCAAGCTCGGGCCGGCGCAAGACGCGGCCAGCTAGGCTTTGCGAGCGAAGCTCCGTTCGAGCAGCTCCACGAGCGCCCGCACCTTGGGCGACAGGTTGCGAGCGCTCGGGTAGAGGACGTGCCAGGAAGTCGGCTCGGGCAGGAACGCGCCCAGCAAGCCGATGAGCTTGCCGCGCCTCACCGCCGGGGCGGCCAGGTAGTCCGGCAAGCGCGCCACTCCGTGACCGCTCACCGCCAAATCGCGTAGCAAGAGGAAGCTGTTCGCCTGCGCAAGCACGCGCACCTCCACCGAGATCGCCTTGCGCTTGTCGCGGAAGCTCCAGCTCGCGGGCGCGAGCTGCGCCGACATGATCAAGCAATCGTGCTCGACCAGCTCGCGTGGGTGACGCGGTGTTCCCCGCCGTCGTAGGTACTCGGGGCTCGCGTACAGCCCCTTGCTACCAGGCGCGCCGAGCTTCTTCGCAATGAGCGTGGAGTCTGCGAGCGCGCCGGCCCGAACCGCGAGGTCGAACCCCTCCTCCACCAAGTCCACGCGACGGTCCGTGAGCTCTACCTCCAGCTTCACGTCGGGGAACGCGCGCAGGTACTCACTGAGCACCGGACCGAGCAGCGTTTGCCCGCCGTCGATCGTCATGGTGAGGCGCAGGCGACCGGAAGGCTTTTCGTTCTGCTCCTCCACCGCGCGCTCCGCTTCCAGCAGGGAGTCCAGCGCGGGCGCGATGCGCACGTGGTAAGCGCGGCCTGCGTCCGTCAACCGCAGGCTGCGCGTGGTGCGCTCGAGTAAACGCGCTCCCAGCGCGTCCTCCAGCTCCGCCACCTTGCGGCTCACGGTGGACTTCGGGATCCCGAGCGCCGCCGCCGCCGCCCGAAAGCTCTTGAGCTCCACCACCTTGGAGAAGGCGCTGACCGCGTTCAAATCCGGAACTGCCATTGGACCTGTGGTGGGACAGTCTTTCCATTTTCCTCGTATTGTCCAGAACGCTCGCGGACCCTATTCAACGGTCATCCCCCTCGTTGGAGAATCAATGACCCGAATCATCCTCATCACCGGCGCGACCGGCTCCGTATCCAGCGCTCTCATCCGCTCTCTGAAAGGCGCCAGCGGCGTGCGCCTGCGCGCGCTCGTACGCGACGCCAGCAAGGCCCCCGCCCTGCGCGCCCAGGGCCTCGAGGTGACTCCCGGCGACCTGGACGAGCCCGAGTCGCTGTCGCAGGCCTTTGCGGGCGTGAACGACTTGTGGCTGCTCAACGGAGTGACCCCGCGTCAGCCCGAGAACAGCATGAATGCGCTTTGGGCCGCCAAGCAGGCCGGCGTCGAGCGGGTGGTGCGCCTCTCCGCCATCGGCGCCAGTCCCGACGCGCCTACGCGCAACGGGCGGTTGCACGCGCTCTCCGACGCGGAGCTGATGAGCTCCGGACTGAAGTGGACCATTTTGCGGCCCCACTTCTACTTGCAGAACCTGCTCATGGCCGCGTCGGCCATCGGCGCGCAAGGCAACCTCTACTGGGACATGGGGGAAGGGAAGCTCGCCATGATCGACGTGCGAGACGTGGCAGAAGTGGCGGCAAAGGTGCTTCTGAGCGACCCGGGCGCGCACCATGGCAAGATCTACACCCCCACTGGTCCCGCTTCGCTCTCGCTCGCACAAGCGGCCAGCGAGCTCGCCGCGGGGCTGGGGAAGCCGGTGCGCTACGTGCCCGTGCCCCACGAAGCCGCGCGGAAGAGCATGCTGGATTCGGGGATGCCGCCCTGGGTCGTGGGGCTCCTCGGCGAGTACTCACGGGCCTACGCGAAGGACTGGGGCAACTTCACGACTTCGCATCTCCCCGAGCTGCTCGGACGACCTGCCCGCAGCGTTCGAGAGTTTGCCCAGGATCACGGAGCGGCGTTCGGCGCGGCCGCAGGCGGAGCCGCCTGAAGGCGCCCCTCAACCGATCTTGGATTGCTCGCCGATTTCGTCCAAGAACTTATCCGGACGCTTGAAGAGCTCCCCGACGCGCTTGCGAGAGAGCTCCGCGAGGGGCCCCGGCTGCGGCCCGAGAGCGCACTGGAGCAGCACCGCTTCCTTCAGCATCGGCAGTAGGTCGTTGTGGCAGCGCTTCTCGAACTCGGCCGGGGCCAGCTCGTCTCGACGCGCGGTCGCCTCGAAGTCGATCAAGATGCATTCGAGCGGGGAGCTGCACACGATGAGGTTGTGCAGCTCCATATCGCCATGCGCGATGCCAGCGTGCTGCAGCTTCAGCAGCGCGTCGTGCGCTTCGTGCAGCAGGCGCCATAGCCCCGCGGCGCTCGCGAGCGGCAGCTTCTGCGCCAGGGGCAGGTTCTTCTCTTCCGGCTCGGCTCCGAACGGTGACAACCGGTTGTAGGGCATACCGGGCAGGAAGCAGCTGCGGAAGATCTGATGGGTGGCGCCGATGGCAGGCGGAATATCCAGAATTTCGGCGGCTTCGTTCTGCCGGTCCCGCTCTTGACGCGGATCGCCGTGCAGGCGCCCCGGGTAGTACGTCTTGCGAAAATGCAGCGGGTACTGCGCCGCCAGGGGGTAGCTGGAGCGCGTCTCTTCGCCGGCAATGACGATATCCGCAGAAACCAGCGGCATACCGTTGGCTTCACGCTTCATGATCGTGCGCACGACGAAGTCCTGGCGAGGCGCTTTCTTGATCCAGACCGCGTACTCCGCGCCGACGCGCACGGAGTGTCGCGGAGATACCTCTACCAGCTTGTACTCGTCGTCCACGAAGCCACGCTGGCCAGGATCTCCACAAAGGGCAAGCGTCTTTCACGTGGCGAGGCCGCTTTGTGGCTTTAGTTTCCAGCAGCTTTCAGGTACGCGAGCCTCATGTCACGCCTCAAAGGTCGCCGCATCGTGCTCACGGGCGCGTCGCGCGGTGTTGGTCGCGAAACCGTTCGTCTGTTCACCGCGGAAGGCGCCGAGATCATCGGCGTGGCGCGGGACGCCGCCAAGCTCGAGCAGCTGGCAAGCGAGTTTCCCGGCTTCCAGCCGCTCGCGGGGGACATCACGGACCGCGGGCTCGGCGCGCGCATCGCCTCCGCGGTGACGGCGCGTTGGGGAGCGCTGGACCTCCTCATCAACAACGCCGCGATTCAAGAGTACAACGCCGGCTTCCACGCCGAGCCGGTGGACGCGCTGGAGCGCAACCTCACGACCAACGTGCTCTCCGCACACTGGCTCACCAACGCTCTCTTGCACTTGCTCGAGCGCGGGCAAGAGCCTCGCGTCATCAACGTGAGCTCCGGCGCCGGAAAGCTCGCCGCCGTGCGCGACGAAGCGAACATGCCCGCCTACCGCCTCAGCAAGCTGCTGCTGAACGGCCTGACTCTCTCCTATGCCGGCGACTTGAAGGGCAAGGTCGCGGTCAACTCGCTGGACCCAGGCTGGCTGAAGACGGACCTGGGCGGCCCGAACGCGCCCGGTGAGCCGCCGGACGGCGCGGTCCGCATGCTGGAGCTGGCCACGAAGCCGTTCTCGGTGACCGGCGGCTTCTGGTACGGCGCCGAGCCCATCGATTTCTGAGTCGCAGGCACGCCGGAAGCGTACGAGCTGACGGTAACTTGGAGCAATGACGCACGGCGCATCGAGCAACCGTCCTTACTTGGGGCGTTGCGCTCGCGCTGACTTCATTTGACGGAGCTGCAGTCTGCTCGATAAATCCCGCTGAAAAAGCATTCTGTGCAGGTAGCACGGAACGGAGAAGTGCTATATCAGCCGAACCGCTGCTGGAACCGGTTTCATGCAAATGGGATCGATTCCACAATCGTTTACAAGCGGCAGCCCGAGTGGAAAACCCCGCTCGGTAAGCGAGGTTCGTCCATGCGCAAACACTCCATCTCCGCCCTGCATCTCGGCTCCGGCCTGGTCGTCGTCACGTTGCTGTACTCGGCGTGCTCCACCCGCCCCTCCGGCGTGAACGTCACGCCAGGCGGCACGGCGGGCGCCTCGTCGACGGTCGGAGGCGGCTCGGGGAGCATGCCTGGCGCCACCGGCGGCAGCGCGGTCGGAACCGGCGGCTCGGGGACCAGCACCGGGGGCGGCGGCCCGGGCACCGGCGGCACGACTCCCATCGTGGAGAACGACGCGAGCTGCATGGCGTTCACGCCGGCAGTTGCGAACGTGCTGGAACCGGTAGATCCGCGCACGGCCAACCTCGTCCAGCAGCTCACGCGTGAAGACAAGCTGGCGATGCTCAGCGGCGGGCAGCGTCTGGCCTCCGACTGGTGGACGATCGATTTCAACGCCACCGGCGCGGAGAAGATCGGCTTGAAGGACATGCCCATGCGCGATGGCCCGCGCGGGGTGCACCAGCTCAACAACTCCAAGTCCACCACGTTCGCAGTGGCGGAAGCACGCGCGGCCGCGTTCGACGTGAACCTGGAGTATCGCGTCGGCGAGGTCATCGCGGCCGAGATGAAGGCGTTCAAGTACGACGTCATGCTCGCGCCGACCATGAACGTGCTGCGCCACCCCGGCTGGGGCCGAGCCCAAGAAACCTACGGTGAGGACCCGGTCCTCGTCGGCAAGATGGCCTCTGCCTTCGTGCGCGGCATGCAGGACAAGAAGATGATGGCGTGCCCCAAGCACTTCGCCGTCAACAACACCGAGAACAACCGCGGGGACGGCGCGGACGAACCGAACGTCAACATGGTGCTGGACCAGCAGACGCTGCGGGAAAACTACCTGCGCCATTTCCAGATGGTGATCGACGAGGCCGACCCGGCGTGCATCATGGCCGCGTACAACCGCGTCAACGGCCTGCGCTGCACTCAGAATCCCGAGCTCATCACGAAGATCGTGCGTGACGAGTGGAAGTGGTCGGGCATGATGATTTCCGACTGGTGGGCCACCGTCGCCAACCAGGGCAATACCTCCATCCTCGCCGGCCTGGATTTGGAGATGCCGGACAACAACGCCTTCAAGGCGATCGACACCACGGTGCCGACGACCCGTATCGACGAGGCCGCCACCCGCATCGTGAACGCGCGGCTGAAGTTCGCCCACGACACCGACGCGTACAAGAACGCGGCGGAGAACCCGGCGATCATCAACGAGCAAACGCACAAGGACCTGGCCAAAGAGACGGCTCTCAAGGGCGCGGTGCTGCTGAAGAACGACAACTTGCTGCCGCTCGGCGCGATGGCGACCGTGGCCGGCATGGGCAAGGCGGACGCGAAGAGCATCGTCGTGCTCGGTCCGGACGCTATGAAACCGGACACGAACGTCAGCACGGCGGGCGCCGCCTCGGGCTTGGGCGACCGCGGCAGCAGCGCCACGATTCCCCCGTACGCCGTCTCCTTTTACGACGGCCTCAAAACGGCTGGCATGGCGAAGGGCGTCACGGTCACGACGAGCGGCGACGCTTCGGCCGCGAGCACGGCGGACATCGCCATCATCCCCGTGACGATGGCCTGGGAGGACGAAGGCGAAGGCTACGACGTCGGCCAGGACCGCGAAAATCTCACGCTTGCGGGCCCGCACCCCAAACACTGGGGCGACACCAAGCCGGCCGCCTTCATCGCTCAAGCGGTCGCCGCCAACAAGAACACCATCGTCGTGCTCGCGGTCGGCAGCGCCGTCGTCATGGAAGACTGGTACGCGGGTCCCGCAGCCATCGTGCAGAGCTTCTACCCAGGTCAAGAGGGCGGCAACGCGCTCGCGGCGCTGGTGTTCGGAGACGCGAACTTCTCCGGCAAGCTGCCCTTCACCGTCGCCGCCAATCCGGCGGACTACCCCGCTTTCCAGAACACGACCGGTGACGACGCCATGGTCGACTACTTTCACGGCTACCGGAAGTTCGAGAAGGAAGGGAAGATGCCGCGCTTCTGGTTCGGCTTCGGGCTCAGCTACACGAACTACACCTACGGGGACGTGAAGGTCCTGTGCACCACCGGCATCACGGAGGGCGGCGCGCTCAACGTGGAGATTCCGGTCACCAACGCGGGCATGATGGCGGGCGACGAAATCGTCCAGCTGTACATCGGCTACCCGATGACCCAGCAGCGCCGCCCGGCCAAGGAGCTGAAGGCTTTCACGCGGGTTTCGCTGATGCCGGGCGAGACGAAGAACGTTCAGTTCAGGGTCTCGGCGCGTGACATGGCGTACTGGGGCGCGACGGGCTGGGTCGTGGAGAAGGGCATGCACAACGTGCTCATCGGCCCGAGCGCGGACCCGACCAAGCTGAAGAGCGCGTCCTTCACCATCAACTGAACCGATCCGAACGAGTCATGAACGTGCAACTTTCTTCGCTGCGTGGTCTTCGTGTGTTCGGCCTCGGACTGGCGTGCGGCATGGCCAGCCTAGGGCTTGCGTCGAGCGCCTTGGCTCAGGAAGGCGGCGGGCCTGCTCCGGCCGCGGCCGCTAACGCGGACATGGAGGACCCGTCCGCCAAGGACGAGGACGAGGACGAGGAGACGGCGGCCAAGCCTGCTCCTCCTGCGGAAGAGCGCGGGCAAGCGGTGCGGACTGTGTCTCCCACCGCGCCGGCGGCTGCGACGGAAGGGGCGCCCCTCGAGGACTACGCGCTCGAGCAGCGGAACGGCTTCGTGCGCCCCGCGAACTCCAGCAACCTCGAGTGGCACGGCGGTCTGGAGGCGGACGGCGGTTACGCGAGCTACACGTTCGAACGGGACCAAGCGCGGCCCCAGGCGTTTTACGACACTCGCGGCCGCTTCGTCGTCGGGCCGACCGTTCAATACGAGTTCGGCGAAGAGAAGCAGTGGTTCGTCCGCGCCCGCGGCGAGCTCGTGGCGTGGATGCGCGAGTACGGCGCCTATCAAATCAACGCCGACGACGTGTACGGCCAGTTCGGTTTGAAGGGAAAGTGGGACTTCAAGGTCGGCCGCTTCCGCACGTGGCGCGTCTACCACAAGGGCTACGGCTTCGACCTCTACACGCTGGAGGATCAAGGCGCCTGCCGCATCTCCACCGCCGTCACCGGCAGCTGCTCACTGGAGACCGGCGCCGGTGCCTTCGGTCCGCACACCTACGAGGTGAGCCACATCTACGACCGCGAGCCTGCGGGCCGCGCAGCGCTGCACGTTTACCCCACGCCGTGGTCGGCAATCGAGCTGGCGACCGGCGTCGGTAACAACGGCGCCAACAACACGCTCGGTGGCCGTGGCGCAGCGATGGTCCACTTCGACTTTCTGCGCGTCTCGGCGGCGGCCGAGTACCGCTCCTCGAAGCCCGCCCAAGAGAAGGCGTACACGGATGTGAACACCTCTCAGCTCGTGGAGTGCCCCAACTGCGGCGTCTCACGCGCGTACGGCTTCGGCGGCAGCCTGGAGGTCACGGTGCAGCCGGTGGCGGTGGCGCTGAACGCGGCCCAAAGCCACGAAAAGCAGTACACCGCCACGAACGGCACGCTCGACCAGGACGCGACCAACAAGCGCACCAGCCTCGGCGGCTACGCGGAGCTGGACGCCGGTTCCTTGATCATGGATCGCAGCCTGATCGTAGGCTTTGGGCTGAACCGCACCGAGGTCGTGGACGACATCAAGAACTTCGAGCAGCACTACCAGGGCGCGGCGTACTTGCTGTACCCGCTCGGCTTCAACGCCGCGTCGGTCAAGCTGGTGTTCAGCCAGGCCACTTTGGATATCCAGTCCGCCAAGGGCGCCGGCATGGCGGAGACGCTCCCGCTCGGCACGATGCGCGCGGTGCGGCTGCGCCTGACGTACCCGTTCTGAAGCCGGCTTTCCGTCAGAATTCCTGGGGGGTGCAGGGCGAGACGAGCTCGACCGTGAACCCTTCAGGGGGACTCTCCATGAGCTCGCGTGCTTCTTCCGCAAAGTTCAAGCTGGGGCTGGTGAGGCCGGCGACGGGAGCGCCGCCGTCCTCGAACAACAGGCTCAGCTCGTCGCGCGTCAGCGTGATGGTGGCGCGCAGCTCGTCTTCCACGACGTAGCGCGCCTTGACCTGGCTGCCGAGCAGCACCGGCACGTAGTGGCAGCGGTTGACGCGCTGAATTCCGGTGGAGTCGTTCGTGACGACCAGGGCCACCGTGTCCGGATTGACGTACTGGGGGTCATCGCACCCGAGCGCACCGAGGCCCAGAACGAGGAGCAGGAGCCGGGGCTTCATGGGAACACCACCATACGGAGGCCCAGCGAGAGCCAAGCGTGAAACGACTTTCTATCGATGTCGCCGGAGAAGGTCACGTCCTCGCGGACCTCCGTGCGCGTGTGCAGGTAACGCCCAATCGACAAAATGGCGTACGGGCCGAGGCCGAAGCCCCTCTTGGCCCGGAAATCCAGCCCGCCCGAGAGCCTTGCCACGTCCAGCCCACGCGCGGTGGTGCTCTCCCGGTAGCGGCCCGAATCCGACACGCTTTCATTTCCGCTGGTCATGCCGAAGCCGTAGCCGAACCAGCCGTTGAGGCTCTCTGCAGGCTCGAAGTTGTACCGAGCTTCGATGCCGGCATGAACCGTGGTGGAGCTGCAGGACACGTCGTCTTCGAAGTCATTGCCAGCCTCGCAGCGCGCCGCGGTTCGTGAATCACTGCCTTCGTAGCCAACGCCGAGACTCAGGTATGCGCCGATGTAGAGCTCTTCGATCACTTTGGCGCCGAGCCCCAGCTCGATTGGGACCCACTGCCAGCCGTAGCGGCCACCCAGCGAGTCCCTCCGGGCTCCGCTCGCGTTTCCGAGCGGCACCGAGAACGCGGTCAGGGGAACGAAGTGCATCTGGAAACCGGTACGAGCGATGGGCGCGGTGGAAGAGCGCGCCGGCGGCGTTTGCGGGAGCGGTGCTGCAGCCGGTGCAGCCGCCACCAGCGGCTCTGAGCCGGGGGCAGGCGGCGCAGCCACCGCAGGCGCAGCGACGCTGGGCGCTGGCTGGCCCGTGAACGCGCGCAGATCGGACGAGGCGGCAGGTGCTTCGGCAGGCGTGGGCGCCGCTCCAGCTTGAGCTCTTCCGACAGCAGGCACGAGTAAGACTCCACACAAGAGACACCAGCGCATCCGTTCGACCTCCGCCCGCGAGCGGCACGCCGCGAGCAACCCCACATCCTACACTCCGACCCCGCAGGGCGCGCAAGGGCCTCTTACCGCGTCCTCACGCTGCTTTAATCACCGCTCGGTGGGACCGGGAGGCGACGCACGCCGGAGCAAGCTCCAGGGCACCGCCACGAGGCAGACGACGGCGGCCGTCGCTTCGGGCCCGAACGTCTCCCCGCGCAGCATGGCGAAGCTCACGCGCGCCGCGCTCGCGAGCCAGAGCAGGGCGGCGACGCACCACAGGTCCCGGTCGCCGGAAGCGAACCCCAAAAGGCGCGACGTCTTCATCCAGCCAGCATGCTCCTCGACCGATCAAGGCGACGTCAGGACCCGGCCTCGCCCCATCAAGATTGCATGATGATCGCCAGCGAGCGATCGAGCAGCCGGAGCTCCGTCCTTACGAGTTCTTGATCCTCCGAGGCCCGCTCTTAACCACGTCTTGACGCTCATGACCTTAGCTTTGGAGTGCGACGAAAGCTCCTTGCAGCGAGACCACCATGACCGACATCATTTACCTGACGGCGATCCTCGGCTTTTTTGCCGTGGCCGCCGCCTACACGCGCGCCTGTGAAAAGCTGCGCGGAGACCGACCATGACCGACGCCTTTTGGCTCGGCGGGCTCACCGCTTTGCTGCTCGGCTACCTCGTTTATGCGCTGCTCGCGCCGGAGCAATTCTGAGCCATGACGGCGATGGCGACCCTACAGCTGGTCCTTTTCCTCGGGACCTTACTGCTACTGACCCGGCCGCTCGGTGCCTACATGGCGCGCGTGTTCGGTGATGGCCGCGAGCGGCCACCGCTGCACCGCCTCCTCGGCTGGCTCGAGCGCGGAGCCTACCGCGCGCTCGGCGTGGATCCGCAGCGCGACATGTCGTGGACGACCTACGCGGTCGCGCTCTTGCTGTTCTCGCTCGTCTCCACCCTCTTCAGCTACGCCGTGCTGCGCTTACAAGGCGTTCTGCCGCTCAACCCGCAGAGCTTCGGAGCCGAGCAGGTACCGGCGGACCTGGCCTTCAACGCGGCCGTTTCGTTCGCGACCAACACGAATTGGCAGAGCTATTCGCCGGAGGTAACGCTCTCCTATTTTTCGAACATGGTCGGCTTGGCGATCCACAACTGGGCGTCTGCCGCGGTCGGCCTCGCGATCGCAGTCGCGGTGACGCGCGGCTTCGCTCGGCGAAGCGCGGACGGCATCGGCAACTTTTGGGCGGATTGCGTGCGCGGCACCGTCTACGTGCTGTTGCCCCTCTGCCTGGTCGGTGCCGTCGTCTACCTGGCCTGCGGTGTGCCGCAAAATTTCGACGCGTACCGCGCGGTCACGACGCTGGAGGGCGGCAAGCAAACCATCGCCCTCGGCCCGGTCGCGTCGCAAGAGATCATCAAGCAGCTCGGCACCAACGGCGGCGGCTTCTTCAACGCCAACTCCGCCCACCCGTTCGAAAACCCGAGCCCTTTCTCCAACTTCTTCACGCTGGTCCTGATTTGGTGCATCCCGGCCGCGCTCACCCACACCTTCGGAAAGATGGTGGGCAATGCCAAGCAAGGCTGGGCGATCTTCGGTGCGATGGCGGCCCTGGCGATCGCGGGCGTCGTGATTTGCTCGAGCGCCGAGCAGGCCGGCACTCGTCATTTGTCGCACGCTCACATCCAAACCGCTGCGACCGCTCTCCAGCCGGGCGGCAACATGGAGGGCAAGGAGGTGCGCTTCGGCGTCGCCGGCTCCGCGCTTTTCGCGACCGTCACGACCGGTGCCTCGTGCGGCGCCGTCAACGCCATGCACGACAGCTTCACTCCTCTCGGAGGAGCGGTCCCCCTGTTCAACATGCTCACGGGTGAGGTGGTGTTCGGCGGCGTCGGGGCCGGCCTATACGGCATGTTGATGTTCGCCATCCTGGCCGTGTTCATCGCGGGCCTCATGGTCGGCCGCACGCCGGAGTACCTCGGCAAGAAGATCGAGCGATTCGAGATCCAGATGGCCATGCTGGCAACGCTCGTGCTCGCGGCCAGCGTGCTCGGCCTCAGCGCGCTCTCCAGCGCGCTGGATTTGCCGAAGGAGGGAGCGTGGGCGGCGCTCAACACGTGGCCCGGCAGCGCCTATGGCGCGGCGGACAGCGTGTACGGGGCCGCGACCGGAAACTTCAACAACGCCGGCCCTCACGGCTTCAGTGAGCTCTTCTACGCGTACGCATCCGCCACGGCCAACAACGGCTCGGCCTTCGCTGGCATCACGACCAACACGCCGTGGTACAACGCAACCCTCGGCGCCGCGATGCTCGTCGGCCGCTACCTGATGATCATTCCCCTCCTCGCGATGGCAGGCTCGCTCGCGAAGAAGGGCCACGTTCCTCGGTCGTCCGGCACGTTTCCGACGGATACGCCCACGTTCAGCGGCCTACTGGTCGGCGTGGTGCTGATTGTCGGCGCCCTCACCTACTTCCCGGGCGTCGCGCTCGGCCCCCTCGTCGAGCACTTTCAGATGAGCTCGCTCACTACCCACTGACGGTCCGAAGTCATGTCCATGCAAAAGCAACTCTCACTACCGGCGTCCGTCGAGCCCTCGCCCCGGGACGACGCCTCCCCTTTCGCCGCCGCGGAGCCGAAGAACGCGCCGCGCGCGCTATTCCAGCGTGCGATCGTGTTGCGCGCCGTCCAGGAGGCCTTTCGGAAGCTGGATCCGCGCCTCGTGGCCAAAAATCCGGTCATGTTCGTGGTGGAGGTGGGCAGCCTCGTTACCACCTTCTTCTGGGTCCGCGGGCTCGTCAGCCACGCCGCGGACACGTTCTTCGTCGGGCAGGTGAGCTTATGGCTCTGGTTCACGGTGCTATTCGCCAACTTCGCGGAAGCGATGGCGGAGGGGCGCGGCAAAGCGCAGGCGGATACGCTGCGCAAAACCAAGACCCAAACTGCCGCTCGCCGGCTGCGGGGGGGCGTGGAGCAGCGAGTGCCCGCGCCCGAGCTCGCCAAGGGGGACCTGTTCGTGTGTGAGGTCGGCGACGTCATCGCCGCGGATGGCGAGATCGTGGAGGGCGTGGCCAGCGTGGACGAGTCAGCGATTACCGGTGAGTCCGCCCCCGTCATCCGTGAAAGCGGCGGGGACCGAAGCGCGGTGACCGGCGGCACGCGGGTGCTGTCCGATCGCATCGTGGTGCGAGTGACGCAAGACCCCGGGCGCAGCTTCTTGGACCGGATGATCGCGCTGGTGGAAGGCGCGAAGCGGCAGAAAACGCCCAACGAAATCGCGCTTTCGATCTTGCTCGCAGGCCTCACGATCGTGTTTTTGCTCGCCACCGTCACGCTCCTTCCGTTCGCGAAGCTCGCGGCGGGGGGGCGCGGGGCCACCCCGAGCGTGACGGTGCTGGTTGCGCTGCTGGTCTGCTTGATCCCGACCACCATCGGCGGCCTGCTCAGCTCCATCGGTATCGCGGGGATGGATCGCGTGATGCAGCACAACGTGCTCGCCATGAGCGGCAAAGCGGTGGAGGCGGCGGGGGACGTGAGCACGCTCCTCTTGGACAAGACCGGCACCATCACGCTCGGCAACCGTCAAGCCGCCCAGCTCGTCGCCCCGAGCGGGGTGGACCTGCAGGAGCTGGCCAGAGCCGCGCAGCTCGCCTCGCTGGCGGACGAGACGCCGGAGGGTCGGAGCATCGTGGTTTTGGCCAAGGAAAAGTACGGCTTGCCCGCTCGAGCGCTGTCCGAGCTCGGCGCGGCCAAGTTCCTGGAGTTCTCCGCGCACACGCGCATGAGCGGTGTGGACGCGGACGGCATGGAGATCCGCAAAGGCGCCGCCGACAGCGTCCGGCGCTTCGTCGAGGCGCGTGGCGGCGCGTTCCCGAGCGACCTCCGCGGCATCGTCGAGCGAGTCGCTCGCGAGGGCGGTACCCCCCTGGTAGTGGCGAACGGCGGAAGAGCGCTGGGCGTCATCGAGCTCAAAGACATCGTCAAAGGCGGCATGAAGCAGCGCTTCGCCCAGCTCCGGCAGATGGGCATCAAGACCGTCATGGTGACGGGCGACAACCCCCTCACCGCGGCCGCGATCGCCGCCGAAGCGGGGGTGGACGACTTCATCGCGGAGGCCACGCCGGAGATGAAGCTCGCCTACATCCGCAAGGAACAAGCCGGAGGTCGCTTGGTAGCGATGACGGGCGACGGCACGAACGACGCACCAGCTCTAGCTCAAGCGGACGTTGGAGTCGCCATGAATACCGGCACTCAAGCCGCTAAAGAGGCAGGCAACATGGTGGACCTGGACTCCAACCCCACGAAGCTCATCGAAGTGGTGGCCATCGGCAAGCAGATGCTCATGACGCGCGGGGCGCTCACCACCTTCAGCATTGCCAATGACGTCGCCAAGTACTTCGCGATCATCCCGGCCATGTTCCTCGTAACGTATCCGGCGCTCGGCAAGCTGAACTTCATGCAGCTCAGCAACCCGCAATCCGCCGTGCTCGCAGCCGTCATCTTCAACGCGCTGATCATCATCGCGCTGGTTCCTCTTTCCCTCCGCGGCGTCGCGTACCGGCCGACGAGCGCAGTGGCCACGCTGCGACGCAATCTCCTCATCTACGGCGTAGGCGGGGTGCTCGCCCCCTTTCCTGCGATTTGGCTCTTGGATCGGCTGATCGTCCTCATGAGGCTCGCATGACCACTCTCCCTATTCGCGCTGCGCTCGTCTTGACCCTGCTCTTCGTTGCGGTGACCGGGCTCGCCTTTCCGGCGGTAGTCTGGGCCGTGGGCAGGGTCGCCTTTCCGGAGCAGGCTGCAGGCAGCTTGCTCCGTGACGCGGACGGTCGGGTCGTTGGCTCCAAGCTCCTCGGACAAAATTTCAGCCGACCGGAGTACTTTCATCCTCGCCCTTCCGCAGCCGGCGCCGGCTACGACGCGGCCAGCTCGGGCGGCACGAACTTGGGCCCCACGAGCGACAAGCTCGTCCACGGCATCTTGGACGACCCGCGCACGAAGGACGTGGACGAGAGCTTCCTCGGCTTCGGCGACGTCGCGAAGCGCTACCGCGAAGAGAACGGGCTAGCCGCGGACGCCTGGATCCCCGCGGACGCCGCGACGCGCTCCGCCAGCGGTTTGGACCCAGACATCAGCCCCGGCAACGCGGAGCTCCAGTTGGCGCGCGTGGCGAAGGCTCGCGGCCTCGACGCCGGGCACGTTCGGCGGTTGGTCGCCGCACACACCGGCGAGCGCTGGCTGGGGCTCGTAGGTGAGCCGCGCGTGAACGTGCTGGAGCTGAACCTTGCGCTGGATCGAGCGAAGTAACGTAGAGTTTGCTGCGTGACCGAGCGCCGTAGCCCCGACGACTTGCTGCGCCGAGTCGTGGCCGATGCCGCTCGCGAGCGCCGGGGTAAGCTCACCGTCTTCTTCGGCGCCGCCCCGGGGGTTGGCAAAACCTACGCGATGCTGGAGGTCGCGCGCGCGGAGATGGAGCGCGAAAAGCGGGACGTTCTGGTAGGGGTCGCGGAGACGCACGGCCGCTACGACACCGGCGCACAGCTGCTCGGGCTTCAGCTACTGCAAAAACGTAAGCACCACCATCGCGGAGTCACGGTCGAAGAATTCGACCTCGACGCGGCGCTGGCGCGTCGGCCCCAGCTCTTGCTGGTGGACGAGCTGGCGCACACCAACGCGGAGGGCTCGCGTCACCCCAAGCGCTGGCAAGACGTAGAAGAGCTGCTCGACGCCGGTATCGACGTGTTCACGACGATGAACGTGCAGCACGTGGAGAGCCTGAATGACGTCGTAGCGCGCATCACCGGTGTGCGTGTGCGCGAGACCGTACCGGACTCGGTGCTCGAGCGCGCCCACGAGCTGAAGCTCGTCGATCTGCCGCCCGACGACTTGCTCGAGCGCTTGCGGGACGGAAAGGTGTACCTGGGCGCGCAGGCGCAGCACGCCATCGACAATTTCTTCAAGAAGGGGAACCTCATCGCCCTGCGCGAGCTCTCGCTGCGCCACACCGCGGAGCGGGTGGACGCGCAGATGCGCGACTACCGAGCGGCGCAAGGAATCGAGCAAACCTGGGCCATCTCGGACCAGCTGCTGGTCGCGGTGAGCCCGAGCCCCTACTCGGCGCGGTTGGTGCGCGCGGCGCGGCGCATGGCCGGCTCCCTGCACGCGCGCTGGTTCGCGGTCTACGTGGAGCGGCCGAGCGCACGCGCGCTTTCGCCGCCGGCTGCGGCGCGGTTGACGCAGAACTTGAACCTCGCCGAGCAGCTGGGCGCGGAGGTGCTGACCCTCAGCGGGGAGGACCCCACCCGGCTGCTCTTGGATTTTGCCCGCGAGCGAAACATCACCAAGCTCATCGTGGGCAAGCCCCTGGCGCGGCGCCTCCTCGATCATCTCCGGCCTTCGCTGGTGGATCGGCTGCTCAGGCAGAGCGGGGACATCGACGTTTACGTCACGGCGGGCGACCCGGACGAGGCAGAGGCGCGGGTCGAGGCCGCAAGTCCGAAGAGCCCGCCCCACGTGCCCAGCTACGCCGCCGCCGTGCTGCTCCCGAGCTTGGTCACCAGCCTCACGCTCGCTCTGTTCGGTCGCGATCAGATACCGGACGTGGTGATGACCTACCTGCTCGGCATCGTGCTGGTCGCGAGTCGCTTGGGCTTCGGAGCCTCGCTGCTCTCCGCGTTCGTGAGCGTGGCCCTGTTCGACTTCTTCTTCGTCCCTCCGTTTTATACTTTGGCCGTCGCCGATCTTCGGCACGCGACGACCTTCGCGGTGATGTTCGTCGTAGCGGCCGTGATCAGCGGCCTCACCCAGCGGATCCGCAATCAGGCTGCCGCGGCGCAAGAGCGGGAGCTACGCACCGCCGCCCTCTACGCCCTCACTCGTGAGCTGGCGAGCGCGGCGAGCTTCGAGAGCGTCGTCCAGGCCGCCGCGCGCCACCTCGAAAAGGTCTTTCAGGCCCAAATCTCCGTGTACGCGCCGGGCCCGGAAGGGGCGCTCTCCCGCCGCTACGCTTCGCCGACCCTCGGCGCGCCTTCCGAGCGGGACTTGAGCATCGGCCAGTGGGTGTGGACCAACGGCCGCGAGGCGGGCCTCGGTACCAGCACGCTTCCGAGCGCCGAGGCCTTGTACCTCCCGCTCATCGCCTCGGCGGGCTGCGTGGGCGTGCTGGGGCTCGCGCCGCAAGCGCCGGAGCGACTCCTGGAGCTCCATCAACGGCGCCAGGTAGAAGCGTTCGCGTCGCAGTTGGCCTCCGCCGTGGAACGAGCGCAACTGGGAGCCGCGGCAGAGCGCGCCCGCCGTGAGGTGGAGGCCGAGCAGCTGCGCAGCTCCCTCCTCAGCTCCGTGTCGCATGATCTGCGAACTCCGCTGGCGGTCATCACCGGCGCCACCGGCACGGTTTTGCAAGCGGGAGGAACGATGCCGGAGGGTACCCGAAAGGAGCTGCTCGGAACCGTGCTGGAGGAAGCGGAGCGGCTCAACCGGCTGATTCGCAACCTGCTCGACATGACTCGCCTGGAGTCCGGGGCCGTCAAGCTCAAGAAGGAGTGGGTGTCGCTCGAGGAGGTCGTGGGCAGCGCGCTCGGCCGCCTGGACTCGCGGCTCGGCACCCGCGAGGTCGCAGTGCACTTACCGACAGATGCTCCGCTCGTGCCGTGCGACGAGCTTTTGATCGAGCTATTGCTCATCAACTTGGTCGAGAACGCGAGCAAATACGGCCAGGGAGCGATCGAGCTCCGCGCCACCTTTTCGCCCGAAGCAGCGAGGGTCGAGGTGAGCGACCGCGGTCCAGGCATCTCGGAGGGGGAAGAGGAGCGCATTTTCGAGAAATTCCATCGCTCCGCGCGCGCCGGGAGCCGCGAAGGCGTGGGGCTGGGACTCGCGATCTGCCGCGCGATCGTGAACGCGCACGGCGGGCGCATCTCCGCGCGCAGCCGCGATGGCGGCGGCGCCACCTTCCAGTTTACACTGCCGCTCGGAGGCACCCCACCACCAACGCCGATCGCATGAGCGAGCCCATGCCCACCGTGCTGATGATCGAGGACGAAGCGCAAATGCGTCGGTTTCTGCGCGCGTCGCTCACCGGCAACGGCTACCAGGTGTTCGAGGCGGAGACCGGAGCGGAAGGGTTGAGCCAAGCCGCACAGCGCAACCCGGATTTGGTCCTGCTCGACCTCGGGCTGCCGGATCAAGACGGGTTGACGGTGACGGAGCGCCTCCGTGATTGGGCGAAGATGCCGATCATCGTGATCTCCGCCCGCGGCAAAGAAGAGGACAAGGTCCGCGCTTTGGACGCCGGTGCGGACGACTACCTCACCAAGCCGTTCGGGATCGGGGAGCTCCTCGCTCGCCTGCGGGTGGCTCTCCGGCATGCGGTGCGGACCGAGTCCGGAGCCAGCGAGTTCGTGCTGGGGGAAGTGAAGGTGGACCTCGCTCGACGCCAGGTGAGCAAGGCCGGCGCCGAGGTGCATCTCACGCCCATCGAGTACAAGCTGCTGACCACCCTGCTCAAGTACGAGGGCAAGGTGATCACTCACCGCCAGCTGCTCAAGGAAGTGTGGGGACCCGGGTCGAGCGAGCAGACCCAGTACTTGCGGGTGTACATGGGCCAGCTGCGCCACAAGCTGGAGCAAAATCCTAGCCGGCCCCAGTTTCTCACCACGGAGCCGGGCGTGGGCTACCGCTTGAAGACGCCGGAGTAAGCGCTCCGGCGCCCGACATCAAATCCGCCCGCTACTGAGGGCCGAGGATACCGCCCGAGCTGGGCACGGCCGCGATCAGCTGCGTGCCCTTCGGCACGATGTTCACCTCGAGGCGGCTCGATTGGAGCAAGTTCTGCGTCTCCAGCAGCTCGAACAGCGCGCCGGAGATGACCGGGTCCTTGGAGATCTCGGCCAGGGCCGCGCCCACGATCTGCGGGCGGGTGGCGGCGGCGCGCGCGAACTCCACCGCCGCGGACCTCTCGGCGGTGGAGCGGATGACGTTCACGCGGTTCGCGCCGTCCTGCTGAATGGCGGCGGTGACCTGGCGCAGCCGGTTCACCACCTTCTGCTCGATCTGCTGAATCATGCCGACATCCCGGAAGTGAACCTTGCGAATGTAGGTGCTGCCCAGCATGTAGCCCCACTGGCGGGACTTCGCCGATACCTCTTCACGGACCACCTGGCTCATGGGGTGCCGGTTCTCGAGCATGTCCGAGAGCTTCATGTTGGAGAGGCAGCGCACGGTGGCGTTCGACACGTTGGCGCGGAGCGAGCCGACCGGATCGGTATTTTTGTAGAGGTAAGCGATCGGGTCGCTCACGAACATTTCGCACCACACCCCGATGCCCATGGGGGCGCCCTCTTCCGAGTTGACCGGCTGGCTGCGCAGATAAACTTGGTCGAGCCGCAGGTCTATCGTGCGCTTGCGGCCAAACAGGGGCACGAGCGCCGCGAACGGCCCCATCGTGAGCCACGGAAAGTGGATGCCTGGTTCGTTGATGGTGAGCCGCACCTTGCCGAAGAGCTCGAAGACGACGCACTCACGCTCGCGCACGATGACGTAGATGCTGAAGACGCGCACCCAGAACAGGAAGAACGGCATGGCCACGAAGCTGCCGAAGAACGCGATCGCGAAGGCGATGAGAAAGTTCATCACTTCACTCCTTCCGGGCCAACGAGCATGACCTGGCGCGAGCGCTTGAAGAGCGAGAGCTTGATGTTACGTACGTACGCCTCCAGCGCGCCCGCTCCGTGGTCACGCAGCAGCCGCAGCTGAGCCGCGAGCTGCACGAGCGGCTCGACCTCCGCCTGAGCGTTGAGCGTCTCGATTTCGACGGCGCGGCGCGACTGCACGATCTTTTGATCCGCGGCGGCCTGGGCCAGGCTGATCTCGCTGGATACGTGATTATGAGCGGTGTTGATGGCGGCCAGGGCCGAATCCACCTCCGGCGGCGGGTCGATACCGGTGATGAGCGCGGTGTCCAAGCTGATGCCGTAGCGCGCGGACGCGGACGCGCAGTGGTCGTCCATGCGGTCGTTCAGGTCGCGCAAGTTCTTTCGAAGATCGTTGATGGAGATGCCCTGCACGGCGTCCGCCGGGTCGGGGATGCCGGTGTTGGGTAGCGGCTGCGTCTCGGGAGGGGCCTCGAAGTTGGCGATGCGGTCACGCAGCACGGAGATGAAGTACCCCATGATGTGCGCGACCGGGTTCTTCACCCCGAAGAGGTACGCATACAGGTTCCGCTCCGCGATGGTGAAGCGGAGCTGCCCGGTGAGCCCGGTGTTGAGCTGGTCCTTCGTGACCGCCTCCAGCATACGGCCTCCCTGGTTCGCGCTGCCGTCCTCCGGGTCGTAGGCGATCGACACCGTCACGGTCGAGATCGACACCTTGTGCACGCGTTGCCAGGGCAGCTTCCAATAGAAGCCCGGCCCAACGACGCGGACCTGCGGGTAGCGGTAGCGTTCGCGCTCGTCGGCTCGCAGCGCCTCCGAGATCGGATCCTCCAGCGTCGTCGCCTCTCCGATACGCTGGGCGCGGCCGAACGTGGTGAGGACGGCGCGCTCGTTCGGCCCTATCGTGTAGAAGCCGAACAAGCCATAGCGCGTGAAGAACCAGACGATGAACCCTAGGGGCAACGCGATCAGCACCTCTGCCATGCGGCGGAGCGTAGCCGAAGGCTCCGCGCTGGAGCCACTGATCTAGTGGAGGGTCACGTCCGACGGCGAATAGATGCAGTGCGTGCCGTCCGCGCCGGTGCCCACTGACTTCGGCTCGTCGCCCGTATCGTTCCCGTCGTAGCGCTCGCAGATCTTCATGGGCGCGGTGGCGAAGATGTTTTTGAACTTCGCGCTGTCGTCGTACTTCTCGTTCACCCCCGCGAGGACGCCCTTGCTGCCGTTGGCGAGGATGGTATCGAACTCGGACTTTCGCTGGTACTGGTCATCGCAGTTTCCGCAGGAGCGGTACAGCTTGCCGAAGTCTTCTACGAGGAAGTTCTTGACGTACAGCGTGCCGCCGCCGTTGTGCTGAATGACCTTGTCAGTCGCCTTTTTCGCGCCGCTGTTGGAGATGCGATAAACATTGGAGCCGCTGCTGCCGGAGAGCGTGATCGCGTCCTCCCCCACGTCCTCCCACCACACGTTTTCGATCGTGCAGCTGCCGTCGCAGTGGATGCCGTCGGCGGCCGGGGCGCCGATGATGACGTTCTTGAGGGTGCCGCCTGCTTTCACGCGGAAGAGCGCGTCCTGCCCCTCGCCCTGTCCGCTCCCACCCAGGTCCCCGCTGCCGATGAAGCGCGCGAGCTTGCCGTCGAAGTCCGTCACCTCTTTGGTGCTGGAGAGCTTTTGGTCGGCGCCCACGGGGGTGGGAAACTTGAAGCCAGGGAGGGAGCTGCCTCCCGCGCCGGCGGCGCCGCCACCCGCCGCTCCAGCCGCGCCTCCTTGAGGGGAGCCTGCGGTTCCACCCGTGGCGCTCCCGGCGATCCCAACCGAGCCAGACACGCCTGGCGCGCCCCCCGTTGCGGCTCCTCCTGCCGGCGCGCCTCCGCCTCCGCCTCCGCCTCCGCCTCCGCTCGCCGAGGACGTGCCGGCGGCATTGGGGGAGCCTGCGATGACGCCAGCGCCTGCGGTCGGCGGGAGGGATGCGGTGCCGCCCGCCGGCTCATCCGGACCGCCTTCGGTACCACCCGAGCAAGCCGCCACGACGCCGAGCACCCAAAACAGAGGAAAGTATTGCCGCATGATTTTTCGCGTCGGCCTAGAAGGGCTCGAACACGTCATGGGCTAATGCGACACAAGGCCGCTTCGATCACTCTGCCTGCGTTTTTCATTCGATCGGCCGGAGCATGACCACCGAATACCCGATGGCAGGTTTGCGACCGCGGTTCACGTAAGAGTGGCGCTGGTCGCCGCGGAACACGACGACGTCCCCCTCTGCCATGTCGAAAGATTCGCCGGAGGCGACGAGCTGCAGCTCACCGCTTTCACACGTGAGGTATTCACGGGTACCGGCGGTGTGAGGCACGCCGACCATGCGCGCTCCGACCGGGAGCTCGAGCCGTTCGATTTGCATGCCCGGCACCTTGTCCGGCAGAAGTGTGCTGACTCGCACGGTACCCCGAAGGCGTTCCGCCAGGCTGCCGCGCTTGAAGATCTTTGCAGAGGCCCGTGGCTCGGCCACGATCTCCTCCAGCGAGACCTGAAACGACATCGCCACCGCGTGAAGCACCGCCAAGGTGGGGTTGCCGTCGCCGGACTCCAGGTTCGCCCAGGTGGCGCGCGGCAGACCGGAGAGCTTGGCCATTTGCTGCTGAGTCAGCCCGCGCGCTTGCCGGAGCTGGCGGATGTTGCGCCCCAGCCTGGTGGATAGCTCCTCGCTCATGAGTTGGCATTCTGCCAATGCATTGGCAAGATTGCCAATGCTCTAGCAAGCGGCTCCCATGCTCTGCTCATGACCAACGAATTCGTGAGCTTTCCTGGGGTGTCGGCCTTGGTAACGGGAGCCAGCCGGGGGCTGGGGAGGGCCCTCGCGGAGCAGCTCGGCGCGGCGGGGGCGCGGGTCGTGCTCGTCGCGCGCGCCGGCCAGGAGCTCGAGCGGGCGGCGCAGACCATCCAGGCCAGGGGCGGCGAAGCGCACGCGCTGCCTGCAGACGTGGCGCGCAAAGAGGACATCTACGCCATCGCCGGGGCGGCGGCGGCTCTCGTCGGCCCGATCGATCTGTTGGTCCACAACGCGAGCTCGCTGGGACCGACACCGCTCCGCCTGCTCCTGGACACGGACTGCGAAGACCTACAGAAGGTGTTGGACACGAACCTGCTCGGCCCGTTTCGATTGAGCAAGGCCATCGGCGGCTCGATGGCGCTCCGCAAGACGGGTACCATCTTGCACGTCAGCTCGGACGCGAGCGTGAGCGCTTACGAGCGCTGGGGCGCCTATTCGGTGTCCAAAGCCGCGCTCGACCATCTTTCCCGAATCTGGGCCGCCGAGCTTCGAGAGCGAGGCGTGCGCGTGCTGTCCGTGGATCCCGGCGAAATGGCCACGCGGATGCACGAGGACGCGCTGCCCGATGCGGACCCGAGCACGCTCGCCGCACCGAGCGACGTCGCAGCGCGCATCCTGAGGCTGCTCGCCGATCCGCGCGTGGAGACCGGCAGTCGCGTGGAAGCGCAGAAGTGGAGCGCGCTGTGATCGACGGATCGCTGCACATCGCGCCGGCTCGCGCGCCGCGGGCGGGTTTCCAGCCCGAACGGCTGCTGGTCATCGACCCCCTCTCGAGACGCTTCGGCGACTACGCCATCGCGGAGCTGCCGAAGCTCCTCGGCCGAGGTGACGTGCTGGTCGTCAACGACGCGGCGACCCTACCCGCTTCACTGCGCGTGGACGAAGAGCTCGAGCTACGGCTGGTGGCCGCGCGCAGCGACGGAGCCTTCGAAGCGGTCACGCTCGGCGCCGGCGATTACCGCATCCCGACCGAACAGCGGGGCGCTCCACGCCAGCTGGGAGAAGGCGACCGACTGCGCCTCGGGGACGACCTGGCCGCTCGCGTCGTGCACGTGGACCCCGCCGAGCCGCGCTACGTGAGGCTCCGCTTCGAGAGCCACGGGGCGGCGCTCTTTTCCGCCCTGTACCGACATGGCAGGCCCATTCAATACGCGTACCTCGCCGAACCGCTTGCGCTGTGGGAGGTGCAAACCCGCTACGCTTCTCGGCCCTGGTCCTTCGAAATGCCCTCCGCAGGGCGGCCGCTCACCTTCGAGAGCCTCTTCGAGCTCGAGCGACGAGGTGCGGTCGTGACCTACGTCACGCACGCAGCCGGAGTGTCCTCCACCGGGAGCGCCGCGCTCGACGCGCGACTGCCACTGCCCGAGCGCTTCGAAATCCCCGAAGCTACGGTAAGCGCCATCGCACGCGCGCGCGGCGTCGGCGGCCGCGTCATCGCCGCGGGCACGAGCGTGACGCGAGCCTTGGAGGGACGAGCCAGTGACTCGGGCCAGCTGCTCGCAGGCACCGGCGAAACCGCACTCCGGCTCGGTCCCAGCTGCGAGCCGTGCGTCGTCGATGGACTACTGACGGGGCTGCACGAGCCGGGGACGAGCCATTTCGAGCTCCTGGAGGCATTCGCGCCGCGGCCCCTGCTACTTCGGGCCCTCGAGCACGCCGCCAGGACCGGCTACTTGCAGCACGAGCTCGGTGACTCGTGCTTGATCCTGGCGGGCGCGCTGCTCGAAGGGCTGGCGGCGTAGTCGCTCACAGCGTCGGGGTCGTCGGGGCGGCAGGGGCTTGAGTCGGCGGCGCGTCCGGGCCGCCGCGGAAGTGACGCCCGTGCTCGCCGCGCATCGGCTTGAGCTTGCCGGCTTCGAAGGCCGTCTTGAGCTCTTCGGGGGTGAGCTTCTGGTCGCCGTTGGCGTCCGCCACGCTGAGCTTGGCCCAGTGCTCGCCGACCTCGGTCTGCTCGAGCATGCCGTCGTGGTTCGCGTCCTTTTCGTCGAACCGCGCCTTGGCTCGCTCCGCGAACTTCGCTCGATGCTCCGCTTGCTTGGCGTTGAAGTGCGCCTCGAGCTCGGCCTTCGTCACCACCGCGTCTCCGCTCGTATCGATTTCGGCGATGCGCTGTTGCATGCGCTCGGGGAGCTCCGCGGCTTCGAGCTGGCCGTTCTTGTTGGCGTCCAGGCGCTCGAGCATCTTGTCCGGTGAAGGCGGCCCAAAGCGATGCTCGCCGTGTCGTTCACCGCGTGCGCCAGGGTGGTGACCGTCGCGCATTGCCTCGGGGGCCGGGGTCTTCTGCGCGTCTTGAGTGAGGGCGGCGCCTTGAGCCTGGTCGGCTGGCTCTACCTCGGAGCCGCCACAAGCCACCAGGGCCAAGCTCGAAAGCAAAGCGGCGAAAGAAGTGGTATTGAGGATGGTCGATGTCTTCATGGTCTGTCGTGCTCCTGTCAGCGGGTGCGACGCCGCCCTCCCCCCGCGCCCTACTGAGCCCGCTGATTTTTTTCTTGCGTAGGGGTGCTCCTCGCGTCAGCGTCCAACCCCCTGAGTGATCCAATTACGGAGAATTATTGGACAATCTGACAGAAGCGGTTGCGCGCATCCGAGCTGGAGACGCAGCGGCTTTTCAGCAGGTAGTCGACGCCACCAGCGCTCGGCTCGTCAGGCTGGCCGCTAGGATGCTGGGCAACGTCGTGGACGCGGAGGACGTCGTGCAGGAAGCGTACGTTAAAGCATATCGCTCGCTGACCACCGGTGAATTCGACGGACGCGCCAACGTGTCCACGTGGCTGTACCGCATCGTCACCAATCAAGCGATCGACGCGATGCGCGGCCGAGCGCGACGCCCCAAGCCGACGGACACCGCCGACGAGTCGACCTCGGACTTGGCGTCAGCGGAAGAGAAGATGGCGCTCGCGGAGCTCTCGGACTGGATGAGCGAGTTGCCGCCGGACCAGCGCGCGGCGTTGGTCCTCAAAGCGGTGGAAGGCATGACCTCCCCGGAGATTGCGGAAGTTTTGCAGTGCAGTGAAGGCGCGGTCGAGCAACGGCTGGTGCGAGCCCGCGCGGCGCTGCGCAAGAGGAGCGAAGGCCAATGAGCCATCAAGAGAACATCGACGAAAAGCTCGCACGCCTTGCCGGCGCCACCGCCCGCGTGCAGCCGCGTGCAGACTTCTCGAGCCGAGTCATGCAGCGCATTGGTCAAGAGCAGCTCGGTACCTTGTACGCGCTGCGCACGCCGGCTCGGCGTTTCTTGCCGCTAGGCATGCTGGCGGCCGCGGCGGCCATGTTCTGGGCCGTATCCGTGGATAGCCAGGTCACCGAGGCGCTCGCCTCGAGCGACGACATGGAGCTCGTTTGGTAATGAGCCCGAAGCTCAAGGTTTACGGAGTCGTGCTGGGCATCTTCGTGCTCGGCGCGGGCGCAGGGGGAGCCGCTGGCTATGCAGTAGCCAGCAAACGGTTGGCGGAGGCGCTGGGCGACGATCGCCCCGCGCAGGGCGACGCACGCAGAGCCGTGGCCGCGATGTCGCGCGAGCTGGACCTGAGCCGGGAGCAGCGTCAAAAGGTGCGAGACATCATGGAGCGCCACCGGGACGAGAACCGCGTGCTGATGCGCGACATGGTGGAGAAGTGCGGGAGCGATCTGCAGGGCCTCCGCCAGCGCGTGGATGGGGAGATCAAACAAGTGCTCAGCCCGGAGCAGCAAAAGCGCTTCCAGGAGCTAACGGACAAGCGCGGCAAGCTGTTCCCGCTCGGCGGCCCCGGCGGAGGTCCGCGTCGCCGCAAGGGAGACTGACGCGAAGGCTCGGCGGTGCTACGCGCCCACCATGCGTTCCCTGTTACTCGGCTCGCTCCTTTGGCTCACGGCGTGCGGCGCGGCATCTCCGCCCGCGGCGGCGCCTAGTGCGGCGAAGGCCGAGGCCGTTGCCGCTGGCGGCGGGGCGGAGCCGCCGAAGCCCGGTCGGCCGGCGCCGTTGCCGGAAGCGGCGAGCGCTTTTTCGGCTGCGCGCGTCACGGGCACGCTCGCGCTTTACGACAGCAAGGACGGCGTGGTCGCCTGTAGCGATGCAGAGCGCTGCGAAAGCGCCGTCACCCCCGCCTCTACCTTCAAGATTGCGCACAGCATGATCGCGCTGGAGGTGGGAGTCGTCGAGGGCCCGGACACCATCTTGCCTTGGGACAAGCAGCAGTATTGGAACGAGGCCTGGAATCGAGACCTCTCGCTGCGCGACGCGTTCAGGTTCTCCTGCCTCCCTTGCTACCGCGCCATCGCGCGCCAGGTCGGCGAAGCCGCGGAGCACGAGTGGCTGCACAAGCTCGGCTACGGTAACGAGAGCACGGGCGGCGGGGCGGACAAGTTCTGGATGGACGGAGGGCTGCTCATCTCGCCGCTGCAGCAGATAGACTTCTTGCGCCGCTTCGACGCGGGCAAGCTGCCGATCTCGGAGCGCACCGCGGACTTGGTCCGCGACATCATGACCCTCGACGTGACCGAGACCTACGTCCTTCGCGGTAAAACGGGTACCACCTTGCCTCCCGAGGAGTCCAAGCTGGTGGCGTGGTTCGTCGGCTGGCTGGAGGTCGGCGAGCGCCGGGTCTACTTTGCAACGCTCATCGACGGCGCAGCGCCTGGGGTAGATCCGATGCAAGTGAGGCGCCCGCTGACGGAGAGCGTGCTGCGTAGCCGGGGCTTGATGTAGCCGGCGAGGAGCGCCCTTGTGGGAGGGCAGGGCGCCGGATACTGTCAGCGCGTGACACTCCGCGGAAAGACGCTCTTCATCACCGGCGCGAGCCGCGGCATCGGCAAAGCGATCGCGCTCCGCGCGGCCCGGGACGGCGCGAACGTCGCCGTAGTCGGCAAGACGGAGACTGCGCACCCCAAGCTCCCCGGCACGGTAACCGAGTCGGTGCGCGAAATCGAAGCCGCCGGCGGCAAAGCCATCGCCTGCGTCGCCGACGTCCGCTTCGAGGAGCAGATGGCAGCGGCGGTGGACGCGACCGTCCGAGCCTTCGGCGGAATCGACATCTTGGTCAACAACGCCAGCGCGATCAGCTTGACGAGCACGGAGAGCACGGAGCTCAAGCGCTTCGACTTGATGTTCGGTGTCAACACTCGCGGCACCTTCTTGTGCTCCAAGCTTTGCATCCCGCACCTGCGGCGCGCACAGAACCCGCACATCTTGATGCTGTCGCCGCCGCTCACGCACGAGGCACGCTGGTTCGCGCCGCACTTGGCCTACAGCATCGCCAAGTACGGCATGAGCCTCTGCGTGCTCGGCCTGGCAGAAGAGCTGAAGAAGGAGGGCATCGCGGTCAACGCGCTCTGGCCCCGCACCGTGATCCGCACCGCGGCCGTGCAGAATCTGCTCGGTGGAGACTCCACGATGGCGCGCGCTCGCAGCCCGGAGATCGTCGCGGACGCCGCGCACGTCGTCCTCTCGTCCCCGAGCCGTGAGCTCACGGGTCAGTTCTTGCTCGACGAAGCAGTGCTACGCGGCGCCGGAGTTACGGATTTCAGCCAGTACGCGGACGTGCCCGACGCCGAGCTGTTGCCGGACTTTTTCGTCTAGATCTGTGAGAGGAGCGCGGCCAGGTAGCGGGCCGCCGCCGGGTCACCTTCGCGCGGCGCCCAGGGGGCAAACTCCTTGTCCGTCGCCGCGTCGTAGGGACCCGCTTTCACCTCGAAGCAGACCGCCGTTTCGGTGAGGGCCGCGACCGTGTGCCAAAGCCCGGGCGCGAGGTCCACCCCGAGCACGCCGCCTCGACCCAGGATGTGTCGCTCCGTCACCGCACCAGCGTCGTCGAAGACGAACAGGGCGAGCTCTCCGCGGAGCATGACGAAGCTCTCTGGTTTGGGCACCTGGAGGTGACGATGCGGCGCGGCGTAGCTGCCGCGCGTCCACGCGTTCAGAAAGCGATGGGGGTTGGAGGCGAGATCGGGATGAAAGTTGTGGTTCATGCGACCCCGTGGAGACACCGCCGCGCGCGCCAGCGTCGCCTCCAAGAGCGCCTCGTCGATGAGCTGAACCGAGCTGGCCATGGCGGGAGCTTAGATCGGATTTTGCCGGTGTTTCCAGGCGGGTCGCGAGGCGGCTAAATGAAGCCGAGGCGGCGCTGGCGATCCAGAGCGTAGCCGGGGAACAGCGCCGATGCGTCCGGCAGCGCGAGGTGCCGTTCGCAAACCTCCGCTAGCACGTCCCTGAAATCCGTAGTGACCGGGACGTCCCGTCCTTCGAAGAGGTGCTCGGCCTCGAGCCCCGGAAGGGTGCCGAGCACGCGTCCACCTTGCACCTTGCCGCCGAGCAGGAGCATCACGTTGCCGTGGCCATGGTCGGTGCCGCCGGTGCCATTCTCCCGCGCGGTGCGCCCGAACTCGCTCATCACGACGACCAGCACGCGCTCGAAAGCGGGGCCCAGATCCGCTCGGAACGTGGCCAGAGCCTGGCCGAGCCGCTCCAGCTGCTTGGGAAGCTCGCCGCGGTCCGTGCTGCCTTCGTAGCGGTGCGTATCCCAGCCGCCCACGTCGATCCACGCCGTCTCCAAGCCGACGTCCGCCTTGATGAGCGTCGCCACGTCTGCGAAATCTTGCGCCTCCCGGGCGTACTTGACGCCTTTCTTTTGCTCCGAGAGCACGCGCGCGACGAGCGCGCTGGCGTCGAGAGCTCGCTTGCCAGCGCGCTCGGCGAGCCGCGACTCTTCCGAAGCGTACAGCCGGCTGAAGCCGCGAGACAGCACCGGCTCCAGCTCCCCGCGCACCCCCAATCGAAATTCCTTCAGGCTTTCGGTCACGAGCGCGTCGCGATAGCCACGTAGGGAGAGTGGCGTGCGGGCGCTCAGGGCCAGCGCGCGTAGCGCCTCCGTGCTCGGGCGCAAAGACAGGTAACGACCGAGCCAGCCATGCACCGCGGACCGATTGCCGACCGCGCCCGTCTGCATGTAGTCCTGAGCTTCGAAATGCGAACGCGTTGGGTGCGGCGACCCGACCGCGTGCACCAGCGCGAGCTCCTTCGCGTCGAACGCGGCTTTGAGCGCCCCTAGCCGCGGGTTGAGCCCAAAGCGACCATCCAGATCGATGACGCCGCGCTCCTTGCCCGGCGGCGCGACCGCGATCGAAGGACGAAGCTTGTAGTAGGCGGCGTCAGCATGCGGAACGACGATATTGAGCCCATCCGCGGCGCCGCGCAGGAACACGCACAGCAGCACCGGCGCTCCCGACACGGGCTCGGCCGCGGACGAAGCGCGCGGATTCAGCAAGAACCCGGCCGAGGCGAGGAGTGAGCGACCGAGCAAGGCGCGACGGGAAAAGTGAGGATGGGTCATTGGCGCTGAAACTCCGGGCTCCCAAAGATGAGCGCTACTGCGGCGGCCCGGCGCTGCTCCGGCGCGGCGAGCGTGCTCACCTCTTCGCGCACGGTGGTCAGGGTAGGCGAGCTCTCCGGCAGACCGAGCACCGCAGACCCAAAGCGCCCGAGCGCCGCATTCAGCTCCGGCCCCAGGGGCAAAGTTTCTTCCCACGGCACCGACAGACCACGCAGTCGCCCGGCGCCCAAGTCGCTCGCGAACTTCAGGCGCGCGAGCATCCCTCCGCCGCTCGCCCACTCCGGTTCGCTGTCGGGGTACCCGGTCGGCACCCGCTCTTGCAGCAGCGGCTCTCCGAGACGCTCGAGCGCCTTCGACAGCACGAGGCTTCCATCGGGCTGCGCGCCCAGGGCCCGCGCGGCGCTCGCTACGAGCTCGAGTGGGGTCTTCAGCTTGACGCCTCGCGCGGCTGGGCTCCAAAAGCTCGCGTCTTCGCTGACGGCGCGCAGGACGGCTTGAATGTCTCCTTCGGTCTGCACGTAGGCGCGCGAGGCCGCTTCCACGCAAGAAGGGGGAGGCTCGTCGGAGACGAAGCGGGTGCACAGGCGCCGCGCCACGTGGCGGGCCGTGGATGGGTGTCGCGCCAGCATGCCGAGGAGCCGGAGCCCTTCCTCCTCGCCCTGCCCCGCCGGAAATACCTCGCCCAGGACCTTCTTCTCGCGGCCGTCGTGGGCAGACTTACGAAACACGAAATCGAAGCCGCCCTCGGCGACGCGCACCACGCTCCACCCCGTGAGGATGCGCGCCACCCCCTGGACGTCCTCCTGGGTGTAGCCGCCGTCCACGCCGAGGGTGTGCAGCTCCAGGAGCTCGCGCGCGTAGTTCTCGTTCAAGCCGCGGCGCGCTTTGCCTTTGCGAGCGCGACCACTTTCTTTGCGGCTTTGCGCGTTGTCCAAATAGAGCAGCATGGCAGGGTGACGCGCGGTCGCCGCGAGCAGCTCCGAAAATTTCCCGAGCGCGTGCGGCCGGATCGCGCGCTCCAAGTAGTCGCCCTCGAACAGCCGCACGAAGCCCTTGCCGGCGAACACGTTGAAGTGGTTCGCCCAAAAATCGGTCATGACCGCTTCGAGCTGGCGCTGGCTCAGGATGTCCCGCGTGAGCTCCGCCGTTGCCAACCGCTGCAGGTGCTCCTGAAAGTAGGGGCGAGTCTCCCGGCGTAGCTCTCGGTCACTCCGCGCGCTCTCTTCCCAATCTTCACCGAGCCAATCCGCGACGAGCTGCTTGGGGGGAGCGAACGCGGCCCGGTGCGGAACGAGCGCCGCCTCGAGCAGCGGGCTCTCTTCGGGCCCCGCGAGCTGTTCCGCGAGCCAGCGGCGGTGGCCCATTCGAGCCACCCGCTCCACCTCACCAGGGCGCGGGCCGAAGGCGAAACGGTTCAGTACGTGGCGCGCGTCCGCCAGCGCTTCGGCTGTTGGCGGAGCGTCCACCACCGATTTCGAGCGCGCGGGAGGAGAGTCGGGCGGCGCCGCTGCGGTCAGGCTCGGAGTCACGCCGAGGTGCGGCCGAGGTGACGGCGCCGCCGAGCAGGCCACGAGCGCGATGGTAAGCGGGGCGAAAAAGCGCGACATGCGCATCGGCCGAAGTATGAGGCCGCGGAGGACGGGGAGAAAGGGTCCAAGGTGAAGCATTGGTAGCCGCCGGCACAGTGGCGTCCTATGGACGCGCTTTCGGGCAACACCCTACGGAGAAAGAACAGACGTTATGGCAATTTCCAAAGCATCCGCGACGTGGAATGGCACCCTCAAGGAGGGCAATGGCGGGGTCAAAGGCACCGGCTTCGAAGCCGCGTTCACGTTCGGCTCACGCTTCGAGGGCAACGGCAAAGGCACCAATCCGGAGGAGCTCATCGGCGCCGCTCACGCTGGGTGTTTCTCGATGTTTTTGGCCGCGCAGTTGACCGAGGCCGGCAAACCGCCGACGAGCATTCAGACCGCCGCCGCCGTTACCCTCGGGGCCGGCCCGACCGTCACCAAGATCGAGCTCACGGTCGAGGCAGTGGTGCCAGGTATCGACCAGGCGCTCTTCGACGAAAAGGTCGCGTTCACCAAAGCCAATTGCCCGATTTCCAAGGCTCTGGCAGCGGTGCCAGACGTCAGCGTCAAGGCGACGCTGAAGGGCTGAGCTCCGGGCGAGCCGCGGGCCGCGCTCATGAGGCGGCCCGCAGCGCTCCTTCCAGCAGCTCCCCGACGTTGCCGTCCACTCGCAGCGCGGATAGCTCATCGGCGCGGGTCTTGCCGCGATTGACGACGGCGATCGGAATACCGAGGCGCGCCGCGGCCCGGGCAAAACGAAACCCGGAAAAGACCATCAGCGAAGAGCCGACGATGACGAGCGCCTTCGCGGATTCGAGCGCGCTCATGGACGTTTGGACGCGTGAGGCCGGCACATTTTCGCCGAAAAACACGACGTCCGGCTTGAGCACGCCGCCGCAGGCCTCGCACGGGGCGACGCGGAACCGCGCGTAGTCTACGTCCAGCTCCACGTCGCCGTCCGCCCGTACGACGAAGTCTTGCCCGACGAAGCTCGGATTGTCGTTCACGAGGCGCGCTTGCAAAGCCTCACGCGCAGAGAGCTCTTTGCACTCCAGACAGATGACGCGGTCCAATCGGCCGTGCAGGTCTATCACCTCGCGGCTACCGGCCGCGCTGTGCAAGCCGTCCACGTTTTGCGTGATGAGCAAGCGTAGCCGGCCCTGGTGCTCCAGCTCGGCCAGAGCCGTGTGCGCTGCGTTGGGTCTCGCCTTCGCCATGCGCGCCCAGCCGACCATGCTGCGCGCCCAGTAGCGCTGCCGGGCGAGCGGCGTCCCGGTAAACTCGCGGAATTGCATCGGGGCGCTCTGCTTCCAGCGCCCTTCCTCGTCTCGATACGCCGGTATGCCCGAGTCCGTGCTCACACCCGCGCCCGTGAGCACGACGACGTCGCCCTCCGCCAGCAAGGCCGCGAGCGCCGACACGTCAGTTTCCGCCATGCCTAGGGTGTAGCAGGCGGCCAGCGCACGCCCAGGCCCTGGTGGGGGCTGCCCGGCGCGAGCCGCACGTCATCCGCCGGCGCGGGCAGTTTTTCCCAAGCGTCCGCGTTCTCGCCCGGCGCCTCGCCGCTGCTCCGGACCAGGGCGCGGTACAGGGTACCCCGGTGCACGACGACCGCCCCCACGTCGTAGGTCACGGCGCGCATGTCTGGGCTCAGCGTCGCGGTGGGCGTCCACCACTCGAGCTTCCGTACGTCCTCGTCGACCTCCGGCAGCATGAAGTCGCGGAACTCGACCGGCGGCACTTCGGCCATGGTGTTGTCGCTCTCGGTGACGCTCGGAAATTTGTAGAGGATGAAAGGAAACGTGGCGTCCGCGGTGTTGCCCTGCAGCACGTGCGGATTCGGCGAGCTCGAGCCGACCCCGAAGACTTGCACTGGCGCCTTCGCGTCCGGGTACACCGCGTCGTAGTCGAAGTAGAAGCCGCGAAACGCGTTGCGCAAAAACTCGATCGTGACCCCCGTGTCGTCGGCATGGGTGTACACGCCGCCGGAGGAAGTATCCGAAAAGTAGTTGTCGCGGAAGGACACCTTGTCCTCGCTGGAGCGCGGGTCACCGGCGACCACGGTGGGGAAGAGCTCGACGAACAGGTCCCCGGTTCCGACCACCACGTTATGGTGAAAGGAGCCGCTGCCGTAGCGCTGCCCGTACTGCACGTTGCCATCTTGATAGGCTTGAAACGCCGACCGCCAACGCACCGCGCCGGGCCCGAATACGTTGTGATGGACCTCGAGCCCATCCCCCTGCTGGCCGATCTGAATCGCCTCCGTGCCCGTGCGCAGGAAACGGTTATCGTAAACGTGCAGATTCTCGAAGGAATGCTGCGGCTGCGGCTGCGTGCTGCCGAAGTAGATGCCTTCCGAGCCCGTGTCGTGAATGTACACGTCGTGCACCTTCACGTTCTTCATCGTGGCGGCGCCGTCGTTGTCGGTCTTGGCGACGATGCCCGCGAACTCCGCGCGCGCGACCTCCAAGCAATCCAGCTCGAAGTCGCTCGCCTTGCCGCCGATCGAGAGCCCCGAGAGCCCTTCCTTGCTGAAGGCATCGTCGATCAAAAAGCCGTAGCTACCCTGGCTGTGCGCGTAGGCGCCCTCAGCGTGACCGCGAAATTCTGCGTCACCGGTCTCGCTGACCGGGTCGTAGCGGCCGGTGAGGATCCAGTTTTTACCGCCGCCGAGTGACATCACGTAGTTCGCGGCTTGGCCCCCGACCTTCACCTGCCCTCCCCGGTTCGTGATCACGAGCGGCCGCTCCGCCGCGCGCTCGGGCAGATTGCCCAGGAGCAGGGTCTTGTATTCGCCCGCGGGTATGTAAAGCCGGTCCAGCGTCGTGAAATCCACCTCGGGGAAGCTCATGACGACGTCCGGGTAGTAGATCGCGGAGGTCGTGGAGGGCAGCGTGAAGGTGCTCTCCGGCGCCTCGCCGAATCGACCATACGTCGGCTCGAAGCCCTCTTCGCCGCCCTCGCTCGGTGCCGCGCCCGCCGCGCCGGTGCTGCCGCCGCTTCCATTCCCGCTCCCGCTGCCTGGGGCTCCTGCTTCGGACGTCGAGCCCCCGTCCGCTGGCGCACCGCCGATGGGCTGCCCGCCGTTCACATCGCTCCCCCCGCCGCAGCCGAACAGGCTCGCCCACATGGCGACCGCGGCCGCGACTCCGAGTCTCAACGCCGCCCCTTGAAGCCCATCATGTTCTGCACGGCGGCCTCACTCGCCTCCGCCACCGCGCCTTGCTCGCGCACCTCGTCCGCGCACGACTCACAGAGCTTCTTCGTCTTCCCATCGACCTTCACGGTTTGGAGCTCGTCGGCGTCTTCGCCGCATGATTTGCAGGTGGGCATGATTCGTCCTCGGCTTCCGAGGGTACACGCGACTCACGGGTCGGGTCGAGCGCGGTCCCGGCGCGCGGCTGCTTTGCGCACTGAAGTTGCGGACGCGATCGCATCGGCCAGGTAGCGCCGTCTCTCACCGGCGCCTACATGTCTGTGCCTCATCACGGTGGCTCGGCGTCGAAATTTGGCCGAGCTCAGGCCGTACTGATAGCCAAGGTAATATGACGGCGCATGCGTGCTCTCGAGCCCGCCTACCTCTGCTGCTCGGCCTGCTGATTGGTTCGGTGGACGGCGGTACGTTGCAGGCGAGCGAGCACGCCGCGGTCTCCATCGGGGACGTGCACGTTTCGAGGGAATCCGGCGCAGGCGGCGAAGCGCTCAAGGAGCTGAAAGCAGCCCTGAGCATGGAGCTTGGACGTACGCGCTTGGGCTCCGTCAAAAGGCCGCTCATCGTGAGCGCGACCCTCACGCAGCTCTCCAGCGAGCGCCGCGATGAGCGCACCAAAACGAGCGCGACCATCTCGATAGCGTTGTCCCGCGCCGAGGATCGAGTGCTCTTTGCCGAGATACGCGGCAAAGCCAGCGTGGAGGAGGCGTCGGGGAATGTGGCATCCGTGCGCCGCGCCGCGCTGGAAGGGGCGGTTCACGGCGCCTTCGCGCGGCTGCCGGAAGCCATTCGCCGTTCCCGCTAGCATGCCATCGGCGTCCAGGCGCGCGCTCCCGGGTGGCTTCTGTTACAATCCTCGGCTCGTCTCGTGGTTGTCCAGCGTTCCCTTGCTCAGCAGTTCTTGGCGCTCCAAGCAGCGTTGACGAGCGCGCTCGCCGTGTGGCTCGCGGTCGAGCAGGATCCGCATACGTGGGCCGCGGTGGGCGCCGCCCTCGTTTACGTTGTCTGCTGGCGCGCGTTCAAAGGCGGGTGGGAGCCGGCTCGCCAGGTCGCGGTCGGCATGCTCACGCTGCTCCTCGTCGTCTCCACCCGCGAGCCGCACCTGACCGAGCGCCCCGCGCTCGCCGTCATGATGCCTTCGGTGGTCGCGCTGATGCTGACTTCCGAGCGTTGGATCGTCGCCTCCGCCGTGGTCGGTTGGCTCGGCTTGGTGGTGCGCTCGGGCTTTCGCTCGCCACTGCTGCACCCGCTGGAGCTGTCGGTGCTGGGTATGGCGGTGACTGGGCTCGTCTTGGCACGCCGCGCCATGGATGCCGCGGTGCGGCGGCTTGCCGGGCAGGCGGAGAGCGCCGAGCGTGCCCGGCAGCAGGCGGAAGCCGCAGCCCGTGAAGCCATCGCCGAGCGCGACCGGGCCGGCAAGCTCGAGGCGCAGGTGCTCCACATGCAGCGGCTGGAGGGCGTGGGCAGGCTGGCGGGCGGCATCGCGCACGATTTCAACAATCTGCTCACGGTCATCAGCGCCTCCGTCTCCATGGCGGAGCGAGCCGCGGAGCAGGGCGAATCGCCCGCGGTAGATCTGCAGGAGGCACAGCACGCGGTGGGCCGTGCCTCCGAGCTCACGCAGCAGCTCCTGGCGTTTGCCAGACGTCAGGTGCTGCGCAAGCGCAGCGTGGAGCTGAGCGAGCTCGTCTCGGGGGTAGAGCGCATGCTGCGCCGCGTGATGGGCGCGTCCGTGGAGCTGGCGACCGACCTCTGTCGAGAACCTTTGCCCGTCCATGCGGACGCCGGCCAGCTCGAGCAAGTCATCGTCAACCTGGTGCTCAACGCGAGGGACGCCGTGCAGCGCGGCGGGCGCATCGTGATCACGACGCGCCGCGAAGCATCGGCTGACCACGCTGCTTTGGAGCTCCAGGCCGCTTCCGGCATGGAGTACGCCTGTGTGGAGGTGCGTGACGACGGCGCCGGCATGAGCGCGGAGGTCAAAGAGCGGCTATTCGAGCCCTTCTTCACCACGAAAGCTCCCGGCAAAGGCACCGGGCTAGGCCTGGCCACGAGCTTCGGGATCGTACGCCAGCACGAGGGCATGATCGAGGTCGAGAGCGAGGTCGGCGTGGGCTCCACGATGCGAGTGCTGCTCCCGCTGGCCAGTGCCGTCGAATCCGTACCGGCCACGAGCGGCGTACAGATCGCGGGCCGCCGTCCTCGCGTGCTCGTGGTCGAAGACGAGCCGCAGATCCGCGCGATCGCCGCGCGCGCGCTCACCAACGCCGGCTTCGAGGTCGTTCAAGCCGCGAACGGCGCCCTCGGCCTCGCCTCCTTCAAAAGCGAGCAGCCTGCGATCGACGTGATGGTGACGGACGTGATCATGCCGGAGCTCACCGGTCTGGATCTGGCGCGGGCGGTCAGGCAGCTAGACCCACGCGTCGGTCTGGTGTTCATGTCCGGCTATCCAGAGGCAATGCACGGAATGCGCGCAGGGGAATTTCAGGGCGCGGCGTTCCTGAACAAGCCGTTCAGCCCCCAGCTCCTGGTAGCCGCCGTGCGCGAGCGGCTACCGAACGTGAGCCGGTTGCAAGAGCAAGCCTGAGTCCTTCGCTACTGGCAGTGAACCTGCTCGGTAGCCAGCGCCAGATCGTCGTACCAGATGGTCTTTTCGGCGCCGTGATATTTCTCGAAGCCGAGCTTGAAGATCTTGTACTCGTACGGACCCCAGTCGGTGGCGTGGAGCGCAGGGACCTCGGTGTTGTCGACGAAGACGCGCACTTCCTTGCCCGGACCGTCGTAGGAAAATTCCAGGCAGTACCAGGTGTCTTTGACGAGCTTCACGCCGCCGGAGCACATGTACATCCCTCCGTTCGACAGCAGCTCCTTGTCGTCGGACTTGCGGTTCAGCTCTAGCTGGCACTGGTGCTCGCCGATCCGCACGTACTCCCCTGCGTTCGGATCGCCGGTGTCCGTGCCAGCGGCGACGTAGGTGTTGTGCCCCATCTGGATGTCCGTGGCGCTGCGCATGAACACGCGGCCCCAGAACTTGCTGGGCACCGCGACGCCCAACATCTGGCTGAAGCTGCTCCCGACGACCTTGAGTGAGCTACCCGAGCCCCCGCGCGCCATGGTGCTGTCCAGCGTGATGGTCTTCTGATTGGCGCGCTCGTACTCCGGGTAATAGAGGAGCTCCGCCGGAAGCGCGGCGGCGTTGAAATCCGTGCAGAAAATACTGCCGGCGCCGCAGGGACCGCCGGACCCACCCCCCCCTGTACCACCCGAGCTGGTCCCGCCGGTGCCGGCGCCGCTTCCGCCCGCCGAGCTCCCTGCCGTGGACGGCGTGCCCCCAGCCGCGGACCCAGCCGAGCCCGCGGTTGGGGCCTGCCCGCCAGCCGAAGAGCCAGCACCACCTTGCGCCACCTGCCCACCGGACCCGCCGCTCGGGCCCGTGCCGGCGGTGCTGCTGGCCCCGGCTTGGGGGTTCGAGGGGGGAGGAGTTTCGTCGGTGGAGCTACAAGCCAGGGGAAAAAGCAGGGCTCCGCTAGCAACTAAAGGAAGCAACGCGCGCATCGCTCCTACTTTGCGCGACAGCGGGTGACCCTGCAACCGGTTCCAGTTTCGCGTGAGAAATCCAAACCGGCGGGCCCGGGTGCGCTGAACGAACAGCCTCCGCCGCTCGTCTGGCTAGCCAGGCTTCAGCACCTGAGTCGCGCACGCACATGCGGCGCAAAGCTCTTACCAAAGCGCAAGTGCGGTGCAGCAAGGTCGGAACGGGTCGCCGAAACGCCGCCGCGAGCAGCGCCAGCCTCGTTAAGCTCATGGATCCCGGTGCCGCTTGGCCGGGTGGAAGGGCTCAAGACATGAGACTTGGAATCCTAGGCACCGGACTATCGATCGCGCTGCTCTCCATCCCCGCATCCGCCGCGGACGTGGTCATCAGTGACGAAGCGCGCGCGCACTTCGCGGCGGGCGTGAACCTCCTGCAAGACCCCGATGGCGCTCGCTACGAAGAGGCGTACCGAGAGTTCAGGGAAGCCTACGCGCGCTCACCCTCGTGGAAGATTCTGGGGAACCTCGGCATCGCGGCCATGAAGCTCGAGCGCGACAGCGAGGCGATCGACGCCTTCAAAAAGTACTTGGCCGAAGGTGGCAAGCAGGTTGACGCGGAAGAGCGAGCCCAGTTCCAGCGCGACCTGGCGACGCTGGAGTCCGGCTCCGCCCGCTTGACCCTGCAGTCCGAGCCGCCCGGGGCGGTGCTGGAAGACGAGCGCTTTCCCGCCAGCGGCCAGCCCATTCGCAATGCGTACGGCCTCAGCACGGCTCCGCTCACGATCGGGGTGCGCCCCGGGCGTCATCGCTTCACGGCCAAGCTCGGCGGCCGGGTCGAGGCAGTTTGGGAGGTGGAGCTCTCGCCGAAACAACAAGTGTCGCATACGTTCACGCTGGCGGAGCCAACCGCCGCTCCGACGCCTGCCAGCGCGCCCGCGGCGGCTCCGCCGACTAGCGCCACCGTCTCCGTTGGCGAGCTGCGGGGTACGAACGGGCTCCGCACGGGCGCGTACGTCGCGCTCGGGGTTGGCGTCGTAGGCATCGGCGTGGGCACGTTGTTCGGCCTCAAGGCACGGGGCAAGTACGGTGACGCCAACGCCATCACCGACGACCCTGCGAATTGCCCCGGCTCCGGAGAGTGCGAGCTTTCACCGGCCCTCTTCGATCGACGCGAGCAGCTGGGCAAGGACGGGGACTCCGCCAAAACGCTCTCGATCGTCGGCTTCGCTCTTGGCGGCGTAGGCCTGGCCACCGGCGTCACTCTCTTCGTCTTGAGCTCCAAGAAAGAGCAGCCCGCGGCCGCGCAGGTGCAGCCGTTCCTGGGCATCGGCAACGTCGGCGTGAGGGGGAGCTTCTGAAATGAATCGAGCGCAGCACCGATCCACTCTGGCCGCTTTGGCCCTCGTCACCACCGCCGCCTTCGCGGCGTGCTCCAGCTTGGACGACCGCAAGGTCACGCGCGGCCCGGACGTGGCGGTTGGCGGGGACGGCCCGGAGCACTCCGGCGGCTCGGGTACCGGAGACGAGCCGAGCGTGGGCGGCGGAGGCAGCCGCGGCGGCGAGGGTCCAGACAGCCCGTTCGGCGGCGAGACTTTCATGGGCGGATCACCAGCGGTGGACGGCCCCCCCGAGGTGGTGGAGGTCGATCCGAAAGCGGACGCGGAGGACGTGAACCCCAACGGCGCGATCAGTTTGCTGTTCTCTGAAGGGCTCGATCCCGCCACCGTCACCACCGAGAACATCCGAATCCTGGACGAAGGTCGAGAGGTGGAGGGCGAGGTCAGCTACGACAACGGCGTCGCTACCTTCGAGCCCGCGTCGCGTCTGTCGCTGCTCGCCACCTACGAGGTGAACGTCTCCAACGCGGTGACCGACACCGGTGGCCAAGCTCTGAAAGAACCCTTCGCCGCCAGCTTCACGGTGCGAGACGGAACCTGGGGCCGGCAAGGCTCCGTGAACGCCGACCCGACCCTGGTGGGAAGCCACGCCAGCGCCACCGATGCTCAGGGCAACGTGCTCATCGCGTACACCGGCAAAGCGCCAACCAACCCGAGCCTCACCACCGTTTTTGCGCGCTGGGTCCGCGCTTCTACCACCGCATTGGGCGAGGAGATTCAACTGGAGGACAACGGCCTGGGGTGCAACGGCGTGAAGGTGGCCGTCGATGCGGATGGCAACGCCGTGGCGATTTGGCAGAGCGGCGATGGCAAGCAGGCGTATCTGCGTGCCCGCCGCTTCGTCGACGGGGCCTGGGAGCGTACGGCGCAGAACGTGGCTCAGGACGGCGCGACCGCGACGATGACGAGCGCGAACAGCAGCGCGGTCGCCATCGGCGGCGGGCAGATCGCCGTAGCGTGGACTCGCTACTTTTACCAAACCGTAGGCAACTACGCGGCTCACTACACCAGCGTCCCGCTCAAGGGCGCTTGGCCGTCGATGCCAGCGTCACACATCAGCACGAGCAACTCCTCCGAGTATCTGGATTCCACGCAGATCGCGTTGGACGCGAAGGGCACCGTCACCGCGATGTTCACGTGGCATGCCAGCGCCGGCACCTACAAAGGCGTCTACTTCGCGCGGAGAGCCCCCGGCATGGAATGGGAATACCCGACCAAGATCCCGTCGTCGAACGTACCGAGCAGCTACTTGGGCGGCCCCGTTCTCGCCTCGGACGGCGAGGGCGCGATGGCGGTTTGGCTCGATTACATCAATTACGAGTACCACCTGAAAGCCAGCCGCTACACCAAGGCCAAGCAGTTTTCCGAGCCCATCGAGATTGGGGATCCCCAGGTGATCGGCAACGCCAAGCTGGCGTCGCCGGGAGGGCTTGCCACCAACGGTCAGTCCTACTGGGTGACTTGGACGCAGGCCCTCGGCAGCTCGCAAAACGTCTACGTCAAGCGCTTCGACGTAGCGAGCGGGACCTGGGACGCGGAGCCCACCTTGGTCAGCGACGGCGTCGCCAATACGGACGTAGCCGTGATCGGCGTGGATGCGCACGGCAATGCGGTCGCGGCTTACGATCAATCCGCCACCGGCAACACGCTGCTAATCCTGGGCGCTCGCTACGCCGCGGCCTCACGCAAGTGGGCGGACCCCGCGCCGCTGACGGACGCCGGCACTTACTTCACGACGCCCCTCCTCACCGTTGCAGGCAGCGGAGTCGCGAGCCTGCTGTTCAGCAGCAGTCAAAACGAGAGCATGCCCGCCGCCAAGAACATGCACGGCCTCTACCGCATCTTCAAATAGCGCGAGCGGCGCTACGTCTGCGAGCGGTCCAGCCATTGGGGCGTCGCCGTGGGCTGGTGCGACGCGAGGTGCTCGAGTAGCGCGCCAGGGTCCTCCTCCACCGTCACCATGGCGCGGTGCTGAGGCTTGACGAAGCGCTGCGTGACGAGGTGGTCGAGAAATTCAACGAGCGGCGCGAAGAAGTCGCGAGGACCGAACAGGCCGATCGGCTTTTGATGGAGGCCGAGCTGGCCCCAGGTCCACACCTCGAACAGCTCCTCGAGGGTGCCCAGGCCACCCGGCATGGCGACGAAGGCGTCCGCCCGGTCCGCCATGAGCCGTTTGCGCTCGTGCATGCTGGCCACGATGTGGAGCTCGGTGAGGCCGCGGTGAGCTACCTCGCGGTCGACCAGCGCCTGCGGGAGTACGCCGATGACGGAGCCGCCGGCGGTGAGCGCTGCATCCGCGACCGCCCCCATGAGGCCGACCTTGGCGCCCCCGTACACCAGGACGCGGCCCGACTGGGCGATGGCCAGCCCGAGGGCGGCGGCCGCCTCGAAGAAGCGCGGATCCGCGCCGGGACTCGAGCCGCAGAAGACGCAAACGGAGCGCATCACTCAGCCGAGTAGCTCACTCAGAGCGACCACGCCACGCCGGCCGGGGCGATGACCAGGCGGTGAAGGCGGGCACCTGCGCAGGGCGCGCCCCAGGAGCATCTGCGGGATTTCTTCGACGGGCTCCAGCTCCAGGGCCAGCCCTCGCGTGTGCTCGCCCGGGCGCCGGCCGTGAACGACTCGCGCGACGGTGGCTTCCGCATCCACCCAGTGGCCCGAGTGCGGGATCCGGAAGGAGACGATCAGCCGCTCGCCGGTGAGGGCCGGGTCGGCCGGGCTGACCATCAAGCCGGTCGTGGAGAGGTTGACGATTCGGTCCGCGATCAGCTGAAAATCGCGCTCGCGCACGACTTGGCACTCCAGGCGGACAGCATGACGAGTGGCGCGGCGTTGAGCTTGGGTGGGCGATCGGCGCATCAGAAACCTCCAGAATGAAATGGTACGGGGGTCGCCGGGAGCGGGGCCAAGTTCGCGTGTAGGTGCCGCGGCGACAGCCGCCATCTGACAGACGCTCCGTCGTCACGCAGAAGTTTCCTCAGTCACGCGGTTGTCATGTTTCTCCGAGGTTGCCATACTGGGGGCATGGGCAAACTCATTCAGTTTCCCGCCTCGCGAATCAGCCGTCCTCGCCACGTCACGGCTGTTCGGTTTGGCGCCTTCGGCGAGCTCCGTTCGGTGGAGCGCGCCCAGGTGAAGTTTCTCGCCGTGTGCTGCGCCGCCACCGTCATGCTGATGGCCGCGCTGCAGCTCAGCGGCTCCTGAGTCTCGCTCGGCTCACGCTCGAGGTAGGTCGTCCGCGGACCTGCGTGTGAGCGCTTTGACCAGCGCCCTCACCTCACCGGCGTCGAACGGTTTGCCCAACTTGGGGTTATCGATCGATTCGATGAAGCTGGCGGCTTGCTCGGTGAACGCGCCGCCGGTGATGAACACGATGCGCTGCTCTTGCCCCGGACATACCTGCTTGGCGCGCTCGTAAACGTCGATGCCGGACAGCTCCGGCATCATCACGTCACAGAAGACGACGTCGAACGGGCCGGAAGCCTCGATGTGAGCGACCGCCTCTTTGCCCGAGAGCGCGCGGGTGACTTGATAGCCCGCCAGCACGCGGCTCAGCGCGCGCAAAATCGCCGGCTCGTCGTCCACGATGAGCACCCGAGCTGCGTGGTCGCGCGTGCTGGGCGGCGGGTACGTGGTCTGCTTCGGTACAACGACTTCGAGGGGCGCCGTTTCGAGCGCCATCCAAACCATGGTGCCGCGCTGGTGCTCGCTCTCAATCCCGATTTCACCACCGAATTCGCTCACGATCCGGTGCGAGATGCTCAAACCGAGCCCGGTGCCCACGCCGACCGGCTTCGTGGTGAAGAAGGGGTCGAACACGCGCCGTAGGTATTCCTCCGGGATCCCGACGCCGGTGTCCTGAATCTCCAGCCGCGGGCGGCCGTGCTTGTCCAGCAACGTGCGGACCGTGATCGAGTTGTTCTCGACATTGCCGGCCTCGATGGCTTGGGCGGCGTTGACGAGCAGGTTCAGCACGACTTGGCCCAGCTTGGACTCGGTACCCAGCACCCGCGGGACCGCCTCGAGCTTGAGCACCACGCGCGCGCGATGGCGGATTTCGTTCATGGCCATGTTGAGGGCGCGCTCGATCACGGCGATCAGGTCCACTGCTTGCACGCGGTCGTCCGACTGCCGCGAGAACATGCGCAAGTCCCCGACGATGCGGCGCACCCGGTCCGCGCCCTCCAGGCTCTCCGCGAGCAACTCTCGTACCTCACGCACGTCTTCCGGCGGGAGCTCCGGCCAGGGCGCGGCGAGCTTATTTTTGACGTAGTCCAGGTTGGCGATCACGTAAGCCAGGGGGTTGTTGATACCGTGAGCGACCCCCGCCGCGAGCGTACCGATCGACGCCATCCGATCGCTGATCTGCAGGCGGAGTTGGATCTCCTTGCGATCCGTCACGTCCACCCCCGCCCCAATGACGTATTCGGTGAGCCCGCTCGCGTCCAGGAGGGCCGCGTTCGTGAGAGATACGACGCGCGGCTCGCCCGACTTCGTGCGCAGCAAGCCTTCGACGTTCTTGGGCATCACGGCGTGGAAGCGCGGGCCGTGCTCGGCGAACGCCCGCTCTACCAGCTCCGCCTCCGGCGAAGCGAGCAAGGTCTCCCAGATGGGGCGCCCGGTGAGCTCCTCCGCCTTGTAGCCAGTGAGCTCGCACAGGGCACGATTCACCCGCACCGCAGTGCCGTAAGCGTCCGCGACGATGAGTAGCGAGCCGACCGTTTCCACGACCGCCGAGACGAACTGGCGTTCCTCGCCGAGCTCCCGATTGAGCCGCTCCAGATCCAGCGTGCGCTCTTTGACCCGCGATTCGAGCTCGGAATAGACGCGGCGCACGACCTCTTCTGCCTCGTGCCGGAAGGTGACGTCGATCTCGCTGAGCAAGATGGCGCGCGTACCGGTCACGGGATCGGTGGTTTGCCGTGCTTCCAGAGCGTGCCGGCGCTGGCCCTCCAGCGTGTTCACCCACACCTCCTCCACGAACTCCTTGCCGTTGCTCACCCGATGCAGGGCGCGGGCCGCGTCATCGCTGTCCGCGAAGCGATCCGTGAACGTGTGCTTGCCGGGGCCGGCGAGGAGGTGACCGTAGGTCCGAATGGCGGCCGGATTCTCCATCAGCGTCTGGCCGCTGAGGTCGATGACACTGACGAGCGCGGTGGTGTGCCGCAGCGCTTCTACGGCGCGCAGCGTGTCGCCGGACGCGGTGTCCGGGAAGGCGGGCGTGGCCTCGACGAGATAGACGGGGCCCTCTTCCGGCGATGACAGGAGCGTGAAGCTGCACAGCACGGTCACCGGGCTCGAGCCGGGAAATAGCGTCCACTGCTCGGTGATACGGGGCTCGTCTTTCAGGCGGTGCGCGTAGCCCGTGAGGCGCCCCTCACTGGCTAGCGAAAAATCCCGCCCGAAATCGCGCTCCAGCAGCTGCGCTTCCGACCCCGCCTTCCAAAACTCGACCGCGGCTGCGTTTGCCCACGCCACTCGCCGACGCTTCACATCGAAGACCCAGACAGGCGTCGACAGCGCCTGCAGCGCCGAGAGAGCGGCAGCAGGCAGCAAGGACGCGGAGGAGAGTGAGTGCTGAACCGGCACGGCGTGAAACCGCTGAGACTAGCGCGAGTTCTTGAAGTACGCGAGCGCGCGACGCGCGCCGAGAGCGTGACCTGCGTCAGCGCTGCCCGCATGGCCCACAGCCTGCGCAGGGGGCTCCAGCCGCACTTCTTTACGTACGTAGTCTTCGCCCTCGAACTGGTCGAGCAGCGGCAACAGCTCCACTGGCACCTCGAAGAGCTCACCGGGCACGGACGCAGCTTGGCCCGGCGCGGGGACGAGCGCGTGGTACTCGTTTGCACTCGGCTCACCCGGCTCACCCGGCTCACCCGGAGGGCCGACCTTCAGGGTCGTCAGCTCGTAGCCGGGCGCAGTGCGCACGGCGGCCAAGAAGCGAGAGCCGCGGAGCTCCTCGTGGTGCCGACCACCTCGCTTGAGCGACCCGTAAACGAACAGCTGAACGGTAGCCAACGGGCGCAAATGATAGCCTGCGTCTCGAGTCGGCTCGCTCTCCGCCTCGGTTTTGCCTCGCCTCGTCTTGTGTCGGCTCGCTTTCCTCCTCGGTTTTGCCTCGCCTCGTCTTGTGTCGGCTCGCTTTCCGCCTCGGTTTTGCCTCGCCCTCCCCTCGCCCTCCTCTCGCCCTCCTCACTCGCGCCTACTCACGCTTACTCGGTCTCCTCCCGCTCCGCCATGTCCGCCCTGCCCCCTTCCATCGACTCCGATTCCGAGCCACCTCCACCGCCCGCGCCGAGTGAGGCGCGGGTTGCTCGCCGGGCTGCAGCGGGCGCGCTGGCCGCGGAGCTGGGGCACGACCTGCAAGGTCCACTGAACCTCTTCCGTCTGATGACCGAGCAAGTAGAGCGCGGGCAGCCGCTGGATGAAGAGGACGCGGCGCTCCTCCGCGAAGAGCTGGAGCGCTTGAGCCGCTTGAGCGCTCGGCTGCGAGAGATGGCGCGCTGGCAGCTGATGCGCGCGGAGCACACGCCAAGGCGACTGGTCGAGCTCGCCCTCGCCTCTTTGCCCGCGCTCCAGGTGCCCGGCTTCGAGCTAGAGCTCTCGGGCGCCGCGGAAGCGACCATCAGCTGCGATGCTGCGCTCGTCGCACGTGCCCTGCGGGAGCTCATCGACAACGCGCTCGAGGCACGTCTTCAGCACGCAGGAGTACGCTGGGTCGGAGGCGAGGAGCCGTGCCTGTGCGTCTGGGACGACGGCCCCGGCTTCGACGGGGATCCTGGTCGAGCCGCTCGCTTCGGGGTCACGACCCGCGAGGGCGCGGCCGGCCTCGGGCTCGGGCTCGCTCACAGGGCCGCGCGCGCTCACGGTTTTCGGCTCGAATTGGCGCGAGCGGGTGGCCTGACGGAGGCACGGCTCTGGATCGTCGCCCCGAGCGGCGGAGGCCGGAGTACTAAGGGAGCCGGATGAAGTTCCTGCTGCTCGACGATCAGCGCAGCGCGCGCACCGTGCTCAAGCGCTTGCTCGAAGATCGCCCAGACGTCGAGGTCGTCGAAGCGGGAAGCGTGGACGAGGCGCGGCTCCGCATGGAGACGCAGGAAATCGACGCCATGCTGCTCGACATTCGCCTGAGTGATTCGGCGACGGACCGCGGGGGGCTGGACTTCTTGCGCTGGGTCCGCAGCACTGGTCGAAGCATGCCGGCGGTGATGGTGACGGGCGTGACCGAGCTCGCGGAAATCCGCGATGCCATGCGCCACGGCGCGCAAGACTACGTCCTGAAAGACGAGCTGTGCGCCGAGATGATCCTGCCCATCGTGGACGGCATCCGCGAGCGCTTTGCCCTGCGCGACGAGGTGCAGCGCCTACGCGAGCAGGTCGACCGCAAGCAAGGGCTGCCCGCGATTGTCGGCGCGTCCGCGGCGATGGACCGCGTGAGGCGCCTCGCGCGGCGCGTGGCCGACGCGGACGCCCCCATTTTGCTGCGCGGGGCGACGGGCACCGGCAAAGAGATGGTGGCGCGCGCCATTCACTACGCGGGTAAGCGAGCCAGCGAGCCGCTGCTGGCCGTCAATTGCTCGGCCTTGCCGGGCACGCTCATCGAGTCGCTCGTGTTCGGGCACCAGCGCGGCGCGTTCACGGGTGCGGACCGCCGCCAGCGCGGTCAGCTCGAGCTCGCGGGCGGCGGCACCCTCATGTTGGACGAGATCGCCGAGATGCCGATCGAGCTGCAAGCCAAGCTGCTGCGCGTGATCGAGGATCGCAAGTTTCGCCCGCTCGGCGCCGAGGAGGAGATCAAGCTCGAGGCGCGCATCATCGCCGCTACCCACGTGGACCTAGAGAGCCGCATCGAAGCCGGCACCTTTCGTGAGGACCTGTACTTTCGCCTCAACGTCGTCACCATCGACGTACCCCCCTTGAGCGAGCGCGAGGAAGACATTCCTCACCTCGTTCAGGCCTTCGCGTCCGAGCAACCGCGTCGGCTTCGCTTCACGGACGCGGCCATCCAATGGCTGCGCGCCCGGCGCTGGGCCGGAAACGTGCGTGAGCTTCGGAACGCAGTGGAGCGGCTGTCACTCCTCGCCGAGAGCGACGTGATCGACGTACCGGTGCTAGACGAGCTCGTGGGCGGTGACGGCCTCCTGGTAGAGCGTGAGCTGAACCGCATCGCCAAGACGCTGCTCTCGCTGGGCACCAAGGAAACGTCCAAGCTCGACGCGATACAAAGAGCGATGGTCGAACAGGCGTTGGTGAGCGCCAAAGGCAACAAGAGCGCGGCCGCGCGCCTGCTGGGCATCCACCGCAAGATGCTCGAGCGCATGGTGAAATCCGACAGCTCCCCGCCCTCTTCCCAGCCGGGCGAGGTCGATTCCGACGACCTCTGAGGGGCGTGCTTCACGCTGCAGATTTCGACCCTGCTCGTTAAAATACCGTGGCCGCGGCCACGCGCGGCGCAGGCATCCATCGACGAGTTTGGTTCGGCTGACCGCCCCGTCGCCTCGGACAAAAACACCCCACCGCGGAGCGGCGCGCTCATCCGCCTTCGCGCGCCGACGCTCGACGCGCCGAATCTACAAAACAGCCTTCGCGATCCGTCGCCGGTGAGGCCCAACTCTCGACGTTAACGGCGGCGCTATACGCGTCGATCGCCACGGGTCAAACCGGTCGACAAACGGCGAGGCGAACCGCTTCTCGTCGTATTCCGAAGCACCGAAAGCGCATGACCCGCGGGCGCGGTTCGGAGCGTACGAAGCGCGTCGACGCTCGCATGGCCCACGTGCGCGTTTGCACCAAACGAGCTTACGGAGCGCGCGCGAAGCGCGCAGTCGGCGACGGAGAAGTACGGCTTCAAAAATTTTCGTTTCGGGATTCGTGATCTGGATCCAGCGGAGGCAGACACATTGGATCGCGGAGCATCGAAGCACTCGGAAGCGCGCAATCGTTTCCGCAACGCTTCGTTCCACCGGACCAGTTCAGGAAGGTTCTTGCCAGTGATGATTCAGACCAAGCGCCCACGTTTCAGTCGGCATGTGTTCGTGTCCGCGGCTCTCCTCGGCGTCGTCACTCTCTTGCCCAGCGCTCACGCCGAAGCCCCGCCGCTGGAGGTAACCGCAAAATTGGTCGAAATCCCGTCGAAAATGCCGCCGGATGACCTGTACGACTACGCCTACGTGATGCGCTATCAAGTGCAGGGCGGCCCGCTCGACAAGCAACTCATCCTCGTCGCTCACTACAAGCCGCTTCAGCCGCGCTCCAAAATCAAGGACAAGATGAAGGAGCGCGTGGGCGGCAAGCTACGCAGCTTCAGCCAGGGTGACGTGCACAAGCTGAAGCTCTCTTCGGAGCTCAAATCGATTTGGAAGGGCGCGCTGGTCGACGAGTACTCCGCGACGGATCGGAAGAGCGTGCGCTACTGGTGCCTGCAGGCCGATCCAGCCTGAGCTCGTCTCACGCGAATGAAGCACTCGGAAAGAAGAAGTGGCCGACGCGTCGGTGCGTGGTTGGTTGCGTCTGCGTTCGCGACCTGCGCCGTTTACCCGGCTATTGCTCGCCTGCTCGCGGCTCATCGCGCCGCTGCCGCCGTCAACCGAGCGCGGGCCACGCCCAGCCCTCGGTCTCTGAGCGCCTCCCGCGACACGGAGCTATCGCTGCGCGTCGAGCGGCTCGAGGGACTGCTCGCCAGCTGGCAAACGATCGGCGGCTGCGGCGCCGGCACCTCCACGAGCAGCGGCGGCGGCCTCAAGTGGATTGGGCACAGCGTGAGCGGAGGCTTGTTCAACCTGCAGACGCAGGCGAGCTACGCCCATCTCGACGACGGCTACATCGCCACCTTCAACACGCAGATCTCCCGGGAGGTGACCGAGCGCTGGGCGCTCGGCGTCTCTGCGCCGATCCTTTACAAGTACTATCGAAGCTACAAGGCATTGCCGGTAGATGTGTCGAACGCCGGCGTGGGTGACACGAGCGCGTTCGTCACGCGGAAGTTCGGCGAAATCAAGGCGACCGCGCTGACGCTCACGGTGGGCTTTCCAACCGGCACCTACAAGGCCGCCTACAAGAACGACTACCTCTCCCAGGAGAAGCAGCTCGGCATCGGTAGGCTCACGGGCTCCCTCTCGCTGGATCACACGATGGACGAGCAGTGGGGCGTGATCGTCGTCGGGGCCGCGGGCGGTTACCGCGGCGGTAAAAACGCGCTCGGCAACTACCGCGCGCCATTTGCCAACGCGTACGGTTACATCGGCTACTTCACCGGTCCTTTCGTGCCGTCGCTGGGGCTCACTCTGCAGCGCTACTTCGGCGTGGATCGGGATCGCGGTCTCGAGCAGCAGATGCGGCTCATGCTGCTCACCGCGCAGGCCGCCATCGAGTGGTCGACCGACACGGTCGCCGTCCTCGGCGGCGTCTCCGTCCCGTTCGGGTGGGAGGCGGGCGCTCCCGCGCCAGGCGGCGCCGTCGCCACCGCCCAAGGACCTGGCTTTCAACCGTGGACGGTCGGCGTGGGCCTCACGCTGTCGCCTTTTTGAGAGCTGGCATGCGCTTCTCGGTCATCCGCCCGAGCCTCGGCCGCTACGGCCACCATGCTGCGCTCGCCGCGGGCGTGGCCCTCGTAGGCCTAGCCCCCTCGGCGGACGGCGACATCTGGTGGCACCTGGCTGCGGGTCGCGAGATGCTCGCGCGGGGCAGTGTGCTGGTCAGCGATCCGTTTTCGGTGAGCGCAGCCGGGCGTCCGTGGGCAGACGTGCATTGGCTCTTTCAGCTCGCTACGTACTGCATCCACAGCGCGTTCGGGCTCGCCGGTCTGGTGTGGGCAAAGTGCGCGTTTTTGGCGGCGGGCGCGCTCGTGCTCGGAGCTGCGCTCGGTCCTCGCGCCAAGGTCAACGGAGCTCACGCTGCGTTCACGACCCTGCTCGTCGCGGCCCTTTTCAGCGCTCGGTCGCTGCTTCTGCTGCGCCCCGTCATCGTCACGCTGGGCTTCGTGGCCGTGTTCGTCTTCGTGCTCGAGGGGGTGAGTCGTCGAGGCAAGCTTTCCCGCCTTTGGCTGCTTCCTCTCCTGCAGATCCCGTGGGCGAACTTTCAAGGTTTGTCCGCGCTCGGTCCGGCGCTCGTCGCCGCCTACGCGGTAGCGGCAAGCGCCGCTGCTCTACGCGAAGGCAAGGCGTGGCCCTTCGCGCGGGAAGCGCCCGAGAGCCTACCCGCGTGGCGGCACGCCCACGCGCTACTGCTGGCTCTGTGCGGCTGCGCCTTGGCCTGCGGCGTCACGCCGTTTGGGGCCCGCGCGCTGTCGTTGCCGCTCATGCTGGCGTCACGGCTCTCTCCAGGCTCTGACAACGTCTATTCGCAGGCGGTTGCCGAGAACGTTCCGCCGTACTTGCTCGAGCAGTACACGGGCGGTGAGTTTTGGCACCTCAAATGGTTCATCGGGCTCTTGGCGCTGGCGATGCTCGCGGCCGGGCGCCGGCTCAGGCTGAGCCACGCCGCGCTCCTGCTGGGCTTTGCTGCGCTCGCGCTGATGAGCAACCGCAACGTGCTCTTGCTCTATTGGGTGGGAGCGCCGATCGCGGCCCTTTACCTGGCACCTTCGGTGCGGCGCTGGCTCCGAGAGCGAAGGCCGGTGCTCGCCAGGCGGGCGTTGCCCCTCCTGAACGCCGCGGCGCTGTTGGCGATCATCGCGGCGGCGGGCGTCGCGGCGGCGCGCGAGACCAGCCTCGCGGAGCCCACGCCCTTCCGCGCTCCGGTGGAGAGCGTTCGCAGGCTTCGCGCGCTGCCCCCCGGTGACGTCTTCACGGCGGACCATCAGGGCGGCTACCTGAGCTGGCAGCTCTACCCGCGTTTCCGGCCGTACATCGATTCGCGGCTCGTGCTGCGTTCGGAGGACGAGTTCCAAGAATACCTCGGGCTTTGCGAGGCCCCGTCGCGCTTCGACGCGTTTCAGGCGCGTCATCGCTTCCGCTACGTGCTCTTGCCCACCGCCTACCCGGACCGCTACCTCGGCCTCATTGCCCACGTTTACGGCAGCCCCGACTGGAAGCTCGTGTTTACGGACGGGGCGGAGGCACTGTTCGCCCGCGCCGACATCCTCCCTGAGCAGGACGGCGTGGACCTCTCCGATCCCGAGCAGATCCAGCGCATCGTGGCAGAAGCCGATCGTCGCTACGCCGGCTCGCTGGAGCTACGCGCAGCGGCGCGCGTGCAGCTCAGTCGGATGCTCGCAGCAGTGGGCGAGCTGGAGCATGCCGAGCGGGCGCTCGCCGGCCTCGAGCATCCGACCGTCCGCGCGCTCCGAGCTCGGCTGCGCTTCGCGGTCGGCGATGGTGAAGGCGCCGAGCGATTGGCGAGACGCGCCCTCGTCGAGGATCACAACGACGTTCGGAGCCTCAACCTGCTGGCCCGCGTCGCGCTCCATCGCGGCGAGACGGCGGAGGGCGCTGACTTTTTGAAGAGAGCGCTCGACGTCGACCCTTTCGACCTCGAATCCGGTGACCTTTTGACCCAGCTGCAGGAGAACGAACGATGAAGATTCGTAGCATTCGCCGTCGTGCCGCGGTGCTCGCTTCGCTGCCGCCGCTCGCGCTCGCGCTCGCGTGCGGCGTCGGCGAGCATCCTCACGAAGTGCAGCCTTTGGATACGAGCGACGACTTCGGACCCTCCGGGGGCGTCCCCGTCGCCGGTAGTACCAGCGTCGGCGGCGCGGGCGTCGTGGGCACCGGGGGCGCAGGGGGAACGATCCCTGCCGGTACGTCCGGGGGTGCTGGCGCTTCGATGGGCGGGAGCATGCAGGCCGGCGGTGGCGGTGGCGGCGGCGGCGCTCCGGCCCTCTCGGGTGTGACGATCCAGCTCGGTAGCGCGACGGTGCCGAAAGAGCGCGCCATCGCCTTCATTCACCTCGGCCATTCCAACATGGCCGGCTACGGGGTGAGCCCCGCGTCGTCCGCGCCCTACCACTTCCAAGATACCAACCCGCGCGCTTTCGAGTACCACGCCGGCAATCCACCGGCCCTGGCGCTCGAGCCCACCGCGCGAACCACGACCCAGCGGCTCGCGGGTCCTGGAGTGTCCTTGCTCAAGGAGGCGCTCGCGGTCGCGGGCCCGGACTACTACTTCATCTCGCTTGGTTACGGGCAGAACTCGGCCTACTGCTCGCAGTTTTTGCCTGGCAGTCTGTACTACGACGAGCTCATCGCGGCGTCGAAGGCCATCAAAGGCCGCGTGACCTTCGGCGGGATCTTCATGTACCTGGGGATCACGGAGCGGCACGGCGCCGCGAGCGACGTGAACGGGTTTCCGAACTGCGTGAACGCGCTCGTGACCGCGATCCGCAATGACGTGGGCGAGCCGAACCTCCCGTTGCTGATGAACGACTACGAGGTGGAGGGGTCCGGCGAATTTGCGGCTGACGGCGCGGTAGCCACCGCCATCCGGCCGCAGATCGCCAAGGTCCCGATGACGGTAGCCAGCTCCGCCCTCGTTTCGTGCCAGGGCCTCGGCATGCAAGACGACCATCACTTCAATTTGGACGGTCAGCGCACATGGGCCCAGCGCGCGATCATGACGATGCAGCAAAAGGGCTGGTTTCCGTGGAAGTAACTCGGTCGGGCCAGGACCGGTAGCGCCAGCATGGTCTTCTCCAGTCACATCTTCCTGTTCTATTTTTTGCCGCTCGTGCTGCTCGCGTACTACGCGCTGCCGTTTCGTGGGCGCACCGCGCTGATCGCGCTCGCCAGCTACGTGTTTTACGGTTGGGCCAACCCCTGGTGGGCCGTGATCATGTTTTTCGGCTCGAGCGTGGACTACTTCTGTGGTCTGGCTCTGGTTCGTTTGTCGGGCTTGCCCGACGTGGGCGGCCTTCCGCCCGTGATCGGACCCCAGGTGGAGCGCACCACCGCGATGAAGGCGGTGCTCACGACGTCAATCGTCATGAACCTCGGCTTGCTCGCGGTGTTCAAGTACACGGGCTTCGTCGCGGAGAACGTCAACGCCCTCGGCTCGATGCTGGGCCTCGGCGAACGCGTCGTACCAGTCTTGCACTTGGTGCTCCCGGTCGGCATCTCGTTCTACACGTTCAAAGCGATGAGCTACGCCATCGACGTGTACCGGGGCGAGGCGCGCCCCATGCGTCGCTTCACCGATTACATGTGTTTCGAGGCGTTTTTCCCGGATTTGGTGGCGGGCCCCATCATCCGTTACGCCGCGCTGGAGGAGCAGATGCGGGTGCGCCAGCACACCGTGGAGAAGTTCGCGCGCGGCGTGGCCTTCTTCGGCTTCGGTATGGGCAAGAAGATCTTGCTCGCCAACCCGATGGGACACTTGGCGGACACCGCGTTCAGCGGCGGCGCGCAGCATTTTTACGACGCGTGGGTCGGCGTCGTCGCTTACGCGTTCCAAATCTACTTCGACTTCTCTGGCTACTCGGACATGGCCATCGGCCTGGCGTTGATGCTCGGCTTCGTGCTGATCCAGAATTTCGACTCACCCTACAAGTCGCACGGCATCACCGAGTTCTGGCGTCGCTGGCACATCAGCCTCTCGACTTGGCTCCGCGACTACCTGTACGTTCCGCTCGGCGGCAACCGCAAAGGCTCCCGACGCACCTACGTCAACTTGATGGTGGTGATGCTGCTCGGCGGCTTGTGGCACGGCGCGAGCTGGAACTTCATCATCTGGGGCGGCATCCACGGGACGATGCTGGCCCTGGAGCGCAAGCTCGGCCCGCGGCACCCGCTGAAGCGTCTGCCGCCGGCTTTGCAGGTCGCGAGCACGTTCATCATCGTGTGCCTGTCGTGGGTGTTTTTCCGCGCTAAAACCCTCGGGCAGGCGACCACCTATTTCGCCTCGTTGTTCGGGCTTTCCCCGGTTTCCCCCGCGTCGGACGTGGTCGCGGGGGCGATGTACTCCCCCTACTACGGAGCGGTTCTGGCGCTGTGCGCGGTCGTGGTGTGGGGGATGCCCAACACGTGGGAGTTCACCAATCGACTATCGATGCCCCGCGCCGCCTACGCGCTGGTGACACTCGGGCTCGCCACCTTGCTGATGTGGACGCAGACCACCAACCCCTTCCTCTACTTCCAGTTCTGAGCAGACATGCAGAGCACTTTGGAAGCCTCCAGTCGGGTAGTGCCGGGCGGTCCGACCGACATCTCGCACGACGAACAGCTGCGCCGCGGGCTCATCAAGACGGACATCGAGCGGCGCACGGCGTGGCTCTTGGTCACGACCTTTTTGCTCGCCATCACCGCCGTTCCCCTGTCGCAGGCCTACCTCGAGCACCGCGAGGAAGAAGAGTCGCCGCTCGTGGAGCTGTTTCGAAAGCGCCCGACTGCCGAGCACTTGCGCCAGGTGGAGAAGGACGTGGAGCAATCGTCGTACGCCAAGCTCTACGTTCAGCCGCGGCTACAGCTGGAGCTCACGCGGCGAGGTGGCGTCGGCAACAAGCTGGCCGTGATCGGCCGAGATGGCTGGCTCTACTACAAGCCGGGAGTGCTCCACGTAGGCGGCCCGGGAGTGCTGGACGCGAACGTTCACGCCTCCCGCCGAAAAGACGCGCTGGACGCGGGTGAAGAGCCGCTCGCGGCCGATCCGCGCCCGGCAATCCTCGGCTTTCATCGGGCGCTCGAGCGCCGGGGAGCGCGCCTCGTTCTGGTGCCGGTGCTGGACAAAGTAGCGCTGGCCGCGCAGCACTTGCATGGCCGCACCGTCCGAGGTTGGCCGCAGAACGCCGATTACGACGCGCTGCTCGCGGAGCTACGGCAGCAGGGGGTCGCGGTCTTCGACATGCGTCAAGAGCTCGGCGCGCCCCCGAGCGAGTCGCTCTTTCTGACTCAAGATACGCATTGGACGCCCAGCTTCATGCGGCGCCAGGCGCGGGCGCTCGCACGCTACGTTCAGGCCGTCGCCACGCTGCCGCCGGTCCCGGCGCCGACGCTTCAGGTAGTGCCGCAGCCCGCGTCGCGGGTCGGTGACTTGGTGGACATGCTCAAGCTGCCGGATGAGCAGCTCCTGTACCGGCCGCAGTCGGTGTCGGTCGAGCAGGTTCAGGGCGAAGCCGGCGTCCCATGGGAGCCCGATTCGCAGGGGGACGTCTTGCTGCTCGGCGACAGCTTCACGAACATCTTTTCGCTGGAGGGAATGGGGTGGGGCGTCGCCGCCGGGCTGGGTCCTCACCTCGCGCTGGCCCTGGGTCGTCCCTTGGACGTGATCGCGCAAAATGATTCCGGCGCGTTCGCGACGCGCCAGGCGCTCGCGCGGGAGCTGGCGGCGGGCGAGGATCGGCTCGCGGGCAAGCGGGTCGTCATCTGGGAATTTGCCTCCCGCGAGCTCTCCGTCGGCGATTGGAAGGTGCTGAACTACACGGTCGGTAACCGCGCGGGGTCGCCATGAAGCAGCGCATCCTCGTTACGGGCGCGGCCGGGGTGATGGGCTCCCGCTTGGTGTCGAGGCTCTGCCGAGCCGGCCATGAGGTGCGCGCCTTGGTGCTCCCTGGCGACCGCCTGCGCGCGCGGCTCGATCCGCTCGGTTGCGAAGTTCGCGAAGGAGACGTGAGCGACGCGACGACTCTCCGAGGGCTCTGCGAGGGAATCGACACCGTTTACCACCTGGCCGCGGTGATCATCGCTCACGACGCAAGCCTCTTCGAGCGCATCAATCGGCGCGGGACCGCCAACCTGGTGGAGCAAGCCGTCGCGGCGGGCGTTCGGCACTTCATCTATGTCTCGTCCGCGTCCGTCACCTACCCACGGCGAACCGCGTACGCCGAATCCAAGCTCGCCGCGGAGCGCATCGTGCAGGCGGCTCCTCAGCTGGCGCACACCATCGTCCGGCCCACGCTCGTGTACGAGGCCGGCGGCGGGCAAGAGCTGATGATGTTCGCGGACTACTTGCGCCGCTTTCCCGTCGTGCCTTTCATCGGCTCGGGGCAAGCGCTGAAGCGCCCGGTCTGGTCCGAGGACGTCGTGGACGGCCTCACGCGCCTCGTGGGCGACGAAAGAACGTGGGGCAAGACCTACAATTTCAGCGGCGCGGAGGCGATCTGCATGCGGGACTTGGCCGCTCTGCTGCTCGAGCACCTCGATCGACCACGGCTGCTCGTGCCGGTTCCGGTGCCGGTGTGCCGCGCCGTGGCTTTCCTGATGAAGCTCGTGCTGGCGCGTCCCCCGCTCACCAGCAGCGCCATCGCCGGCATCGTCAACGACGCGGATCTGGACCCGACGGAAGCGATGCGCGACCTCGGCTACCGGCCGCTCGGAGTTCACGAAGGTTTTCAGCGCTGCTTTCCGCTCGAGCGGGAGCGCAGCAGTGCGAGGCAAGGCCCCACCAGTTGGGGCCCTCGCCATGTTTAGAAAGGGAATGCGAAATGAGTGCTAGTCGGATATCCACTCTCGTCTTCGCGGCCGCGCTCGGCTGCTCGTCGGTCGGCGGCGCGCCGCCCAAGGGCGCGGACGACACTCCGCCGGCTGAAGATGCCGCTCTGATGAAGGAAGTCGGCGGCAAAGCGGATGGCCTCATCGTCTGGTCCAGCTCGCGCGTCGCCAATCACGACCTGTTTACGATGAGGACGGATGGGTCGGACGTGAAGCAGATCACCCAGGGCGACGAGGTCGACTGGTTTCCTCGATTTTCCCCGGACGGCGCCAAGATCTTGTTCACGCGCAGCAAGAAGGGCTGGGTGAGCGAGCGCGACGCCAACGCCAGTGACAAGTGGGACCTCTACACGGTGGCGACGGACGGCTCGAGCCCCACGAAGGTAGTCACCGACGCGAGCTGGGGCAGTTGGATCTCGCAAAACGAGATCCTCTACGTGCGCGGCACCAAAATCTATCGCAGCACGCTCGGTGGGGAAGAGACGCAGGTGATGGATAGCCAGGGAGTGTCGGAGCTGGACGGCGCGCTATTGCAGCAGCCGGAGCTCTCGAGCGACGGCAAGTACCTCGCGATCACGCTGCGTGGCTCGAAGCGAGAGACCGGAATTTGGGACATCGCCAAGAAAGCTTGGAACCAGACGGGGCTCGGCTGCCAAGTGAACTGGACCCCCGATCACTCGGCCATCTACTGGGTGCACCCCACCGGGAACGGAGGCAGCCGCGTCCTTCGGATGCCGATCGAAGGTGGCAAGGCCCCGAAGGAGAGCTCGGTGGACGACTCGGTGTTCATCGACCTGCCAGGTCGGCGCTCCCACGAATACTTCCCCGAGCTGTCGAGCGACGGCAAATGGCTGGTTTGGGGCATCACCCAGCGCGGACACGATCACGACACCGCGGACTACGAGATTTACCTGTGGGAGGTAGGCTCCCCCCCGGAGAAGGCGGCGCGCCTGACCTTCAACTCTGCCAATGATCGCTGGCCGGACATCTTCTTGGGCGGCGGGGCTGAAAAGCCGTGACCGCTCGCATCGCCGTGCTCGGGGCGGGCGGCTTCATCGGCTCGCATTTGGCGCCGGCGCTCGCGGAGCGGTTCGGCTGCGAGGTGGACGCGGTGGACGTGACCTTCGAGAAGCTCGTCTCCAAGGACCCGCGCATCCATCGCCGCTGCGCCCGGGTGGAGGACGCGGGCGTCGTAGAAGAGGTCACTCGGCGCGCCAGCCTCGTGATCTCGCTCACGGCGCTGTGTAACCCGTCCCTGTATTCCACCTTTCCCCTCGAGGTGATCGACGCGAGCTTCACTCACCTGCTGCCGCTCGTGAAACTCTGCACCGAGCGCCGCGTGCGGCTCATTCACTTTTCTACGGCGGAGGTCTACGGCCGGCGCGCGATGAATGCCGCAGGCGAGCCGGCAGCGGAGATGACCGAGGACGACTCGTGCTCCCTCTTCGGCCCCGTGCATCGCGAGCGCTGGACGTACGCTTGCGCCAAGCAGCTGATGGAGCGGGTCATCTGGGCCCAAGGCAAGCACCATGGTCTGGAGTTTTCGATCGTGCGGCCGTTCAACACGATCGGGCCGCGCATGGACTACCTCCCGGGCGTGGATGGTGACGGCATCCCGCGGGTGCTCGCCTGCTTCATCGACCAGCTGCTGCGCGGCGAGCCGCTGAGCCTCGTCGGTGGAGGTCGGCAACGTCGCGCGTTCATGGACGTAGCGGACATGGTCGAGGCAGTGTGCCGGATGGTCGAGCGGCGCGGGCCGTGTCGGGGCCAGATCGTCAACCTGGGTAACCCCGCGAACGAAGTGAGCATCGCGGACCTCGCGCGGCTGCTAGCCCGCGAATTCAGCGCCCTCGCGCCGCTCGCGCGCGCCGCTCGGTTCGAGCACGTCACCGCGGACGAATTCTATGGCGAAGGCTACGACGACACCGAGCAACGAGTGCCGGACATTGGCAAGGCCCGGAGCCTCTTGGGCTGGGAGCCGCGCGTGAGCCTCAGCGAGATGCTACCCGCTATCCTCGGCGACTACCTGGAGCGCTATGCGGGCCGCGTGGCAAGCCGAACGTCGCGCTTCGAGCGCGAGCCGGAAAGGGTTGCATGAGCCTGGTCGTCGTCATACCGGCTTACAACGCCGGCGCCCACGTGGAGGGCGTCCTGCAGCGCCTCGCGGGCGTCGTGGGCTGCGAGCTTTCGCGAGTGATCGTGGTGGACGATGGCAGCGTGGACGACACCGCCCAGCGGGTTCGCGCTTCAGGTTTCGACCGGGCGCCGCTGACCCTCATCCAAAGACAGAGCAACGGCGGCTACGGCGCGGCCATGAAGGACGGGCTGGAGGCGGCGCGCGCCGAGTCTCCCTCGGCCGTCGCCTGCATCCACGCGGACGGCCAGTACAGCCCGGAGGAGCTGCCGGCACTATGCCGCGCGCGCGCGCGGCGCGGTTTGGACTTGCTACAAGGCTCCCGCATCGCCTCCGGCACCGCCCTCGCCGGCGGCATGCCTCTCTACAAATACGTCGCGAATGCGCTGCTCAATCGCGTCGAAAACCACACTCTCGAGCTTGGCATGAGCGACTACCACAGCGGCTACCTGGTGTACGGCTCTGCCGCGCTGGGCCTCCCGTTTCGGAGCCTTTCGGACAGCTTCGATTTTGATCTGGAGGTCATCGCGTCAGCGCGTGCGCGGGGGCTTTCGGTCGGCGAGGAGCCGATCCGCACTCACTACGGAGACGAGGTCTCCCATCTGAATCCGCTCACGTATGGGCTGCGCGCCCTCCGGGTGATGTGGAACTACCGCCGGGGGAACTATGCGGCTTCGTAAAGCTCGGGCCTTCGCCTCCGCGGGCCTGCTCGCCCTGGCGTGCCAGACCACCTCCGCCAAGTACCCCTGGGGTGACGCGGCCAAGACAGCCGCCATCGAGCACGCGGAGGTGCGTACCCTGAGCCCCAAATACGAGAGGACCCGTTCGCAGGTCTGGGTTCGAGAGGTCGCGCGCCCCACCCGCGCCTTGCTGGATTACGCGGCTTATCACGCCAACTTCATGATCGCGGACCCTCCGCCCGAGTCCCCGCTCCCGGCTGGGGAGGCGGCGAAGACCGCGCACCCTTTCGCCGGCAAGCTGGAGGAGGCGACGCTCACCAGCGACATCGGCAAGACGCCGCTCACGGATGCGGAGCAGCGACAGCCCCTCGCGTTCGCGCCGCTCTCCGAGTTCTTGCAAGGACGAAAGGTGGAAGGCGCGGCCGAGTTGGCCGACGTTGCCTCGGCGGTGCGCGAGGAGAAGTGGGGACTTTCGCTGCCCGCGGGCACCGCCGGGCAGCTGATGAGCGAGCTGTTTCTACATACTCCCGCTTCCGGCCCCGGTGAGCTCTGGGCCAAAGTCGAGATCCAGCCCTGGCTCACGCCCTTGGCGGGCCTGCCAGACCAGGATGGGGACGGCTTCCCCGAGCTCTACGGCCGCGTCGCCTCTAGCGCGGCGAACCCGGCGCTGCTCGAAGCGATCCGCAAGGAGTATGTCCTGCCGGTGCTCGGCCCCGCCGAGATCAAGGCTTGGGCCAATCAGCTCTCTTCTTATTGGTACCCGTCGTTCAATACCGATCTGATTCCCATCGGCCCTCGTTGGCCCGACGAGCAGACCGAGCCAGAAATCAAGCAAGAGCTCGGAGGCCGTGAGTTCGAGTCGCCCGCTGTCGTTCTCCGCGGCAAGCCGCTGGGCAAGCCGACTTACAATGTCATCCTCGTCGGCGGAGCCCAGCGGGGCACCACCGAGGGTCCGGCCAAGGCAGCTGCGCCGACGCTACGGTTGCCGAAGACGGAGCCCAGCCCCGAAACCAAGAGCGCGAGGCTGCAACTGGAGCAAGAGCTCCGCACCCACGGCAAGGGCTCGTGGTCCGAGTGGTCCTCGCAGCTCGCCGGCTTCCGAGGAGCGATCAAGAAGCGGGTGGGCGCCATGCCGCGCAAGGTCAAGGCGCTCTCGGGGGAAGACGGCTTCCTCTTTTACCGAAACAGCTTGGAGTACGTCACGGGCGGCGATCTGGAGCAGCAGCGTCGGGGTAAGAACCCTCTTCCCGTCATCGTCGAATTCAAGCGCGAGCTGGAAGAGCTAGGAGTGGATTTCCTGTTCGTCCCCGTGCCGACGAAGGTCGAGGTTTATCCGGAAAAGCTCGGCGTCAAGGAGCTCGACCAAGCGATCGTCAACCCCTACTTTCGCAAGTTCTTGCTCAGCCTCTCCAAGGCCGGCGTAGAGGTGGTGGACCTGCTTCCCGGGTTTCTGGAAGCCAAGGCAGTCAAGGGCGGTGGCGACGAACAGCTGCTGTTTCAGCGGCAAGACACCCACTGGACGGATCGAGGGCTACGGATCGCCGCGGAGCGGCTGAGTGAGCGCATCAAAAGATACCCGTGGTATCCGGCGCTCGCGCGACAAAAGCAGACGTTCACTCAGCGGGAGACGAAGTTCACGCGCTTCGGCGACCTGCAGTCCCGGCTCCCGGAAGCCGAGCAAAAGAAGTACTCGCCCGAAACCCTGCTGGCCCACCAGATCATTGGTCCCAATCACGAGCCTTACGACGACGACGCGGACAGCCCCATCGTGCTCCTCAGCGACAGCTTCGGCGGCGTGTACCAGCTGACGGATGCCGAGCACGCGGGCGTCTCGGCGCACGTGTCTCGGGGCGTCTCCTACCCGCTCGATCTGGTGATGAGCTACGGCGGTGGCCCCAACGTTCGCCAGAAGCTGATGCGCCGCGGCCGTGAGGCGCTGGCCGCCAAGAAGCTGGTGATCTGGCTCATGACCGCGCGTGATTTGTACAACTACTGGGAGGATTGGGAGCCGCTGAAGAAACCATGAAGCGGCGGGCGTTCTTGCTCGGCGCGGGCAGTTGCGCTTGCGGCGCGGCGCCTGCGCCCCGCCCCTTCTCCGAGTCCGCGCTCGCGGTCGCCCGCTCCGCCGCCCTGCTGGGGGCCGCGGCGGAGCGCTCCTACTGGCGTGAGCTCGAGCGACTCGCTGCCCCGCTGCGCGCCAGTGCGGACATGCCGGGCCCGGCCCTCGCGGTCGCGCTACGGCAGCTGATCTTCGAGCGACGCGGATTCGTTCGGGAAGTGGACGACACGGACGTACGCTTCACTCTGCTGCCCAGCGTGCTCCGCGATCGGCGCGGTGGCTGCGTCGGCTTGAGCTCGCTCTACTTGGCGATGACGGAGGCGTTGGGCGTCACGGCACATGGCGTGCTCAGGCCGGGTCACTTCTACGTTCGCCTGGAGCACGGCGGCGCGCACACCAACGTCGAGCTTCTGCGGCGAGGCGAGGTCATGCCAGACGAGTGGTACCGGACCCGCTTCCCCGCGCCGGCAGGAACGAGCCACGAGTACGGACGCCCGTTGAGCCTCGAGGAGACGCTCGGCGTCATCGAGTACAACGTCGGCAACCAGCAGCGGCGCGAGCGACGCATCGAGGCGGCGAGCTCGGCTTACGAGCGCGCGGTGCGGCACTTTCCGGATTTCGCGGAGGCGCACGCGAGCTTGGGGGCGGTGTTGCACCTGCTCGGCCGCCGCGCCGAGGCTCGTGGCAGCTACCGCACCGCCGAGCGCCTCAACCCCCAGCTGCCGAATCTGTCTCACAACATCAGCGTGCTGGAAGCCGAGCCCGAGCTTCCCCTACCCCGCTAGCGCTCCCATCGCTGGCTCCCGCACGAGCCAAATGGAAAACGGCGGTCGTGCCGGAGCGCGACCGCCGTCTTGGGGCCAATACCTGGGAGGATTACTTGGCGAGGTCGATGGCCTGGTCCAGCCAGAAGGCGCCGGCCTTGGGTCCACCGTTGCACTCACCGTCCGACTCACCGGGGCGCTTGAGCCACAGGAAGGCCTGGATCAGCGGATCGCCCGTCTCGGTCGTCGGCAGCTTGCCGATCTTGCGGCCCGGCGGGTTGCACCACTGCAGCTTCGGATCTTGACCGTTGCCGTTGCGGCTGGTGTCCAAGATGAACGGAGCGCCCCCGACGAGCTTGGAGACCTCGTGACCGTACGGGATGTTCTCCTTGTCCCAAACGTAGTTGGAGGTGTTGAGCGAAAAGCCGTTCGCGTCCTCGATGCCGGCGCGCTTCAGGCGGTCGGCCATGACCGCGGCGGGGGCCCAGTGCGCGTGACCGGCGTCCAGATAGACGGCCGCGTTCGGGTTTTGGCGCAGGACCTTGACCGCGTCCCAGATGATGGCGAGGCGTTCTTCCTGCTTCTCTGGCGTCAAACACGTCGCGCCGTTCTCGTTCTTGTCGAGCAAGCCGAGCGCGTCCGGCTCGAGCACGAACACGACCTTCTCCTGGCCGACGCCAGCCGCGATCTTGCGGATCCAGCGACGGTACTCGTCACCCGTCTCGATCGCGCCCGCGGAGGAGTGCTGGCCGCAGTCGCGCCCCGGCACGTTGTACAGGATGAAGATCGGAGCCGCGCCGTCGGCCTTGGTCTTGCCGATGATGTACTCCATGTAACGCTTGACGTCTTTGTTCCAGTGGCCGACCCACAGGGCCTGCGGCTGCTGCGCGATCTTGTCGAGGATCTTCGCCTTCTCCGGATCCTTCTTGCGAAGCGAGTTCGCGGTCAGCATCGAGAGCGAGTCCGGGTCCACCCAGAGCTTCATGTTCTTGAACGGGTTGCCCTCCGCCTTGGGCGGCTTGGGGGCTTCCGTCAGCGGCTCTTCCTTGGCGGCGCTGCTGGCCGGTGAAGAGGAGGGGCCGGGGTCAGCGGCAGGGGCGGAGGCTTCCTGCTGAGAGCCACCGCACGCGGCGATGGACAGGGCGAGACACGAGAACAGACCGATCCGATGGAGCAGGCTCATGGCAACTAATTCCTGGGTGATACGCGCGACAGGTCCGAAAACCTGGAACCAGTTTCATAGCTACATCAAGTCGCGCGCAGCCGCCACAGTAGAAACTGCTGATTCCGTACCTGCCGGAGAGCATTATTCAATGCTTTCCAGCAGTTCCTGCTGCCGGTGCTGACGATCCGAGAGCTGGTCTCGGTATATCTAGTGGTCTGATACTGCGAATTTACGCGCTCGCGCGAAAGGCGCGCCAGCTGCCGAACTGGCTGATCTCTCGCGCTCCCTGCAGCGCGTGGGGCTCGCAGGAGAAGCCTTTGACCAACGAGCCGTCCGAGAGCTTGGTCATCCCGATCGTCATCGGTGCGGGGATGTTCGCGACGAACGAGCCGAACGCCTCACGGGTGAGCTCCCAGATTTCGACCTCGATCGCGTGGGCGGATTCGTCCGGCGCGTGCACCAGGCCCGGCTTGGGCGGCACCGTATCTAGCGCGTAGAGTCGGTACTCCGGCGCGGTTTTCGTCGTGCGGACGCGGTGAGCTCCGCGCGAGGTGAGCTCGTGGTTGAGCGGCTGCCCCGACAGGTGCGCGCCTGCCACTGCCAGCCAAACACATTCGTGGGCCGGCTGCGGCTTCAGAGCAGGCTCGTCCACGAAGCTGCGCCCAAGCTCCAGGAGCCGGCTGTCGTGGAACGCGGGGGCCATGAACGTGATCCCGAACGGCAAGCCCGACTTCTTGCGCCCCGCCGGCACGGCGAGTGCGGCTAGATCCAGGAGGTTGACGAAGTTCGTGTACGTACCGAGGCGAGCGTTGAGCTCGAGCGGGTTCTCGAGGACTTCTCGAATCGTGTAGTGAGTGGGCGCGGTGGGGAGCAGCAGCGCGTCACATCCAGCCAGCACGCGCGCGGCCGCGAGCCGCAGCTCACCCAAGCGGTACTGGGCTTCGAACGCGTCCACCGCGCTGTACTTGCGTCCCCCCTCGACGATGCCGCGCACCACGGGGTGGATGGCTTCCGGCTTTTGGGCGAGCAGTTCCGTGACGGTGGTGGTGCGCTCCGCGACCCACGGCCCCGCGTAGAGCAGGAGCGCCGCTTCGCGAAAGGGCGCCAGATCGAAGCGCACGATCTCCGCGCCCAGGCCCTTGGCGCGCTCGACCGCGGCCAAAAAGAGCTCCGCGCTCTCGTCGTCGCCGAAGAACTCCAAGTCTTCGGCGCGAGGCACGGCCAGGCGTGGGCGCGCGTCACCCAAGGCGCTCACCGCTTCGCGCGGTCGCGAGAAGGAGTCATCCGCGTCGAAGCCGGCGCCGAGCTCGAAGAGCAACTCCGCGTCCGCAAGGGTCTTCGCGAAGATCGACACGCAGTCCAGCGAGCGACAGGCCGGCACCACCCCGCGCGTGCTGAGCACGCCCCGGGTAGGCTTCAGCCCGACGAGCGCGTTGAAGGCGGCGGGGATGCGGCCGGAGCCAGCGGTGTCCGTGCCCAGCGAGAACGCGACCAAGCCGCTCGCCACCGCCACCGCCGAGCCGGAGCTGGAGCCGCCCGAGACGTAGCGCTCGTCGAAGACGGAGCTGCAGATGCCGTAGGGCGTGCGCGTGCCGACCAAACCGGTGGCGAACTGGTCCAGGTTCGTCTTGCCGATCACGATCGCGCCCGCTTGAACGAGCCGCTCCACCACATGAGCGTGGCGGGCGGGCAAGTAGGAGAACTCGGGGCAAGCAGCCGTGGTCGGCAGCCCCGCGACGTCGATGTTGTCTTTGACCGCGAAAGGCACACCGTAGAGCGGGCCCGCGGTGTCCGCCGCCTCCAGCTGGGCTAGCACCTGCTGCTCACTGAAGCGCGAGATCCAAACCGGCTCGTTACCGGCGGAGTCGATGCGGCGGACCAACGCCGAGAGCTCCTCCGCCGCGTTCCGACGCCCCTCGCGATAAGCTGCCGACAGCTCGGCGAGGGACTCGCTCATGGCGCGGCCTCGCCGCGTAGCACCGCCACGCGCTGGCCCGGAGCGACCGCGCGCCCCTCTCCGACCAGCAGCTCGACGATCACGCCGTCCGCGGGGGACTCGACTGCGATTTCCATCTTCATCGACTCGACCACTAGCAAAGTTTGACCGCGTTTGACGCGCTCACCGGCTTTGACCTCCAGCTTCCACACGCTACCGGGGACATGGGACTCCACCGGCTCCGTGCCCGGCGGAAGGGCCGCAACGTCCGCCCCGCTGCCGGCTCCGCTCTGCGCGTCACTGCTGAAGCTGAGCTGTCCGTTTTCGATCCAGCGCTGACGCTCGGCTTCGAATGCGGCTTGCTGCTGCTGCTTGAACGAGCCGATGGACGTCTGATTTTCGGCGAGAAATCGCTCGTAATCACGCAGCTTGAAGGTGCCCTCTTCGATGCGAATGTCGACCTTGCCGTACGGGAAGGCCTCACGCTGCTCGAGCAGCTCCTCCGCCGAAATCGGGAAGAAACGAATCTGGTCGAAGAAGCGCAGGAGCCAGGGAGTTCCGGGAGCAAACTGCGGCGTCGAGCGGAAGCGGTTGTAAACCTGCAGGGTACGCCCGACGAACTGGTAACCGCCCGGCCCCTCCATGCCGTAAATGCACATGTAGGCGCCGCCGATGCCGACCGCGTTCTCCGGCGTCCACGTGCGCGCCGGGTTGTACTTCGTCGTAACGAGGCGGTGCCTCGGATCCACCGGGGTGGCGACGGGCGCGCCCAAGTAAACGTCGCCCAAGCCGAGCACCAGGTAGCTTGCACCGAACACCGTGTCGTAGACGTCCTGAATCGATTCCAGGCCGTTGATACGGCGGATGAACTCGATGTTGCTCGGGCACCACGGCGCATCCGGCCGAACCGAGGTGGTGTACTTCTGGATCGCCAGCTGAGTTTGCGGGTCGTCCCAGGAGAGCGGGAGGTGCACGGTGCGGGTTGGTACCGCTACGTCGTCGATGCTGGCGAGCTCTTCTTCCGCGCGCTCCAGCGCTTCGCGCAGCTTCGTCGACGAGAGCACGTGCGGATCGAAATGGATCTGCAACGAGCGCACGCCCGGCGTGAGGTCCACGATGCCGGAGAGCTTCGTTTCCTTGAGCCAGGTCATCAGCGCGTGGACGCGGAAGCGCAGCCGCAGGTCCAGCACCAGCGGTCCGTACTCCACGAGCAAGTAGCGGTCCCCCGCGCGCCGGTAGACGACTCGCACTCTTTGCGGGGTTTCCGGCCTCTCCAGCAACACCGCACCACTGGGTGGCACCTGCACCAACAGCGGGGTTGGCTCTGCCTCGCGCCGCTCAATAAGCTGCAACTGCGCTGATTCTAGGGCGCAGGCTTGTTCCTCGGAGAGCGGCACCAGCCGGACTTTGTCGCCCGGACGCAGCTGGCCCATCTTCCAAAGCTCGGCCGTCGCCACCACGCCGGGGCACACGAAGCCGCCCAGGCTCGGACCGTCTGGCCCGAGCAGGATCGGCATGTCACCGGTGAAGTCGATCGCGCCGATGGCGTAAGCGACGTCGTGAATGTTCGACGGGTGGAGGCCGGCCTCGCCGCCGTCCGGCCGCGCCCACTCCGGCTTGGGGCCAACCAAACGCACCCCGGTGCGGTTGGAGTTGTAGTGCACCTCCCAATCGCTCGAGTACAGCGTTTCGATGTCGCTCGGGGTGAAGAAGTCGGGCGCGCCGTGGGGGCCGTAGAGCACGCCGAGCTGCCAACTGCGACCGATGCTCGGCCGCAGCGAGGGAGCCAGCGCGCGCGGCTCGTCTTTGGCGGCCGCGCTGCCCAGATGCAAGATATCGCCTCGCCGCAGCACGCGGCCGCCGTGGCCTCCGAAGCCGCCCAGCGTGAACGTGGTTCGGCTGCCGAGGTACTCCGGCACGTTCAACCCGCCGCGAACCGCCAGGTAGGCGCGCGCGCCCGCCTCGGGGATGCTGCCGAGCTTCAGCGTTTGACCGGCCTTGATCGAGATCGGCTCGAAAGCGGCCACCGGCGCGTCGTCCAGACTCGCGCTCATCGCCGCGCCCGCGAGCGCCACGACCGCGTCCGTCGCGAATTTCAGCGTAGGGCCGACCATCGTGAGCTCGAGCCCCGGAGCGCCGGCGGCGTTGCCCACGACCCGGTTCGCGAGCTGCATGCCCAGGGCGTCCATCGGACCGGAAGGCGGAATGCCCACGTCCCAATAGCCGAGCCGGCCGGGATGCTCCACGACGATGCTGAACGTGCCCGGCGAGAGAACTTCGATGCTCTCGGTCGCGAAGCGCACGGACTTGAGGTGAGCGGTGATGGTCTCGCCGGCGACGAACACCGGGTCCACCGCGAGCCGAGCCAGGTAGCTCAGGTTCGTCTCGATGCCGCCGATGCGCGTCTCGTCGATCGCGGTGCGGAGCTTCTCCAGTGCTTGCGTGCGATCCGCGCCGTGCACCATGATCTTGGCGAGCAGCGGATCGTAAAACGGTGAGACCTCCGTGCCGGTCTCGATCCAGGTGTCCACCCGCGCGTCCGGCAGCTTCACCTCGGTGAGCAAGCCGGAGCTCGGCTTGAAATCGCGCGCGGGATCCTCCGCGTAGACGCGGACCTGGATCGCGTGCCCTTGGGGCTCCCGACCGCGGTACTGGCTCAGGTCCGGCGGCTCACCCGCGGCGGTGCGGATCATCCACTCCACCAAGTCCACGCCCATCACCAGCTCGGTCACGCCGTGCTCGACCTGCAGGCGCGTGTTGACCTCCAAGAAATAGAATTCCCGGCGATCCGCGTCGAAGACGAACTCCACCGTCCCCGCCGAGCGGTAGCCGACGCTCTTGCCGAGCACCACCGCCGCTTCGTGCAGCGAGCGGCGTAGCGAAGGCTCCAAGTTGGGCGCCGGCGTCTCTTCGATCACCTTTTGATTGCGACGCTGCGCCGAGCAGTCCCGCTCGCCGAGAGCGATGACGTCGCCCTTGCCGTCCCCGAACAGCTGGACCTCGATGTGGCGCGCTCGTTCTACGAATCGCTCCAGGTACACGCTGGCGTCGCCGAAGTTGTTCTGCGACAGGCGCTTGACCGTCTCGTAGGCGCTCGCGAGCTCCGCGGCGCTGCGGCACAGCGACATGCCGATGCCGCCGCCGCCGGCCGAGCTCTTGAGCATGACCGGGAAGCCGATGCGAGCGGCTTCGGTCTGCGCTTCCTCCAAGCTCGCGAGCAGCTCGCTGCCGGGCAGGAGCGGAACGCCTGCGGCTTTGGCGAGCGCGCGCGCGGTGTGCTTCAGCCCGAACTTCGAGATCTGCTCGGAGGTCGGCCCCACGAACGCGATGCCGAGGGCCTCCGCGGCCTCCGCGAAGCGCGTATTTTCGCTGAGGAAGCCGTAGCCGGGGTGAATGGCTTGCGCGCCCGTCTTGCGCGCGGCCTCCAGGACTGCCTCCACGTTGAGGTAGCTCTGTTTGGCCGCAGCCGGGCCGACGCAAACGGCCACGTCGGCGTCGAGCACGTGCTTGGAGTGACGATCGGCCTCCGAATAGACGGCGACCGAGCGGACCCCCAAGCGTTTGAGGGTGCGGATGACGCGGCAAGCAATTTCGCCGCGATTGGCGATCAGAACGGTGTCGAACATGGCGAGCGCCGTTTAACGCGAAGAATCAGGAAGCCAGAGGACCCGAACCGCTTCGTAGACATCACCGGTTCAGTGTTGTTGGCAAACCAGGGGCTCAATCCTGATCCTCCAAGATTGGCCCGGGCCCTCGGGCTTCCGGATTCTTCGGGTTATGAAGAGTAGCTTTCAGTTGAGAGTTGGCGAGGTCTGGATGGGTTTCAGATGACTTTGCTCAGCCGGCACCTCCGTCCCAAATCAGGACACGGATCGGGGTGGGGTTGTAGCCGTTGCAAGGGTTGTTCAGCTGCGGGCAATTCGAGATGAGGACGCGCACGTCGCGCTCCGCCTGCAGCTCCACGTAGCGCCCTGGACCGGAGACGCCGTCTTCGAACGTGAGCTTGCCTTGCGGCGTGACCGGCACGTTCATGAAGAAGTTCACGTTGGCGGTGATGTCCCGCTTCGAAAGGTCCTTCGTGCAGCACGCGGCCACGAGCAAGAAGGTGTCACGGCAAGCGTGCATGTACTTCTTGTCGATCGCGTAGCGCACCTGGTTGGACTCGGCGGCGCAGGCGCCGCCCAAGGTGTCGTGCCGACCGCAGGTGTCCGCGACGATCGTCATCAGCACGTCTCCTTCCGTGGAGAGCAGCTTCGTGCCGGTCGTCAGGTAAATGTTGCCCTGCTCGCGCACGGTATCTACCGCGCTGTAGCGGTTGCTCGGGTCGTGCGCGTCGTAAAACAACGTGTCCGCCGCCTGGTTTCCTTCCATGTCCACGATGCGGCAGGTTTGGCCTTTCTTCACCACGTGGGTGAAGCCATCCCCCGCGAGCACGACCTGGTCGAACACCGCGTCTTCGGGTCGGAGCTTGCTTTCCAAGAGCGACATATCAGGTCCTCCCCGCGAAGTAGCTCTCGGTGAGCTCGAACCCGCGGCCATTCTCCGGACGCGAAAGGCGGCACGGGTCGTCCTTCCCCGCGGGCACGCCGCTGCGAATGCCGATCGCGACCGGCTTGGGAGCGTACGTGGTGCTCGGGTCCAGCGGGTGGGGCGTGTTCGAGAGCACGACCAAGGTGTTCATCTCGGCGCGGAGCTGAACGTAGCCGCCGGGCTGGGAATGCTTGGGCACGAAGGACAGCGCGCCCTGCTCATCCGCGACGACCTTCACGAAGAAGTTCACGTTGGCCACGATGTCTCGCTTGCCGAGGTCGTACTTACCGAGCTCGACCAGGAAATTGTCGTGAGTGTTGCGGTACCAATCGTTGCGGAGCTTCTGGTACGTGCCCTCGCCGAACTTGGCGAGGTTGTGCTTGGCGTTGCCGTGCCCCGTGATCGCGTCGTGCCAGCCGACGCTATCTTCCGTGATCGAGCAGAGCACCCGCCCCATGTCCGAGTACAAGACGAAGCCGGCGGTGAGGCGCGCGACGTGCTGCGCCTTCAGCGTGTCCGGCATGTTGTAGCGCTCGCTCTTGTCGTCGGCGTTGTAGAACAGCGCCGCGACGCTCGCGCCGCCTTCTACGTCCGTCAGCCTGAGGGTTTGCCCGCGCTGCAGCACCCGCGACCACATCTGCCCGCTGCGCAGCGCGTCTTCCAGGATAAGCTCGTTCATTCGTCGTGCCTTCTCCTCACAGGGAAGGTCGACGTAGAGCAGCGCTCGCGCCCGGTGCCGACCGGACCCTGGAAGGGACTTCAGTGCCGGGTCGTCCCGGCATTGTGGCCCGTCGCGAACCGGGTCGTCCCGGCTCAGGCTTGGTGATTTGTCGCGGATTTAGGCCGCAACGACACCTAGTTTGCCCGCGCCATGTTTCGGGGAGGTTTCACGATGGTGAATCAATTGCTCGAGCCGTTTTTTCGTCGCGAGGAAGTGCCCGGACAGGAACTGGTCCACCGTCCTCGCACGCGCCACCGGCACGTCGATGATCTCCAGGATGCGGCCCGGGTGGGCTCCGAGGACCACGATGCGGTCCGACAAGTAGATGGCCTCGTCCAAGTCGTGGGTGATGAACAGGATGGTCACGTCCACCGTTTCCCAGATCTTGAGCAAGTGCGCCTGCATGCTCGCGCGTGTTTGCGCGTCCAGCGCGCCAAAAGGCTCGTCCATGAGCAGGATGCGGGGTTCGTTGGCCAGCGCCCGGGCGATGGCGACGCGCTGCTTCATGCCGCCCGAGAGCTGCGCCGGGTAGTGGTTGGCGAACTTGGTCAGGTCGACCACGTCCAGCCAATCCATGGCCGTGCGTTCGGCCTTGGCCTTCGGCATGCCCTTCATCTTCGGCCCGAACATGACGTTTTGCTTCACGTTCAGCCAAGGGAACAGCGTGTACCCCTGAAAGACCATGCCGCGGTCCGCGGCGGGCTCGCCGACTTCCTTGCCGTCGATCGTGATCGACCCGCCGGTGCAGGTCTCCAGGCCCGCCACGATCCGAATCAGCGTGGACTTACCGCAGCCAGATGGCCCGATCACGCTGATGAACTCGCGCTTGCGCACGTCGAAGCTCACCTTGTTGAGCGCGAGGACGGGGCCCTGCGCGCTCTCGAACTGCCGTGACACGGCAGAGAGGCTCATCACCACCGGCTGCTTGCGGATCTCCGCAAAGCGCTTGGAGACCTCCTCGGTGTGGTGGAGGTAGTCCGGCAGCTCGAGACGATCGTCAACCGACATGGGCTTCTTCCTCCGGAGCGTCCCCGATGGGGGCGACGGGCATGCGCTCCAGCACTTGAGAGTCGTTGATGGGGTCCGCCTCCGGCGGGGCAGCGCCGCGAGACGAGAAAGCGAGCTTCACCTGGGAAAGCACGCGGAAGAGCGCGTTGTTGCCGGTTTCCCACGGGAACAGGAACCGACCGACGAAGCTCAGCGCTTGGTCCGTCACCAGACCGATGATGCCGATCATGACGATGCCGGCGTACACGTTGTCGAAGTGACGGTAGCGCTGCTCTTGGTAGAGGAACGCGCTGATGCCGGATTTTTCGCCGATCAGCTCGGCGACGACCAAGTAGGTCCACGCCCAGCCGAGCAAGATGCGCATGTCGCGATAAAGGTTGGGGATCGCCGCGGGGATGACGACGTTCTTGAGTAGCTGAAAGCGACCGGCGCCAAGGGTTTGCGCCGCTTGCAGGAGCGCGCCGTCCACCGAGCGCGTGGTGTTCGCTACGATGAGCACCATCTGGAAGAAGGTGCCGATGAAAATGATGGTGATCTTGGGCTCGTTGCCCAGACCGAGCACCGCCACCGCGAGCGCGCCGAAGACGGGCGCTGGCATGTAACGCACGAAGTCCACGAACGGCTCGGAGAGCCGAGAAAACAGCGGGAAGGTGCCGCACAGGATGCCGAGCGGCAGCCCGAAGATCGCCGAGTACGTGAAGCCCCAGAAGATGACCTGGCAGCTTTGCAGCAAGCTCTCGTGCAGCCAGAAGTCACCCTTGCGGAGGGGCGGCGTGGTGAACGCGGTGTAGAAGGCGCGCGCCACCTCGTGCGGAGCCGGCAGGAAGACCGGGTTGGCGCGCTCGCCGACGACCGGCTTGGCGTGGGCCTTGGCCAGCTCTTGATTGCGCTTCTCGAACACGTCCAGCTCGATGAGCTGGTCGACCGCGACGTAGCTGTATTCGCCCGGAACATTGACGTCACCGGCGTCCCGCACGTGCACCAGAGGGTGCCAAATGAACGGGACGTAGCTGACGATGCACCAGGCCAGAAAAGGAAGAACGAAGGCCAGCACCCCCGCCACCACGCTCGCACGAGGTGGCAGAGGTGCACGAACGGCCAAGAGCCGCCGGCGAGGTTTGAGGCTCGACATTTGCGCTTGGATCCGTTCTGGCCCGTCCGTCACTTGGCCGCTTCCTCGGAGATCGCCGGATCTAGGTACTCTTCGACCTTTTCCGGAGCCTTGTAGACGGTGTTCTTCACGTTGAACTCGTCCACCACTTTGTTGGAGCCGAACACCGAGGTCAGGCTGTCCGCCTTGGCCCAATGCTTCTTCGCCTCCGTCAGGCCCATGATGTGAGTGCCCTTCATGATCGCCTTGTAAGCGTCAGGGGTGAGGCCGACGCGCGCGCTCATGATCTTGGCCGACTCGTCCAAGTTCTTTTCGTCGTTCACGAACAGGGCAACGCGGTCCCAGACCTTGGCTACCTTGATCCACTCGGCCTTGTGCTCGGCCAGGCTCTTGGGGTTGACCGCGAGCATGTCGTAGATGAGACCGGGCACGTCGTGGCTGGTGAAGATCGCCTTGCTGCCCGGAACCTCTTTCAGGGCCGCGCCGCTGCTCGGCTGCCAGGCGCCGACCGCGTCCACGTCACCCGACTTGAGCGCTTGCGGCGTCTCGTCGGTCTTGACGTTCTTGAGCTTGACGTCGCTCTCCTTCAGGTTCGCCGCCTTGAGGGCGTGGAGGAGCAGCAGGTGGTCCACGAAGCCAACCTCCACACCGACCGTCTTGCCCTTCAGCTGAGCCACGGAGGCGATGCCGGGCTTGGCAATGATCATGTCATTGCCGTCGCTGTAGTCGTTGATGATGATGGAGACGCTCTTGCCGCCGGTCGCCCCGGTGACGAGCGCGTCGCCGTTCGTCATACACACCGCGTCGACCTTGCCGGCCGAAAACGCTTCCATCGACGGGACGTAGTCGAACCACTTGAATTCGACGTCCACGCCCGCTTCCTTGAACCAACCCTTTTGAATGGCGATTTCCCACGCCACCCAACCGGGCCAGTCGCTGTAAGCGATTTTTAGTCCCCCACCCGACCCCGCTGGCGCTGCCGAGGGAGCAGCCGCAGCGTTGGCGGAGGGAGCATCCGCAGTTGCTGCAGACGCTGCCGGGGCGGGCGCATCTGCCGCCGTCGGCTTGGGAGCCTCTGACTTGTTACATGCCGTCGCTACGAGCGACAGCGCCGCAATACCGATGAGCCGAACGATCGGGTTCATAGAGAGACCTTTCGCCCGGTGAGCCTACGAAGCGATGCTGAGTATCCCGGTCGGACGTTTCATCCTGTTTTCGAAGCCGTTTCTCCAGAAGCTTTCTCGCGTGGACCCGGCATGAGCGAATTTGCGCAAATTTAGAGCTGGTTCTGGTTGAGCATTTTTTACAACTAGGCCACTAAGTCCACCATGGTTGGTCGGCCGCTCTCCCTGCTCGCACTCGTTTTTGGGATTTTTTCCTCAGCCTGCGACGCAGGTACGACATCGCTCCCGCCCGAAAAAGGCGACCCGACCGACCAAGGCATGGATACGGACATCAGCGCCGACGAGGACCTCGGTCCGACCGTCGTCGAGCAGAACGGGCACCTGCACGTGGCCGAAGGCCAGCTCCGGAACGAGGCGGGCGAGGCCGTTCAGCTCAAGGGCGCCAGCAGCATGTGGCTGAACTGGGAGGAGGACGGCTACGCCGAGAGCCTCACGGCCCTGCGCTGGATGCGTAACAACTGGAATCTCAAGGTGATTCGCGCGGCAATGGGCGTGGAGCCGGACAACGCCTTCCTCGCCTTCCCGGACGTGGCCAAAGAGCAGGTCTTTCAGGTCGTCGACAATGCCATCGCCGCCGGCGTTTACGTGATCGTCGACTACCACGCGCACAAGGCCTACGAGAATCAGGACGCAGCAGTCGCGTTTTTCTCCGAGGTGGCCGAAAAGTACGCGGGCTCCCCCAACGTCATTTACGAGACGTTCAACGAGCCGATCGAGATCGCCTGGCCGGCGCTGAAGCAGTACCACGAGGCCGTGGTGGCTGCGATCCGGGCCAAGGACGAGGAAGCCGTCATCATCCTGGGCACCCCGAACTACTCGCAGAACGTGGACCTCGCGGCCCAAGACCAAGTCGCGGGTACGAACCTGATGTACACGCTCCACTACTATGCGTGCACGCACACGGCCTGGCTCCGTCAAAAGGGCGATGCGGCGCTGGCGAACGGCATCGCGCTGTTCGTGACGGAGTGGGGCGCTACCCATGCGGACGGCGGGCTGGATGGGATCGTTTGCGCGGACGAAGCGCAGCTGTGGGACGACTGGATGAACATCCGCAAAATCAGCTGGTCGGCTTGGAAGCTGGACGGCTGTACGGATTCTAGCTGCCTCCTCCAGGGCGGCGCCCCGAAGGACGGCGGGTGGACCAACCAGTACCTGAACGGTCACGGCGCGTTCGTGCGCGGCCGCATGCAAAAGTGAGCCGCGGCTAGTCCGCGCAGCAAGCCCACTTCTGTTGGAGGTAAGCCTCGACCCGGCTTACCTCGTCTGGGCTCAGCCCACGGCTGTAGACCAACAGCTCGCTGATGCGGCCGTCCAGCACGGTGCAGCCGCCATACTCGGTGTTGCCCAGGAAGACGTGCTCACGAGGGGTGAGCACTGGTAGGTCGAACTTACTCGAGCCGATGCTCTTGCCATTCCGGCGCACCTCGACGTCCCCGATGGCCTGCTGCACGCCGACGACCACCTCCGGCAGGTGGAGCACCTGATCCACCTTCACCTCCAAGAACGGGTCAGCGACCTCGTACAGGTAGTGCGCTTGATAGAAGCCGAGGTGCACGTCTTCCTGCTCCGAGCCGTTGGAGGCCTCGAAGTAGGCCATGCACTGCGTGTTGCTGTCCGTCCGGGCCACCGTGAAGATGGTAACGCCGGCCGTGAAGTCCCCCGGGAGGGTGGGCACCTGCAGCAGGTCGTCGTCCCCGTCGAAGACGACCGACGGCTTGCCGTTGAGCGCCTCTGCCGCTAGCAGAGGTCGTTGGCTCACTTCTTCTTGAAAGGCGTGCCGCGCGTGGGGCGACCGGTCTTGCCACTCGGCCACTCCGCCGTCCTCTTGGGTGACACCGACGAGCGCGTCGAACCACAGCTCGAGCCCGTCCGCCGGAATCGACGGGGCGATGATGACTCCGCCGGAGCCGCCTCCGCCTCCGAGCGGTAAGCCACCGCCTAAGCCGCCCCCGGGCGCTCCGCCGCTGGGCCTGCCGCCGCCTGGCGAAGCTCCGCCCACGCTGCCGCCGCCTGCCGGCGTCGTGCCGCCGTCCGGCGCGCCGCCCTCTTCAGGCCCCGGCTCGGCGCCCGCGGCCCCTGCCTCGCCACCATGAGAGGATTCTGCGGCGAAGAATTTATCTCCGCAGCCGACGGCGAGGATCACGCCGGCAGCCCAGGCCCAACCCCGCACGCGCATAGAGCCTACCACCGAGGACAACGCACCTTTGGAGCTAGCATCCGCGATCTGCTCGGTCAAGAAGCGGCCCGGGCGCGCACCGCCCGCGATTGCGCGGTCTTTCTGTAGCGAAGCGGGCTCGTTCCCTTGAGCGCGAGGAAGCGGCGATTGAAGTTGGAGACGCTGCCGAAGCCCGTTTCTACGGCCACCTCCGCGACGCTCTTGTCCGTTTCGCTCAGCAAAGCGCAGGCTTTGACCACGCGCACCTCCGCCAGGTACTTGGCAAAGGTACGACCGAACAGCTTCGGAAAAGCTCGGCCCAAGCTGGCGCGCGACATGCCGACGGCTCGCGCCACTTGATTGAACGAGAGCTCCGCGTCGGTGGCGTGCTGATGCAAGAACCCGAGCAGCCTACCCGCAACCTCCGTGGTCTGAGCGTCCTGGGGAGGCGGAGTATCCAGCAGCGCCAGCTCCCGGAGTTGCTCGCTTTCGGAGAGCTCGGTGAGCATCGAGAGCAGGCCGACGTAACGGTCGAGCGGACGGGTGCGCTCCGTGAACAGCTCGCGCATGGTCTCCGCGACGCGGGCCTGCGACGGCCCGGTCACGAGCACGCCGCGCCGCGCGCGCTCGAACAGCTTGACGAGGGGACGGAACGTCGCCGTCTCGGTTAGGGACACGCCGATCGACTCGGGCAAGAATTGGATGACGCGGGCCTGCACCGGACCGGGGTCACCTTGCTCGGTGAGCCAGCAGTGCGGAGTGTGCGCGCCGACGAGGCACAGGTCCCCGGCATCGAACGGCTCGATGCTGTCGCCGACGTAGCGGCGGCCGGCGCCGCGCACGATGTGCGTGAGCTCGAGCTCAGGGTGAAAGTGCCAAGGAAACTGCAGCGCTGACCCGGTTACGTCCCGGAACAAGATGCCGAGATCGCGATCGTGCCGCACGTGCTCGAACAGGGCGCGCTTGATACCGCTCTGCATCAGCGTTTGCCGAAGTCTGGCACAGGCGGGGACGCCGAGGGCGCGGACAGCGGGCTCGGCGGCTCTATGCTGCTTGCCGTGGCGGGAGGCGTCGGCCCCGGAAGGCCGAGCGGGCCCTCCAGGATCACCTTGGCGCGAAATTCCGGCGAGCCCACGTCTCCCCCGTGACATTCCTTGCATTTCGGAGGCTTGCCCGAGAGCGTCGAAAAGTCTTCCACGAGGTGGCTGGTCATCCAGTCGATGGCCAGGTCCGCCGGCGCGGGTTGCCGAGCAACTTGGGCCTGCCGGCGTGGCAGTCCTTGCACCAGACCTCGCGCTCGCCTCCCGCTTGGGAGACGCGCTGGCGGAGGCGCGGAACCAGCTCGCGCGCCATCCAGTTGGCAACCTGCTTGTTGTGGGTGTCGGCCGCGTAGTCCGGCTCCGCGTGGCAATGCTTGCACTGAACGCCGAGGAAATGCGTGACGCCGCCCATGATCGTGTACACCTCGCGCTGACAGCGAGCGGCCTTCGCCACGCCCTCGTAAGGCACACGTAGCGGCTCCGGCGGCGGCTGGCCGGGCTGCTGCTCACACTCATCCGGCAAGGCCGCCCGGCGCCCGGTCGGCTCCGCCGGGATGGGCGCATTGACCGTGCTGCTACTGGGCTGACCGGAGATGGGCGGAGCGCCGCACGCCGCAGCCGCCAAGATCCAAGCCATGGTTACGGTGCGCCGGGGAGCCGTCACGCGGTGCACTCTAGCCCAGCGCCGCCGCTCGCGCGCAGTTTTGCCTCGCTGTTGGGGGAGTGCCGTCTCGCGTTACCTGCGCTAGGTTCGTCCAATGGCGTCCGAGCTTTTGCCGGCGCCTGGGCGGCCAGGCACGATCGTGCTCGTCGATGACGAGCCGGAGGCGCTGCGCGCGTTCCAGCGCACCCTCCGAAGCGCGGGGTACCAAGTAGAGGCGTTCGGGGACGCTCGGGACGCGGTGAAGCGCGTCGCTGCTGGCGGCGTTCACGTCGTCGTCAGCGACATCTCCATGCCGGAGATGACGGGGGTGGAGCTGCTGCGCACCATCCGTGAGCACGACGCGGACCTACCCGTCGTGCTCGTCACCGGTTTACCCGCGATCGAGAGCGCCACGGACGCGGTCGAGTACGGCGCGTTCAAGTACATCGTCAAGCCGTTCGAGCCGGAAGAGCTCAAAAACACGGTCGACCGCGCGCGCAAGCTGTACCGGCTGGCCCGCATGAAGCGCGAGGCGCTGAAGCTGCTGGGCGCCAATGCGATCTCGGCGGATCGCGCCGGGCTCGAGGCCAGCTTCGATTCGGCGCTCGCTTCGCTGTGGATGGCGTTCCAGCCCATCGTGCGCGCCAGCGATTGCAGCGTGTTCGGCTACGAGGCCCTACTCCGCACGGAGGAGCCGACCCTGATTCGTCCAGACTTGGTGGTGGACGCGGCGGAGCGCCTCGGCGTCTTACCGCGCCTCGGCCGGCGCGTGCGGGCGCTGGCCGCCGCTGCCATGAGCGAGGCCGCGCCCGACGCGTGCTTGTTCATCAACTTGCATCCCCTGGACCTCTCCGATCCCGAGCTCTACGAAAAGACGTCGTCGCTCTCGCACCTCGCTCATCGGGTGGTGCTGGAGGTGACCGAGCGTGCGGCCATCGAAGAGGTAGAAGGAGTCGAGAAGCGCGTTCATCAGCTCCGCGAGCACGGCTTCCGCATCGCGGTGGACGACCTGGGCGCCGGCTACGCGGGGCTCTCCAGCTTCGCGCTGCTCGAGCCAGAGATCGTCAAGCTGGACGTCTCCCTGCTGCGGGACATCGACCAGAGCCCGGTGAAGCAGAAGCTCGTCGCCTCGATGACCGCGCTCTGCAAAGACATGGGCTTCTTGGTCGTGGCGGAGGGCATCGAGACCCGGGCCGAGCGCGACTGCGTGGTGGCGCTCGGCTGCGACCTGCTCCAGGGCTACCTTTTCGCTCGCCCTGGACGACCTTTCCCCACAGCGGGCTGGGGCGGCTGACGCTCGTCAAAATCGAGGAAAGTGGCGCGATTGGACCCGAGCGCCCGCACCGGGGGTGGCCGCCGGCACCTGTGCTGGTCGGGGCGGAGTTGCGGGCGCTGAAATGCTGGTCTACGCCGGGTTTTTCGAGAATTCGGAGCCGGAGAAAAGCGAATGGCAAGAAAGAAAATCGGTCTGATCGGCGCGGGCAACATCGGCGGCGAGCTCGCCAACCTGCTCCAGAGCAAGCAGCTCGGCGACGTCGTGCTGTTCGACATCCCCGCCAAAGAGAGCTTCGCCAAAGGTAAGGCGCTGGACCTCGAGCAATCCTCGGCCTGCTCGGGCGCGGACGCGAAGATCACCGGCACCTCCAACTGGGAGGATCTAGCCGGCTCGGACGTGCTGATCATCACCGCCGGTATCCCGCGCAAGCCGGGCCAGTCGCGTGACGACCTGGTGGGCGTGAACCTCCCCATCATCCAAAACGTAGCCGACAACGCGAAGAAACACTGCCCGGACGCGTTCGTGATCGTGATCAGCAACCCGCTGGACGCGATGGTCTACGAATACAAGCGCCGCGTGGGCGCGCCACGCGAGAAGGTCGTCGGCATGGCGGGCGTGCTGGACAGCGCGCGCTTCTCGCTCTTCCTCGCACGCGAGACGGGCGCGAGCATCAAGGATGTCCGGGCCATGGTGCTCGGCGGCCACGGCGACGACATGGTGCCGGTGCTCTCCTACTGCACCATCAACGGCATCCCGGTGAAGCAGCTCATCCCGGCCGAAAAGCTCGCAAGCCTCGTGGACCGCACCCGCAAGGGCGGCGGGGAAATCGTCGGCCTCATGGGTACGAGCGCCTACTACGCGCCGGCCTACAGCGCAGTGGTGATGGCCGAGGCCTACCTGCTGGACCAGAAGCGCGTTCTGCCCGCGGCCGCTTACCTGGACGGCGAGTACGGCTACAAGGATCTGTACCTGGGCGTTCCGGTCGTCATCGGAGCGGGCGGGGTCGAAAAGATCCTGGACGTCGAGCTCTCTGCCGAGGAAACCGCGATGCTCAAGACCAGCGCCGAGAGCGTGCAGAAGGTCGTGGACATCGTGAAAGCAAAGGCCTGAACCGATGAAGATTCACGAGTACCAAGGCAAGCAGCTGTTCGCGAAGTACGGCATCGCCGTGCCGAAGGGCGTGGCCTGCTTCACGGTGGACGAAGCCGAGAAGGCGGCGGAGCAAGTCATGGCCGAGACCGGCGCTGCGGTCGTCGTCGTCAAGGCGCAGATTCATGCTGGTGGCCGCGGCAAGGGCGGCGGCGTAAAGGTCGTCAAAGGCGGCCCGAAGGAAGCGCGCACGGTGGCCGAGAAGATCCTCGGCATGCAGCTCATCACGCACCAGACCGGCCCCGAGGGCCAGAAGGTGAAGCGCCTCTACGTGGAGCAAGGCATCGAGATCGCGCGCGAGCTGTACCTCGGCCTGGTCGTCGATCGTGAGACGCGCAAGATCGCGGTCATGGCCTCCACCGAGGGCGGCGTCGAAATCGAGAAGGTCGCGGAAGAAAGCCCGGAAAAAATCCTCATCGAGTTCGTGGATCCTACGGTCGGGCTCAGCGGCTATCAGGCTCGCAAGCTCGCATACGGCCTCAAGGTCGGCGAAGGCACGCCGAGCCCGAAGGACACCGTGACCGACTTCGTGAAGCTCGTCACCAAGCTGGCCACCTTGTTCGAGAAGGAGGACTGCTCGCTGTGCGAGGTGAACCCGCTCATCATCACCAAGCAAGGCAAGGTGATCGCGGGGGACTCCAAGATCAACTTCGACGACAACGCCGGCGGCCGCCACAAAGAGTGGGAGAGCCTGCTGGACAAGGACGAAGAAGATCCGGTCGAGCTCGAGGCGAAAGACGCGGGCCTCTCTTACGTCTCGCTAGACGGCGACATCGGCTGCCTGGTGAACGGCGCCGGCTTGGCCATGGCCACCATGGACATCATCAAACACCACGGCGGAAGCCCCGCGAACTTCCTGGACGTGGGAGGCGGCGCCACCAAGGAGCAGGTCACCAAGGCCTTCACGATGATCCTCTCCAGCCCCAAGGTGAAGGGCATCTTCGTCAATATCTTCGGCGGCATCATGAAGTGCGACGTCATCGCCGAGGGCGTCGTGGCCGCGACGCGCGAGCTCGGCCTCAAGGTGCCGCTCGTGGTGCGGCTCGAGGGCACCAATGTCGAGCTGGGCAAGCAAATCCTGCGCGACAGCGGGCTCGCCATTCAACCGGCGGACAGCATGGCTGACGGCGCCAAGAAGATCGTCGCTGCGACCAAGGCTGCGTGAGGAAGAGGACTTAGACGATGTCGATTCTCGTAAACAAAAGCACGAAAGTCCTGGTCCAGGGCATCACCGGCTCCGCGGGCTCGTTCCACGCCAAGCAGTGCCTGGCGTACGGCACCCAGGTGGTCGCGGGCTGCACGCCGAACCGCGGCGGAGAAACGTTCAGCGCAGAAGGCCCGGGCGGCAAGGCCGTGAGCATTCCGGTGTTCGATACGGTCGCGGAGGCCGTGAAGCAGACCGGGGCGGACACGAGCTGCATCTTCGTGCCCGCGCTCGGCGCGGCCGACGCGATCCTCGAAGCGGTCGACGCCGGCTGCCAGCTGGTCATCTGCATCACCGAGGGCATCCCGGTGACGGACATGATCCGCGTGCGCCGCTCCATCGAAGGCAAGCCGGTGCGGCTCGTCGGTCCCAATTGCCCAGGCGTCATCACGCCGGGGCAGTGCAAGATCGGCATCATGCCCGGCCACATCCACCGTGAAGGCAAGATCGGCGTGGTATCGCGCTCCGGCACGTTGACCTACGAGGCGGTCGGGCAGCTGACGGCGCTCGGCTTGGGTCAGTCCACGTGCGTCGGCATCGGCGGTGACCCCGTCGCAGGTCTGGACTTCGTGGACGTTCTGACGCTCTTCAACGAAGACCCCGAGACTCAGGCCGTCATGATGATGGGCGAGATCGGCGGCAACGCCGAAGAGCGCGCGGCCGAGTACATCAAGAGCCACATGAAGAAGCCGGTTGCGGGCTTCATCGCCGGTGCCACGGCGCCCCCGGGGAAGCGCATGGGCCACGCCGGTGCGATTATTTCCGGTGGAAAAGGCACGGCGAAAGACAAAATCGCCGCGCTGACGGCAGCTGGTGTACGTATGTCTCCGTCGCCCGCGGAGATGGGCGTGACGTTAAAGAGTCTGCTTTAAAGTCGTCCTTCGGAGGTTTCGATTGCCGCGCTTCGACACGCGGCTCGCGTTGATGCGAGCCGCGGAGCAGCTATTCGCACAGCAGGGAGTGGATCGCGTGTCGCTGCGCGAGATAGCGATCGCCGCCGGGCAGCGCAATGTCTCGGCGGCGACCTATCACTTCGGCAGCAAGCGTGAGCTCATCGAGGCCATCTTGGAGCGCCACTCGCTCCCGATGCAAAGCTCGTGGAGGCCTCTGCTCGAGCAGGACGCGCAGCAACCCGTGAGCCTGCACGCCTTGCTGGAAGCAGTGGTGAGGCCGCTCGCCGCGAAGATCGAAGACGCGGACGGCGGCCGCTCGTATCTGGAGCTGTGCGCGGAGCTCGTGAGTAGCCGCTCCTTTCCGCTGATGGGTATGCGCATCGCGAACACCGCGGAGGCGCAAGACATCACGAGGCGCATCGCAGGACGCGGGCCGGAAGTGCCGCCGATGGTGCGGGTGGTGCGCACGACCCGACTTGCGAGTCTCATCTACGGCTCCCTCGGTGACTACCTGCGCCTGCTCCACAACGGGGTGGACATTCCGCGCGGCGTGTTCATCTCGGACCTCGTGAACACGCTCGCGGGCGCGGTTCAGGCGTGCCCTCCTAGCGGAACCTGAAAGCACGTTCAGCCCCCGTCAGATTGAGCCTGCAACGCAGCAAGGGGCGGCGGCTGTGCTAAGAGCGCGGCCATCAAAGCCATGTCTATCGAGCGAACCCTGTGCATCATCAAGCCGGACGCAGTCGCCAAGCGTAAGAGCGGAGCGATCCTTCAACACATCCTCGAAGAGGGCTTCAACGTGCTCGGCATGCGCCAGCGCCAGCTCTCGCAAAAAGAGGCCGAGGGATTTTACGCGATCCATCGCGAGCGCCCCTTCTTCAAAGATTTGTGTCAATTCATGACCAGTGGCCCCGTGGTCGTGATCGCGCTGGAGCGCGAGGACGCCGTAGCGCATTGGCGCAAGGTCATCGGCGCGACGGATCCAGCCAAGGCGGACGCGGGAACGATCCGCAAGCTCTACGGAGCGAGCTTGGGTGAAAACGCGGTGCACGGGTCGGACTCGGTCGAGAACGGTCGCATCGAGTGCGCTTACTACTTTCAGGGCTCGGAGCTCGGTTGAGCCCCAACCGGCTCGCCAATCGGTCGTAGAAATTCGGAACCTACCGCAGGCGATGTTCGCGCGCCTGCGGCGTGGCTGATAGAGTCGGGGGGTGGTTATGAAGAGCGGCCTCCCGCCCTCGTCGCACGCGTTCGCTCGTCGCCCGGTCGGGCTGGACATCGAGCGCGGCACGTTGCGCGAGAGCTTGGGCGGCTTGCGAAACCTCGCGCAGCTCTTGCACTCACTCCGGGTGGGCTCGCGCCCCCTGAGCAACATGCTGCCGGACGCGCGCGACGCCTGCGATCCGCTCCGCCACGCGATGAGCCAGATTCTCGCCGCTGCGCAGAGCGCGCTCGGGGAGAGCCCGGCCACGAGCAGCCTGCAGCAATACGTGGCGCCGCGGCTCGGCGAGCTGGAGGCGGCGCTGACGGAAGCCGCGCAGCGGCCGCTGAGCGTGAAGATGCGGCTGTCGCTGGAGGAGCGAGTCACGCGGCTCTCCCAAGAGCTGGACACAGCGCGCGGCTTGTTCGATTTGCTCGCTGACTCCATCGCCGGCAGCGCGATGCGGCTGGACGTGCTGGAGCTCTCCCGGCAGAGCTTCTCGGGTCCGCCGAGCGGCGGAAGCTGGCCTCGGGAGACGCTCGTCGCCACCTTGAGCGGCGACGACAGCGGCCTCGAGGTGGAGGTGAATCCCCGCGCGACGACCGCGCTGATCGCGCTAGGAGTCGAGCTCGTCGCGGACCCGAAGGACGCCACACGGATTCCCAACATCCGCGTGACCCCCACCGAGAGCGGCTGCTCCATCGTCGTCGAGCGACGCGCGGACGGCGCGGGCGAGGACTTGATGCTCCTCCGACGCGGCGTCATCCCCCCCACGGTTCCGGTCGTGACGGCGGCTGCGCGCGCCAACGGAGCTTTGCTCGAGTTCGATCCCGAGCTTGGTCGCTTCGCGCTCGCTTTCAGCAAAGTCTTTTCGGGGCGCGTGGCGGGCGAAGCGGGCTGACCATCATCCGGCTTGCTGCGGCTCTAAAGCGTAGCTACCAAGCGGCATGGAATACGCCGACTTGAAGTCGAAGGTGGAAGCCGCCTTCGCCGACCGTTCGCTCTTGTCCGACCCCGCCACGAAGCAAGCGGTGCTGGACGTCGTGGCGCTCTTGGATCAGGGCAAGCTGCGGGTCGCCACTCAAGACGAGCCCGGCAAGTGGACGACGCACGCTTGGATCAAGCAAGCCGTGCTGCTGTATTTCGGGGTCGTGCCGATGGAGAAGATGAACGTCGGCCCGTTCGAGTTTTACGACAAGATCCCGCTCAAGAAGAACCTGGACGAGTTCGGCGTCCGCGTCGTTCCGCCTGGCACCGTGCGCTACGGGTCCTTCATCGAGAAGGGCGCGATCGTCATGCCGGGTTACGTCAACATCGGGGCGTACGTGGGGAGCGGCACGATGGTGGACACTTGGGCCACCGTTGGCTCCTGCGCGCAGGTCGGCAAAGACTGTCACCTCTCGGGCGGCGTCGGCATCGGAGGAGTCCTGGAGCCGCCGGGCGCCCAGCCCGTCATCATCGAAGACGGCTGCTTCATCGGCTCTCGCGCCATCATCGTGGAGGGCATGATGATCGAGCGAGAGGCGGTCATCGGCGCGGGCGTAGCCCTCACCGCTTCCACGCTCATCCTGGACGTGACCGGCACCGCACCGGTAGAAATCCGCGGACGCATCCCCGCGCGTAGCGTCGTCATCCCCGGCACGCGCGCTCGCAAGTTTCCGGCGGGCGAGTTTCAGATTCCGTGCGCGCTCATCATCGGTCAGCGCAAGGAGAGCACGGACAAGAAGACGAGCCTGAACTCGGCCCTGCGCGACTTTGGCGTCTCGGTCTGATTCGGGCATGAGCCTCGCCGAGGACCTGCTCTGGCTCTGCACGATTCCTTCGCTCATTGGCGAGGAAAGAGCCCTGTGTGACGCCGTCCAGGCCCGCCTCGCGGGCCGCGCGCAGGGCGCGGGAATTCGCCGCTATGGCGACTCCATCGTCGTGCCGCTCTCGCGCGGCAGCGGCGGGCCTCACGTGGTGCTCGGCGGTCATTTGGACGTGGTGCGCACCGAGCACGACGGTCCGCCGCGCATCGAAGGTGAGCGCCTCTACGCGCCGGGCGCGGCCGACATGAAGAGCGGGCTGTGCCTCATGCTCGCGCTCGCCCAGCGGCCGCTTCCACCAGGGGTCGACGTCACGCTCGTCTTCTATGCGCGCGAGGAAGGGCCCTACGCCGAGAACGAGCTGGGCCCGGTGCTTGCCGCCGATCCCGAGCTCACCGGAGCGAGCATCGCGGTCATGCTGGAGCCGAGCGACAACAAGCTCCAGCTCGGTTGTGGTGGCTCGCTGCACGCCAACGTTCGCTTCCGCGGGCGCACTGCGCACAGCGCGCGGCCCTGGCAGGGTGACAACGCCATCCACCAAAGCGCGGCGCTCCTCCAGCGCCTGTCCGCGCTCCAGCCCACGACGGACGAGCGCGATGGGCTCACCTGGAAGAACGTCATCAGCGCGACGATGGCCAGCGGCGGCCGCGCCCGAAACATCATCCCCGACGTCTTCGAGCTCAATCTGAACCATCGCTTCGGGCCGAGCACCAGCGTGCAGCAGGCCGAGCAAAACGTGCTGAGCCTCGTACAAGGCGAGGCAGAGGTGGAGCTCGTGGACATTTCGCCTTCGGCGCCGCCCCTTCGGCATCACCCGCTGGTCGCGGCGCTCGCGGACAGCGGCGCCCTCGCGGTCGAGCCCAAGCAGGCCTGGACCGACGTGGCTCGTTTCGCCGCGCTCGGCGTGCCGGCCGTCAACTTCGGGCCGGGAGTGCAAGCCCAAGCCCACCAGCGAAATGAGTGGACCCTGCTCCCCCAGCTGGAAGTCGGCTATGCCGTCCTCCACACTTGGCTCACCCGAATCGGAGCTCCATGAAGCACCTAGCCTTGCTGCTATCGCTTGGCGTCGCGTCATGCGGGCAGCGCGCGGACAAGTCCAGCCATTCACGGACGGACGCGGTGGCCAGCGCTAGCCAAGAGATGAGCGGGCCGTCGTTGTTTTCGCAGGAGCGGCTCAAGCCCGCGCTCGCCCAGCTCCGCGAAAAGGGCGGCACCAAGGTCCTTCGGCTGGAGATCGGCCCTCGCGAGGTCGTGATGCAGGCAGAAGACCCCAGCAATGCGGGCAGCGTCGTGGAGCTGCACTACCGGGACGGCAAGGTCTCGGAGGCGGAGCACGCCACGCTGCGCGGCAAAGGGCAGCTCGCCGACAACCTGTTCGACTTGGAGGACGTGAAGCTTGCGTCGCTGCCCGAGCTGGCGCGGCTCGCGGTGGAGCGCGTGGACCCGGAGAGCGGCAGTGTGGAGCTGGTGCTCGTCCGTCGAAGCCTGCCCGAGAGCGACGATGTACGACTCCGTGTGTACGTGAAGAGCCCGCGCCAGAGCGGCTACGTGGACGCAGACGACAGCCTGAGTCCGCTATGAGCCCGCGCAAGCTCACGATTGGCGAAATGTGAGCGGCCTCGTTTCCGCGCTGTAAGGCCGCTCCGGTAGCCACGTTTCGAGGGGTACCTCCCCGAAAGGCTACCCCATGAAGCACCTGGTCTCGTCCTTGGCCCTGCCGCTCCTCGGTCTCGTTGCGCTTGGCACCACCGCCTGCGGCAAGGCCGCCTCTCCCAGCTACCACAGCGAAGCTCCTGTCTCCGCCGCGCGCCCTGGTGGGGCCCTGGCCGAAGGCAGCAGCCTCTCAGCGCGCCAGAGCGGCGCCTTGCCGGCAGCTCCCGCCGCGCGCAGTGAAGGTGCGTCGGCGGACGGGGCCTTCGAGCCGTCACCGGCGCCCAAGGACGACCGTCCGGGTCTAGGAACCGAGTGGGGCGAGACTCGTCAGAGCCGCGTCTCCTCCGCGCCTTTCGAGCGCGCGGACGGTGACCACCCGGTCTCGGCGACCAGCTTCGCTTACAACGACGAATCCGGCGTCCGCGCCGCGCTCGGCTCGCGCTACTGGGATCGTCGTACCGACGGCGTGAGCGCCGCGCGCGGCGCGATCACGGTCCGCGTGGTGGACGAGGGCGGCTCGCCCCTGCCGACCTTTTCGGCCGGCGGCCGCAGCTACGTGATGGGCAATGACGGGCAGCGGTACTCGATTCGCATCGAGAACCAGACCGGCGCGCGTTTCGAGGCGGTCGCCACGGTGGATGGTCTGGACGTGATCGACGGCCAGCCCGGCTCGTTCGAGAAGCGCGGGTACCTGGTGCAGCCTTGGTCCACCGTAGAGATCGACGGCTTTCGGCGCACTGAAGAGGAAGTCGCGGCCTTCCGCTTCGGGCGGGTGCGCGACTCCTACGCGGCCAAGCGCGGGAGCGACCGCAACGTGGGCGTGATCGGAGTCGCCGTGTTCCAAGAACGCGGCTCGAGCTACCCTTGGACGGACCGCGAGCTCCGTCGTCGCGACTCCGCGGACGCGTTTCCGGGCCGTTTTGCGCCGGCCCCGTGACTTGCCCTGCGCCCGGCGCGGCGGCTAGCATCTCCGGTCGTGCTGCGAAGGGATCTACTCCACACGCTCGGCGTGCTGTGCGCGCTACCTTGGGCCTGCAAAAAGTCGGAGACCGGCGGCGCTCCGAGCAAGCTGCGCATCGCGGTCGTGCCGAAGGGTACGACCCACGAGTTCTGGAAGGCGGTCCACGCCGGTGCCGCCAAAGCCGCCCAAGAGCTCTCGGTCGACATCATCTGGAAAGGGCCGCTGAAAGAGGACGATCTCAAGTCACAGGTGGACTTGGTGCAGAGCTTCACGGCGCAGGGGGTGTCGGGCATGGTCCTGGCCCCGCTCAACGATACGGCGCTGGTCGCGCCGGTCCGCGCCGCGGTCAAGTCCGGAGTGCCGGTCGTGATTTTCGACTCGGATCTGAAGGGCGGCGATCAAGCAAGCTTCGTGGCTACCGACAATCGCGCGGCGGGTCGGCTCGCGGGGGAAAAGCTGGGCGCGCTCCTGGGCGGCAAGGGCAACGTCGTGCTGCTCCGCTATCAGGAGGGCTCGGCGAGCACCAACCATCGCGAAGAGGGCTTCTTGGAGGCCATTCGCAAGTTCGAAGGGGTGAAGCTGCTGAGCGACAACCAGTACGGCGGCGCCACCACCGAGAGCGCGTTCGCCGCGAGCGAGAACCTGCTACTCGCGCAAAACGCCGGCAAAGGCCAGGTTCAGGGCGTCTTCTGCCCGAACGAGTCCACCACGTTCGGTATGCTGCTCGCGCTCGAGAAGGCCGGGCTGGCTGGTAAGCTGCGCTTCATCGGCTTCGACTCGTCCGCCAAGCTCGTGGAGGGCGTTCGCGCCGGCAAGCTCTCCGGGCTGGTCCTGCAGAATCCGTTCAACATGGGCTACCTCGCCGTCAAGACCATCGTCGCTCACCTCAAGAAGGAGAAGGTGGAGGCTCGCATCGACACCGGCGCCGCGCTGGTCGACAAGCAGAACATCGACGAGCCGGAGATGAAGGCGCTGCTCTCACCGCCCTCTCCCCCGTGATGCGGCTGGAGCTTCGCGGTCTCGCCAAAGCTTTCGGCCCCGCTCGCGCGCTGGCGGGCGTCAGCCTGTCTGCTTCGCCCGGCGAGGTTCACGCGATACTGGGTGAGAACGGAGCCGGCAAGAGCACGCTCATGAAGCTGCTCTCCGGCGCCGAGCGCGCGGACGCCGGGCAGATGGAGCTGGACGGCGCGGCCTTCGCCCCCAAGAGCCCCGAAGACGCTCGGCGTGCCGGGGTCGCCATCGTCTACCAAGAACCGCTCTTTTGCGCCGATTTGAGCGTCCGCGAGAACATCTTGCTCGGAAGCGAGCCGACTCACTACGGTCTCATCGACCGGCGCGGTGCAACCGAGAAGGCCGCGCGCGCGCTCACCCACGTCGGGGTCGCGCGGAGCTTCGATCTGGACGCCCCCCTCCGTAGCCTCTCCCCCGCTGATCGACAGCTGGTGAGCATCGCGCGAGCGCTCGCGAACGACGACTGCAAGGTGCTCATCTTGGACGAGCCTACCAGCGCGCTCACCGGGGCGGACACGGAGCGGCTGTTCGACATCGTTCGCAAGTTGTCGGCTGGCGGCGTCACCGTCCTTTACATCTCGCACTTCTTGGAAGAGGTCGAGCGCATCGCAACCCAGTACACGGTGCTGCGTGATGGCCGCTCGGTGGCGACTGGCCGCGTTGCCGACACGAGTCGCACCGAGCTCGTCTCGCTGATGGCTGGCCGCGCCGTCACGGAGCTCTTCCCGCGCAGCGCGCGCACGCCCGGTGAGGTCGCGCTGGAGCTCCGAGGCGTGTCCGGCCGGCGCTTGCCGACCCACGTCGACTTGCAGGTGCGGCGCGGCGAGGTCGTAGGCATCGCGGGCCTGGTTGGCTCCGGGCGAACCGAGCTCCTGCGCGCTATTTTTGGCTTGGATCCGCGCCGCTCGGGCGTCGTCACGGTGGGTGGTGTGGCCGTCGCGGCAGCGCCGGTCGCGCTCGCGGCGCGCAAGGTCGGGCTCCTCTCCGAAGACCGCAAGGGTGAGGGCCTCGCGGAGAGCCTCTCGATCGCGGAGAACGTCACGCTCTCCGGCCGCGGCAAGCTCGGCCCTGGGGGGCTCGCCCTCCCGGCTCGAAGCACCCGCGCGGCGCAGCGATGGATTGAGCAGCTCGGCATCCGCTGCCGCGGCCCCGAGCAGCGTGCGCGCGCTCTATCCGGCGGCAATCAGCAAAAAGTGGCACTAGCTCGGCTCCTCGAGCAAGACGTGGACGTGCTGTTGCTCGACGAGCCGACGCGGGGCATCGACGTCGGAAGCCGCGCTGACATCTACCGGCTCATCGACGACTTGGCGGTCCGGGGCAAGGCGGTGCTGCTCGTCTCCAGCTACATGCCGGAGCTCATGGGCGTGTGCGACCGCATCGCGGTCATGGTGCGCGGCAAGCTAGGTCCGGCGCGCCCGGCTACCGAGCTGAGTGAGCACGCGCTGCTACTCGAGGCGACGGGATGACCAAAACGTTCAGCAAGTGGCTAAAAACGCCGTGGTTCGGCCCGCTCGTGGCCCTGGCGGTGGTCTACGCGCTGTTCGCGGCGCTCACGCCGGATACTTTCCTGCGCACCCTGAACCTCGTCACCATGCTGCGCCAAACCGTGGTGGTCTCCATCGCCGCGATCGGGATGGCGCTCATCATCGTGCACGGCGGCATCGATCTATCGGTCGGCTCGACGGTAGCGCTCACGACGGTCGTGGCCGCCAAGTGCTTGCAGAGCGGCATGGGTCCTGGCGCAACCGTGCTCACCTCGCTCGCCCTCGGGGCGGCCGCCGGGGCATGCAACGGGCTGCTCGTCGTCGGGCTACGGATAGCGCCGTTCATCGCCACCCTCGGCACCATGAGCGCGCTGCGCGGCATCGCCAAAGGGTTAGCGGACGAGCAGAAGATCGACGCGCCTGCGCGCGGCATCGACGAGTGGATGGCGGTCATCCCTGGCGAGCGAATGGTTCCCCACGGCGTTTGGATCGCGCTCCTGGCCGCGGTGCTGTGCGCGCTCCTACTCGGCTACACGAAGCTCGGGCGTCACGCGGTCGCGGTCGGCTCGAACGAGCACACCGCGCGCTTGTGCGGCGTGCCCGTAACGCGGGTCAGGCTCGCCATTTACGCGCTGGGCGGCCTCCTGGCTGGCGTCGCCGGAGTCTTGGAGTTTTCTACGTTGACTGTCGGCGATCCGACCGATTCGGTGGGTCTGGAGCTGGAGGCGATCGCAGCCGTCGTCATCGGCGGCGGCTCGCTCTCGGGCGGGCAAGGCTCCGTCGCCGGCACCTTGATTGGCGCGCTCTTGCTCACCGTGATCAAGGCCGGTTGCACCCACCTGGGGATGCCCAATTGGATCCAAGAAATCCTGACCGGCGCCATCATCGTGGTCGCCATGACGCTGGATCGCGTCCGGCAAAGCGCGCGGGATTGAGCGTATAGTCGTCGGGTGCGGCTCTCCGGCATCTTCGTTTACCCGATCAAGTCTTGCGGAGGCATCTCGCTCACGGAGAGCGAGGTGGCCGAGCGCGGGCTCGCGTCGGACCGCCGCTACATGCTCGTGGACCGAACGGGTAGGTTCGTCAGCCAGCGCGAAGAGCCGCGCCTGTGCCAGGTCAAAGTCGCCTTCGAGGGCGAGCGGCTGCGCGCCACCGCGCCCGGCGCCGCCCCCCTCGGCTTGCCGCGAGAGCTCGAAGGCGTCGGGCTCGAGCCGCGGCCCTACCGCGTCTGGGAGAGCGAAGGGCGCGCGCTGCGCGAACCGGAGGGCAGCCGCTGGTTCTCGGAATTCCTGCAGGCGGAGGTCAGTCTGCTGTACATGCCGGACAGCGAGCGACGGGCGGTCAGCCCCAAGCGCGCGCGGCCGGAGGACATCGTGAGCTTTGCAGACGGCTACCCGCTGCTGCTCATCTCGGAAGCGTCGCTCCAAGAGCTGAATAGTCGGCTGGAGCGCCCGCTGGAAATGCAGCGGTTTCGACCGAACCTCGTGGTTTCCGGCTGTGACCCTTACGCGGAGGACACTTTTACGAGCCTGCGGATCGGGGAGGTTTCGTTCCGTGGGGTCAAGCGCTGCGAGCGCTGCGTGATCACCACGCTAGACCCGGAGACCGGCGAAGGAGGTAAAGAGCCCCTCCGCACCCTCGCCAAGTACCGATTGCGCGAGGGAAAAGTGTGGTTCGGCATGAACCTCATCCACGACGGCCCTGGCACTCTCCGCCTGGGTGACGAAGTCTACTTGCAGTAGTCGTACTCGGCCTCGGAGTTCAGGTGCACCACGAAAGCGTTGCTGGTGCCTATGGCCTGCAGCGTCTCCGTCACCTGATCGCCGAAGATGGCGGTGCTGTTGAACAGGCCCGCCACCGTGGTCGAGTGAGAAGGATGCGCCGCGAGCACGATGTCCCACGGCGCGGTGGCCATACCGCTGCCGTCACCACCCGCCTGCACGGCCCAGCCGAACACGGACTTGGCGTCCACGCGCGCGACGAACAGGGTGCTCGCTCCCGGCGTCGCGAGGGCGCTCTTCACCGCGAAGTCCGCGCCCGTGCTGGGCGCCCCCGCGCCGAAGCCTACCTTGCTCCAGAAGCTGGTAGAGCCGGCGAATCTGCCCGCGACCGCGTAGTAGCCGCTCGAGTCCAGCTCCAGCCGGTAGCCCTGCGAGGCGCCCGTTTCTTTGTTCGTCACCAGCGCGTCCCCCTGCATCGTGCCTTCCGGGTCGATGACGAGCAGGTGAGCCTGGAGGCCGCTCGGGGCCGCGTGCAGCTGCTGGGTACTCTTCGCGTCGCTCGCGGTGGGCGAAGGACCCGAGGTGTTGGCCAGCAGCAGTGCGCCGCCGCCCTTGATTCGAGCGACGTCGCCCGGCACGTCCGCCGCACCGGGACCGCCCACGCGGCCGCCGAAACGGATCGCGCCTTTGGCGTCCAGCTTCTGGTACCAGATGTCGCGCGGGCGCTCGGCCACGGAGGTGCTCACTTTGATCTCGCCATTCGGCCCCAGCGCGGCCTCGCCCGCGAAGCCGCCGGTCAAAGAAGCGCCGTCATCGCCCCTCTCGTGCGTCGCCACCGCCGTCGCTAGCAGCGAGCTACCGCCGGTCACGACGGTCTGCCCCCAAGCTCCCACTCCGTCCGCGTCCAACCGCGCCGCCCACACTCCAGGCTTCTGCGTCGATGCGAACGGCTTGCCGTTGACGTCGCTGAACGTTATCGAGGCCGTGACGGTGCCGATGGCAACGACTGCGCCGTCGTCGTACATCGACACCGAGTCCGCGGTGTAGCCGGCCTCCGCGCTGGGCGCGAACAGCGCGAGCCAGCTCAAATTGCCGCTCGCGGAGTACTTGGCGACGAACACGCGCGGCTGCGAAGCGGTCACGTCCTGGGTCTTGCCGTCCAGCCCGAACATGCCGTTGCCGCGCAGGGTACCGAGCAGCGTGAACGTGCCGTCCGGCGCGATCGCCGCATCCGCCACCGTGAGCGTGCCGCCCTTCAAATCCAAGCCGCCCAGGTTGGCGACGTTGAGCACCACGCCCGCTTCGCTGTAGACCGCCCAGTAGATACCAACGGTCTGCGTCTGCGGCAGCGCCAAGTTCGTGGCGGTCTTGGGGTCTTCCTTGTCGTTGAAAGCGACGGTAGCAAGGTAGGTGCCGACCACGTGAGCGCGGCCCGCCTTGTCCGTGAACAGATCCACGCTGGTTGGACCGCCGGCGCGACTGCCGGGGTCGTCTGCCCAATCGCCTCGGCCGTTCAAGAGCTTGTCCCCGCCCGTGCACGCTCCGTTGCTGCACGAGTCCGTCTGCGTGCACTGGCTGCCGTCGTTGCAAGGCGTGCCATTGGGCTGGTTACCGGATTGGCAGCCGCTCGACGCGTTGCAGCTGGCGGTCTTGCAGACGCTCGCGGGCGTGCAGATCACCGCGCCGCCGCCGTTGCAAGCGCCCTTGCCGTCGCACGTTTCTCCGGTCGTGCAGGCGTTGCCGTCCGTGCACGAGGTGCCGGCCCCCGCCGGCGGGTTCGAGCAGATACCGGTCTTGACGTCGCAGGTGCCGGCCGAGAAGCAAGCGCCCAGCGGCTGGCAAACGACCGGCTTGGTGCCGGCGCAGCTGCCGGTTTGGCAAGCGTCGCTCTGGGTGCACTGATTGCCGTCGTCGCACAGCGTGCCGTCCGCCTTGCTCGGATTCGAGCACACCCCGGTCGCCTTCACGCACGCCCCGACTTCGTGGCACTGGTCGCTCGCGGTGCACACCTTCGGGTTGCCGCCCACGCACGCGCCGTTTTGGCACGTGTCCGTCTGCGTGCACTTGTCACCGTCGTCGCAGGCGCCGGTCTTGATGGGGTTCGAGCACTGCCCCGTCTTGGAGTCGCACGTGCCGGCGGTGTGGCACTGGTCGCTCGGCGCGCACGATACCGGGCTCGCGCCGACGCACGCGCCGGCCTGGCAGCTGTCCGCCTGCGTGCACGGGTTCCCGTCGTTGCAGGCGGCGCCGTCTGGCTTGCTGGGGCTAGAGCAGGCGCCCGTCTTCGTGTCGCACACGCCCACGCTGTGGCATGGGTCACTGGCCGTACACGTCACCGCGTTCGTGCCGGCGCATTTGCCCGCCGCGCAGCCGTCCGTCTTCGTGCAAGCGTTGCCGTCGTCGCAGGCCGTGCCGTCTTTGCGCGGCACCGCCGAGCAGGCGCCGGTCTTTCCGTCGCAGGTTCCGACATTGCACGCGTCGTCCAGGCTGGCGCAGCTCACCGCGGTGCCGGCGACGCAGCTCAGCGTCTGAAGGTTGCACTTCTCCACGCCGTTGCAGGCGTTTCCGTCGTTGCAGTCCGCGTCCTTGGCGCAGCCGCACTTGCTCTGATCGAAGAAGCAGCCCCCCGGCTCGGCGCAGCTGTCCGCGGTGCAGGCGATCTTGTCGTCGCACGTCACCGCGGCGCCCACGCACGCGCCGGCTTTGCAGACGTCCCCGCCCGTGCACGCCTTGCCGTCCCCGCAAGGGGTGCTGTCGGCCTTGTTCGGGCTACTACAAACGCCGGTGGACGGGTTACAGGTTCCTGCGTCGTGGCACTGGTCGCTGGCGGTGCAAGTCACCGGGCTAGCCCCGACGCACGCGCCGGCCTGGCACGTGTCGGTCTTCGTGCAGGCGCTGCTGTCGTTGCAAGCGGTGCCGTTCGCCTTGTTCGGGTTACTGCACTTGCCGCTCGCCCCGTCGCAGGTGCCGGCGCCGTGGCATTGGTCGCTCGCGGTGCAAGTCACGGGGGCGCCCGCTTTGCAGGTTCCCGCCTGACACGAGTCCTTTTGCGTACAGAGCGAGCCGTCCTCGCAGGCGGTGCCGTCGACTTTGGCGGGGTTACTGCATTTGCCGGTCGCGCTGTCGCAGCTGCCTGCTCCGTGGCACTGGTCACTCGCGGCGCAAGTCACGGGGCTCGCTCCCACGCACGTCCCGCCCTGACACGTGTCGGTCTGCGTGCACAGCGTGCCGTCGCTGCAGGCGGTGCCGTTCGGCTTGGCCGGCTCCGAGCACGCGCCGGTGCTCGGATTGCAAGTGCCGGCGCTGTGGCACTGGTCGCTCGCCGCGCACACGACCGCGCTGCTACCGGAGCACACGCCGCTCTGGCAACTGTCCGTCTTGGTGCATGCGTTGCCGTCGTTGCAGGCGGCGCCGTTGGCCTTGCTCGGGTTGGTGCACGCGCCCGTGCTCGGATTGCAAGTGCCGGCGCTGTGGCACTGGTCGCTCGCGGCGCACACGACCGGGCTTTGCCCCTGGCATACGCCCGCCTGACAGCTGGAAGCTTGGGTGCAGGCGTTAGCGTCGTCGCAGGTCGTCCCGTTTGCCTTGGGCGTCGCCTCACACTTACCGGTGGCGGCGCTGCACGTCCCCACGTTGCACGCGTCGTTCAGCCCGGTACAGCTGACGGCGGTGCCGGCCTGGCACTGCAGCGTCTGCAGGTTGCAGGTCTCGATGCCGTTGCAGGGGTTGCCGTCATTGCAGTCCGCGCTGGTTTGGCAAGCGCACGCCGCGGAGCTCGTGGTGCAGCCGCCCAGCTGCTCCGAGCAGCTGTCTACGGTGCAGCTGATGCCATCGTTACACACCTGCGCGGTGCCCGCGCACACGCCCGCGCTGCATTTGTCGGCGGTGGTGCAGAGCTTGCCGTCGTCGCACGCGGTCCCGTTCGCCTTCAGCGGGTTCGTGCACAGGCCGGTCGATGCGTTGCACGTGCCCACGGAGTGGCAGCTGCTCAGGGCGGTACACGTCACCTGGCTGGTTGGCGAGCACACGCCGTTTTGGCAAGCGTCCCCGCTGCTGCAGGCGTTGCCGTCGTTGCACTTCACCCCGTTGGACTTGTTCGGCTTACTGCACACGCCGGTAGCGGTGTTGCACGCCCCCGCGTCGTGACATTGGTCCGTCGCCGCGCACACGGTGGGTGCGCTGCCGAGGCACGAGCCCGCCTGGCAAGAATCGGTCAGAGTGCAGGCGTTGCCGTCGTTGCAAGCGCTCTTGTTCGGCTTCTCGGGGTTCGAGCACTGGCCGGTGCTCGGTTCGCACGTCCCCGCGAGGTGGCACTGGCTGAGCGCCATACAAACGACGGGGGCGCTGCCCTCACATTGGCCGGCCTGACACGTGTCTACCTCCGTGCAGCCGTTGCTGTCGTCGCAAGCCGCGCCGTCTTTGACCGGCTCCGGTTCGCAGGCGCCCGTTTCTGGCGTGCACGAGTTCTGCAGGCACGGGTCCGCGCTGGTCGGACACACCACGGCCGTACCCAACCGGCAAAGCTTCTGGGTCGGGTCGCAAATCTCCAGGCCGTTGCAGGCGTTGCCGTCCTGACAATCGGCGTCCTTCTCACAGCTACAGTTGCTGGTATCGGCCGCGCAGGCGCCGCTCGCTTCGTCGCAGCGGTCGCCGGAGCAGGCGAGCCCGTCGTCGCACACTACCGCTTCGCCTCCGCAAGCGCCCTCCGTGCAGACGTCGTTCGTCGTGCACGCTTGGCTGTCGTCACACGGCTCTCCATCTTGCTTGGCCGCACTCGAGCACTCCCCGGTCGCAGGGTCGCATTCGCCGGCGTCGTGACAATCGTCGGCGGCCTCGCACGTCTTCGGCTCGGCCCCGGTGCATTCGCCGCCGTTACAGCTGTCTGATTGCGTGCACGCGTTGTCGTCATCGCACGGCGCGCCATCCTCGACCGGCTGGGGGCTACACGAGTCCGTTTCAGGATCGTAAGCAGCCTTCAAACACGGTCCCAGCTCGTCTTCGCAGGTCTTGGCGGTGCCGGCGCATACGCCCTTCGAGCACGCGTCGTTGCCGGTCAGCGGGTCCGCGTCGTCGCAGCGGGCGCCATCCCGCAGCGACGACTGCACGCAGCGGTTGTCTTCACAAGCAACGGTGTCGCAAACTCCGAGGTCGCTCGCGCTGCAATCGTCCGTGGTCTGGCACTCGACGGCCTTCTTGCGGCCGTCCCCCTCACCGCAGCTGAGCGCGAAGAGCGCGGTCACTAGCAGCGCGCACGCGCGCACGGCAAACCAGCGCTTGGCCCCCCAAGCCCTTAGCCCGTAACTTGGCATGTCCTCCCACGCCTAACATGAACTCAGCGGCAAATGCGATTCGCGCCGATGGGGCCGACCGACCCCAAGGCGCGAAGTGCTCGCAAGTGCTCGAAAGCAGCCGTTCTCTGCGCGAGCGCCCCGTCGAGATGACTAGGGCGATCGATTTCGCGAGGCCGCCGCCGCTCGCGCTCAGCCGCCGAGAGCCGAAAGCAACTCGGCGACCGCGGGAGCCTTCGTCGCCTTCACGCGCACCGAGAAAGCTTCGGGCGCGGGGGCACCCCGCTCGAGCGAGTAGTTGCCGGCGCCGTACAGCTTGTCCAAAAGGACACCCAGCTCCGCGGAGACCTCGGTGAAGGTCGCGTCGTCGTTGGGCGCGTTCAGGCGATCCGGCAGGCGAATCAGCGCTTCAGTCGTGGCGAAGGCCAGGTTGCCGCCAAATTCCGGCGCCGCCTCCAGCAGCGCGCAGGCCCTGACCGCCCGCGCGAAACCTTCACGAAGCCGCCCTTCCGGGCCCGCTCCGTGACGCTTGCGGCTGAACAAGAGGCCCGGTCGACCCTCGCCCTCGTCCAAGTAGTAGTCGTTGGCGTCCCCGATGAGGACCACGCCGGGGCCGTGCTTGACGTGCTTGTAGTCCACCACGTCGATCAGGAGCTCATCGAAAGACGACTCTCGGATGAAGCGCTGAAACACCGGCACCAGCAGCTCCACGTCGAAGTGCGGGTTCGGCTTGGCAAAGAATTTGATCTGAAGCTTCTCGGATTTCATCTTGAGCTCTCAGCTCGCCGCGGGCTCGCTGCCGGTGCCGGCCAGGTTCCCGGTCTTCGTGTAGCACTGGTACGCGGCGTCCACGAACAGCTGCGCTTCTTCCACCAACTGGTGCGCCGTTTCTTTGGACGGGTTTTGCACCGGCTCTTCGTGGGCTTTGAAGAAGTACTGGGCGAACTTGCCGTGCGCGTAAGTATCCCAGAACAACTTCGTGTCCACGAACAAACGCTTGAACTCGCTCACGACCTCGTCCGGTCGATCGCTCAAGTTCTCGTTCTTTTGACGAGTGAGGGCGCGCGCTGCGACGAGCATGGCGCTGAAGGCGCGCGACGCGGCGTCGTTCGGCTTACCTTCGTCCAGCAAGATTTGCGCTTCGAACACCTCACGCTCGCTCGCGGCGAGCCCCATCTCCACGACCGGGACGACCTCACCCGCGCACTCACCGACGCCTTGGTCGCCGACGGTGTACTCACGCGGGTCGCCCCAGTCCGAATAGAAGCTCGGGTCCTGCTCGTAGCTGGGGACCTGGTTCAGCTCGTCCACGATCTTGCGGATCGGCTTCTTGCCGACGCGGTCCACGAAGCCCTTGAAGGTCTCGCCCGCCTGCTTGTCGCGGATGTAAAAGTCGGTCAGCTGCTTGACCGCGCGCGGGACGTTCTTGGAAGGAATGGCCCCGATCGCCAAGCCGTAATTGGCGGCGTTGTTCGTGAGCTCACCGCCGACCACGAGCTGAAAGTGCGGCACGCGCCGGCCGTTCACGTTGCGGCTCACTCCCAAGAACCCGAGGTCCGCCACGTGGTGCTGCCCGCAGCTGTTGAAGCAGCCGCTGCACTTGATGTGGAGAGCCTTGGTCTCCGGAGCCATGTCTTGCTCGACGAGCTTCAGCTGCTTCCGGAGCTCGCCGGCCAGGCCGCGCGACGACGAGATGCCGAGCTTGCAGGTGTCGGTGCCGGGGCACGCGGTGATGTCCGTGATGGTGTCCGCGCCCGCCTCCGCGAGGCCAGCCGCCGCGAGCTCCGTGAAGAGCGCGGGCAGGTCCCCGTTCGGCACCCAGCGGAACATCAGGTTCTGGTCGACGGTGGTGCGCAGCGTGTCGCCCGTGTACTTGCGCATCAGGCTCGCGACCGCGCGCCCTTGGAGCGGCGAGAAGTCGCCGAGGGGGAGGTTCACCTTGGCTGTCGAATAGCCGGTTTGGCTCTGAGGCTTGACGTTGGTCTTGGCCCACACGTCGAAGCCGGCGGGGCGCTCGCTGCCGAGCTCGCTCGGCGGCTTGAGCGGCGACTCGTCCGTCGAGTGCAGGTCCTCGAGGAACGCGGTCCAGCGCTCGTCGGGCCGGAGCTTGGACCGCTCTTCGAATACCAGGCGCTTGAACTCCTCCAGGCCGAGCTTCTTGACGAGAAACTTGATGCGCGCCTTGCTCCGGTTCTCGCGCTCGCCAAGGCGGGCGAACACTCGAGCCACCGCCTGCGACATCGGCAAGAGCTCCTCTTCCGGCAAGAACTCGGAGATGAGCGCGGCCGGGTACGGGACGGAGCCAAGGCCCCCGCCGACATAAAACTCGAAGCCCCGCTTGCCGTCGCGCACCTTGGCGATGCCGCCGATATCGTGGAAGTTCACCAGGCCGCAGGCCTCGCTCTTGCAGCCCGAAAACGCCAGCTTCACCTTGCGGCCGAAATCCTGCGTATCGTCGTGGCCCAGCAAGAAGAACGTGATGGCGTGCGCGTACGGCGTCACGTCGAACGTCTCCGTGTTGCAGACGCCCGCGTAGGGGCAGGCGGTGACGTTGCGCACGGAGTTGCCGCACGCCTCGCGCGTGGTGACGCCGACCGCGGCCAGACGACGCATGAGGTCCGGCGTGTCTTGGATGTGCACGAAGTGGAGCTGGATGTCCTGACGCGTCGTCACGTGGAGGATCTGGTCCGAGTACTCCTCGGCCAGGTCGCACAGGACGTCCATTTGGGTCGCGCTCATCTTCCCGTACGGGATCTTGATGCGCATCATGCCGGGCGCGTCCCAGTAAGTGACGGGGCCCTTCGTCAGCTCGCCGTGCGGGAACTTGAGCAGCTGGGTCTTCTCGCCGTCGTGGCGCTGCCCGTTGTCGTAGCGCTGTCCGTAAATGCCGCGGCGCAGGCGCGTCTCCGCGAACATCTTTTCCTCGAATTTGCCCTTCTTGCGCAGCTCCATCTGCGTCTCGAAGACGTCAATTTCGCGCGACCACTCTTCGCGCATCTGGCCTTGAAGGCGTTCTTTCCAGGTTTGGCTCTGGGTGCTCTGCGACATCGGGGCTGGGGACAATACTCCCATTTTCCGGTGCGACAACTGGGGAATGCCCTTTCGAGGCTCGGCCCCAGCGCCGGCGCAAGTCTTCAAGCCTCCAGAATCACGAGACTTTATGCGTCTCCGAGGCGCTCATGCTAGGACCCGCCTCCTGCCGATGCGTTACGCGCGCGCCTTGATTCCGACGCTGAAAGAGGCCCCCGCCGAGGCCACCAGCGCGAGCCACGTGCTTCTGATTCGCGGCGGCTACGCGCGCAAGGTCGGCGCCGGCATCTACTCGTACTTGCCGCTCGGCCTCCGCGTGCTCCGCAAGATCGAGGCGATCGTGCGCGAAGAGTTGGACCGCGCGGGCGCGCTCGAGGTCCTCCTACCCGCGCTGCTCCCTGCAGAGTACTTTCAGGAGACGGGGCGATGGGACGAGTACGGGGACGTGCTGTTTCGCCTCCGAGATCGCAAGGGCGGCGACTACCACCTGGGGCCGACCCACGAAGAGCTCATCACCGATTTGGCCCGACGCGAGATCCGCAGCTACCGGGACTTACCCAAGAACCTGTACCAGGTGCAGACGAAGTTTCGCGATGAGCCGCGGCCTCGCGGGGGACTTCTGCGCGGCCGTGAGTTCATCATGAAGGACGCATATTCCTTCGACGTGGACGAGCAGCACGCGAGCGAGAGCTACGCGGCCATGCGCGCCGCCTACGAGCGCATCTTCACGCGCTTCGGGTTGAAGTTCCGCATCGTTGCCGCCGACGCGGGCTCGATGGGCGGCTCCCGGAGCGAAGAGTTCCAGGTCCTGGTGCAGAGCGGTGAGGACGAGCTCGCGGCCTGCTTGCAATGCCCGTACGCCGCCAATCTCGAGGTCGCGACGACGCCGCCCTACCCGCGCCGAGGTCCATCGCTCTCGGAGCTCGCCCCGCGCGAAAAGCTCCACACGCCAGGCCAAGGCTCGATCGCGGACGTCGCCGCGTTTACGGGCATCGCCGCGACGAGCTTCCTGAAGAGCTTGCTGTACGTGGCGGGGGAGCAGCTGGTGATGGCGGTCGTGCGAGGCGATCACGCAGTCAGCGAAGTGAAGCTCGCGCGCGCTCTGGGGGTGAGTGAGGTAAAGCTCGCCAGCGCAGAACAGGTGCGGGCGGCCACGAACGCGGCCGTCGGCTTCGCGGGGCCGGTTGGCTTCACGGGGAGGCTGGTCGTGGACCGTGACGCCGCGACCGTCTCGGACGGCGTCACGGGCGCGAACGAAACCGACTACCACTTCCTGCACGTGGCGCACGGCCGCGACTTCGAGGGCGAAGTGGCAGACGTCCGCACCGTGGTAGATGGCGACTTGTGCCCCGAGTGTGGCGCGACGCTCGGCACGTACCGCGGCATCGAGGCGGGTCACGTCTTCTTGCTCGGGACCAGGTACTCGGAGGCGATGAGCGCCACGTACCTGGACGAGCAGGGCGCCCCGCAGCCGCTGGTCATGGGCTGCTACGGCATCGGCATTTCGCGCTTGGTCGCGACCATCCTCGAGCAGCACCATGACGCCGACGGCATGATTTGGCCGGCGGCGGTGGCGCCCTACGCCGTGCACTTGGTACAGCTGGGCCGCGAAGCTGACGTGCAGCAAGCGGTGCTGGAGCTGGAGCGGGCGCTCGAGCAACTCGGCGTGGAGGTCTTGGTGGATGACCGAGACGAGCGGCCGGGCGTGAAGCTCAAAGACGCGGACTTGCTGGGCATGCCGGTGCGGCTCACCCTCGGCAAAAAGTCGCTCGAGAGCGGCGGCGTCGAGCTCAAGCTCCGCCGCGAGCCCGGCAAAGATCGCACTCGAATCGTGGCGCTGTCAGGCGCCGCCGAACACGTTTCAGAGCTGGTGCAGCGAGCGCTCCGCGAAGCTTCACCCAGCGAGGCAGCATGAGCACGCGCAAAGACAGAACCCCGACGTCCACGGACGCGGTGCACGCCGGTATCGACCGCGGGCGTTCGCACCACACCCTGACCCCCTCCATCGCGCAGACGGCCACGTACACGTTCGAGAACACGGCCACGCTAGAGCGCTACATGCGCGGCGAAGACCCGGATCCCGAGCGCGAGGAGTACGGCCGCTACGGCAACCCCACCGTGCGCGAGCTGGAGCGGCGCGTCGCAGCGCTGGAGGGCGCGGAGGACGCGGTCGCGTTTCCGAGCGGCATGGCCGCGACGAGCAGCGCGCTCTTGTCGCTGCTGAAGGCCGGCGATCACGTGGTGCTGTTCCGTGATTGCTACCGCCGGACGCGTCAGTTCGTGACCCAAACTCTGCTGCGCTTCGGCATCGAGCACACCGTCGTGGCCGCCGGTGATCTGGCGGCCATGGAAGCCGCGATCCGCCCGAACACGCGCCTGGTCGTGACCGAGTCCCCCACCAACCCGCTCAACTTCTGTGTGGACCTGGAGAAGCTCGCCGCGATCGTGAAGAGCAAGGGGCGCATTCGTACCCTCGTGGACTCCACTTTCGCCACGCCCATCAACTCGCTGCCGCTCTCGCTCGGCATCGACCTCGTGCTGCACAGCGCGACGAAGTACCTCTCCGGGCACAACGACGTGCTCGGTGGCGTCGTCGCGGGGCCCTCGCACCTCATCTCGCTGCTGCGCGACACCCGCGGCATCGTTGGCTCGGTGCTGGACCCCCACGCGGCCTTCCTCATCATGCGCGGGCTCAAGACGCTCGCCTTGCGGGTGGAGCGCCAGAACGCCAGCGCGCTCGCGCTCGCCAAAGCCTTCGAGCGGCACCCGAACGTGGAGAGCGTGCACTACCCGTGGCTGGAGAGTCACCCGTCGTACGCGGTCGCGACGAGCCAAATGCGCGGCGGAGGCGCGGTGGTGAGCTTCGTCGTTCGCGGCGGTCGCGCCGCTGCGTCACGCGTGGTGGACGCGGCGCGAATCCCGCAGATTGCGGCGTCGCTCGGCGGCGTAGAGAGCCTGATCGAGCAGCCCGCGATCATGAGCTTCTTCGAGCTGGGTGACGACGAGCTCGGTAAAATCGGCATCAATCCCGCTTTGATACGCCTCTCGGTCGGCATCGAGGACACGGACGACTTGGTCGCGGATCTGCTGAACGCGCTGAGCCAAGCCTGACCCAGTGCGCGGCGTCGCTCGTCAAAACGCGGGGGCGCGACGCATCGCGACGAGACGCAACGCGACTGAGGCGCATAGCCACCCACATTGTGCTCGCGCTTGGTCACGAGCCGAGCTACGGTGAGGAGCAGGGAACGCCTTAGGGGATCAAGAGCGTGACTCACCGTCTCAGAAGCTGGTTTTTGCGAGGAGTGCTGGAAGCGCTAGAGCGCCAGTACGGCTCGGCCGCTCTGTCCCTCCTCACTGCAAAAGTACCGCGGCGGCTGCTGCCCCACGCCTCACTGGAGCGGCTGCGCACCAGCGCGGCGCTCGACACCCTGTCGTTGGACGACGGCGAGGAGCTCCTCCTCTTCATCGACTCGCTCCTTGGCGACGGGGGAGGCCGCGTGCTGGAGGCAATTGGGCAAGATTTGGCAGCCAAGGCGCTTGGCCAAGGCGGCGTAGCCAAGCTCGGGGATCTGCAAGGAACGGTCGCGCGTCTGCAGGCCTTCTTGGACCACCCCTTCGTGGACACGCCCACCCTGTTCGAGCTGCGGCGTACTGATCGCGGGTTTTCGCTCCTCGTCGGCGTCGTCGGTCGCCCGCGCGCCACCCGCGTGCTGAAGCACCTGGCCGTGGGCGCGGTGAGCGCGGCGGAGCGCAGCGCCCGTGAAGGCGCCGGCATGAAGCTCAGCTCGGACTTGCTCGCGGATCGCGCCACCCTCAGCGTGGCTTATCAGCGCTCGGAGGCACCGGCCCGGCGCGAGAGCGAGCTACCGCCCCCCTCCGTGCGCCGCACCGCTCAATCAGTTCGCCCCCCTTCGCTGAGCGAGGAGGTAGAGCGCATCTTGTCTTCGCACCGGCTGCCGTCTTACCCGCCGCCGCCGCGGGTGCCGAACCTGCCCAAGAGCTGGCTACCGCCAGAAGACAAGCCGCCCGGGAGCGAGCGCCCTTCCGAGGTTCAAGCCGTCGCCTCGCGCGCTCCCCTCTCCGAGCGCCCTCCCACCGAGCGCCTTCCCACCGAGCGCACGTCCGAGGTTCAGCCGGTGGCATCGCGCGCGGTCTCTGCCGAGAGCGCGGCGGACCGCACACCTACGGAGCGACGCCGCAGCAAGGGCTGAAGGAGCATTGGCTTTAGCGCTTCGTACCGGCGCGCTCGCGCTTCTACTGCTGTCTTGCGCGTCGGGCGCGCCGCTCGAGCCCCTGCCCACCTACCCGGTTCCGGCGCGGCTCATCGCTCCCGCTCCCGCACGCGTCACATCGAAGCTCCCCGCGCCGCCCGGGCCTCTGCCGGCATTGCCGGAGTCTCCTCCCGGCTCGCTGCCTGCGATCTCGCTGGGTGATATCGGCCTTGCGGGGCCCGTGGAGGTGCTCAGCAGCTCCAGCAGCGGCGCGTGGGTGGCCTTGTGCGACAGCGAACGAAGAGCCCGCTTGGTGGTCGGCTCCGGACCCGGCGAGGTCGTGGACGAGCTGCTCGCGGAAGACGCGCGCGGCCGCTACGTCGTCGTGGCAGATGGTGAGGGCGCGCAGCTGGTGGACGCCGCCAAAGGCTCCCGCGTCAACCTGCGCCAGATGGGCGCGGACGTGCGACGAATCCGCGCCGACTACGCCGCGCATCGGGCGCTCAGCTTCGATGCTTCGGGGCAGTACCTCGCCTACTCGAGGCGGCAGAGTGGCGCGCCGACTCAGCTCGTCGTGCGCGACCTCGAGGCGGGGACCGAGCGCTCCTTCTCGCTCGGCCCGGGCGAGTTGCTCCGGCTCGAGCTCAGCGCGGACGCGCGCTACGTCACGTTCGAGGCCATTCGCGAAGACACGAACAAGAACGGCCGCTACGACTGGCCCGCCCCGGAAGAAGCGCCGAGAAAAGGGCCGTGCGGCAAGCCGCCGCTGCGCTTCCGCAGCTTTTCGTACCAAGGCCGAGGGGACGTGGCAACGCGCGGCGTGCTCCGGCTGGCGGACGGCGCGATGCGCGACGTGCCAGAGCTCGTCACGACCTTGGGGGCGGCCTTGCTGCTGCGGGCTGCGGACGGTGCGCTTGTGCTGGACCAAGGCGGCAAGCGCACGCCCCTCGCGCCGGCCAGCTGCGCCGCGCGCGCGCTCTTCACGGACGCCGAGCGCCAGTTGGTGCTCGCGGCGTGCGCCCCGCCGCCGCCAAAACGCGTCAAGGGCAAGCCACTACCGCCTCCCACCGGCAAACGCGAGGTGTGGCTGTTCGGGCCCGGCCTAGCGCTCGACCTGCATCGCGAGCTGTACGAAACAGCGGTCGATCGCGGGGCGGAGCTCGGTGCGCGCCTGGTGCCGCTGTACCCGGGCAGCGAGGCAAACCTGGTGGACCTGGAGCGCCGAGAGCTGCTGCCTCTCCCCGCCGGCTCGCGCGTGCTCGCGACGCAAGGCCCGTTCGCGCTCATCTGGCGAGACAGCGATCTCTACCGCTACGACGCGCAGGCCAAGCGCGAGGAACGGCTGGTTCACGGAGTCTGGAAGACTCCGGAGTTGCTCCGAGCCGGCGGGGCGGTGCTCCTCAGTCCGTTCTTGGTCACCTCCGCCTCCGGCCCCGCGTTCACCAGCCCGGAGCGGCCCCTCGCGCTCACGGCGGAAGGCTTCGTGCTGACGGGCAGCTCGGAAGGAGCAGGCAGCGTGATCGAGGGCCCACTTCATTGGGTCGATGCTAGGCTGCCGCCCCCCGATGGACCTCCTCGCTGATCTCGAGTTTCGCGGCCAGCTCTACCAAACGACCGATTTGAACGGGCTACGCGAGCACCTCGCGACGCCGCGCAAAGTCTATTGCGGCTTCGACCCCACCAAGGACTCGCTCACGATCGGCAACTTGGTGCAAATCCTGCTGCTGCGGCGGTTCCAAGCCGCGGGCCACACGCCGGTGGTGGTCGTGGGCGGAGGCACGGGCATGATTGGCGACCCCTCCGGCAAAGAGGCGGAGCGCCAGATCCTCACCCCCGAGCAGGTGCAAAAGAACGTAGACGGGCAGCGGGTCTGCTTCGAACGCCTGCTCGATTTCAACGGCCCGAACGCGGCGCAAATCCTGGACAACGCGGCGTGGCTCACCAAGCTCGGCTTCATCGAGGCCCTGCGTGATATCGGCAAGCACTTCTCGATCAACATGATGATCCAGAAGGACAGCGTGCGCGAGCGGCTCCACAATCGCGACCAGGGCATCAGCTACACGGAGTTTTCGTACATGCTGCTGCAGGCGTACGACTTTTCGTACTTGATGCAGCACCACGGCGTCACCGTGCAATCCTCCGGCTCCGACCAGTGGGGCAACATCGTCGCTGGCGTGGATTTGATTCGGCGCACCCAACACAAGGAAGCGTTCGGCCTCACCACGCCCCTCATCACCAAGGCGGACGGCGGAAAGTTCGGCAAGACCGAGACGGGCGCGATCTGGCTCACCGCCGAGCGCACGTCCCCTTACGCGTTTTATCAATTCTGGGTGAACAGCGCGGATGCGGACGTGTCCAAGTTCCTCCGCGCCTACACCTTCTTCTCCCACGAAGAGATCTTGCGCCTGGAGGCCGAGCACGCGCAAAACCCAGGCGCCCGCGCCGCCCACCGCGCCCTCGCCCAGCACATGACCGAGCTGCTGCACGGCCCGGAAGGCCTGGTCCAGGCGCAAAAGGCGACGGAGGCGCTATTTTCCGGCAACGTCTCGGATTTGCCCGCGGCGACCATCGCCGAGCTATTCGCCACCGCTCCTGCCAGCAACCTGCCGAAGGAAAAGCTCGAGGGCGACGGCTACCCCGTGGTGGACCTCTTGGTCGATGCGGCGGTCGTGAAGAGCAAGCGTGAGGCGCGCGAGTTCCTGAGCAGCGGCGCCATCTTGATGAACGGCCGAACCGTCACGTTGGAAGAGCGAGCCACCGCAAGCTGGCTCCTCCACGAGACGGTGCTCCTCGTGCGCCGCGGCAAGAAGAACTGGCACATCGTGCGGTTTCAATAAACGTCCAAGCTCTAACCGCACCCGTCGACACACTCAACCGCACCCGTCGACACCACTCAACCGCACCCGTCGACACCACTCAACCGCACCCGTCGACACACTCAACCGCACCCGTCGACACACTCAACCGCACCCGTCGACACACTCAACCGCACTCGTCGAGGCGAGCGAGGGCGCTTCGTTAGGGGCGAGCGAGCGCAAGGCACTGCTCGGCAGCGGCAGCCACTGCCACTGCCATAGCGACAGCCATAGCCATAACGACAACCACAGCGATAGCGCCGCGACGGTTGAGCTCGCCTCGCGTCGACGTGCGGAATCGCACTAGATTTCGTCAATGATTTCGCGGGGCGAAATCGATTTTTGGCCGATGTACCGAATCAGCGGGGTGACGGTCGATGTACGGTTCGGTACATGGCGCTCCGAAGCAAAATCCGCCGCGAAATGATTCAGGAAATTTAGTACGGAAGCTTACGTTGGCGGGCGGTCGGCAAAGTGACTTCCGAGGCTGCGGCTAAGATCGCCGGATCAGAGCCGAGCATCGTCGGATCAGAGCCGGATCAGCGCTGAGCCAGAGCCTAACAGCGCCGATCAGACGCAGGGCCGACTTGGGTCCGTTACATCGCGCGGCGAAGCGGGCGCGTCCGAATGATCTCCGGCACCGGACGGCGAGCCTTGCGACTCGCCGCCCTCGTCAGGCTCGCTTCACTTCGGAACGCTGACTTCTTTCTTGCAGGAAGGCGTGCAGCCGTCGCCGCTCTTCTTGTTGGCGTCGTCGCACTCTTCGTACGGCTTCTGCACCTTGCCGTCACCGCAGTAGGGGCCGAGGACGCAGGTGTTCGTGCATTCGCCGTACTTCACGGTGGTGTCGGCCTTGCTCTTGCCGTCGTCGCACTGCTCTTGCTCTTGCTTGATGCCGTCGCCGCAGCGTGGGCCCCACTTGCATCCCGGCCAGCACTCGCCGTACCCGCCAAGGTTCTTCCCGTTATCGCACTCCTCGCCCAGCTCGGGCTCTTTGATGTTGTTGCCGCACGCAGCCAATTTGCAGAGCTTGCAGACGTCGGGCTGCAGCTTGTCGTCGCAGACCTCGCCCCACTCCTCTTGCAGGATGCCGTCGCCGCAGCTGGCGGCCGGCTTGCAGTCCGGGGTGCAGCTGCCGTAGAGGCCGTCGTTCACGCCGTCGTCGCACGTCTCCGTGCCGTTCTTCACGCCGTCGCCGCAGTACGGGCCGTTCAAGCACTCCGCGGTGCAGCCGCCGTAGGCGCCGGTGTTGTTGCCTGGCCCGAGGTCGCACTCTTCGCCGTCGTCGATCTGAACGACCATGTCGCCGCAGCGCGGCCCCAGCTTGCACATCGGCCAGCATTGGTCGTAGCCGCCGTTGTTCGAGCCGTCGTCGCACTCTTCACCGGCGTCCTTCACGCCGTTGCCGCACTGCGCGCCCAGCTTGCAGTTCTTGCAGTTGGCGTCCGCGGCGTTGTCGCACTCCTCGCCCCAGTCCTTTTGGACGAGGTTGTCGCCGCAGCGCGGCGGAGGCGTGCAGCCAGCGCCGCAGGTGCCGTAGGTGCCGTCGTTCAAGCCGTCGTCGCACGACTCGTTGCCGTTCTTGATGCTGTCGCCGCAGTACGGGCCGGATTGGCACGTGAGCGTGCAGCCGGCGTATCCGCTCTGCGAGTTGTTACCGCCGAGGTCGCACTCCTCGCTCGGCGGGTCCACCTTGGTGTCACCGCAGATGTGCGGCTTCACGCAGCCAGCGGCGCAAGCGTTCGCGGCCGTATCGCCGTAGCTGCTGGTGTTGGTCCCGTTGTCGCAGGTCTCGGGGCCGTTCTTGACCGCGTCGCCACAATAACCGCCGAGAAGGCAGGTATTGGTCTGGCACTGCCCGTAGCCGGGGTTGGCCACGTTGCCCGCGCCGTCGTCGCACTCTTCGTCCGCGGTGACGATACCGTTGCCGCACTTGGAAGAGCAGGTGGAGGTACCGGCGCTGAAGCCTTGCAGCGTGAGCTGGTAGTTCGAGCCGGTGACGTGGCGCTCGGCTTGGAACACCACGATCTCGTACACGCTGTTCGGGACCAGGTTCAGGTCCACGTTGTACGTGGTGTTGTTGGCGCGCGTGACGGTGGCGTCGCCGTCATCCTTGATGGTCACGCTCTCCCGAACCTGACCGTGGATGCCGCCGATGTCCGCGGTGAGCGTGTTCTTGATGAACACCCACACGTCATCGTCGCCGAAGAACTCCAGCCGAGGGTCCGCCCCGTTCGTATCCGGCTTGTACTGGAACCAGTACCGAGTCTCGCTCGTGAAGTAGAAGTTGTGGCCGGAGTCCTGCGTCTTCTCCGCGCCCGTGACCGTCAAGCTCTGCAGCTTCGGGTCCGTAGCCGGGGTTGGGGTCGTGTCCAGCGGCCACCAGGGGTTGCGCGTGTACACGAAGTTGCCGGAGCCCGCCGGAGTCTCCACCAGCGTGATGAAGGTGCGGAGCGTCTTGTTGTACTTGGAATTATCCCGGTACCACCATTGGAAATTGTTCTGCCCGGTGGTCCAGCCATTCGCGTCGCTGGGCGTGATGAAGCCGTTGCCGTGTGCGTTCACGGGCTTTCCGGCCGCGTCCAACTGCGCGTTCACGGTCCCGTCGATCTGGGTGCCGCTCGGCTGAATCTCGAAGTCGAAGTGACCCATCGGGTCGGCGGTGAGGTTGTTGTCACAGGCCGCGTTGCTCGTGGCGGTGTCGTAGCTCGTGGGGCACCAGCCGATGAAGTCGCGAATGGTCATCGGCAAGACCATGCTCGTCGGCGTCACCTTGCACTCGTAGCCGGACTCCACCTTGCAGGTCGCGCTGCAGCCGTCGCCCGAGACCACGTTACCGTCGTCGCAGTCGGTCGCCGGAGCGTTGGGCAGCAAGATGCCGTCGCCGCAGATGTCCGTGCACGCGCCGGCCGCGCAGGTCGGCTCCTTCTTGCAATCCGGAGTGCAGCCGTCGCGCCAATCGGCGTTGCCGTCGTCGCACGGCTCGTTGCCTTCCTTGATGCCGTTGCCGCACACCGCGTTGCTGTTGCAGTTCTGCGGTACGTTGGTGTCGCAGGTCTTGCCTGGCTCGATCTTGCAAGCGTCGCTGCAGCCGTCGCCGTTGACGATGTTCTTGTCGTCGCACTGCTCGGTGCCGAGCTTCAGGCCGTCCCCACAGATGGTCTTGCAGGGTTTGCCGGGGCGCGCGCAGCTCCAGCCCGTCTCCACCATGAGGCAGTTCATGCTGCAGCCGTCGCCCATCGCGACGTTGCCGTCGTCGCACACTTCCTTGCCGCTGATCAGGCCGTCGCCGCACTTGGGCAGGTAGGTGCACTTGCCGCCCTGCACCGGGCAGCTGTAGTCAGCCTCGATCTTGCACGCCGCGCTGCAGCCGTCCCCACCTAGAGGAGTCATGCCGCCGCCGTCGTCACAGGCTTCACCGGCCGTGACCTTGCCATCACCGCAGTAGGTAACGACCACCGGCTGGCACGGCGTGCCTGGCGTCTTGCACGTGTAGCCAGCCTCGAGCTGGCAAGTCGAGCTGCAGCCGTCGCCGCTGGTGGTGTTCTTGTCGTCGCACTTTTCCGTGCCGTTGACCCGGCCGTCGCCGCAGCTGATGACCTTCACGCACGGCTGGCCCTCGACGCAGACGTAGTTCGGATCCTGAATCAGGCAGTCCGCGCTACAGCCGTCATTATTGGCCGTGTTCTTGTCGTCGCAGAGCTCGCCCGGCTCGATGTCGCCGTTACCGCACTGGTACAGCGGCTCGCACGAGGTTCCAGGGGGCGGGCAATCGTAGCCGCCCTCGATTTTACAGAGCGCCGAGCAACCGTCACCACCGGTGGCGTTGTCGTCGTCGCATTGCTCGCCGAGCTCTTTGACCCCGTTGCCGCACTCCGGCAGCTTCTTACAGGGCAGCCCCGGCTTGCTGCATTCCCAGCCGTCTTCCTTGAGGCAGTTGGAGTCGCAGCCGTCCCCGCTCGCCGTGTTCTTGTCGTCGCACTTCTCGTCCGCGTTGACGCGGCCGTCGCCGCACACGTAGAGCTGCGTGCACGGCTCGCCCTCCTTACAGACCCATCTGGGGTCTTGGAGGCACTCGCTGCTACAGCCGTCCGCGTCGACGGTGTTCTTGTCGTCGCACACCTCGCCGGGGTTCACCTCACCGTCGCCGCACGAGAACGTGAGCTGGCAGGGTTTGCCCGGCTCCAGACACTCCCAATAGGTTTCCACCAAGCAGGCGCCCGAGCAGCCGTCGCCCGGCAAGCTATTGCCGTCGTCGCACAGCTCCGCGTCTTGATTGAGCTCACCGTCGCCGCACGCGGGCCCGGAGGGCTCGAGCATGAAGCACTCGGGCGGTGGCTCGTCGCCCGCACAGGGATCTACCTCGCCGCCGGTGCCGTTCGGGTCGGTCCCGTTATCACCCCCGAAGCCAAGGTCCGGTTGCAGGCCGGTGGAGGTGCTACCGGCGGCGCCGTTTCCCTTGCCGGCAGAGCCACCGTCCGTGCCCGGGTCATCGTTATTGACGCTAGGGTTGCCGCCGCAAGCCGAGATAGTTCCCAGCACCAGCCAAGTTGCCAGACCCAGAGCGGACCATCTGTTGTGCACTCGTTACCGACCTTTCCGAACCCGCAGCAGCTGTAGAGACAGCAGCAAAGACTAGCTTTACTGTACCTCCTTTCGCGCCCCGTCCGGAAGGCCGAAAGTGCGCGGCGCGGCGTTATCCCGCTCGCGCTCGCGCGCGCGCCGCTGCTCCACCGCGTAGCGAGGCGGCAGCGCTGACAGGTGACGAGCGTCAGGTCGCCGCTTTGGAAACGCCGCGCAGAACACGCGCGGCTTTTGCGCTTTTGCCGCAGCGGGCCGCTATCACTGCAGGGTGAAGTCGGCGAAGTCCGCGCTACTGACGCTCCCGGTTTGGTCGCCGTCGCTCATTAGCCCGATACCGAAGAGATCCGGCACCTCTGCCGAAGCATCACCCCCTTCGAAATGCTTTCGGAATTCGGCGGGGAGGTCCAAGTCCACCGGGCGCCACTCGGACAGCGGCGCCCCGGTTTCTACGATGACGGTATCTTGAGCCAGGAACGGGTTGCGCTTCTTGTCACACACCGCCCCACGCTGACCGACCGCGCTCCACACGTACTTGAGCGTGTAGTAGCGGAGGCCGCGCTTCCACGAGACGTACACTACCGCTGCCGAGTCCCCCTTGCCGCGGGCACACTCGTCGCCGCCGCGAGGAAGGTCCAATGCTCTCCAGCGCCAGCGGAGCCGCGTCGCCCGCGTTTGCCAATCTTTCACGTCGTAGCCCACGACCGCGGTCTTGAAGCCGGGCTCGTAGCGGCTGCGGATGTGAGCCGGCGGACCGGGCTGCACCTTGTAGTAGTTGACCGGCCCGCTCACGCGACTCACGAGCCGGAAGCCTTGCACCGGCAATTGCCACGGGGGCGCCGGCGCGGCCCCCAGCGAACCGACCGCGAGAGCAGACGCGAAGAGCACGCCTAGACGTAGCCCGAGCAGAGCTGTTCGGCGTTTGCTCACCGCAAGGAAATGGTACCGGCGCGAGCTTCGTCAAGCCCGTGATACCCCTCCTCCCAGGGGGCAGGCCCCATGACGGGCTCGCAGCTGCTCGCCCACCGGCCCCGCGCCGCCGCGCCGCCGCGCCGCCCCGCCGCCCGCGCCGCTGAAGGAGCTGCGCAACTCGCTTCTCGCCCTGACCGATGGACGGGCCTGCGCCGGCCCCCATTCAAAGCCGGCGCGTGGAGGGCAGACATGGGTATTCGCAACAAGTTAAGCATTCTATTTACCATTCTCCTCGGCGGTTGCGCGGCCGAGGTCGCTCCAGACGGCGCGCTGGAAGCGGAAGAGCTGGGGGAAGCGGAGAGCGCGCTGTGCCAAGGCGCGCTCTCCGCCACGCAAGAGAAGACGGCCCTCAAGCTGATCGACGACATCTGCGGGGACACCTGGTGTGAAGGCGACAACAACTTCGCCTTTTTGGCGCTCAAGTGCCGAGCCGGCGCTGGCAGCGCCGCCAGCAACGGCACATGCACGCTGAAGTTGGATATCATCCCGCGCGTGGACGAGACGCCAGCGCCCCGCTACCGGCGCCGCTGCACGACCCATGGCTTCAGCGGGTTCGCTTCGCTCGTCGTCACGTCCGCCAGCGGCTATCAGTCGCTGCAGCCCGCTTTTTACGACGCGCTGAGCGAGTGCATCAACGAGCTCGAGGCCGAGCTACCACGCTGAAGGAGGCCGCGGCGCGTCGCCGGGGTTGGCGACGCGCCGCGCATTGTTGCGGGCGGCTCCGCGTACTATGAACGGGCATGGCCGGCACGCAGCGCTACGTGGCCTTCCTCCGCGGCGTCAGCCCGCTGAACTGCAAGATGGCGGAGCTCCAGCGCGCGCTGGAGCAAGGCGGCTTTACGAGCGTAAAAACGGTGCTCTCGAGCGGTAACGCGCTCTTCATGGCGCGCACCACCGCGGAAGCCGCGCTTGCCAGACGCGTGGAAGAGGCGATGAACGAGCACCTGGGGAGGTCGTTCTTCACGCAGGTACGTTCGGTCGCCTATTTGCGAGAGCTGCTGGACGCGGCTCCGTTCGAACGCTTCCAGCTAGCGGCAGACGCCAAGCGCGTCGTCACCTTCCTGAGCGAGCCGCCGCCGCGCAAGCTCAAGCTCCCAGTGGAGGTCGACGGAGCGCGCATCCTGGCGACCGCGGGTAGCGCGGTGTTCACCGCCTACGTTCGCAGCCCCAAGGGCCCCGTGTTCATGACCTTGCTAGAAAAGACGTTCGGCAAGAACATCACCACGCGCACGTGGGACACGGTCGCCAAGTGCGCCTCGTGAGGGTCCACGCGCTGCTAGGCAGCGCGGCCTCGCCCATCGCGCTTCACGCGCGAGCGACGCTTCGGAGCGACGCGCTTCATCAGCTCCAGGTAGGTAGCGCTCAGCTCCAGGTAGGTGGGCCTGGCCACGTCCCAAGTGCAATGGCGCGAATCCACCATCAGCCGCAGGAGCGTCATCGCCTCGCTCGTCGCGGTCAGGCTGGCGAGCAGGTGCGGTCGTGGCGAGCGCGGCGCCCAGCGCTCCGCGCTAAAAATCTCCAGCGCAACGTGCGTCGCCGCGCGCATCAGCTGCTCGGCCACGACCGCGTCGCTCTGCCGCAACTGTTCCACCAGGGGCCGGAGCGCGGCGAGCGCGCGAAGGCTCGCGGCTTGGAGCTTCGAGTGGGGGAGCGAGGTCTTCTCTTGGCCTTTGGGCATGGCCACTGGTCGGACGCCGCGCGCGGCAGTTGCGAATGGAAACGAGGGCAAAGCACGGCTCGCGCGCTCTGCCCTCGGTGGCGGGGGAGCGGCAGTCGCCCGCTCCCCTAGCCCATCGTTACTGCACGACGGGCGGGATGACGCCCTTGCTCCGCGCGGTCTCGCAGCCCCGAGCGACGCCGGTGTTGCCCTCTTCCGTCTTCACGACCTTGAAGTCCACGCGGCGGTTCTTCTCCCAGGCCGCGGGAGTCGACGCGCTGTCCAGCGGGCAGTACTCGCCGTAGCCTTGCGAGACGAGGCGCCGGTTGCTCACGCCGCGCTTTTGCAGAGCCTCCATGACGGACTGCGCGCGCGCCTTCGTGAGCTGCAAGTTGTGCTCGTCGCTCGAACGCTCGTCCGCGTGACCGGCGACCTCCATGACGAGGAACTCCGGGTGCCCCTTCATGGTCGCGGCCACCGCGTCCAAGATCTCGTTACTTTGGGGGAGGATCTTCGCGCTGTTCGTCTCGAACTGCACCTTCTCCAAAATCACGATGTCCGAGCCTTCGATGATGACCTTCCCCTTGTCGGGGCAGCCGTCCTCGTCCTGGAAGCCGTTGTAGGTTTCAGGGTCGTTGGGGCACTTGTCGCGGACGTCCGGGATCTGATCCTTGTCGTTGTCGGGATCCGGGCAGCCGTCCTCGTCCTCGAACTTGTCTTTGTCCTCGGCGTCGTCCGGGCATTGGTCTTCCTTGTCCGGGATGCCGTCCTTGTCGTTGTCGTATTCGGGGCAGCCGTCCAGATCCTCGAAGCCGTCCTTGTCTTCCGGATCGTCGGGGCACTTGTCTTTGGAGTCCGGGATGCCGTCGCCGTCGCGATCGCCGTCGCGGTTCGCCTCCGGGCAGCCGTCTTCGTCGTGGTCGCCGTCGCGGTCCTCGGCGATGTTCGGGCAGCGGTCGTCAACGTCCAGGATGCCGTCGTTGTCGTTGTCCGGGTCGGGGCAGCCGTCACCGTCTTGGAAGCCGTCGAAATCTTCCGGCTCGTCCGGGCACTGGTCTTGGTCGTCCTTGTAGCCGTCGCCGTCGCGGTCGCCGATGGAGGGCTCGAACACGAAGCCCAAGATGAGGCGCAGGTCCGCGGCCTCGTAGCCCGTGGAGAAGGCGCGGCTGCCGCCGCCCATCATCAGGTAGCTGTTGCGCTCCACGAACAGCTTGAAGCCGCCGACGAACTCTTGGGAGAGCTTCTGATCGCTGTCCGAGTCCCCACCGAGCTGGTAGGAGCCGTAGGTTTCCGCGACGAGGTCCAGCGCGTCCAGCACGCGGTACGAGAGGCCGAGGCTGAAGGTGCCGAGGTTGCTCGCCTCGAACAAGCCCTCTTTCAACTGCAGCCGGCCGTCAGGCGCTCGACCGAAGCGCGGGTTGTCCCCGGTGTGGCCGCGGTAGCCGACGTTCACGCCGACGTGAAAGCGCCGGGTGGCACCGAACTGATTCTCCAGGACGAGCTGCGGCCAGTACCAAAAGCCAGGGTCCGCGCCCAAGTCACGCGGCGCGCTCGCGACCGGGATGCCCGCCTGAATCACCGCCGCGAGCCCCACCGTGCGGTCCACGCGCGTGATGCGGAACTTGCCGTGGAGGGCGATGGTGGAAATCTTCTGCGCGTTGAGCGCAGCCGAGTTGTACGTCGCGCCGGTCGGGCCGATGCCGTAGGCCTGGTCGCCGGTCATCAAGATCACCGGGATGCTCAGACCCACGACGCCGACGTTGGCAATGCCGTAGTTGAAGCCGAAGGTGCCCTGCAGCGAGTTGGGGACGAGCGACTTCACGCCCGTGCCGCTCTCGTCTTCATCGACGACGCATTTCTCGTCTTTGCACTCCGGCTCCTCGGTTTCCGGGTCGTTCGTGCCGTGAGGCACGCGGTCCGAGCGCGTTCGCATCAGGTTGCGCCCGTAGTCCAGCACCAAGCCGAAGCTGATGTTGTTGGCGCCCAAGATGTCCGAGCCGTTGACGCTGAAGAAGCCCTTCGAGTCGACGGCGGGGCGGAACAAATGGGTGTCCATGCCGTCGCCGTTGCCCTCGGGCGCGCGCACGTCCCTCGCCTGCGCGGAGGCGACCGCCGAGGAGCCGAGGATTGAAACGATAATTGCCGCTCGGCTCGTCTTCGCACCCCAGCGTTCGAACGCCTTCAGCATCCTGGTCGTCTCCATGGGTCGAGCAATAGTGTTCGGGTCGGCTTCCGGGAGCGGGGGAAAGGGCGCTCTCCAAAAGCCGAGGTCACGCTTAAAAAGCTGGCAAATCCAGCGTTTGCGCACGCTAGCATCGCCAAAATTGGCGTGTCAACGTAGGCTCCACCGCTACCGTTCTACCTCGGGCTCGGGGCTCCGCGCCGCCACCGGCCGGGGTCTTCACTAAGTGCAGCTGCTCGTCATGGGTGTTTTCCAGGGTCTCTGGCGATTTTCACGACGGGCGCTGATCGCGCTCGCGGCTTTGGCGGCCATGCTCGCTACCTGCACGAGCGCGTACGCACAAGCGCCCACGTTGGCCGGTACGTGGACCGCGAGCCCGCTGGCTGTCAGCTGGCAGCTGGGCGATTGGGGTAAGGCCTGCGGCCCCGCTCCGAGCGGCGGCGGCGAGGGGGGCGGCACCGTGACCATCACTCAGAGCGGTAACGAGCTCGCTTTCGCGGGGGCGGGCCGGAGCTACACGACGAGCGAATGCTGGGAGCAATACCCGGGCATCCAGCGCATCAGCCACAGCGCCTCTGCGCGCAGCTTCCAAAACGTCTGCAAGACGGCCGCGGGCGACCCGCGCCAAACCAAGCTTGTCACGACCCTCTCGGCCACCGATAATCGCATCAACTTCGACGAGACCGGTCAGTACCAGTTCGTCATCGAAGGGCAGAACTGCACCGCCAGCGTGCGTCGCACGCGCAGCTACACTCTCGTCAGAAGGCTCGGTGAGGAAGTAGCGCCCGCGCCGAGCGTGGAGACGCCCAGCCCCGCCCCGACACCCACCCCGCGCCCCGCCAAGCCCTGCGAAAACGCGGGCCTGCCCGAGCGACTGGAGGTGCGGCCCTCGCACAAGCTCATGCGGCCCGGCGAATCCTTCGAATTCAGGACGATCGTGCTCGACGCGCGTGGGTGCGCGCTGCCCGTCACCCCCACATGGCGAGTCGTTTCCGGCGCCTCGCTGCTCAGCGTGACGGCGCCGGGCAAGGTGACCGCGAGCCCCACCGCCGGTGAGTCCAAGGCGACCCTGGAGGTAACCCTGGGCGACCGCTCCGTACGGGTGGACGTCGAGATCGCCTCCAAAGAGCGCTACGACGCGGTCCTGCAGGCGCAGGGGCTCAGCGAGACCGGCGAGTCCAAGGAGGCGGCCGTGCTGCGGGTCGCCTCGGAGTCGATGGGCGCGCGTGAGGTCGTGGCCCGAGACGAGGCGCCGAGTCAGTCTCGCTGGATCGTCGCTGTCGCTGGCGCCAGCGCACTGGTCCTCGGGCTGCTGGGGCTTTGGCTGGTCAGGCGCTCGCGCGCGGCCGCGAACGCGCCACCTCGCGAAGAGCCCCCGTCGACTCCCCGCGCCAGCCTGCCACCAGACACGGCGAAGGCTTGTCCGACCTGCCGCGAAGAGTTCCCCCCGGAGGCGGAGTTCTGCCCCAACGACGGCAACCGTTTGGTGTCGCAGAGCGCCCTCAGCGTCGGGCCCGGCGGCGCCGTGTGCCCGGTGTGCGGGCGCGGCTTCAACCCGGGGACGAGCATTTGCCCCGAGCACGGGGAGGAGCTCGTGCCGGCGGCCGCATTCGTGCCGGTCCGCGCTCCCACGTTGGTCGTGACGCGCACCATCTGCCCGCTCTGCGGCAAGCAATATGGCGGTGAAATTCGCTTTTGCGGCGAGTGCGGCGCGGCCGTCGTTCCCATCAACTGAGCGTTCGAAGGCGAACGGCGGCGGCCAAAACGAGTCGCACGCTGCTGCGTCAGAACGCGACCGCGAGCTCGAGCGCCGCTTCGCCGCGCAGGGCGTCCACCTCGTGCACCGGCGTTGTCTCGTTGCGGATCGTGAAGCGCGCGTCGGCCAGCGGGTAGCCCGCTTCCACCTCGGTGCGGAGCCGAAAGCGCCGGGTCAAGCTCCACTCCAAGGTGACGCCCGCCGCGAGAGAGGCGATGTTCGTGGATTGTTGGAAGCTCGCGCTTCCGCCGGTGCCTCTACCCCGGAGGCGATCCACGCGGCCGCCGAAGCAGCCGTAAAAGGTGACCGCTCCCGGGTAGCCAGCGCACGCGAACACGCCTCCCGTAAAGAGCTGGAAAGAGCCGCCGAGCGGCCTCCCCGGGATAGCGTGATGGGAGGGTGCGAACGCTCCGCCGCGCGCGGACAAGCGCCAAAACGAGCGGCTATACGACGCCGAGAGACCGAAGCCGGCGCTGACCTCGGGCGCGATACCGAGGGCCAAACGCGGCCCGGCACCGAGCGTCCACCTGAGCTCCGGACGCGCTGGTGGCGGCGGCGGCGGCGCCGGTAGTGGCGGTGGATTGCTGACCGAAAGCGCGACGAGCAACGCAGCGGCGCGAGACGCGTCCTGGCAATCCTCGAGAGGCAGCACGCGCTCACCGGTCTGCCCTTCGTGCGCCACTCGGACCCGCAGCGAAAACCCAGCCGCATCTGCCTCACGGCGGCTGACCACGGCGCTGACTTCGACCTCACCGTGCCCCTGGAGCTGCGCCAAGGCCGAGCGGATCTCCTCATCTACCTGCGGCTGGGTGGGGCAGCCTTCCGGCGCCTGCCAACGCAGCGCGATCGAGTGCGACGCTTCCGCTGCGGCCGCCGACCGTGCAGTCCAGAGCAGGGCCGAGAGGGCCCCGATCGTAGCTAGGCAGCACTTCACGAGGGATTTCGATCCTCGCACCCCCTGGCGTCGGAACGGAAGTCCTTTGATCCCGTCGATTTCCGCGCGCTCGCGGCGACGAGCTCGGCGGCGGGGCACCGACAAGTAGGGTTGGCCGCTCTCAGGGCCGTTTCACTGTTGCAACAATTATCCCTACTGGGAGTATCGTCGCTACTCGACTCGCCCGCCCCACCCCAACGACGCAACATATCCAGATGGGCCAACGTCCGCCCGGACACGCACTCGAGGAGTGAGGCGCGGCCCGTTCGGCGGCCGCGAAATGAAGCTGCTTACCGCCAGGTTTTCCATGTTCGCGTCGTCCCGGCGCGATATCGCGCCTGAACCGGCGGCAGAGGTCACCTCGCGGGCTTTGCCTCGCGCCCATTTCGTCCGTCCCACGTTCGACCAGGTCTACGCCGACACCTTTCCGGCAGTTTGGCGAACCGCACGCCGGCTCGGCGTGGTGGAAAGCGCGGTGGACGACGTCGTCCAGGAAGTCTTCGTCACCGTCTACCGCCGGCTCGACCAATTCGAGGGCCGCTGCGCGCTCAAGACTTGGGTCTTTGGCATCTTGATGCGGGTCGTGAACAACTACCGCCGCACGCGCCGTCGCAAAGGCGCGGGGCACGCCACCTCTTCGGTGGTCGGCGATCCCGACATCGTGGTGGATAGCGGCGCGGATCCGCTGGAGCTCGCGAGCCGGAGCGAAGCGGGGCGTATCTTGAACGAGGTGCTCGCCACCCTCGATGAGGGCAAGGCAGCGGTGTTCGTGCTGGCCGAGATCGAAGGCCTCACCGTGCCCGAGATCGCCGAGGCTACCGACACCAACGTCAATACGGTGTATTCGCGGCTGCGCGCGGCGCGGAAGGAATTCGAGCGGAGCCTGAAGCAACGCGCGCTGCGGAGGGAGGCGAGTGATGGATGAGCTGAGCCACCGCGCCCGCTCGCTGCTTGCAGCGGCGGAGATGTCCGAAGAGCCAACCGCGGAAGACGCAGCGCGCGTACGAAGGGCGGTGCTGACCCACGTTGGTGCGCTGGGGCTCACCGCAGCCGTCGTCACGGCTGGGTCGACTCAGGCGAAGGCAGCTTCGCTCGTCTCCATCGCGGTAAAGCTCACGGCCGCGCTCGCGGTCACCGCTGGCACGGTCGCTGCGGCGTGGACCTACGTCAGTCACCGCGATGAGCTCGCGGTGAGCGCCCCCGCTGCGGTCACGCGCAGCGCGCCGGTAGCAGCTCCGGCGCGCTCCGACTCTGCCGCTCCGTCCGAGTCGGTCTCTCCTCCTCGAGAGGCGCCGACGCGAGAGCCGGCTCCCGCCGTCAGGAGCCCGCGCAGCCCGGTGCGCCCTCCCCGCCTCGCGGACAAGCCGCAGCCCGCTTTGGCGCCGGTCAAGGTGGCGCCCGGCCCCGCGGACCTGGACGCGGAGATGAGGCTGATTCGTGGCGCGGACTCTGCGCTGCGTGCCGGCCGCACCACAGAAGCGCTCGCACTTCTGGCGCAACATCAAGCAGACCATCCTCAGGCGTCATTGGCGCACGAGCGCGAAGGTTTGCGCGCCATCGCCAATTGCCAGCTCGGCGCGCCCGCGAGCACTGCGGTCGCGGAACGCTTCCTGGCGCGAACGCCCCGTTCGCCGCTGGCGCCCCGCCTGCGGAGCGCCTGCCGAATCGGCGACTAGCCGCGCGTCCTTTGCACGCTCGCTACCGATTGCAGCGACAGCATCGCTTTCGCGCCTCATTTCAAGATCCCGACTACGCCGCGCTGCGCCAAGCAGTCGCGTCATGAACCGACGCGGTTTTTGGGCTCGAACCGTTCAAAAGTGAAAGGTGAGAAGCGCGCTTAGCGCGGGAAAAGTCCCCAGAATTGGCGGCGAATCGGCAACAGAGTTGATACAGTCCCGCCCGCGATGAAAGTCACCTGCCAGGCGTGCAGCGCGCAGTACACGATCGCCGACGACAAGGTTAAAGGCAGGAAGGTCAAGATACGCTGTAAAGCGTGCCAGACGCCCATCGTCGTGGATGGTCAAAATCCGCCCGCAGAGTCCGTTGGCAGCGGACAGTCGGAGGCCCCGCCCTCGCTAGATCCGTTCGCACCGGAAACTGCGATGTCGAATGACGCTGACGTTTGGAACGTCAACCTGACCGACACGGACTCGCGGACGATGACCACCGCCGAGGTGATCGAAAGCTTCCGCGCCGGCGTCGTGACGACGGACGCCTTCGTCTGGAAGGACGGCATGACGGATTGGGTCGCGATCATGGATTGCGTCGAGCTCGCGCCGCTCCTCCAAGGTCCGACGGATCCGCCCGCGCCAGTGGCAGGCCAAACACCGTTTGCACCCGCGGTGGCCCCCGCCGCTGCGCCGAAGGTCGGCGGCGTGCCGATGCTCGCGGGCGCGCAACCAGCGGCGGCCAGCGGCGCGCGCGCGGCGAGCGCCAAGCCTCAGTCCGCGGCGGATCTCTTCGGTGATATCGCCACCGCAGGCAGCGAGGGGGAAGACGTGGACGTCGCGACCAGCGCGCCGCGCGGGCTGCCCGTGATGCCCGGCTCCACCGCTTACGACGACAAGCCCACCGGTGCGCGCAACGAAAATTCGGTCCTCTTCTCGCTCGACGCGATGAAGGCCGGCTTCGTCGGGAGCTCGCCATCTGGCGCCCCGCCGGACCGAGCCATGCCAGCCGCGCCGAAGCCTGCGCCGCGCAGCACCCAACCCTCCAACCCCGACGATCCGTTCGGCATGGGCGGGAGCCCGGGTCTCGGAGGCATCGGTACCGGCTTCTCGTTGAACGCCAACCAGGCCTTGCTCACGGCGCCCGCACCGCCGGAGCCGAAGCCCGTGGTGGTGCCCGCTTTTGCCCCGGCCAGCGGGGCTGCAGCCGCCGGCATGGACGCGAAGACCAAGCGGCTCGTCATGCTCGGCGGCTTGGGCGCGGGCGCCGTCATCTTGGTGCTCCTCGGCGCGCTGCTCTTCGGCGGTAAGAGTGAATCCGAGGAGACCGCGGCCGCGTCCTCCTCCGCGGCCGCCGCGGACAGGAAGGAAGAGCCCAAGGCCGAAGAAAAGAAGGAAGAGCCCAAGGCCGAGGAAAAGAAGGAAGAGCCAGCGCCGGCTGCTTCCGCGGCTCCGGACGAGAAGAAGGAAGAGCCCAAGGCGGAAGCGGCGAAGACGGACCCGGGCAAAACGGGCACTCACTCCACCTCCACGGCCGCGACGAAGAAGGAAGAGCCGGCGACGCCGGGTCCCAGCACCGCTCCTCCGTTCAGCAAGGCCTCTGCCATCTCGGCCCTCGGTGGCGCGGCATCGTCCGCCGCTGGCTGCAAGAAGGCCGGCGGTCCGACGGGTACGGGCAAGGTGCAGGTCACGTTTGCGCCGAGCGGTCGCGTGACGAGCGCGACCGTGATGGGCTCGCCTTTCGCGGGTACGGCCGTCGGCGGGTGCGTCGCGAGCCGATTCCGTGCGGCCAAGGTGCCCGCTTTCGCCGGCTCCCCCGTGACGGTGTCCAAGTCCTTCGCCATCAACTGAGCCCGGTTCGGCGCCGCGTGCCGTCGCCGAGCCCCTGGTGCTAGATCCTGGGGGCTCCGGTGATCCGTATCGAAGGCATTCAGAAACAGTACGGCCGAGGGGACGCGGCCGTGCACGTGCTGCGCGACGTGAGCTTGCGGGTGGAGACGGGCGAGCTCGTCAGCATCATGGGCTCGTCCGGCTCGGGCAAGTCCACCCTGCTCAACATCCTGGGCATCTTGGATGACTACGATCAGGGCGCCTACTACCTGGACGACAAACTGATTCGACACCTGAGCGAGCGAGAGGCCGCTCACTATCGCAATCGGCTCATCGGCTTCGTCTTTCAGTCCTTCAATCTGCTCGGCTTCAAGACCGCGGAAGAGAACGTCGCGCTGCCACTCTACTATCAGGGCGTGGCTCGCCGAGCCCGCAACAAGCTCGCGCGAGAGTACCTGGAGCGGGTGGGCCTGGGAAAGCGCGCCGATCATCTGCCCAGCGAGCTCTCTGGGGGTGAGCGCCAGCGCGTCGCGGTCGCGCGGGCGCTCATCACTCGCCCCAAGCTGCTGCTCGCGGACGAGCCCACCGGCGCGCTCGACACCGCCACTTCCTACCAGCTGATGGACTTGCTGCGCGAGATCAACTCGCAGGGCATGACCGTCGTCGTCGTGACGCACGAGCACGACATCGCGGACATGACCTCGCGCACGATCCGCCTCAAAGACGGCCGCATCGATCAGCCCGACCCGGCAAGCTCATGATCGAGGCGCTCCTCGAGCTGTGGGACGTGCTGAGCCGCAACGCGCTTCGAACGCTGCTCACCGGCCTATCGGTGGCGTGGGGCGTGTTCATGCTCGTGGTGCTGCTGGGCGCCGGAGAGGGGCTGCAAAACGGCGCAGATTGGGAGTTTCGCGACGACGCTCAGAACTCGATCTGGATGAGCGGCGGCAAGACCTCCGTGCCCTACGGGGGCCGGAGCCCGGGGCGCGCCATCTTGTTCAAGAATCAGGACTTCGACGATTTGCCGCGGCGCGTGCCGGGTATCGAGCACCTCTCGGGGCGCTACTGGCTGTGGGGCGAGTTCAGCGTGAGCTACGGCAGCAAGCGCTCCTCTTTCAACATCATGGGCGTGCACCCGGACCATCGCTTCCTGGAAAAGACGCTGATGACCCGCGGGCGCTTCCTCAACGACGCGGACCAGCTCCAGCGGAGGAAGATGTGCGTGATCGGCAGCAAGGTGCGGGAGATGCTGTTCGGCAGCCGCGATCCGCTCGGTGAGTACATCAACATCCGGGGCCTGGCCTACAAGGTCGTCGGCGAGTTCGAAGACGTGGGTGGGGAGAACGAGCTGCGCAAGATCTACGTGCCGATCAGCACCGCGCAGCTGGTGTACAGCCAGCCGAACGTCATTCACCAGCTCATCTTCACGGTCGGTGACGCATCGGTGGGGGAGAGCCAAGCGATGGCGGACCAGGCCCGCGCGGCCGTCGCCAAGAGCCACGGCTTCTCCGTCGACGATCGTCGCGCGCTAAGAGTCGGCAACAACCTGGAGCAGTTCACCCGCCTGACCGGTGTTTTCCGCTGGATCCGCATCTTCGTCTGGGCGGTAGGGGTTGGGACGCTGCTGGCCGGTATCGTCGGCATCGGCAACATCATGCTCATCTCGGTCGCGGAGCGAACGAAGGAGATTGGCATTCGTAAAGCGCTCGGAGCGACGCCGGGCTCGATCATCCGCATGATCTTGGGAGAGGCCTTGGTGCTCACGGGCGTCAGCGGCTACGCCGGGCTCGTGGCGGGGGTCGGCGTGGTGGAGCTCGTCGCGAGCAAGTTCCCGGACGCTCCCTTCTTCCGCCACCCGAGCGTCAGCCTAGACGTCGCGCTCAGCGCGACCGCGATCATCATGGCCTCGGGCGCGCTGGCGGGCTTCTTTCCGGCGTACCGCGCGGCTCGAGTCAACCCCACCGTCGCGCTGCGCAGCGAATAGCCATGTTCGACCTCGATTCCTGGCAAGAAATCTGGTCCACGCTGCGCAAGAACAAGCTGCGCGCGGTGTTGACCGCCTGCGGCGTATTTTGGGGCATGTTCATGCTCATGGTGCTGCTCGGGCTGGGCGCAGGGCTGGAGCGCGGCGTCGTGCGGAGCCTGGGAGGGCTGGCGCTCCACAGCGTGTACGTGTGGGCTCAGCGCACGAGCTTGCCGTACCGGGGGCTGCAGCCGGGGCGCTACATCAAGTTCACGAACCAAGACATCGTCGAGATAGGGCGAGTTCCGGGCGTGAGGTACGTCGCGCCGCGGCTCCAGCTCGGGGGCTGGCGCGAAGGCATCAACATCACGCGCGGCCCGAAGACGGGCAACTTCAACGTGGTGGGCGACGTACCGGAGTTTCCGCTCGTCGAGCCGCTCGTGCAGACGCGGGGCCGCTTCTTCAACGCGCGTGACATGGCCGAGGAGCGCAAGATGGTCGTGGTCGGCGAGGCGGTGACGCGCGAGCTGTTCGAGCCGGGGGAGGATCCGATCGGCGCGTACATCCAGGTCAAAGGGGTGAACTTCCGCATCGTCGGTGAAGTGAAGAGCCTGAAGTCCGGCGACGAAGGCGAAAAGCTCAGCGCGACCGTGTTCGTCCCGTTCTCGACCTTCCAGACCGCTTTCAACTACAAGGATCGCGTCGGATGGTTCACGGTCGGTACGGACCCGACTTACCCGGCGGTCTGGGTGGAGGAGTCAATCAAGCAAGCGCTCGCGGAGAAGCACCGCATCCACCCGGCCGACAATCAGGCCTTCGGCTCGTTCAACGCGGCGGACAAGTTCGAGAAGCTGCAAGGCTTGTTTCGGGGCATCCGCTGGTTCGTGTGGTTGGTAGGCGCGCTCACGCTCGGGGCCGGGATGCTCGGCGTCAGCAACATCTTGCTCATCACGGTGAAGGAACGCACCAAGGAGATAGGCATCCGGAAAGCACTGGGGGCGACTCCGAGCTCCATCGTGCTCATGGTGGTCAAAGAGTCGGTCGTGCTCACGGTGCTCGCCGGCTACCTCGGGCTGGTGGGCGCGGTCGCCGCGCTCGAGGGCTTCGCTCGCTTCTTGGCCACCTTGCCGGAGGCCCCGGTTTCGCGGCCTGGCGTCGACCTCAAGGCCGCGCTCATCGCACAAAGTCTGCTCATTGCCGCGGGGCTGATAGCTGCCATCATGCCCGCCAGGCACGCCGCGCGTGTCCACCCGGTTGAGGCTCTGAGGTCCGAATGATCCGCCGCATCGTCCCCCTGCTGCTCGCGCTCGGCGTGGTCGGCGCCTTCGTGCTCACCCTGCTCTTCCTCTACGACAAGTCGCAGGCGACTCCTCAAACGTTCGAGACCGTCACCCCCGTGACCATGGACATCGTAAAAAAGACGGTCGCTCCGGGGGCGCTCGTGCCGCGCCGCGAGGTCACGATCAAGCCACGCGTCTCCGGGGTCCTGGAAAAGCTGTACGTCGCCGCCGGCCAGAAGGTGAAGGACCGGCAGATGCTGGCGAAGATCCAGATCATCCCCAACGTGGTCGCGCTCAACAACGCGGAGTCCGCGATTCGGTCTGCGCAAATCGGGCTGGAGAACGCGCAGACGCAGATGAAACGCTACCAGCAGCTGTTCGATCAGAAGCTGATGAACGAGACCGAGTTCAATCAGTTCAAGCTAGCGTTCGACCTCAAGCGGCAAGAGCTGGAGACCGCGCAGAGCAACCGCGAGCTCATCAAAGAAGGCGCGTCGAAGCGCACCGGCAAAGTGAGCAACATCGTCGCCTCCACCGTGGACGGCATGGTTTTGGACGTGCCGGTCAAGGAAGGCTCCAGCGTGATCGAGGCCAACAACTTCAACGAAGGCACCACCATCGCCTCCATCGCCGACATGGGGGACATGATCTTCCAGGGCCGCGTGGACGAGTCGGAGGTCGGCAAGCTGACCGAGGGCATGCCGGTGTCTATCTTGGTCGGCGCGCTGGGCGAGCAGCGCTTGGAAGGCAAGCTCGAGTACATTGCGCCCAAGGGCAAAGAAAAGGAGGGCACCATCGAATTCGAGGTCAAGGCGGCGGTGACTCTCAAGCAAGACATCACCGTTCGCGCCAACTACAGCGCCAATGCGGACATCATCTTGGACACCCGTAAGAACGCGCTCGCCATCGAGGAGAGCCTCGTCACGTTCGAAAAGGGCAAGACGTTCGTGGAGGTAGAGCTCAAGCCTCAGCAGTTCGCGCGGCGCGAGGTCAAGCTCGGCATCTCGGACGGCCTCCACGTGGAGGTTTTGTCGGGGGTGGACGCGAAGACACGCTTGAAGAAGCCGCACACCGAGGCGCCCACGGAGGCGAAAGCAAAGAAGCCATGAGCCGCTTGGGATTTCAGAAGAGCGTACGCCTATTTCACAAGTTCTCGGAGGAGACGGCGCGGCGGCGGGGCGGCGCCCCCTCCGCGCGCGACGGCATCGCCCACCTTGCCGCGCTCACGGCGGTGCTGAAGGCGGAGCGGTCGTTCACGCCGGATCTGCTGGAGCCCCTCGCCGCCTTCACGAACCTGCTGCAGAGCGGTCAGCTGCCGCCCGAATTCGGGGACTACAGCTTTGGGGACGCCTTGCTCGCCATCGAAGAGTCGCAGGCCGAAAGGCGTCAAAAAGACCCCCAGCACTGGGAGTTCGAGGGCGAGCTAACGAACGAAGCCGCGGCGGAGATCACCCGCTTCGCGCTCAGCGCGCGGCCGTCCTCGAGCGAGCACCGGCAGCAGCTCTCCCGCTTCGTGCTCAGCTCCGCTTCGCAGGTGGAGCCCGGCTCGCTGTTGGTGGTCGGCGCGTTGGCGGAGCCCTCACTGCCGTGGAGCGCGCTGTGCGAGCGGTTTGCTCGGGTCACACTGAGTGACGTGGACCTGCCGCGGCTGGAAGAGCTCGTGCGCGAGCACGTACCAGAGCCGCTCCGGGCGCGCGTTCAGCTGGAGCGCTACGACCTTACCGGCTGCGCGGCGACGTTTCAGCGCGCCGTGAAGAGCCGCGTCGAGGAGGCGCCGAGCGCCGCTCACGCGGAGCAGGCGCTCGTGGAGCTCTTGCAGAGCTACGACGTGACCTCCGGCAGCGCCGGCCTCAGCGCCGCGTCGGAAAAGCCGGACCTAGCCGTCTCCGCGATGGTGCTCTCCCGCGTCGGCGAGGGCTTCCGCGCCTGCGTGATGGAATCGCTGGCGAGCAAGGGCTTCGGGGCGACCTCGAGCCTGGAGGCCGAGCTGGAGCTTTTGAGCGTCTGGCTCGTGCAACACCACGTGCACGCGCTGGTGCGCCGCGCCAAAGCGGCCCTCTTGGTCAGCGCGGTGAGCGAAGTGGAGCTGCAGCGGGGTCCAAACGGGCAAAAATCGGCCGTCGGCGAGCCGAAGGACCTACTCGGCGTGGAGCGCTTGGTGGAGCGGCTGCCCGAGCTCGCGGAGCCACGCGCGGAGCAGAGCTGGGAGCTCGAGAGTGACGTGCTCGGTAAGGAAAAACGGACCCTGCTCACGCTCGTCGAGGCGATGTTCATCTAGGGTCCGAGTCGCGCGCCCGGCGCGTCGACGAGCGAGCGCTCAGCGCATGGCAAGACGCAGCCGCTCCGCCAATCGCGTCTGGCGCTCCTCCCGGCGGACCTCACCGAGCGCCAGCTTGAGCGCGCGGGGGTCCGCGACCAGCACGCACAGTTTCTTTCCGCGCGTCACGGCCGTGTAGACGAGGTTCCGCGACAGCATGACGAAGTGCGACGTGAGCAGCGGAATCACGACCGCCGGGTACTCACTGCCCTGGCTCTTGTGAATGCTCGTCGCGTACGCCAGGGTGAGCATGTCCAGATCGGCGTCCTGGTAGTCCACGTCCCGCCCCTCGAAGCGCACGGTAACGCGGCGGTCCTCGGCGCTCACGCGCTCCACGACACCGAGGTCCCCGTTGTAAACTTCGCGGTCGTAGTCGTTTTTGAGTTGGAGCACCTTGTCCCGAACGCGAAACGTCTGGCCGTGGTGCTCCAGGGAGTCCCCGGTCGGGTTCAGCGCGGACTGCAGCAGTTGATTGAGCGCGGTGGTCCCTGCGGGGCCGCGGTGCATCGGCGTGAGCACCTGCACGTCCCGCGATGGGTCGAAGCCGAAACGCTTTGGGATTCGAGCAGTTACGAGCTCCTTCACCGTCTGGGCGGCCTCTTCCGCTTCGCGGCGGGTCACGACGAAGAAGTCGGCGCGCGGTGAGTCCGGATCCGCGCTCTCGGGCATCTCCCCCGCGAGGATGCGGTGCGCGTTTTGGACGATGCGGCTCTCGCCAGCTTGCCGAAAGATCTCGTTCAGACGCACGGTCGTGACCACGCCGGAGTCGATGATGTCGCGCAGCAGCGCGCCGGGGCCGACGGACGGCAGCTGGTCCGCATCGCCCACGATGACGAGCCGCGCGGCGTCCGGCAGGGCGGAGAGCAGCGCGGCGCCCAGCGGCACGTCGATCATCGACGCCTCGTCCACGATCACCACGTCCGCCTCGAGCGGTTTCTGCTCGCTGAGCTGAAAGCCTCCGGCACGAGGATCGAACTCGAGCAGCCGGTGAAGGGTGGTTGCCTCGTGCGACGTCGCTTCGTGGAGGCGCTTGGCGGCGCGGCCCGTCGGCGCCGCGAGGCGCACGTTCAGATGCGCCCGCTTCATGACGTCCAAAATCGCGCGCACGATCGTGGTCTTACCGACGCCGGGCCCGCCCGTGACGACGATGAGCTTGTTCTCGGCCGCCCCCTGCACCGCCGCACGCTGAGCGGGCGCAAGCTTCACCTTCGCCTGAGCCTCGAAGCGCTGGATCGTGCTCTCGATGCCGGCGAGGACGCGCCCCGGCCGCGAAAGTAGGCGCGAAAGGCCGCTCGCGAGCGCGGTTTCGGCGCGATGCAGGCGAGTCAAGTAGACGCAGCGCTCCTCCACCACCACCAGGCCGCTCGCCCACAGCTTGTCGATGGCAGGCCCAACGTGCCCCACGTCCACCTCCAGCATCGCGGCCGCACGCTCCGACAGCGCGTCTCGGTCGAACAGCACGTGCCCCTGATCGGCGAGCCCGCCGAGCTCGTGCAGCACCCCAGCCTGAACGCGATCCGGATGGTCCCCCGCGATGCCGAGCGACTTGGCGATGCGATCGGCGGTCTTGAAGCCAATGCCGCGCACGTCCATCGCGAGCCGGTACGGCGCCTCCTGGACGATGCTCGCGGCCCGGTCCCCGTAGTGCTTGTAGATGCGCGCGGCGAGCGCGGGCGAGGCGCCGTGCGTTTGCAGCAGCAACATGACGTTGCTGATCGCGCGCTGCGAGGCCCACGCCTTCTTCACCTCCTCGATGCGCCGCTCGCCCATGCCGGGAATCAGCTTCAGCCGGTCCGGCTCGTGGTCGAGCATGGTCAGGCTGTCCATGCCGAAGGCGGAGACAATCCGCTTGGCGAAGGCGGGGCCGATGCCGGGAATGAGCCCGGACCCCAGGTAGCGCTCGAGCCCCACCAGCGTCTCCGGAGCCAGCGTGACCAGCGTGTCGGCGCGAAATTGCTCGCCGTGTCGCGGGTCTTGCCGAAACTCCCCGGTAACCCTCACCCGAGTCCCACTTCCGACCGGGGGTAGCATGCCGACGACGGTCACGCTGCTCCGCTTGCCGGCCGGACCCTCGAGCGAGCCGACTTTCAGCACGCGAAAACCGGTGGCCTCACTTTCGTAGGTGATGCGTTCGACTTCTCCGGTCAGCGTGATCGGCACGGCCTCTGCATCTTAGTATAGTACCGGCGACTATGACGGCTTCGCAGAGACTCCACGAACGCTGCGGCTGCGGCGCGGCTCGCAGCCCCTTCAGCCTGGCCGGGACCGAGCGCAAGTACGAGCGGTCTCGCCCGTACCGCATCGACCACCTGTTCGTCGACCTGACCCTGGACTTCGAGACCAAGTCCGTGCGGGGCCGCGCCGTGCTGGACTTCCAGCGGGTCGCGGCCGAGGCGACGAGCATGCAAGTGGACGCGACCGGCTTCGTGCTCACCAGCGTGCGGGTGGATGATGGCGGCGGCCTCAAGCCCGCAACCTACAGCTACGATGGCGAGGTCATCGAGCTGCAGGACCTGCCCGAACGTGGGCAGCTGCGCATCGACTACGAAGCGACGCCTCAACGCGGCCTCTACTTTCTGGCGCCGGACGAGCAAGTCAAGCATCGCCCGCTGCAAGCGTGGACGCAGTGCCAAGACGAGGACGCGCGTCACTTCATCCCCTGCGTCGACAAGCCGCACATGAAGATGACCACCGAGCTTTCGGCGACGGTGCCGTCCGGCTTTCAGGTTTTGTCGAACGGCGAGCTCATCGCGTCCGAAACCCGAGGCAAGGGGCCGTGGAGCTACCGCTTCAAGTTGGACCAACCGCACCCGAGCTATCTGCTGACGTTGGTGGCGGGTCATTTCGACGTCGTAACCGACCGCCCCGCCAAGCTCGCGGAAGGGGAGGTGCCGATTCAGTACTTGGTGCCCGTCGGCCAGGCGAAGGCGGCGGCGCGAAGTTTGGGCGAAACGCCGCGCATGCTGGAGTTTTTCTCGAAGCGCTTCGGTACGCCGTTTCCTTGGCGCCGCTACTCGCAGGTCGTCGTGAGCGACTTCATTTTCGGTGGCATGGAGAACACCACCGCGACCACGCTCTACGAGCACGTCATGCTGGACGAGCGGGCCGCGCTGGACGTCGCTTCGACGGACCTCGTCGCGCACGAGCTCGCGCATCAGTGGTTCGGCGACTACGTCACCTGCCGGGACTGGTCGCATGCGTGGCTGAACGAGGGCTTCGCTACCTTCTGCGAGCACCTGGAGCGCGAGCAGCGCCTCGGCCGTGACGAGTACGACTACGGCGTGGCGGGCGACGTGGACACTTACTTGAACGAAGCGAGCGGGCGCTACCAGCGGCCCATCGTTTGCCGAGATTACGAAGAGCCCATCGATCTGTTCGATCGTCACCTGTACGAGAAGGGTGGCCTGGTTCTTCACATGCTGAGGCGCGAGCTGACCGACGAGGTCTTCTTCGAAGGCGCCCGACGCTACCTCGCGCGTCACGCGTTCGGCATCGTGGAGACGACGGATTTGATGCGCGCGCTGGAGGAAGCGTCCGGTCGCTCGCTCGAGCGCTTCTTCGACCAGTGGGTGTACCGCCCAGGTCACCCCGAGCTCACCTGCAAGGTGAGCTATGACGACGGCCTGCTCAGCGTTGCCCTCAAACAGACGCAAAAGACGGGGGAAACGGCGGCATTTGCGCTCCCGGTGGAGATCGAGGTGATGAGCGCGGACGGGGTCCGAACTCGCCATCAAAAGCTGATGACTCAGGCGCACGACGTGCTCACGGTCAAGCTCGAGAAGCGTCCGCAGCACGTCGGGCTGGATCCGGAGCAGCGTATGGTCGGCAAGCTCACGTTCGAGGCTCCTGGCGACATGCTTCGCCACCAGCTGGCGGAGGGGTCGAACGCGCTGCTTCGGTGGACGGCCGCCGACGCTCTCTCCAAGAAGCAAGATCCCGCCACCGTGACGTCGCTTTCGGAAACGCTGGCGCGCGAGAGCGAGGCGTGGATGGTCCGTCTGGAAGCGGCCCGCGCGCTCGGCAAGATTCGCTCGGAGGAGGCGTTCACCGCGCTCAGCGCCGCGCTGAAGACCTCACACCCCAAGGTTCGGCGCGCGGTCGCGGGCGCGCTCGGCGCGTTCAAGAAGCCGGAGGCAGCCAAGGCCCTGCAGGAGCTGCTGCGCAAAGAGCCGAGCTACCTCGTCATGGCGGACGCGGCCCGCGCGCTCGGCCGCACGCGCCAGCCGGGGGCGCTGGACACGCTCAAGTCGATCGTGGACCAGCCCTCGTGGGCAGACGTGGTGCGCGCGGGCGCGCTAGACGGCATGGCCGCGCTCCGCGACGACGCGGCCCTGGAGGCAGTCGTCAAGCGCACTCGTTACGGCATCCCTACGCGCGGTCGTCGCGCCGCCGTGCACGCGCTGGCCGCGCTCGGGGACGGCCGAAAGACGCGCGAGCAGCTGGAAGACCTGCTGGACGACAAAGACCCCCACTTCAAGATCGACGTCGTCTCCGCCCTCACCACCCTGGGCGACGCCAAGAGCCGTGGAGCGATGCGCCGCGCCCTGGAGCACGAGCTCGACGGGCGCGTGTCGCGCCGCTTGCGAGAAGCCCTGCGCGACATGTCCGAGGGCCCCGCGCAGGAGAAGAAGCGCCTCAACGACGAGCTCGAGTCGGTCAAGGACGAGCTCACGGAGCTGAAGACGCGCCTGGCCAAGCTGGAGGGGCGCAAGACCGAGGCGCCGAAGACGAAAGAGGAAAAGCCGAAGGCCGTGAGTAAGCCGATGGCGAAGCCCGCGCCGAAAAAGAAGAAGGCCAAGGTCATCAAGAAAGCGAGCAAGGCGAAGCGATGAGCGAAGCGGGCGTCGCGTGGCAGCGGCGGGGCAGCATCGCGCTGGTCACGCTGGACCGCCCAGAGCGCATGAACGCCTTGTCGCGCGCGCTGGTCGCGCGTTTCGGAGAGATCGGACGTGAGGTAGCGGCTGACGAAGCGGTCCGGCTCGTGATCGTCACCGGCAGCGGGGACAAGGCCTTCTGCGCCGGCGCGGACTTGAAGGAGCGCGCCGCCATGAGCCAAGAAGAAGTGCGCGCGCTGCTCCTGGCTTACGAGACCGAGCTCGGCTGGCTGGAGACGTGTCCCGTGCCGACGCTGGCGGCCATCAACGGCGCCGCGCTCGGCGGCGGGCTCGAGCTTGCGTTGCTGTGCGACTTTCGCATCGCCGCGCAGCACGCGGTGCTGGGACTGCCCGAAACGAGCCTAGGGGTGATCCCCGGTGCCGGCGGCACCCAGCGGCTCGCCAAGCTCCTCGGGGAGATGCGCGCCAAAGAGCTGATCTTGCGCGCCGCACGCCTGACCGCGCCCGAGGCGCTGATGCTGGGGCTCGTGAATCAGCTGATGCCGAAGAGCGACAGCTTCTTACACGAGGTGATGGCTTGGGCGGAGCCCATCCTGGCCGGCGCGCCGCTGGCCGTCCGCGCCGCGCTGCGGGCGGTGCGCGGCGCCGCGACCCGCGAGCTGCGGGAGGGCCTCGCTCTGGAGCGCGACGCGTACGAGGTGTGCTTGAGGAGTGAAGATCGGCTCGAGGCGCTGGCGGCCTTCAACGAGAAGCGCAAGCCGGTCTACCAGGGGCGCTGAAGCCCGGCGCCTATTTGGCGGAGGAGGGCGGCTCGACGATGGCCTTGGGCTTGCCCTTCTCCACCTTCATCTTCACGTGAACGAACTGCTTGAGGGGGCGCCGATCGTCCTTCGTTTCCCCCAGCCCCCACAGCGCGACTTCCATATCCAGCGTCTCGCCGATGGCGAGCACGCGACCGCCCTTATTCGGAAATTCGCGAGAAAAGGTGGTGGAGCTCGCGCCAATCGTGAGCTCCCCTTCCCCCTCGCGCGAGTCAGGGATGCGCTCGGCCTCGGTGCTGCCCTTCTTGAACACCGCCGCCGCGAACGCCAGCGGGCCGTTCTTGGGGCTCAGGAGCACGTGCTGCTTGCCATCCGTCGCCTCGGCCCTGACGTTGATTTTGGCGCCCCAACCCTGGGCGATTTGCTTCGCCTCCGCCGAGACCATGAAGCGCACTCCCGCCACCTCGACCTTCAGCCCCTCGGGCGAGACGACGTACTTCACTTCACGCTGGGCGTTCGGATCTTTGACCGGAGCGGGCGCGGGGCTTTCTTCGCTCACCTCCGCCGCTGGGGTTGGCTCCGCGTCCGCCGGGGCCTCCGCGGGCGGCGGCGTCGGCGCCGCCTGCACGGCTGGGCTGGAGACGACGTCCGCGCTCTGCGGCTCCGGCGTCGCTTCTCCGCCGCACCCTCCGACGGACGAGCCGAACAGCCACGCACCGAGCAAGACCTGAACCCCGACGCCGACGACCGCGCAGCTCTTCATCCCCGCGAAGATAAACCGGCGGCGCGAGCGGAACAACGGCTCTTCAGCGTAGCTCTTTGACCGCGCTCGCCGCCGAAGCCACCGAGATGGATATCAGTGGCTTCAACTCCGGTGCGAACAGCGCCACGCGCAGCTCCTCCAGCGCGAAGTGCAGGCTCTGCGCTGCGGCCTGGTCCCGCGCCGCCGTGCGCTTCGCCAAGAACGCCTGCCAAACCGGCTGAAACGGCTCGGCTTTACTGGAATCTTTGCGGGGGTCGTGGATGGCTCGGGCGAGCCGGGCCTGCGCCGCGCGCAAGTAGCGAGGGTATTGCTCCAGGCGGGCCAGCGCGACGTGGCGCAGCAGATCGGGCGGAAACAGCTGCTCCAATTGGGCGCGGATGTCCTGGCTCGCGGCGAGGGCGCTCGGCTGTTTGGCGGCCGCATCCAACGCCCGAAGGGTCTTCTCGAGCTCCGCATTGCTGGCGGCGATGATGCGAGAGGTCTGCTCGAATACCGCCGGCAGGCGCGGAGAGCCGGCGACGAGCAGCCGCTGAAACGCCGCCTTGTCGCGCGGCAGGGGCGAGAGCTCGGCCAGGCCGAACGCCTCGGTCACTACTCGTTGCAGCACGAGCTCTCGGAAGGCCTCCGACTCGGCGCGCGGGGGGGGCAAGCCCGGCCGGCGCGTGAACGGTGCGGGCGCGCGTTTACCGAGCGCCGTGAGCTGGCTCTTCAAAGCGAGCTGAAGCAGCCGCCCGACGCCGCCGCGATGCGCGGTGCGCGCGGCCTCCTCCGTCTCGAACAGCTCGAGGTCGACCGCCTTCTGTCGGTCGACCAAGGCGGGATACGAGCGGACCTCCGTACCCAGCAGCTTGCGCGTCACGACCGCGGGCAGCGCCTCGAAATCCCAGGCCACGAGACCGCTACGTTGAAACTGCGCGGGCGGGGCGGCCGCGCGCAGAAGCTCGCGCGCGCGCCCCGCGTGTTGCTCCAGCAGAGCAGTGATATCGCGGCTTTGAGCGACGACCTGCCCGCGCTCGCCGACGACTCGGCAGTTGAAGTTCAAGTAAGCGGGGATGGCATCGAACCGAAGAGCCTCCTCCGGCACCTCCACCCCCGTCAGCTCCTCGATCGCTTGGACCAGCGCGGGCCCGAGCGCGCCTTGGAACGGCTGCAGCCGTTCGTGCACCTTCGCTGCCAAGTCCGGCGTCGCGGACAAGTCACGGCGCAGCGCTCGCGGAAGCTCCTGCAGCAGAGCCGAGACCTTGGTCTTGAGCCACGGCGGGATGGTCCAGGTCAGCTCGCCGCCCCCGAGCTGAGGCAAGAGCGCGAGCGGGATACTCAGAGTCACGCCGTCGTCGTCTGCTCCCGGCTCGAAGCGATAAGTGGCCGCCACTTTCACTCCCTGCAGCGTCAATGCGTCCGGGTAATCCTCGGGCCTCAGCTCGCGCTCGCCGGCGAGCACGTCCGCGAGCGCCAAGCAGAGCAGGTCCGGCTGCTGCTTCTCCGCCTCCTCGCGCCAGGTCTCGAACATCTTGCCGTTGACTACGGTCTCCGGCACTCGGCGATCGAAGAAGGAGAGCAGGAGCTCGTCGTCGGCGAGCATATCGCTCTGGCGCGCCTTGTCTCGCAGGCGTGCCACCTCCGCCAGCAGCTGCCGGTTGTGCTCCTGAAAGGCGCCGCGACTTCGGTACTCGCCGCGAACCAGCGCGTGCTCGAGAAACATCAGGCGCGCGCGCGTCGGCGCGAGCGTCGCGTAGTCCACGCTGTGATCTTTCAGCACCGGGAGGCCGAACAGCGTCGCGTGCTCGCGCACGGAAGCGCGCGCGGACTTTTCCGACCAGTGGGGCTCGGAGTAGCTTCGCTTCAGCAGGTGCGCCCCCAGCGTATCCAGCCATACGGGCTCGATCTTGGCCGCGGTCCGCCCGAAGAGCTGCGAAGTCTCCACAAGCTCGAAAGCCATCACCCACGCCGGCGGCTTCTTGGCCAAGCCGGAGGAGGGATGGAGCACGAAGCGCGTCTGCCGCGCCCCCAGGTAGGCGCGCTGCTCGGAGCTGTACATGCCGATGCGCGAGAGCAAACCGGTGAGCAGCGCTCGGTGGATCGCATCGGCGCGCGCGCCTTCCACGTTCGGCAAGGGGGCGCGCTTGGCGGCGCGTGCACCGACGCCGAGCTCCTTGACCCCCTGCTCCAGCTGTCGATGCACCTCGAGCCACTCACGCACGCGCAAGAAGTTGAGAAAGCCCTCCTTGCAAGCCCGCCGTAGCTGCCCCGTGCCGCGAGCCTCTTGCTCGCGGACGAACGCCCACAGCTTGAGGAGGCCCGCAAAATCCGACCGCTCGTCGCGAAACTTGGCGTGCAGTTGATCTGCCTTCGCTTCCAGCCCCCGCGGCCGCTCCCGTGGATCTTGCACGTTCAAGGCCGCCGCCAGCGCCAGCACCTCGGCGAGACAGTCGTGCTCCGCGCCGGCCAGAATCATGCGCCCGATGCGCGGGTCCACCGGCAGGTGGGCGAGCTTCCGCCCCACTGGGGTGAGGTTCTTGTCGTCGTCCAACGCACCGAGCTCTTGCAGTACCCGGTAGCCCTCGCTGATGGCGCGGCCATTCGGCGGGTCCAAGAACGGAAAGTCTTCTACGTCGCCGAGGCCCAGCGACTTCATGCGCAAAATGACCCCCGCCAATCCGGTGCGCCTCATCTCCGGGTCGGTGAAGGCCGGCCGCGCCGCGAAGCTCTGCTCATCGAACAAGCGCACGCAAATGCCGTCGCGCACGCGCCCGCAGCGCCCCTTGCGTTGGTCGGCGCTGGCTTGAGAGATGGCCTCGATTTGCAGCCGCGTCGTGCCCGTCCTCGGGTCGTAGCGAGAGAGACGAGCGATACCGGTGTCCACGACGTACACGATGCCGGGGATGGTGAGCGAGGTCTCCGCGACGTTGGTGGCCAAGATCACGCGGCGCTGGGGGATGCTCGCGAACACCTTGGCCTGCTCACCCGCCGAGAGCCGCGCGTAGAGCGGCTGCACGACCGTGTGTCGCAGCTTGCGAGCCAAGAGAGCCTGCTCACTCTCTCGAATCTCGCGCTCACCAGGAAGAAAGACGAGCACGTCCCCCCGCGGATCGAGCCCGGTGACGTTCTCCACCGCCGCCGCCACCGCGTCCGCCAAATCCAGCTCGTCCGCGGGCGGCTCGTAGAGCACCTCGACCGGAAACGTTCGCCCCTCCACCTGAATCACCGGCGCGCCGCCGAAGAACTGGGAGAAGCGCTCCGTCTCGATCGTCGCGGAGCTGATCACGAGCTTGAGATCGGGGCGCTCCGGCAAGATGCGCTTGAGCCAGCCCAGCAAGAAGTCGATCGTCAGGCTGCGTTCGTGCGCCTCGTCCACGATCAGCGTGTCGTAGCCGCCGAGCAGCCGGTCCCCTTGAATCTCCGCGAGGAGGATGCCGTCGGTCATGAACTTGACCCAGGTGGCGTCCGACACTCGATCTTCGAAGCGAATCTGATAGCCGACTTCTTGCCCCAGCTCACACTCGAGCTCTTTCGCGACGCGGGTCGCGACGCTCGTGGCCGCGATGCGGCGCGGCTGAGTGACGCCGATGCGCCGCTTACCGCCCCGCCCCATCTCCAGCATGATCTTCGGCAGCTGCGTCGTCTTACCGGAACCGGTAGCGCCCGCGACGATCACTACTTGGTGCTGCTCCAGAGCAGCAATGATGTCCGGCACCCGCGCAGAGATGGGCAGCTCGGCGGGAAACCGAATGCGCGAGCGCTCTTTAGTGGGGGGTGAGCCGGACACGAAAGGCGGCGGCATAGCACGAAAAGCCGTGCGCGGAGCCGCCGCGGCCACCGCCACCGGGCCGCGCGCCGGACGCCCCCCAGCCCTTCCTGCTCAGGCCTGGGCGAACTCGGCTTTGACGCTCTCCAGGAGCTTCTGATCCTCCAGCAGATCCAGCGTGGTGCGAGCCATCGCTTTGGCCGCGGTGAGCATGGTCTGGAACCCGCGGTCCGAGGCCGCGCAGGCGGCGAAGGCGTGCTGGTGGCACAGGGTTTCGCCCTCCTCGCAGATGGCGAGGTACGGGTGGATGCTGGGGACGGCTTGGGAGAGGTCGCCCATATCCGTGCTCCCGGAGCCGACGCGCGGATCCGTCTCGCGCGCGGGGCGGCCGAGCGCGGCCATGGCGGCGCCAAAGCGGCGCGCGATGGCCAGGTTGTTCTTCATCTCGCGGTAGCCCTGGCGGATGGAGAGCGAAACCTCCACCCCGCACGCGAGGGCCGCGCCGCGGGCGCAGCGCTCCACGATGGCGGCAACGCGCTCCAGCTCGGCTTTGAACGGCGCGCGCACCGAGAATTCACAAGCGGCGTGCTCGGGGATGATGTTGACGGCCTGGCCACCGTTCGTGACCATGCCGTGGACGCGCACGCCGTCCCGAAAGTGCACGCGCTGCGAGTCCACGAGCCGGAATGTTTCCAGGCACGCCGTGAGCGCGCTATTGCCGTCCCACGGTGCGGCGGCGGCGTGGGCGGGCGTGCCGTGGAACTTGATCGTGAGCCAGCGGCTCGCGAGCGCCGGATGGGCGAGGATGTCCCGGTCGTACGGGTGGAACATCATCGCCGCGTCGACTCCCTCGAACACTCCCGCGCCGAGGAGGCGAATCTTACCGCCCCCGCCCTCCTCTGCGGGCGTGCCGATCAAGTCTACGTTGCCGGGGAGCCGGCCCTCTTTGGAGGCTCGGACGAGCGCGAGGAATGCGCCCAGCGCGCCGCCGGCGATCAGGTTGTGACCGCAGGCGTGGCCAATCTCCGGTAGGGCGTCGTACTCGGCGAGGATGGCGATGCGCGGCCCCGAGCCGTTACCGAGCCGCGCTCGAAACGCGGTGGGTAGATCTCCCACTCCGCGCTCCACCGGGACGCCCGCCTTTTCGACCGTCTCGGTGAGCCAGGCCGCGGCGCGGTGCTCTTCGAACCGCAGCTCTGGATGCTCGTGGATCTTCTTGGAGAGCTCGATGACCTGCGGAGCGACGGAGTCCACGTGGCGGTCGATGTTCTCACGGTCGATCATGGCGGCTGTCTCCCTTGCCTTGGAGGGCGTGGTAAGCATACGGGAGCGATGGTTGGTTGTGGGCGAAATAGCCGAAAAATAGTGAATTTCTGCGGCTACTTCGTGACATTTGTGTGCGCTTCGTCGCTCCTGGGGTGCGACGCGCACTCGCACAGCGGCTCTGCGGAGCCCGCCCAGGCGGTGACCGGGCCTCCTGCAGCGCCGCCCTCCGTACCCGGGAGCGCGAGCAGCGCGCCGGCGCCGAGCGCGCCGTTCGAGCCGCTGAAGGTGGAAGTACAAGACGAAGCCATGGGGACGAGCTTGCACTTCGTCGCCTACACCTCACCGCAGGCGGGTGAGCCGGAGACGCGCGCCGCCATCGCGCGCGCCATCGCCGAGATTCGTCGCCTGGAAGCCCTGCTCAGCGAATGGAAGCCGGAGAGCGAGATCGGCCAAGTGAACGCGCACCCGGGCGACTGGGTCAAGGTCGGAGCCGAAGCCGCCGCGGTGCTGGAGCGCGGGCTCTGGGCGGGCAAGCTGTCGAGCGGTAGCTTCGACATCACCTTCCAGTCCCTCTCTCGAGTGTGGAAGTTCGGGAGCGCGCGGGAGGTCGACCCCAAGCCGCCGAGCGCGCTGGATATCGCAAGGCTGAAGCGGCGCGTGGACTACCGGCGCGTGGAGCTGGACCTGGCGAAGGGTCGCGTGCGCATCGGTAGGGACCAGCAGATTGGCCTGGGCGGCATCGCCAAGGGCTACATCGTGGATCAAGCAGCCCGAACCCTGAAGGAAGGCGGCGTACGGAGCTTCCTCGCGCAAGCGGGTGGAGATCTGTACGGCGCCGGCCTCAAGCCGGACGGCTCTCCTTGGGTGAGCGGCATTCGAGACCCCCGGGCCGAAGGGTACTTTGCGGTGCTGCAGCTGACGGACCACGCGTTCTCCACGGCGGGTGACTACGCGCGGGCTTATGTCGTCGGCGGTAGGCGCTACCACCACATCATCGATCCGCACACCGGCTACCCCGCCACCGCCTGCCGCAGCGTCACGGTGTGGGCGCCTGACGCGACCACCGCGGACGCGGTAGACGACGCCGTGTTCATCCTCGGCCCCGAGCGGGGGCTTGCGCTGGTGGAATCCCTGGATGGCGTCGGGGCCGTGATTGTCGACGCAAACAACCAAGTCTTCTTCAGCGAACGCGTGAAAGACAAAGTGAAGGTGCTGAAGGCCCCTACGGGCGGCATCTGACTCCCACTCGAAAAGTCAGCGCTTTGATTACGCGTGTCGCGGCGCCCCGTGGCTAAAGCCCGCGAATTTCACTGCGGCATAGGCATTTTTCGTGCAGTATCTGACGGTGCCCACTTACACGCCCACTGCGACGCCAGTGGTTCCCGCGCCGGAGCGCTCGTCCGCAGACCGGGCTCGCGACGCACGCCTTTCGCCCGAGCTCGTCGCCCCAGTGACGGTGATAACACCGGTCGGCGACCTGGAGCTCGGGAGCGGCTCGCTCCTCATCGGGCGCCTGCCGGAGTGTGACGTGCTGCTGCAGGACAACCTGGTGAGCCGCATGCACGCCCGCCTCAGCGTGCAGGGCGAGAGCGTCGTCGTGGAAGATTTGCACAGCACGAACGGCGTCTACGTGAATGGGCTGCGCGTCGGCCACAGCACGGTACTGCGCGAAGGCGATCGCATCCTGATCGGCACCACCGAATTTTCGTTGTTCGAGACGCGCGACTCCAGCTTGCAGCGTCTACGCGTCGCGCGCGTGCAGCCGGAGCTCTCCGAAGAACGCCTGACGCCTCCGGCGCCCGTCGCGAGGCCGCCATCACCGCCCATGCGCGTGCCGGTGCGGGCGGAGAACATACCCTCCACCGCCCGAGCCGACGCGCTCAAGATGATCGGCGGTTTGGCAGATCGCCTCGCCGCGACTGGCAATCTGGAAGAGGCGGCCCAGGTCCTGTCCGGTCATCTGCGACGCATTTTGAAGGGTGCCAACACCGGCCTCCTGGTTCCGCCAGACGTGGCCGCTTCCGCGTCCCACCACGCGCTCACCTTGGCCCGCTGGACCAAGCAGCCGCTCTGGGTGGACTACGTGGTGGAGCTGCATCTCTCTGCGCGCCTGGTGATGAACGCGGTGACGCTCGCCTCCTTCGAGGACGTCGCCTCGCGGCTGGATTTCGACCGCATGCTGCTCGGCTACTACGTGGACGGCCTGAAGAGCCGGCTCGACCAGCTCGAGCCAGACGAGCGGCGCCGCGTCGAGCGGCTCCGGTTCTTGGCCGAAGAGCGCTGAGCGCGCCCGCAGGCTGGGCTCAGAAGCGCCCGGAGACGAAGAGCCGACCGGGCGCCACTCCGACCGCAGCCTGGGCCTTGCCGGAGAAGCTGGTAAACCAGACTCCGAGGACGGCCGTACCGGCGCCGGCGACGAGCGTGCCGGCGAGCAGCAGGTTCGTGCGCAGCTCCAGCGAGTGACCGTCTTTCACGCGCTCGTCCGCTTCCCCCTGCGTGAGCCGCGGGAGGTCACGCTCGTAGTCGTCGTGAGCGCGCTGGGTGTCCAGCCCGCTCCACACCGTGAGCCCGCCGAGCGCGACGGTGGCCCCAACGCCAACGAAAAACCACGTAGGGGGGAGCTTCCCCGAGTCCGCCGGCTGCGGAGCGGGCACGACGACGGGCGGGGTCGCGGATGGCGCCGCCGGCGCGGCGTCTGGCACCACCACGACGTCGATGCGGCGCGAGCGCTCACCAACGCGTAGCTCCACCCGCTCGCCTGGTGCAAGGTCCAGGTCTTGATCCAGCACGACCGAGCTGTTCGAGATGACGCGTACGTGGTGCATCCCGGGGTCGATGGAGAGCTCGCCCTGCCCCGCGAGGTCCACCCTTGCGCCGTCCAGCTCCACGCGCTCGCGGGTGGGATCCGAGAGGCGGAAGGTGACGCGCGAGAGCGCTTGCTCGGCGCTCTTTCGCTCGCGCTCCGCGCGCCCGCGCAGCTCCTTGTCCGTCGCAGGATCCTCGATCACCTGCCGCAGCTGAGCGATCGCGGCGCTCGGCCGGCCGAGCCGCGCCAAAGCGAGCGCGAAGTTGAAGCGGATCACGGGGTGCGGCCGCTGCGCCAGCGCGGCTTCGAACTCCGTTGCCGAGCCCGCGAAGTCACCCTTCTCGAAGGCCTGCGCGCCGCGCTCGAAGTGTTTGCGTCCGCACACCGTGGCGTCGCCCTCGGGACAGTCCGGCGCCGGCTCTGCTGCTAGGAGCGGACCGGAGACCAACAGCAGCGTGGCGAGCCACGGGAGCGAGCAAAGGCGCAGCACCACGGTCCGTTTGTTTATCACGCCGCTCAGAAAGGGTAGCGGCGAATCACGCCACTCGAAGCGGGGCGAGGGACCGTCGTGGGTTTCGGAGGCTCCGCGGCCACCGACGACGGCGGGGCGGCGACGGGCAAGGCCGCCAGCGTGATGACCACCGAGCGATCGCGATCCGGCACGACCTTCGAGGCCACGCTTCGGTAGCCGGGGGCCGAAGCTTCCACGCTCAGCGCGCCCGCACCGCGCGGCACGCGCAGGTGAGGCGCGTCCGCCGGCACCGGCACGCCGCCGATGGTCAGTTGCAGACCGGGCGCATCCGACGGCGTCGCCTGCACCGACACGTCCACGTGAGTCGCCTCCGAGGCGACGGCGGGCGCGCTCGCGACGGTCTTCGGTGGCTCAGCCCGGCTCAGCGCGACGGCGACCGCGCCGCCCGCGAGCACGAAGCCGAGCGTCCACGCCACCGTGCTGGCGCGCGCCCGCGGCCGTTCGCTGCGGACGCGGGTGACCGTATGCCCACCCTGCGCGGTCGGCTCCTCGGGGTTACGGCTCAGCCGCCGGAGCTCGGCGATCTCACTCGCTTCCGCGCCCAGCTCGTCGGGAAACAGTCGCCTGATCGCGCTGCTGAGCAGCGCGCGCCCTTGCGCCTGCGTGAGCCCCGCGTTCGCATCGAGGGCTTTGGCGAGCTGCGCGGCCGGGCGGGGGCGCTGTTCCGGCTGGGTAGCCATCGCTTGCTGCAAAAGCTTCCAAAGCGGGGCGGGAAAGTCAGGCCGGATCTCACGCGGGTCCGAAAGCTCACCCGCTACGATCTTGCGCAGCGCGGCCTGCTCGTCCCCACCGAACGCAGGGATGCCGGTAGCGGCCTCGTAGAGCGTCGCGCCGAGCGCGAAGATGTCCATCGCGCCGTCGAACTCGAGCCCAAGCGCATATTCCGGAGCCATGTAGCGGAACTTGCCCTTGAGCTGCCCGAGGTTGGTCTGCGACCGACGGCCCGCCGCGCGCGCGATGCCGAAATCCAGCAGCTTGACCTGCCCGTCGTACGTGACGAAGAGGTTATCGGGGCTCACGTCGCGGTGCACGACCCCGAGCGGCTGGCCCGCATCGTCGCGCAGCTCGTGCGCGTAGCCCAGCGCGTCCGCGGCGCGCGCCCCGATCCATGCCACCAGGCTATACGGCAGTGGCTGCCGCCGCTCCTGCGCGCGCTGGTAAAGCCGCGAGAGCGGCTGCCCCTGCAGGAACTCCATCGCCAAGTAGAGCGACGGATCGTCGCGGCACAGCTCGTAGCAGTGAACGATGTTGGGGTGCTGGAGGCGGCACGCGAGGTTCGCCTCGTCCAAGAACATCGCGAGAAAATCGCGATCGCCCATCAGGTGCTCGTGCACCAGCTTCACCGCCACGACGCGCTCGAAGCCGTGCGGACCGTCCAGACGCGCCATGTACACGGAGGCGGCCCCGCCCTGGCCCAAGAGCGTTCCGAGCACGTAGCGCCCGAGCGGCTGCCCAAGGCGCCGCCGCCGCATCCAATCACTGGGCGGCCCGGCGAGCTCGTCTTCGTCGAGAGCAGGAGTCGTCATGGCTGGCAGTAACGGAGCCGCAGCCCGGGCGCGGGGGACAGGGAAGCATTGCCCTCGCGCGACGTGAACGCCAGCTCCGCGGGGGCCGCCGGCGCGTCGCCCTCTTCCAGTATGACTATCCCGTAGACTTGCGGGCTCGCTCTGAGCGCGGAGCGCACGATGTCGGTCACGTCGAAGCGCACGAGCCCGCTGGCAGTACCGGGGGGGATGTCGGTAACGGTGACCACCTCACTCAGGTCACCACCCGCGTCCTCCCAAGCGTCTTGGGTCTTGCTCGAGCCGTATTGAAGCCAGGTCGCCTTGGTCTCCACCACGGGGCGGAGGGGAGCCTGCAGGTACAGTCCCAGGCGCCGCGCGGACAGCGAGGCGTCCGCGTTGGACTCCAAGCTCAGCACGACCTCGGCCGAGAGCAGCGACGAGCCTGCCGGCGCTGCGGGGACCGTAAGCTCGAACAGCGCGCGCCGCTCGTCCGCTCCTCCGCTCACGCGCAGCACCCCTTCCTTGCCGTGATTGGCGTCGTACTGCGCGGAGCCTATCCACAGGTCCAACTTGGTGGAGACGGAGTCTTCTTGGGGGTCCGCGCAGACCGGCGTCACCTCGCCTCCGCCGCCTTGTCCCGCCGCCTGCCCGCCCTCCGGCGCCCCGCCGCTTCCGGACGTACTGGAACCGCCCGCCGCGGCGCCTCCGGGCGGCAGCTCACCGGTCTCACCGGCCGCGGCTCCGGCCGTGACGCCCCCACCGAGCCCGGCTCCTCCTTCCGATGCGGGGCGACCACCCTCACTCTGTGAGCCCCCGGCCTGCGGCGGTAGCACCGCTTCGTCCGGAAACACCGAACACGCCGCCACCAACGCGGCAGCGATGCCCGCAAGGCCTAAGAGCCGGTCACGAAGCGCTCGCACGGAAGCAAATCCTAGCATCATCGCTCGGCGCTGTTACCAGCCATCGTGCCGAGGAAGAGCGGGGCTGCCGCGACGCGGCCCAACTCGCAGAAACTACCGTGCCGGCTCCAGGTTCCGCTGCGGCGCGTGCGGCTGCTTTCCGGGGCCGCGCGGAATGGTTCTCACCCGATTGGGCGTTTGTCTTTTGGAGCGATGCGGCGGACGAGCTTGAATTGGCGGCGGGCGGTCGCGGCCGCGGTGAGCCTCGCCTGCCTCGCGGTCGGCGTGGAAGCCGCACGTATCGAAGGCCGCTCCGCGCCGTTCGTTTACGCCCGCGCCAGCGAGCTGCCGGCGGCGCGGGTCGCGCTCGTGCTCGGTTGCTCACCGCGAGTCGCCGGCGGGCGGCGCAATCAATTCTTCATCGCGCGCATGGCGGCGGCCGCAGAGCTCTACCACTCCGGCAAGGCCTCCTACCTGCTTTTGAGCGGCGACAACTCGCGCCCGAGCTACGACGAACCGACCGAAATGAAGCTCGCGCTGGAAGGGCTGGGCGTGCCGAGCGAGCGCCTCGTGCTGGACTACGCTGGCTTCCGCACGTTGGATTCGGTCGTGCGGGCCAAGGAGGTCTTCGGCGTCAAGCGGGTGATCGTCGTCTCCCAGCACTTCCACAACGTGCGCGCCGTGTACCTCGCGCGCGCGCGCGGGCTCGAAGCGTTCGGCTACGACGCCGCGGAGGTCGGCGGCTTGGGCGGAGCCTGGCCCAAGGTGCGCGAGGTCGCGTCGCGCATCTTTGCAGTGCTAGACGTGCGCGTTTTCGGCACCCGCGCGCGCTTCGGTGGTCCCCCCGAGCCGCGGCTCACTGGTTGACGAGCCGCCGCCGCGGGCTTAGGCTGCAGATCCTTTCGTGAGTACTCTCGCTCTTCGAATGGCCGCCATGATGCGCTTTCAGCGCCGGGCCGCCGTGTATTCGATGAGCTGAGCGATAAACGTCGCCCGTATCGAACCCAAGCACGAGCCGCCCGCGAGCGGCTCGTGCGGCTTCGTCCCTACGGCGGCTCGTGGGCGGCTCCTCCACCGAACCGAGGACCCCATGAACGACGCTCATTTTCCGCTATTTTTGACCACCGCCATCCCGTACGTCAACGCTCGGCCCCACATCGGGCACGCGCTCGAGCTCTTGCTCGGTGACGCGCTCGCCCGCCACGCACGGCAGCGTGGGCGCGCCGTGCGCTTCACCGGCGGCACCGACGACCACAGCACCAAGAACGCACGCGCGGCCGAGGCGCGCGGCATCGCCACGAGCGAGCTCGTCCGCGAGCACGGCGACCACTTCCGCGCGCTCTCCAAGGCGCTCGGGGTTCGCTTCGACGACTACCTGCACACCTCGCGTGACGCGCGCCACGCGCCGTGCGTGCAAGAGCTATGGCGCCGCTGCCACGACGCGGGGGACCTGTATCAAAGCGAGTACCGGGGCCTGTACTGCGCGGGCTGCGAAGCCTTCGTCGCCGAAGAGGAGCTGGTCGACGGCAAGTGCACTGCCCACCGCGAGGAGCCGGAGCCAATCGCAGAAAGAAATTGGTTCTTCCGCTTGTCGCGGTACCAAGCGCCCCTGCTCGCGGCGCTGGAGAGCGGCGCGTTGCGCGTCGAGCCGCGCGAGCGGCACGCGGAGGTGCTGAGCTTCGTGCGTTCGGGCTTGTCGGACTTCAGCGTCTCGCGCAGCCAAAGCCGCGCGAGGGGCTGGGGCTTGCTGGTACCGGGCGACCCTTCCCAGGTCATCTACGTGTGGTTCGACGCGCTGGCAAGCTACCTATCGCTCTCGGAATTTCCGGAGAATTACGCCAAATTTTCTGGGTTTTACGAGCCCGGAAGCGCACGCGAGCACCTCATCGGTAAAGACGTGCTGCGCTTCCACGCCGTGTATTGGCCGGCAATCTTGCTGAGCGCCGGCCTGACCCTCCCCACCGCGATCAAGACTCACGGCTTCGTTACCGCGCAGGGCGTGAAGATTGGCAAGTCACTCGGCAACACCGTGAGTCCCTTCGAGCTGGTGGAGCAGGTCGGCGTTTCCGCGGTGCGCTTCTATTTCTTGCGGCACTTGCACAGCACCAAAGACAGCGACTTCGACTTGGCCCGGCTGGTCCAGGCTCACGATGTCGAGCTCGCGGGCAAGCTCGGCAACCTGCTGCAGCGGACCATCGCGCTCGCGCTCCGCTACCCCGACCTCGACGTGCACGTCGGCGTCGCCGCCGAGAGCGACGCGGACCGAGCCTTGCGCGAAGCGGCGGAGAGCGCGCTCGCGACCGTGAAGAGCGGCTTCGACGACTTTGCCCTTCATCGCGCTCTCGGCGGCGTCTTCGAGCTGGTGGCGTCGGCGAACCGCTACGCAGACGCTCAGGAGCCGTGGACGCTCTGCCGACGGGTAGCCTCCGCAAGGACGCGGGAGGCCGCGGCGGACCTGAAGGCGCAGCTCGCGCACGTCTTGTGGCGCCTGTGCGAAGCGCTGCGCGTCACCGCCGTGCTGCTCGCCCCATTCTTGCCCAAAGGCGCTGCAGAAATCCTGCAGCGGCTAGGCGTTTCGGCGGCGCAGCGGCGAGATCTCTCGCTCGCGCGGTTTGGTCTCGAGGGCCGCTTCCGTCCTAAAAGCGGCCCGCCGCTGTTTCCACGCCTTGGTGTGTCCGCGGCCGCCGGCGCTTGAAGGCGCCGCAGGCGAGCCTCAGGGAGCCGCGCCGGGGCCGGTGTTGGCGTACTCGTACAGGCGGTTGGCAGGCAGCGCGCCTGCCACCGCGCTGTACGGGCGGCTCGTCGTGGCGGCCGGCGCCCACGGGTCCGCGAGCCGCACGTGAGCCCCGAGCTCGGACTCGCGGATCACGGCTTGGCCGTTCGGATAAACGCCGCTGGCGACGAGGGTAGCGTAGGTAGCGACGTCCTTGCCGCTCTCGTCCCAAGCTCGCCCGAGGTGGACCGCGCTCGCGGTCGTGGCGGCGTCCGCGGTGAACTTGCTCTTGTTCACCAAGATGCCGAAGGGGTTGCGCGCGTCCGTGCTCGGCACGATCGGGTAGCCCTTGGAGCCTTGGCGCGAGCTGACGAAGTGAATCTCGGAGGCGTCGATCACGAGGGTGCCGCGACCAAAGACGAAATCCGTATCACCCTGGATGAAGCTCTTCGTCACGTAGACGCGGGTGATGGTGGCGGCGTTGGGCGACTTCACGAAGAACGTGTCTTGATTTCCGAGCAGCCGCACGTTGTCGTAAATTTGCTTGTCGCCCTGGGTCGCGAGCGCCACCGCTTGCACGTTGCTCGTGATGCCGGTCTCGTCCGTGTCGTTCTCGATGGTCAGGTTTTTGGCCTGAAATCCGGCCGCGTAGGCGGCGAAGGTGGGGCTGCCGCTGGTCCCGTGGGTGAGGTCACCGAGCGCGGGGTTGCACGGGTTCGCAGGGGTCTGCGCGTCCTTGGGCTTGCCGTTGTAGTTGTCGAACACGATGCGCGTCGCGCTCGCATTGGGGTTCTTACTGTACAGGGTGATGGGGGGCGCGGCGCTCGGGACGCACACGACCTCCCGGTACGTGCCGTCCGCCACCTCGATCGCCACGCGTGCGGTGCCGCCCGCGGTGACCGCCTTGGTGATCGCTCCCTGAATCGTCGTGTCGGTCCCGCCCGTCGCGGCGACTCGGTAGGTGGGCGTGAGGCTCGTGATGTCGACCCCGGCCGTCGGATCCCAGTTGTCCGCAACCGGCGCCGTTACCGGCCCCGCCTTTTCCAGGTACTTGGCCACCGTGAAACCTGCCGCCGCCTCCGCGGTCAGCAGGGGGCGCGTCGCCGTGCCCGTCGTCGGTACTCCCCCGCCGGTGCCTCCGGCGCCGCCGGTGCCTCCTGCGCCCCCGGCGCCGCCGGTAGCGTTGCCCGCGGAGCCGCCGCTGCTCGCGGTGCCGGCCGTGCCGCCGCTACCACCGCTGCCGCCCGTGCCGGCGCTCTGACCAGCCGTACCTGCCGCCGTGCTGCCCGCCGCCGCACCGCCCGCGGAAGCAGTGCCCGCGGCGCCGCCCCCCGTCGCGGCGCCGCTCGCACTTCCACCGACGCTGGTGGACCCGCTTGCGCCGCTGGGCGCTGGTGAAGACGGCTCACTCTCTCCGCAAGCGGACGTGGTGAGGCAAACGCCGCCGCAGGCAGACGCAGTGAGCGCGAAAAACAGCGGGCGAAAGTATGAAACTCGGAACGCGGGCGTAGACATCGAGCAGTAGCTCCTGACACCCGCTGAGTTGTGAAGAGGATGTATGCACGAGCCGCGTCGCTCGCGCAACTCACATCCGCTGAGCCTTCGATTTTCTTCGATTTTGGTAAAGCGCGCCGTGGAAAGCCGCTCCGGACACTCCTCCATCTACAGGCTTCGATCACTGCGTCGTTTGGCTCTTGGTGCGCTCCGTGAGCGCGCCCCGCGAGGAGGTTGCCGGTGGACGACTTGGCGAGTGCGCTCCAGTCAGAATTTTCCCGGTCGAGCGACGATTTGCGTCAGCGCCTCGACAGCGCGGCGGTGATGGCGGCGGCGGGCACCGACCCAGAGCAAATCGCGGAGACGCTGCTCGAAGGCACGGAGCCTGCGGCGCTCTTCGAATCCGAGCAGTGGGCGTCACTTCCTCCCGCCGTGCGCGTGGAAACGTCGCTTCAAGCCGCGTGGCTCGCGTCGGAGCGCGAAGACGAAGAGCTCACGTTGAGCGCGGCCACGCGCGCGCTCGAGCTCGAGCCAGCCAACGAACGAGCTCTCGCCATCGCCGAGCCGCTCTGGCTCGCGAGCGAGTCGTTCGCGGAGCTGGCGGACCGCTACGCGCTCGCAGCGACCTCGGCGGGCAGCGACGAGCGCGCTCGTCAATTGCTCGAGCGCGCGCTGCACATGCTGCAGGGCTCACCCGCCGCGACGCCAGCGGTGGTGGGGCTCACGGAGCGGCTCGCGCAGCTGCCTCGGCTGCGCGACGCGGAGGAGTCGCTGCTGTCCGTACTGAAGAGCGGGGGCGAGGACGCTCGCGCCGCGCTCCTCAAGCTCGGCGAGCGCTGGCTCAAAGAGGGCCGCGCCGACGAGGGCGCGCGGGCCATACCGGCAGACCTGAGCGCGTTCCAAAGCGACGCCTCGCTGGACCTATTGGAGCGCTTGTTCGATCGAGCCGAAGACGTGCCGCGTCTGACCCAGGTGCTGCAAAAGCGGGTGGAGGTGGCGGCGAGCAGCCAAGCGCGCGGGCGGGCGCTGGACCAGCTGGCGGAGCTCCAGCACACGAGGCGCGCGGATCTCGCGGCCGCGGCCGGCGCCTGGCTCGCTTCCGCCCAAGCTTTCTTGGAGGCTGGCGAGCGCGACGACGCCGAGCGCGCGTACGAACGGCTGTTGAACATGCTGCCGGACCATTTGAACGCGGCGGCACGCCTGGTGGAGCTGCGCGCCAGCGTGGGCAACTTCGCAGGAGTGACGGAGGCGTTCAGCGTGCTGCTTCGCGCGGATGCAGCCGCAACCCAAGCGGCCGAGCTACTACTGAGCATCGCGCCGGACGCCGAGCGCGCCTGCGCGGCCGACGAGCTCTCCGAGCTGGTCGACAGCGTGCTGTGGCGACTCACGCCGGAGGAGGGCGCGCTCTCCGCACGGCTACTTCGCGAGAGCGCGCGTCTGTTCGCGGCCCAAGATCGTGACGACGAGGCAGCCGAAATCTACCGCCGGCTCATCGGGGACAGCGCCGCCGCCGAGGACGTCCACGCTTTCCAATCCCTCATCGACGCGAACTCGGCGAGCGACTGGCGGCAGGGGCAGCAGCGCTGGCTCTTCGAATGGCGGGAGCACCACGGCGCGGATCGCGCGACGGTCTTGTTCGAGTGGGCGGGCTTCGAGGAGACGGAAGTCGGGGACCCCGCAGCGGCTGCGGGCGTGCTGACCCGAGCCGCAGAGCTCGCGCCGGAGCGGGTGGACATTTGGCACAAGCTCGCCCGTTTGCGCTTCGCGGCTGGCGATGGCGGCGGCGGGCTCCTCGCGGCCAATCACCTCCGGGACCTCGGCCACGAGCTCGACCCGGAGCTACTCGAGGGAGTGCTGGAGCACGACCCGAGCGCGCGATGGGCGGTGGACCGGCTGAAGCTCACGCACAGCGCCGAGGGTCGTTGGCCAGAGCTCTTCGAGCTTTACGAGCGCGCGATGGGGGGCGCGGCCAGCACGGAGGAGCGCGCCCGCTGGCTCGACGAAGCGGCCATCGCCGCGCGCGACGTCGCCCAAGATCGAAGCCGCGCGGTGCGTTACTGGGAAGCTTTCCTCGAGCTCACGCCGGAGGACGCCCGCGTCGACCACGCGCTCGAACGGCTCTACCAGCAGGCGGGCGATCGAGCTTCGCAGATGGCCCACCTGGAGCGCCGTGCGGCGCGGTCGAAGCCAGAGCAGCGCGCCGTCATCGAAGCCCGAATCTGCCGCCTCGCCCTCGAGCTCGGCGCGATGGAGGAAGCGCTCGCGGCCGTCGGTCGCCTCAAGGAGCTGGACCCAGCCGCCGCCGAACCGCTCTTCGAAGCGACGTTCGCGCGCTGCACCGAGCTTTGGTCGGAGCCGGCCTGCCGCGCATGCGGAGAGCGCTGCGCGGAGCTGCTGCGCGCTGCCTACTCGGAGCAAGCTAAGCCGGAAGAGGTCGCGCGCGTCCTCCGCGCAGAGCTTGCCCTGGAGCTGGATTTCCGAGACCGCTGCGCGAGGCTCAGCGCGCTGTCGCGGCTCTGTGAGCGTGAGCTCGGCGATGTGCCAGCCGCTTTTGCAGCGGCGCGGCTCGCGTTTTGGGCAACCCTAGCGGAGCCGGAGCGCAAGCGTCTGGAGAAGCTGGCGCAAAAGCTCGGCGCCTGGGCGGAGCTGGTCGAAGCTTACCTGGAAGCGGCCGACTCGGAGCTGGAGCGCACAGCCCAGCGCCGGCTACTCCGGCGCGCGGCGGATATAGCGAGCGAGCGGCTCGAGGACACGACCCGCACGACCCACTGCTACGAGGCGCTCTTCGCGCTCGAGCCAGACGCCGCGCTCGACACGTTCGCTGAGCTCGGCATCTCGGACTCTGCCGCGTTCGAGGCGCTCGCCCGCGTGCTGACCCGGACCGGTCGCTTCGAGCAGCTCGCGAAAGCCCTGCAGGCGCGGGCCGCCTCGCTCGCGGAGCCTTCGCTCTACTCCCGGCTCGCACGCCTACAGGTTGACGAGCTAAAGGATCCCCTCGCGGCGATTGAGTCGCACCTTCGAGCGAGCGACGCTCGCGCCGCGGGCGAGGTCTTCCTGCGGCAGCCGTCGGTGTTCCGCGAGGATACCGCTCGCGCGCTCAAGCTCGCCACGTTGCTGGACTCGGTGGGTCTCCCGGAGGGCGGGCTGCGCGTCCTTCGGCATCAGCTCGACTTCTTCGGCGAGCAATTTCCGCCCACGCGGAAGCCGGTGCAGCTAGCGCTGGCGCACGCGCTGGAAGCCTCGGGAGACCGCGACGCGGCCCACGAGCTGCTCACCGAGGCCGCCAAGCGCTACCCGACGGACGTGGAAGCTCAGCGCGCGGGGGCCGCCGGAGCCGCCGCGCGCCAGGAATGGGAGCGCGCCGAGCAAGGCTACCGGACGCTGCTGCTCCTGCTCCACGGAGGCGGCAACGCGGCCGAGTTACGGCGCGCGACGGTGTACGTGGAGCTTGCGGTGATCAAGCGCCGGCGTGAGGACGACGCAGCCGCCACGCAGCTCCTGGAGTCCGGCTTCGAGGCGGCGCTGGACGACGTGGAGGAGCTGCTCGCGCTCACTCGAGCGCTGCTCGTTCACGAGCTGTGGGAGCCGGCGGAACGCGCTGCCGCGGAGCTGCTGGCGCGCGAGGGGGACGCGCGCGCCGTCGCGGAGGCGCTGGTAGCGCTCTCGGAGCTGCGCCACCACGGGCGCGCCATCTCCACGGCGTCCCAGGAGCGCGCCGAGCGCGCTGCGGTTGGGGCGGTAGTGGACCGCCCCGGCGAGCCCGGTGGCGCAGCGCGCTCGAAGTTGCTGGCGGCGAGCCTCGCTTTCCTACCGCTTGCGGAAGCAGAGCAACTGTTGTCGCGAGCCGAGGAGGACCTGGCTCCAGCAGATGCTGCAAAAGGTCGCCTGGAGCTGGCGCGGCGCTTGCTCGAGCTCGGTGACGAAGAAAGCGTTGCAAAAGCCACGACGCGCCTGGAAGCGCTGGTCACCCATCCGGACGCGCCGAGTGCCGCCTGGCAACAACTGGCTCGAGCCTGCGAGCTTTCGGGAGCGACCACCGGCTTGGCCGCTGCCCTCGAAGGCTGGCTATCGCGCTACCCTCACGACCGCAGCGTGCTCGGGCGCGCGCTCGAGCTTTCGCTGACGCGTTCGGACCTCGAGCAGGCGCTTTCGCTCTTTCAACGCCTGCAGCATGAGGGTGCGGAGGTCGCTCCCGAGCTCGTCGTAAGATTGAGCGCGCTTTGCGTGGATTGCGGAAAGCCGGAGCTCGCGGCGCCGCTGCTGCGACGAGTCGCGGACCAGGAGCCGAGACCACAGAAGCGCGCCGCGCTATTGGTGGAGGCGGCGGAGCTGCGGCTGGCGGCCGGTGACGTGGAATCGGCGCGCGAGCTCGCGGACGAGGCGCGCGCTGTCGACCCGGCATCCGCGGAGGCAACGCTCGTGCTAGCTCGGCTGAGGCTCGGCGCCGGCGACCGCACGGCGGCTCGAGCTCTGCTCGACGATTACCTGGGGAGCAAGGAGAGGAGGCGCGGCAAAGGGCTCTCGCGCTGCCTCCGTTTGGCTGCGGATCTGTGGCTCGAGCAAGACGAGCTGGCCGAAGCGCTCCCGCTGCTCACCGAGGCTCATCAGCTCGACAAGACCGATCTGGATACGGCGCTGCTGCTGGGTCTGCTCGCCATCGACATGGATCGGCTGGAGACGGCGGCGGGCGCGCTGCGTGTGCTCATCGCCCAGCGTGAGCAAGGCGCCCGAGAGGGAGCGGAGGCGCGAGCCTTGGACTTCGCTCGGGGCTACTTCCAGCTCGCGCGCATCGAGCAGCACCACGGAAAAAAGACCAACGCCAAACGGATGGCGCTCCGCGCGTTGGAAGAAAACCCCCACCTCGCTGCCGCCAAGCAACTGCTCGACGAGCTCGCGCTGCATTGAGTACCGCATGACCCTATCCATCCCGCACTCCCTCGTCTCTTTCGTCATTCCCAGCTCCGAGCGTAGCGACCCCGAGCCCGTGAAGAGCAGCCTCGCTCGAGCGCGCAGTGAGCTCGAGCGCGGTGAGCTGCGCGAGGCTCTCAATCACCTGCGTCGAGCCGCCGACGGCGCAGACCAAGCTGGTAGCGAGCAGCGCGCGGTGGCACTAGCCCGCGCCGCAGCCGATTTGGCGACCGAAGTCGGCAGCTCTGCCGCGCCGCCGGCGGTGGCGCCCGTCGCGCCCCCCGCGAGCATCGTCGCGCCTGCGGCAGGCGGCCGCCGCGCTGCGGAAGACGCCGCGATCCGGCAGCTGCTCGAGTCGGGGCGCGCCGTCGAGGTCGCGGTCAAACGCTCCACGCGAGAGGAGGGTCTGTACGTCGTGCGTCGCCCCCAGACCGACGTGCCAGCCCTCGGCGCGCGCCGCGCCATAATCCTGCTGCTGGACCCGGACGACAGCTATTTCGACGCGCCGGCCGCCCCTTAGCGGCTTGCCTTTTCGTCTGCCCGCGCTTTTCATCCGGCCGAGGTCGGAAAAGAATGAAAGCGCCGGTGTGGCTTGCCTTGAGCTTGGGGATATTGGCGGCGGGTTGCGTGAAGGGGTCGACCACGGCCGGTCGAGCATTGGTGCACCCGACCTTCCCCTACGCCGTCACGTACGACGACGACAAAGCACGTTCGGTCCTCGGGGATGACTGGCGCCTGGAAAACTACCGGCGCAAGGAGGTCTCTGGCGATCTCGAGCGGAAGCAGGGCTACGAGCTGAAGTACGAGTTCGACTACAACGACGACGACAAGGCAGACGCCACTGCTACCCTGCCCTTTCCGGATCTGGTCTTCGTGCATCGCCGCACGAACGCGCGGCTCGAGGTCAGCACCTTGGTGCTCGGGGAAAAGCTGGCGAACAAGGAGCTTCGAGTCCTCCTTCAGGACGTGATCGACAGTCGTAGCGGCACGCGCTCTCTCTTCGTCGGATTCGGGCGGGCGGCGCTGGGCGTCCAGAAGCGCTTCGCCACGCGCTTGCTGGATTCGGCCGAAGCCACGCTCGGAGACAGCAAGGGTATCGTGGCGACGGTGGAGCGCGCCGACCTCGATCAGCTGCAGCTGGATCCGAAGATGCGCTGGCAACGCTCACGTTTGTTCATCATGCACGCGCCTTTCCAGTACTTCGTGCCCGCAGGCCCGAGCGCCAGCGCGGACGCCAAGCTCCATGGCTACCCGGTGCTGCTGCTGGTGGAGTACACGAACACGGCTCAAGATTTCGAGGCCCAGTACCCTGACTTCGTGCGCTTGCTCGACAAGACCCACACCCTCAGCGACAACATGCTGATGGGCTACCTGGGCGAAGCGCTCTCCAAATGCGGCGGGAAAAGCAGCAACGCGCGCCTGGTGCTCTCGATTTCAGGAACCGGCAAAGCGTCGGTTGCTTCCGCAGAAGGGCTGGGCCGGAGCTGCACCCTCCAGGTCTTGGAGCCGTACCGCTTCGCCGGCACCGGCGAGACACGAGCCTTGGGCGTCGAGTACGATCTCACGCTCCCCCAGACGCCGGCTTGGCTCACCCAAGGGGCGTACCGCGAAGAGCGGCAGCCGGCGCCGAACCCCGCACCGCTCAGTGAGGCCGCGGCGCCCGCAGAGCCGGCCGCGCCCGCCGCGCCCGCGCAGCCTCCCAACGCTGAAGCGGCGCCGCCCACAGCCGAGCCTGCTGCCGCCGAGCGCGCGGCCCCGGCGGCGCCTTAGCTCGCGGCTTCTTCCTCGTCCTGCTCCGCGAACTCGGCGGAGTCCGGCAGCTCGTCCAAACCGAGACCACCGCGTACCGGGATAGCGCGAGCATGCGCGACCTTCTCGAGCGTCGCCGCGAGCGAAGGACGATCGGAGACCTCCGGCAAGAACGCGCGGGTGCCGTCCCACAGGTCGAGCGCAACGTGGCGCCCCGCATCCAAAATGACGCGATCGATCTGGGCCCATTTGAAGCGACGCAGCTTGGGGATACCCAGCGACACGACGTCCCGATACTCCACGCCGTCCGGGCGCACCCGAACGCCGCGCATGTTGGCGCGCAGCAGCGACGCGACCGCGCCCACCACCAAGCAGCCCGCGAACACCCGCGCGCTCATGAAGCCGCGTAGCCCGCGCTGCACCACGTGCACGAACAGCCAGCTCGTCGGAGCGCTGCTCTCGGCCACGAGCACGACCACCACCGCGGTGACCGCCAGGAGCCCGTAAAGGATGGAGGGGACGCGAATCAGCAGCGGCGGACCGAAGCTCGTCTCGGTCGGACGGTACGTCATGTCGAAGCCCGGAGGACGAGACGCGCGAGCCATCGTTGGTGAAACGTAGCGCCCGACCCGAAGCTTGGAAAGTCGTGTAAGAAAGCCTCAGCCGAGCGCTCCGTGCGACGGCGTGAACTCATGCCCACCCTCGTCACCCGCAAGAGAAATTTGAAGCACGACGTGCCGGCGCGGCTCGTCGCCAGTCTGGGTAACGCCATGCTGGCGACACTGGAGCTGCCGAGCGCCGAGCTGAGCGTGCTGCTCACTGACGACGCCGAGATCCATCGCCTCAACCGCGAGCACCGGCAGAAAGACAAACCGACTGACGTGCTGGCGTTCGCGATGGACGAAAGCGTTCCAGATCCCGCCGGAATCTTGGGAGACGTGGTGATTTCGCTCGACACCGCAGAGCGACAGGCCCGTTCGCGCAAGCGCCCGTTGGTCGAGGAGGTGCGCTTCCTGCTCGCGCACGGCGTCTTGCACCTCATCGGCTACGATCACGCAGAACCCGAGGAAAAACGGGAGATGGTGACGATGACGAAGAAGCTGGTGCGTCTGGCACCGCTGCCGGATGCCCCGCCGCGCCGGCCGAAGTCGCCGCGCAAACTGTCGAAAAGCTCGAAGAAGCGCCGCTAACCTCAAGCTTTTCCTACAAAAATCCGTCTCTGCATATCCACAGGCGCTGGCGCAGCAGAGAACAAGGCAACGCGTGGCGACCGGCGACGAAACGGGCCTCCTGGCCGCGACCCCGTGACCCCCCCTGTACTGACTCCCATAAAAAAAGCTCAATCCGACGCCCTCGCTGCTTCTTTCCCCTTGATTCAGCTGTTCCATCCCTGTTATCGGTTCGCGTGCCTTGTTTGGCGGCCTTCGGGACTCGTCCCGCGGGAATGAGCCCAAAGGCCGACGAAAACGGCGAAGTTTTTAGACAACTGAGATCAGGAGGAAGCACATGGCTGGGAAGAGACTGACGAAGGCGCAGGTAGTTGCTGAGATCGCGAACGCTTCGGATCTGGACAAGAAGAGCGTGAGCCGCACGTTCGAGGCGCTGCAGGAGCTCATCCGCAAGCAGCTCTCGGCGCGTGGTCCGGGCGAGTTCGTGGTGCCGGGCCTGGTTAAGCTCCGCGTGGTGAAGAAGCCGGCGACGAAAGAGCGCCAGGGCATCAATCCGTTCACCAAGGAGCCGATCACGATTCCGGCGAAGCCCGCGAGCAAGAAGGTCCGTGCGACCGCGCTCAAGGCTCTGAAGGATCTGGTCCAGTAAGACTCTGCGTCCGTGCCCTGGCGTCCCCGGTTCTCTTCGGAGCCGGGGACGCTCGCGTTTTGTGGCTACGCCCGTGAACGCGCGTCACCAGTAGAACGTCGCGCCGAGCCGCAGAAGACCGCCGCCCGAAGTGTTCGTCGTCTTGCCCGTCTCCGGGTCGACGAACTCGGGCTCTCGCCGAGCGTTGCGATCGTTACGCCAGCGCAGAAAGCCGATCAAATCGGCCCCGAGCGCGAAATGGCGCGTCACTCGGCCTTCGACACCGACGCCCAGCTGCCCGCCGACGTAGGCGTACGTCTCGTCCCGCAAAACGGGCTGCCCGTCGGCGGCAAGCCCGCTGTCCAGGTGAGCAGCGCCGAAGCCGAAGCCGGCCAGGCCGTAGAATTGAACGGCGCTGCGCGGGTTGGCGTAAAACAGGCCGTTGACGAGCAGCGCGTCCTCGAACCGGTCGTAGCCGTTGTAGTCGGTGCCCCAGAGCAGCTCGAGCGAGCCTTCTATCGCGATGTGCGGAATCGGCCGGAACCGGAGCGCCGCACCGATGCCGTTCATGTCCGCGTTCGGCGACTTGCGGTCGTCGCCACCCATGAGGCCGAGGTTGGCGTGGAGGTTTAGCCCCCACTCGCGATAGCCGCGTCGGCGCCGAGGCCGCGCGGGCTCCATCTGCGGCACGTCCAGGCGCATCTCGCCTTGGGCCGGGCTCGGCGCTTCCGCAACAGGCTGCGGCGGAGGCATGTCCGTGGGCCCGCCTCGAGAAGGCGCGGGCGGAACGGGCGGTGGGGCCTCCCCCGGCGCGGGACTCGGAGCGGGCTCGCAGAACCAGTCCCCGTCCGGGCAATCCCCCGCCGCCCGGGCGGGCACGGCAATGGCGACCAGGAGCGAGGCGGCGACGGCAGACACGGCGAAGCGGCGCATGGCTCTCGGCGGAGCCTAGCCGAAGTGCTACGACCGCGCCCGTGGCAAGCGTCGTGTTGAAAGCTGGGCATGTCCAGCCGGTCTGGGCCGGGCACCCCTGGGTGTTTGCGCAGGCCGTGGAGCGAATCGAGGGCGGCGCCCAGGCGGGCGACGAGGTCGAGGTGAAGGACGTCCGCGGCAATTTCCTGGGCCGCGGCCTGTATTCCCCCGGCTCCGCGATCCCGGTCCGCATCCTCACCCGCGAGCGGGACCGCCGGGTGGACGCCAAGCTCCTCGGCGCCCGCTTGGAGGCGGCGGTGGAGCGGCGGCGGCACCTCGGCTTGCCGTCTCGGGAGACGAACGCGGTGCGCTTGGTGCATGCGGAAGGTGACGAGCTTCCCGGGTTGGTGGTCGACCAGCTCGGTGACGTGCTCTCGGTTCAGTTCGGAACCATCGGCATGAAGCGCCGCGAGACGGCGATCTTGGACGCGCTGGAGCGTTTGCTGCAGCCGCGCGCCATCGTGGACCGGACCTCGGAGCGAGCGGCCAAGAGCGAAGGCTTCGAAGCGGGCAAGGGCATCGTGCGCGGCGACGAGGGCCTGACCCATTTCGACGTCTCCGAGCGCGGCTTGCAGTTTCGTATTCCGCTCGAGCTCGGTCAGAAGACCGGCTTCTACGTCGACCAACGCGACCTGCGGGCGCGCGCCGAGCAGCTGGCGCGAGGGCGACGCGTCTTGGACACGTACGCCTTCGTCGGCACCTTCGCGCTCGGCGCTGCGCGAGCGGGAGCCACCGAGGTGGAGGCCGTGGACCAGAGCTCGCTCGCGCTCACGGTCGCCGCGGAGGCCGCGCGCCTCAACGGGCTGGAGGGCAAGATCCGGTTCGAGTGCGAGGACTCGGTGCAGGCGCTGGACCGAGCCGGTAAACGCGGCGGCTACGACCTAGTGATCTGTGATCCGCCGAAGCTCGCTCCCACTCGCGCGGCGCGGGGCCGTGCGCTCGGAATGATGCGCAAGCTCGCAGGTCAAGCCGCCCGCGCGACGACCCCCGGCGGCACCCTCGTTCTCTGCAGCTGCTCGGCCGCCATCGGCCTGCCGGAGCTGACCCGCGCTCTTTCCCTCGGCGCGGCGGACGTGGGGCTACGGGCCATCGTGCTCGAGCGCTTCTTTCAAGGTCCGGATCATCCTGTGCCCGCGGCCTTCCCGGAGGGCCTCTACCTGTCGTCGCTGATCGCGGAGATTGGTAAGGGCTGATGCGCCCGATCGCCGAGCTGAGCGCCACCGAAGCCGCAAGGCTGCGCGGCGTCGCCTTCGATCTGGACGACACGCTGCTCGACCACGGTCGGCTGGCAGAGGCCACTTACAGCGCTCTGTTCCGCCTGACCGAAGCGGGCCTGGAATTGTACGGAGTCACGGGGCGCCCGGTTGGGTGGGCGGAGGTGCTCGCGCGGCTGTTCCCAGTCAAAGCGATCGTGGCCGAGAACGGCGCTCTCGTGTGCGCCCGGCGCGGCGAACGCATCCTGGTGGAAGACTCGGTGGACGCGGCGACGCGGCGCGAACGGGACGAGCGTTTGACGCAACTGCTACATCGCTTCGCGCTTTCGTTCCCGGATCTGGAGCCTGCGGACGACGTGCGAGCGCGAGTCTCCGACCGCACCTTCGACATCGGCGAGTACCGGCAGGTGGCGCCCGACCGCGTGGCGGAGGCGTCGGCGTTCCTGCGCGAGCAGGGCGCGCGTACGTTCGTCTCCAGCGTGCACCTCCACGCGACCTTCGACTACGCAGACAAGGCGAGCGGGGCGGTGCGGCTCCTCGCCAAAGACTCCGGGCTGGACAGCACCGCGGTCCGGCACGCCTACGCCTACCTCGGTGACAGCGAGAACGACGCCTCCTGCTTCGCGGCGTTCGCGGTGAGCATCGGCGTCGCGAATCTGCGCGGAAAGTCCACGCTTCGGCCCCGCTACGTCACCGCTAGACCGATGGGGAGCGGCGTCGTGGAGGCGTCCGAGGTCATCCTGAGCCTTCGCCGCAAGCTGTGATAAAAGAGGCGCCCCGAAGATGTCCCAAGATGCTCTCGTAGCGCTCGGTCGCGACCACCTCTACCCCAATTACCGCCAGCCCCCGTTCGTCATCGTCCGTGGCGAAGGCTCGCGGCTGTGGGACGCGTCCGGCAAACAGTACTTCGATCTGTTCGCGGGCATCGCCGTGAGCACGCTCGGGCACGCGCACCCGGCCCTCGCCGCCGCGGTGGCGGAGCAAGCCAAGCAGCTCGTCCACCTCTCCAATTACTTTTACAACCAGCCCAATGTGGAGCTCGCGGCGAAGCTCACGCAGCTCACGGGCATGGCTCGCGTCTTCTTCTGTAACTCCGGGACGGAGGCCATCGAGGCGACGCTCAAGCTCGCGCGCCGGCACTACTACGCGAAGGGCGAGAAGGACCGCTACCGGATCATCGCGTTCGACAACGCGTTTCACGGTCGCACCCTGGGCGCGCTCGCCGCCACCGGTCAGCCCAAGTACAAGGACGGCTTCGGTCCGCTGCCGGGGGTGACTCACGTACCGTTCGGCAACGTCGAGCGAGTGCGCCAGGAAATGGGTCCGGACGTCGCGGGCATCTTGGTCGAAGCGGTCCAAGGAGAGGGCGGCGTTTTGCCGGCCCCAGCCGGCTTCCTCCAAGCCCTTCGCGACATCGTGGACGAAGCGGGCGCGCTCCTCTTGGCGGACGAGATTCAGACCGGCGTCGGCCGGACCGGCAAGTTTCTCGGCTTTCAGCAAGCCGGCGTGAAGCCAGACGTGGTCGCGCTCGCCAAAGGCTTGGCCGGCGGCGTGCCCATCGGAGCCATGCTCTGCATCGAGCACCTAGCGGAGGCGCTTCCGCCGGGCAGTCACGGGTCGACTTTCGGTGGCAATCCCCTCGCCTCCGCCGCCGCGCTCGCGGTGCTCCGCACCATCGAGCAGGAGAAGCTGCTCGAGAACGTGGAGGCGCGCGGCGCCCAGCTGGCGGAGCGCCTCGGCGCGCTCGGGAGCAAGTACCCCAAGCTGGTGGCGAGCGCGCGCGGTCGCGGCTTGCTGCAGGCGCTCGTACTGAAGGACGAGGTGGACGCTCGAGACGTGCTCGGCAAGCTGCAAGACGCGGGCGTGCTGGTGACGATCGCCGGTGGTCAAGCGCTGCGCGTGTCGCCGCCCCTCAACATCACCGCCGCGGAGCTGGGCGCCGCGCTGGACATCGTGGATCGAGTGCTCGGCGCGCTGCCATGAGCCTCGCGGCGGAGACGCTACCGTGCGCGAGCTGCCACGCGCCGGTCGATCCGCTTCGAGCGCCACGCGTCGCGCATTTTCACGAACGCTTTTGCTACTTCTGCAGCGTCAGCTGCGAGCAAACGTATCGCGTCGGGGAGCCAGAGCGCTCGCAAGCCCGGCTGCGGCATACCCCTACCGCGGCCGCGGCCCCGCTCCCCTCGTTCGAAGATCCGTCCTGGGCTGAGCCGCTACCCAGCCTGGACGAAGCGGAAGCGCTTTCGGAGCCGTCCGGCGGGAGCGAGGAGGCCGCGGGCACGAGTCAGCCGGAGCCAGGCGAAGCGGATTCGGATGCCGCTCATCTACCGTTCGATCCTGCTCTCTCGGTGGATGCCGGAACGCTGCTGCTGTCGCTCTCCGTTCTGGGCGCCGCGCTATCGCTCGTGCTGGCGCTCACCGGGAGCTCGGAGCTGTCGCTCGCGGCGCGGTTGGTGGTCGCCGCGGTGGCCACGGCCGCGCTCGTGGCCGAGTGCGCGATGGGTCACCGGAGCGTCACGGAGCTGAACCCGCTCGCCACCTTGTCGGGCCCGGTCGTCGCGACCGCGGCCGCCATTGGCCTGCGGCTTTCGGAGCAGGTCGAGGCCGAGAGCGCCATCGTCCTCGCCGGCATCGTCACGCTGTGCGCGGCGACGGGCCTGCTGATGGTTCGGCGCGCTCGCCGGCCCTTGGAGCTGGAGAGGCTCCAGCTCCTCGCGGCGCTGGACCAACCAGGGCGGCGCATCGTAGCCGGCGAGGTCCAGAGCACCAGCGCTGCCGATTTGCGGCCCGGCGAAGAAATCGTCGTGGAGCCGGGGGACATCTTACCGGTGGACGCCACCGTCACCGCTGGCACCGCGCTGGTCCTGCCATGGTTCGGCGCCAAGGCTCAGGTGGAGCGCAAAGAGGGTGACAGCTTGGTCGCGGGCGCGACCGTGCTGGAAGGTACGCTGCGGGCCATCGTCGGCTGGGCTGGTCACGATCGCGCGTTCGTTCGGCTCGCACACGATCCGCGGCGGCGGGCGGACGTGCACGGCAAGCTCGCGCGCCTGGGTCGCCACCTCGCCGAGCGGGCCGCTCCATTCGTGGCTGGGTTCGCCGCCCTGCTCGCCTTCGCCGGCAGCGGCTCGAGCCCGAGCGTCATGTTGCTCGGCGTCGCCAGCTACGCCGCTTTCGCGCAAGCGGGGCTGGCGGAGATTGGGTCGCTGCAGCTGATGCGAGCGGTGCTCGCGTCGCTGCGTCGCGGCATCGCGTTCCGCTCCGCGGAGGCGCTGGAACGCGCCGGGCGCGTGTCCAGCGTCGCGTTCTGCGCGCGTGGCACGCTGCTGCTCGGCGAGCCGGAGGTGACGAGCATCGACGCGCTGTCGGGCCACGACGCGGAGAGCGTGCTGTCGTTCGCGGCCGGCGCGGAAGCTAGCGTCGAGCACCCTGCGGCCGCCGCGGTGCTGCGAGCAGCGCGGGCGCGCAGCGTCAGGCCCGACGCCGTGCGCAGCCCCACTCCGGTGCCCGGTCTCGGCATCACCGCCGTCGCCGGCAGCGGCCAAACCCTCGCGGTGGGTAGCCGCGCCCTGATGCTACGGGAGCGCATTGGCGTCGCCGGCGCCGAGGCGCGCATCAGTGAGCTGGAGGCGATGGGCCGCAGTGTGCTGCTCGTGGCGCTCGGTAACCGGCTCATCGGCGTCATCGGGCTGCAAGACGGCCTGCGCGCCGGCGCGCGCGCCGCGGTGCAGCACGTGCTGGACGTGCACGTCGAGCCAATCCTGCTCTCCGGCGACGCGCGTGACACTTGCGAAGCGCTCGGTCGCGCGCTGGACATCGACCACCTTCGCCCCGAGGTCCCGCCCGGAGAGCGAGGCGACGAAGTGCGCCGTCTGCGTGACGGCGGCGCGGTGGTGGCCGTAGTCGGGCGTACCCCCATCGACGACAGCGCCCTGTCCGCCGCAGACGTTTCGGTGGCACTGTCGGTGGCTGGCTCGAGCTCGGCGGAGTGGAGCGTGCAGCTCGCGTCGGACGACGTGAGGGACGCCGCTTATTCGCTGCGAGTCGCCCACCGTGCCCACCGCGAGGCGCAGCTCGGTTACGTCCTCATCCTCGCGCCGGCGCTGTGTGGCGTGGTGGTGGCAGCCTTCGGGTTCGCGCCGGCGGCTCTGGCCCCCATCCTCACCTGCCTCGGTAGTGCCGTGGCCCTTTCCCGTCTCAGAAACGAGCGCTAATGACGCCTCAAGCTCCGACCCTACCCGCTCCCAGCGTGGAGTCCTTGACCCAGGCCCAGGCGCCGGGGATAGATACGGCAGTGAAGAGCGGGGAAATGACCAAGACCCAGCCCAAACCCCGCCCGCCCGACCAGGAGCGGCTGCGGCACGATCTCAACGAGTACATGCTGAAGCGCGGCCTACGCTCCACGGAGCAACGCCGCCTCATCATCGATACTTTCTTCGACGCGGACGAGCACATCACGATCGACAGCCTCCTCAAGCAGGTGCGCGCGGTGGACGCCCGGGTCGGCTACGCGACCGTGTACCGCACGATGAAGCTGCTCTCGGAGAGCGGCGTCGTGCAAGAGCACAAGTTCGGGGACGGCTTCACCCGCTACGAGCTGGCGGACGAAGACGCTCACCACGACCACCTCGTCTGCCTGGAGTGCAACAAGATCATCGAGTTCGAAGAACCTCAAATCGAGGTGCTTCAGGACCGCGTGGCCAAGCGCCATGGCTTCTTGGTGCGCGCTCACAAGCACGAGATGTACGGCGTCTGCGCGGATTGTCAGAAGCCCAAGGCGGGCCGCAGCCCGCGCGGCCGAAGCTAGGCCCGGGTGGCCACCAGCGCGCGCGCGTCCGTGAGGACGAAGTCGCAGGGCACGTCGTGCGCGAGCGTGGGCAGCTCGACCAAGAGCTGGAAGTCGAACGCGACCGCAACCGCTTTGCCGGGTGGGCACACGTCCGGCAAGAGCGAATCGTAAAAGCCCGCACCGTATCCGAGGCGGTGACCGGTCGGCGCCACCGCTAGCGCCGGTACGAACAGCAGGTCCACGTCTGCGCGCGCGGCCTGCTCTGCGTCCAGCCGCGGCTCCAAGAACCGGCTACCGGCCGGCGCCAGCTCCGAGAGTGAGCTCGTGAGCCGAAGCCCGGAGACGCCGCCCTGCTCCCGCTGCTCCAAAAATGGGTAGTAGACGCGCTTTCCGGCCGCGCGCGCCGCTGCGTCCAGCGCGCGCAAGTCGACCTCTTTGCGATCCTCCATCGGGTAAAACAGCGCCACGCTCCTGGCGTCCTGAAACGCCGGGAGGGCGATCGCGCGCGCGACGAGCTGGGCGCTGCGCGCGGCCAGCGCTTCGGCCGGAAGCGCGGTCCGCACCGCGCGCATCCGTTTACGAAGCTCTTTCTTGGCGGCTTCGGCCAGCTCCGTGACTTGCGTGACATCGAACAAGGGCATGACGAACGGTCGGGCGATGGTAGCCTCCCCCGGTGCAGCGCGCCTACCTGATTCCAGCCTACCAAGCGGCCGCAAGCCTCGAGCAGGTGCTGCAAGGCCTGCGTGCGGTCGACCCTGAGGGCGCTCTGCTCGTGGTGGACGACGGATCGACCGACGGCACGGGCGAGGTGGCTCGCAAGCTAGGGGTGGACCTGGTGACCCACGACGCCAATCGCGGCAAAGGCGCGGCGCTGCGCACCGGCTTTTCCTGGCTAAAAGACCGAGGGTTCGAGACCGCGGTCACGGTGGACGCGGACGGCCAGCACCGCTCGGAGGACGCCCTCTTGCTCGCCCAGCACGGCGCGCCCGCAGGAGCCATCGTGCTCGGGGTGCGTGATCTGCGGCGGGACGGCGCGCCGCGAGCGAGCCGGTTCTCGAACGGGTTTTCGAACTGGTGGGTCTCGCGTTTCGCCGGGCAGCCCCTGCACGACACGCAATGTGGGCTTCGGCGGTACCCGCTCGCAACGACGCTTTCGCTGGGCTCGGACGCGCGCGGCTACGGCTTCGAATGCGAGATGCTGGTGCGGGCGGCGCGGCGCGGCGTCCTCATCGTCGAGGTGCCGGTTCAGGTATTCTATCCACCGAAGGAGCAACGCGTCTCTCACTTCCGCGTGGTCTCGGACCCGGCGCGCATCGTGGCTCGCCTGGTCCACACGGCGCTCACGGTGCCGAGGTCCAAGGCTTCGTGAAGCGAGTCGCTCGGGTCGCGCTGGTAGCGCTCGCTGCGCTGTTCGTCAGCGCCTTGATCTTTCACTTCGCGGTTGGGCGGGCCGCTCGCTTGGACCCGCCTCGGCTCGCGCTACCCCAGGGCCAAGTGGTGAAGGAGCCGGGGCTACGTCGCTTCGGCGAAGCCTATGCGCGCCAGGTCGGAGGCATCCTTCAAGTCGGGCTCGCCGGCACACCGGTGGACATAGGCTACGCCCACGCTCGTCTGCTCTATCCCGAGATGGTCGAGAACGAGGGCATCCTGCTGGGCCGCTTCGAGCAGCAAGTGCCGCTCCGTGCCGCCCGCTCGCTGCTCATGGATCTGGCCCAGCTCCGCTATCGCGAGGTCGACCGGGAGATGTCGCAGGACCGCCTGCGGGAGATCGCGGCTGGCTCCTACGGCTTTCAGCCGGACCCATACGAGCGCCTGTTTCCCACGTACCAGCGCTTCGTGTACCTGAACGCGCTCTACGACATTTCGCTCTCCTTCGAAGGCTCTCCGCTCATCGGCTGCACGACGTTCACGTTCGACGGCGCGGCCACGTCGGACGGCTCGGGGGTCCTGGCGCGCGCCTTCGACTTCGAGGTCGACGAGATCTTCGACCGCCGCAAAGCCGTGTTCCTCGTGCGCGAGCAGGGCAAGATCCCGTTCGCCTCCGTCGCCTGGCCCGGGCTCGTGGGCGTCGTGAGCGGCATGAATCTGGAGGGGGTCGCGGTGGTGGTGCACGGCGGTCGAGCGCGCGAGCCTCGCGCCTCCGGTGAGCCAGTCGTGCACGCGCTCCGTCGCGTCCTCTCCGAAGCGCGCACCACCGAAGACGCAATACGCTTGCTCGGCGAGCGTTCCCCGATGGTGAGCCACATCGTGATCGCGACCGACGCGCACGGTCATTCCGTCGCCATCGAGCGCGCTCCGGGGTTTCAGGACGCGGTGCGGCGCCTGCCGGTGCGCGCCGCCACCACCAACCACTTCGAATCCGAGCTGCGCGACGACCCCAAGAACCTGCGCGTGCGTGAGAGCACCTCCACCCTCCCGCGAAGGGCCCGCGGCGACGTGCTGGTGGCTGCGCTCCCCCAGGCAGAGCCTATCTCACCGCGGAGCGCGGCTGCGCTACTCCGTGACCGGCGAGCGGCTTCCGGCGAAGCCCTGCCGCTCGGTGACCGCCGCGCCATCGACGCGCTCATCGCAACTCACGGCGTGATCCTCGAGACCGGGCCACGCGTGCTGTGGGTGAGCGACGCTCCTCATCTGCTCGGGAAATTCCGCGCCTTCGACCTACGGCGCCTCCTGGCGCCCGATTACGATCCCGCGCGCGACGCGCTCCCGCTCGAGACGCTGCCCGAAGACGAGCTCCTCACCAGCGGCCAGTACGCGAAGTACAAGGCGCAGCACCCCTGACTCACCGCTCGAGCCCAATCCAGGCCCCGCCGCACGCTAGGCCGAAGGCGAGCGGCGCCACCGCCAGCGCAAACAGCACTCCGAGCGGCGCGACGAGCGCCAGAATCGCGACGATGCACGCGAGGGCGAGCGCCGCCGCCAGCGCGGGTTCCAAAACTCCGACCGAGGAGCTGGCGCGAGCCACCAGGTAGCCGGCGAGCGGAAACGCCGCGAGCAGCGCCGCTCCGAGGAGAGCGAGCGGGCCCGCCGATGTCATGTCCGTCTCGTCCGCGGCGGAGAAGTCCACTCCTAGGCGGTGGCCGAGCGCCACCGCGGAAGCGAGCAGCACGAACATCAACCCGATGTTCACGAAAGCGCCGAGCACCACCCAGCGCAGCATCAGCGGCTGGTCACGCGGGTTGAGCGCGTCCGTCACCAAGCTGAGCCGGGGCGCCTCCGGCAAATGCAGCCTGGCCAGGGTGGCGCGATCGGGGCTCACCTCGCGCAGCACCGACGCCGCTCCTACCGCGACGAACACCAAGAGCGGCACGACCGCCACCAGAAACCCCGGACCTCGTCCCCAAACGATGTGCCCGTACAGGCCCAGCATCGCGACCGCGCCCAGCCAGGTGATCGCAAACCAACCGCCGCTCTGGCCTCGGCGAGCACCGAGCACGTAACCCCACAGTCCGGTAAAGAACAGGTGCACCGGGATTTGACACAGCACCCGCAGCCCGAGCACCCAGTCGAACGGCGTCGTCAGCAGGCGGTACACGCCCAGGGCGGCCGCGAAGCCGCCCGCCGTTGCCGCCGCGTAGCAAAGGCCGAGGCGCGGCCCGTCGATGCGCCGCATGCGGTAGAGCGGCCACACCACGAACGTTTTCCCCGCTTCCTCGAGCGGGGCGGCGAGCAAAAAGCTCGCGAGCAGGGCCGAGCCGACCCCGGCGGAGCGAACCTCGAAAGACAGCTCCGTGAACGCCAGCACGGCTCGCTCCACCAACTGAGAGAGGACCGCGACCGCTGCCCCCAACCCGAACACCAACGCCGTGAGGCGGCGCGAAGCGTGCCCGAGCCCGCTCACGCGCCGAAAGACGAAGTAGACGGGCAGCGCAGAGAGCAGCACCACCAGGGGAACGAAGACGAAGCTCAAAAGTGGAGACCAACGACCGCGGTCAGGCTCGTGCCCGCGCCGATGCTCGAGCCGTCCTTGGAGTAGACGGCGGCTTCGTCACCGTTCGTGCTCGCTTCCGCCCCTTCCACCTTGGAGCGCGACAGAAACAGCAAGTCACCGCTGAGGTTGCCGCCGACCGAGAAAGTGTTGCTCAGGTAGTAGTCGACGCCCGCGCCGACTCGCGCGTGCACGCCCCTCACGTTCGCCTTCGATGCGGCCGGGGCGTCCGTAGATGGCGAGCCGAGCGACGCATAGCCGGCGGCAACGTTGACGTACGGCTCCAAGCTCCCGATCGGGATCCGGAAGCCGCCTTCCGCGTCGAGCGTCCACAGCTGCCAATCCTTGAACGTTCCCATACGAAAACGCGCGCCCACCGTGAAGACCAAGATGCGCGCGCCGATACCGGCGCCGTAGAGCAAGCCCGTCTGCGTGGTCTTGACGAGCTTGGGGTCGACCAGGCCGTCCGCCTTGAGCGTTTGCAAGCCGAGGTGCTGCGCGCCAACCTCCGCATTGAGCCAGATCCACTCCAGGCCGCGGCCTGCGTCCTCGCGATCGGCCTTTTCCAGCTCTTGCTCGGGGGAAGGCGCCGCGTTCTCTGCTGGAGCGGGCTGGCTGCTGTCGACGGCCTCTGGCGGACGCAAACCGCCCGCCTCCAAGCTCGAGGCAGGCGCGGGCGCCGGTTGTTGCGCGAGCACTGGCGCTCCGAAGCACAAGAGCGCCGGGATGGTAAGCAAGAGCGAGCTCTTCATACGGGCAGCATACCCCGGCTTCGGCCGATTTCGATCTGGCGCGTCACGATCTCGGAAAGGCCGCGGAGCTCCGCCCGATGAGCCAGGCGTGACAGTGCGCCCCGCACCATCTCCAGCGTCGGCACGAAGTAGCGAAGGTAGCTCGCGTCCCCGCGCGAGCGCTCGAAGAAGACGAAGCGCCCGGCGTCCTTCAGCTTGCGCTGCACGGTGATGACGTCCAGCTCGAAGCGCAGCGCGCTCTTCTCCGAGTCGGAGAGCGCCATTGCGAGCGCGTAGTCGCCGAGGCGGGCGTCGACGAAGGCTTCGTCGAAATCTTGGTAGCTGTCACGCAGTAGCGCGACCAAGTCGTAGGCGCGCGGCCCGATGAGCGCGTCTTGGAAATCGATCCACCCGATGCTGTCGTCCGGCAGCGCGAGCAGGTTGCGACTTTGGTAGTCGCGGTGAGTGAAGCCCTGCGGGAACCGCAATATCGTTTCCACCAGGAACGCCGTGACTCGCTCGAAGCACGCGAGCTCCTCGGACGAGAGGGGCGCCCCGAGCGCCTCCACGCCCCACTCTCGGAACTGAGCGAGCTCGCCGGTGAGCAAGCTCCGATCCAAGCTGCGGGTGGCGACGATGCTTCCCTCCGGCAGCGCCGCCAGCGCCTGCTGCGCGGCCGCGAGGTCGCTCACCGCGCGCCGGTAGAGGCCGGCCCGCGCCGCCGGCTCGCGCGCGCAACGTTCCGCCAAAGTTTCGCCCAGGTCCTCCACGACGAGCAGCCCCTGCTCGGGAAGCGCCCCGAACAAGCGCGGGACGCGCACGCGCTTTTTTTCCAACAAGTCTCGCAGCTCGAGGAACGGGAGCGGCCGTCCGAGGCGCCGCGCCAGCTCTCGCTCCGGCGCGTCGTCCGGAAGCCACATGACCATCGCGGCCTCGCCGGACTGGCGGCGCATACGAAAAAATTGCCGCGGTGACAGCCCTCCCGGTTGCCGGACCAGCTCCGGCGGGGGCTCGCCGAGGCACTTCCCGACCAGCTCGTCGAGGGCAACCGGCGGAGAGCCGACGTGAGGTTTCAGGAGCGTCACGAAAAGGGAGTACCTGGTTCGCGCCGACCGGCAAAATTTTGGCGGTTACCCGCTGAATTTCGAAAAGTTTCAGGCATGCTGCGCAGCCCATGCCCCTGGCCCGGCTCGGACAAGGCTGGCTTCCTCGAATCGAGCGCGTGCTTCGCGAGGTGCCCGCGTCTTGCGGTCTCTCGCTCACCCTCGAGGAAGGGGCGCGAGCGCAGCTCGTCACCTGGCTGGACCTCGTCGTCACGTGGAGCGAGCGCGTAGACCTCACCGCCGCGCGGGACTCGGACACGCTCGTGGATTTGTTGCTGGCGGACGCCGTCCTGCTCGCGAGCACGCCGCTCGCAGGAGCCGTGGTCGACGTCGGCAGCGGGGTAGGCGCGCCCGCGATCCCCCTCGCGATCTTGCGCCCCGCGCTGAGCATGACCTTGGTCGAGCCCCGCGAGCGACGCGCTGCGTTTCTGCGCACGTCGTTCGGCACGCTGTCTCGTCCTGACATGCGCCTCTTGCGCGCGCGCTCGATGGAGGTAGAAAACGACTCTGCGGACGTGGCGATCTCGCGCGCCACGCTGCCGCCGCCGCTCTGGCTTCGCGAAGGCGCTCGTATCGCCACGCGCGCCGTTTGGGTCCTACTCGGTCAAGACGAGCCCCCGGCGCACTCGTCATGGGTCATCGATCTGGATCTCAGCTACGACTGGCCGCTCACCGGCGGGCGAAGGCGCGCAGTGCGTTACGCCCGCCAGCCGGTACAGGGAACATGAGTCGACATGAGGTGCCGGGCGGCCCGCGACCACGGAGCGCCGCGTCACGAGGAAGGCCGCCTTTCCGAAATGATCATTGATTTCAGATATTTGCACGACGGAGTGCTCGTACTGCGTCGACCAGCGGATAAATCTGGGGGCCTCCAGGCACTTACATGTGGAGCTGGCAGAGCTCCGGCGCCAAACGCCCACCGAGGCACGGTTCGTAAAGATCAGGAAGATTCGAACCGGCCGCCCCGTACATTCAATCAGAAGCTCGATGGGATGAAGGTCCAAGCGAGCCCGGAACAATTTCTGACTTGTTTGCTCTCCAAGGTAACACTTCTCCGTATGCAAGCGGGCTCGACGCCAGCCGCCTCAATCTGAATAGAGAAGTGGTTCCCCCGTCCAACCGTCCAGCCCCACACTATCCGAGGTAAGTCGCAGATGAACATCAAGCACTCCATCACCGCCCCCGTTTCCTCTGGCACGCGCAGCACGCTGCGCCGTTTGGTGGTCGCCGCGGCGACCGGCGCGATGATGCTCGGTTTGAGCGTGTCCACGGCTTCGGCGGATGCGGTCAAGAAGTACAGCCTCAAGGGCGGTACGAACATCGGCTTCTCCATCAACGGCGAAGGTCAATTCACCGTCCGTGAAGCAGACGGCAACATCGCGTTCGACTCGCACGTCGGTGGTTGCAAGCAGTTGAAGATGTTCGACAAGCGTCAAGACCACACCTGTAACCCCGCAGAGACGAAGATCGCGGGCATGAAGGCGGACTCGGTTGCGAAGCTCGTCGTGTCGAAGAAGGACCTCAAGTATCCCGCCGCGGGCAAGAAGGAGAGCGGCAAGGTATCCGGCAAGGTGCACTTCCTCGGCAAGTCCAGCGACGCAAAGGTCGAATACACCGTCGAAGGCAAGGGCAACGACACCTACACGATCTCCAACGCCCGCTTCACGTTCGACTACACGAAGCACACGAACGAGGTGTGCTTCGCCGGTGCCTGCGTGAAGAAGGATTTCGAGATCAAGGTAGACAGCTTCGATATCTCGACCAAGCACTGAACCCGCTCTTCACGAGCTCTACGCCCGCAGCGTCAACGCGCTGCGGGCGTCGTCGTTTCTTACGTTTCTAGCTCTGTGATCCCGAGTGAGTCGCGCGGCTCTGCGGGGAGCGCATCATCCTCCTCGAAAGGCGTGTTGACGCGGCGGCGCCGAAGCGGCAAGAACCTGCCCCCATGTTGAGATTTCCGCGCGGCGAGTCAGCCGCGATGCTCTTTGGAACGGCGCGCATCGCCCTGCGCGTGGCGCTGCTGGCGCTCCCGCTCGCGCTGCTCTTCACGCCGAAGGACGCCCATGCCTACGCATGGATGATCAAGCGCAGCTATCCGTCGTGCGGCGCGTGCCACGCGGATCCGTCAGGTGGAGAGCTTCTTACGGCCTACGGTCGCATGATCAGCTCCCTGACGCTGAGCACGACTTGGAAAGCAGAGAGCAGCGCCGCCAATCAACATGGCTTGAAGCGGCGCTTGGCGCGCGCTCCGGAGTCGTTTGCCGCCACCGCGAAGAGCGCTGGCGAAGAAGACGGCACCAAGGCGCCCGCCGCTGGTGACAGCTCGGAGGAAGCGAGTCCGAGCGAGGACTCTGCCAACTCAGGAACGTCGGACGAAGCGTCGGCTGACGGCAACACCGCCGAGGGTGAGAGCACGGAGAGCGCGGCGAGCACGGAGTCGAGCTCGAGCGCGTCCAGCAGCAGCGCGGATGAGCCCACGTTTCAAAACTTCCTCTTCGGCGCGGTGGACTTGCCGGAGTGGCTCTTGCTCGGCGGCAGCTACCGTCACTTGAACATACTGAAGGATGGCGACTTCCGCACCTTCCCCATGATGATGGACTTGTACGGGCAAGCGCAGTTCGGCAAGTTCAAGATTGGCGGCAGTATCGGCGGAGCTCGTGTTGCAGCGGGTTCTCCCTACGCACGGCGCGCGCAAATCACGACGAATCAGGGCAAGGACTGGAACCTGATCTCTCGCACCCACTACATCGGGTACGAAATTCTACCCGAGCTTACGGTGCGTGCCGGCCGCCTCAACTTGCCCTTTGGCATACGCATCCCCGAGCACACGATGTGGGTGCGCCAGGCCACGAACACGGATCGCGAATCGAGCCAGCAGCACGGCGTGGCTTTCGCGTACGTAGGCGAAAAGGTTCGTGGCGAGGTCATGGGCATCGCCGGCAACTATCAGCTCAATCCCGACAAGTTCCGCGACCGCGGCTACGCCGGCTACCTCGAGTACCAAACAGGCGAGTCGACTGCCATTGGCGTGAGCTCGCTCTATATGTTCTCGAAAGCTGACCGACTCGACCAACTGGACCTAAAAACCATGCGCCAATCGCACGGCCTCATGGCGCGCGCGGGGTTCGGGGAAAAGTTCGCACTACTCGCCGAGGCGGACGCTCTCATTCAATCGCGCCGCGAGGTGGGCTACGTCGGCTTCGCCCAGCTGGACATGGAGTTCGTCCAGGGCCTGCACTTCCTGGTCACCGGCGAGATGCTGGACCAAGGAGTGAAGAAGGTCGGCGCGGGCGCCCCCACGCCGGCCCGGACTGCTGGCGAGGGCAAGCCCAAGGTCGGCGGCTGGCTCTCCGCGGTTTGGTTCGTTTACTCCCACTTCGACGTTCGCCTCGACGCCATCAAGCGGACCGGCGAAGACCTTCAACTCCTCGGCCAAGTTCACGTCTACCTCTGAGACGACCGATGCAGACTACAAGAATGATCCAGCTCACCCTCGCTGGCCTGCTCGCCGGTGTCGCTATCTTCTCGGTGCCCGTGGCGGCGCATGCGGAAGAAACCTTCCCAGGTGCACTGCAGGAGGAAGCCGGCCTCGCATGTGCTCCGTCCTGCACGCTTTGCCACACCACGAATCCGGGCAACGCCTCGAGCTGGACGGGCAAGGACTTCGGTCGGTACATGGGCACGCACGGCTTGACCAAGGGATCTGGTGAAGGCGGAGTCAAGAAAGCCTACGCAGCACTAAAAGCGGACGCGACTATGACCACTTCGCTCACTCGCCTTCAGGCGGGTCAGGACCCCGACACCGGCAACGAGCTCTGCCAAATCACCTACGGCTGCGGCGCGCGCATCGCGAAAGAAACGCCGCGCGACGACTGGTCGGGCCTGCTGTTCGTCGCGGGTGCGATGGGCTTCGGCGCCTTGCTACGCCGCACCAAGCGTCGCTCGTAGCGCTCGAGCTTCGGCGCCTTCGGGCAATGAGCGACTCACGGAGGGAGCGGAACCGCACGGAGCGGCTCCGCTCTTCTTCATTCAGCGGTTCAAATAGGCACGCCGCCGGCACCGGCGTCCGCCGCCGCACCGGATGCGCCAGACGCGCCGCCAGCGCCAGCTTCCGCGGGAGCGCCGCCGCTGGCACCGCCGGCCGCGCCGCCGCTCGACGTATCGCCGGCCGCGCCGGTGTCGCCACCACTGCCAGAGCCTGCGCTCGCGCCGGCGCCGCTCGTGCCCTGAGCTTCACCCGCCGCGCCCGCCGCCGGGCTACCGCCGCCGCTCGGGGTGCCGCCATCACCGGGCTGCACGGTGCTGCCATCGCCGCCGTTGGTGCTGGGGCTACCGCCCACGCCGTCGGGGATCTTGCTGCGATCGACGTCCGTAATCAGCGTGCAAGCGGCTGTCGCGAACAGCACACCAATGGAAGCCAAGAGCAAGGGGTTGGAGAGACGCATCTGAACTTTCACCTTTGCGCCGGTGACGACGCTTTCGGGCATTTTTCATCGGGATGACGCGCGAGCGCAAGCAACAAAACGTTGTCCGGAAACTAAGATCTTCGGGAATTTGCCGGCTCGGCCGGCCTCGGGGCTGGAATCGAGCTCCAAGGGCTCGAAACGCCGCAGCGGAGCCTGATTCGGCAGTGGCTCGGCTTTTTGGGCGATGCGGCACGCGCGCTGAGCTACGCAGCCAGCGTGCAGATTCACCTCATCGATGGGACGTTCGAGCTCTTTCGCGCCTACTTCGCCGTCCCCAAGACCCGCAACGCGAGCGACGTCGAGGTCGGCGCGGCGCGCGGGCTGCTCCGCGGCTTCGCGGCGCTCCTCGCTTCGGGTGAGGTCAGCCACGTCGCTTGCGCGTTCGACCACGTCATCGAGTCGTTTCGCAATGACATGTTCGAAGGCTACAAGACGGGCGACGGCATCGACCCCGACCTCTACTCGCAATTCGGGCTCGCGGAGCGCGTGACGCGAGCGCTCGGCATCGTCACCTGGCCGATGATCGAGTTCGAGGCCGACGACGCCATCGCGACCGCGTGTCACCGCTTCGCGCTAGATCCGCGAGTCACGCGCGTGGTCATCGCGTCACCGGACAAAGATCTCAGCCAGTGCTTGGTCGAGCCGAAGGCGGTGTGCTGGGATCGGATCCGAAACACTTGGCTCGACGCCACGGGAGCGCTCACGAAATTCGGCGTTGGTCCTGCCTCGATTCCGGACTACCTCGCGCTCGTGGGGGACACCGCTGACGGCATCCCCGGCATCCCGCGCTGGGGCGCCAAGTCAGCCGCCACCGTGCTCGCCGAATACCACCACCTCGAAGCCATCCCACTCGAGGCTCGCGACTGGCGGGTGAAGGTGCGCGGCGCGGAGGTGCTGGCTCAGAACCTCGGCGCGCAGAAGGACGCCGCTCTACTGTACCGTCAGCTCGCGACGCTGCGGCGAGACGCCCCACTCGCCGAAAGCCTCGACGACCTGCAATGGCGCGGTGCGCCCGAGGCCGAGCTCGCGGCGCTCTGCGAAGAGCTGGGTGAGACGGGCGTCTTGGAACGCTTGCGAGGCAAGGGCCAGGCGTGACGACTTGTCGGCCGGAGACAGCTCGCTCGTCTCCGCTTTGCGCGGGGTCGCGGTGCGCTGCAAACGGCTGAACGTGGCCGTGCGCTGATCTAGACCCGGCCATTGAGAAGAACAGCGCCGGCCCGCGTAACCGTTCAACGTTGCTTGCAGCCACGGTACGCCGCTGCGGCTGCAGGTGAAGTACGCGCGCCGAAGCGCGTCCGACGCAGCGCGCACCTGTACCGCGGTGTTTTCCAAACCGTGGAGCTGCTCCCACACGGGCTCGGTGAAGAGGTTCTTGTGAAGCTGCCACGCGGAGCGCGCGCGTCCGCGATCGCACTCGTGCGGTTTGCACTCACCGCGGTGGATGCGGAGGCTGAAGGTGCTCTCGTGGTAACCGACGGTGAGCAGCAGCGCCGCCCACTCTCGAGGCGGGCGGGGAGCGTCCCGACTCACGTCCGCCACCGCGGCCGCGATGGCAGCGAGCTGGCCATCCTTCCGTGCGTCGCCTCGGTCTTCCACGAAGCAGGGCAACGAATCCACCGCTGCTCGGACCCAAGCCGCGTGATCGCTCTCGGCCAGAGCGATGGTCGCAAAGCACAGCGCCAGGGGCAACGCCTGAGCGGCGACGAGTCTTTGTAGCAGGTGCCTCATGGCCGGCTTGGTGGCCCCTGTATAGCCGAACACGAGCACGCGGCAAGTCACGCGTCGCTAAGGCGGGAGTCTGGCCAGATCGCGAGCCACTCTTCGGCGAGCTCCGAGTCGAAGAATTGGATGAAGGTGGCGGCCGGGACGTCCAGTGTACGCAGTGTTTTCACCACGCTCCCAAGTCCCGTTTCGGGATGGTGAAGCGCGAGATCCACGTAGCTCGTCCCTACGCCGAAACCGACTCCGGTGACCGCTCCGATTCCAGCAACGGCGTCCGCAAGCGCGAGCTCGATGGCGGTGCGTCTTGCCACACGACGACTCATGACGCGCTCGGTGTCCTCGTAGCTGACGAACACGAACTGCTCTCCGACACGCGAGAAGCGCCGCGACGAACAGGGCGCGCCGTCCAAGTAGCAGCGCAGCAGCTCGGGGGTGCACGTGCTGGCGAGGACCAAGTCGTCTTTGCGCCCGGCGCGCTCGTCCGCGAGTGGCTCGATCTCTAGCAGGGTCCAGTCGTCACGCTCCGTCACCGCGCCCAGTTCTTCACGCGCGTCGTCGGCGTCGCTCCGCGCGGCCGCGCGCGGCGTGTCAGGCAAGCCGCGCAGCACACCGAGCGTTGCCGCCGCGACCGTATCGAAGAGCTCTTGCACCTGTAGCGTGGTGCGCGGCGCTCTCGGATCGAGCACGCGCAGCGATGGAAAGCGCGGGGCCGGCGCGACGTGCACAGCGCCGATCCAAGTCTCGAACACGCGGTCACCGAGCACGGAGCGCACCAGGTTTTCTGCGGCATTTTGCTCATTTTCCGAGCCCGTGCCGCCGGGCACGCCGAGCGTTACCTCGAGGAGGTGGCCCCTACCGAAGCCAGCGCGCAGCCCAGCGCGCTCGAGGTCCACGCCGTGCGTCGCCTTCACCTCGCTCAGGGCTCGCGCGAGCGGCACCGCGGCGCGACCGAGCGAGAGCACGCAGCCCGCGTCCTCGGGAGCCTGCGCGAGCAGCAGCTCCGCGAGCGGCCATGCCGAGCTCTCCAGCGCGCTCAACTCGGCGACTCTCACCGGACCTTCGCTATCCACGAAGAGCTCGAGCCTCGCGTCGAGCTCCCGTAACAAGCTGCAGGCGTACGCAGAGTTGCCGGCGGCGAGCTGCCGCCAAACTTCGCGCGCTTCATCGCACAGCGCTTCGCGCTCGCGCGCCTCTTCCGCGGAGAGCTCCCCGAAGCGAACGCGCATCAACGCCTCCGACGGCGCGGCTTGCGCGCCGGCCCGTACTCGACGACCTCCACCTTGACCTTCACGACCCCGGCGCGGAGCATGCCCAGCTGCTCGGCAGCGGCGCGCGACAAGTCGACGATGCGACCTCGCGGACCAAACGGGCCGCGGTCAGTAACACGTACGTAAATACTCGGACCTCCATCGCTGCGGGTGACCCGGAGGACGGTTCCGAAAGCCAAGGTGCGATGCGCGGCCGTGAATTCGCGCGGCTGGTAAGGCGCTCCGCTGGCGGTGCTTCGACCCGCCAGCGCGTCCGAGTAGTAGGAGGCGCTACCGTGCTGTACCGCGAGCGCGCGCGTCCTCGCGTAGCGCTGCGCCAGCTGCTCGCTGCTCGGACCGCTGCCGCCCCGACTCGTCTCCGCTTGGCCGTCCCCAGGCTTGCCACGGCGAGCGGGCCCCGACGCGGCGCCTCTTTCCTGCCGCACGTGCACGCGGGCAGAGTGGGCCATGGGGACGGAGGCCGCACGCGAGTGAGGCTCTTTGGCAGGCGGCTCCTTGGCGCAGGCGCCGAGAGTGAGCAGCCAGCCGGCAGCGATGAGGCGCGTGCTCCTCCGCATCTTCGCACCACTAGCGGATTTCGCTGGCGAGCGAAAGTCGGCCCTCCTGCCTCGCTTCATGACGGGCACGCGACGGCGCCAGGGTGAGCCGGTTTACGGCATTCCGCGCTAAGGTCGCCGCCGTGTCGGTGCAGATTTCCACAAACACGCCCCTCGAGAAGAACGCTGCAGAGCGTGATTCGAGCGACGCGCCGCGTCCCAAGCTTTCGCGCGCGGGAATCCTCCTCGGCGAGCGGCTCGTTCCCCTGCTCTCCGGATCCGTACATTACTTTCGGCTCGAGCCAGAGAGCTGGCGACCCTGCCTGGAGAGCCTGCGTGACATGGGTTGCACGGTGGTGGACGTGTACGTGCCCTGGAGCGTGCACGAAGACCCGCAAGGCAACTTCGATTTCGGTCGCTACGAGCCCGCGCTGGACGTGGTGAAGTTCTTGCGCATCGCGGAGGAGCTCGGCCTCTTCGCGCTGGTGCGACCGGGGCCGCACATCAACGCAGAGCTGAGTGGATTCGGCCTGCCCGAGCGCGTGCTCTGGGATCGCGACTGCCAAGCGCGGTCACCTGCAGGAGAGGCCGTGATCTTGCCGATGCCTCCCCTCGCATTTCCGGTGCCGAGCTACGCGAGCCGCAAGCTACTGAACGAGGCATGCGCCTGGCTGCGGCGCGTCGGCGAGGAGCTGGGCCCGCTCGCGTGGCCGCGCGGACCGATCGTGCTGTGCCAGGTGGACAACGAAGGCGCGATGTACTTTCGCGACGGAGTCTACGAGCAAGACTACCACCCTGACTCCGTGGCTCTTTATCGCCGCCATTTGGAGAGCCGCTACGGAACGCCAGAGGCGCTCGGGGCCGCGTACGGCATCGTCACCGAGACCTTCGACGTCACACCGCCCCATCGCTTCGACGCCCAGGACTCGCGCGAGCTGCGCCGGCAGCTGGATTGGGCGGAGTACCAGGAGTCCTCGATTGCGGACGCGTTCGCTCTCTTTCGGCAGGCCATGTCCGGAGCCGGCTTGGAAAGAGTGCCCACCTGTCACAACCTGCCGATGGGTGAGTCGGCGACGCCCCTGGATCCATCGCGGCTGGGCAAAGTCGTGGAGTGCGTCGGCATGGATTACTACCACGTCGCCGCGGAGGCATCGTCCGACGTCATCTTGAAGCGGACGAGCGAGGTGACGACGCGCGCGGATGCTTTCGACTATCCCGCGTTCGCGGTGGAGCTGGCCGCCGGCTTCCCTCCGTTCTTTCCTCCACTCACCGAGGAGGACAACCGCTTCGCGGCCCTCTCGTGCCTGTCCGCAGGCATCCGCGGCTTCAACCTGTACATGGCCGTGGAGCGCGACCGCTGGATAGGCTCACCCATCGATCGCTTCGGAGCTCAGCGTGCTTCCTTCGAGTTTTGGGCTCGCCTGAACGAGGCGGTGCAGCGGACTCGCTTCTACGAGCTGTCGCGCGCGGCGGACATTTGCGTGGTGGTGCCGCGCAGCTTGCACCGCCTGGAGCGGCTCCTGCACGCCTTCGGCCCGATCAGCGCGGCCGCCTTCGACATCATGGGGCTCGGTGCGTACGACTCCTGCCTGGAGCAGGGACCGTTCGCCGCCAGCTTGTTCGACGCGGAGCGGTTCTTGCGCTCGCTGCTCCGAGAGCTCTCCGAGCGCGGGCTCGCGTACCGCGTCTGTGGTAACGATTCGGTCGGTTACGCGCTCGCCCAAAGCCGCTTCGGCTTCGTCGTTTCGGCAGGCGGCTTGGAGCGAGAGCTCTGGCGCTCGCTGAATGACGCAGCCGCCAGCGGGGCGCTTTTGCGTTTCGGGCCGACCTTGCCGCGCACCAGCCCGAGCGGGCTGGAGCTGCTGCCGGACCTGACCCCCGCCGCCGCGGAGCGCTCTCTCGTGGTGGCCGAGCACGCGCTCGCGGGCGAGTTGGACCGCTTGAACGACGCGCACTCACCGCTGCGCCTCGTCGCCGGGCGAGGTCTGCGCTGCAGCCTGTTTCGTGACGAAGCAGGCGCGCCCCGCGTGCTCTTCGTCACCAACACGACACCGGAGCCGGCGCTCGCCAGGGTGGAGCTGAGCGCGCTGGGCGGGCCCATCACCGAGGCGGTGGACGCGCTCGACGGCGCCACCTTACGTGCTACCTTCGGCACGCTCGAAGCACCGCTCTCACCCCAGAGCGTGAGGATGCTCGAGCTCCGTTAGCTTTTAGCGCCATGCTCCTCGAAATCAATCCGGAAAACCCAGAACCGCGCAAGATCAAGCGCGCTGTCGAAGCGCTGGAGGCCGGCGAGGTCATCGCGTACCCGACGGACACGGTCTACGGCCTCGGCTGCGACCTCTTCAACAAGAAGGCCATCGACCGCCTCTACCAGATCAAGGGCATCGACCGCTCGCAGATGCTCGCGTTCGTCTGTCAGAACTTGGGCGACGTCGCTCGCTACGCCGTCATGCACGACAGCGTGTACCGCGTGCTCAAGCAGTACACCCCTGGCCCGTACTGCTTCATCCTGGAGGCAACGCGCGAAGTCCCGCGCATCGTCCAAACGCCGCGTAAGACGGTCGGCGTGCGTATCCCCCGGCACCCGGTGGCGCTGGCGATCGCGGCGGAGCTCGGTCGGCCCATCATTTCCAGCACCGCCGCCCGCCATGGCGAAACCCCGGACCCGGATCCACGCGAGGTGGACCTGGCGTTCCCCGGCCTCGCCCTCGTGCTGGACGCAGGCGCCGGCGGCACCGTGCCGACCAGCATCGTGGATTTGAGCGGGCCAAGGCCGCACGTCGTGCGGGTCGGCGCAGGCGACGTCACGCCCTTCGAGTGATGACGAGACGGTTTGTGTTCTGGGCCACTGGAGTCTAGACTCCGCCTCGTCACATGACGTTCGTCGTAACCGACAATTGCCACCGCTGCCGTTTCACTGACTGTGTCGCCGTCTGCCCCGTCGACTGCTTCCATGGGGACGACGAGATGCTCTACATCGATCCCAACGAGTGCATCGATTGCGGCGCCTGCGTGCCCGAGTGCCCGGTAGAGGCGATTTTCGACGAGACGCAGGTGCCGGACAACCAGAAGCAGTGGATCAAGGTCAACGCAGACAAAGCGGCTGGCCTGCCCGTCATCAACACGAAGCTGGACCCGTACCCGGGCGCGGAAGAAAAGAAAGAGAAGCTCGGCTTCTGAGCTTGCTCCGTTCTGCCGGCGCGGCTCGCGGCCTAGCTCCGCCCGTATTCACCCGCAGCGTGGCGAGGCTGACCTCAGGCGCGCAGGAGATGGCCGCATGAATCGCGCCTCGGATCGGCTCGTCATTTTCGACTGCGACGGCGTGCTGGTGGACAGCGAGCCCATCGCGGCGCGCCTCACCGCAGAGGCGGTCTCCGAGCTCGGTTGGGACATGAGCGCCGAGCTTGCCAAGACCGAGTTCCTCGGAGACACGTTCGCGAACATCATCCGCCGGGTGGAGGAGAAGATCGGGAGAAAGGTGCCGGAGGACTGGCCCGAGCGCAGTCAGCGCAACCTGCTCGCCGCCCTCGCCCGTGAGCTCACCCCGGTAGCAGGGGTCAGAGGCGCCATCGAAGCATTGGTAGCGGAGGGAGTGACCTTGGCCGTCGGCTCTCAAGGTGCTCACGAAAAGATGCAGCTCACGCTGGCGGTAACCGGGCTGCTCCCGTTCTTCGAGGGCCGCATCTTCTCGGCAAGCCAGGTCAGTCGCCCGAAGCCCGCTCCAGACCTGTTTTTGCTCGCGGCCAGCACGTTGGGCTTCGCCCCCTCGCAGACCGTGGTCGTGGAGGACAGCACCAAGGGCGTCGTGGCCGCGCTCGCGGCCGGCATGCGCGTGCTCGGCTACACGGCGTCCGTCGGACGCGACGCGATCGTGCGCGCCGGCGCCGAGCCTATCGAGGATTTGGCGGAGCTACCGGCGCGTTTGGGGCTTTAGGCCCGTTATTTCAGGTCCAGCTGAGCCCGAGACTGCAGCTGAATGGCGGGGCGCCGCTTCGGATCCGCGGCCGCGAACTGCGCCGCCAGCACGGAGTTGATCTCACCCTGCGTCGGCAGCACCGCGCCCAGGGGCAGCCGCACCGTTCCCTCCGACATGGCGTCGAACTGGAATAGGTTCTTGTCCATGTCTGGCGGCATCCCGGGCAGCTCCAAGGTGCGAGAAGCCGCATAGCGCTTGGTGTTCACGTCCAGCGTGACGCCCTCCGGCGTGACTTCCTTGACCTTGACCATGCGGTACGTAACGAGGTCCATGCCCATGAGCTCGTCGCGGCTCGTGACCATGAAGAACCCACCCGCGCCGAGAGGCTTGTCGGGGTAAGGAATGCTGAGGAGGCCGAGCGCGTCCGAAAGCGAGCGCACGAAGTCCTCGGGCGCGCCCTTGGAGGCGGCTACCTTGAGCGGCCCCGGCGTACCGTTGGGCGAGAGGGTGTACTCGACCTTGCTGCCCTTCACCTTGGCGACTTGATCGTCCATTTCCTTGGGCACGCCGGGCGCGTCCACCTTGGCCCCGGTGACGCGCACCGTCACGACCTGGGAGCCCTCCGCGTCTTTCGCGTCCGCCTTCTTCGGCTCCACTGCCAGGCTGAGCAGCACCGGGATAGCGCCTTGTCGGGGGTCGCTCTGCAGCGCCAACTGGATGGTGCCCGTGAGCTTGGCCGGCTTGCTGGGTCCGAGCTTCTGGCGGGGCTCCGAGCCGTCACTCCCGAGAGTGATCTTCGGAGCCGCGCCCTTGGTCGCCTCTTTGTCGGCCGCGCCTGGCCCGAACACGCCGTCTGCCGGCGGACCGCCCTCTGCCTGGCCGGGCACGCCCGCACGAGCTGGTGACGCGGAGGCGGCGGCGACGGCTTCGGCGAGGCTCGGGTCGATCGCGTCGACCTTGGCCGGCGCCTCCGCTTCTTTGCGCGTGGTATCCGGCTTGGGCTCGTCTTTCTGACAACCCGAAAGCATCAACAAACTCAGCAGGTACAGCGACTTTGCACGCATGGCTCTTGGTGGGCGCTTTATAGCAGGCGGAGGCGGAAGGCTGGCAAGGGCCGCGCCCTCGGCCGCCTAAGCGGCCCCGGGAGCGGGTTTATTCCCGCGCTTTCTCGAGCACTTCCTTGAGGACCGCGACCAACGTGGACAGCTGGTAGGGCTTTTGGATGAACCCCGCCAAACCTTTGCCGACGAAGCGCTGCGTCACGTCCTGCTCGTTGTAGCCGCTGGACAAAATGACCCGCACCCCGGGGCGCATCCGCCGGAGCTCCCGGAAGGTCTCCGCCCCGTCCACGTGCGGCATCGTCAAATCCACGATGGCGCAGATGATGTCGTCGGCCCGTTCGCGAAACCGCGCGATGGCTTCGGCGCCATCGGCGGCGGTCACCACCGAAAAGCCGATGCGCTCGAGCATTTTACGCCCGACCGCGCGCACGGATTCGTCGTCATCCACGAGCAGCACCGTCCCCTTGCCTTCGTAGATGCCGCGCACCGCGCTGCCCTCTTCACGCACCGCTCCACGCTGGCTGGCGGGGAACAGCACCTTCAGGGTCGTGCCTTTGCCGAGCTCACTGTAGACCTTGATCGCGCCGCGGTGGCCGCGAACGATGCCGAGCACCGCCGCGAGGCCCAGCCCACGGCCGGTGAACTTGGTCGTGTAGAAAGGATCGAAGATCCGCGAGCGCGTCTCGGCGTCCATGCCGGCGCCGGTGTCTGCCACCTCGATGAACACGTACATGCCTTCCGGGAGCTGCTCGTCGAGCCAGGCCTCGGACAAGTAACCGCGGTCGCAATCCATCGCGCCGGTGGAGAGCGTGATGACGCCAGAGCGATCTCCAATCGCCTCGGAGGCGTTGACGATCAGGTTCATCACCACCTGTCTGAGCTGCGAGGCGTCGGCGTCCACGCTGGGTAGGTTGGGGGCGAAGTTCAGCTTCAAGATCGCGTTCTTCGAGATCGAGACGCGCAGCATGTGCATCATCTCCTCGACTAGCTTCTGCAGCTCCACGGCCTGGATGACGAAGCGCCCCTTGCCCGAGTAGGCAAGCATCTGCTTGCACAGCTCCGTGGCGCGCTGGGCGGCCCGACGAATCTCCGCCAGGTCGTCGCGCGCTTCCGACGAGCCCGGCAGCGCGTCCAGGGCGAGGTCCGCGTGGCCGAGCACCGCCATCAGCAAGTTGTTGAAGTCATGCGCGATGCCGCCGGCGAGGACTCCCAGGCTCTCCAGCTTCTGCGTCTGCTGAATTTGCGACAAGAACTTGAGCCGCTCGTCCTCGGCCCGGCGGCGCTCGCTCGAGTCACGGAGGATGAGCGTGAGCAGCGGGCGCCTCTGGACCGTGCACTGCGAGACCGAGGCCTCCAGCGGAAAGTCCTCCCCGCTGGCGCGCACGCCGCGCAGGTCGCCGACCACGCCCATGCGCCGGCTCGCCAGGCCGGAGCGCACGAAATCGCTGAGCTGCTCGCGGTGGGCGTCGCGATGCGGCGGCGCCACGAAGCGCGCAAAATCGGTGCCGAGCGCGTCCGCGGCGGTGCACCGAAACATCTTCTCCGCCGCCGGGTTGAACAGCGTGATGCGCTGCGTCTCGTCCAGCGAGACGATCGCATCCATGGCCGAGGTCACGAGGGCGTCGAGCCGGGCGTCCCGCTCCTGAACGGTCTGCTCCGCGCGCTTCTGCTCGGTGACATCGTAGAGCTGAACCGCCGCCTGCCCTCGCCTCGGGCAATACGCGCGAACGTCCACGTAGCGATCGTGCTCCTGAACGTGGTCCAGCCGCGAGCTCGGTTGCTCGGTCCACGCCACCTCGGCCAGGAAGTCCAGCCAGCGCTGGTCCAAGTACGGCAAGAGCTCGCGCATGCTGCGGCCGACGAGGCTCTCGCCGGGCCGGCCGATCATGTCGCAATACGCGGGGTTGACTTCCAACAAGCGAGCGTCGGCCACCCTGCCATCGGCGTCGCTTACCATCTCGTACAGGGCGAAGGCCGCGCCCATGTTCGTGAATAGCAGGCGATGACGTTCCTCGATGGCTCTCAGCCGCTCGAGCTCGTCTTGGGTTGAATGGGACACGGCTCTAGACGTCTACCCGAGGCGGGGAGGCCGCCAAAAGCGAAAGCCGCGATATTTTGAGCAATACTCAAGATATCAGCGAGCCATGTCGCATTTTGCACCACAACTGCAATCCTAGAGTTAGACACGCGTCAGCTAAGCGGTGGGTGGAGTCGGGCCGAGGAGGAGGCCGAGGGCGCGTCGTTTGAGATCCATGAACGCGTGGCTCGTCAGGAGATCGACGCTTCGCGGCCGCGGTAGGTCCACGAGCAGCTCCGCCTTCACGGTGCCGGGGCGCGGGCTCAGCACCACCACGCGGTCACTGAGGAAGACGGCTTCGTCCACGTCGTGCGTCACGAACACCACCGTCATGTGAAACTCTTGCCAAAGCTCGAGCAACGTTTGCTGCATCTGAAGCCGCGTTTGCGCGTCCAGCGAGCAAAACGGCTCATCCATCAAGATGACGCGCGGCCGGTTGACGAGCACGCGCGCCAAGCTCACGCGTTGCTGCATGCCGCCCGAAAGCTGATGCGGGTAGTGCTCTTTGAACTCACCAAGGCCGACGTGGTCCAAGATCTCGGCCGCCGCGCGGCGCCGCTGCGCGCGATCCACTCGCCGCATCTTGAGTCCGAATTCGACGTTCTCCAGCACCGTCTTCCACGGGAAGAGCGTGTGCTGTTGAAAAACGACCCCGCGGTCTGGCCCCGGCGCGCGCACCTCGTGCCCGTCCACCAGCAGGCTGCCCGAGCTCACACGCGTGAACCCGGCGACCGCGCCAATGATGGTGGACTTGCCGCAGCCGGAGGGACCCAAGACGCTGACCAGCTCCCCCGCAGCGATGCCCAGGTCGATGCCTCGCAGGGCCTGAACGGCGGTCTTCCCCTCCCCGAAGTGGATGTCGACGTTCTGCAGTCGGATCGAGCCGCCAGTTTCGGGCGGGGAAAGTACCTGAGCCGCGCTCATTCGCTCGCTCCTTGAGGTTGAAACCAGGGCATGAGTCGGCGACCCAGCGTACGGATCACGAAGCTGCTACCCATGCCGAGGACCCCAATCGCCATCATGCCGAGCACGATGCTCGGGTACTTCTGCAGCGTGTACGCTTCCCACGTGTAGTAGCCGATGCCGTACTGGCCGGAGATCATCTCCGCCGTCACCAGGGAGAACCAAGAGGTTCCCATCCCGATGCTGAGGCCGGTCACGATCGACGGCATGGCGCCCGGCAGAATGACTTCACGGAACACGTCCAGGGGCCGAGCGCCGAGGCTCAAGGAAGCGAACACCAAGCGACGGTCCAGCGCCTCCACCCCATGCACGGTGCTGAGCAAGATCGGGAAAAAGGCGCCAATGAAGGTGATGAACACCATGCTCTGCTCGGCGGACGCGAACAGGAGGATGGCGATGGGGATCCACGCCACCGCTGGGATCGGCCGAATCACTTCCAACGGCGGCAGCAGGGACTGCGCCACGAGCCGAAATCGCCCGATGAGCAGCCCGAAGGAAACGGCCAGGACGGCAGCGATGACGAACCCCACGAAGATGCGGAGCAGGCTGTTGCCGACGTGGGCCGCAAATTTCGGCGTAGCGAGGAGCTCGCCCAGCGCCACCACGACCTCGCTCGGTGCGGGGATGTTCTCGAAGCGAAAGAACAGCTCAAGCTCGTAGCGGGAGGCGAGCTCCCAGGCGCCGAGCCACACCAAGATCGACACGGCGCCGATGGCGACCGCCCTCGCCGAAGCGCGCAGCTTCTCACCCGCCGCCGGGCTGCGCGCGGCGACCGCGAGCGCCGAATCGTCGAACAGCGCGGAGCGCGGCAGGAGCGAGGCTGCCGTGCGATCGGAAGACTCGGCGCTCATGCTCATAGGCTGGCCTGCCCCGTGGCCTGGCGGGCGGCGTCGAAGCCGATGACTTGCCCACCGTTCTTCCCGGCCCACGTCTCGGCCGACTTCTTCAGCAAGAACGCGGACAGCCCCTTGGGGCCGCGCACGTACCAGACCTTGTCCGCGAACAGTTTGTTGCCGGTGTCGCGGTCGTGTACGAACGTCACGCGCGGCTTCTTGCCTTCTTGCTCGAGGCGCGCGAGGGCCGCAAACGTCGCTTCTGGCGTGCTGTAGAGGCGCACCTTGGGCTCGTCCTTCACCCAGATCTGACCGGCGAGCTTCGGCTCCGTCACGGCCGCGCCCGTGTCCAGCGCGTTACCCGCGAAGGGCTGGGCAGCGTAGTCTTTGAGCCGAGCGTCGTAGTCCAGCCCGTATTCCTTGGCCGCTTGCCGAATGAACTTGTCGTTCACGTAGCTGGCGACGTCGATCTCCTTCGTCACCTTCTTCAGCACCTTGAGCGACTCTTGAGCCTTGCTGATCGCCTGGATGTGCTCCGGTTTGAGCGTGTAGTCGCGCGTCTGAATGCCTTGGGGACCGTGGAAGGCGTAGTAGACCTCCGCGTCGACGCCCGTCCACTTCGCGAGCTTTTCTGAGAGCCCCTCGGGGTCTTCCTTGTAGAGGCGGTCCGCCTCCAACGTCGCCTTGAGGTAGGCGACCACCACCTCGGGGTACTTCGTGGCGTAGTCCGAGCGAACCTGAACGCCGTGGGTGGTCGTCACGCCCGTCGAGCTGCCGTCGTAGATCTTCTTGGCGAAGCCGCGGAACGGGAAGAGCTCGCCGAAGGGCACGAAGTTGGCGTGGGCATCGATTTGATTCGCCTTCAACGCGCTGCCGCCGACCTCCGGCGTCTGGGTCACGATCTCGACGTCCTTGTTCGGGTCCCAGCCCAAGTCTTGGAGCGCGCGGATGAGCATGGCGTGCGCGGTGGAGCCGAACGGCACCGAAATCTTCTTGCCCTTCAGCTCGCCGAGGGACTGCACCTTGGACTCCGAGGGCACCAAGATCGCGTTGCCGGCGCCGTTGATCCCCGCCGAAAGGGTGGCGATGTAAAACGACTGCACCTTGTCGCCCGCGGCTTTGAGCGCGGTCGCCCCGAGCACCGACGGAAAGTCCGCCATCTGCACGATGTCCAGCTGGTTTGCCAGGTACTTGCTGTTGAGCTGGGCACCCGTCGGCTGGTTCTCCCAGTGGATGTCGTACTTGACCGACTTGTAACGCCCTTCGTGCGGCAGGAACTTCTCGAGGAGGTGAAGCTCGCGCACGATGGGTCCACCCGCCGCGCAATTGATGGTCGTGTCTTGCGTACCGATCGCGACGCGGATGGTTTCGGTGGCGGCCGCGGGCTCCGCAGTCTGACCGGTGGGTTGCTCGCCCGCTGGTTTGGACTTGCAGCCGAGCGCCAAGGCGAGCGCGCCCAGGCAAAGTGCACCAAGAGCTCTTAGAGTCATCGCGCGTCCGATAAGCAAGTCCCGAGCCAACGGCTGCTCGTGATTCAACTGGCCAAGCGACGCCACCCTGCGTCCGCGACCTGAACCGGCTTGGGCAGAAGCTGCAAGCGGTAGAGTGTGTCGGCGATCGATTGCTGCGACGCCATCAGCTCCGGCGTCAGCGCACCGGTGGTGGGATGCCGCTGAAGCCAGCTGGCGATCGCGCGCGACGAGATGTTGAGCTGCGCGGAGACCAGCTCGGCCACCAAAGACGTGTTGCTCTTGGCCCACTCCACCGCCTTGACCGCGTGCACCAGGAGCTCGTCCACGAGCTCGGGGTGAGCTTGCGCGAACTCGCGATTAGCCAGGTAATACGCGGTGTTGAGCGTTAGCCCGCGGCCGTCTCGCAGCACGCGGGCGCGAGCGGTGTGCTGGATGCTGGAGAGCAGCGGATCCCAGATCACCCAAGCGTCCACGTGGCGCGATTCGAACGCCTGCTTGGCCTTCTCCGGGACCGCAAAGGTCAATCGCACGTCCCCGTAGTCCACCCCTGCCTCCTCGAGCGCGCGAATGAGCAGGTAGTGGACGTTGGAGCCGCGCTTGAGCGCCACGCTGCGGCCGCGCAGATCGGCGACGCTCTCGATATCCGAGTCCTCGTGCACGATGATCGCTTCCGCTTCCGGAGCGGGAGCCTCGGCGGCCACGTAAACGAACCTGGCGTCGTCCGCCTGCGCGAGGACCGACGGGCAATCTCCGACGACGCCGAGCGCTACGTCCCCTGCTTGAATGGCGCTCGCAACCTCCGGACCAGCGGGAAATTCGCACCACTCCACGTGGATGCCCTTGGCCGCGAGGAGCGCGTCGAACGTGCCCAGCGCTTTGACCACGGTGAGGACGCCGAACTTGTGAAAGCCCAGCCGCACGCGCGTGTGTCGCCCGCTGCTCGGAGCGGCCGCGACCGGACGCTCCGAGGGGGGCGGACGGGAGCTGCCGGCCAGGTCTCCATAAGAGAGCAGGCGAGCGCGCACCACGTTGCGGCTGATGTCCAGGAGGCGAGCGGTCTTGAGCTGGTTCTTGCCGGCGTGCGCGTAAGCGGTGCGCATCACCGTCTCCTCGATGCGCTCGAACAGCTTCGGGGCGGGCGCTTCGTAGATGCGAGCGAGCGCCGTCTCGAGCAGAGCGAAGCCATCCTCCACCGGCAAGCTCGTCTTAGTGCGCGCTTTCTGCGGCGAAAGCCGCAGATCGTCGGCTTCGACGCGCTCACCTCTCGCTACGAGCAAAGCGTGATGGACCACGTTCTCCAGCTCACGGATGTTGCCCGGCCAGGAGTGCTCCAGCAGGCGCTGCTCGGCGGAAGGCGACAGCTCCGATATCTGAACGTCCAGCTTGCGCTGATAAACGCCGATGAAGTGATGCACCAGGGGGAGGATGTCGCCGAGGCGCTCCCTGAGCGGCAAGAGCCGAAGCTGGGTGACGTTCAACCGGTAGAACAGGTCCTCGCGGAAATGTCCTGCCGCCATCGCCTCTTCCAGGTCCACGTTGGTGGCCGCGATCAAACGAACGTCGATGGCGCGCGTCGCGCGAGAGCCGAGCCGCACCACCTCGCCCTCCTGAAGAACGCGCAGGAGCTTCACCTGCAGCGGCAGTGAGAGGTCCCCTACCTCGTCCAAGAAGAGGCTGCCGCGGTGGGCGGTCTCGAACCAGCCCGCGCGACTCGTTTGGGCGCCAGTGAACGCGCCCTTTTCATGGCCGAACAGCTCGCTTTCCACGAGCTGCTCGGCGATCGCGCCGCAGTTCACGGCCACGAATGCCTCGTGGTGGCGACGGCTCAGCTCGTGGAGGTGCCGCGCTACGATCTCCTTACCGGTTCCGGTCTCGCCCGTGACGAGCACGGTGGCGTCGCTGGGGGCCACGCGCTCGATCTGCGCCAGCAGCTCCGCGGAGCGCGGATCTTCGAAGACGAGGGCCTTCGCGCGCACGGTGGGCGACGGGCCGGTACCGGGCAAGGTGAGGACGGGCATGGCGACCCACGGCCTAACATGCGCCCCCGCCCTCGTCCACTATACGAGAAATTCCCGTCATTTAACTACGCTAAGACGACCTGCACCTGTCCGCTTGAGCGGATATTCGGCTGCCGCCGGCGTCTTCCGAGACAGACTGGGCTCGCGCGGCCGGTTCTGCTGGGCAGTCAGCACCGCTGCTGCTCCAGAAGCAGCCGTGCTCGTGGAGCAGCAACCTGCCCACCCTCGCGGGCCTTGCTGATTGTTTCGTGGCTGCGGCCCGGACCTTGCAAACGCAGCGAGCTACGTATGCAAGACGAGCTCTTCGACGCGGACATCGTGGTGATTGGCGGCGGCAGCGCGGGCTCGACGGCAGCCATTCGCGCCAAGGAGCTCATGCCCAAAGCGCGGGTTCTGCTCCTCGAGAAAGCGAACATCAAGCGCAGCGGGGCCATCGCCATCGGCATGGACGGCCTGAACAACGCCGTCATTCCCGGCCACGCAACCCCCGAGCAGTACGTGAAAGAGATCACGATGGCCAACGATGGCATCGTCGATCAGGCGGCGGTCTACGAGTACGCGAAGCGGAGCTTCTCGATGATCGAGGAGCTCGATCGCTGGGGCGTGAAGTTTCAAAAGACCGAGACGGGCGAGTTCGACGTCAAAAAGGTGCACCACAACGGCAGCTACGTCCTGCCGATGCCCGAGGGGTACGACCTGAAGAAGATCCTGACCCGGCGCATCAAGCGCGCCCTGGTTCAGGTGAGCAACCGCATCATGGCTACTCGCGTGGTGGTGGACGGCGGGCGCGTCGTCGGTGTCATCGGGCTGGACACGCGCGAGGGGCATCTGCATCTCATCCGCTGCAAAGCGGTGATTTTGTGCTGCGGCGCGTCGGGCCGGCTCGGCTTGCCGGCGTCCGGCTACCTGTACGGCACGTACGAGAATCCTTCCAACGCCGGCGACGGGTACTCCATGGCATACCATGCGGGGGCGGAGCTGACCGGCATCGAGTGCTTTCAGATCAATCCCCTCATCAAGGACTACAACGGCCCTGCCTGCGCCTACGTCACCGGGCCCTTCGGCGGCCACACCGTAAACGCCAAAGGTCACCGCTTCATCGAGAGCGACTACTGGAGCGGGCAGATGATGATGGAGTTCTACCGGGAGCTCATGTCGGAGAACGGGCCCATCTACCTGAAGCTCGACCACCTCGCGCCGGAGACCATCAGCGAGATCGAAAGCGTGCTGCACCGCACCGAGCGCCCCAGCCGGGGTAGGTTCCACCTCGGGCGGGGCAACACCTACGCCTCGAATCTGGTGGAGATGCACATCTCCGAGATTGGGCTGTGCAGCGGGCACAGCGCCTCCGGGGTGTGGGTAAGCGAGCGCGCGGAGACGTCCGTCCCCGGGCTGTACGCGGCTGGGGACATGGCCTGCGTTCCTCACAACTACCTGCTCGGCGCCCTCACCTACGGGCAGATCGCGGCCGAAAATGCCGCCAGCTACGTCAATGCGCTGGAGCTCGTCGACCTTCCCAAAGACGACGTCGAGCAGGAGCGTCGGCGCATCTTCGCCCCCCTAGAGCGCCCGCTGGGCCTGCCGCATCATCAATACGAGTACAAGGTAAGGCGCCTGGTGAACGACTACTTGCAGCCGCCGAAGAGCGAGCACCGCATGCAGACCGGGCTCGCTCATTTCATGCGCGCCAAAGAGGAGCTGGAGGAGCTCGGCGCGAGCGGTCCCCACGAGCTGATGCGTGTGCTCGAGTGCCACTTCATCCGCGACTGCGCCGAGATGGCCGCGCGCGCCTCCTTGTTCCGGAAAGAGAGCCGCTGGGGGCTCTACCATCACCGGGTGGACTACCCGGAGATGAACAACGAAGACTGGTTTTGCCACGTGAACTTGAAGAAAGACCCAAGCGGAGAGATGACCGCGTTCAAACGCCCCGTAGCGCCCTACCTGGTGCCGCTCGCTCAAAGCGAGCTCAGCTCCTACCACCACATCCGCGTCAACCCGTCCCCCGGAATTGCGGCGAGCGCATGAGCAACCTGGAAAACCGAGAGGCGGTCAAAGCGGCTGAAGCCACGCGGGCCCGCGCCGCTCAAACCACCCAGCGCTTCGATGTGCCCGTGATCGTGAACGAGGACAAATGCATCAAGGGGTGCAAGGTGTGCATCGACTCGTGCCCGGTGGATTGCCTCGCCGTGAACCCCGAGACCGGTAAGGCGCACATGCGCTTCGACGAGTGCTGGTACTGCCTCGCGTGCGAGAACGACTGCCCCAAAGACGCCATCGTCGTCAAAATTCCCTACCTTTTGCGCTGATTCGCATGGACATCGAACAGATCCGAAAGCTGCTCCAGAGCGACGACGCAGGCTCCCGCCAGCTCGCGCTCACGGAGCTGGGGGACGCGCTGGACGACGAGGCGCTCGACCTCCTTTTGATCGCGGCCAAGGACGCAGACGCTACCGTGCGTGAGCTCGCCATCGTACACCTGGACGACCTCGGGGACCCGCGCGCCACCCCGACGATCGTCGCGGCCTTGGCCGACGAGGCCGAGCGAGTTCGTCAAGCCGCGGCGGCCGCGGTGAGGGACAGCCGCGGGCCGGAAGCAGTCGAGCTCTTGTTGAACATCTTGACCCACCCGCGAGCGGAGGTACGAGCCGCAAGCATCGCGGGGCTGCGTGATCATCGCGCGCCGGAGGCGGAGGCGCCCATCACGCTCCGCCTAGCTGATGAAAGCGCCGCCGTCCGTGAGCAGGCAGTGATCGCGCTGGGCTACCTCCGGTCCGAAAAGAGCATCGCCCCGCTGCGCGAACGCTTGCAAGACCCGGAGCCTAGCGTGCGCCGACTCGCCATCGGCGCGCTGGACTACGCGCGCACTCAAGAGGTGAGGCTCGCCCTACTGGCCGCCTTGAAGGACGAAGACTGGCGGGTGCGAGCGGACGCGATCAAGCAGCTGGGCAAGCACGGCAGCCCGCTCTCCGCGGAAGGCCTGGCTAAGCTCCTGAACGACGCACAGTGGCAGGTCCGCAAAGAGGCCGCGCTGGCCCTCGCGGACGTGGGCGGCCAGGCGCACGGCGCCGAGCTCCTCGCGCTTTTGCGGGACGCCGTGCCGGATGTCCGGCGAGCCGCCGCGAACGCGCTCGGCAAGCTACGCGCAACCTTCGCGACGAGCGCGCTCGAGCAGCTGCTGAGCGACCCAGATAGCGAAGTGAACAAAGCGGCCCGGCGCGCGCTGGCCGCATTGCCGCAAATTCCGGTCGCGCCTCACTGAGCGGAAGCGCCGAGCGCTTCGTTCTTGCGCTCCGCCCACGTCGTGAGCAGGAGCCCGAGCACGCCGCTCGTCAGGTAGCCGCCGATGAGCGGTAGCACGGTACCGTCGTAGGCTCGGCCGAACGGCGTTCCGATCGCGAGCGCGACGAGAGTGCCGACGGAGCCAATGACGGCCGCCGCCACGCCAGCGATGCGACCCATGGGTTCCATGGCGCGCGCGTTGAAATTACCGAACAGAATGCCGTTGAAGAAGAAGCACGGAATCAGGTAGGCCATGAGCGCCGGCAGCGGCGGGTGGCCGTGCCACAGCGCCGCGCCGAAGAGCGCCACGAGCGAAAGGGAGCTCGCGCCAACGAGCGCAATTCGGCTCAGCTGGCGCATGCCGAAGCGCATCACGAGCCTCCCGTTGACGAAAGAGGCGACGCCGATGCCGCTGGCGAGCAGCCCGAAGTAGACGGGAAACAGCTTACCCACGCCGTACTGTTCCTGGAAGATCTGCTGCGCGGTCGACAGGTAGTTGATGAAGGCGCCGAACACGACGCCCGTCCCCATCATGTAGCCGAGGGTGAGCGGATGCCGGAAGGTCTGCGCGGCGCCGCTGAGGACGTTGCGCACCGAGAAGGGCACGCGCCGGCTCTCCGGCAAAGTCTCCGGTTGCCGAAGCGCGAGCCAGATGGAGTTCACGATCGCCATCACCACCAGACCCCAGTAGATGGCCCGCCAGCTTGCGACGACGAGCACGCCTTGTCCGATGGATGGAGCCAGGACCGGTACCAAGATGAATACGGTCGAGACGAACGACATCACCCTCGCCATTCCGCGCCCCCCGTACGCGTCGCGCACCATCGCGACCGAGACGATGCGAGGGCTCGCCGCGCCGAAGCCCGAAAGCGCGCGCCCCGCGAGGAGCACTCCGAAGCTCGGCGCGAGCGCGCACATCAAGTTGCCCACGACGAACAGCGCGATGCCGATGAACAGCGCGCGACGTCGCCCCAGGCTGTCCGACGCGGGACCGCACAGCACCTGCCCCACCATCATCCCCCCGAAGAACGCGCTGAGCACGAGCTGGCGGTCGTTGGGGCTGGCGGCGCCGAGCTCACTCGCCATCACTCCGAGCGCGGGCAGCATCGTGTCTATCGCCATCGCCACGAGCGACGTCGTCAGCGCAACCAGCGCGATGAACTCCACGCTGGGCCGTTGGGGGCTATTTTCCAGGGTTTCTGGCGCGCTGCGCTCGGCATCCATAGCGGCCGGCTGCTATAGCAGCTGGGCGAGAGAAGTGGCATATTCCGCCCCCTTCTCATGTCCAAAGCGCCCACCATCATTTACACCCAGACGGACGAAGCTCCGGCTCTCGCTACTTACTCGCTCTTGCCGATCGTCCAGGCGTTCACCAAGCACGCGGGGCTGAACGTCGAGACGCGGGACATCTCGCTCTCGGGGCGCATCCTGGCGGTGTTCGCGGACTTGCTGCCGGAGCAGCAGCGAACGCCGGACGCGCTTTCGGAGCTGGGCAAGCTCACGCTGGAGCCGGAAGCGAACATCATCAAGCTGCCGAACATCAGCGCCTCCGTGCCGCAGCTCAAGGAGTGCATCGCTGAGTTGCAAGCGCACGGCTACGCCGTGCCGGACTACCCCGAGTCGCCCAAGTCCGACGCCGAGAAGGACGCCAAGGCTCGCTACGACCGCGTCAAGGGGTCGGCCGTGAACCCCGTGCTGCGCGAAGGCAATTCGGACCGCCGCGCCCCCAAAGCCGTCAAGGAGTACGCGCGGAAGCACCCCCACTCCATGGGGAAGTGGTCGCCGGAGTCGAAGACGAACGTCGCCACCATGGGTCAGAACGACTTCTTTTCGAACGAGAAGTCGGTGACGGTGGCAGAGGCGACGGAGGTCAAGATCGAGCTCGTCGCCGCCGACGGAAGCGTCACCGTCCTCAAGGACAAGACGCCCCTCAAGGCGGGGGAGATTTTGGACGGCACGGTGCTGCGCAAGGCAGCCCTGCTCTCGTTTTACGAGCAGCAGATCGCGCGCGCGAAGGCCGAAGGGCTGCTCTTCTCCCTCCACCTGAAGGCCACGATGATGAAGGTTTCGGACCCGATCATCTTCGGCTACGCCGTGCGCGTCTTTTTCAAGGACGTGTTCGCGAAGCACGCGGAGACTTTCAGTCAGCTGGGCGTCGACCTGAACAACGGCTTCGGCGACTTGGTGGAGAAGATCGCGAACCTGCCCGCGCCGCAGAAGGCAGCCATCGAAGCAGACATCCAAGCCGCCCTCGCGAGCGGTCCCGGCCTTTCCTACGTCAACTCGGACAAGGGCATCACCAACCTGCACGTGCCGAGCGACGTGATCGTGGACGCGTCCATGCCCGCGCTCATCCGCGCCGGCGGCAAGGTGTACGACGCCCAGGGCAAGCTCGGTGACACCTTGGCCGTCATCCCGGACAGCAGCTACGCCGGCGTCTACCAAACCGTGCTGGACTACTGCCGCAAACACGGCGCTCTGGACCCGAAGACGATGGGCTCGGTGCCAAACGTCGGCCTGATGGCGCAAGCCGCAGAAGAGTACGGCTCGCACAACAAGACGTTTCAGATCGCCAAGGCCGGCACCGTCAAGGTGACGGACAGCACGGGCAAGGTGCTCATCGAGCACCCCGTGGAAGAGGGCGACATCTGGCGCGCCTGCCAGACCAAGGACGCGCCGGTTCAAGACTGGGTCAAGCTCGCCGTGAATCGCGCCCGCCTCAGCGGTACCCCGGCCGTGTTCTGGCTGGACGAAAAGCGGGCCCACGACGCGCAGATCCTCGTCAAGGTGCGGCAGTACTTGGCCCAGCACGACACGAACGGCTTGGACATCCGAGTGCTGCCGCCTGCAGACGCGTGCCTCTTTTCGCTCGAGCGCATCACCAAGGGTGAAGACACCATCTCCGTGACTGGCAACGTGCTGCGTGACTACCTGACGGACTTGTTTCCGATCCTGGAGGTGGGCACGAGCGCCAAGATGCTCTCCATCGTTCCGCTCATGAAGGGCGGCGGCTTGTTCGAGACCGGCGCGGGCGGCTCCGCTCCCAAGCACGTCGAGCAGTTCCTGCAAGAGAACTACCTGCGCTGGGACTCGCTAGGTGAGTTCTTCGCGCTCGCCGCTTCCTTCGAGCACGTGGGCATCGTGTTCAAGCACGAAAAGGCCAAGGTGCTGGCGGAGACGTTGGACGCAGCCAACGGCAAGTTTTTGGAGAACGACAAGTCGCCGTCACGCAAGGTCGGCGGTATCGACAACCGCGGCAGCCACTTTTACCTCGCTTTCTATTGGGCCCAGGCCCTCGCCGCGCAGAGCAAAGACGCGGAGCTAGCCAAAGTGTTCGCGCCCATCGCCGCCGAGCTGGAGGCGAACGAAGCTCAAATCGTCAAAGAGCTGATCGACGCGCAGGGCAAGCCGGTGGACGTGGGCGGTTACTACCAGCCGGACCCGAACAAGGCCTCGGCCGCGCTGCGCCCCAGCCAAACGCTCAACGCCGTCCTCGCCAAGCTCTGAAAGAGAGCGTGCGCTGCGGCGACCGGCGAGTGAAGCCGGAGCCGCAGCGCGCTTTCAGATCCCGCCGCCGCCTTCGAAGGCCTCGCTCCGCGCCTGCGCCTGGGTGACGCGGCTGTGGGGCGGCACGCTGCGGGTGAGCCACACGTTACCGCCAATCGTGGAGCCGGCGCCAATGCGAATGCGCCCGAGCACGGTGGCTCCCGCGTAAATCACAACGTCATCTTCCACGATCGGGTGGCGCGGCTCACCCTTGGTGGGGTTGCCGTCATCGTCCAGAGGAAAGCTCTTCGCGCCGAGGGTGACGCCTTGGTACAGGCGAACGCGCTCGCCGATGCGGGTCGTCTCCCCGACCACCACCGCGGTGCCGTGGTCGATGAAGAAGCTCCCGCCTATCTCGGCCCCGGGGTGAAGATCCACGCCCGTGTCCGCGTGCGCGATCTCGGCCACGATTCGGGGAATGAGCGGCACCTCCAGCCGGTACAGCTCGTGGGCCAAGCGGTGCAGCGTGACCGCGGCGATGCCGGGATAGCAAAAGATGGCTTCGTCGATACTCGTCGCCGCCGGGTCCCCGTCGAAGGCGGCGCGGGCGTCGCTGTCCAGCAGCGCGCGCACGTGGGGCAACCGGCTCGCGAAAGCGCGCACGATCTCGGTGGCGCGGTCGCGGCGCGGCGCGCTGTGGTCGGCGTAGCTGAGCGCGCGTCGCACCTGTTCGTGCAGAGCCAGCAGCGTCGCGTCGAGCGTATGCCCGACGAAGTATTCGAGCCCCTCCTCCGTCAAATCCGAGGGGCCGAAGTGAGCCGGAAAGAGCACCGAGCGAAGAGAGCGCGCGATCGCTACGAGCGCGTCGTGCGAGGGCAGCTCGCGTCGCGCGAGGAGCCCATGGGTGTTGCCGAGCGCGCGGCTCGGGCTGCGCAGCTCCTTGACGATGGGAGTGAGATCCCACCCCTCGGTGACGAGCGCGCGCGCCGAAGGCTCCCGATCCCAAACGATGCCGCTCGTCACGACGCCAGCTCCTGTTCCTGAAAGCCGTCGAAGAGCTCGGTCGTGAGATAGCGCTCGCCCGAATCCGGCAGGATGCAAACGATGGTCTTGTCGTGGTTCTCGGGCTGCTTCGCCAGCCGCACCGCGACCGCTGCCGCCGCGCCCCCCGAGATGCCAGATAGAATACCTTCCTCGCGGGTGAGTCGGCGGGCACCCTCGATGGCCTCCTCGTTGCTGACGAGCTCGATGGAGTCGACGAGCGAAAGGTCGAGCACGTCCGGCACGAAGCCGGCGCCAATTCCCTGGATTTTGTGCACCCCCGGCCGCAATGGCTGCCCGGCTCGGTGTTGCGTGAGGATAGGGCTGGCGGCGGGCTCCACCGCGACCGTGCGAATGGCCTTGCCGCGACCGCGCTTGATGTACCGAGAAATGCCGGTGATGGTGCCGCCCGTGCCGACGCCGCACACCAGGATGTCCACCTCGCCGCGCGTGTCGTTCCAAATCTCCGGCCCCGTCGTGCGCTCGTGCACCTCCGCGTTGGCCGGGTTCTTGAACTGCTGCAAGAGCACGTAGTAATCGGGGGCGGCCGCCGCGATCGTCTCCGCCGCTTTCACTGCGCCCTCCATCCCCAAGCCACCGTCGGTGAGGACCAGCTTGGCGCCATAGGCCCGCAGCAACTTGCGCCGCTCGTAGCTCATCGTCTCCGGCATCACGAGCGTGAGCGGGTAGCCGCGCGTCGCGGCCATGAACGCCAGCGCGATGCCGGTGTTGCCGCTCGTCGGCTCGACGATCTCCTTGCCGGGTCCGAGCACTCCCCGGCGCTCTGCGTCGATGATGAGCGCGGAGCCGAGGCGGCACTTCACGGAGCTGGCCGGGCTGTGGCTCTCCACCTTCGCGAACACGCGGCCGTGCGCGCCGTCGACCACGCGACGTAACCTCACGAGCGGAGTGCCACCGATGGACTCCGCGTAGCTCTCGAACCAGGGAACGCTTACCGACATGGACCGGACCTCGCGCGGTGGGGCCGCGATTTGAGGAAAAGAGACAGCTGTCTGGTGAGCTGACGAGCCGCGTCCGGTTCAGTGGCGAAATCGCACTAGCGGACGAGGCGCGCCAGCCCGGTACAGCAGGGCTGGGGTCCGCGGGGAGCGAGGCCGATGCGACTGAACATTGCGCCGCGGAACGTAGCTCGGCCGAAGGGCGCGCGCAATTCTCGCCGAATTGCCCGCCTTGGGCGCGCGGCCGCGGGGCAAAAATCGCCGAGAAGTGTCCCGAAAAGCGGACAGTATCGGTTAAGCTCGAAACAATGGCGAAAGCGAAGAGCAAGGTGGCGAGCGCGGCCCTCAAAGAGGTCGCTCGCCCCACGGTCAAGGACAACAGCGGGGACGACATCGGCGCCGCGGAGATGGCGCGTCGTGTGGCAGAAGTCCTCAAGAAGCTGCGGGCCGACCGCCGACTCTCGCTGGATGACTTGGCATCGCGAAGTGGCGTCAGCCGCGCAGCGCTCTCGCAAATCGAAGGAGCGCGCACCAACCCCACCCTGGCCGTGCTCTGGAAGATCGCGGTCGGTCTGGACGTGCCCTTCCACGACCTCCTCGGCACCAACGAAGAGCAAGACGTGCGTGTGCTACGGGCCGGCGACACCCCGCCCCTGAAGAGCGGCGACGGACGCATGGAAAGCCGCTTGCTCTCTCCGGGCGGCGGCAACGCGGACGTGGAAGTTTACGATCTCCGCTTTCAACCGAAAGCGGTGCACCGCAGCGACCCGCACGGCAAGGGCACGACCGAGACGCTGGTCGTGCTCACCGGCACCCTGCGCCTGATCGTCGAGGGCTCCGAGCACGAGCTGGGGACGGGTGACTCGGTGTTCTTCCGAGCTGACGTTCCCCACACGTACGAGAACCGCACCGCCCGGGAAATCCGCTGTTTGAACGTGATCCGCTACCCCCGCGGTAGCTGAGGCGTTTTGCTCAGCGCGTCTCCCTGACCTTGCGTTCTTCGCCTGGCCAGGCCTCGAACCGAGGTAGGTCGTCGGTTATCTCGTACCACGGCGACTTGGAGCCAACGAAGATGTGAGCCTCCGGTACTCGCCCGGGGTGTTGCTCCAGCCCCCCGAGCGGGAGCCCGAGCACCTCGGGCCTGTCTGCGTAGGTGCTGACGACGTTCGAGCCGCACACTTTGCAGAAGAGCCGCGTCACCTTGCCAAGCAGGTAGCTCGCGAGCAGCTCCTCCCCCCGCACCCAGCGGAACTGCTCGGTGCGGATGGAGGCACGGCTACGGAAGGCGGCGCCGTGCCAGCGGCGACACTTGGAGCAGTGGCAGTTGTAGGCTGGCCCCAGCTCGCCCTCGATCTCGTACGCTACGCCCTCGCACAGACAGCGGCCCGTCAGCATGCCAAGAGGTTGTAGCGTTGCTTGTCCCGCAGCGATAGGCGATCAATCGGCCCCCTGGTCTTGTTTGCAAGACATCCGGTTGCTACACGAGACCGAGATGTCCACGAGCTCCCCCGTTCACCTCCGCCCCACTGGCAGCGCCCTCGGCGCCACCGTCCTCGACCTGGACGTGAGCGCGACGCTCGCGGGCGAGCAGGTCCTCGCGCTGAAGCGCGGTTTGCTGGACAACCACATCCTGATTTTCAAGGGTCAGGACCTGTCCGAGGCCCAGTTCAAGGCCTTCGCTCAATACTTTGGCACCATCTTCATCCCCCCGGCGGACGTCCCGGTGCTCGCCTCCAAAGAGGGCGGCGCCACCCCGGACATCGTCCTCGTTGCAAACGTGGACGGAGGGTACACCGGCAACGGCGAGCTCACTCCGCACTCGGATCATCATTGGGCGCCGCAGCCCTCCGCCGGCTCGCTGCTCTATGCCCTCGAGGTACCGAGCACCGGCGGCGAGACGTCGTTCTACAACATGCACTTGGCGTACGAGACTCTGAACGCCGAGCTCAAGCGCCGAATCGATGGGCTGCAGCTGATCACTTACAATCCGTTCCTCACCCCCAAGGAGGGGCCGCGGCCGAAATACCGCTTCGAGGACAAGCCGCTGATCAGCCCTGTCTTCCCCCACCCGCTGGTGCGCATTCATCCCGATAGCGGCAAGCGCATCTTGTTCCTGGACTCGGCTACCGAGGTCGAAGTCGTCGGTGTGCCGAAGCAAGAGGGGTTCGAGCTGATCGAGCAGCTGCGCGAGCACCTCGCTCAGGAACGGTTCCGCTACACTCACAAGTGGTCCGTCGGCGACATCGTGTACTGGGACAATCAGGCCGTGCTGCACTCGCGCAGCGCGTTCCCAGCCGAGGAGCGCCGCGTATTGAAGCGAGTCAGCATCGCTGGTAGCCGGCCCTTCTGATGTCCAAGGTCCTGCTCATCACCGGCGGCGCCTCCGGGATTGGCGCCGCGGTCGCTCGCATCGCGGCGCCGCGCGGGTTCTCGGTGGCCATCAACTATCGGAGCCGGCGGGAGCAGGCAGAAGGGCTCGTGACCGAGCTTCGCTCACTCGGAGCTCGCGCGGTCGCGATCGCGGCTGATGTCTCGGAGCCGAGCCAGCTCGAGAGCTTGTACGAGCGGGTGAAGCAAGAGCTCGGCGTGCCGGACGCGGTCTTGAACAGCGCAGGCATCGCCACCTCCAGCCTCCGCGTCGAGGACGCCACCGCCGCGGAGCTCGAACGGCTACTGCGAACCAACGTGCTCGGCGTGATGCTGAGCTGCCGAGAAGCGGCTCGAGCCATGTCGACCAAGAACGGCGGCTCCGGCGGCGTCGTCGTCAACGTCTCGTCGATGGCAGCGACCATCGGCGGGCGGCCTGGCAACTCCCACTACGCGGCGAGTAAGGCCGCGGTGGACGCGTTCAGCGTCGGGTTCGCGAAAGAAGTGGCGGCGGAGGGCATCCGCGTGGTCTCCGTCCGGCCCGGCTTCACCATCACGGACATGACCAAGGCCCGCTTGGAAGACGCGGGGTTCCGGCAAGTCATCGCGGAGACGATTCCCATCGGCAGGCCCGCGCGAGTCGAAGAAGTCGCGGCGCCGATCGCGTGGCTGCTCTCGAGCGAAGCCTCGTTCATCACCGGCGCGTGCCTGGATATTTCTGGCGGCGGCTTCGCGATCGCGAGCGCGCCTCGCCAAGCATGAGCCGGCCGGGGCCTGGGCGCCGCGGACGCAAGGTCGTCAACGCCGCCCTCGCGGTGCAGAGCGTGGCTCCGTCGGTCTCGGCGTTTGCAGCGCTGTCCGCCCAAGGCACGCTCGACGCAATGAACCTAGGGGCGTTCGTCGGTGCGGCTCGGAGCCGTCGAGCTTTCCAACAATGACGCTCTCGCGGCGCTCAGAGCGTCGGAGCGGTCGGAGAGCAAGAAGCGCACGGCCAGCAGTAGCGAGGCCAGGTGCAGGGACTGAGCCTCGCCGTCATTACCGAATGCGCGCAGAACCTCGCCACAATCCTCGACCACCAGCTCGGCGTCCTCAGTTGCGTCCAAGCTCGGCGACTGCGTTTGCTTTGCGTCCCAAGCCAGAAACGACCAGAGCAGGTTGCCGTGGGTCGCCGCATTAACGGCACTCTTCCCCAACTCAATCCATCGCGGCGCGGTGTACCCCGTCTCCTCGCGCAGCTCTCGCTGAGCCGCCGCGAGTGGAAGCTCCCCCGGCTCGGCCGCTCCGCCTGGCAAGCCGAGCGAAATCGAGCGCCGCGCGTGACGGTACTCTCGAACCAACAGCACCTTCCCGGCTTCCGTCAGCGCTACCACGTTCACCCAGTCCGGGTACTGAAGCGTGTGGTAGTCCCCCAGCAGGTGGCCATCACCGGCCCGGCACGTATCGGTGACGACCTTCAGCCAGTCGTCTTCGTAACTCACGCGCGTGCCGACTACCTGCCAACGCTGGATGCTCATGTGCGCTCTCGCTTGGTCCTTGTAGTGACCGCTGGCCGACCATGGTAGATGCAAACGTCATGGCGATCCTCAACGTAGGCGACGACGCTCCTTCCTTCGAGCTCGACACGGACGCGGGAGAGCGCGTTTCCTCTCGGGCGCTTCAGGGCAAACCGATCGTGCTCTTCTTCTACCCGAAGGACGACACACCGGGCTGCACCATCGAGTGCAAAGAGTTTCGCGACGCAAAAGCGTCGTTCGAACAGCGCGCGTTCGTATTCGGCATCAGCCCGGACGACGTGGCGAGCCACCAAGCGTTTCGAGACAAGTACGCGCTCAACTTCCCGCTCCTGTCGGACCCGGGTCACCAGGTGGCGGAGGCTTTCGGGGTCTGGGCAGAACGCAAGCCGGGGAGCTTCGGCATCCTGCGCACGACCTTCATCATCGATCAGGGCAAGGTCATCCGCGTCTTCGAAGGCGTGAAGCCAGAGGGGCACGCCGCGGAGGTGCTCGCCGCCCTTCCGTAGCTCGGGACGTCCGGGGGCTCTTGTCACGCGCGACTCTGTCTCTTATGATAGACAAATGCTGCCGAGCAGCTCGCCGCGTCCCATTCGAGTGGGTGTGTTGGACGACTACCAGGGCGTCGCCGAGCGCTACGCAGATTGGGCGTCGTTGCCGCGCGCCAGCAAGGTTCGGTTCTTCCACGATCACGCGTCCGCGGAGGATGCTTTGGTGGAGCGACTCGCGCCGTTCGAGGCCCTGGTCGCGATGCGCGAGCGCACTCCCTTCACTGCGTCTTTGCTGCGACGGCTCCCGAACCTCAAGCTCCTCGTCACTACCGGCGCCCGCAACGCAGCTATCGACTTGGCGGCGGCCGCAGAGCTCGGCATCACCGTCTCGGGAACGCGCGGGCTCCCCTACCCGACCGCGGAGCTCACCTGGGCCCTGATTCTGGGCCTCGCGCGTAAGATCGCGCAGGAGGACCGCGCGCTGCGCGGAGGCGCGTGGCAAACGACGGTCGGCTCTGGCCTGAGTGGTAAGACGCTGTCCGTGCTCGGTCTCGGTCGCCTCGGCACGCAGGTCGCGCGGATTGGCAAGGCTTTCGGCATGCAGGTCATCTCCTGGAGCCCCCACCTCACCGCACAACGCGCGAACGAAGCGGGAGTGGAGCTCGTCACGCAAGACGCTCTCTTGGAGCGAGCGGACGTGCTCACCGTGCATCTGGTGCTCTCCGAAAGCACCCGCGGGCTGCTCGGAGCCCGGCAGCTTTCACGTCTGAAACCCAGCGCGCTACTGGTCAACACGTCCCGGGGCCCGCTCGTGGACGAGGTCGCTCTGGCCGCAGCGCTGCGCGCCGGCGCGCTGGGCGGCGCGGCATTGGACGTGTTCGACGTGGAGCCTCTACCCGAAAATCACGTCTTGCGCAGCGCACCCAACACGCTGCTCACGCCGCACCTCGGCTACGTCACGGACGAGACCTACCGCGTCTTTTACTCGGACGCGCTCGAGGCCATTCACGCATACCTCGGGGGCTCGCCCGTCCGCGTGCTGTCTGCGTGAGGTCCTTCACGAATAGAACGAGGGTACTGGCAATTTCCCGGAGAGCTCCCACTCACCGAGCTCCTTGAGCTTGTAGTCAACGGGGTCGTGCAAGGTGTGGGTGCGCGCGTTGCGGAAGAAGCGGTCGAGCCGGAGCTTGGCCGTGGTGGAGCGAGCTCCCATCACGTCGAAGATGCGGGTCGAAACATCGAGGCTCGCGCGCGTGGTGGCGACCTTGGTGGCGGCGATCGCGACTGCCGCTTGACCGCGCGCCTCCGGCGTGACCTCTTCCTTCGCGTTCCAAGCCGCGTCCAGCGCGCTCCCCGCAGCGTCAGCAAGGAGGCGTGCTGACTCAAGCTGCAGGTAAAATTCGCCGTAGCGCGCGAGCACGTAGGGGTCCTCGGTCGCGCTGGCGACGCCGGAAGGGGGCCACGCGCGCCGCTGAGTCTGGGTGTACGGCTTGGCGATGGCGAGCGCGCCCTGAGCGATGCCCAGGTACACGTTGCAGAGCACGAGCTGCGCAATACACGGTCGCAGCGAAGCAAAGGGGCTACCGAGCGGACCGGGCGTGGTCAGCAGCTCGGACTCTTGAATCACCACGTGGTCGAGCTCCACGCTGCCACTATCAGTTTGGCGCTGGCCGAGATTGTCCCAGTCCTGATTGTAACGAATACCCGGGCGGTTCGAGGGGATCGCAGCGACGAGCAGCTTCCCGGTCGCGGCGTCATTCGCGGAAAGGATGAGCCGATCCGAATCCAGCGCGCCCGAGCAGAAGCTCTTCCTGCCGCTGACGATGAGCCCCGCGTCGGTGCGCGTGAGGGTCGTGCCAGGGTCCAGGGGGTTGAGCGCGTTGCCCCAGAACAGGTTTTCTTTTGCGGTATCCCGGTAAGCGGCTTCCCACTGCGGCTGGGCTCCGAACAGCCGCACCGTGGCCACGAGCAAGTGATGAAAGCCGAACAGATGCCCGAGCGAGCTGTCAGCGCTGGAGAAGACCCGAACCAGCTGCATGACCTCGAGCCAGCTCGCCCCCTGACCACCGTAAGCCTCCGGAACGGAGCTTGCGAGGAGCCCGCTCGACCGAATTTGGTCGCGCTCTCGCTTGGCAGTTCCGCCCTCGCGATCACGCTCGAGCGCGGTCTCGCCGAGGCTGCGCGTGAGTCGCTCTGCGGTTGCGAAAATCTCTTGGAAGCTCATGACACCGTTCTGCGGCGCGGGGGCGGGGAGCGCCATCAACCAAAGTCAGGGAAACAGGTGCGAGCCGACGCCGAGCTGCCGAGTCTGCAGGCGAACGACGCGCTCGGTCAGCAGCCAGCGGTCGCCTTCGCGACTGAACCGGTCGTGGTAGCGCCCGACGAGGAGCAGCTTGGAGCTGCCCCCGTCCACGTGCGCGTCGCCGATGTCCCGCGCGGTGTGAAAGACGGCGAGCGAGCTGACCGCGCTCGCGGAGCTCGGCCCGTCCTCCCAGACTTTGCCGACGCTTACCTGGCGAAGCCAGTCCCCGCCGTCGATGTGATGCTTGGGCAAGAGCTCGATCAGCGCGCTCATTCCTCCTCGATCGTGATCGAGCCAGGTCATGTTCTTGCGAAGGTCATGGCTGTACGCCTCGATGCGGTAGCGGAAGGCCGGCGCAGTGAGGTCGAGCCACTCCCCGAAGCGCCGGTCATCCAGCAAGAGCGCGCTCTCCGCGATGACGTTCGTCAGCTCAGCGCGCAGCTCGGCGAGGCTCATCGCGCTCCTCCGGCGCGAAGCGGCGTCGGCGCGGCGCTCTGGGCCGCCTCTCCGTACGGGTCGCTCGCGGAGCGACCCAGCCGGCGCGACCACTCCTCGTAGTAGTGCCGCAGCCCAATCTCATCGTGAATACGGCCGTTTTCCTGCCGACCGTGGAGCACGTGCAGACCCTCCGACCCTGGCCACATGCCCAGCGTCTGATTCGTCACGCCGAGCAGGTCCTCCGGCAGATTGCGGCCGAATGGACCCCAGATCGTATTGTGGTCGCGGACGCGCCGCTCACGTTCCGAAGCCGTGTCCCGCTTGAGGCCGAGCCCTCGAAATTCGATGAGCACGCGGTCCTCGGAGAGGGGCGTCGCGGTGTCGATGCGAAGAGCGGAGCCGCGCAAGTTGAGGGTGATGCCTGGAAACAGGTCGAGGAGCTTCCATCCGTTGCGCTCGAGGAGCGGAAACGAGAGGTCTCGAGACTCGGCGAGGTTTACCTGCTCGTGCTCATAGGCGGTGTACTTGACCTCCATGGAGCTCACGGTGGCGTGCCCGAATGGAAACGCTTCGTAGTGCCGGTCGTGGTAGCCGGCTTGCTGCATGCTCGTCACTCGGTTGAAGTGATGCATGTAGTCGTGATAAAACTCGCTGTTGGTTTCGTGCCACAGCTTGTAGTTCGTGGAGATGATGGCCTTGTGGTGATGAAACACCTCTAGCGGCTCCGCCTCCAGGTGGGGCGCGATGTCATCGAACGCCTTGCCCATGTACTCCCGCAGCGGAACCGGGTTCGCCTCCAAGTGCACCCAAATGAAGCCACCGTAGGCGACCTCGCAGGCGAGCTGGTGCAGCCCCACGTCACTGCACTCCAAGCGTTCTTGGTAGCCCGCGTTGCGCCGCGGAATCGACAAACAGTGACCTTTGGCGTCGAACTGCCAAGCATGAAACATGCACGTGATGCGCTTCGGGCTTCCGGAAGGGCTCGCCTGCTTGAGGCTGCCCGCAGGCTCGCGCAGCAAGATCGCGCCGCGGTGGGGGCAGACGTTGAGGAACGCGCGCACCACGCCGTCTTCGCCGCGCACGATGGCAACCGGCTCTCGGGCGATGCTCGTGGTGCGGAAGTCCAGCGGCTCTGGGAGCTCGCTTTCGTGCGCAACCAGCAGCCAGCTCTTGCGCCAGATCTTGGTGCGCTCTTCGTCGAAGATGTCCCGTTCGGTGTAGATGCGGCTGTCCACGAAGGGCAGGCTCGAGCTGCCGATCCGCGTTCGCCACTCCAAAGTGCTCTGCTGGCTCATGGTTCCTCTTTGCTTCCGGTCAGATTCCGGCCTGCACGGCCGCGATGGTCGGGGTCGGGCTCTGCTTTTCGCGCGGCCCGCTCGGGGGTGACGCGGCGTTGCGCTCGGCGCTGCCGCTGAAGATCCGGTCCAGCACCGCACTCGCGATCTTGGCTAGCTCCGCGTTATCACGACGGCGCGGGCGTGGCACCGCCACCTCGAAGCTCTCCGCGATTCGCCCTTCCTCGATCAAGATCACGCGATCCGCGAGCAGCACCGCCTCGGTCACGTCGTGGGTAACGAGGAGCGCCGTGAAGCCGCGCTCGCGCCACAAGTCTTCCACCAAGCGCTGCGCCTCGATTCGGGTGAGCGCGTCGAGCGCGCCGAACGGCTCGTCCAGCAGCATCACGCACGGCTCGTGCACGAGCGCGCGAGCGAGCGCCACGCGCTGCTTCTGGCCACCGGAGAGAACGGCGGGGTAGTCGTTCAAGCGATCACCGAGCCCGACCGAAGCGAGCACTTGGCGCGCCAGCGCGTCGCTCGTTCCCCGCCCGCCGATGCCCACATTGGCGAGCAGCGTCTTCCAGGGCAAAAGCCGCGGCTCTTGAAAAACCACGCGAACCTGGCCCTTCGCGTCTCGGCCGTCGGCGTCGACGACGCGCGCACCGCCCGCCGTCGGTTCCTCCAGCCCGCAGAGCAGGCGCAGCAGGGTGCTCTTGCCGGAGCCGCTGCGACCCACGATCGCAACGAATTGCCCGGGTGGAATTGCCAGCTCTACGTCCGCCAGCACCTGCCGCTCACCGAAGCTCTTGGAGAGGCCATCGAGGACGACAGAAGCGCCGCAGGGAGACTTGTAGCTCGTCATTATTGCCTAATCCGCGCTCATTCGTTGGGCCTTGGGCTGCCAAGGCAATAACCAGCGTTCGAGGCCGCGCGCGAGGAGATCCGCGCCCTTGCCCAACATGCCCCACAGCACGATCGTGAGCACGAGCATGTCCATCTGCATGAAGTCCCGCGCGTTGCCGGCGAGGTAGCCCAGGCCGCTCGTCGCCCCTAGCGTCTCGGCGATGATGATGACGAGCCACGACATGCCGAGCGCGAAGCGCAGGCCGACGAGGATCGAAGGGAGCGCCCCTGGCAAAATGACCTCGCGGTAGAGTGCGAACCCGCGCACGTCGTAAACTCGCGCCATCTCCACGAGCTGCGGGTCGACGCTGCGCACACCGTGAAAAGTGTTCAAGTAGACGGGGAAAACCACGGTCACCACCACGATGAAGATCTTGGCTGTCTCCCCCAGGCCGAACCAAAGGATGACCAAAGGAACGAGCGCGAGGGCGGGTACCGCGCGCAGCATTTGGAGGGGACCGTCCAGCAGCAACTGCAGCGGGCGTGAGAGGCCGGTGGCGAGGCCGAGAGTCAGGCCAATTGCCGAGCCGATGAGCGTCCCGAGGCCTGCGCGTCCGGTGCTCACCAGCAAGTGAGTCAAGAGCTGCTGGTGCTTGGTCGCGCTGATCGCGGCACGCAGCACGTCTAGCGGCGCTGGCGCCAAATCTGCGGAAATCCAGCCGCGGCGCGAAGACAGCTCCCAAAGCAGCACGAGCACGACCGGCGCCACCCAGGGGAGCACCGGTCGCGCGCGGCGGCGGGCCAGCTCGAGAGCGGCCCTTCGACTCATGGCTTGTCTGCGTAGACGGCCGCCGGCAAGAAGGCGTCCCGTGTCTTGATGTCCTTGGGAATCAAGTCGAGCTTGCGGAACGAATCGGCGATCTTCTGCTGGGCGTCGAGCACCTCGTCAGTGACGGGCAAGATGCCGTACGCGTGACGCTTCTCCGAGAGCAGCAGAGCTTCGTAGGCGACGCCTGACGAAGCGGCGAGGATCTTCGATGCCTCTTCGGGGTTCTTGCTCTCCCAATCGCTCAGGGCCTTGAACTCGTCGAGGGTGGCGCGCAAAAGCTCCGGGTGCTCCTCGGCGAATTGACGACGCGCAACGTAGAACAAGCGGTTGTCCACCAAGCCTTCGCCGCTCGCCAGCTGGCGAGAGCCGGCGTTCTCCGCGGCGGCCAGGAACGGATCCCAGATCACCCAGGCGTCCACCTTGCCGCTATCGTAGGCAGGCCGCGCGTCACCCGGGGCCAGGTACACCACCTCGATGTCCTTGAGCGTGAGCTTCGCGCTCTCGAGCGCCCGAACGAGCAAGTAATGCACGTTGGAGCCGCGGTTCAGGGCGACCTTCTTGCCTTTGAGGTCTTTGAGGCTCTTGAGCGGCGAGTCCTTGCGCACGATCAACGCCTCGGCCTTGGGCGCGGGAGGATCCGTCGCCACATAGACGAAGTCCACCCCGCCCGCCTGCGCGAACACGGGCGGTGTCTCACCGACGTAGCCCACGTCCACCTCTTTGGCCTTAATGGCTTCGAGGACGGCCGGGCCGTGCTTGAACTCCGTCCACTCGGCCTTCGCGCCCTTCTCCGACAAGTGCTTGTCGAGATCCGCGCTGCGGGATTTGAGCAAGAAGGGCGCGCCGATCTTCTGGTAGCCGATGCGCACGACTCCAGCGGGCTGAGGCGCGGGAACGGCGGCCACCGGTGCCGCGCTCGGTGAGGACTTCGCCGCGCCGTCGTCGCTTTGCTTTTGGCAACCGAGCAGCAGCGCTGGCAGCGCGGCGAGGAGCGCGAGGAAAGCTTTGGATGATTGAGCGTTCATGAGGGTGCGGAGCTTTCTTGGTGAGCGCTCAGTAGAAGTAGAGCTGCCACTGCAGGTTGAACTGGTCGTAGGCCTTCACCGGAGAGTCCGGGATCAACCTCGTGTAAAACGCCTTCAGGTTGCTGTTGTGACCGTAGGGCCAGAAGGCCACGCCGCCGCCGACGTCCGTTTCGCGCCCGGCGGCCGCGTCGCCCCAGCGACGCTCGAATCGGCCGATGGGGCTGAGCTTGATCGCGTCGAAGCGGTAGCCTGCTTCGGCCATGAACGCGGTCTGGCTCGGGAGCGCGATGCGCGACCCGCCGTCCCGATGGAGGATATTGACTTGCGCAGTCACGCCGCCCGGTCCCACCGGCAGGTCCAAGAACGCGTCTGCACCGAACGCGCGGTACGACTCCTGGCTACCGTGTTGGTAATCGAACAGAGCGCCGACGGAGAACACCTTCTTGGTGCCCAGGTAGGTGCCGCCGTAAAAGTAGTTCGTCTCGGGGTCCAAGAAGTTGACCTGGACGCGACCAGCGTAACGAAAGTCGTTGCGTGAAGCCGCGCCGTTGGCGGGCGTGTTGCGCTTGCCTTGGAAGATGCCGAGGCGGTACTCGAGCAAGCCGTCCAAGACGATGCCGCGCAGCTGGGCACCCACGTCGCGGCCGTAGGGGTTGTTGACGCTGCCGAACAGGTTGCCGGCGCGGTAGGTATTGAGGAAGAAGTCCCACCCGTAGAGCGACCCACCACCTTGGAGAAAGTTGTGCGTCCCGGGCGGCAGCAGCAAGCCGCCGTCGACCTTGAGCTTGTCGTCGAAGACTCGGTACGTCGCGAAGGCGTCTTTGGTCTGGAAGCTGGGGCCGTTCTTGAGGCCCTGCTCGCCCGTAGGCGCCTTGAACAGGTCCGCGAAGTCGCTGTCGAAGAAGTATTCGAAATCCTTCAGCACCGTGCCGCCGATCAACAGCGCGAAGCGACGGACGTAGAGATTGCGGGTCAGGTCGTCGTTGTTCGAGTTGCCGCGGGCTTCGAACTGCCCCTGCCACAAGACGCCGAAGCGAATGCTGGTCCCGTTGGCAGCCTCAATCTTCAACTGTGGCGGCGCGGCAGCCTTGGCCGGAGCCGGCGCAGGGGGGTCGGCCGGAACCGGCTCGGCGTTGGGCTTGGGTACGGCGCCGGGCGGGTTGGCTTCCCCCGCGGCAACGGGCGGCAGCGTGCTGGAGGTTACGACCGGCTGAGCATCTGGCGCCGGTTGCGCCGCGGGAGCGGGCGCTACGACGACTGGTGCCGGCGGAGCCGCGGGCACGGGCACGGGCGCTGGGGCCGTAGCCGGCGCGGGCGCAGCGGCGGGCGCCGGAGCGGCCTGGGGAGCCTGGGCTCGTGCGGTAGCCGCAAAACCGAGCACGACGAAGCAAGACAAGAGCGAACGACCGAAGACCATCTCGAGTTTGTTTGGGGCGCCGCGATGAATGCGCGCGGCGCCGACCTCCGTGAGGGCCCTAAGCAGGAGCGGTGCCAACCGTTCGACGCTCGATATTTCGCGAAATCTCGCCCGGGGCGGTGGCCGGCTGCTGCTAGAGCAACACTCGATCAGCAGCTGCTGTTCTCCCAGCAACCTAGCCTCGAAGCTTTCTAGCGATGCGCCGCGGTGCCCGATGCGGCACGAGGATTGCTCAGGGCGCGTCGATGCTCCTCGCCGGCAATCGCCCCAGCGCTGCGGTGCGACTCCACCGGGTCACGAAGGATTTTCGCGGGGTCGACGGGCACCGAGTCACCGCGCTCTCCGGTATCGAGCTCGACCTCTCCCGCGGTGAAGTCGTTGCGCTGGTTGGTCGGAGCGGATGCGGCAAGAGCACCTTACTCCGCCTGGTGGCAGGTCTGGAGCGGCCGAGCGAAGGCGAGGTTTCGGTGAATGGCTCCCCGGTGCTGGGGCCATCGGCGGAGTGCGCCATGGTCTTTCAAGAGCACCGCTTGTTTCCCTGGCTGACCGTGGCGGACAACGTCGCCTTCGCGCTTCCGGGCAGGGCCGCCGCGGAGAAGCACGCGCTCATCACGGAGCAACTCGCGCTGATGGGGCTCGCTGAATTCGCGCGCGCCTACCCCCACCAGCTCTCGGGCGGCATGGCTCAGCGCGTCGCGCTGGCGCGTGCGTTGACCCGCCGTCCCTCCGTGCTGCTGCTGGATGAGCCGTTCGCGGCCCTGGACGCGTTCACCAAGGCTCGCTTGCAGGAAGAGCTATCCCGCGTCCGCGAGCTCGCTCGCGCGACGACACTGCTCGTGACCCACGACATCGAGGAAGCGGTCTACCTCGCCGACCGCATCGTGGTTCTCAGCGAAAGGCCGGGCCGAATCCGCGAGCAGCTCACGGTCGACCTGGCGCGCCCGCGGGATCGAACCAGCAGCGCCTTCTCGCGATTGCGGCGCCGCGTGCTGCGCGAGTTCGGGGGCGCGGACGAAGTGCCGTCCTCCCCTACCGTCGCCGCCTCTCCCATCCCCATTCAGCGCGGGCAAGCTCATCTCGCTCGCCGCACCCAGCAAGGAAACTCATGATTACTCGACGTAGCTTGATGACGATTCTAGGAAGCGCGGCTCTAGGGGCGTGCGCCAGCAAGGAGAAGCCCGCCGTGGTCCGCTTGGACTACGCGACCTATAACCCGGTAGGATTGCTCCTGAAGCAGAAGGGTTATCTGGAGCAGGGCCTCTCCGAAGAGGGCGTGAAGGTCGAGTGGGTGAAGAGCCTGGGCTCCAACAAGGCGCTCGAGTTCCTGAACTCGAAGAGCGTGGACTTCGGCTCCACCGCCGGCGCGGCCGCGTTCGTCGGGCGCGCCAACGGTAACCCCATCCGGGCCGTCTACGTGTACTCGAAGCCGGAGTGGACCGCGTTGGTCACGCGTCCGAGCACCGGTATCCGCGCCCTGGCGGACCTGAAGGGCAAGCGCGTGGCCGTAACGCGAGGCACGGACCCGTTCATCTTCTTGCTGCGTGCGCTGGACTCCGTGGGCCTCACCGAGAAGGACATCGAGCTCGTCCCCCTCCAGCATCCGGAAGGCCAGAAGGCACTCGAACGAGGCGACGTGGACGCGTGGTCCGGACTAGACCCAATGATGGCAAGCTCCGAGCTGGAGCACGGGTCGACCCTGTTTTTTCGCAACCCGGAGTTCAACAGCTACGGCGTCCTCAACGTGCGCGAGGAGCTCGCTCAACGCTACCCCGCGCTCGTGAAGGCGGTCATCGCAGCTTACGAACGCGCCCGCGCGGACGCGCTCAAGAACCCGGCCGAGCTGCAGCAGGCGCTCGCCAAGGAAGCCCACCTCACCGAAGCGGTCAGCAAGGCGGTGCTCGCGCGGACGGACATCTCGTCGCCTAGCATCGGCGAGCGGCAAAAGACGGTGATCCTAGCCGCCGGTGACGTCCTCAAAAAGAGCGGCGTTGTCAAAGCCGAGGTGGACGTTCCCCAAGTGGCGGGCTCGCTCATCGACTCGTCCTTCACTCAAGAGCTGAGCCGCAGCTGAGCCGAGCATGAAAACGCGCGGCCTGATCGTACCGGGGGTCGTCGTCGGGCTGTGGGAGCTCATGGCGCGCGTCGGCGTGTTGCCGCCGAACTGGCTGCCGGCGCCGACCGCGATCGGGCTGACATTGCTGGAGCTTTCGCGGAGCGGCGAGCTCCTCGAGCACGTGGTGTCGACGCTGACGCGGCTCGTGCTCGGCTTTGCCCTCGGCGCCGCTTTTGGCACGTTGCTGGGGGTAAGCTGCGGTCGCTCCGAGAAACTGCGCGAGCTTTTGGATCCCTCGCTGCAGGCGCTGCGCAGCATTCCGTCCCTCGCCTGGGTGCCGCTCTTCTTGCTCTGGCTCGGGATCCAAGAAACCTCCAAGGTGGCGCTGATCGCGGTGGGCGCGTTCTTCCCCGTGTATTTGAATCTGCTGTCCGGCATCTTGGCGATCGATCGGCGCTTGGTGGAGGTCGGGGTGATGAACGGCTACGGCGGCTGGGCGCTCTCGCGGCACGTGCTGGTTCCGGCGGCGCTGCCCGCCTACCTGACGGGTCTTCGCAGCGGCCTCGGCCTGTCGTGGATGTTCGTCGTCGCGGCGGAGCTGCTCGGCGCGAGCCGAGGGCTTGGATACTTGATGGTGGACGGACAAAGCACGAGCCGCATCGAGCTCGTCCTCGCCGCGATTTTCAGCTTTGCGCTGCTGGGCAAGCTTTCCGACCGTTTGCTGCAAGCTTTGGAGACCAAGCTGCAGCCCTGGCGAGCCGCGTGACTGTGCGTGACGACGCAGCCGCTGCGCGCGCGGTGTTGCTACAGCAGCATCACTTGAGCGCGAGCCGGCGACGAACGCGCGTTTGGCGCCGGCCAAAACTTTGCTTCGTGAGTCACTAGCATGGAGCTTTTCTGGTTCTTACCCACCCATGGCGACAGCCGCTTCCTAGGAACCGCCGAGGGCGCGCGAGCGGTGTCGCTCCCCTACTTGCAGCAGATCGCGCAAGCAGCGGATTCTCTCGGCTTCGGCGGCGTGCTCTTGCCGACAGGCCGCTCTTGCGAGGACGCCTGGGCAGTCGCGTCGGCCGTGATGCCCTCGACGAAGCAACTCAAGTTCCTGGTCGCGCTCCGCCCCGGCATCATTTCGCCGACCGCAGGTGCCCGCATCGCGGCCACTCTTGATCGCTTGTCGGGAGGCCGACTGCTCATCAACGTCGTCACCGGGGGCGATCCGAGCGAGGCGGCCGGAGACGGCATCTTCCTCGACCACGACGCGCGCTATCGGCAGACGGACGAGTTCCTGGAGATCTGGCGCCGCGTGAGCGCGGGCGAAACCTTGGACTTCGAGGGACAGCACTTGCGGGTGCGCGGAGCGAAGATCCTCTACCCACCCGTGCAGCGGCCGTATCCTCCGCTCTACTTCGGGGGGTCTTCGCCGGCCGCGCACGAGCTCGCGGCCAAGCACGTGGACGTCTACCTCACGTGGGGCGAGCCTCCGGCCGCCGTCGCCCAGAAGCTCCAAGACATGCGCGAGCGCGCCGAGGCACGGGGTCGGAAGCTCCGCTTCGGCATTCGACTGCACGTCATCGTGCGTGAGACCCGCAGCGAGGCGTGGGCGGCCGCCGAGCGGCTGATCAGCCACTTGGACGACTCGGCCATCGCCGCTGCTCAACAGTCGTTTTCGCGTTTCGACTCCGAGGGCCAGCGCCGCATGTCCAGCCTCCACGGCGGCCGGCGAGACAAGCTCGAGGTCAGCCCCGATCTCTGGGCGGGCGTCGGGCTGGTACGCGGGGGTGCGGGTACGGCCCTCGTCGGCGATCCGGATACGGTTGCGCGCCGATTGCTCGAGTACCGAGAGCTGGGCATCGAGACGTTCATTCTCTCCGGCTACCCGCACTTGGAGGAGGCGTACCGCACGGCCGAGCTGCTCTTCCCGAAGCTGCCGCTCGCACGGAGCGCGGCCCCCGCCGAGTTGAATCTGACCGGGCCGTTCGGCGAAATCATCGGCAACGACATCGTGCCGAGGCGAGTGTGAGCTCAGGCGAGCGCCGTATTGGAGCTGACTACTCGCGGCGCGCGTGCGTCTCGGATGCGCACGGCCTGGCCCAGCAGCTTGTGCCGATGGAACGTGTCCGCCACCGCTTGCTGCTCCGCCAACAGACTGTCATCCACGCGGCGCGGGAAGCGGTGCGGTGCGGCGACCGCCGCGACCGCCGCGAGCTGGCCGAAAAACAGGCTCACGAGCTCAGGCTGGGCTTGTACCAAGCTCTCGCTACCAATGTAGAGCACCGGGTTATCCGTGAGCCCCGAGGCGTCGCGGAGCACACGCGCGCTGCCACTCTCCAGCAGCTCGTGCAGCAGGGGCGCCCAGATCGCCCACGCGTCCACTTCCCCCCGTTCGAATGCGACGCGCGCCTCCGCCGGAGTGAGGTAGACGACCTCGACGTCCTCGTAGGCAAGGCCTGCCTCCTCGAGGGCTCGGATGAGCAAGTAGTGCACGTTGGCGCCTCGATTGAGGGCGACGCGTTTGCCCGCGAGGTCACGGACCGCGCGCACCTGCGAGCCACGCGGCACGACCAACGCCTCGTCGGTCGGGGCCGGAGCCTCCGCCGCGATGTAAACGATAGGAACGCGGGCCGCTTGAGCGAACACCGGAGGGCCTTCACCCACACCGGCGAACGACAGCTGGCTGGTCTGAAACGCCTCCACCATCTGGATGCCCCCCGGGTACTCGATCCACTCCACGCGGTATCCACGCGTGCCGAGCACCGCGTCCAGCCCGCCGTGCTCCTTGACCAGCGGGAGCAAGCCGATTCGCTGGTAGCCGATGCGCACGCAAGGTACGGAGGGCCGCAGCACCCGCTGCGATTCGGGCGGTGCGTTGGCGGGCTCCACGGCGGCGCTCGGGCCGCGGACAGAGCCGTGGATTTGGCCATATTCGAGCAGCCGCGCGCGCACGATGTTGCGGCTGATGCCCAGGAGCCGCGCCGTTTGCAGCTGGTTGCGCTCGCAGTACTCGTACGCCTTGCTCATCACCGTGCGTTCGATGGCTGCCCACAAGTCGGGAACGTCCGCGTCGAACAGCTGCTCGAGCCCCGCCGACAACGCCGACTCCGGGGTCACCGGCTCGGAAGCGACTCGCTCCGGCAGGCGGCTGACGCGCGCGGGCATGCTGGAGAGCTGCAGGTCCTTCGGCGTGACATAGCCTCCCTGGCACACGAGCAGCGCGTGGTGCACGGCGTTCTCGAGCTCCCGGATGTTCCCCGGCCACCCGTGCTGCAGTAGGCGCTGGATCGCTTGCTCGCTCAACGTGGGGGCCGTGATTCCGAGCCGCTGCTGGTAAAACGCGATGAAGTATTCGACTAGCGGCAAGATGTCGCCGGGGCGCTCCCGCAAGGGCGGCAAGATGAGCGGCGCTACGTTCAACCGGTAAAAAAGGTCCTCGCGGAAGTGACCAGCCGCGACCGCTTGTTGAAGCGAGACGTTGGTCGCCGCGATCAGGCGTACGTCAACGCGGATGGGGTGGCGCGCTCCAACCCTCACCACCTCGCCTTCTTGCAGCACGCGGAGCAGCTTGACCTGCATGCCGAGCGGCAGATCGCCGATCTCGTCCAAAAAGAGCGTTCCCCCACTCGCCGCCTCGAACCACCCGGGCTTGCTGCTCAGCGCGCCGGTGAAGGCGCCCTTTTCGTGACCGAAGAGCTCGCTTTCGATGAGCGTGTCGGCCAGGGCGCCGCAGTTGACCGCGACGAACGGCCGGTCCCCGCGCTGACTCAGCTCGTGGATGTGGCGGGCAACGATCTCCTTGCCGGTCCCGGTCTCTCCCATGACGAGCACGGTCGCTTCGCTGGGGGCTATCTGCCGGAGCCGAGCCAGAACTTCGACCGAGCGCGGGTCTTCGAAGACCAGAGCCTTGGCCCGTACCGAAAGTGAATGAGCCTGGGGATCGCCGAGCGTGAGGAGAGGCATTGCTTTACCGTCGAGGGCGGCGCGCCATTCTTTCTTAGTTCCCTATACGTCCGTTTTAATGGAGGCGCCAACCAAGAAATGCGCCCGGGCGCCACCACCCCCGAGGCAAGCGCTGGAATTTGCTGACTTAAATACGATAACCCTCCGGATTGACGTCCCCCACTCGAGACACTCACCGGCACTACGCCAGACGTGAGGCTCAAGTCATGAGCACGAGCTCCTCTGCGGCGGTGGGATGCACGGCGACGGTGCGGTCGAAGTCCGCCTTCGTGGCGCCAAGCTTTACCGCCACCGCAAACCCCTGCAGCAGCTCGTCCGAGCCGGTGCCGATGGTGTGCACGCCCACGACCTTTTCTTGGGGCCCGACGCAAACCAGCTTCATGGCCGTCTTCGGCTTTCGCTCGGTCAAACCAAAGCGCATGTTGGTGAAGCGGGAGATGTAAATCCTCACGTCGTCGCCATGCAGGTCGCGCGCCTGGGCCTCCGTGAGCCCCACCGTGGCGATGGGCGGATGACTGAACACGACCGTCGGGATGTCTTGGTAGTCTAGCTTTGCGTCGGGCTTGCCACCGAACAGACGATCTGCGAGGCGCCGACCCGCCGCGACCGCGACCGGAGTCAGCTGCTTGCGGCCGGTCACGTCTCCCACTGCATAGATGCCCTCCACGCTGGTGTTTTGGAAGTCGTCGACCTCGATCTCGCCGCGCGCATTGAGCTGGACCCCCGAGGTGTCCAGGCCCAGCCCCTCGGTGTTGGGGACTCGCCCGGTCGCCCAGATCAGCGCGTCGAAGCCGCTGTGGTGCTTACCGTGAAGGGATTTGACGCTCAAGCTACCGTCCTCCGCGCGCGCCACCGAGCTCAGCTCGTGCGCGGACATCAAGCTCACGCCGGACGCCGACATCTCGCTCGCCAAAGTCGTCGACAGCAGCTCGTCGAAGCCCGCGAGTAGACGCCCGCCGCGGAGGAACAACGTGACGTCGCTCCGCAAAGCCGTCAGCACGCCCGCAATTTCGACCGCGATGTAGCCAGCCCCGACGACGGCCACCCGATCCGGCCGCGACTCGAGCTCGAAGAAGCCGTCCGACGTGAGCCCAAGCTCCGCACCGGGCACGTTCGGAACGCTGGGCCGACCCCCGGTAGCGATCAAGACCGCCCGGGCGGCCAACTGCTCGTCTCCGACCTGCACGAGTCCGGGCGCGACGAAGCGCGCTTCTCCGCGGAAGAGGCGCACCCCGTCAAGCTCCACGTTGCGCTCGTAAATGCCGTTCAGCCGCTGAACGTACTGGTCGCGAGCCCGCTTGAGCACGGCCCAGTCGACTCTCGGCGGCGTCACCTCGAAGCCGTAGTCCGCGGCGTCTTTCAGCCATTCTGCGCACTCGGCCGCGTTCCACATCACCTTCTTGGGGACGCAGCCGACGTTCACGCAGGTGCCGCCGAGCCTCCCCCGCTCGACGAGCGCGACCTTGGCCCCGTGGCGTGCCGCCCGCCGCGCCGAAGCCATACCGCCGCTGCCCGCGCCGATGACCAAATAGTCGTAGGTTTCCAAGGGTCCCAGCTTTCACCTAAGGGCGGCGGCGTTCAACGTCCAGGCCGGGAAAAACGCGCGAGGCATGGTACGTTCCGGGCAAATGAGCGGACAGACGCACGTTTTGGTTGGTGACAAGGTCGCCGTGCTGCCGCAGCTCGAGCCCGGTCAGAAGCTCCTGCCCGTCACCGAGCTGTCGGAGCTGCTCGTCCTCTCCCCCGCGGCTCAGCTCGCTGCGCGAGAAGCGGTTGCCCGCGGCAACGACGCCCTGGAGCCGCTACGACGCGCGAGCGACGCGAGCATCAGCCAGTTCTTCCAGGCCTTTGCGGAGCGCTTGGAGGACCCTGCCACCTTCGAACAGATCGCGAAGGTGAACGCGGCGGACGTGGAGTCAGCGCAGAAGCGTGGGCGCAGCACCGGCCGTTTGAGACTCACCGAGCCCATGCGCAGGGACATGATTGGCGGGCTGCGGGGCTGGGCTTCGGCGCCTTCTCGCGTCGGGGAGCTCGTCGAGCGCCGGCAGGGCGAAGGCTTCGCGATCGAACGGCGCCGCGCGCCGCTCGGCTTGGTGGCGTTCGTGTTCGAAGGCCGGCCCAACGTGTTCGCGGACGCGGCCGGGGTGCTGCGCAACCGTAACGCTGCCGTGTTTCGCATCGGCGGCGACGCGCTGAACACGGCCGTGGCCATAGAAGAGCTCGCGCTGCGGCCCGCCCTCGCGAGCGCCGGGCTGCCCTCCGGTGCGCTCACCTTGGTGCGCAGCACGGAGCACGGGGCTGCGCAGGCGCTGTTCTGCGAGCGCTCGGTGCGGCTCGCGGTCGCACGCGGCTCGGGTCGCACCGTCGCGCTGCTCGGTGCGGTCGCGCGGCAGCACGGCATCCCCGTCTCTCTGCACGGCACCGGTGGCGCGTGGATGTACGTGGAGCCCTCGGCTAGGCCCGAGACGGTACACAACGCGGTCGTCAACAGCTTGGACCGCAAGGTGTGCAACACCCTCAACGTGCTTCTCCTGGATCGCGCCGCCGTCGCCACCCTCGGACCAGTCGTGGAGAAGGCTCTCCGCGAAGTGAAAGCCGAGGTGGCGGTGCTACGCGGCTCCGAGGGCGTCGTCACCGCGAAGCAGGAGCTGGAAGAGCCGCGGCTCGCGCACGAATGGGAGTGGGACGCCGCGCCAGAGGTATCTTTCGCCTTGGTGGACGGGCTCGCGGAGGCCGCCTCGCTGTTCAACCGGTACAGCCCACGCTTCGTGGCTTCGATCTTGTCGACCCGGGCCGGAGCCTTCGAGGAGTGGGCGGACGCGGTGGAAGCGCCGTACGTCGGCAACGCCTTCACGCGCTGGGTAGATGGGCAGTGGGCTTGGCTGCGGCCGGAGCTGGGTCTCACGAATTGGGAAAGCGGGCGCCTGCTCGGGCGCAGCGGCTTCCTGAGCGGCGACGACATCACCTCGGTCCGGGACTTCTTCGTGGACGAAACGGGCCTCGCGTCGCAGCGTCGCTGAGCGCAGCCCCGCCGCGCCGGCATGCCGCTCGCGGCACCCAAAAAATATCTCGGCTGGATGTTGATCGAGAGACGAATGTCTCTCATACTGGACATCAAGTCAACTCCAGGAGCGGGCGCGTGCCCGCGAAAGTCGAGATTCGAGAGATGAAGCGTTCTAGCTTTTTGAAGGGGCTCTTGTCCGTGTCCGCGCTGAGCCTGTTCGGTGAGCGCAGCGCGCGCGCCGCGAGCCCGTCCGTCATCCGTATCGGCGTTCCCAGCGTGGGCGTCGGCGATCGGCCGAAATCGGGTGGTTCGCCGCCCTCCACCGTCGGCCTGCAGGGCTTGCTCGAAGAAGAGTTCAAGGCGGACGGCATCAAGGTGCAGTGGAGCTACCTGCGCGGCGCGGGTCCCGCGGTGAACGAGCTCTTCGCGAACGGCCTGGTGGACTTCGGCTTCGGCCTTGGCGACCTTCCTTCGATCATCGGCAGAGCGGGTGGGCTCCCCACTCGGGTGCTGCTCGCCGGCGGTATCCGGCAGAACAGCTACATCTCCGTCCCCGCAGACTCGTCCGTCAACGGCGTGAAGGATTTGCGAGGCAAGAAAGTCGCGATCTTCAAGGGCACCAACATCCAGCTCGCGGTGCAGCGAATCCTCGAGGCGAACGGTCTCACGGAAAAAGAGCTCCGTTCGATCAACATGAATACGGCGTCCACCAAGGCCGCCCTCGTCACCCGGGATGTGGACGCGGCGTTTGGTGGCAGTGACTACCTCGCCCTGCGCGATCAAGGCGTCACCAAGGTCGTCTTCACCACGCGCGGGGGGGACCCGGGCTTTCTGCGACATTCGTCCGTGGTCGGAGCGCAGAGTTTCATCGACCAGTATCCGCAGGCGACGCAGCGCGTGGTCAGCGTCATCGTCAAAGCCGCGAAGTGGCTCAGCGATCACGACGCCAATCCCACCCCCGTCTTCCAGCTGTGGACCAAGTCAGGCGTGCAGTTCTCCAACTACAAGGAGGACTTTCAGGCGTCGTCGCTCAAGGTACGTTCGAGCCCCCTCATCGACGAATACCTGACCTCCCAGTACAAGCGCGCGATTAGAGACGCGAAGCGCTTCGGCCTGATCAAAAACGAGTTCTCGTTCGACTCCTGGGTGGAGCCCCGCTTCCTCAAAGAGGCTCTGCGGGCGCAGGGCTTGGAAAACTTTTGGACGCCGCACGGTCCCGACGGCAAACCCAAAGCCTGAGTCCTCTATAGTAGACGCACGTCCGTCGACTGCTACCCTGCGCCCATGTCCTTCCGCACCCCAGCTCTCCTCGCGCTCGCCCTGAGCTTGCTCCTCGGCGTGGCGCTCCTCGCTTGCAAAAGCGCGAACGGCTCTCAAGAGCGCGCCGGAGAGCGGTCGGAAGAGCCGAGTCTTCTCCGTTACATGTCGGCGCCCGGTACGGTATCACCCATCGAGCTCGCCGAGGATCTCGGCTACTTGGCGCCTTACCGGCTGGACTACGTGAGCAGCACCACCAGCGGTCCCCAGAGCATTCAAGCCGTGGTCACGGGAGATGTGGACGTGGGGAGCGCGTTCAACGGCGCGATCCTCAAGCTTATCGCGGCCGGAGCGCCGATTCGCGCCGTAGTCGGCAGCTACGGCGTGGATCCGAAGATTTGGGGAGGCTATTACGTCAAGCAAGACAGCCCGATCAAGAGCGCGCGCGACCTCATCGGCAAGAAGGTGGCGGTGAACACGGTTGGCGCGCACCAAGAGTTCGCGCTCAAAGAGTACCTGGTTCGCAGCGGCTTCAGTCAGGAGGACATCAAGCAAGTGATGCTCGTCTCGCTCCCTCCCATCAATGTGGAGCAAGCGCTCCGGCAGGGCCAGACGGACGTTTCGGTCCTGACGAGCATCTACCGCGACCGCGCCCTCGAGCGTGGTGGTCTACGCCTGTTGTTCTCGGATCTGGAGCTGTTCGGCTCCTTCACCGCGGGCAGCTACGTGCTCCGTCGCGACTTCATCGCGCGGCATCCCAGGGCCGCGCGGACCTTCGTGGAGGGAGTGGGCAAGGCGCTGGACTGGAGCCGCGAAACGCCGCGCGACCAAGTTCTCGAGCGCTTCCGGAGCATCATCGCGAAGCGAAAGCGCAATGAGGACGCGACTGTCATCAAGTACTGGCACAGCTACGGCGTCGGCACTCCGCAAGGCCGCATCCAACCGCGCGATTTCGGCATCTGGATCGACTGGATGGTGCGCGCCGGCGAGCTTCGGCAGGGGCAGCTCAACCTGCCCGCCGTCTATACCAACGACCTCAACCAGCCCCAGGCGAAGTGACGCCCTGAGCTCAGCTCACCCACTTGCCCAAAGCAGCACCCGCTTGAACGGGTAGAAAAACGGGCTCGCCGCCGGAAGGCGCGTCGCGAGCTCGAGCCGATAGGCCTCCAGGAACGCCGCGAACTGCTCGGCCGATAGACGCTTCTCGTAGTCCGTGAGCAGCGTGCCCTTCACCCACTCCACCACGCCCTCCCGCGAGGGCAGCAGGTGGGGGTACACTTGCAAACGCACGTGCTGGCGCTCGAATCCGAGCTCGTGGAGCAGCATGGCGTACCGCTCCACCGTGAGCACGGGGCTCTCGCGCACGTAGCCGCCCAGCGCGCCACTGAAAGGCTCGCGCTCGGCGACTGCTTGCGCTGCCAAGTGCGCCGCATGATCGTGATTGGCCGGCATCTGCACCGCAAGCTGGCCGCCGACTGCGACCAACGGCCGTAACCGGGCGAACAGCCTCTCGTGCTCTGGCACCCACTGCACGGCGGCGTTGGAGAACACCAAGTCGAACGGTTCCTTCGTCTCGAAGCTACCCAGGTCCGCGACCTCGAAGCGGAGCCCCCCACCCGCGTGCCCCGCCGCCTTCTCCAGCATCGCCGGCGAAGTATCCACGCCCAAGGTGGACTCACATGCCAGCCGCCGATGGAGCTCACTCGTCAGCTCTCCCGTGCCACAGCCCAGGTCTACCGCCCGCATCCCCGGCCGCGCCTCCACCAAGCTCAGCAGGTCGAAGAAGGGCTGAGCCCGCTCCTCACGGAACTTCTCGTACTGCGCCGGCCTCCACTTATCAGTCATCATCCGTATCTAGCGCCCTCGCGCTGCCGCACCAAGAGTCTGATCCGTTTCCCGGCACCCCTACTCAGCCACACGGTGGCTCCCGCGACCCGAGGGCAACCATACGGTCGTCGCAACGCTCTCTCCTCAGCTTGATCCGTTCTTCGGTTCCGAAGGCTACAACGCGCGCCGGGAGGCACTCCCTTCACCTCGATCCGTTCTTCGGATCCGAAGGCTACACCGCGCGCCGGGAGGCACTCCCTTCACCTCGATCCGTTCTTCGGATCCGAAGGCTACACCGCGCGCCGGGAGGCACTCCCCTCAGCTCGATCCGTTCTTCGGATCCGAAGGCTACACCGCGCGCCGGGAGGCACTCCCTTCACCTCGATCCGTTCTTCGGATCCGAGGGGTGAATTGCGCTCCGGGGGGCACTCCTCAGCTCGATCCGTTCTTCGGTTCCGAAGAGGCACCGCGCGCCGGGAGGCACTCCCTTCACCTCGATCCGTTCTTCGGATCCGAAGGCTACACCGCGCGCCGGGAGGCACTCCCCTCAGCTCGATCCGTTCTTCGGATCCGAAGGGTGAATTGCGCTCCGGGGGGCACTCTCTTCGGTTCGAACCGTGCTTCGGATACGCGGATCCGAAGGATGACCGCGCGTCGAGAGGGCGCTCTTTTCGGTACAAGCCGCTCTTGGGATTCCGAAGGATCCATGTTTCGTCGGGAGCGCTCTTCTCGGCTCAAAAAACCATTCTTCGGATCCGAAGTAGAGTTTGGGCCGAGAAGGGCACCCTCCGCGGAGCGGAGTCTTGAAAACCGACGCCGGGGTGTCGAGGGCGCTCGGGGGCCGCCGCCGTGAGGTCGCGAGGGCGCGGCCGTCGCGAAGCCGCGGCCAGCGCGAGGTCGCCAACGCGAGGGCGCGAGGGCGCGAGGGCGCGAGGGCGCCAGCGCGAGGGCGCCAGCGCGAGGGCGCCAGCGCGAGGGCGCCAGCGCGAGGTCGTCAACGCGAGGTCGCGAGGTCGCGAGGTCGCGAGGTCGGTGGGCGTGCAACCACGTCGAGGGTTCGAGGGCGGTGAGTCGCAGGCATTTTTCGGATTCGAAAGATGACGCGCGTGGCGGGAGCGCTCTTCTCGGCTCAAACCATTCTTCGGATCCGAAGTAGAGTTCGGGCCGAGAGGGGCACTCTCAGCGGAGCGTGGGCGCGAGCGACGCAGCATCACGTCCAACGCGAGCCCCCGCGAAGGTGCGGAGTCTTGAAAGCCGGGGTGTCGACGGCGCTCGGGGAGGCCGCCGCCGTGAGGTCGCGAGGTCGTGGCGGTCGTGAGGTCGTGGCGGTCGTGAGGTCGTGGCGGTCGTGAGGTCGTGGCGGTCGCGAGGTCGTGGCGGTCGCGAGGTCGCGGCGTCGCGGGGTCGCGAACGCGAGGTCACGGGGTCGCGAGCGGGAGCGCGAGGGCGCGATGATGCTGGGCTTGGTCCGGGCAGTCGCGGGTATTCTTCGAAGCGGGGATCCGAAGGATGGGGGCGCGGAGGGACGCACTGTCGGGTGACGGGTAGCGCGGCAGTGAGACCTTGGGCCGACACGAGAGCTTTTGCCGGGAGGGCTGCGGCGGTGGCAGCCCCCTTCACGGCGGTTCGCGCTCAGGCCTTGGGGTTTCCGTCGGCGCCGTGGCGCTGCCAGTAGGTCTCGAGCTTTTGCGTCTTGAGTGCCTGGTTGAGGAACTTGGGCTCGACCCAGGATTCGAAGTTGATGTCGTTTTTGATGAGGTTGAAGCGCTTGGAGTCCGCGATGGCGCGCTTGTATTGTGACGCGAAGTACTCGTCGATGAGCGGGCTCGCGCGAACCTTCAACGATGAGGCCTGGAAGTCTTCCTTGTAGTTGGAGAAGCCGGTGCCGCTCTTGGCCCAGAGTTGGTACACGGGCGCGGGGTTCGCTTCCTGGTCGCTAAGCCACTTGGAGGCCTCCACCAGCTTATTGACGACGCGCTGGGTGATCTCCGGGTACTGGTCGATGAAGGACTGCGAGGCGATGAGAGAGGAGTGCTTGAGCACCCGCGCGTCGCCGCGCGAGGTGTAGACGATCTTGGCAACGCCTTGATCGCGGAGCTGGAGAAAGTCCGCGTTACCGAAGCCGGCCTCGATGTCTTTGGTGGTGAGGGCGAGGCGCGCGGTATTGTTGTCCATGTTGATCGCGCGGATGTCTTTTTCCGTAAAGCCGTTCGCCTCCAAGATTTTTGCGATCGCCAGCTGCGCGTTCGTGCCCTTGAAGATCGCGACCTTCTTGCCGCGCAGGTCCTTGATGCTGCTGATCGACGAGTCCGAAGGGACGGCGAGGTAGGTGTTCTGGCGAATGCCGCCCGCGGAGAGAATGCGTGTCTTGAGGCCTCCCGCCTTGCCAATGATCGAAGGAAGGTCGCCGAGGCCCCACCCAAAATCCGCCAGGCCGTTCGCGAACAGCTCGTTGACGGCGGGGCCGGCGCCGCGCAGGAAGTTCCACTGGATCTTGATACCTTCGGCTTTGAACTCCTCCTCGAGGAGGCCGCGGAGGGCGACGGTGGCGACGTTCGATCCTCCGATGATCGGACGATTGCCGACGCCCACCCCTGGCACGCCGATGCGAATGACCGAAGGCGCGGCCGCGCGCGCAGTGCGCTCGCCCAGGAGCGAGATCGCGGAGACCGAGAGCAAACCTTTGATGAATGTCGAGCGCTTCATGAACAAACTCCGGCAGCGTGTGAGGTTTGGGGCGGGCTTCGCCACGCCAAACGATTCGTCCACTGTGTAAGACACACGTCCTTCACGCAAGCGCTGTTTACATCGCAGAGCGATACACTGGCTGGATTTGCCTGGGTCGCGGTTTCCCGCGCGGACGCTTGCATCGCGACTCGATACAATGAGTCTGCCGAGTGGCTATCTGCTTCCAAAGCGCTCGAGCGCCGTCCGAGATCGCGAAGCGAGTGACGGAACGCTCGGGGCCGAGGCTCAACGGCGGCGGCTGCCGGCAGGTCAATCCTGCAAGCAGCCGCGCCGCGACTAGGCTCAGCCTGCGGCCGGTACCTTCACGCCGTCCGGCAAGCCCGCCCAGCCCGCGATCTCTGTCTTGATTCCGCGCTCGCGGATCTGCTCTTCCGCGCGGAGCAGCGGGTTGTAGTTCTGGAGGTTGCGCTCACCGTTCGGCGCGCCTGCCTTGAACCACAGCTTGCGCGTGAGCGGACCGTACATCAGCGGCAGGTACGGCAAGAACTCGCTCGAGCCCTCCGTGGAGCGGTGCGAGATGAACGCCGTGAAGCCGTAGGACTTGATGTTGGCGAGCGCTTCCTCGAGGCTGCCGACGCCGACCTTGGCGCACTCGGCGAGGATCCACTCCAGGTCACCGCGCGCGGTGAGGAACTCGCGGACGAGCTCGACGTCTGCGAGGCCGAGCACGGTCTCGATCGCGAGGCGCGTCTCCGTGAAGGTGCCGGCCTGGTTCAGCTTGATGAGCACGCTGTTACCGGCGCGATCTTCGCGCTTCTTTCCGCTGAGCCACGGAATGATGAAGCGCAGCTGCGTCACTACCAAGTCGTCCAGCACGACCTGGGTGCGGTCGCCGTAGCGCGCGTTCATGAGCTTGTGCGCCGCCACGTCATGCTCGGAAGCCGGATCTTCCATCGTGGCGAAGTTATCCGCGCTGTTCACGACCTCGCCGTCGAAGTCGATGAGCTGCTCGCGCGTCTTCTTGCCGGTGCCGGAGAAGCGCATGTCGTACGTTCCGGACTTGATCAGCTCCTCGCCCTTTTGGACCTCGCTGAACGCGTTGTCCGTACCGATCGCGTACTCCGCCGGCTTGAGGCCGAGCTGCCCCGCGGTCTCCTTGATGCGGTTGAGGCCTTCGAAGTTGTCCGCGACCGGGAACACGAAGCCGCGCTCCTTGGCGGTGCCGGTGGGCAAGCCGTCCCGCACGAGGTTCTTCTCGAACTGGCGGAAGAACTTGGTGCCAATCTCGAACACCTGTTTGACGGAGCTCGCCTTCATCGCGAAGAAGAACATCTCCTGGATGTCCTGCTTCGTGCCGGGGACGTGCTCGCCGCCGCACACCATGTTGAAGGCGATGTTCGGGAAGTAGAAGGTCTTGGTCTGCTCGGTGGCGAACAGCTCCCACGCCTCGTAGCCGCTGGCCTTGAGCAGGGTCTGGAAAAACGCGGTGGAGGAGGCGAGGCAGGCGTTACCACCCCAAACCTTCTTGTTCTGTCCGGCGCCCTTCACGAGCTTGAGGTCGAACGCAGCCGCCGCGTCCAAAATGTCCTTCGGCTTGTTGATCACGACCTGCGCCGGGAGGAGCGGGGCGATGTTCTGCGTGATCGACGCGAGGGCCTGATCGTTGGCGATGTAGACGGCTTCGTTTTCGCCGTCGGAGGTCCCCTTGGCGATGCCGTTGCGCTCGGTGACGGTCCAGGTCTCGTCGCCGCGGGTGGCTTTTGCGCTGACTTCGCCCTCGAGGGTGAAGTTCGCGTAGGAGGAGAGGATTTCACGCCCCTTGAGGCTGAAGTTCGAAACGGTGGTCTGCTTGGCCATGGCTTTCTGCCCCTGCGCTACCGCGGTCCGGGCGCGCTGAAAACCCACATAATTTGTCTGGCATCAGGGACAGATCCGCCATCGCCTTGCTGGAGCGGAAATCGGCGGAAACATTGCTGCCCCAGCAACACAGCCAAGTCATTGTGTCCGGGGCCACCAGGCCACGCCTTGCCGACGAGTGTCTTCCTAAGTAGACATATCTACACAGGAGTACATCCAGACATGATACAGCGGCGCGATTTCATCAAGACTTTGGCGGGTGGGGCAGTAGCGGCGGGACTCCTGCGAGGAGGGTCGGCCCGGGCCGCCGACAAGCCCGCCACCATCCGCATCGCCTTCCCGGGCGTGGGCATCGGAAACCGGCCTTTCGTGGGGGGAGGCAACGCCGCCAACTTGCACCTGCAGGGGGCGCTGGAAGAGGAGTTCAAGGCCGACGGGATCAAGGTCCAGTGGACCTTCTTGCGCGGCGCGGGCCCGGCCGTGAACGAGCTCTACGCGAACGGGCTCGTGGACATCTCCCCGCTCGGTGACCTGCCGTTCATCGTGGGGCAAGCGAGCGGGCTGAAGCGCAAGGTGCTGGCCAGCGCTTTCATCCGCGGCAACACCTACCTCGTGGCGCCGGCCGACTCCTCGCTGCAGACCATCAAGGACATTCGCGGGAAGAAGGTCGCTATCTTCAAGGGCACCAACATCCAGCTCGCTGTCGCGCAAATCCTCGAGCCGCTCGGCCTGACCGAGAAGGACGTGAAGTTCATCAACATGGATACGGGCGCGTCGCGCGCGGCGATCGTCACCAAGGACATCGACGCCTACTTCGGCGGAAACGACGTGCTGTCGCTGCGCGACCAGGGGGTCGCGAAGCTGATTTACAGCACGCGCGGCGACCCACGCTACCTGAGGCACGGCGTCTTCATCGGCACGGAGCAGTTCGTGACTCGCTACCCGGAGATCACCCAGCGCATCGTCAAGCGGCTCGTCATTGCCTCGAAGTGGATCTCGGACCATGACGCGAACCCGGCTCCCGCGTTCCAGCTGTGGACCAAGTCCGGGGTCCAGTTCGCCAACTACAAGGAGGACTTCCAGGGCACCTCGCTCAAGCTGAGCGCGAGCCCCCTCCTCGACCCCTATTTGGTATCGCAGCTGAAGGCGAAGATCCCGCTCGCGAAGAAGTTTGGCCTCATCCGCGAAACGTTCGATTTCGAGTCGCTCATCGACCGTCGGTTCCTGAACCAAGCGCTGAAGGATTTGAACCTGGAAGGCTATTGGCCCCAAGTATCTCCGTCTGGCCAAGTCGGCTGAACAGACCGCAAGACGAAACGCCGCTTCCTCAAGAGCGGCGTTTCGTCCACCCACCTCTACTGGGCGGGACGCCGCTCAGCCGGCGCCACCAGCCGCCGGCACGCCGCCCTCTTCAGAGGGTGCTCCGCCTTCCCCCGCCGGAGAACCGCCTACGGCTCCGCCCTCGCCTCCTCCGCCCACGGCGGTCGGACCGCCACCACCGCCCGTGCCGCTACCACCGCCGGCTCCGCCCTTTCCACCCGCGCCGCCACCGCTCGCTCCCGCGGCCAGCGGCGGCAGCTTGTCGTCCGAGCTCGAGCAACCAGCCGCCGCGACACCGACCAGACCGACACCGAGAGCCAATAACCAAGCACCACGAATAGACATGAAACTCCTCGAAGATAGCGCGCGGCAAGCCGTGCGGCCCTGAACGTCTATTATAAAAGACTAAGCGTCAAGGTTTTTGTCTCGGCTGGCTAGACCAACCTGCTAGAGTAAGAGACAGACATGTCCAACGAATCTCTACCGCCCGGAGCGCCGCTCGCGCCCCCGGCGTGGCGCTGGCTCTCCAAGCTACGGCTCCGCCGGCTTCTCGGGCCCTTGTTCATCGTCGTGACTTGGCAGCTGCTCTCGTCGCTGCAGATCGTTTCGCCACGGGTACTGGCCGCGCCCACGACGGTGCTGGCAACGGGTTGGGAGCTGGTGAAAGAGGGCGAGCTCCAGCAGCACTTGTGGGTGTCGCTCGGGCGGGTCGTGCGAGGGCTCGGGATAGGCGTGAGCGTCGGCGTCACCTTGGCCTTGCTTTCCGGACTATTCCGCCTGGGGGAGGACCTGTTGGATCCGCCCATTCAAATGCTGCGCACGTTGCCCATCCTGGCGCTGGTGCCGCTGTTCATCCTGTGGTTCGGGATCGGCGAGACGCCCAAGGTTGCCCTCGTGGCGCTCGGGACGATGTTCCCCATCTATCTGAATACCTACGCCGGCATCCGCGGTATCGATAACAAGTTGGTGGAGGCGGCGACCACGCTGCGGCTGAGCCGCGCGGAGTTGATCGTGCACGTCATTTTGCCGGGCGCCTTGCCGGGGGCGCTCGTTGGCCTGCGCTACTCGCTGGGTATCGCGTGGCTCATTCTCGTAATCAGCGAGCAAATCAACGCCACGGCTGGTATCGGCTACTTGATGACCAACGCCCGCGAGTTCTTGCGGACGGACATCATCGTCGTCGGCTTGGTGGTTTACAGCTTGCTCGGGCTACTCACGGACGCGCTGGTGCGCGCCCTCGAGCGTCGGGTCTTGGTGTGGCGCGTGGCCTTCGCAGGCGGATGAAAGGATGAAGTCGCAGATGAGCTCGAATGAAAGTCGCCCCGTCGTGACCGCGCGGGACGTCCGTCGCACCTTCGGCACCCGCGGCGTGCTGGCGGGGATTGACTTGGAGATCCGACAAGGTGAGTTCGTGGCGCTGCTCGGGCGAAGCGGCACCGGGAAGAGCACGTTCCTGCGCGCCCTCGCTTCGCTCGATCCGCATTGCACCGGGTTGCTGGAGACGCCCAGCAAGCGCGCGGTGGTCTTCCAGGAGCCGCGGCTGCTCCCGTGGAAGCGCGTTTGGAAGAACGTGGCCTTGGGTCTGGAGGGGGACGCGGCGAGCCGTAAAGGACGCGCCCTAGCCGCGCTCGACGAAGTCGGTCTCTCCGCGCGGGAGGGCGCGTGGCCGGTCACCCTTTCCGGTGGTGAAGCGCAGCGCGTTGCCTTGGCGCGCGCGCTCGTCCGCGAACCCGAGCTTTTGCTGCTGGACGAGCCGTTCGGCGCGCTGGACGCCTTGACCAAGATTCGAATGCACGGCCTGCTCTCGCAGCTGCTCGAGCAACATCGCCCCGCCGTCTTGCTGGTCACGCACGACGTGGACGAAGCGATCTTACTGGCCGATCGCGCGATTGTGCTCGGAGCCGCGCCAGGCGCGCCGCTGGAGCACGGCAGCCGAATCGTGGCGGACGTCGCCATCGACCAGCGCGCCTCCCTGCGTCGGGGCGACGCCGCTTTTGCCGAGCTTCGCCGCCAGCTGCTCGGCTTCCTCGGCGTGGACGACGATGACGCCTCGCACGCCTCCGGCGTCCGGTTCCAGGCCCAGCTACGTTCGGCCGCGGCGAGCGCCCTGCTCGCGACCGGTTGAGTGACGGGCGGCGCCGCTAAAGCTCTGGCGGCGCCGCGAACGCCCGAGTGGACTCGAGCGCCGCCGCCACGCTCAGCACCAGCCCTTCCTCGAAATGACGGCCGACGATTTGGAGACCGATGGGAAGCCCCGCGCGCGTCGTGCCGCTCGGGATGCTGATCGCGGGATGTCGGGTCAGGGAGAAGAGGCCGGTGAAAGGCGCCCGGCGGGGCGACGGCGAGGCGTCCACCGTGGGTGCGGACTCGGCGGTGGTCGGGGTGAGCAGGACGTCCACGGTCCGAAAAACGTGCGCAACCCGCAGCGCGAGCGCGGTCCGCTCTGCCTCGACGGCGAGGTATTGCAACAGCGACAGCTGCTCTCCGGCTTCAGCAGCGCCGCGGATGGTCGGGTCCACCAAGCTCCGCAGCTCCGCCGGTAACGTCGCGAGCGTGTGCGCGGCCCGCGCTTGAAACAGCGTCGTCAGCACGTCGGCTGCGCCCTCGAAGGAAAGCTCCACCGGAACTGGGCTGCATCCCAGCTCGCGGCAGCGCGAAAGGACCGCTTCGAAGGCGTCCCGCGCCTCGCGCCCGCAGCCCTGCTCGATCCCTGCGAGGTAGCCGACTCGCCGTTGCGCGAAAGGCAGCCCTGGCTCCACGAAGCTCGAAGCGGAAGTCGGAACCCGGTAGGGGTCGCGGTCGTCCGGCTGAGAGAGAACCTCGAGCAGCAGCCGAGCGTCTCCAACGCTACGGGCGATGGGGCCGACGTGGGGAGGGGCCCCAATGACGCTCGCGGGGTGGCTCGGGACGCGGCCGAACGTCGGCTTGAGACCAACCACCCCCGAATAGGCAGCCGGTACCCGGATGGAACCACCGCCGTCGGTGCCGACCGCGAGCGTGCCGAGCCCGGCCGCGACTGCAGCCGCCGCGCCCGCGCTGCTGCCCCCCGGCGTGTGCTCGAGGTTGTAGGGGTTGCGGGTGATCCCGGTCAGCGGGCTATCCCCCATACCGCGCAGCCCGAACTCGGACGTGGTGGTCTTACCGAGCAAGACCGCGCCCGCTTCGCGGAGCCGCGCCGCTGCCGGAGAGTCCTCGAGCCACGCGCCTTCTGCCGGGACTGTGCGGGACCCGCGCCGCGTGGGCCAGCCGCGGGTCAAGAGCAAGTCTTTGAGCGACAGGGGCACGCCGTCCAGCGGGCTCAAGGGCGCCTGGCGCTGGAACCGCAACTCTGCGGCGCGCGCGGCGAGGAGGGCTGATTCTGGGTCGAACAGCACGAAGGCGTTGATGGTGGACTGGGTTGCCTCGATGCGCCGCAGAGCCGCTTGCGTTACCTCCACCGGGGACAGCCCCTTGCTGCGATAGGCCTGACCGAGCTCGACTGCGCTCAGGTAAGCGAGCTCTCGATCCCTCGCCTTGGCGGCGCTGCTCATCGCGAGAGCAAGGGCAGCAGATCTTCACCGATACGCACTGCTTCCTCGAGGTTGGGATAAGCCGAAAAAATGAAAGTATCCACGCCGAGCGACTCGTATTCCCTGATGCGGGCCGCGACCTGTTCGTGCGAGCCGATGACGGCGGTACCAGCCCCGCCGCGCACCAAGCCGACGCCCGCCCAGAGGTTGGGATACACCTCGAGGGTGCGAGCGTCCCCGAGCTTGCCATGGTGGAGCCCGACCATGCGCGACTGGCCCACCGATTCGCTGGCCGCGAACTGCTTTTGCGCCTGTTCGATGGCACCGGGTGGAATGGTCTGCAGCAGCCGCTCCGCCTCACGCCACGCGTCCTCTTCGGTGTCGCGGCTGATGAGGTGCAGGCGGATGCCGATGCGCACCTTGCGCCCGTGCTTCGCGGCCTGGTCGCGCACGGATGCGATTCGCGGCACGAGCATGGGCGGAGTCTCGCCCCACGTGAGGTAAACGTCGGCGTGCTTGGCGGCCACACGCTCGGCGGCGGCCGAAGCGCCTCCGAAGTAGATGGTAGGTGTTCGCTCGAGCGGCTGGGTGAGCCCGGCGTTGTCGACGCGGTAGTGCCGACCTTCGAAATTGAAGCCAGGGCCGCTCCACACCCCGCGCACGACGCTGAGAAACTCGTCCGTTCGCTCGTAGCGAGCGTCGTGATCGAGAAAGTCGCCGTAGGCGCGCTGCTCGGTGGAGCTGCCGCCGGTGACCACGTTGAGCAGCAAGCGGTCGCCGGTGAAGCGCTGCAAGGTCGCCACCGTCTGAGCCGCCACCGCTGGCAGCACGAAGCCCGGACGAAACGCAACGAGTGACTTCAGCCGCCGCGTACTGACGGCCGTCGCCGCGGCGACGGCCCAGGCGTCCTCGCAGTACGGACCGGTCGGGATCAGAGCCCCGAAGAAGCCGGCCGATTCGGCGGCGAGGGCAACCTGCGTCAGGTAATCCAGGCTCGGTGGGCGATGGTAGCCGCCGCGCTCCCCCCGATGAAAAGCGCCCGCGGCCAAGTTGCGGCCATCGCCATGAGTCGGAAGGTACCAGAGGAAGTCGCTCGCCACCGCCGGATGGTAGCTATCGCTCGTCACTTTAGAAGACAAAATTGGCACACACCGCGTCGGCATGCGCTCATTGCTTCCCGCGCAGCAGCGGCGGCCTTATCGACGTGCCTCCCTTGCGCCCTCTAGTCTTGTAAACTAGACAGTTTGCTAGAGGTACAGGATGCCGCAGCTCGATATCGATAACGACGCGCAAAAGCCCCCGACCAGTCCCCAGGTCAGCGATGACTTGCTCAGCTTGGAAGCCGATGTCCTCGTGATCGGCGGGGGACCCGGTGGTACCTGGTCCGCCTACTCGGCCGCGTCGCAGGGGGCGCGTGTGGTGCTCGTGGACAAGGGCTATTGCGGCACGAGCGGCGCCACCGCGCCCTCCGGCGTGGGCGTCTGGTACGTCGAGCCGGACGAGGCTCTTCGCGCCGAGGCGCGCGCCAGCCGGGAGGTCATGGGCGGCAATCTGGCTGAACGCAGCTGGATGGATCGCGTCCTCGACCAAACTTACGAGAACGTCGGCAAGCTCGCGGACTGGGGCTATCCGTTTCCGGTGGACGAAGACGGTAAGCCTGCTCGCCGCAGCCTCCAAGGGCCGGAGTACATGAAGCTGATGCGCAAGAAGGTGCGTCAAGCCGGCGCGCGCATCTTGGACCACAGCCCCGCGCTGGAGCTGCTCGTGGACGATCACGGAGTCGCCGGCGCCCGCGGCGTCTCTCGGCAGACGGGCCAGCGCTGGCAAGTGAAGGCCAGCGCGGTGGTGATCGCCACCGGTGGCTGCGCGTTCTTGAGCAAGGCCCTCGGCTGCAACGTGCTCACCGGGGACGGTGGTCTGCTCGCGGCGGAGGTCGGGGCAGAGATGTCCGGAATGGAGTTCTCCAACGCTTATGGGCTCGCACCGGCGTTCGCGTCGGTAACGAAGTCCGCGTTCTACCGCTGGGCGACCTTTTACTACGCAGACGGCCGCCCGATCGAAGGCGCGGGCTCTGCACGGGGCCGCTCGGTCATCGCCCGGACGCTGATGACCCAGCCCGTGTATTGCCAGCTGGACCAAGCGACGGAAGCGATGCGCGCTCAGCTGCGCGCGGCGCAACCGAACTTCTTTCTTCCCTTCGACCGCGCAGGCATCGATCCGCTCACCCAGCGTTTCCCGGTCACGCTGCGTCTGGAGGGCACGGTACGAGGCACCGGTGGCATTCGCATCGCCGACGAAGGATGCGGCACCTCGGTGCCCGGGCTGTTCGCGGCGGGGGACGCCGCCACGCGCGAGCTGATCTGCGGCGGCTTCACGGGCGGAGGTAGCCACAACGCCGCGTGGGCCATCTCCTCCGGTTTCTGGGCAGGCGAAAGCGCGGCCCGCCATGCAAGGGCGTTGGGCGCAAACGCCGGCAAGCGTGCACCGCGCGGTGCGGGGGGAGCCACCTTGGAAGCGAGCTCCGGCCAGCAGCTGGACGCGGACGCCCTCGTTCGCGACGTGCAGGCAGAGGTGTTCCCCTACGAGCGCAACCTGTTCCGTACGGAGCACGGTTTGAAGGACTCCTTGGGCCGCCTGGATGGTCTCTGGAAGGACGTCAAAACCGCGCGCCCCGAGCAGCGGGCGCGCAGCGTGATCCGCGGTCGAGAAGCGGCCTCCATGCTCGCGACCGCGCGCTGGATGTACGCAACCGCGCAGCATCGCCAGGAGTCGCGAGGCATGCACAAGCACGTGGACTTTCCGCAGTTGGACCCCTCCCAGCAGCGCCGACTCGTGACGAGCGGCTTGGACGCGATTCAGGTTCGTGCCGAGGGGCAGGTGCCAGCGTGATCGAGCTCGTCAGCGACGCCCGCTGCATCAAGTGCGACATTTGCGTCAAGGTGTGCCCCACGAGCGTGTTCGACGCCGTGCCGGACGAGGCGCCGGTGATTGCGCGCCAAGAAGATTGTCAGACCTGCTTCATGTGCGAGCTCTACTGCCCTACGGACGCGCTGTTCGTCGCGCCCGAGGCCGACTACGCGGTGCCCGCCTCCGAGCAGGCGCTGGCCGAAAAGGGCTTGCTCGGCAGCTACCGAGCCGCCGTAGGCTGGGGCGACGGGCGCACGCCCGGCGCGCAGCGTGACGCTTCGTACATCCTGCTCAAGCCCGAGCGTAAGCCCGCGCCAGCGGCGCGCTGAAATGCATGTGGGCGTCGGCTAAGCGCTTGCGCCGCTCCGCGCCCCATGACACTTTAGTGGACATGGTTCTTTTATTACGGACAGCGAGGTTCTGGCGGAGGGCGCAGCAGCTCTGCCCGTTGCTGCTCGTCCTGACGTGCGTGGCCTGCAAGCGCAGCGACGCGGATGGCGTAAAGCTCTCCGTGACCGGAAGCGGTCCGGAGCAGCTAGAGCTGAGGTACCAGGGATTCACCGGCCAGGTCCTGTATCCGGAGCTCGCCGAAGACCTGGGGCTGCTCGCGCCAATCAAGCTCAACTACGTCGGCAACACGATCAGCGGCCCTCAGGATATTCAGAGCGTCGTCACCGGGGATACAGACTACGGCGGCGCGTTCAACGGCGCCGTCATCAAGCTCATCGCGGCCAAGGCGCCGATCAAGGCGGTCGTCGGCTACTACGGTACGGACGAGAACACCTGGGCCGGGTACTACGTCCCCGAAGACAGCCCCATCAAGGCGCCGCGCGACCTCATCGGCAAGAAGATCGCCCTCAACACGCTCGGCGCGCACTACGAGTTCGTGCTGCGCGAGTACCTGGCGCGGGGCGGCTTGAGTAAAGCGGAGGTCGACCAGGTGACGCTGGTCGTCGTACCACCGGTGAGCGGCGAGCAAGCCCTCCGCCAGAAGCAGGTGGACGTCGCGACCTTGAGCAGCATCATTCGCGACAAGGCGCTGTCACGCGGGGGCCTACGGCTGTTGTTCTCGGACTATCAGCTATTCGGCAAATTCACCGCCGGCAGCTACGTCTTTTCCGAGGAATTTCTGCGTACGAAGCCACGCACGGTCAAGAAGTTCGTCGAGGCGACGTCCCAGGCCATCGAGTGGGCGCGCAGCCATCCGCGCGAGGAGGTCATCGCGCGGTTCACCGCCATCATCGGCAAGCGTCATCGACAAGAAGACGCGAGCGCGGTGGCGTACTGGCGCTCCACCGGCATCGCCTTCCCGGGCGGCGTCATCCAGGAGAGCGAGCTCAGCGTGTGGCTGGACTGGCTCGTCAAGAGCGGGCAGCTGCCCGCCGGCAAGCTCCAGATCCGGGACCTTTATACCAACCAGTTCAACCCCTTCGCGAACGGCCCCACGTGACTGCGAAAATCCGTTTTGAATCCGTCGCCAAAACCTTTCAGGTCAAGGTGCAGGGAAAGCCCTCGGCGAAGCGCGAGAGCTTCACCGCCATCAAGGACGTCACCTTCGACGTGCACCCGGGCGAGTTCCTCGTGATCGTTGGCCCCAGCGGCTGCGGCAAGTCCACCTTGTTGGATCTCCTGGGTGGTCTCACCCAGCCAAGCGCCGGCCGCATCTTGCTGGACGGGCGGCCCATCACCGGCCCCGGCATGGACCGAGGGATCGTCTTTCAGCAGTACGCCCTGTTTCCATGGCTCACCGCCCTGCAAAACGTGGCCTTTGGGCTCGAGGTGAAGGGCTTGGGAGAGCAGGGGCGCCGGGAGCTCGCGCAGAAGTACCTCTCGCTGGTGGGGCTGGAGGGCTTCGAGCATCGGCACCCCCACGAGCTGTCGGGAGGAATGAAGCAGCGCGTGGCCATCGCGCGTAGCTTGGCCTACGACCCCGCCGTCTTGCTGATGGACGAGCCGTTCGCGGCGCTCGACGCCCAAACGCGCGAAACGCTGCAGGCGGAGCTGCTGAAGATCTGGGAGACATCCAAGAAGACGATCGTCTTCATCACCCACGGCATCGACGAAGCCGTCTCGCTCGGCAGCCGCGTCGCGCTCATGACGTCCCGCCCCGGCCGAATCAAGAGCATCATCGAGATTCCCGAGTCGCTGCGGCTCGCGGAAGAGCGGCGCGAGCACTCCGAGTTCCTGGAGATCAGAAATGACATCTGGTCTCAGCTGCGGGACGAAGTGAAGCGAGCGCAAGAGCAAGAACGCAGGGATCCGCTCGGCGTTTCACCACGCAAAGCGAGCATCGCGGAGGTTACGAGCCATGGCTAGCATCGAACAATCCTGCCGCTGTCTTCCCACGAGTCGACGCGGTACCTAGATTCCATCGTGGGGGTCGTGCGGCGCGCCTTTGCGCGCTCCATCGCCATCATCACGCTCCTCGCGGTTTGGGAAGTCTTGCCGCGACTTCACCTCGTGGAGCCGGCCTTCTTGCCTCCTCTATCCGAGGTGCTCGCCACGGGCTGGCAGCTCCTTCTGTCCGGCGAGCTGCTGAGCCACGTGCGGGCGAGCCTTTCGCGCTCGCTGCTGGGCTTCGGGCTCGCAATCGCCTCCGGGATTCCCCTTGGCCTGCTCATGGGCTGGTACAAGGGCTTCGAGCGTACGGTTAGCCCACTGCTGGAGGCGCTCCGCAATACCGCCTCTTTGGCGCTCTTGCCGGTCTTCATTCTGCTGCTGGGCATCGGCGAGGCTTCCAAGGTCTCGCTCATCGTCTACGCGTGCTCTTGGCCAATCTTGCTCAACACGCTGAGCGGCGTCCGCAACGTGGACCCGCTGCTCATCAAGTTCGGTCGCACGATGGGCCTCTCGCCATTCCAGCTATTTCGCAAGGTCATCCTTCCGGCCGCCGTGCCGACGATCTTCGTGGGGATACGTCTGGCCGGCGCCACGTCGCTCGTCGTGCTCGTCGCGGCCGAGATGATCGGGGCCAAGGCGGGCCTCGGCTACCTCATCATCTATTCGCAGTACAACTTCCAGATCCCACACATGTATCTGGGCATCATCACCATCACCGGAATCGGCTTGCTCTTCAACGAGCTGCTGCAGCACGTCGAGGCCCGGTTCACGTCGTGGAAGCCGGCGGCGCAGGAGTGAGTCTCGCTCGGCCGCTGCAGGTCCTTTGGTGCTTGCTCCTAGCCGTCACCTTGCTGGGTTGCTCGAAAGGCAGCTCGTCGGGAGCGCCGGCTACCGCCGCGCCCAAGGTCTTCCGCGTCGTTCGCTCCAAGCAGCTCACGGCCTTGGCCGTGGTCGAAAAGCAGCGGGCCCTGGAGGCGGCGCTCAAACCGCTCGGAGTAGAGGTGCGCTGGCTGGAGTTCGCGGCGGGTCCCCAACAGATGGAAGCCGTGAATGCGGGTGAGCTGGACCTCGCGCTGACCGCGGAGTCGCCCCCGGCTTTCGCGCAAGCGGCGGATGGCCCCGTCGTCTACCTGGCCCATCGCGCGCCGAGCGGGAAGGCCGTGTCGTGCCTCGTCGCTCCGGACTCGGATATTCGGAAGGTGGCCGATCTCAGAGGCAAGCGCGTCACCTTCCAAAAGGCTTCGATCGGTCACTACTTGCTCATGAAGGCGCTCGCGCGGGAGGGGCTCGCCTTTGGTGACGTGCAGCCCGTCTACCTTCCCCCGCCGGACGCCCAGGCCGCCTTCAGCGAGCGTAAGGTCGACGCCTGGCTGATCTGGGAGCCTTTCGGCACCCGGGCCGTGAAGAGCGGCATCGCCAAGGTCTTGTTCGACGGCGAGGGCCTGCGCGACAGCGGCGACTTCTACACCACGCATCGCAAGTTTTACGAAGAAGGCGGCGACATCCTGAAGGTGTTCTTCGCCGAGCTCAAGAAGGCGGAGAGCTGGTCGGAGTCGCACCCGAAGGAGATGGCGGAGCTGCTCACCTCGGAGTTGTTGATCGACGTGCCGACACTGCTCGAGATGCATCAAAAGTACACGTTCGGTGTCTTCTCGATCACTCCGGAAATCATCGGCAAGCAGCAAGCAGTGGCCGACCTCTACTATTCGCTGAAGTTCCTGCCCAAGAAGGTCGACGTGAAGCCGGGGTTCCTCACGCCGGCGCAGTACTCCACCTTGCTCCCGCCCTGAGCGTCGACCGCGTCGGCGGCACGTCTCTTTTAATAGACGTAAGTATCGAATCTAGATACAGTCGCTTTCAGAGCTGACCGAGCCCGGCTCTTTTCAGGGCTCGAGGAGTAGATGAGCTTTGGAAACCGAACAGTCGTCGCCGCGCGTGGGCCGCTTGCGTCACGTCGTGAAAGTCGTGCTGGCCGCCCTTTGCTTGCTGGCCCTCGCTCCTTCGGCGCGAGCCGAGGACAAGCCTGCCGTCATTCGCATCGCCAACCCGGGGGTGGGTATCGGCGGACGCCCCGTGGTCGCCTACGGCGCCTGGTCACTGCTGCACATCAAGGGGCAGTTAGAGGACGAGTTCAAGAAGGATGGCATCAAGGTGCAGTGGACGTTCGCGCGTGGCGCCGGACCGGCCGTTAACGAGCAATTCGCCAACGACCTGGCCGACATCAGCCTGCTCGGCGATCTACCGTCGATCATCGCCCGCTCCAGCGGCGTGAAGACCAAAGTGCTCGCGGCCGCGGGCCTGACCAACCTGTACATCGCGGTCCCGGCGGATTCGTCGATTCAAAACTTCAAAGACCTGATCGGTAAAAAGCTCGCCGTCTTCAAGGGCACCTGCCTCCATCTTTCGGCGAGCCGAATCCTGTCCGCGCAAGGACTGTCCGAGAAAGACCTCCGCACCATCAACATGGACGCGGTGTCCACCCTCGCCGCACTCACGACGAAGGACGTTGACGCCGCCATCGGCGGTAACGAGCTTCTCGCCCTGAAGGAGCGTGGCGCCGTGCGGCTCATTTATTCGACGAAAGGAGACCCGCGCTACACGTGCAACAGCACCCTCGTAGTGGCAGAGCCGTTCTTGAACAAGTACCCGTCCGTCGTGAAGCGCGTGCTCCGCACCTACGTCCGCGCTGCCAAGTGGGTCACGGAACAGGAGACGAACCCGACCGAGGTGTTCAACCTGTTCACCAAGTCCGGCATCCCTTTCGCGAGCTTCAAGTCGGACTGGGCCGGCGACCCCTTCAAGGTGAAGGTGAGCCCACGCATCGACGGCTACCTCCGCGCGCGCTACCGAACGAGCGTGAAGGACGCGCTCAAGTTCGGCCTCATCCGTAAAGAGTTCGACATCGATAGCTGGTTCGACCCCACCTTGCTCGAACAGGTCCTACGCGAGGAGAACCTGGTCGGCTACTGGCCGGACCGACCGGTGAACTGATGCGGCGTGCAGAGGGAGCGCTCGGCACGCTCCCTTGCCACGACCCCATCGGTCCATTAAAGTAGACAAATGGGTTACCCCACGGTGTATCCGACCGGCGTGACGGTCTACGATCCGGAGCGCGCGTGGAGCGGCTTTACGCTCTTTCAAGCTCCCGGCATAGGCGCGCTGCTCATCGACATGAACGGGCGTGAAGTGCAGCTGTGGGAGGGGCTGCAAGGCTTTCCCAACAAGCTGTTGCCCGGAGGTCAGGTCTTCGGCAGCAGCGCGGAGCGCAAGCCCGTCCACGGCGCTCAAGACCAGCTGGACTTGGTGCAGGTGGACTTCGACGGCAACGTGGTATGGCGCTTCGACCGGCTCGAGCACCTATCGGACCCGGGCGAAGCTCCACGTTGGTACGCACGCCAGCATCATGATTTTCAGCGCGAGGGTAGCCCGGTCGGCTACTACGCGCCGGACCTCACGCCGCGCGTGGACGGAGGGCGCACGCTCATCTTGGCGCACGAGAACGTGCGGAACGAGCGCATCTCGGACAAGCCGCTGCTCGACGACCGCATCGTGGAGGTGGATTGGAAGGGCAATATCGTGTGGGACTGGCATCCCCACGAGCACTTCGAAGAGCTCGGGTTCGACGAAGCCGCCAAGACGTCCCTACGATTGGACCCCAATGTCCGCGCCCCCGGCGCCGGCGCGCTGGGAGGTCCCTCGAGCGGAGGCGTGGGGGACTGGCTGCACATCAACTCGCTCTCTACGCTGGGGCCCAACCGCTTCTACGACGGCGGCGATCAACGATTCCACCCCGACAACGTCATTTGGGACGCTCGGGAGGCGAACATCATCGCCATCGTCGACAAGAAGAGCGGCAAGATCGTGTGGAAGTTGGGGCCGCGCTACGACGGAACCGACGCGGAAAAGAAACTAGGCTGGATCATCGGTCAGCACCACGCACACCTCATCCCGCAAGGCCTACCCGGCGCCGGCAACCTGCTCGTCTTCGACAACGGCGGTTGGGCCGGCTACGGCACGCCGACCCCCACCGCTCCCACCGGCTTGAAGGTGGCGCAGCGCGACTATTCGCGCGTGCTCGAGATCGATCCGATCACGCTCGAGGTCAAATGGCAATACACCCCGAAGGAAGCGGGCTTCGTCGTCCCGCTGGACGCCGCCCGCTTCTACAGTCCATTCATCAGCAGCGCGCAGCGCCTGCCGAACGGCAACACCCTCATCACGGAGGGCTCGGATGGACGCATCTTCGAGGTGACTCCGTCCCACGAGATCGTGTGGGAGTACATCAGTCCTTACTGGCGCAAGGGTCCGCTGAACCTCAACCTCGTTTACCGCGCGTACCGCGCGCCCTACGACTGGGTGCCCCAGCTCACGCGGCCGAAAACCCAGCCGATCAAGCGCTTGGACGTGAAGACCTTCCGCGTGCCCGGCGCCGCGGCGCTCGGCCGCGAACGGTCCGTGCGCGTGCAAGGGACAGAAGCGCCGCCCGCGGACGGCGCCTTGTGCGTCACTGCCGAGCCGGAAAAAACACCGCTCAGCTTGGGAGGCTGACATGACCATCGTCGCGCTGGACCATGTGCAACTGGCGATGCCAGCAGGTCAAGAGCAGGCGGCCCGTGACTTCTATTCCGGCTTGCTTGGCCTCCCGGAGGTGCCAAAGCCACCCGTTCTGGCTGCGCGCGGCGGCTGCTGGTTCGAGCTCGGCATCGTGAAGGTGCACCTCGGCGTCGAGCAAGAGTTTCGCCCCGCAAAGAAGGCTCACCCTGGGTTTCGCATCGACGACCTGGAGGCGCTCGTCAAGCGGCTGCGCGCCGCCGGCGTCCCCGTGAAAGAGGACGACGCGCCGCTCGAGGGCCCTCTGCGGTATTTCGCAGAGGACCCGTTCGGCAATCGACTCGAGCTGCTGCAGGCGCCGCTGAGCGCTGTTTAGCTCTTCTTCGGCGCGTTCTTCAACGTTCGCTCGAAGAGCGCGAGCAGCGTCTGGTAGTGCTTGTCCGACGCGGCGCGGTCGTACACGACCGAGTCGGTCGGCACCCAGCCGTGCTTGGCGCCCTCGTACGTCTCTACCACGTGGTCCACCTTGGCGGCGGTGAGCGTGTCCGTGAGCAGACGCTTCTGTGAATCAGGGAAGGAGGCGTCTTCGACCGCGCCGGCGACATACACTTGGGCCTTGATTTTCGAAGCGAGCAAGTGTGGGCTTTCCGGATCGTCAGTGGCAAGGTTCCCGCCATGGTACGAGGCGGCAGCGATCACGCGCTCCGGGAAGTTTCCGGCCGCGGATAGGGAGAGACCGCCTCCCATGCAGTAGCCGGTCGTTCCGATGGAAAGCGAGCTCACGTCCCGCTCGCCGGCGAGGTAGGCCAAGAAAGCCTCGGTGTCGGAGCGGACGTTGGCTTTGGTGGCGGTCGCCATGTACTTGGCTTGCCACTGCTTGCGAAGCTCCGCGTCTTGCGCGAAGGCCACCGGGTCCGGTGGAGTGAATGGCCCGGCCCGGTAGAACAGGTCCGGCAAGATCACGAAGTAGCCTGCGCTCGCGATGCGCTGCCCGAGCTCGAACAAGGCTTGGCGGACCCCCCGCCCATCCTGGTACACGAGCACGGCGGGCCACGGGCCTTGTCCCACGTCCGGCCGGAACACCGACGTCTGCGATTCGCCGTCTCTGGTTTTTATCGTGATGAGGTTGCGCGTCATCGATCTCGTATACTAGACAGCCGTCTTCCCAACAATTGCGAAAGGCTCATCCATGCTCGAGACTCGTCCGCTCGGCACGCTTCAGGTCACCATCGTCGGCCTCGGCTGCAACAATTTCGGCAAGCGCCTGGATCAAGCGGGCACGACCGCGGTCGTCGAGGCGGCGCTGGACGCGGGCATCAACTTCTTCGATACGGCGGATGTGTACGGGGGTACCCGCAGTGAGGAGTTGCTGGGGAAGGCCCTCGGCGCACGCCGCAAAGACGTGCTCATCGCGACGAAGTTCGGCATCAAGCTCGACGAGCAACGTCCGGGCGGTGCCTCCCCCGCCTACCTGCGCCGGGCGCTGGAGGAGAGCCTCCGCCGGCTCGGTACGGACTACGTAGATTTGTACCAACTGCACCGGCCCGATCCTTCCGTGCCCATCGCGGAGACCCTCGACGCGCTGAATGACCTCGTGCGTCAGGGTAAGGTGCGGGAGATTGGCAGCTCGAATTTCAGCGCGGACCAGGTTCGTGAGGCAGCTCGCCTGGTCGCGCCGGGCCACGCGCGCTTCGTGAGCGTGCAGAACGAATACAGCTTGCTGGAGCGCGGCCCCGAGCGAGGTGTGCTGGCGGAGCTCGCGCAGCACCGAGTGGCGCTCTTGCCCTACTTCCCTCTCGCGAGTGGTCTGCTGAGCGGAAAGTACCGTCCCGGCGCGTATCCCAAGGACGGCCGGCTGCTCAACCCGGACTTCAACCTGGGCAACCGCTTTCTGACTCCGCGCAACCTGAAGGTGGTAGCCGCACTGGCCGATTTTGCAGAGGCCCGTCGTCACACCTTGCTCGAGCTCGCTTTTTCCTGGCTCGTCGCCAACCCGACGGTGGCTTCCGTGATCGCGGGCGCGACCAGTCCCGAACAAGTGCGCGCCAACGTTCAGGCAAGCTCGTGGCGCTTGACCGCGGCGGAGCTCGGCGAGGTGGACGCGTTGGCGCCCCTGCCTCGGCTAGATGCCGCCTGAGGGCACTGTAGTCGGGCGGAACAGCAACGGAAGGAGCTGCGAACCGAGTCCGGTGGCGACGAACACGGTGCGACGGTTCGAGGTGAGCTTGGCGACCCAGTCGAATGCCCCGCCATCGACGACGGGGAGCTCCACACCCTGGGCCGTCGTCAGCCAGATTTTGTAGCGTAGCCCTCCCGAGTAGTACGCATGATCCAAGGGCGAGCGCCGCGACGGCAGCCCGGAAGCAGCCGCCAGGCGATCTCCGAGGGACGCGCGCTCGGGAGTCGTCAGCACCTCGATACGGCGCGCGCCGAACGCGTACCCCGCGCGCTCGAGGCGGTTCAGCCCCGCTAATACGGCGCCCACCTGCTGGCGAAGCGCCTGCAGCGTGAAGCCGTGATCTTTCTGCTCTCGGCCCGCGCTAGTCAGGACGAACAGCCGAAAGTGCTGCGAATGATGAGGCGAGCTCCGCACCGGCTGCGCGCGCACCACCCGGTGCGACGTGGCGTAGTGAACGGCTTGCCCCGGCGCTGCCCGCAACCGCAGCGCGCTTTGCAGCGCGAGCACATTGGTAGGGTCCGACACCACCTCCGTGGAGCGAAGCGCGGAAACGACGCGGTTCTGATCCGTGAGGGCTACCGAGGAAGTGGTGCCCAGCGGAGCGAGCGGTGAAAGCTCGACAGCTTCGAACTCGCTCGCCGCCGCCAGTAGCTCGTGGTCGATGGCCACGCTGGTGCGTTGATCAACGAGGCCCGACGCAGAAAATGGGTCGCGGCGAAATTGCTCCAGCACCTCGCGCGGCGCCCGGTCCGCGGCGCGCTGCCGCAGCACCCCTAGAAGCGCGGATTGAAGCTCAGGCCCCGAAAGGTCCCTCGCCAGGAGCTGGAAGGTGGCCTCGTCTAGGCGTCCACGCTGCCAGTTGTTCCCGCCAGAATCGGCAGCCACGAGAGCAAGCTACCACGGCGGCACCTTGACCGACCCAGTCTCCTATACTAGACAGTCAGTACACATTAACGGCGATCACCGAGGTACCGGAACCATGCACATTGGAATAGTCGGCGGCGTCGAACGAGGTGAGCAGCGGTTTGCGGCGGTGGCCGCCAGCTTGGGCCACACCTTCGAATTTCATGGCGGAAACACCGCCGGGCGCGGCTCTGGCTCGCTGGAGGCGCTCGTCGAGCGTTCGGACATCGTGATTTGTGTGACGGACGTGAACAGCCATTCGGCGGTCATCGGCGCTCGGCGTTACGCGCGCGCTCACGGGCGCCGCTGCGTGCTCACCCGGCGCGTGGGGTTGTCCAGGTTTCGCGCGCTTTTGGCCGAGGTCCAAACGCCGAACCAGCTCGCGGCGGCGCTGTAATCGCGTCTGGCTCGGCCGTGCTTCCGATTGCGCCGGGTTCAGCTCCGGCGCTTCACCGTGCTCGCGTCCTGCCCGTACAGGAGCTGTCGTTCTTCTTCAGTGAGCGGAGCGGCCGCCTTCGAGGGGTTAATCGTCTCCACCAGAGCGTACGCTCGCTCGGTCGCGCCGCGCGCGGCGATGGCCCGCTGCCAGCGCTGAAGGTTGGGAAAATCCTCGATCTTCTGGTTGAGGCGCACGTAATTCTTCGTCCACGGATAGCTCGCGATATCGGCGATGCTGTACTCACCGCGTCCGCCCCCCGCCACGAAGTCGCGGTCTTGCAGCCGCTTATCGAGCACGGCGAAGAGCCGAGCTGTCTCGCGCTCGTAGCGGCTGATGGCATACGGAATCTTCTCCGGAGCCGCGTGATTGAAATGGCCGTTCTGGCCTGCCATGGGCCCTAGCCCCGCCATCTGCCAAAACAGCCACTGCAGCGCCTCCGCCCGCCCCCGCTCGTCCTGGGGGATGAGCTTGCCGGTCTTTTCCGCGAGGTAAAGGAGAATGGCGCCCGACTCGAACAGCGAAATCGGTGCTCCACCACCCGAGGGCTCGTGATCGACGATGGCCGGGATCCGATTGTTCGGAGCAATCGCCAAAAACTCGGGCTTGAACTGGTCGCCCTTGCTGATATTCACCGGCAGGATGCGGTACGGAAGCCCGACCTCCTCCAGGTAAATCGTGATCTTGTGGCCGTTGGGCGTCGTCCAATAGTGAAGGTCGATCATGGTCTCGCTCAACCCCAAGCTATGGGGCACACCGCTCTATTGTGCAAGACCAAGCGTAGTTATGCGAGACAGTCGCCCCTTACCAGCTGCCTTGATTCGCCTGGGAGAGCCACGGCTCTTTCGGCTCTAGCGCGGCCCCCCGCTGCAGGAGCTCGATCGAGTGCCCGTCGGGAGATTTGACGAAAGCCATGCGCCCGTCACGCGGAGGCCGCAGGATGTCCACCCCGGCGGCCTGCAGGCGCCCGCAGGTTTCGTAAATGTCCGCGACCTCGAACGCCAGGTGACCGAAGAAGCGGCCGGTGGGGTACGGCGAGGTTTCGTCCCAATTGTAGGTCAGCTCGATCTCCGCGGGGTCGTCCGCGGCGCCGCTACCGATGAACACCAACGTGAAGCGGCCGCCTTGGTTTTCGTGTCGGCGGAGCTCCCGAAGCCCGAGCTTGTTGGTGAAGAAGTCGACCGATTTGTCGAGGTCGAGCACGCGCAGCATGGTGTGGAGAAAACGCATGGGGGGCATGTTGTAACACCTCCGGCGCGAAGTGGAGCTTTCCCCCTCTTCAAGAGACGCCTGAACCGTCGCTCAGGCTGGGCGGACGGGGAGAGCGCGCTTCGTGCTCGGTAACCGGCGAAGAGGCCGACTCAGCCGAGCACCATCGCGAGCAACGACGGCTCGACGCCGTACCGCTCGCTCAGCCAGGTGAGGCGCTGCGCGGGAGTCAGCGCTCCGAGCGACGACGCTTCCCGCGAGATTGCGAGCGGGTGGTGCTGGACGATCCAGGTGCCGAGCTGACGGCGGACATCAGCCTCGCCCACCCCTTCCCTCACCTCCACGCCACCCTCGCGCAAGATATGGATGCCTGCGCCGTCCACTCGCGGGTTGGGGTCGCGCATGGCGGTAACCACGCGTCGTAGCCCGCGTGCGACGATGGCGTGCGCGCAAGCAGGCGTGCGGCCATGAAACGAGCACGGCTCCAGGGTGGAGTACAACGTTGCGCCCACGATGGAGTGGCCGCGCGATGCGGCGTCCGCTGCCGCAGAGATTTCCGCGTGGTGCTCTCCCGGGCCGCGCGTGTAGCCGAGCCCTAGCACTCGACCATCCGCGCTCACGATGGCGCAGCCCACCCAAGGGTTGTCGCCGGTTTGTCCGCGCGCAAGCTCCGCCTGCTCGACGGCGAGCCGCATGAATGCTTCGTCCGAGCTCACCCGCTATGGATTAGCACCGGAGAAGGCCCTCGCGTCTTCCCATTTCGCGGAGCAGGCTCTACAAAACGAGACAGCAATGCGACTCCGCTCCGCGTCACTAGCTGCCTGGCTCGCGATGACGGTGTGGGGCTGTCGCTCGAGCGCACCTCCGGTACCTCCGACGCGGCCAGCGCCCGCCGCGTCCAGGCCGGGCAGCGCCGGACTCTGGCTTGCGGACTCACCGGACGAAGCGTTCGAGAAGGCGCGGCAGAGCGGCAAGCTGGTGCTAGCAGATCTTTGGGCGCCGTGGTGCCACACGTGCCTTTCGATGCAAGCGGAGGTGCTGCGTTTGGAAAAGGTTCCCGAGCTAGCGTCGGTAGTGCTGCTCGCCATCGACACGGAGCGGGCCAGCAACGAAGCTTTTCTGGCGCGCTATCCCGTCGGTGTCTGGCCTACGTTCTACCTGCTGGACGCAAAGACGCAAGAGGTGCGCGGGCGCTGGCTCGGCGCGGCTACGCCAGCGGAGTTGAGCGGGTGGTTGAAAGAGGGCGCGACCGCTCGCCCCGGCTACGAGCAGCAGCTGCGCGAGGCGGACTCGCTCGTCGCCCGGCGGGAGCTCGCAGCTGCAGAAGAGCGCTACCGGGGCGCGCTGGCGTCGGCGCCGCAGGCATGGCCAGGGCGCGGCGCTGCGCTCGTCTCGCTGGTATCGACGCTCTCCAAGCAGAAGAAGGACGACGCTTGCTTGGAGCTGGCACTGCGCGAGCTCCCGCTGTTTCCGGCGTCCGTGGCGGCAGTGGATTTCGCCGCGACGTCCCTCGGCTGCGCGGATCGCTCCGCCTCTTCGGAAAACGCCTCTCAGCTACGAGCCGTCGCCGAGCGGAGTCTGGCGCGCGACTGTGGCGAGGCGGCGCCCGGCGCTGCCGTCGACGATCAGGCCGACGCGTGCGGCAACTTGCGGCGCGTTCGTGAGGTGTTGAAAGACGATGCAGGCGCCGCATGGGCGGCCGAGCAGGCGCTCGCGGTCATCGCGGCTGGCAGCGCTGGCGGCCACCCGGAGAAGCAGGCCATTTACGATTGGGAGCGCACCTCCAGCCTGCTCTTCCTCGGCCGCAGCGCGGAGGCGGAAGCGATCCTCCGAGAGCGCGAGAACCAACTTCCGCAGAGCTACAACCCGCCTCACTACTTGGCGCGCCTCTACCGTGACGGCAAGCGCTGGGAAGATGGCCTCGCCGCCATCGAGCGCGCCCTGGCCAAGGCGTACGGACCGCGTCGCGTCGGCTTCTTGGGTATCAAGGCAGACTTACTCAAAGGAGCGGGCAGGCTCCAGGAGGCCCGCGAAGTGCTCGAGGAACAACTGGCAGGCTACCGCGCGCTGCCGCCGGGGCAACGGCAACCGGACGCGGAGGCGGCGGTCCAGAAACGCCTCGAGGCCTGGTCGACAGCTCCCTAGCCGCACCATTTGCCCGTTAGTGTGACGAAGCTCTTTACGGCGCCCCGACGCCCCCGAAAGAATCACTTCGCGAACGAATTCAGCGCGTTCGTGTACAGGTCGCGCGCTTTGAGCTGGCCGGGCTTGAGCGAGCCGTCTCGGATCATGAAGTCTATCCACAGCTGAAAGTCGCGGTCCGTCAATTTGCCATGGTCGCCGACGACGCCGTAGCTCTTCCAGTACTTGATGACGGAAGCATTCTCGTTGCGACCCCGCTTGGCGATGATGGCCGTCATGCGCGCGATGACCTCTTCGCGAGGTGTCGTGCGCGACCATTCGATCGCGCGCCCGACCGCCTCTACGAGCTTGCGGGCCGCTTTCGGGTGCTTGCTGATGAAGCTCTTCGTCATCACATACGAGCCTGCCGTAAATTCCCCAAAGAGCTCATGGTCGGAAAAGAGGGGGCGAATGCCGCCGCTTTCGATGGCACGGTCGCGGTAAATGTCGCCGAGGGATGCCATGTCCACCTGGCGCTGGCGCAGAGTCTGCTCCGCGTTCACGGGCGGGATGGCGACCAGCATTACCTGCTTGACCTCCTCGCTCGTCAGCTTGCCGCGAGCGAGGAACTCCTTGACCATGAACTCGGAATGCGCCCCGAGCGTGTTCATCGCGATCTTCTTGTCGACCAGGTCGCGCGCGCTCTTGATGGGGCTCTCGTTCAAGACATAAAACCCGCCCCAGCGCTTGGCGTCCACCCCGTAGTACCCGACGACGCTCACGATTTGCGCGTTTGCGAGCACGAGCTTGATGACGGCGCCGTTGAAGGCTCCACCGAAGTCCGTATCCCCGGTCACGACGGCTTGGATGCTGGCGGGTCCGCTGACGGTGCTGCCCACGAATTTCAGGCGCAGCGGCGCGAGGTAACCGAGATCGTCTGCGAGCTCGGCTGGCACGACGGTGCCGTTGTTGCCTTGATACCGGAGCTCCAACGTCGCTAGGTCTTCGCTCGCCCCACCCGCCTCCGTCTTCGATTCGGCGCGGGAGCAGCCCAGTAGCAACGACGCGGCGAGAATGCCGGCGCGGAGCGCGCCAGACGGCGAAATGAGCGGGGTGCGAGCACGCGCCTTCATGACTTGCGATGGCAAGCTAGTGGCTTGCCATCGCACCGTCTATTAAAATAGACAGGGCTACTCGGCGGGTGCCGGTTCCGTGATGGCGGGCCGCGGCGAGGCGAGCGGCAGCGGTTCCGCTATCGCTAGCGCTCGCGGCAACCGCCAGGCGGTCGCGTTCGCGGCAAGCAACCCCAGCGACGACACCACCGCCACCCACGTGAACCCGCCTCCACGCCAGAGCAGGGCGCCGAGCTGCGACGCGATCAACATGCTTGGTACCTGCACCAAGCCGAACGTGGCGAGCATGGTCGCTCGTCGCTGATTGGGAAGAAGCTCGAGGGTGACGGTGTTGTGACCGACGAGATTGCTCCAGAGGGCAGCGCCGTAGAGCGCGAACAGCGCCCGGAAGGCGTAGTCGCTCTGCGCGAGCAGCCCGCCCACCGCCACGACCAGGAAGAGCGCGCGGGAGCCCAAGAGCAGGCTGCGGCTACCCACACGTCGCCCCCAACGCGCGGCGAGGAAGGTGCCAGCCACTGCGCCCGCCATTTGCGCGGTGGTGAGCGCCCCGATGTACCCTTCGGGAGCGTTGAGCGTCCGTTGCGCGTGAATCGCCAAGAAGCCGATGAAGATGAACTGGCTGTTTACGAGCACGGCCGTCAGTAAGTACAGGCTGAGGCGACGATCGCCGCCGAACAGCGTAGGGACGTCACCTAGGTTCTGAAGCAGCGAGCGCGGCGGCGTAGGCGGTGGCGGCGGAGACGCCGGCTCGCTCACCCGAGTGATCAGGTGATAAGCCAGCGTCGCGCCGGCGAAAGCGACGCAGTAGAGGAGCGCGTAGCCCTGCGTTCCCGGGCAGCGCGTCAGCACGACGGCAACCAGTGCCCCCGCGCCCAGGCCCAGAACGTTCGAGAACAGGTAGCGCGATGCGAACAGCGAAGGCCGCTCGGAGGGCGGCACCGTCTTGGCGATCAGCTGCTGCCAGGCGCCGATGCTCAGTCCCCCGGCCACCCCATAGGCGAGCGCTCCGCCGACCACGGCCCAGAGCGCAAGCGGCCCAGCGCCGGAGAACCACAGCACTGCGGCCGTGAGCAGGAGGGGCAGTCGGGAAAGCGGCAGCATGGCGCGGAGCACAGGGATGAACTCGCTGCGGCGGTCCAGGTGGTGCGCGCTCAGGATGGGCCCCAGCGAGAAACCGACGTGGGTCGCCATCGGCATCAGCGCCACCATCCAGGCCGCGCCCCCCAGCGATTCGACGAGCGCGCTGCCCACCGTGTTCGGATTGATGGCCGCGCCGGCACCGATCAGCGTCGTGCCCTCGAGCACGTGGAGCCACCAATTGCGGCGCGTGAGCGGCGGGGAGTCGAGCGGCGTGCGCTGGTCCTCTCGAAGAGGCGGACGCGAGCCAGGTGCCATCCGTCCACCTTAAAAGACATCCTGGCGTCAGACTACCGTGCGCGTCAGCGCCCGGTCAGTGCGCCTGACCCTGCTGCATCAGCAGCAAACCGCGCCGTGACCAGGGCCGGCTGAGCGAATGCCTGCAGAAACCAAACCCCGCTGAGTACATCGTTTCGAGCTCAGACTTCCAGGCCGCGGTCGCCGATGAGGTGCACGTAAACCTCTTCCAAGCTCGGGCGCGAGGTGGTGATGGAGGTGACGCCCGTCTGGACCAAGAGGGCGAGCACACTCCGGTGAGCGTCGCCGTCGGCCAGCTCGATGCGATGGCCGTGTCCTTGTGGAGCCCGGTTCACGGTCGCCACCCCGCCGTGGGAACGCAAGCTCTCGAGGAGCGCGTCGGATGCGCCCTCCACGTCGATGCGCTCGTACCTGGCGACGTAGCGCGAAAGCTCCGCCGGCCTTTCCACGGCGAGCACCTTGCCTCGGTCGATCAGCGCCACCTTGTCGCACAGCGCTTCCGCCTCGCGCATATCGTGCGTGGTGAGCAATATCGTGCAGCCCTCCGAGCGGAGCTCGCGGACGATTTGGCGGAAGTCGCGCGCGGCCATGGGGTCCATACCCATCGTGGGCTCGTCCAGGAACAGCACCTTCGCTCCGGCGACCAAACCTCGCGCCAGGTGCAGCCGCTGCTTCATGCCGCGCGAGTAGCCGGAGACGGCCTGCGTCGCCCGCTCGGCAAGGCCCACGCGCTCCAGCAAGCGCTCGATGCGAGGTTTGACCTCTTTGATCGGAACATCGTAAAGCGCCGCCCAGTATTCGAGGTTCTCCCGCGCGGTCAGGTTGTTGTAGAGGCCCCGGTCACCGCCGAAGACGATGCCGATTCGGGAGCGGACTTCGCGCGTCGCTTTTTCTACGTCGTGGCCGAAAACTAGCGCCCGCCCACTCGTCGGCAGGAGAACGGTGGAGAGAATTTTCACCAGCGTCGTCTTGCCGGCGCCGTTCGGCCCCAGCAGCCCCCTCACTTCGCCGGGTTCCACCTGAAGCGACACCTGGTCCAGCGCGAGCCGACCCTTGGCTGCCGTACCCGCCCCGTAGCGCCGGGACAATCGCTCCGTCTCAATCGCCAGCATCATTCACTCTCCGATCAAATGAGCTCAATGGATCCGTCCTCGCGCCCGCGCTCGGCTAGCTGCTGCATGGTACCCAGCGCGGCGGCCAGCCAGCCGGCGCCGACCAGCAGCTCCAGCGCAGCGGACCACCACATGTCGCCCACGCCGGCGCCCGAAAGCACCGCTCGGATCGCCGAGAGCCCGTGCGTCATCGGTAGAAGCTGAGCGGCGGCGCTCACGGGTGCCGGCCAAAACGACGTCGGCACGGTCGCGCCGCAAAACGCCAAGAGCAGCGTACCGGAGACGTCCAACGCCAAGTTGCGGAGGCGCGTCCACCTTCCGATGAGGCAGCCCATGAAGAGCGCGAAGCAGAAAGTGCTAGCGCAGACGAGCACGACGAGCGGGAACGCCGCCAACGCCGGAAGGGGTGGCGGCGAGAAACCGAACGCCAACGCGAGGACAAGGAAGGTCGTGAAAGAGGTCGCCACGCCGTTGAAGAGCCAAATCGAAGTGCGGCCAATCACGGCTGCCGTCATACCCGCCGGCGAGATGACCAGCAGCGGATGCGTGCCGTCGTAGCGCGACCAGGTGCAGGCGTTGCTAGCCCAGAGCGCGCTCGCAGCGCCCACTGCGACAGAGTTTCCCACCAGCAAATACGTCTGCTTCTCGGGCGAGCCCAACACTTTTCCGAGCAGCACCCAAGCAAACGCGTTCGTGAGGATTCGCAGCATCCAGCCGAACGACCACGACTTCCACGACCAAAAATCGCGAAAGTCCGCGGCTCCCACCGTGAGCCCCTGACGATAAGCCCGACCCCAGCTCATGTGAGCCCCAGCGTCCCTTCACGCCGCAGATGGTGGATCATACGCCGAAGAATCAGGGCGCCGAGCGCAGCGGCAACGATGGCCAAGAGCGCGATCATCGCCAAACCTCGCCCTGGAGCTGGCGGCGACTCCGGCCGAAAGGCGGCGCGCAGCAGGTTGGCCGCCCAATAGAAGTACACGCCCGGCGACAAGGACTGGAGCCAACCCGGTAGAAACGTCGTCGGCACGAGGACCCCTCCCAGCAGGTAGAAAGGTCCGTTGACCGCGTTTTGCAGGGTTCGCACCTGCTTGCCGAACGAGAACAACGCAGCGGTGAGCATGGCGGTTCCCGCGGCCGCCAGGCTCGTGAGCACCAGCGTCGTGAGCAGCAGCCCCGGGTGATGCACGCGCAAGGAGAGACCGAACACCACGCGCACCAGCAGCCAACTCTCGAGCATTCCCACCAGGCCGAAAGCCGTCAGCACCGTCACTCGCGCGCCCAGCACCAGCCCGATATCCGCTGGGCTCGCGACCACGAGCTCGAGGGTCTGACCATTGCGCTCCTGGAAGACGATCTCGCTGGCGACGAACAGGCCCATCTGCCCGATCGTCATCAGCGTAGCGGCCACGAGCCCGTACGCGGCGAGATTTGCGCGACCGGATTGCACGAGCACGCCGACAGAGACCAACGCGACGAGCGGCATGCCGAAGAGCGGACGCAAGTCTTCGATGTTGCGTCGCGTGAGTTGGAATTGCGCGCGCGCCGCGCCGCCGAATACCCGCGCCGACCGCAGCACGCTGCTCACACCGCACCTTGCATGACCCGGCCTGCGTAGCACCGCAGCGTCCCCTTTACTAGACACGGCATCGACCGCGACCAGCTTGGCGGATGTGATGGAGAAAGGCGCTGCTGCCCCCGCAGCAAGCGAGGGGCGGAGCGCGGGGAGAGCTTGCTTTGTCTTTCTAAAGAGACAAGCATTGCACGGATGGGCCTCACCACGCGCCAGTTCCACCTCAACGCCTTCTTGATGACCATCGGGCATCATGAGGCCGCCTGGCGCGCGCCAGGCAGCAGCCTGACTGCGAGCTGGGAGCTGGCTCACCACGTGAAGCTCGCGCAGGTCGCGGAGCGAGGGACCTTCGACTCCATCTTCTTTGGCGACGGGCCGGCGCTCCAGGGTGACGTCCGGTACCGCCCCGTCGGACGCCTGGACCCCACTACCCTCCTGCCGGCGCTCGCGCTCGTCACCCAGCACATCGGCTTGATCGCCACGGCCTCGACGACGTACAACGAGCCCTACAATCTGGCGCGCCGCTTCGCGTCCATCGATCACTTGAGCGGAGGCCGCGCGGGCTGGAACATCGTCACTACCGCGGGCAAGGAGGCGGCCGAGAATTTCGGCTTGGACGACGTCCCCGAGCACCACCATCGCTACGAGCGCGCCAGCGAGTTCGTCGACGTGTGCCAGAAGCTCTGGGACAGCTGGGAGGACGATTTTCTCATCGGGGACAAGACGAAGGGCTCCTTCGCGGACGCGAGCAAAGTCCATCGCATCGATCATCGCGGCCGCTTTTTCAAAGTGAAGGGGCCACTCAACGTCCCGCCCTCGCCGCAGCGCCAGCCACTACTCGTGCAAGCTGGTTCGTCAGAGGACGGCCGTGATTTCGCCGCTCGCTACGCGGAGGCCGTGTTCACCGCGCAGCAGACGCTCGAGGATGGACGCTCGTTTTACCGAGACTTGAAGCAGCGCATCACCGCCTTCGGCCGCGACGCAACGCGGGTCAAGGTGCTTCCCGGCATCGTGCCGGTGCTCGGCGGTACGGAAGCGGAAGCCTTGCGTCGCGAGGAAGAGCTCGCCAGCCTCCAGATCCCCGCTTATGGCCTCAGCCAGCTGTCTAGCTTGCTGGGCGTGGAGATCGGGGAAGACTTGCTCGACAAGCCCCTGCCGGAGCTCGGCGACGTGCGCTCCGTCAAAGGGCACCAGAGCCGCTTCCAAGTCATCACGGAGCTCGCGCGCCGTGACCAGCTCACCGTGCGGCAGCTGCTCACGCGCCTAGGCGGCGGCCGCGGGCACCGCACCTTCACCGGCACACCCGAGCAGATCGCCAGCACGCTCCAAGAGTGGTTCGAGTCCGGGGCTGCGGACGGCTTCAACGTCATGCCCCCGCTGCTGCCATCGGGTCTGGAGGACTTCGTGGACCACGTCGTACCGATCTTGCGCCAACGCGGACTATTTCGAACCGAGTACACGGGCCGCACTCTGCGCGAGCACTACGGGCTGACCCGCCCCCAGAGCCGCTACTCGCAGTCGGCTCACAGCCGCGCTAGCTGAGAAGCTCCTCGAGGTGAGGCACGATGAGAGCAGCGGCGGGCAGCGCGCTGTCAGACGAGCCGCTCAGCGCGCGGCGGGCGGCCCGCCCTGCATCGCGCGCAGCAGCACCGACCACTCCGCGTCGCTGGGCACGGCAGGGCGCTCTTCGTCGCTCCAACCCACGCGCCGACGGTAGAGGCCGAGTTGCCCCGTTTCGATCAGCTTCTGCTCGCTGCGCCACTCCGAATCCTCGGGAGCCGGGTGACGGAGCGGCGCAACGAAAAGCGCGTCGAACGGGCAATAGACCTCGCATTGAAAGCACGTCTGGCAATCCTCCTGGCGCGCGATGGTCGGCGCTTCCCCTTCGTTCTCCTCGAACACGTTGGTGGGGCACACGCGCACGCAGAGATTACAACCCGTGCAGCGGTCCTTGCTGACGACCTCGATCATGCCGCGAGCCAGCCTTCCGCCGGCCGAGGCCGCACGGAGTCCACGGAGGTCCGAATATGCTCCAATCCGCGGCACACGATGCGGTGTTGCTGGAGCGGGTCGGTTCGGGGGTAATCGATGCGTGCGTGCATGCCGCGGCTCTCGTTGCGGGCGAGCGCGCTCTCGTACGCCCAGCGCGCCATCATCAGCATCGACGCGGTTTCTCGAGCCCGCACGAGGTCCCGGCCACTGCCGTGCAGATGAGCTCTCGCGTCCAAGTACAGCGTTTGCAGCGCAATCAAGGAACGCTCGAGCCCGGGCCGCGAGCGCAGGGCGTTCTTCTCGATCGGCAGGATCTCGTTCTGCACGGCCTTCAGCAGCTCGCGCCAGGCCTGCGGCTCGCTCCCCGAGCCCGAGGGCCGTAGTCCGAGCTGCCCCGAGCCGCGCCCCAACGCGCCTGCGCCACCCTTGGAGGAACGGGCGTGATGCGTCGCGGCCCTCCCCGACCAGATGCCAGAAGCGACCGCCCACGCTGCGTTCGGCGCGCCCGCGCCGGTGGCGCCGCCGACGACGATTTCTCGACTCGCCACGTCACCGGCAGCGTAAAGGCCGGGCACGCCCGTGGCGCAGGCTTCGTCCACCAAGCGCACGCCGCCCGTGCCGCGCACGGTGCCCTCGAGCACGAAGTCGATGGCGAATCGCTGGGTGAAAGGGTCACACCGCAGCTTGTCCATCACCATGAAGAAGTTGGGCATGGCGGCCCGCATGGTCTGCCATTTGTCGCGCGGGGCGCGATCGAACTGCGCGTAGAGTGGCCCTTGCAGGGAGGCCTGCAGCAGCGGCAGGCGGCTGCTGAACAGCGCTCCCTCCACGACCGAGCCGTCCTCCCGAGTGAACGTAGCGAAGCCGTAGTAGCCGTTCTTGTCCATGGTCGTGGACTTGGGGACGATGCCGTAGAACGACGAAAACTCCATCCCGGACAGCTCCGCGCCTAGCTCGGCTGCCATCAGGTGGCCGTCCCCCGTGTTCACGTCGCCGCCGAGCGACTTGCTCTTCCACGTGCAACCTCCCGAAGCGAGCACGACGGCGCCGGACCGCACCTCGTAGAAATCCCCGCTCTGAAGGCGGTAGCCGCGCGCGCCACGCACCTCCGCGCCGCCCGTCAACAGCTCCAGCGCCGGAGCGTGATCCAAGATGCGCACGCCTTGACGCCGGGCGTAGTCGCGCATGAACTTCAGGTACTGCGGCGCCTGCCCGATCCGCAGCACCGGCCGCCCTTGCCCATCCTGCGACTGAGGGTAGCCGAGCGAGGCGAGCTCGCCGAGGCGCTCCCAGGTCTCGTGCAGGACGCGCGCTTGCCAATCCCGATCGGTGAGCCCGCCGCCGCTTCGCGCTCGCTGGCGCATGGCCTCCTCGCGCAGCGCGCCGTCCGGCGGCACGAGCCAGTGCCCCACCCCCGCGGTTGCCGCGACTCCGCTCGCTCCACAGTAGCCCTTGTCGACGAGCACGACGCGGGCGCCCTCACGGGCGGCGGTGACTGCAGCCCACGTGCCGGCCGGTCCCCCGCCAATCACGAGCACATCGGCCTGGAGTCGCTGCTCCGGAGCTTCGAGGGTCACGGGGAGCAGTGTCTATTAAGCGAGACAGAAGCGCAACTGGATCCTGAGGCGGCTACTGAGCCGCTCGCGTCGCGTCCCGCTGCACCTCGACCCTCGCCTCGTACGCGGCCGAGCCAGCCGGGAACGAGCGCGCGACCGCGTCCGAAACCTGTCGTGCGCTGCTCGTGAGCTGGTTGATGCCCCGCCACCCGTCGTGCATCCATACGACGCCGCTCGGGATGCGCGTGGTGACGTGAGCGCGCGCCTGCATCTCGCCGCGATCGTTCCAAATCCGAATCGAGTCCCTTTCGGCGAGCCCGCGGGCCGACGCGTCGGCGACGTTGAGCCAGAGCGTGGGCTCGGGATCCGCGCGGTGCAGCTGCGCTAACACCCGACCGTGATCGTAGAAGCTATGAAAGTGCGTCAAGCTGCGGCCCTGAACGAACACCAACGGGAAGCGCCGCGAGAGGTCCGAGTCGATGGCGGTCTCGCCGCGCGGGGGCGGCTCCGGCAGTGGCGACAGGCCCAGCTCGGCGGCACGCGCGGACCGCAGCTCGACCTTGCCGGAAGGTGTGGCAAAGCGAAGGTTGGCGTGACCTACGCTTCCCACGTCGAGCTTACGAACACCGCCGGCCGCGCGCAGCTGTGCGACGCTACCGCGGCCCATCGCCGGATGATCGAAGGTTTGGTCCAGCACCTCCTCGAACGATCCCCACGGAAAGAAGTCCGGCCTACCGAGTCGCAACGCGAGCTGCTGCAACACCCACCCCGACGACTGCGACTCACCTCGTGGGGAAAGCAGCGCGTCCGTCAAATACACGTGGCTGTTCGTGAGCTTCACGCCCACCTCTTCCAACCACGAGGTGCCGGGCAACAGGAGGTGAGCGAGCTCTCGGCTGGTATCACTCTCGAATAGGTCGAAACACACCACCAGACGCGAGCGCGATAGCGCGCGTGAGACTCTTCCTCCATCCGCGAAGGACGACAGAAAGTTCGTGCCGAGCAGCAGCAGCACTTCGACCTTCCCGGTCTCGAGAGCCTCCAAAATCCGGCTCATCTCCGCGGGCACGACGTCCTCCGGCGCTTTGGTGTCGGGGGGCAAGATGCTCCCGACGCCGAAGCCGTGGCTCTTCCCCGCGTGACGTGGTCCCATGCCGGCGCCCGCGTGCCCCAGGCTCCCCGTCAGCGCCGGGAGGCAGGAGATGGCGCGCGCGGCGTGGTAACCGTTGCCTGTCTTGTGCATCGAGGAGGCGCCGGCCAGGATCATCGAGCGCTTCATGCCCGCATAACTCCGCGCAAGCTCCAAGATCGCGGTCGGCGCGAGCCCGGTCTCGGCGGCCGCCCAGGCCGGGTGGTAGCAAGCAACGTGCTCCCGCAGCTCTTCGAACCCGACGCAGTGCGCTTGCACGAAGGCGTCGTCGAAGAGCCCCTCCGCGATGATGACGTGCAGCAGGGCCAGCGCCAGCGCCGTGTCCGAGCCAGGCCGCACCAGGTACGTTGCATCGGCATGACCGAAGGTCTCTGTCTCGCGCACATCGATGGCGATGACGCGAGCGCCGCGCTTCTTGGCCGCAACCAGCTTGGCGAACGTGGTGGGCTGACTGATCAAATTCGAGCCCCACAGCACGATGAGCTCGGCGTGCGCAGCCATGTCCTCGGCGGTGTTGACCTCGGTCACGCCCGTCAGGTGAAATCCGAAGCCGCCCAAGCCCCAACACACGATGCTCGGATCCCACCATTGGGTGCCGAGCATGCGGGCAAAGCGCGCCGAAAGCTGATTACGCACGCCGTGGCCCGTGTACACGGCCGTCTTCGCCGGGCTCGCGTCCCGGATGGCGCTCGCGATGCGGTCCAACGCTGCGTCCCACGACGTTCGCTGCCAGGAACCGTCGGCCGCTCGTGCGCGCGGCTCTAGGACCCGCGCCGGGTTGTCCACGACTCCGGGTGCGGCCTGCCCTCGGACGCAGGTGAAGCCTTGACTCTCCGGATGAGCCCGATCTCCCCGCACGGCGACCACTCGATCGCTCATCAGGTCGAGCTCGAGGCCGCAGTGGGTGGGATGACAGTTCATCGGGCACATCGTGCGGACGGTTCGCAAGACAGATTGCTGCGGGGGACGCAACGGCACCGCTACACGCTGGCACAGCTCACGGCGCGCGTCACGGTCTTAGTCTTTTATAATAGACTCGGAGCATGATCCACCGTCTCCTCGGTCGCACCGGAATTCGCGTCAGCCCGCTCACCCTGGGGGCCATGATGTTCGGCGGGCGCGCGGGCCCGGAAGAGTCGCAGCGCATCATCGATCGCGCAATCGAGGCAGGCATCAACTTCATCGACACCGCCAACGTGTACAGCCTCGGCCGTAGCGAAGAAGTCGTCGGGGACGCCCTCCGTCGCAACGGGCATCGTCACCATGTCGTGCTCGCAACCAAGGTGCACGGCAACATGCACCCGGACGACGGCTTGGATCCCAACCAAGCGGGCAACAGCCGCCGTCAGATCATCGAGCAAGCCGAAGCTTCTCTGCGTCGTTTGAAGACGGACTACATCGACCTTTATCAAATCCACCGCCCGGATCCGGGAACCGCCATCGACGAGACCTTGCGCGCATTGGACGACTTGGTGCGCTCGGGGAAAGTGCGCTACATCGGGTCCAGCACGTACGCGGCATGGCAAGTGGTCGAGTCGCTGTGGGCGTCCAAGGAACTGGGCCTGAATCGCTTCGTTACCGAGCAACCCCCTTACAACTTACTGGACCGCCGCATCGAGCGCGAGCTCATACCCGCCGCCACGACCTACGGTCTGGGTCTCATTCCCTGGAGCCCGCTCGCAGGTGGATTCTTGTCGGGAAAGTATCGGCGTCAGGGGCAGCAGCCCGAGGGGCGTTTCTCGGATCGCACGCACATCCGCGCGGCCTCCTTACTCGACAACCCGCGGGCCTTCGACGCGGTGGAGGCGCTCGATGGAGTCGCGAAGGAGAAGAACGTCCCGCTAAGTCAGCTCGCCCTGGCTTGGACGGTTCGTCAGCCTGGCATCACGAGTCCCATCATCGGGCCACGCACGCTCGAGCAGCTGGAGGACAACCTGCTCGCCCTGAACGTCACCTTCACCGAGGCAGAGCTGAAGCGCATCGACTCCATCAGCCCCCCAGGTAGTCACACGGTCTCCTTCTACGACGCTGCGTTTGGCCCGAACGCCCGTTGGAGTTAAGTCCTTCCCTCCAATCGCTGTCTTGTATTATAGACAGCGGCATGCCTCACGTTCTCTGCCGCGAGCGCTGTTGCGAGCCGATCACGCCCCGCGTCGCGGGCGGGTCGGCTCCCTCGTTTGCGAATGGAGAACAGCATGACGTCAAAAGAACGAGAGGCTTCGGCGCCGTCGGTTGCGCCCGTGAGCGCCAAGGCCGTAGATCGGCGCGCGTTTCTAGGTGTCGCTTCCAAGCTGGCGGCTTCGGGGGCCGCCGCGACCGCGGTGGGGCTCGGGGCGAGCGACGCGCAAGCCGCGCCTTGGCGTGACGAGAGCAGGCAGGACCGCAACGACCGCGAGCTGCTTCGGGACAACTTGCAACTGCGCGTGGAGCGCGCGTACCAAGACTACGCGGTCGGTATTCCCCCCCACCTCAACAACGGCGACGAGGCGCTCTACCCCAGCAAGATCGGCACGGACACCCGGGGCTTGCCGCACAACGAGCGTGGCGAGGTCGATCTCGCCGCCTGGGCCACCCTGACCCGCGCGCTGGACTCGCAGCGTGAAGAGGACTTCGAACGTGTCACCCTCGGCGGCACCCGTAAGTTGGTGCAGCCGCTCGGTACGCTGGCGGTGAATACGACCGGACTGGCGACGCCTCAGCACTCCGTCCCGCCTGCGCCCACGTTGGCGAGCGCAGAGCGTGCGGCGGAGGCCGTCGAGGCCTATTGGCAGTCACTGCTTCGCGACGTGCCGTTCTGGGAGTACAACAACGCCACCAGCAACGAGCTGATCCTTGCCGCTGCGGCGGAGCTCAGCGGCCTCAGCGGCTACACGGGTCCACGCGACTCGAGCGGCGTCGTCACCCCGGAGCTGCTGTTCCGCGGCACGGCGCGCTACCGCGATCCGAGGGATCGGCACTGGCGCCGCGCGATCAGCGTCGTTCCGCCGGGCGTGGCCGTCGGCCCGTACGTCTCGCAGTTCATCTTGCGCGACATTCCTTACGCGGTGCAAAGCATTCCCGGCCAGCTCCGCGTCCCGAATCAAGGCTCGGCCAACGACTTCCTGGGAACGCAAGCCGAGTGGCTCGCAAACCAAGACGGCAAAGCGGCGACCCGCACGATCGCCTTCTCTTCCGTCCGACGCTTCCTTTCCACCGGACGCGATCTGGCCGAGTATGCGCACGGCGGCGCACCGGCATTCTGGGGCGCGGCGCAGCTGCTCGGCACCGCGCGCGCCGCCGGAGGCTTCGGTGCGCCGCTGCATCCTAACAACCCGTACCTCCGCCTCACCAAGCAGGCCAGCGGCAACGGCACGTTTGGCCTGGGCTACATCCAAGGCTTCCTGCCGCTGTCCTCGTCTCGCGAGATTCGCGCCAATTATTGGCAGAAGTGGTTCGTGCACCGCACCATCCGTCCGGAGGCGTTCGGTGGCCTCGTGCATCACTTCTTGGCAAACGACGTGGACTACCCGCTCCACGAGGACATTCTCACCGCCGAGGCAGTCGCGCGCTCGTTCGAGAAAAACGGCAGCTATTTCCTGACCAGCGCCTACCCGGAGGGGGCACCGAATCACGGCTCTTACCCCGGCGGGGCGTCATCCATCGGTGCGGTGAACGCCACGATCTTGAAGGCCTTCTTCGACGAGGACTTCGTCATCCCCGACCCGGTGCAGCCGGATCCCTCGGACCCGTCGCGCCTCATCCCCTACGTGGGGCCGCCGCTCACGGTCGGCGGTGAGCTGAATAAGCTCGCCACCAATCTGGGGCAGGGCCGGAACTGGGCTGGCATTCACTGGCGCTCGGACGCCGCGGCGTCGCTCCCCCAAGCGGAAGAGGTGGCGATCGCGCTCCTGCGCGACGAAAGGGAGACCTTCAAGGAGTCTTTTGCCGGCTTCAGCTTCAGTCGCTTCGACGGAAGCCGCGTGACGATCTGAGTGACGCGAAGCCCCGAGGCGCTCCCCCTGCCTGGGACGCCTCGGGGCGTCAGCGAACGACTTGGCCCTTGGGGGGGCCGTAACGGCGCGGCACGAGCCGGCCGCTCTCGGCGCTGAGTGACTGCACGTCCGCCAACGGCGCGCCGTAAAAACGCGCCGCGTGGGCCTCGAAGAATACGGGGTCGCTCGTGCACTGCGCCCGCACGGTGCCGGCTCCCGGCGCATCGAAGCCGGGATGCCGCTCGAGCCAATCTGCCAAACGATTTGCCACGAACGGCGCGGGATCCAGGATCCGCGCGCTGCACGACGCCTGAAAGGCGGCCATGAGCAGGGGGTAGTGGGTACAGGCCAGAACGAGCGTGTCTATACCCGCGAGCTCGCTCACGTACCGAGCTACCATTTGGCGGGCGATGTCCGTGTCCTCCCAGCCCTCCTCGACGAGGGGCGCGAGCAGGGGCGCCGCTCGCTGTGAGACGCGGTGGCGACCCAGCTTGCCGATCTCGATTTCGAAGGTCCCGGAAAGCACCGTCCGCTTGGTGCCGATGACCCCGATGTGCCCGCGGCTGGCGGCGACCGCGGCCTCCGCGGCTGGAATGGTGACACCGAGAACGCGCTTGGACGAGCTGGCGCCCGCATAGCGGCGCTGCAGGTGCCGCAGCGCGACGCACGAGATCGTGTGGCAGGCAACGACCACGAGGCTGCAGCCCTCGTCGAACAAACGCTCCGTGCACTGCTCTGCAAAGTCGAGCAGGGTATCGCAGTCCCGCCCGCCGTACGGCGCCCGCCCCGAGTCCCCCAGATAGAGAAAATCACGGTCCGGCAGGCGAGCCCGCAGCTCGCGAAGCACCGAGAGGCCGCCGAACCCGGAATCGTAAACGCCGATCATGGACGAGCAGCCCCTTCGTAGCCAAGGATCGGACCGCGGCCAAGCGCGCTCGCAATTGGCCGCGGCCTTTACCCCCCCCCAACCGGGGATTACTCCGCGCTGACGGCTCGGGATTCCTCCGTGAAGCGGTTCTGTGGACGCTCCAGCCCGAGGTGGTCGCGCAAGGTGGTTCCGCTGTACTCGGTGCGGAACAAGCCCCGGCGGCGCAGCTCCGGCACCAGCTCGGAAGCGATGTCATCGAGCCCCGTCGGCAACACCGGCGGCATGAGGTTGAAGCCGTCCGCGGCGTCGTTTTCGAACCAGCTCTGCAGCTCGTCTGCGATCTGGCTGGCGGTGCCTACCAGCGTCCAGTGACCGCGCGCGCCGGCCACCCACAGGTAGAGGTCCCGGATCGTGAAGTTCTTCTTCGTCGCGATGTCGTACATCAGGGCCTGGCGGCTCTTTTGGTTGTTCGTCTCCGGTAGCGGCGGGAGCGGACCGTCCACCGGGTACTTGGAGAGATCGAAGTCGCCCGCCAAGCCGCCGAGGAGTCCCAGCCCGACCTCCGGAAGAATGAGGTCCTGGAGCTCCTGGTACTTGGCCTTGGCCTCACTCTCGGTTTTTCCGAGCACGGGGAAGATGCCGGGCATGATCTTGAGCTGCTCGGGACGGCGACCGTACTTGGCGAGCCTCCCCTTCACGTCCCGGTAGAAGGCCTGCGCGTCCGCGAGCGTCTGCTGCGCGGTGAAGATGACCTCCGCCGTTCGGCCCGCGAACTCCTTCCCCGCCTCGGAAGAGCCCGCTTGAACGATGACCGGATACCCCTGCGGGGGCCGCGGCACGTTGAGCGGCCCGCGCACTTTGAGGTGCTTGCCGTTGAAGTCGAGCCGGTGTGATTTTGCGGGGTCGTAGAAGAAACCGCTGGCCTTGTCGCGCTGGAAGGCGTCGTCCTCCCACGAATCCCAAAGCCCGGTGACGACGTCATAAAACTCGTTGGCGCGCTCGTAGCGCAGGGCATGATCCGGGTGCGCCTCGTAGCCGAAGTTACCGGCCGCGTGCGGGCTGCCCGTGGTCACGATATTCCACGCCGCGCGGCCGCCGCTGATGTGATCGAGCGAGGCGAACTTGCGCGCGAGCAAGAACGGGTCCTCGTACGTGGTCGAAGCGGTAGCGATGAAGCCGATACGCTCCGTCACGGCCGCCAGCGCCGAAAACAGGGTCACCGGCTCGAAGGTGCCGCCGTACGCCGTCTTGCCCTCCGCGCCAGAGAAGAAGTTCGCGGCGAGGCCGTCGGCCAAGAAGATCGCGTCCAGCTTGGCCTTCTCCGCGGTTTGCGCGAGCCGGATGTAGTGCTTGATGTTCACGCCCGCATCCGCTTGGGCGAGAGGGTGGCGCCAGGCGGCGACGTGGTGACCGGCGGCAGGAATGAACGCGCCGAGCTTGAGCTCTCGTTTCTTGGACATATGGGATTTGGTGCGCCGCAAGGGACCTTTTGTCCAGTTTAAAAGATAGCGCGACGGCCCCTCCAGAACGGCTGCTGCCGGGGAAGCAGCGAGAAAGTCGGCGGTCTGCTGCTCTGCAAGCAACCCTCACCTTGCCATGTCCTCTTTACGAGACAACACTGTGGACTCCAAAGGAGCGAACGGAACCATGACTCACAGCTTCGTCCCCGCGCGCGTTTCCCCCTCCCGCAAGGTGCGAGAGCGGCTCGACCATCCCGTCATCGATACGGACATTCACACGAACGACTACACTCCCGCTCTGGAGGATTACGTAGCGAACTACGGCGGCGCCAAGCTGGTCGACGAGCTGCGCAAAGCCTCGCAGGACCGCATCGAGCGCGGCGGGGTGTCCAACGGTAAGAACTGGTACGAGCAAACGCCGGAGGAGCGGCACTACTACCGAACCATTCGTGCTCCCTGGTGGGCGCGAGTCACCAAAAACACGTTGGACGTGGCGACCTACCACCTGCCGGAGCTCCTCTACCAACGCCAGGCGGAGCAAGGCTCGGACTACTCGGTGCTCTTCCCCAACAACGTGCTGGCGCCGCTGGGCGTGAAAGACCGAGAGTCGCGCCGCCTTCTACAGCGCGCCGTCAATCACTACCACGCCGATCTCTACCGTAAGTACGCCGACCGCCTAACCGTCGTCGCCGGCGTCCCCCTCAATTCGCCGGAGGAGGGCATCGAAGAGCTGGAATTTGCCGTGAACGTGCTCGGCCTCAAGACGATCAACATCGCCGGCAGCGTTCGCCGCCCCATTCGCGCCCTCGCCGACAAGTACCCGGCCGACAAGTACCCGGACCTGCAACGCTACATCTCGTATCAAGACTTTTACGGCCTCGATAGCGAGTTCGACTACGACCCGTTTTGGGCGAAGGTCGTGGAGCTGGGCGTGCCGGTGCTCACTCACTACGGTAGCCAGGGCTGGGTCGGACGTAGCTCTATCAGCAGCTACATGAACAATCACATCGGCCACTTTGCAGATGGCTCTGAGGCGTTCGCGCGAGCGCTGTTCTTCGGGGGCGTCACGCGGCGGTTCCCCAAGCTCCGCGTGGGGTTGCTGGAGGGCGGCGCGGATTGGGGCGCTCGCGTCTACATCCACTTGGTGGACCGCTTCCTCAAGCGCGGACCGGAGGGTCTCAAAAACTACGACCCGCAGGCGACCGATCGCGACGAGCTGCGGGCTCTCTTCGCCGAGTTCGGGGAGGCATTGGTCCAAGGTCGCCCGACGGACGGCGAGAAGATCATTCGCGACACCCTCGGTGACCGCTACGTGGCAGGCGCACGCCAGCCCTCTCTCGAGCAGCAGAACGACTTCGCGGCCGCAGGCATCGAGAAGGTCGAAGACATCAAGGCACGCTGGGTCGACAGCTTCTTCTTCGGCTCCGAGGCGGACGACCGCACGGTGGCCCATGCCTTCAACGACAAGGCAAACCCGCTCGGCGTGAAGGTGAACGCCATCTATTCCTCGGACGTCGGGCACTGGGACGTGCCGGACCTCACGGAGGTCTTGGCCGAGTCTTGGCAGCTGGTCGAAGAGGGTGTCATCACCGAAGCGGACTTCAAGGCGTGGACGTTCGATAACCCTCACAAGCTCTACACCGAGGCCAAAGCCGATTTCTTCAAAGGCACGGCCGTGGAAGGCAAGATTCAGTCGGAGGCGGCCGTCGCGGCCGAGTGAGGAGTAGCCATGGTCAGCCTCAACCTGGACACCCCCGAGCTCGCTGCCACCTACGACGTGGTGGGGCACCGCCAATTCTCCCACGGCAAGCTGCTGATTCAAGATCTCGGCGTTCGCTACGGCCAGCGCGTGTTGGACGTGGGCGCGGGCACGGGTTTGCTCGCCGCCTACGTCGCGAGCATCGTTGGCCCCCAAGGCAAGGTCGTCGCCATCGATCCGCTACCGCTACGCGTGGAGCTAGCAGGCAAGAAGGCGTCGGAGGTGGAAGCGCACGTCGGACGAGCGGAGGATCTATCTGCTTATCCGGCGAGCAGCTTCGACGTCGTGTACTTGAACAGTGTGATCCACTGGATCGCCGACAAGCCGAAGGTCTTGAGCGAGGCTTGGCGGGTGCTCAAGCCGGGCGGCAAGCTGGGTTTCACGACCGCCGCCAAGGAAAAGCCGCATGACGTCGAGCGGCTCCGCGTGCTCGCCTTGGAGCAGACGGGCCTCTCGGAACGAGCCCAGGTAAGCTCGGGGATCCCCCATCGCGTCAGCGCAGACGAGGTGCGTGCGCTGTTCGCGGCGGGCGGCTTTCAAGCCAAACAAGTGCTGATTCGCACCATCGTGGACTACCAGCAAAGCGCGGAGGACGTCCACCGCGCCAGTCTCTCGAGCTCGTTCGGCAACAGCCACCTGGCCGGCCTCTCGAGCGACGAGCGAGAGCGAGTCCACCGGGTGTTCGACGCAGAGCTCGAGAAGCGTCGGGATGCGCAAGGTATCCGGCTCGAGCGCTACCTGATCTTCGCCGTCGCCGAAAAGCCTGTCGTTTCTTGAGCCGAGCACCATGAGCCGAAAGTTGAAGCTTGGCGCCTTCATGCGCCCGGCCAGCATCCACACCGGAGCCTGGCGCTACCCCGGCGCGTTCCCAGACGCCAACTTCAACTTTTCGCACCTTCGCCGGTTCGCGCGCACACTGGAGCGCGGCAAATTCGACGCGTTCTTCATGGCGGACCACCTCGCGGTGCTGAACATGCCGCTGGAGGCGCTCAAGCGCAGCCACACCGTCACGTCCTTCGAGCCGTTCACCTTGCTCGCCGCGCTCGCCGGCGCGACCGAGCGTATCGGCCTCGTGGCGACGGCGTCGACCACCTTCGACGAGCCTTTTCACGTCGCCCGGCGCTTCGCGTCCCTCGATCACCTGAGTGGGGGACGAGCCGGTTGGAACATCGTCACGACTTCCAACCCGACCGCCGCGCTGAATTTTGGTCGAGAAGAGCACATGGACCACGACGAGCGCTACGCGCGCGCCCGCGAGTTCTACGACGTGGTCACGGGCCTGTGGGACAGCTTTGCCGACGACGCCTTCGTGCGTGACGTGGAGGGCGGCATCTACTTCGACCCGGCGCGGCTCCACGTCTTGGAGCACCACGGCAAGTACCTCAAAGTGCGCGGGCCTCTCAACATTGCGCGGCCCGTGCAGGGGTACCCGGTCATCGTGCAGGCGGGAGCGTCCGAAGCCGGAAGGCAGCTCGCGGCCGAGACGGCCGAGGTCGTCTTCGGAGCGCAGTCCACGCTCGTGGACGGCCAAAAGTTCTATGCGGACGTCAAAGGCCGTATGGCGAAGCTGGGCCGAGATCCGGAGCATTTGAAAATCCTCCCCGGCGCCTTCGTGGTCGTGGGCCGCAGCGTGGACGAAGCTCGGGAAAAGCGCGCTCAGCTTGACAGCCTCGTGCACTACGAAAGCGCGATCGCCTCCCTTTCGGTGGCGCTCGGTCACGACGTCTCCAAGCTCGATCCGGACGGACCACTCCCGGAGCTCCCGCTGACGAACGCGAGCCAGAGCGGTCAGCAGCGCGTCGTTGCGCTCGCGGCCCGTGAGAGCTTGAACGTGAGGCAGCTGGCCCAGCGGCTCGGCGGCTTCGCGGGTTTGTCCTTCGTCGGAACGGCGCGCACCATCGCCGACGAGATGGAGCGCTGGCTGGTCGAACGCGGCAGTGACGGCTTCAACGTGATGTTTCCGTTCCTGCCCGCGGGCTTGGACGACTTCGTCGACCAAGTGATTCCGGAGCTGCAGCGTCGTGGAATCTTCCGAGCTGATTACGAGGGCGCGACCCTGCGCGAGAACCTGGGGCTACCGCGCCCCGCAAACCGCTTCTTCTGAGCCGACCTATGGAATACACGACGCTGGGCAGGACAGGACTTCGAGTGAGCGTGATGGGCCTCGGAGGAGGAGGCGACAGCCGCCTAGGGGTGAAGGAGGATGAGGCTCGAGGCGTGCGGCTCGTGCGCCTCGCCCTCGATTTGGGCGTCAACTTCATCGACACCGCGGAGGCGTACGGAACGGAGGCGGCAATCGGCCGCGCGCTTCGCGAGGTGCCGCGGGGGAGCTACGTGCTTTCCACGAAAAAGACCACTTGGGCGGGCGAGCCGCTGACGCCGCGAACCATTCGCGCCTCCTTGGAGGCGAGCCTGCGGCGCCTCGGGACGGACTACGTGGACATTTATCACCTCCACGGCGTCCCGCCGGAGCTCTACTCCAAGGTTCGAGACGACTGCCTGCCGACGCTGCTCGAGATCAAACGGGAGGGCAAGGTGCGGCACCTCGGGATCACCGAAAAGTTCGTGGACGACCCACAGCACCGCATGCTGGAGGAGGCGCTGAAAGACGACCTGTGGGACGTCGTGATGGTCGGATTCAACCTGCTGAATCAGTCGGCGCGGGAGCGAGTCTTCGCCGCGACGCGTGCCAAGAACGTCGGAACGCTGATCATGTTCGCGGTGCGCCGCGCCTTGAGCCGGCCCGATCGCCTGCGAGAGGTGCTGAGCGAGCTGCAGCAAAGCGGGCAGCTGTCGCCCCTCGACGCGCGAGACGGGCTGAGCTTCTTGCTGGATTCCGGCGCGACAACCTCCCTTCCGGAGGCGGCGTACCGGTTTTGTCGCTACGAGCCGGGCGCGCACGTCGTGCTCTCGGGCACCAGCGACGAGGCCCACCTCCGTCAAAACGCGGTCTCGCTAGGCGCTCCGGAGCTGCCGATCGAGCTCCGCCGTGAGCTCCTTCGCAGGTTTGGCGCCGTCGATCGAGTTTCCGGCCACTAGCTCAAGCGGGGGCTCTCACCTCGAACAAGCTCAAGCCGCGTCTCCGACCTTGGACTGCGCCGACCAGAGCTCCGCGTAGGCGCCGCCCCGAGCGAGCAGCTCGTGATGGCGGCCGTCCTCGATGACCTGACCGCGCGAAAACACCAAGATACGGTCCAGGTGGGCAATCGTGGATAGCCGGTGCGCGATGACCACGACCGTCTTGCCCAGCATCGCGTCGTCGAGCGCTGACTGAATGGCCAACTCGGTGAGCGAATCCAAGCTGGCAGTCGCTTCGTCTAGCACCAGGAGCGGCGCGTCCTTCAACATCACCCGCGCAATCGCGATGCGCTGACGTTGTCCGCCCGAGAGCTTCACGCCTCGCTCACCGACCATCGCGTCGTACCCCTCCGGCATCGCGGCGATGAACTCGTGGGCGTGCGCGCGCCGCGCCGCCTGCTCGACCTCTTCGTCGCTAGCTCCCGTGCGCCCGTAGCGGATGTTCTCACGCAGCGAGCGATGAAAAAGCGTGGGATCTTGAGGAATGAGCCCCACCTGGCGATGCAGCGAGTCCTGAGTCATCGAGCGGAGGTCGTGCCCGTCGATGCGAATCGTACCGCCCTGCGGGTCGTACAAGCGCAGCAGCAAGCTCACGAACGTCGACTTCCCGGAGCCGGACAAGCCCACGAGCCCGACGCGCTGCCCGGCTGGAATCGTGAGGGAAAGCCCGCTGAACACGTTCGCGCCCTCCGCGTAGCGGAAGTCGACGTTGGCGAACTCGATGCTCCCTCGGGCGATCTCGTGATCGAGCGCTTCGCTGTGGTCCGCCAGCTCGTGCGGCTTGAAGATGGTGCTGACGCCCTCGGATACGTTCCCTAGCGCTTCGAACAGCTCCAAGAAGCGCCGACTCAAATTGCGGACCTCGCCGATGACGAGCAAGCTCAAGCTCACCGCCATCACGAAGTCTCCCACCCGCAGCTGACCGCGTTGCCAGAGCCAGACCGCCAGCACCACCGTGCCCCCCTTGAGGACGGCAGAAGCCGAAAACTGAAAGAGCCTGACCTGCTCCATCGCCAGGTTGGCCCGCAGCACCGTGGTCAGCTCGCGCGACTGCGCGTCTGCCAGGCGTTCGCGCTCGTGGTCCAGCCGCGCGAACAAGCGCACCGTCGCGTGGTTGGTCACGGAGTCCACCACCGCGCCGGCGGTGCGGCTGCGCGCTCGAGAAGCGGCAGAAGAGAGGGGCTGCGTTCGGCGCGCCAAGTAGAGCGACGCTGCGATGAACGCAATCGACCAAGTCGTGGTGAACGCGCCCAGCCAGGGACTTGCCCGCAGAAGGAGCACGTTCGCGACCGTGATGACGATGCTCATCGGCCAGAACTCGGTCAGCGTCGCAAACAAGACTTGGTTGACGCCGTGCGAAGTCTCGCTGATCCGGTGGGCGAGCGCGCCCGCGAAGTTCTCGGTAAGAAAGCGGTGCGAATGGCGGTGCAAGTAGCGAAACAGCGCGCGCGCCACGTACTGGCGCTGACGCGGCGCCAGACGCAGCTGGACCGCGGAGCCGATGCGACCGAATACCAGCTCCGCGCCGCACAGTAGCGCGAACAGCACCACCGAGCTCGTGACCGTGGAGAGGGCTCGCCCGTCCCCGCCCCCCCGCGTGATGGTGCCGATGATGCGCCCGAGGACCTGCGGGAGCAGCGCGCCGCACAGCGCGTGCAACCCTTCGCTCAACAAGATGGCGAGGACCCAAAGTCGGAAACGACCGCTGACGACGCGAAAGATGAAGCCAGCGCTGCCGATTGGCAGCTCCGCGGCGCTAGGCAGAGGGAGCTCGTCTGCCGGGGGCGGCGGCGCATCGGCGCGTAGCTCGAGTCCTGAGTCGGCGATATGTTGCAAGACACGCATTCCTTAAACAGGACAACGGTGCTCGTCAACGCCGCGGGCGCCAAGTCGCAGCCTGAGGCTACCGTTGCTGCACCGGCAGCAAGGGCAAAAGCTCCTCGGCCAGGGCCGCCGGATCTCCCCCGAATCGAATCGCCCGCATCCCAACGGCGCGCGCCGCGTCGCAATTCTGGGGGCGGTCGTCGATGAACAGGCACGCGCTGGGCGCGACGCCAAGCTCCCCCGCCGCGCGTTCGAAGATGCGGGGATCGGGCTTCCTTAGCCCCAGGCGGCACGACATGAAGGTCCAGCTCACATAGCGAGAGAGCGCGAGCCGCTCCTCGATCCAGCGGTACCACACCGGATAGTTCGAAAGCACGTGCATGGTGTGGCCGCGAGCCTTGAGCTCGGCTAAAAGTGGCTCCATGCCCTCCAACCACGCGTAGGAGCCGCGGATCGTCGCGCAAAAGGCAGCGTGATCGAACCGGCGTCGATCCGCGAAGAAGCGCTCCAAAAATTGCGCTTCGCTCAGCTCCCCTCGCTCGAACTCTCCCCACGCCTCGGGCTGCTTGAGCTGCAGCATCTCGCTGAGCGTCATGCCGAAAAAGCTCGGCATGACGTCGCGAAAAGGGTCCCGCACGAGCGTATCCATCACGTCCCACAGGAGGACCGACGGGAGCGAGCGGTGCGAGTCAGCTATGCGAGACCTCGTGAGCGGCGCGGTGGAGGCCGACGCGGAAGCTCTTGATGGTGGCGTCGAGCTTGGCGGAGAGGTCAGCGTCCAGGTCCAAGCTTCCATCCTCCCGCACGACGAGCTGCTTATCGAGCACGAAGAGCCCCGGAACGACATGGAGCGGGTCGAGCGAGCTCAGGACCGGTCGCAGCGCGTAGTCGATGGCGAGCACGTGAGCCACCGTGCCCCCCGTAGCGAGCGGCAGGACGACCTTGTCGCGCAGCCCGAACTGCGGCAGCAAATCGAGGAAGGCCTTGAGGACGCCCGAATACGCCGCCTTGTAGACCGGCGTGGCGATGACGACACCGCGCGCGCCCTCCACCTGGGCCAGCGCCGCCACGATTGCCGGAGCATCGAACTTGGCGCTCAGCAGGTCCTCGGCGGGCAAGCTGCGCACATCCAAGAGCGAGCTGTCGATTCCGCTCTGGGCCAAGCGGAGGCCAACGAGGTGAGCGAGCTTGGCGGTGCGCGACGTGCCGGAGGGGCTACCGGTAATGATCAGGGTTTTCGTCATGACTAGGCTCTCAGTAGTGAATGGTACCCGGGCTGCCGCCACCGATGGGAATGGCGTCACCATTGATCGAGACGCTCTTGGGTGAGGCCAAAAACGTGACGACCCAGGCAACCTCTTGGGCGTCGACGATGCGGCCGATGCTGACGCTTGCGCCGAGCTCCTTGGCGGCCTGCTCCGTGGTGCGCTCCGTGCGGGTCGCTCCCGGGTGCACCGCGGTGACGTTGATGCCTTTCGGACCGAGCTCGTCCGCCAAGTTCTTGGTGATGGCGGCAACGCCGACATTGCGAAGGGTTGCCACCGGCCGACCCGTGCGATGGATGGCGAGCCCGCCGATGTTGATGATGCGACCCCAGCCTTTGGAGATGAGATGCGGGGCGAGCGCGCGCGCGGTGCGCAAGTAGCCAACGACCTTGATGTTGATGTCCTCGAGAACCTGCTCATCCACGATCTGTTCGAGCTTGGTCGCGGGGGAGATACCGCCGGGAAGAGCGGCGTTGTTGACCAGGATATCCACCCCTCCGAGCTCGCGGATCGCGGTCTCCACGAGCCGGTTCACGTCCGCCTCCTTGCCGGTGTTGGCGACGATCGGCACGATCTTACGCCCGGTCGCGTTCGAAAGCTCCGCCGCCGCATCCCTGAGCGGCCCTTCGGTGCGCGCGGAGATGGCGACGTCCACCCCCTCCGCAGCGAGGGCGCGAGCGATGACCTTACCGATTCCGCGGCTGCCGCCGGTGACGATGGCGCGCTTCCCTGCCAGCTCCAAATCCATCTAGTGTTGCTCCTTCACGCGAGGCGCTGCCGCCTTGCTCTTGTTTTCTGGACAGCCAGATAGCATAGTAGACAGCGCGCTCCAAGCCGGAGCGGAAGGATTAGTACGATGCAGACGAGAAATCTCGGCAACACGGGCCTTTCGGTGTCGCGGCTGGTGCTCGGCACGATGACATTCGGGCTTCAGACGGACGAGCGCACCTCCGGCGAAATCCTGGACGCGGCAACCGGCGCCGGCATCAACTTTCTCGATCTGGCGGACGTCTACCCGCTGGGCGGCGACTTGGCCACCGCGGGTCGCACCGAGGAGATCGTCGGCCGCTGGTTGGAAGGCCGTCGTCATCGCTACATCCTTGCTACCAAGGCGGTGGGGAAGATGGGCCCCGCGGAGTGGGACGAAGGCGCATCGCGCAAGCACTTGCTGGACGCGGTGGACGCATCGCTCCGCCGGCTGAAGACCGACTACATCGACCTCTACCAGCTGCACTCTGACGACCGACGCACCCCGCTGGAAGAAACGCTACAGGCTCTGGACGACATCGTTCGCGCCGGCAAGGTGCGCTACGTCGGGGTCTCCAACTTCCTCGCCTACCGGCTCGCGCTCGCGCTCGGCAAAGCCGAGGCAAACCGTTGGACTCGCTTCGTCTCCGTCCAGCCGCGGTACAACCTGTTGTTTCGGGAGATCGAGCGTGAGCTCCTCCCGCTGTCGCGAGAATCCGGCTTAGGGGTCATCCCCTACAATCCACTCGCGGGGGGGTTGCTCACGGGTAAGCACGCGCCCGGGAGCCCGACGGCCGGCACCCGCTTCACGCTTGGTACCGCAGCCCAGCGCTACCAAGACCGCTACTGGCACGAGCGCGAGTTTCGAACGGTGGAGTCGCTCCAGCGCCTGGCGGACCAAGCCGGCCACTCCCTCACGACCCTCTCGCTGGCTTGGGTCTTGGCAAACCCGGACATCACAGCGCCCATCATCGGCCTCAGCCGGCCGAACCAGCTCCCAGATCTGCTCAAAGCCACCGAGCTTCAGCTAGACTCCCAGCTCAAGCTGCGATTGGACGAGCTGACCACCGAGTACCGACGCGGAGACGCAGACCGCTGAGTCACCAATCGTCTAGGGGCGAGGGTCCACGCATACGCCGAGGAGCTCGGTTTGGCGCTGGCAGGCTTGGGAGGGAGCGCAATCTCTCCCAAAGCGACAACGCCCCGACGTGACGCGGCACACACCGCGCGGCGCGCTCGCCTCGTAGTGGCAGGAGTAGCCGTCCCTGCACGCTGGCTCGCAGGTGCCAGCGGCCCGCGGCTCCGCTGCGCGGGGAATGCCAGCCTCCGCACCACGGGGACCGAGCTCGAAGTGCACGTCCAAGTGGTCCCGGCCGCGAACCGGAAACCTGAGCTGATTCAAACGCTCCCGGGCGCACTCGACCAGCACCGGAAGGTCTGGCTCCACGCGCCGCGGCACGGAGGTCACGGAGCCGTCCGCCGCCACGTCGAGCGAGTAGTCCAGCGTGGCCAGCCGACCTTGGCGCTCGAGCTCGGTCCCCGCGTAGCAGCGCGACCAAAGGTCCCGAGCCGGCGCGAGCGCGGCGTCTGTCTCCGCTGGCGTGAACGGTGAGGGGCGTGGAGGAGCGCAGGCCACCCCCCACGCGAGCAGGCCGCCGCTAGCCCACGATGGCCAGCGTAAATCCGTCATATCCCTTGCTGCCGACGGTTTGAATCGTGGTCGCGTCGATGCCCGGATGACTGCGCAATTTATCGTGCAAGCCTTGCACGCCCTTCACGTTCACGTCCGTGGTGGACAGGTCCGCGACCGCCCCCTTGCGCACCGTGTTGTCCACCACGATCACGCTCCCGCTGGCGCTGAGCTTGACGGCCCAATCGAAATACCCGGGCACGTTCTGCTTGTCGGCGTCGATGAACACGAAGTCGAACGGGGCGCGCTCTTCCTGGGCAAGCGCCGGCAGAAGCTCGAGCGCGCGGCCAACGCGCACGTCCACTGTTTCCGCCAGGCCCGCGCGCCGTAAGTTCTCCCGAGCGACCTCCGCGTGCTTGGGGTCCAGCTCCAGTGTTACCAGCTTGCCGCCCGGCTTGAGCGCGCGGGCCAACCAAATGGTGCTGTAGCCGCCGAGCGTGCCCACCTCCAAGATCGACTTGGCACCCCGGACGCGAGCCAGCAGGTGCAAGAGCTTGCCTTGGTTGGGCGACACGTTGATGCCAGGGAGCCCCGCCGCCTCGCTCGCGGTGAGCGCCGCGTCGAGCGCTGCGTCCGGTGCCACCAGCGCGTCCGTGATGTACCGGTCGACCAAGGTCCACTGTTCGATGCTCATGAGTTGACCATGCTAGCAGACGTCAGCGTGCTGGCTCAGGCCGCGCCTTGAAGACGGCGTGCTGCTTCGTTCCGATTGGCGGGGCGCGCGAGGCCGTAGTGGTCGCGTAGCGTCGTCCCGGAGTATTCGGTCCGGAACAGCCCGCGCCGCTGCAACACCGGCACGACATGGTCGACGAAAGCCTCCAAGCCGGAGGGCAGGACCGCCGGCATGACGTTGAAGCCGTCCGCCGCGCCTTGCTCCCACCACTGCTGCATCGCGTCCGCCACCTGCTCCGGCGTTCCCGCGAACGTGCGGTGTCCACGACCACCACCCAAGCGCGCGATCAGCTGCCGCACCGTCAGGTTCTCCCGCCGGGCGAGCTGCACGGTCAGAGTGTAGCGGCTCTTGGCGCCCTGAATCGCGTCCTCGCTGGGCAGGTCCGCGGGCAAATAGCCGTCCAGCTCCAAGTCCTCCGGCTTCAGCCGGAGAGTCTCCGCGAGCTGCCGCTTGGCGTACTCGGGCTTGATCAGCCGCTCCAGCTCCTGCTCACGCTCCAGCGCCTCTGCTTCCGTGGCGCCGATGACCGGCACCAAACCGGGCAGAATCTTGATGCCGTTCGGATCGCGCCCCAAGGCCGCGGCGCGTTCCTTGAGATCGCGATAGAAGGCTTGCCCGTCCTCGAGCGTCTGCTGGGCGGTGAAGACCGCTTCTGCGAAGCGAGCGGCGAGGTGTTTGCCGTCGTCCGACGACCCTGCCTGCACCAGAAGCGGGTAGCCCTGCGGCGACCGCGGAACATTGAGCGGGCCCGCGACCTTGAAGTGCTTCCCTACGTGCCGCGGCGGATAGAGCTTGTCGTCGTCGCCCCACACGCCCTCCTCTTTGTCCGCGATGGCCACGTCGTCTGACCAGCTGTCCCAGAGCTTCTGCGACACCTCTACGAATTCGGCTGCGCGGGCGTAGCGCTCCGCGTGGGCGGGAAGCTCGTCCAAGTTGAAGTTCCGGGCCGCGTCCACCCCCGCCGTCGTCACGATGTTCCAGCCTGCTCGCCCTTCGCTCAGGTGGTCGAGCGAGGCGAAGCGGCGAGCGAGGTTGAATGGCTCGTTGTACGTAGTGGACGCCGTGGCGATGAGCCCGATACGGCTCGTGGCGCCCACGAGCGCCGCGAGCAGCACGGTCGGCTCCAGCGTGCCCCCGGGGCGGCGACCGAGCTTGTTCCACAGCACGGGGCTGTCGGCGAAGAACAGCGAATCCAGCTTGCCCCGCTCGGCGATGGTCGCGAGGTTCTTGAAGTGCGATAGCGACGTGTTCGACAACGGGTCGCTCTCTGGCAAGCGCCACGCCGCCTCGTGGTGACCCACGCTCATCAGGAATGCGTTCAGATGAAATTGTCCGCTTCGGCTCGTCATTTTTCCGTACCTTCGTTGGCTTTCGAGACCGGCGCATCCAGGCGGTAGCCGACGCGTCGCAGCGTGACCAAGGGCAGCTCTTGCCCCAATTTGCGCCGCAAGCGGCTCACGTGAATGTCCACCGTACGGCTGCCTCCGCCGTAACGCGGGCCCCAGACCTGGGAGACCAACTCTTCGCGACTCAAGAGCCGGCCCGTTCGCCCGCTCAAGTAGACCAAAAGGCTCAACTCGCGAGCGGTCAGTGAGACCGGCGCGCCCCCGAGCGTGACCGAGTAGGCCACGCGATCGATGGCGATGCTCCCGAACTGAACACTCTCGGCCGCGACCTCGCTAGGCGCGTACGCCTCGGCTACAGCGCTCGACATCGACTGGCTCCTTTCGAGCTCGGTCCCGGCGCGGGGCGGGCGCGGCCGCCCTCCCCACGACGGGCGGTCGGCCTTAAGACAGGCCCTCGGCTTGAAGCGCGGCGCGGACGCCGGACCGCTCGCCCAGGCGCTCGAAGTAGGCCTTGAGGTCCGGCGACTTCTCGATCACGCTCGCGTCCAGCTTTCGCAGGTTGCGGAGCGTGTAGTACGCGTACCCGTCGGCGACGGTGAAGGTGTCACCGACGAGGTACTTGCGGCCCTCCAGACTGCGGTTCAAAAACTCGAAGCGCGACAGCAAGCGGTTCTTGAAGAACTGCTTTGCCTCGTCGTTGGTCTTCGGGTTGTTGATAGGACCAAAGCCCTTGTGCAGCTCGGTCGCGATGAAGTGCAGCCATTCCTGCAGCTTGTAGCGCTCCGGCGTGGATTGCCGCGGCGCCAGGTTGCGCTCCGGCTTTTGGTCGGCGATCCACTGAACGATGATCGCGCCCTCCGTCAGGAGCTGCCCGTTGTCCAACACCAGCGCCGGCACATAACCCTTGGGGTTGACGGACAAGAAGCTGTCGCCATTTTTGAGCTTCTTCTCCGCGAGGTCCACCTGGACGAGCTCGAAGGGAAGGTCCGCCTCGCGAAGGGCGATGTGAGGAGAGAGGGAGCAGGCTCCGGGGGTGTAGTAAAGCTTGGGCATATTCCGATATTTTCCTAATTGCGCGCGCCGCTTACTCGGCGGCGACGACCTCAGGGCGAGCCGCGACGCGCTCAAGGCGCTGCTTGGGAGTGCGCTTGCGTGTCACGCTGCGGCGGCCGTCCACGCCGACCGGCACGTCCCCGTCCACGGTTACGCGGCGCACCAGACGGTGCTGGTCCCCGTAGTCGTTGATCGCGTAGTGCTGGGTAGCGCGGTTGTCCCAGACCGCCACGTCTCCCACCGCCCAGCGCCAGCGAACGGTGTTTTCGAGGCGCGTGATGTGCTCCTGGAAGACCCCGAACAAGTGCTGCGAGTCGTGCGAGGACAGGCCGATGAGCTTCTTCACGAAGTGGCCGAGGAGGAGCGACCGCTCGCCCGTTTCCGGGTGAACTCGCACGACGGGGTGCTCGGTCTCGTACACGGTGGAAGTGAACACTTCCTCGTAGTACTTGAGGTCTTCCGCGGTAGCCTTCGTACGACGAGCCTGGTAGTCGTACTCGTTCGTGTGAAGCGCCCACAGCTTGTCCGCGAGCTCGCGCAGCTCCGGCGCCAGCTCTTGGTACGCAGCCACCGTGTTCGCCCACACCGTGTCTCCCCCCGCGGTCGGCACGACGAGCGCACGCAAGATGGAAGCTCGGGGGTAGGCGTCTACGAACGTGACGTCCGTGTGCCAGGAGTTGGCCCGGCCGCCGTGACGCGAGTCCAGCTCCGTGATGTAGTTGGTGCCGTGGATGGAGGGTACGGTGGGGTGCCCAACCGGCGGAGCGCCGAAGAGCGTGGTGAGCGACTCTTGCTGAGCCTCGTCTAGGTGCTGCTGGTTGCGGAAGAACAGCACCTTGTACTTCAACCAGGCCTCGCGAATCTGGCTGCGCACGCCAGTTCCGAGGTCAGCGGACAGGCGAACGCCGCGGATTTCCGCTCCGATACGGCCCGCCACGGGCACGATCTCAATCGAGTCACTCATCGTCGTCTCCCTTGTTGTGCTGTCCAACATATGAGACGGCGCGTCCACTGTCTAGCCGATCGTTCAGCTTTTGGTCGTGAACTGGTCCAGCGCGCCGAGATCTCGCAATGCAGGAGCGCGGATTGCGGCTGTGGCAGCAACCACGATCGTCACCCCGCCGCCGAGCACGACCGCGGACACGGTGCCAAGTAGCCGCGCCGCGACGCCGGATTCGAACGCGCCGATCTCATTCGAAGAGCCAATGAAGATCTGGTTGATGGCGGCGATGCGGCCAAGCAGGTAGCCCGGAACGCGCAGCTGAAGCAGGGTGCTCCGCACCACGACGCTGATCATATCGCACGCGCCCGCGCCGGCGAGGAGCGCGACCGAAAGCGAGAACGTTCGGGACAAACCAAAGGCGATGGTCAAGATGCCGAAGCCGGCGACGGCCCAGAGTAGCGTCTTGCCCGCCTTTTGCAGCGGCGGACGGCTGGCGAGCAGCAACGAGGCGGACAGCGCTCCCACCGCAGGCGCGGCCCGCAGCACGCCAAACCCCTGCGAGCCCACGTGCAAGATCTCGTTCGCGAACACCGGCAGCAGAGCCGTGGCGCCGCCGAACAGCACGCCCAACAGGTCCACGAGCAGCGCGGGGAGCAGGAGCTTGTCGCCCGCCAAGTAGGTGAACCCTTCCCGGATGCCGGCCCAGAAGGACTTGTCCGTTCTGGTGAACGGCGTGCTCCGAACGCGGGGGATCAGGTAGGTCTGTAGCCAGGCGAACGCCAGCAGCAGTGCGGCGGTGGCGTACGCGCCGCGAGGGCCAACGGCTGCATAGAGCAGACCACCGAGCGCGGGTCCCGAGACCATGGCGAGCTGGAAGGAGCTGGTCCGAATCGCAATGGCCTTGGCGTACAGGGAGGCGGGGAGGACCTCCGCATTGAGCGCCGCGCGCGCGGGCTGGAGAAAGCTCCGACAAACCCCGAGCAAGGCGACCAGCGCGTAAATGGCGGCTGCGTGCCCGCTAGTGCTCAATCGACCCGGAAAGGCGCTCAGGAGCAGCAGGCCAACGGAGAGAGCGGTGGAGCCGACCAGCACGACGAGCGACAAGCGCCGTCGGTCGTGCCGATCCGCAAAGTAGCCGCCCAAGAGCGCGAGGGAGATGAACGGCAGCGCCTCGGCCAAACCGATGATGCCCAAAGAGAGCGGGCTGTGAGTCAGCTCGTACACCTGGTACGCAACCACGGTGCCTTGCAGCTGGTTCGCGAGCGTGACCGCAGCAACGCCGGCCAAGTAGTGCCGGAAGGCCGGCACTTCCCAAGGTGAAGACGGCCCCCTCGGGCCGAGCGTCGCCTCGGCAGAGCCGCTCAGGGTCAAGGGGCGGGGCTCGGGTAGCGCGCGTGGATCGCGTCGATGCGAGCGAGCGCCGCGGAGTCCAGCGTGACATCCAGGCTGGCGAGGTTTTCCTCCAGCTGCGCGCGCGTCGTGGCACCGATGATGGTGCTCGCAACGAACCAGCGGCTGCGCACGAAGGCCAAAGCGAGCTTGGCCGGCGAAATTTGCAACTCTTGCGCGAGCGAGACGTAAGCCTGCGTAGCGGCCCCCACGTTGACGCCCCCGTAGCGCTGACCGAACGAATCGAACAACGCCAGGCGCGAGCCCGCGGCCAGGCCGCCCAGGTGCTTACCGGTCAAGACGCCGAACGCGAGAGGGCTGTACGCGAGCAGACTCACGTTCGTCCGACGCGTAGCCTCCGCGAGCGCGGAGTCGAACGTGCGATTCAGCAAGCTGTACGCGTTCTGAATGCTCACCACCTGCGGCAGCCCCTCTTGCGACGCGATACGCGTGAATTCGCTGACGCCCCACGCGGTCTCGTTGCTCAGACCCACGTAGCGAATCTTCCCCTCGCGCGCGACGTCCGCGAAAGCGGACAGCTGCTCGGCGATGGGGGTGGCGGTGCGCTCCTGGTCAGGCTCGTACGCGGTCTTGCCGAACATCGGCACGTAGCGGTCCGGCCAGTGAATTTGATAAAGGTCGATGTAGTCGGTCTTCAGACGCTTGAGGCTCGCCTCCACTGCCGTGCGCACGTTCTGTCGATTGACGGCGAGAGAGCCGTTACGTAGCCAGGTGATCGGGCGGCCTTGGCCGGCGATCTTGGTGGCGACGATCACGCGGTCGCGGTTGCGGCGTGAGAGCCAGTCTCCCACGATCGCCTCCGTGCAGCCTTGCGTCTCTGGCTTCGCGGGCACCGGGTACATTTCGGCCGCGTCCACGAAGTTGATGCCGACCTCCAGGGCGCGATCTAGCTGCTCCTCTGCGTCTTGGGCCGTGTTTTGCTGACCGAAGGTCATCGTGCCGAGACAGATCTCGGACACGAGCAGCTCGCTGTTACCCAATCGATTGTACTTCATCGTCTTCTCCCGCTCGTTTCAAAGCTCAGCGCAAGCCGAAGCCGCGCGCCTTCAGCGCTTCTACCAGCCGGTGCCTGCCGCTGAGAGAAGCCGCGTTCTTCACTCGCTGCGCCGAATGCAGCGACCAACCTCCGGCCGGAACCTGCATCTGCTGCTCGCCGTAAAAGGCGGTCATGCGCTCGTCGTACTCGCGCACGAGCTCCGCGTTCAGCGGTTGATACCGGTCGCGCCCGAGCACGACCGATTGCGGTAGCCGCGGCTTGATCGCAGCTGATGCCGAATCTGCGTACCCGACGCACAGCCCGAACAGCGCGAAGACGCCCTCCGGTAGCGCGAGCACCTCCGCCACCTCTTCCGGCCGGTTCCGCAGCGCGCCGATATACACCGTGCTAAGCCCGGCCGCTTCGGCCGCCACGACCGCGTTCTGCGCCGCGAGCGCCGCGTCCACGCTCGCCATCAGGAACATCTCGAGGTAATCCAGGCCCTCTGGCTCGATATCGTGGGCCCGCGCGAGCCGGGTGGCCCTATTCAAGTCCGCGAGCCAAACGAGGAAGACCGCGCTGTCTCTCACGTGCGCTTGGCTATTGGCAGCGACGGAGAGCTTGCGTCGAAGCTCGGCGTCCTCCACCGAGACGACGCTCCACAGCTGGAGGTTGGACGAACTGGCCGCTGACTGGGCCGCCGCAACCAAGAGCTCCACCGTCCCCTCCGGCGCAGCCCGTGAGCTGTACTGCCGGACCGAGCGGTGTGAGAGCAAAAGCTCGGTGACGGGCGCACCGACCCTCGCCACCCGACCGGGAACGACGCCGGCGTAGCGCTGACGAAGCAGCTCCGCCAGCTGAGGCTGAGGCGTATCCATAGTCAGCTCTTGGCGGAGGCCCCGTCCAGGATTTGGGCGCGAACCTGCTCGGTCAAGGCCTTGAGCGCCGGGTCGGCGCGGTCACGCGGGTGCGCGACGTCGATCGGGAAAACCTTCTTGATGCGCCCCGGGCGTGGCTGCATCACGACCACGCGGTCCCCGAGGTACACGGCTTCGTCCACGTCGTGGGTGACCAAGACCATCGTGATCTTTTCGCGCTGCCAGATATTCTGCAGCTCGCTCTGGAGGCGGGAGCGGGTAAGCGCGTCCAGTGCGCCGAAGGGCTCGTCCAGCAGCAGAATGCTCGGCTGGTTCACGAGGCCGCGGGCGATGGCGGCGCGCTGGGCCATGCCGCCCGAGAGCTGATGCGGGTAGGCGCTCTCGAAGCCGCGGAGCCCCACCAGCTCGATGTGCTCGGCGATGGCTCGCTTCTTCTTCTCCTCGGGCCAGTCCGAATTCTGGAGGCCCAGGCCGACGTTCTGCTCCAGCGTGAGCCAGGGGAAAAGCCGGTGCTCCTGGAACACGATGCCTCGGTCCAAGCTCGTGCCGGTGACCACGTTGCCGCCCACCTTGATTTCACCCTGGTAGTCGCGGTCCAGCCCGACGAGGAGGCGAAGCAACGTGGACTTACCGCAACCGCTCGAGCCGACGATGGCGAGGAACTCGCCCGGTTGGATGGTGAGCGTCAGGTCCTCCAACACCGGGAGGACCTCGTTTTTCACCTTGAACTGCTTGCGAACCTTTTGAATATCGATGACTGCGGAAGTGCTCATGGTAGTGCCTCTCACGCGGCGCGGACACGCCAGCGCGTCAAACGGGTTTCCAGGCGGGTGGAGAGCGCGTTCAGCCCGTAGCCGATTGCGCCCGCGATGATCACGCCGAGCAGCACCTTATCCATCTTGAACTGCTCCCGACCGTCAATCATCAAGTTACCGATGCCCAGGCCCGGCGCGAGCAGGTACTCTGCGCCCAGCGTGCCGAGCCACGAATAGACGAGGGCCAAGTGCAAGCCCGAGAAGATCGAAGGCAACGCTCCCGGGAGCACCACCTTGCGAAAGATCTGCACGGGCGAGAAGCGGAAGACGCGTGCTACTTCCACGTGCTCGCGGCCCACGCTGCGGATGCCTTCGAACGTGTTGAGCACCACCGGGTAAAACGCGGAGAGCGCTATGAACACGATCTTCGCCGGCTCACCGGTGAACCACACCGAGATGAGCGGTATCCACGCGAAGATGGCGACCTGCTTGGCAGCGTGAAAGGTCGGCCCTACCAGCTTGTCCGCCAGCCGCGACAGGCCCATCGCGCTGCCGACCGCGAGGCCCCCGATGGAGCCGATGGCGAAGCCGGTCAGGTCCCGCTGCAAGCTTGCAGCCAGCGCGGGAAACAACTCCCCTTCCCTCAGCTGCTGCGCGAGCACCTTCAGGACGGAAGCGGGTGTCGCCAGCAGCAACGTGTTGACGAGCTTGAAGCGAGTCAGCAAGTCCCAAACCAACAGGAGCGCGAGCGGCACGACCCAGCCCCGCAGCCACCTCGGCACGAAGGACTTGTCGGAAATGGCGAGCGCGCTCATGACGCCTGCCCCTCCGAACCGAACGAGCCGGTAGGCCTCCATTTCAGTAGCCGCGACTCGAGCTTTTCGATGCCCTTGTCCAGGACCAGCCCCACGACACCAACCACGATGATCGCCGAGAGCACCAAATCCAGCTGGAACAATTGGCGCCCCCAGACGATGAGAAAACCGAGGCCCTCCGAGGAGGCCAGCAGCTCCACCGTGACGAGGGAGAGCCAGGCCTGCGTGAGCCCGTAGCGGATGCCGACGAACACCGACGGCACGGACGCCGGGAACACTACCTGGCGCAGCAGCTGACGCCTCGAGAACTTGAAGGAGCGCGCCACGTCCAAGTAGGCGACCGGCACGTTGCGAATACCCTTGAGCGTGTTGATGGCAATGGGCACGAGCGCCGCATGCGCGATGATCACTACCTTGAGTGACTCTCCGATACCGAGGACCATCATCGCCAGCGGCAGCCAGCCCAGCACCGGCACCTGGCTGATGGCGTTGAACAGCGGATAGAGGTACTGCTCGACGCGCCGGGAAAGGCCCATCGCCACGCCGAGCACGACTCCGATCAAGCCTCCTAGCGCAAAGCCGCCAGCGACTCGGCCGAGACTGATCGCGAAGTTGACGAACAGCTCGCCCGACTTCACTTGCTCGAGCAAGGTCTGACCTACCGCCGCCGGGGCGGGCAGGATCTGCGGCGCCACCCACTCTTTGTGCGAGGCGACGGCCCACGTGATCAGCAGGATCGAAGGGACGATCCAGCCGACGAACGAGGGCCGTGCCTTCGTCGGTTTCGCAGCCGTGACGGCAGGGGGCTGCAGTGAGGTCGGCGTTTCACGAGCGCCGGATGCGATATCGAACGGAGCTTCCAGTTGGGACATGTTGGGAGTACTTTCGAAAACGTTCCTGCGCCCGAACCCGCTCAGAAGCCGAACTGAACCTGGGCGAGCACTTCGTTCGCCTCGCGCTTCTGGACCACCGCGCGCGGGTTCGGCTCGGGTTTGTCGGTGTTGAAGCGATTCTTGATGTGGTTGTAGTTGAGCTGAAACTTCGTCGTTTCTGCGAAGAATATGTTGAGACCGGCCGTGAACACCTCGCTCACGACGGACCTATCACCCTTGGCGTCCAGATCCGGGTTGAGCCGGTCGTAGCGAAGGAAGGGCTGGTAGGTCTTGGGCCACCAATCGTCGTAGCGGCCTTGGTTCCTGAAGCCGGACACGAACTGCTCGCCGAAGCTGAGGAAGAAGGTGCCGACGTGCGAGTCGCTCTCCACGTTCTTGCGCCCGGGGTTCTCCGCGGGGCCGGGCGTGATGGCGTCCTTACCGCGGATGTACTCGTAGGTGAGCCCGAAGGGCCAGTGGTTGTAATAAATGTCGCCGCCGAAACGGTTTCGCACTCCCTTGCCCTGCAAGGTGCGTGCGGCGTCCGACGAGTACAAGTTCTGCTTACCAATGTAAGCGCTACCACCAAGGGTAATCTGGCGTAGCCACGAGTTGTAGTCGCTCGGCACCGTGAAGGCGACGCGCGCCAGGATGTCCTTGTTGTTGTTTTCGTCTAGCGTGTTCGGACCGGCGCCGTTCACGACGCCAATCGCGTAAGCGATCAGCGCTTGCCGGTAGTTGTATCCGTAATCGACATTGACGAACAGGTCACCGCGCACGATGGCGCCCACGTCACGCCGACCGAGGTTCAGGCCGCTGATGTACGGGTAGCCACCATTGATTGCGCGCGGCGCGAGCGTGAACTGGGCATTGCGGATGACCGGCTTGAGCTCTTCGCTGGCCGGCACTTCCAGACCGAACGGGAGCAATTGCTGCCCCACGCTGATGGTGAGGGTCGGGTACTCCGGGCTGGTCGTCGGAAGCACCGAGTAAGTGACGGCGGCGTTCAACAGGTTGAGGAAGCTGTTGTTCGTGTTCGTTTGCTGCGAAACACCGAAGCTCAGCTGATAGCTCAGATTGCGGCCGTCCTCGTAGTCCTTGTACAGGTTGCCGTTGAAGTTCAGCACCGCCAGGGGCACGTCGAAGCTCGTCTTGCGGCGATAAATGACGGGCGTGGAGACCGCCTGGTCCGAGAAGCCGAACCGAGCCTGAACGGTGCCTCCGATCGTGAGCGCACGGGTCGTGATCGCGGTGTGGATGTCGCGCTCGCGTTGCCACTGGAACTTGAAGTTCTCGACGTCCGTACGGAGGCCCTGCAGGTCGTCTGCGATGCTTTGCGGATCCGGCGGCGGCACCGCATTGGGGTCCACGGGCGCGTTCGGATCCACCGGCGCAGCCGTTGCGGTCGCATCCGCAGGCGCGGCCACGGCAGCGCCAGGCGCGGCGGTCGTGGGCGCCTCCGGAACCGCAGCCGGCGGGCCGCTGGGTGGCAGCGGGTTCTCGCCCGGCCGGGGCGGATTACCCGAGGGCGCGGCCGTCTCGCCTTTCGGCGGCGTGGCTCCTCGCGCGACTTCTTGCGGCTTGTCGGCGGCCTTGGGCGCCGCGGCGGGGGCGGGCGGCGCTGCTGGTTTTGCCACGGGAGGCGCGGCGGGAGTGGGAGCGGCGGGCGGCGCGGCGGGAGCGGGCTGCGCAGTCACGGTCAGCGTCGACAGCGAGACGACGCCGGAAGCCGCGACCATGAGCCAAGCGTTCTTTGAAACAGAAGATCTCATCGAAAATCCTGAAATTCGGTTGGTCTAACTCAAGTAAGCGCGGACGCGCCGCCTACAGACTCCGATGATTTCCGATGATGCCGGCGATGACTCGAGACGACGTTGCATAGGTCTAAGTAGTTCCGTGCTGGCGGCGACGCCGGCTGTCCCCACGTTCAGCCGGGCCGCCGCTGCTAAGTAACGAGAGCTCAGGCCGCTTTGCTGCGCTGCAGCTTTTGCTCGACCTGAGTGCCCTTGAAGAAATCAGGGTTCTTTCCCGCAAAGAACGAGTGCGGGTGGGTAAACACGAGGTCCTTGAAATTCTGTTCGGTGAGCGCGCCCTTCTCTACGAGGCTCCACGTATCCGACAGCACCTCGGTCAGGTCCGGCACGTCCCAATGGCCGCTGTCCGAAGCCCAGAACGCGTTCACCTGCACGCCGAGCGGGTTCACCTTCGTATTGAACGCGTAGGCGACGGTGGGGTCGTCCGCCTCCGAGCCGAAGTAGAAGTTGGGCACGAAGCGGTCGCGGATGTCCTCGATGCGGCCGATGCCGGCCCGGGCGAAATCGTCCAGGGCGTTCGGCTCTTGCGGCTGGCGCCGGGAATTGTTGGAAACTCCGAGGGCGCCGCCGAGGACGGACTTCACGTCGCCCAGCCGGCTCGTCACCTCGGGCCCGCCGTACTCCTGATACAGGCGATACAGGAGGTCCGCGTCGATCGCCTCCGGGTCGTAGTTACGCACCGCGTTGCCGTTGCGCTTCTCCCAGTGCCCCACCAGATCCGCATAGAGCTGGGCGCCCCAGCCAGCGCCGCCCTCCAAGAAGCCGACGCGCAGATCCGGAAAGCGGCGCGTCACCCCGCCGAGGAACAGCGACTTCGCGAGCGCCTCCGAGGCCGAAGCGAAGTGGCCGATGTGATTGTACATGTAGCTGGAGTACGAGCTGCGGCTGGTCCAGCCCATACCCGCAGAGTGCGTCGTCAGCACCGTCTTCAGCTCGACCGCCTTGGCCCAGAACGAGTCGTAGTCGTGCTCGCTGTCCAAGCCGAAGGTGTCCAGCCAATTGGCGTGACGCGCGACGTCCGGGTGGTGCCTCGCCGGGTACTTTTCGGCGACGGACCGGATTGGGCGACGTAGGTTGCCCGGAATCAGCGCCACCTTCAGGCCGAGCTCCTGGATCGCGAACTTCAGCTCCTCGATGCCCTCTTCCGGAGTGTGCAGTGGAATCGCCGCGACCGGCGTCAAGCGGTCCGCGTAGGGCGCGTACACGTCCCGGTGGTACTCGTTCACGGCGCGGATCAGGGCGCGGCGCAGGTCCGTGTCGCCGACGTGGGTGGCGAAGGTAGACACGTTCGGGAACAGCACGGCGTAGTCCGTTCCGCTCTCCGCGATGCGCTCGTGCAAGAGCCGCGGGAGCGAGACCGTGGCGAGGTCATACGTGTTCTTCGTTGGTAGCGCCCACCATGGGGGGCGAATGGCGCGCTGAGCCGCCCGCTGCTCGGGGGTGAGCTCGTACCACTCGTTGTTCAAGTAGCCGAAGCCTCGGTTGATCGCAGCCCGGAACTTATCGACGGACGCGGGGCCACCGTGCTTGGCGATGTAGTCCTCGAGCGCTGGCGCGAACTCGATCGTATGGAGATCGGTGTCGATCACGGGGTAGTCGAGCTGCGCGCGAACGGCGGCAGACTTCGAGGGCTTACGAAGCACGGAGCTTGTCATGATTCATCCTTTCCGTTTCTCTTTTACCGAGTTTGACGAGCGCTCAAGCTGGGCGCGCAGCGATCGCGAAGCTGAGGTTGCGCTGCAACCGAATGCCCTCGGCGTCGCGGCGCTTCTCTAGCTCTCGCTCCAAGAGGGAGTGAGTGAGCGCGCGCTGCTCATGGGTAAGGTCCGACAAGAAATTGCCGAAGGAGCTGGCCGTATTGAAGCCGATGACCGCTTCCGTATCGTCGAAGTGATCGACGAACGACTTGATCTCCAGCTGAACGTCAGTAAAGCCTGCCGCCTGTAGCTGCTCCCGCAGCGCGCTGGAGCTCACCTTGTGCGTCGTTCCGCTCGGAACCTCTTGCACGTCCGCGAGGTCCGAAGACGCAAAGACTTGCTTGAGCAGCACCTCGAATTCGTGAGGCGCGTCCGACGCGGCCGTGCTGATACCGATGCGGCCGCCCGGCTTGAGCACGCGGAGCGCCTCGCGCAGCGGCGTCAGCTTCTCCGGCAGCCAGTGGTAGACGCTGTTCAGGTACACGACGTCGAAGGTGCCGCTGGCGAAGGCCGAGAGGTCCTCCGCCGCGCCCACCGTCGCCTCGAGGTGGGCAGGGGCGCGCTTCTTCGCGAGCGCCACCCGCAACGGCAGCGGGTCGACCGCGTCCACTTTACCGGAGGGCCCGACGAGCTGGGCCACGTGCAGCGCAAGCAGCCCCGTGCCGCAGCCTACGTCGAGCACGCGGTGCCCGGCCGCGATGCGCAGCGCGGATACGAGCTGTTTTCCGTGGTTGAACTGGCGCTCGCCCACGCGGTCGTAGGTTTCTGCCAGGTGCGTGGAATCCAGGGCTAGGCTGACCATCTAGTCTACGAAGAAGATAGTCTTCTATAGTAGACAGGTCAACCGCTACGGTGGCGGGAGCCGGACACGACGGCGAGTTGCTGACCGGGCAGCAATCTGCGCGGGCCGGGCCTATTCGAGCGGCCAGGCCGCGTCCGCCACCGACACGGCGCGGGGGATGAGCTTTAGCCGAAAGAACGCGTCCGCGACGCGCTGCTGCGACGCGATGATCTCCGGGCGTCGCAAGCTCTCACCCAAGCTGCGTTTCAAGGCCAGCCCGATTGCCTCACGGCCGATGCCCACTTGCTGGGCCAGCGAGCCCGCGGCCTCGTCCACGTGCTCGGTCGCCCAACGCTGTACGGACGACAGCTCGCGCCGGAAGAGGGCCAAGATCTCCGGATGCTCGGTCGCGAAATCCGAGCTTGCCACGTAGTAGGCTGGGTTCGTCGTCAGACCGCGCCCGTCGCGAAGGACCCGCACTGGCAGCCGCTGCTGAATTTCTGCCAGAATGGGGTCGGCGATCACCCACGCGTCCACCTCGCGGTGCTGAAAGCGCGCGCGAGCGGCGTCAGAAAAGACGAATTTTGCCTGTACGTCCCCGTAGGACAGGCCCGCCTCTTCCAGGGCGCGAATCAGCAGGTAGTGCGCGTTCGAGCCGCGCAGTAACGCGACCTTCTTGCCCCGAAGCCCCGCCACGCTGCGGATGGGAGAGTCCTGATGGACGACGATGGCTTCGCCCTCCGGCGCAGGCGCCTCCGCTGCGACGTAAACGATGGGCACCGCGGAGGCTTGGGCAAAGATGGGCGGCCCCTCCCCAACGACGCCGATGGAGAGCTGACCATTCTTGAACGCGTCCACCAGGCGGATGCCGCTCGGGTAGTGCTTCCATTCGACCTGATAGCCGAGCTCGTTCAGCTGGGACTCGATGCTGCCCCGGGCGCGCAGCAGCTTGAGCAAACCGAAAGGCTGGTAGCCGAAGCTCACCACTGGGCGGGCTCGACCGCTCGAGCGGGGACGGCTCTCTGGCGCATCTCCCGAGGAAGGCGCGCGCAGGAAGCCAGCGACCTCCCCGTATTGTATCAACCGGGCCCGCACCACGTTGCGGCTGATGCCGAGCAAACGCGCGGTCTTGAGCTGATTTTGCCCGGAGAACCGGTAGGCGCTGCGCATCACCGCTTCGTCGATGAGCTCGTGCAGGTGCGGAGGGCTGAGCTCGAACAACTTGGCGAGAGAACGCTCGAGCTCCTGCAGGGGTGAGCCGGCTTCCGAGGTCGGCGCGCTTTCGTCGCCTAGCCGCAGATCCTCGGGCGTGATGAACCGACCGCGGCAACGCAGGATGGCGTGATGAATGGCCCTCTCGAGCTCCCGGATGTTGCCAGGAAAGTGATGATCGAGGAGCAGGCGCTCCGCTTCCGGGCTCAGGGAGCGTGAGCCGATGCCGATTCGTTGCTGATAGAGCGCGAGGAAGTGCCTCGCGAGCGGCAAGACGTCCCCCCGCCGCTTGCGCAGAGGTAGCACCTCGAGCTTGGTCCCCGAGATCAGGCGCAGGAGATCCGGCCTGAAGTGGCCTGCGGTCACCGCTTCTTGAAGCTGAACGCTGCTGGCAATGATGAGCCGCACATTGAACGGCTGGTAGCGCCGGGCGCCCAGCTTTCGAAACTGGTGGTCCTCCAGCACGCGAACGAGCTTGGCCTGCGTCGCCTGAGGAGTGTCACCGATCGCGTCCAAGTACAGCGTGCCGCCTTCCGCGCTCTCGAGCACGCCCGTGCGCGCTCCGCTGCTGGTGGGCACCGCGTCTTTCTCATGACCGAACAGCTCGGCTTCCAACTCGGCGCCTGGAAAGGACGCGCAGTTGGTGGACAAGAATGGCCCAAGCCGCCGCAACGAGAGCTCATGGATGTAGCGGGCTACCAGCTCGCGGCCGGTGCCTGCCTCGCCTAGAAGCAGGACGGGGCGGTCGCTGCCAGCGACGCCGCGAATCTGCTCGAGAAGCTCGCGCGAGCGAGGATCCTCGAAAACCAGGGCCTTTGCGCGTTCGGAGAGGCCGGAGCCACGGGCTTCCGGAAGGGTCAGTAAGGTCATGACTGCTGCTACGGCAGCACCTTGCCACGAAAACGGACGCGCGTCTATTATAGAAGATAGCGCATCTCGGGGCGTAGACTATGGGTCCAACATGGCTCGTCCCGAGCAGCCGCCGTCTACCGAATCGCCCCAGCAACGTTCGTTACTCCTCGCTCTCGGCGCCGCCACGTTCGTGGTCGGGCTGGACGCGCGGATCGTCGCGCCGCTTCTTCCGAGCATCGCGGACGAGCTCGGCTGCTCCATCGCCGTCGCGAGCTACACCGTCTCCTTCTATCTTCTACCCTACGGCCTTTGCCAGTTGGCCTACGGGCCCCTCGCGGACCGGCTCGGAAAGCTGCGGGTAGCCGTGTACGCCATGGCTGCGTTCAGCCTCGGTACGGCGGGGTGCGGCCTCTTCGGCGGGCTAGCGGGGCTGCTCACGCTACGAGCTCTGACCGGCGCCGCCGCGGCCGCGCTCATACCTCTGACCATCGCTTACATCGGGGATACGGTGCCCTATTCCCGGCGACAGGCCACGCTGAGCTTGCTCATGGCGAGCACCGGCGCCGCTCAAAGCTTCAGCACCAGCGCCGGGGGGCTGATGGCAGAGGTCATGTCCTGGCGCAGCATATTCCCCACGCTAGGCGGCATCTCTGCGCTCGTGACGCTCTGGCTTTGGCACCGCGCGCGGCACGTGCCGGCCGTCTCTCGCAGCGCGAGCGGCAACTACCGAGCCGCGCTCCAGTCGAGCTTGCGGCCTATATTGTGGTTGGTATTGGTGGAAGGAGCGCTGTTCATGGGCTGCTTCCCCTTCTTCAGCGGGCTCCTGCACGAACGATTTCGCTCCGGCCCGCTCAGCATCGGCCTCACCCTGGCCCTCGCCGGTCTCGCGCAGGTGGCGGTGGCCAAGTCGCTGCCTCGTATCTTACGTCGCGTGACAGAAGAACGGCTCGTTCTGATCGGCGGGGGCGCGATGGCTACCGCGTACCTGGTGGCGGCGGTCGCGCCCAGCGTGGGGTGGGTCGCCTTCAGCACCGCCGCGCTCGGAGCGGGCTTTAGCTTGTGTCACTCGACCATCCAAGCGCGCGCCTCGGAAGCCTTCCCGTCAGGACGAGGGCGCGCGCTCGCCTTGTTCGCCTTCAGCCTGTTCGTTGGCGGGGGCACCGGCACCTTCGTCATGGGCTCGGTCGCGGAGGCCGCCGGCTATACGCGCAGCTTCGTGGCGGCGAGCGTGTGCTTCGTCGTGTTCACGTTCTTCGCCGCCCGCACCGTGGCGGCACAAGGTGAGCAAGCTCGACGCCTCGCGCTCGTCGAGGCGCGCGAGGCCGATCTGGGCGGCGCTACCTCGCCCTAGACGCCGCTAGCCGGTGAGCTATCGACGCCGGGGCCGCTTCATCCTTCCGGAAGAGCCCAGGCCGCGAGCTCGAAGTCGCGCTGGGCCAGACCTTGCGCGACCAAGAAGCGCTTGGTGCCTTCGAGGAGGCTGCGACCGCTCGGGCTCAATGGCTCGGAGTGGAGCGTCGTGAGCGGATAGCCAAGCTTCACCACCTCCAGCGGGAGGCGCACCGTCTCTGCGTGAAAGGCGTAGTAACGCTCGGACTGGCTCACGACCGCGGCCACCGCGCGAGCCCGCAGGTCGTTCCACTGCCTCGGAAAGTGAGGGTGCTTCTGTAGAAAGGCGTCGGTGATGACCGTGACGGAGCTCCCGGAGAGCCCGGCGTGCTGCGAAGCTCGATCAATCACTTTGGCCCCCTTGCTCACGAGCAATGGCGCGGTGCTTACGGGCGACGCGTAGGCTGCCACGTCACCTCGCTCGAGCGCAGCTTGGGCGTCCGCGGGGAGCAAATGAATCAGCGTCACCTTTCCCCGGAGCCCTTTCTCCTCCAACAAACCCGAGAGGTAGCGATGCATGTAGGAGCCCTTCGAGGTCGCGACGACTTTCCCTTCGAGCTGCTCCACCGAGCTGACGCCTCCCGCGGGCGCGAGCAACCAAGCATCCATGCCCACGACCGTTTGATTGACGAGGCGAGTCGGCAAACCCGCAGCCCGCCCTACGAGGGCTGGGGTATCCCCGTAGATGCCGATGTCTATCGACCCGCCCGACAGCGCCTCGTTCAGATCGGGCCCGTTGGCGAAGCGAACGAATTGCGGCTCTTGAAAGCCGAGCTGCTCGAGCTGCTTCGTGAGGTCACCGTGCTTGAAGGCGAATCCTTCGGCGCCTACGGGCTGGTCCTCCCCCGTGCCGATGAAGCCCAGGCGCAGCGCCTCCGGGGTGTGCGAGCTCGCGTCGCCCTGCGCCCCGTGGTTGCACGCCGAAAGGGCCAGGCCGAGGAGGAAGAGCAGGCTTTCCCACAGCACGCGTCGAGTGCTCAACATCGCACATGGCTAACACGCCATGTGCCAACACTCCAGCAAATGTCTTGTAAGATAGACAGTAGCTGATAAAGTATGGGACATGAAGCTAGCCAAGCTCTACGGCATTTTGTTCGCCATCTTCGTGCTCCTGCTTCCGGCCCTCGCCCTCGCCGACAAGCCGAGTGTGATTCGCGTGGGCTACCCCGGCGTCGGCATCGGCAACCGCCCCGCCTCGTACGGGAATAGCGTCACCACGCTGCACCTCAAGGGCCTGCTGGAGGAGGAGTTCAAGAAGGACGGCATCAAGGTCCAGTGGACGTTTCTTCGCGGCGCCGGCCCGGCCGTCAACGAGCTGTTCGCGAACGGCCTTTTGGATTTCTCGCATCTCGGCGACCTTCCCTCCGTGGTGGGCCGCGCGAGCGGGCTCAAGTACCGCGTCCTCGCCTCCTCCGGCGTGCGCAACAACATTTACGTATCGGTACCGGCTGACTCGACGGTACAGAGCGTCAAGGACCTGCGCGGCAAGAAGGTCGCGGTGCTGAAGGGCACGGCGACGCACCTCGCCGGCGTGAAGATCCTCGAGAAGTTCGGTCTGAGCGAAAAGGACGTGCGCCTCGTCAATTTGGATACCAACGCGGCCAAAGCGGCGCTGGTCACCAAGGACATCGACGCAGCGGTGGGCGGCCCGGACTACCTGTCCCTGCGCGACCAGGGCGTGTCTCGCGTCATTTTCACGACCAAGAGCGGCGATCCGAAGCTCACCACCAACGCGCTCTTCCTCGGCTCGCAAGACTTCATCGAAAAGTATCCAGACATCACTTTGCGGGTGATCAAACAGCTCGTCCTCGCCGCCAAGTTGCTAGCGGACGCCGAGAAGGACCCCACCTCCATCTTCCAGCTTTGGACGAAGAGCGGCTTCACCTTCTCCGGCTTCAAAGAGGACTGGAAGGGTGAGGACCTCAAGTACCGCACTAGCCCGCTGGTGGACCCCTACGTCGCTTCGCGCTACCGCCTCCAGATCGAAGAAGCTCAGCGCTTCGGGCTGACGCGTCGGGGATTTTCGTTCGAGGAGTGGACGGAGCTCAAATTCCTCAAGCAGGCTCTGAAGGAGCTCGGGCTGGAGCAAAACTGGAAGCCGCGCGGTTTGGACGGCAAACCAACGGGCTGAGCCGTGTCGTTTCGACACTATACAGAACTAATCAGATCTTATAAAAGACAGGGATGCCCACGGCGCGCGCCTTTCCTGTGCAAGAGATCTCACCGCTCAGCCAGGTCGATTACCGCGCCCTGGCTGAGTTTCGCTTCCAGATCCGAAGCTTTCTCAGCTTCAGTGAGCGAGCCGCGCGCTCCAACGGGGTCGAGCCCCAGCAGCATCAGCTACTCCTTGCGCTGAAGGGCCTGCCGGAGGGCAAACGCCCCACCATCGGTACGATGGCGGAGCGCTTGTGCGTGGAGCACCATACCGCGGTTACCCTGACCGATCGCTTGGAGCGCGCCGGCTTGGTGCAACGCGAGCGCAGCGCCCAAGATCGGCGGGAGGTGCTGCTCAGTATCACGCCCCGTGGAGAACAGATCCTCACCCAGCTGTCTCAGCTTCACCGGGAGCAGCTGAAGACGGTGGCTCCGGGGTTGCACCGCGCCCTCGCTACGGTGCTTTCGCTCAACGACGCTTGATGCCCGCGCTTCAGTCATGCGACGCCGACACGGGCCGCAGCCACAGGAGTAGCGAAGCCAGCCCGAAAGCGGCGGCGATGGCCAGGAAGACCCGCGGGAGGCTGAGAAAGTGGCCGAGGGCGGCCCCGACCAGATTGCCGAGCACCCCGCCCGACGGACCGACGAGCGCGCTCATGCCCGAGATTTTGCCGTGGCCCGTTCGCTCGCCGAGCTTCGCGTAGCGAGTCAGCGTTACGATTTGTACGGCGCCCAAGCCGAGCCCCAACACCAACGAGCCAAATCGTAGCGGCCCAAGCCCGCTAGCGAGCGCAACGCTGGACAGCCCCACCGCGATGGCGAGCAAGCTTACCGGATAGGCGGCTCTCCCCAAGCGCCGCAGCAAGCCGCCGAGCGCAAACAGGGAGAAGATGTAAGCGCCCCCTTTCATGCCGACCAAGCTCGACGCTTCGCTACCGGTCGCTCCGAGTTGGGTGACCGCCAGCACGACCACGAAGAAGGTGAAGAACGATCCTGCCGCCTGAGTCGCCAGCTCGACGATCGAGACGCCGCGGATGTCGCGGTCCTTCACCAAGAGCGACAGCTGCTCCGCCAATCGACCGAGGAACGAGCCGCCACGGCGCTCGGGGGCCGTCGAATAGCGCGAGAACACGATCGGCGACAGCACGAGGGTGAGCAAAAACGCAGCGGAGATGACGCGGTAGGTCCACGCGAACCCGAGGGACGCAACCGCTTGCGCGCCGAGCGCCGGGCCTAGCAAGAACATGCCGAGCATGTGGGTGCCGCGGTACCAGCCCGCCTTGCTCTCTCCCAAGGAAGCCAGCTGTTTTAGGAACAGCGTGTTGAGCGACACGAAGCGCAGGGGCATGAAGAAGCTGATGAGCGCGGTGCACAGGAGCAGGTACGCGGGAGTCGGCACGAGCGGCACGGCAGCGTAGGTGAGCCCGGCGAGGAGCGTGCCCGTCAGGAACGGCCGCGCCGGCCCGAGGCGATCGACGAGCATGCCGATGGGCAAGCTGACGAGCATGACTCCGATGCTCTGGGCGCCCGCGATCAGCCCGAGCATGGTCTCGCTTGCGCCGAGCGACACGGCGTAGAGCGACGCCGCGACCTGCGCCATTCCCACGCTCGTACCCATGAACGAAGCCAGGACGGCGAAGACCACCAAGAAGCGTCGGCGTTCGCCTGCGTCTGGCGGCAGAGGTTGACTGGGGACCCGCAGAGGAAGCGCGCCGCTTACGCTCGTTGCCATGCTCGAGGGCATAGCCGCCCCCTGTCTACTTCACAAGCTCGCAGTCCATCAAAGTAGACGAATCAGACAACGCGCTCCGCGTACGTCATGACGAGATACATCCATGCTTCTTCGTCGCTGGGGTTCTCGTACGAGTGCGGGAGATCTGCGTCGAAGATGATGGAGTCTCCCTGCTTGAGCTCGTGCTTGCTCTTGCCGACACGAATGTCCACCGAGCCGCGCGCAACGACGAGGTTCTCGGTCGTTCCCGGTGCGTGCGCTTCCGCATGCTCGGCGCCTTTGGCCGCGAGACGCAGCTCGTAAAACTCGATGTTGCGAGGCGCGTTGAAGGGGGAGAGGGCGCGCGAGGTGAACGCGCCGTCAGCCGACGTGAGGAGCTTGGCGCCTTTGCTGCGCAGCACCGTCGCCGTGCGCGCGGTAGAAGCCGTCACCAGCGTTGAGAACGGCACCTCGAGGGCGCGAGAGATCTTCCACAACAGATTGATGGTGGGCGTGCTTTGCCCGAGCTCGATCTGCCCGAGCATCGCTCGGCTCACGCCCGACGCGCGCGCGAGCCGCTCGAGGGACAGGCCTCGCTTGACCCGTAGACGCCTCAAGTTGGCGCCGACGATGGGCGTGAGATCGGAGTCAGACTCAGTGGGTGACGAAGGCAACGGGAGCGTGGTGGGGCTGGACAAGGTTCAAACTGAGCCGTAAGCTCGCTCCATATGGTCTATGTGTTTAATAGACTGATAGACCGTCGTCAAGCGCGAGAAGCGCACGGAGCTCTCTGAATGACCCTGCACATTGGAAGTATTGCCCCCGATTTCACTCAGGACTCGACGGAAGGGCCCATATCGCTGCATCAGCACCTCGGGACGAGCTGGGGCATCCTCTTTTCACACCCCAAGGACTTCACGCCGGTGTGCACCACTGAGCTCGGGCGCGCGTCCCAGCTCAAAGAAGAGTTCGCGAAGCGCAACGTCAAGCTCTTGGCCGTGAGTGTCGACGATGTGGAGTCGCACCACAGGTGGGCGGGGGACATCGAGGAGACACAGGGGACGAAGCTGAATTTCCCGCTGCTCGGCGACCCGGATCGCAAGGTAGCCAAGCTCTACGACATGATTCACCCGGAAGCGAACGACACCCTGACGGTGCGGTCCGTGTTCGTCATCGACCCCAGCAAGAAGATCCGCGCTCTATTCACGTACCCCGCCAGCACGGGGCGCAACTTCGAGGAAATCCTGCGACTCGTGGACTCGCTCCAGCTGACCGACAGCCACAAAGTCGCGACGCCAGCAGATTGGAAGGACGGGGGCGACGTCGTCATCGTTCCGGCGTTGCAGGATCCGAAGGAGCTCGCGGAAAGGTTTCCGAAGGGCTTTCGTGCGGTCAAGCCGTACCTCCGGTTGACGCCGCAGCCCAACCGCTGAACGACGAAGGCATGCTGACGGCGCTGCTCGGTGGCCTCCTCATTGGTGCGAGTGCGTCAGTCGCGTGGAGCGGCGCCGGTCAGATTGCTGGTATCAGCGGGCTGCTCGGGCGCGTGATTCGCGCCCCCGCGTCAGCCAGCTTTGCCGCGTGGTTTCTCGGCGCGCTGTTGCTGACGAGCGTGGCCCTGGCGTTCGTTTCGGGTCCCTGGCGGGTAGTCAGCGTGCCGGCTCGCCCCCTGGCCCTCATTGCCGCTGCGGGTCTCCTGGTCGGCTACGGGACTCAGCTGGGCAATGGGTGTACGTCTGGTCACGGTGTGTGCGGCTTGAGTCGAGGCTCCGCCCGCTCTCTCGCAGCGGTGCTGACGTTCATGCTCAGCGCGGCGGCGGTCGTCTTCATCGCGCGCCACCTCGTTGCGGGAGCCGTTCGATGACCGAGCGAATCACCGCAATCGTCAGCGGGGCATTGTTCGCGGTCGGTCTGGCGCTGTCCGGAATGACGGATCCGGGCAAGGTGCTCGGGTTCCTGGATGTGGCCGGGATATGGGATCCGTCACTTGCCTTCGTCATGGCCGGCGCCGTCAGCGTTCACTTCGTTTGGCTGAGGTGGCTCGCGAGCCCTCGCGGCGGCGCGAGCCATCCGCCGTCCAGTGTCGTGGACGCGCGGCTTTTGGCGGGCGCGGCGCTGTTTGGCGTCGGCTGGGGCCTAGCGGGGTACTGTCCCGGCCCCGCTTTGGTTGCGCTCGCCTACGGGCGCGCGGAGGGCGCAGTCTTCGTGCTCGCGATGTTAGCGGGGATTCTGCTGTTCAGCGTTCGTGGAAAGCGCGCGGACGGAGCGACGACAGCCACCTCCAGCGGCTAGCGGGTTTCGGGACTAGTACGCGGAGTTAGCGATAGATCCGCGCAACTAACCGAAATGATTCAGCAACAATTATCAGACTAGTTTTCCGATGGAGTACTTGCCAAGAGCGGAACGTCCATTATACTGGAGAACATGGTCAAGCCGCTGTCGCCCAAGCAGGCCCTGGAGCTCATCACGGAGCGCGGTCTAGAAGTGATCGATGTGCGCGATCCGCATGAGTGGATCGACGGCCATGTCCCGCACGCCCGCCTCGTTCCGCTCGCTCAGTTTCGGCAGGATCCGAAAGCAGCGCTCCAGCACGACGGCATCATCTTCGTCTGCGCGGCAGGCGTCCGCAGCGAAACGGCAGCTCGCCTCGCTGCCCAGCAAGGTTTCAAGGAAGTGTACAACCTGACGGGCGGCACCCGCGCCTGGGTGAAGGCGGGGCTGGCGCTCGATCACGAGTCGGCCGTCACCGCCGCCGAGTAAAATTGGTGGAAGCCGGCTCGCGTGCAAGGGACGCGAGCCGCGCTTCCGCTTCGTATCGGCGCCGCCAGTGAAGCTGAGTCAGTGCCGCGGACGACCGACCTGGATGCGCTTGAGGGCAGCCACCAGGGCGTCGATGTCTTCGCGGGTGTTGTACGGAGCGAGTGACGCACGAACCGTCGCCTCGAGGCCGAAGCGTCGCAGGATAGGCTGGGCGCAGTGGTGGCCAGAGCGCACCGCGATGCCCTCTTGGTCCAAAACGCCGCTGATCTCTTCCGTCTTCTGGCCGTCCAGCACGAAGGACAGCACGCCCGCCTTGTCAGCCGCAGTGCCGATGATGGTGAGGCCCGGCACTTCGTGCAGGCGGTCGGTCCCGTACTCGAGCAGCTCGTGCTCGTAGCGCGCGATGTTCTCGATGCCGAGAGAGGTGACGTAGTCCAGCGCGGCGCCGAGGCCGACCGCGTCAGCGATGTTGCCCGTTCCGGCCTCGAACCGATTGGGCGCGGCCTGGTAGAGCGTCTTTTCGAACGTGACGTCCGCGATCATGTTGCCGCCGCCCTGCCAGGGAGGCATGTGCTCGAGCACCTGGGTCTTGCCGTACACCGCGCCGATGCCGGTGGGGGCGAACACCTTGTGCCCGGAGAAGACGTAGAACTCGCAGTCGAGCGCCTGCACGTCCGCCCGGATATGAGACACCGCTTGCGCGCCGTCGACGATGACGCAGGCGCCGTAACGGTGCGCGATCTCGGTCATCTCCTTCACCGGCACGATGCTGCCGAGCGCGTTGGATACTTGGGTGATCGAGACGAGCTTCGTGCGAGGCCCAAGGAGCTTTTCGTACTCCTCCAGGATGACCTGGCCGCGTGAATCCACGGGCACCACCCGCAGCTTGGCGCCTTTTTCCGAGGCGAGCTGCTGCCAAGGCACGATGTTGGCGTGGTGCTCGAGCCACGTGATGACGATCTCGTCACCCGGGCCGATGTTGCGACGGCCCCAGCTCTGAGCGATGAGGTTGATGCCCTCTGTCGCGCCACGCACGAAGATGATGTCCTTCACCGAGGGCGCGTTCACGAAGCGTCGAACCTTTTCGCGCGCACCTTCGTAGGCGTCCGTCGCGCGGCCGGCGAGAGCGTGCGCGGCGCGGTGAATGTTCGAGTTTTCGTGCTCGTAGTAATACGAGAGCCGCTCGATCACCGAGCGGGGCTTCTGGGTGGTCGCGGCGTTGTCCAGCCACACCAGCTCGCGGCCGTGCACTCGCTCGCGCAGGATCGGGAAGTCTCGCTTGACCGCGTAAGGGTCGAACAAGCTCGAGCTCTGGCGCGGCTTCGGAACTTCTTGGACCTGGTGGTAGGCGAAGAGCTGCGGCTCGAAGTCGGTCGAGCCCGGAATGGAGCTCGACGGCAGCGGGGCGCCGAGCGGCGAGTCCGGACTGCTGACAATGCTCGGCGGCGCGAGACCGGCCGGAGCGCCCCCAGGAGGCATTGGAGGCGAGGCCGTTGCCGCGCCCGGGCTCACCGAACCACCGGGCAGCTGACTACCGCTAACGGAGCTGCCGGGCAGGTTGCCCTGAGGAGGCAAGCTGTTCGCCGAAGGCATACCCGCAAGGGCCAAAAAGTAGGGAGCCGAATCGACGCTCGTGGGCGCGGTGGCAGGGCCTTGAGCCAAGCGCACGGGTTGGGTGTGCAGAGGATCGGCCAAGAGAGCGCCAATGCTCCGCAGGTCGCCCTCCTTGGGGGGCGGCGCGTTCGCGATGGGCGGGCTCGTGAGAAAGCCGGGGGTGGGCGGCGAAGACTGCGCGGTGGACGCCCCGCCGACGCCGAAGGCGCTTGGCCCCGGGTTGGGCGGCGCAACGACGCCAGGGAGCGGCCCGCCCGTGGGCGGCGCCACCGGCGGCGTGATGTTGGAAACGGGCGGCCCCTGGACGGGACCGCCGTTTTGAAACATCTGGTTCGCCAGTCGCGCGAGCTCCTGGACGAAGCTCTCACTCTCCAAAGGAGAAGTGGGAGCTGCCGCTAGCTGAGCCGCGTCCGGCTCAATACCGATACTCATGGTATTTTTCGACCTGCACGTTTTCGAGCACGCCCACGGCATCTTCCGTGAGGACCGCCGCCGAGCAGTACAGCGAGACCAAGTAAGCCGCAGCGCCGCGCTGGTTGATACCCATCCAGCGCACGGTGAGGCTGGGGCTCACCTCGCCGGGGAGGCCCGGCTGGAACAAGCCGACCACACCGCGCTTCCGCTCACCCGTGCGCATCAGCAAGATGTTGCTCGCGCCGTCCTTGATGTGGAGCTTGTCCGACGGGATGAGCGGGATGCCGCGCCAGGTGAGGAACGGCGAGCCGAACAGCGTCGTCGTGGGTGGCGGAACGCCGCGGCGAGTGCACTCACGGCCGAACGCGGCGATGGCGCGCGGATGGGCCAGAAAGAAGGCCGGCTCCTTCCACACCTTGGTCAAAAGCTCGTCCAAATCATCCGGCGTGGGAGCGCCGGTTCGCGTCTGAACGCGCATCTCGGGAGGGGGTTGGGTGAGCAAGCCGTAGTTGGCGTTGTTCACCAGCTCGTTCTCCTGCCGCTCCTTCACCATCTCGATCAGCACGCCGAGCTGCTCCCGCACCTGGTCCATGGGGCTGCGGTACAGGTCCGAGATGCGGGTCTGCACCTCGAGCGTCGTCGTGACCGTGCTCAGGGTGTACTCGCGCGGGTTCTCTTCGTAGTCCACGAAGGCGTGCGGGAGCTCGTCGCCATCGCTCGGGCTGCATTCGATGCCGATGCCCTTGGCGTCTGCCTCCTTGACCTTGTTCACGCGGTAGGTGCCGGCCTCGACCGGGACCCACGGCAGCAGGCTCACGAGCCAGCGCGGCGTGGTGCCCACCCATTGGGGCGGGGTCTTGGTGGTGTTGGCTAGCTGCCGCGCTGCTGCGGCACCTAGCGTTTGAGCAGGTTCTGAAGCCATGACGTTTCGAGCCCTCGGTTCGCCCGGTCGACGTGACCCAGCGGCTCGCGCAACCTAACTGCCACGGGCCGAATTGCCAACGCCGACTGGCAGGCCGCACGTTGATTCCTCCAGCGAAAACGCCGCTTTATCCGCTGGAGCAGTGGTCCAGCTACCCGATGGAGTGATGAGACAGAGCTAACAGAATGCCGTAAATCCCTGCTGATAGTGCAGCAGGCATTAGCGAATCTGACCGTCCGCCGGACGGAGCGCCTGGACACGCCTCCGTTATCCACTATAAGAGACATGTTTCCAGTATCGAGAGATGAACATGTCGAACGCAGTCGAACTCGCTTTGCTGGCGCTGCTCCGTGGGGACTTCGTGGTGGTAGCGGACGACGCCTCCCGAGAAAACGAAGGCGACCTCATCATCGCGGCCGAGAAGCTGACGCCCAAGGCCTTGTCGTTCATGCTCCGCCACACGAGCGGGGTCGTGTGCGTGGCGCTCACGGACGAGCGCGCCGACGAGCTGCAGCTCCCCCTGATGGTGCCGGAGAACAGCGAGTCGCAGCGCACGGCCTTCACGGTGAGCATCGATCTGCGTCACGGGACCACCACCGGCATCTCTGCGGCCGACCGCAGCGCCGCGATCCGCGCCTTGGCGGAACCGAGCATCGGCGCTGACAGCTTCCTCCGCCCCGGTCACGTTTTCCCGCTACGGGCCCGCGCCGGGGGCGTGCTCGAGAGGCGTGGTCACACGGAGGCCGCTGTCGACCTCGCTCGCCTCGCCGGCTTCGAGCCCGCCGGGGCCCTCTGCGAAATCGTGGACGAAGAGGGGGAGATGCTGCGGGGGGCCGAGCTCGAGCGCTTCGCGAGGCGGCATCGCCTCCCCTTCCTCCACATTGCGGATCTGGTCGAGTACCGGCGTGGAGCGCGCGACACTCAGCCTATCTCGCGCTCCACGACCTTCGGTTACGCCTCGCTCGAGGCTCGCTGAGCGCCTCAGCTCGCCGCGAGGCGGCGGTCCACCGGGACCGATAGCGCGTCTCGCAAAGCGGCGCGCTCGACCTCTATCTCACGCTGGGTGCGAAAGCCGAGGCGCCGGAACACGGACGCGGGCGGGCACCACCCGGCCACCCCGTGAAGCAGTAAGAAGCCGAGCTGGGTACCAAAAAAGTACAAAAAGCCTTTGCGACGCGGGCCGAATGGCGACGACGTGGCAAATCGGGTGATGCCGGCCGTGAAGGTGGCGGCCCCGGCGAGGGCGAAATTCACCATGAGGGCGCGGTCCACGTCCCACTCCTGATCGAGCTCCGCCAGCCGCCTGGCGATCGCCTCGGACCCCTGTTCGACGTGCTCCGCGATGGAGGCTCGCGTTAGCCGGTCGATCTGTTGATTGACGTGCGGCGCGGTGTGCTCGCGCACGCGATCGTGAGCCAATTGATTGGGTTCCATCCTCCCCTGCCAAGCAAGTCCCGGACCGCCGGTGCGCTCTTTGCACGGCTTCCGGGGTCACGCTTTCCAGAGCTGGCCCGATGGGCTAGACCTCCGGCCACCGACCTATCATGAGCAAATTCACGACGTTTTACGAATGGCTCGAGAAGCAGAAGAGCCAGAAGACGCCGCTTGGCAGCCTCGCGGGAGAAGCCACGCGGGACGAAGCCTTTCCGAAAGACGTGGCTAGCCTCGAGGCGCTCTTGGCATACCTGAAGACCAAGAAGTCCTCCGGCCTCAAGCTCGCGACCGCGAAGATCGCCTGGCAAACCTACGCGCGTGGTGCGGCGCCCGAGCGCCCCATCTGATACGAGCTGACCCGCAGCGCCTGCTTCGAGCCGAATCGTGACTACCGAGCACGTCCTCGCTTTGAAGCAGGCGGCTCACACCTCTTCGAGCAGGAGTAGCTCTTGAATGGTCTGTCGCCGGCGGATCAGGCGCGGCACGTCACCCTCGATGAGCACCTCCGCCGCGAGCGGGCGCGAATTGTAGTTGCTGGACATACTGGCCCCGTAGGCGCCCGCGTCGTGGAAAACCATCACGTCGCCCACGCGCGCCTGCGGCAGCTCGCGCGGCGCCGGATAGCCGCTGGCGTCTTGCGTGAACACATCGCCCGACTCGCACAGCGGCCCCGCGACGAGCGTCCGTCGTGGCGGACGAGCTTCGACCTCGCTGCCGCGTGAGAGCAACGAAATCCGATGGTGAGCGCCGTACATGGCCGGGCGCACCAGATCGTTGAAACCGGCGTCCACTATCGTGAAGTGATTGCCGCCCATGCTCTTGGTTGCGCGGACCTCGGCGAGCAGCACGCCGGCCTGAGCTACGAGGTAGCGCCCCGGCTCGATCTCGAGATCCACCGGGTGACCTAAATGCGCTTCGATCCGGCGGCGGGCGGCGTCCCACACGTCAAAGTGCGCGCTCGGGTCGATTGCCGCCTCCCCCTCGCGATACGGGACGGGGAGGCCCCCGCCACCCGATACGGCCCGCAGGTCGTGCCCCGCCTGCTGCACGGCGCGCACCATCGCGTCCCCCACGCGGCCGAGATGCTCGAGATCCGCGCCCGAGCCGATGTGCATGTGGAGACCGACCAAGCTCAGCCCATAGCGCTGCACGCGCGCTAGCGCTTCGCTCAAGTTTTCGTGCCAGATCCCGTGTTTGCTCGCCTCGCCGCCGGTGTTGACCTTGTGACTGTGCCCGTGGCCAAAGCCCGGGTTGATGCGCAACCAGACAGGATGACCAACGCGGCGCTCACCGAGCTGCGTCAGCATGTCCTCCGAGCCGGCGTTGACGGGGACGCCCGCCTCCAGCACCCGATCGATGATGGCATCCGTCAGCAGGTCCGCGGTGTAGACGATCTCGGCTGGCTCGGCGCCACCCCGAAAGCCGGCGGCCAAAGCCCGCGCCAGCTCCCCCGGCGACACGCAGTCCACGTAGGCTCCGGCGGCGCGCAAGAGCCGTAGGATGTGCACGTTGGCGCACGCCTTCTGTGCGAAGCGCACCCGATCGAAGCGCTGCAAGCTCGCTAGCTGCCGCCGCAAGATCGCTGCGTCATAGACGTAGACAGGCGTACCAACCTGCGCGGCAATATCCAGCAGTAGGCGGCGCCGAGCGAGATCTAGCCCGCCCTCTTCGTGGTTGACCATGCGAGGAGTGCTTGAAGTTGGCCACGCAGGACGCGTTCGAACGCGCCCCGACGTCGCGGGATGAAGGTACCGCGGTCGAGCCGCGCGCGCACGAGCGAATGATGCGCGCGCGAGCCCAGGGATGCGGATGACGAAATCAGGGCCAGCCGGACGCGGCGCCTGGGTGATGGCGAGCCGCGGTCACTGCGGGGCTCACGGAGGCTGAGTCGGGCAGTCGCGTCGGCGCCTAGAACGGCGGCGGCGGGATTTCGGGGAGCGTGCCCGGCGTGGCTTCCGGAGCGGGGGCGCTGACCTCGGTGGGCGCGGTGCCGTCCAAGTATTCTTCTTCGATGCCTTCGCCTGTCTCCGGCTGCGCGAGGAGCCCGGTGATGGGATCGATGCGAACGGTGACGATGCCGGCGGGTCGCGGGAAGTCGACGGCGGGGCGCCCCTGTTCGGCCACTTTCATGAAGCCGATCCAGATCGGCAGCGCGGTGACGGCGCCCGCTTCGCCCCAGCCGAGCGGCAAGGCTTCGTCGTAACCGACCCAGACGCCGGCCACATAGTCCGTGGAGTAGCCGACGAACCACGCGTCCTTGGCTTGATTGGTGGTGCCGGTTTTGCCGGCGAGGGGGCGCTGCAGCACGTTGGCGCTCTTCGCGGTGCCCTCTTTGACCACGCTCGTGAGCCCGCTCGTGATGAGGTACGCCACTTCCGGCGGGACCACTTGGCGGGGCGGCGGCTGGGGCGGGAGCGCGAATTCGCGGCCGGAGGAGTCCGTGATGCGCTTGACCAAGACGGGCGGACGGTACTCGCCGGCGGCGGCGTAGGTGGCGACCGCGGCGGTGAGCTCGAGCGGCGTGACCTCGTAGGCGCCGAGCGCGAGCGACGGCGTGGGCGCGAGCGGCGACTCGATGCCGAGCGATTTGGCGAACTCCACCACGTTGGGTGCGCCGACCTCTTCCAAGATCTTTTGCGCGGCGGTGTTGTCGCTGATGGCGAGGGCTTCGCGCAGGCGCAGCTTGTACTCGGTCGCGTCCGGCGCGACGCCGGCGGGAGGCTTCTTCTTGAGGTCCTTGCCGGTGCGGGTGAGGCTGAGCACGCTGCCGAGCGTGAGCCGGCGTGAGTGAAGCGCGTAGCCGTAAACCAGCGGTTTGAACGCCGAGCCCGGCTGGCGACGCGCCTGCGTCGAGCGATCCAGACCGCCGGCCACTGCCTCGTAGCTGCCGATGAGCGCGCGCACCTCACGGCTGCGCGGCTCCAGCGCCACCAGCGCCGCTTCTGGACCGAGCTCCAGCTTGAGCTCGGCCTTCGCTCCCGGCGAATCCGGCAGTGAGAGCACGCGCACGCGCAGCGCAGCCCCCTCCTTCGAGAACTGACTCGGGGGCAGGCGCTTGGGGTTGAAGCGCTCTTCGTGCCGCAAATCCACCCGGCCCGTGACCACGCCGACTTGGATGTCCAGCGTGCCCGCGCGGTCGTCCAGCGCGGTGACCTTGCCGACGTACACCTTGTTTTGCTTGGGAGTGCCGCTCTCGGCGGGGCCCCAGAGCTTGCGCTCCTCTTGAGTGTAAGGAGGGAGCAGCTTCTGCCGCACGAGGTACTGGTCGAGCGCGTCTCGCGTCGCCTTGCGGGCAGCGGCTTGCAGCGATGGGTCGATGGTCGTCTCCACCACGAACCCGCCGCGCGCCGCGGACTCACCCGCCACTTTGACCAGCAGCCGTTTGACGTGCTCGACCACCTCCGGCGCCAGCTCGGACTCACCTTCGCTGACGGGGGCCAGGCGGAGCGGGCGCTGCTCCGCGTCATCATAAACTTCACGGGTGATGAACCCCTTCTCCAGTAGCTGGGACAGCACGTAGTGCCGGCGCTGCATCGAGAGGGTCACGTCCCGCCGCGGCGAGTAGCGCTCGGGGGACGCGACCAGGCCGGCAAGCGTGGCCGCCTCCGCGACGTCCAGCTCGCGGACCCGCTTGCCGAAGTAGTAGCGCGACGCCTCCTCCACACCGTAGCGGCCGTGGCCGAGGTAAATTTGATTGAGATACAGCGAGAGGATCTCGTCCTTGGAGAGCTCGTGCTCGAGCCGCCGCGCGAGGATGGTCTCCTTGATCTTGCGCTCGTAGGTGCGCTCCGGCACGAGCAAGACGTTCTTCACCACTTGCTGAGTGATGGTGCTCGCTCCTTGGCGAGAGCGCCCCGAGCGCAGGTTGACCGCCATCGCCCGGAGCATGCCGAGGTAGTTGAGGCCCTCGTGCTGGTAGAAGCTCGCGTCCTCCGCCGCCAAAAACGCGAGCTTCACGTGGTTGGGGATGTCGGCGAACTTGACCACGGTGCGTCGCTCCGTGAAGAGGCTCGCCAGCACCGCGCCGTCGCGCGAGAGCACCCGCGTCACTTGCGGCGGCTCGTACCCCTTGCGCACCTTGTCTAGCGTCGGCAGCTTGGCCTCGTAGTGGCGCACGACGAGCACCACCGAGACCGCCGCGAGCACCACCAGCGCCAAGGCCGAGAAGGCGGCGATCTTGAGGAGCTTGAGCACGCGGGCGCGATTCACGACCCGTGATCTACGGCGAAAGCGCCTTCATCACCAGGACCGCGATGAGCACGCCCGCGAACAAACAGGCGGCGGCGACGATGACGAGCAGCTTGGCGCTAGGACCGCCGCCCTTGATGACCTCGGCCGCGGAGCTCTGCGGGCCGAGCCTCGAGTCCGCGCCGGGCTCGGAGGCGGCAGGACCCACCGCGGGGAGAGCTTTCGCCGCCGCGCCGCCGAAGGCCCGCAGCGCCTCGCCGAACTCGCCCGCGGTTTGAAAGCGGTTGTCTGGCTGCTTTTGCAGTGCTTTGGCGAGCACTTCGTCCAGCGCCTTCGGGAACTTGCGATCCGGCACGCGCTCGCTGAGCGGGATGATCGGATCCGTCACGTGCTTCTGGATGTATTCCATGGGCGTGCGCGCGGAAAACGGCAGCTTGCCCGTGAGCACCTCGTAGAGGATGACCGCGAGCGAGTAGATGTCGCTGCGCGCGTCCAGCGTCTTGCCTTGCGCTTGCTCGGGAGACATGAACTCCGGAGTGCCGAAGACCATTCCCTCTTGAGTCAAGATGACGGACCCCGGCTGCATTTGCCGCTCCGTCACCTTGGCGAGACCGAAGTCCAGCACCTTGGGGAAGTCATTCATGCCGCCCTGCTTGGACAGGAAGATGTTCTCCGGCTTCAGGTCGCGATGCACGATGCCGAGCTCGTGCGCCTCTTGCAGCGCGCCGCAGACTTGAATCAAAATCGGGATGGCGCGGTCGGCCGCCATGGGCCCCTCTTTCCTGACCGTCTGGTTCAGGTTGCGGCCCTCCAGCATCTCCATGACGATGTAGAGCGAGCCGTCGTCCTCCAGCTCGCCGTACATGAACACCTTGACGGTGTTGGGGTGCGTGAGCTGGCTCATGGCCCGAGCCTCCCGGCGGAACCGCGAGGTGAGGTCCTTGCGCCCGGCGAGCTTCGGATGAAGGATCTTTATCGCCACCATCCGGTTCATCGCCGGCTGCTCCGCCTTGTAGACGGAACCCATGCCCCCCGTGCCGATCTTCTCTAGGACCTTGAATTGGCCGCCGAGCAGCTCGCGGCCGATGAAAGGGTCCTTGGGTCGCATTGGGCCCCAGCAATACCAAAACTTATGCCCGGAAGCGATTTGAACGACATTGAGCGCGCGTTCGGCGCTGGTCTGCACCATCAAAGCCCAGTTCTGCTCCGGGCGGGGTTTCGGCACGCCTTCTTCACCCGCCTCGGCGGTGCGTCCGAAGGGCCGTTCCGCAGCCTGAGCTTCTCCACCGCGGTAGGGGACGAGCCCCGGCACGTGGAGGAGAACCTGCGCCGCGCCGGCGCGCTCTTGGGCGTGGAGCCTTCGCGCATCGCCTACCTCTCCCAAGTGCATGGGCGCGAGGCGCGGTTCTTTCGGGAGCCCCAGCTGCTCCGCGACGCGCTCACCCTGGAGGGTGATGCGATTGGCGGCAGCGACCCTGGCTCGGCTTACGGGGTGCGGTCGGCGGACTGTGTCCCCATCCTGCTCGCCGATACGCGCAGCGGCGCGGTCATGGCGATTCACGCCGGGTGGCGAGGCGTGGTGCGCGGCGCGGTCGAAGCGGGGGCGGCTTGCTTGCTCGAAAACGCGCCGCCCGGAGCGGAGCTGCTCGCCGCCATTGGCCCGCACATTTCACGGGCTGCGTTCGAGGTGTCCGAAGACGTGGCGGCGGAGCTCGAGGCAGCGTGCCCCGTGCCCGGCGCCGTCACGCGGGAAGCCGGGGCGAAACCTCACGTGGACTTGCGGTTCATCGTCACGCGCAAGCTACTGGCTTTGGGCCTTAATGAAGCGAGCGTGGACCAGGTGGGCGGCTGTACTTTCCTGGACCCGGAGCACTATTTTTCATTCCGGCGTGACGGTAAAGCAAGCGGTCGGCACCTTTCTGCCATCGTGCCGCGCGCGTGACGCTCCTTGCCGGTCGTCACGTTTCGATGGATGCTGAAGGTGTTTTTTCATGGCCTTCGCAGTCATCTGCAAGAGCTGCCAAGCTCGCTTTCTTCTCAATGACGACCTGCTGCGGCGCAAAGTGGCAGGCCGCGTCGTCACGGTCAGGTGTCGTCAGTGCCACGCGCCGATCGAGGTAGACGCGTCGCAAGTCGATGCTTCACCAGCCGCGGACACCGCGATCGAGCCGGAGCCGCCAGGGCCGCCACCGGCGCTCGCGCCCGTCAAAGCGACGCTCAGCTACAAGCCGGCGCCGTCGCCACCTCGACCGGCGAAGTCTTCGACGTTGATAGGTATCGGTGGACCGCCGCGCCCCGGCGCCGCAAGCGAGATGGTGGCGCTATCACCGGGGCTGCTGAACATGTCGGCGCCTGCGACGGGGCCCCGGGGCTTCCCTGAGCCGCCGCCGCCGCCGAGCACCATCGAAGACATCTCGGGCGACTGGGAGATCCCGGAAGCGAAGACGCCGCTGATGGCGATTGCGGAGAGCGCGCCCGAGAGCGTGGACGACTTCATCGAGGAGCTGCCCCCCAGCTTGCCGCCGCCCGCGGAAGAGGAGCAACCCAGCTCCGTGGGCACGCCCGCGCTCAGCGCGCTGGTGCATCACGACCGCGCCGCCGCGCCGAGGCACGATGATTTCTTCGCCAATAGCGGCGATGCGGGGACGCTCGAGCTGGGAGCGCCGACGATCGACGTCTCCAGCTTCGACGTGCCGCGTACCGGCAAGCAAACGCTGCCGTTGTTTGGTGTGGACGACGAGCCTACGGTCAGCATCCGTACGACCGATGCGCTGACCGCGCCCCGTCCCCCCGAAGGCTCACTCAGCCCGTCGTCTCTGGATCGCCCTCCGGTTTCCCTGCGGCCCGACAGCATGCGCTCGCGGCGCAACGTCGTCGCGCCAGCAGCGAAGAGCGACCCGCCTCCCGGGGCGAGCCCGCGCCGAAGCGTCTTGGCGCTGCCGGTGCTGCTCGTGCTGGCGGCAGCGGCCGGCTTCTTGATTTGGAAGCGCGGGTCCGGGACGGACGAAGTGGCCAGTGCGACCGCGCCTCTTGCCCACGCGCCAGCGCCCACGGCCGCGCCCGAGCCTGCGCACGCTGCTCCCGCCGAGCCGGCCGCGGTCGCCGCGGCCACGACGACGACCGCGGCTCCAGACGACGTCACCTTCGAGACGACGCCAGCCAAGCCGGTCGGAAAAGTCGCCGCACCCGCGAGCGAGCCCAGTCCCCGACTGCCCTCCAGCACGAAGCCGGCAGAAGAGCCCGTGAGCAAGCCGGAGGCTCGCGCGCCTGCCGAGCCGGTGACTCCCGCGCCGAAGGAAGAGCCGAACCCGACCGTGCCGAGCGAGCCGAGCGAGCCAGCGGGGCCGTTCGACCGTGCTGCGGCCGCGGCCGCGCTCACCGCCGCGGCCAGCGCGGCCTCGACCTGTCGCAAAGACGGCGATCCGTCCGGCACCGCGAGCGTGGTCATCACGTTCGCTCCTTCCGGCCGGGTGACGAGCGCCAACCTCGGCGGCCCGCCGTTCGCGGGCACCCCGACCGGAGGCTGCATTGCAGCCGCCTTGCGCAAGGCGCGCGTGCCGGCGTTCGAAGGCGAGCGTGTGACCGTCAGTAAGACGATCGTGGTCCAGTAGCGAGCTGACTCAGGGGCCCGTGTCTTCGCCGGAGGCCTGACTCAAGTCAGTCGGCCGCTTGCCACGGGCGACCACGTCCGAGGCTTGAGTCAGGATGTCCGGGTTGACCGCCACGTCGTTCTCCATGCCGCTGACCGAGCCGTGGCAGCCTCCGCACAGACCGTCGAACAGCTCGCGACGGAAGCCCTGACGAACGACCTCCCCCGGATAGAACTGCATCTCCTCGCGCTGGAGGTGCGCACTCGGCTCGGTATCGCCGGCGAGCTGGGTCATGAGCTCGAGCTGAATCGGGCTGCCGCCGCGCAGGCGCATGACGGCGGAGCCATCCGCAAAGACGTCCGGCACGCCGAGGAGCTGGCGCCGTGAGTACAACTGCCCGAAGGCGTCCGTCGTGACGAAGCGCGAATCCAGCTCGGCAAAGGTCTTGCCGTCTTGCGGCGGGAGGCTCTCCCAAACTGCCCGTAGCGCGGAAGCGCCTTGGGTGGGGCGGCCGCTGCGCGTGTTCTGGAACACGAGGCTGGCGAGGACGTTCACGTCCAAGATGGTGACGTCCGAGTAGCGCGGATCGCCGCCGAGCTGCGACGCCCCGTTCGCTTCGTCCAAGCGAGACTCGAAGATGCCGATCGACGAGCGCGGATAGATGGCCGCTGGCCAGATCTCGTCCGAAGGCCCCGTCACGAGCGGCGTGCGCGCGCCCGTGCTCGGGTTCACCGAGACGATATCGAAGTTGCCGCTGAAATCCTCGAGCGCGACCACGTTGGCGGCGTAGCTCACGAGGATGTCACCGTTCGGTAGCGGCGCCGGGCTCTTGTACGCGCCCTGAGTGCCCGAGAGCTTGCCGGTGGCGCTGGGGTCCAGCATGCGGAGCGAGTGCTGGTAAAAGTCCGCGCTCGGGTAGCCGATGGCGGCCGGATCCTGCACGAAGGCGGCGGGGTCGTCATCCCGCTGATCGACGCCGAGGCTGCGGTTGATCAGCGCGAGCGCCCCGGCACCGTGCGCGGCGCCCCGCTCGCTGAAGATGGCAGCGAGATTTTTGTCCGACAGCTCCACCACGTCCGTGAATTGGTTGAAGCCGATGGTGCCGCGCTGCCCGAAGAGCGGGTGGTAGTCCCCGCCGTCCAGATTCATGCGCCGCCCCGCGAGCTGATAGAAGCCCGGCTGCCGCTTCTCCGTCACCAGGATCAAGCGACCGTCCCGCATGAAGCTGGGTGATAGCTCCTGGTTCAGCAGGAACGTCAGCTGACGGATCTTACCGCCCTCCAGCACATAGAGGTTCGCGTTCAGCTTGCTCGGATCCGCAGGCGTACGCTGCGGCCCGGAGTAGCCGGGGAAGCTCGACGTGGCGGTGACATTGCCGCGCGTGGAGACGAAGACCAACCGATCGTCCGCGGAGAAGACGGGGTCGAAGTTGTGAACGAGCTCGCCGTTGTCCGGCACTGCGCCGCCAGCGTCGTCTACGGCCGGGGCCGCGATCGCCGCCTCTAGCGCGCAGGAAGCGCCGTCTACGACGTACACGCCGAGCGGCTCGGACTCCGAAACCCTCGCCGAGAAGGCGATACGTTTGCCGTCCCAAGACACGGTCGGCCGGCGCACGTCCGCGGTGGCGGGCAAGCCGCAGAGCGCGGAGAGGCTCTCTTCCGCGCCGATGGTGACCGCGCCGGTGTCGTCTTCCGACGCGGCCACGCGCACCAGCTCGGCGCCGCCGGCGAAATTGCCGTAGTCCTGCGCCCAATCCCTACCGGGCGCGGGGGTGCGCCGCACGAAGACGAGACCGGAGAGGCCGCGCTCTGGCATGCGCGCTTGCCGCTCCATCTCGATCCAGGCGGTGATGACGCAGTACTCGCTCTGCTCGTCGAGCGGGCCGGTGGCGGAAGCCGCGGCGTCGCACGTGGCAGGGTGCTCGGCGAGCAGCGGCCCCCCGCGGTGCAGGATCCCCGGACCGTACGGCGCGGGGACGAGGTTCTTGCGGACGAGCCGGCTCGCCTCCGGGTTCGGTGCGTCCAGCGCGAGCTGCTCGAGGGTGAGGTCGTAGTTCTTGCGCGTGGCGGGCAAGCCGAAGTGGCCACCGCTGCCGCCGCGCAAGCGGTAGTCGTGGAACATCGACGATGAGTGGCAGCCGAGCATCATGCAGCCGCGACGCACGAGCATGGGCTGCACGCGCTCCGTAAAAAATTCGAAGCCGGGGCTCGTGTCCACGTTGGTAGGACCGCCCTTCTCGGCGGCCCAGTCCAAGAGCGCTTGGTAGCCGGCGTCCGCGGTGCTCTCGAAGACGGTCCCGCCTTCATGGAAGGTGCCGCCGGCGGCAGCCGCGAGCGGGCGCCGGACGATCTCGCTCAGCGGCGAGTCAGTGGAGACGTAGTCCTGCGTCGCGAAGTAGTTCCAGCGCACCTGCTCCGCGCTCGTTCCGCAAGTGAGGTGTAGCGAGTTCGACGCGGAGCCATGGCAATTGGAAGCTGCGCAGCTCTCTCCAAGCACGGGGCTCACGCGCTCCTGAAACGTGGCAAAGTCCGCCGCGCTGGGATCGCGGTCCGGGTCGAACGCGGGGTCCACGCCGAGCGTGTCCGAGCAGGCGGTCGTCGGGTACTGCTTGTCGGCTTGGCGCGCGTTGTTGGCCGCGGCCCCATTTTCCATCCACGTTTGCAGCTGCGTGAAGGAGGTAGAGGTGATGTCTATCGGCGAGCCGCCTTGGTGCGCGATGTGCGAGCCGATGACGAGCGGCGTATTGGTCTTCCAGTTCGTCAGCGCGAGCTTGAAATCCGGCGCGACCTTCGCGAGCAGCCCCGGCATCCCGTAAGGGCCGTAGTCCACGAGGAGGTCTCGCCGCTTCAGCAGGTCTTCGTAAGAGGCGAGGCTCAAGTTGCCGAGCGCGTTGCCCTTGTCGTCCGCGCGCACGTGACAGCCGGCCTTGGCTGGGCCCTCCGCGCACGACCGCTCCAAGATGGGGCCGATACGGCGCTGATAGAAGTTCGTCTCCGCCGTTTGCTCTTTGCGCTCGCACCCCGCCGCTGCCAGCAGCAAGGGCGCACACAACACGACGGACCAATGCCTGTGAAGCGACAGCATGTCCTCTACCGTGCAATAGCACGCTCGCCCACGTGGGGAGGTGTGGGTATCAGAGCCTCAGCATACGCGCCGCGATCTTGGCCGCGCTTCGGACCGAGACGTCCGAGTCTTGCTGGGCGTCCAGGATCACGCTGCGCGCGGCGGTGTCACCAATCTGGCCCAAGGCCCAAATAGCGGCCGTGCGCACCGAGGCGTCCGACTCCTCGCCCTCCGTGCCCAGCACCATCAGAGCCGCGACGGCGTCTTCCGACTTCATGACCCCGAGCGTCTCTGCGGCGCGGCGCCGGACGAGAGCCGAAGAGTCGCCCACCAGCGCCACCACGGAGGCGGCATCCGTGAAGGAGTTGATCCGGGTGGTAGCGTGCAGTGCGGCGAGCTTCACGCTCTCGTCACTATCCGTCAGGGCCGCCCCGAGCGCACCGTCACCGGACGAGTTGAGGCGCTCGAGCGCAGCTACCGCGGCGCCGCGCACGAGCGCAGAGGCGTCCTTCGTGACCGCGGTCTTCAGCGCCGGCACCCCGCTGAGCGATAGGAACTCCCCCAGCGCGTTGGCGGCGTAGACGCGATGGGACTCGCTCTCGCTCGCGTCCGCCAGGGCGTTTACTGCCTGCTGGTAGACTTGGCCGGGACCAAAGACGCCGAAGATGCGGCGCCGCAGCCACCACGCCGCGATCTCGCGCGTCTTCGGGTGGGGGTTGTACAGCAGCTTGGATACGACCGGGATGCACTCCAAGCACTCGAGCTTCTCCCCGTGCTCAAGCACCTTCCAAATGCGGGTGGGAGCGATGTTGGAGGCGCCGAGCTTCTTGATCTGCTCACGGCTACTGACCGCCTCCAGCGATCCCGGCGCAAGCTGTTTGTACACCTCGGCCCGACCGGCGGTCACGTTATCCTCCGCGCTGGCGCTGGTGGCGCACAGCAGGCTGCCGAGGAGGAGGGAAGACTTGAACAGGCTAGAGAGCTTGATGGTCATGATCTAACTCCTTTCGGCTCAGTACTGGGTGCCCGCGACGGGGTCGTTGTTGAATGGCTTGAAGCCGGTGTTTTGCCGCGCGAAGTACTGCCCGCCCATGTCGATGGCGCGCACGAGCATGCGCACTTCCTCGCGGGTCAGGTTCGCTTCCGCGGCGTGGTCCGTGCGGGCTGCGCCGGCGATTGTCCCGAGCGAGAAAGCTTCCCCGAGCGGCCAAGCGTACTTGGCCCCGTCCAGCTCGGAGGTGATGTTCAGCTTCTCGATGAGCGCGCTGTGCCGCGCGTCGCTGGGGACGCCCCACTTGGGAGGGATGGTGCCGGTGACCATGTCGATGCGCTCCATCTCCATCTCGAGCGCAGCAGGGTAGAAGATGGACACGTAAGACGCGGGCCACTCGTGGGTCTGCCGGTCGTACGTGACCTCGATGCTCCGCGACGACAGGTCCATGCGCGGGATGGGGGGGGACTTGTACTCGGTCCCGGTGGCGGCGTTCATCCCCGCGAGCTCGTAAAACTCTTGAGGCTTGTCCCCGTTCGTCTCTTGGTTGTGGCAGCTCACGCACTTCTGGTCGAAGAGGGCCTGGATTTGGTTGGGGTTGTTCTCGTCGTTGGCGCCGAACCACGGGTACTCCGTGCGCTCCAGCACGGGGACCATGAAGTCCTCCGGCCCGCGGCCGCGCGCGATGGTGACGCCTTGCCCCCCGGGCAAGCTCGGCTGGGTGCGGTCCTCGTGGCAGCCGCCGCATACCCGGTCCTCCCCGGGCATGCCCTGAATCCACGTCGTTTCATTGCGGATCGCGAGCTCGAACTCGTCGACCGCTTGCAAGTGCATGGGAATGTAAGGCGGCACGTTCGCGAGCCAAGAGCCGTCCGCCTCCACCTTCGCTTCGCCGATGAGCGCGGCGCCCTCGGCCATGGTCAGCCCGAACATGGTCGCCCCCGTCGCAGCTTCGCTCGAGAAGCCCTCGATGATGCGAACCTTGACCGCGCCCTTCAGCGCTTCGTCCAGCGAGGTGCCGTCCGCGAACTGAGCGCCGCCCACCGTGTTCTTGTGGCGCTGGTACAAGGATGATTGCCTGACGTCGATCGACCCGAACAGCGCGGGCACGCTCGCGTCCGTGACGTTCTGCCTCGAGGAGATGATCTGCGGAGTGTCTCGCGCCGCAACCGGCTTGGCGTACAGCTCCCAAGACTTCTCGTAGTTGACCACGAGCTCGTTTTGGCGCTTCTCCGTGTTGTAAACGTAGACGCCGTAGTCCGGCGGAGTCAGTGACAGCTCGTTCAGCTCGTTGACTTCACGATCCGCCCACGTGACCAGGAGGCGGCCGTCAGGCAGCACCGCCGGCGAACGGTAGCGACCGACCGGTGACGCCTCGTCGCCCGTCGGCACCGCCGGCGTGAGCATCTCGTAGGCTTCCTCCGACGTCTTTTCCATGTCCAGCTTCGTGAGGTCCCCCACGTAGCGTGCGTCCAGCTTCACGAGCGAGCCTGCCTGAATCGTGTTCTCGCGGTTGGTGACGATGCCGTAGAACACGTAGGGAGTTTGGCTCTCCGTGAACTGCACGAGCGAGTTTCCGGGCTTCCCGAACTGGCCGTTCAAGCCAATCATCTGAGTGCAGTCCGGGTTCATCGCCATCAGCTTCACGTCGTTGACGTTCTCCAAATGCTCCCAGCGCGAGAAACCGACGCGGCCGTCTTGCATGGAGAACAGGGTGACGGTGTGCGACAGGTTCTGTGAGCAGAGCTTGCGGTCCGCGTCGCCGCCGGTCAGCGTGATGCTCGCGAGCTGCGTGACGACGCGGGCGTGGTTGTACTCGTCCGCGCGCGTGCCCATGTCCGTGTAGGCCTGGTTGGTGGTGAAGACGATACGATCCCCCGCGGCCCAGATCGCTTGCTGGTCGTCGTAGGGGCCGAACGTCAGCTGCGTGATCGGAAACTTGCCGTCGTCCCCGCGCGTCAGCCCCGCCCAGTACACGTGGTATTGATCCGAGCCGTCACGCTTCATCGTGAACAGGACCTTCGTCGCGTCGAACGAAAGGTCCAGGCTGGACACGTCCGCCGCTTCGTAGCCCTCGATGATGTTGTCGACCTTGCCCGTCGCCAGGTCCCGCAGCTCCAGCCGCCCACCGGGAACGTAGCGGCCGTAATCCATCACCTGCCCCATGCCGCCGGCGACGTCGATGCGCTCGACCTTGCCGTCCTCCATCACCGTGTGCTGGCGGACCGCGTAAACGATCTGCGAAACGCCGTCGATGCTCACGCCGGCGCCGTCCCCGGGTTTCTCCGAGTTGCCGCAGCCAGTGAGAACCGCAAGCGCTCCGATGAGGGCGCTAGTTCCGAATGAGAGATGGGGAGCGACGGTTCGGGCCATGGGTTTCTCCTAGGAGAGAGGCGGCAGGAGGGGAGCTGCTTGACGAGGAGACTGAGCAGGAACTGCGCCAACCATTAAGTTCAATGATTTCAGTGAATTGGCTAGTGAATTTCGAGGCTCGCGGCCCCCAAGTCATCCCGCGTTCGGGGCGAGCGCCCCCAAACGCGAAGGTCCCCGACGCTCCAGCGGCGGGTGACGATTTCGGATTCGCCAAGGGGCCCATTGTGAGGCAAACCGGGGCGGCATGTTGAAGTTTGATGAGCGCGGCCTGATCCCTGCCATTTGCCAAGACCACCTGACCGGACAGGTGCGGATGATGGCTTACATGAATCAGCAGGCCCTCGAGCGCACTCTCGAGAGCGGAAAGGCCACGTTTTTCAGCCGTTCACGCGGCGCCCTGTGGACGAAGGGCGAGACGTCCGGCAACGTGCTCGAGGTCGTTTCGGTCATGGCCGATTGTGACGCCGACACGCTCCTACTCTCGGTCCGCCCCCTCGGCCCGTCTTGCCACACGGGGCGCCCTGCCTGCTTTTTTCGGCGTGTGAGCGCCGCCGGTGAGCTCGCCGATCAGCCGACCGAAGCTGCGCCATTTCTCATGGAGCTCGGGGCGGTGCTCGAAGCACGCAAAGCCTCCTCCGAGGAGAAGAGCTACACGAAAGCGCTGCTCTCCGCCGGACCCGAGAAAATCGGGGCGAAGCTCCGGGAGGAAGCCGGCGAGCTCGCCGACGCCATCAAGAGCGAGAGCGACGAGCGGGTGCTGTCCGAAGCGGGTGACGTGCTGTACCACACCATGGTCGCCCTCACGCAGCGCGGTCTGACCCTGCGCCAAGTTATCGAAGTGCTCGCCAAGCGTACGCACCAAAGCGGACACGCGGAAAAGGCAAGCCGCGCCTGAGACCGGCAAGAACGGAGACGAAGACCGCAGCCCAGGTTTGACCCTCGGAAGAGCGCCCGATATCGTGGCGACTCTCGCCGTAATTTCAAGGACCTGGATGGCCATCAAGGTACTCGTTTTCGAGAGTGATCCGTCGTTCGCAGAAACGCTCCGCGCGGGGCTCCTCACCTATGGCTGTGAGGTCACCGTCGTCGACGACGCCAACAGCGGGCTCACCGCCGCGTCGAGCAACAAGCCAGACCTCATCTTGCTCGCCATCGAGCTGCCGCGCATGAACGGCTTCTCGGTGTGCAACAAGCTCAAGCGCGATCCGGCGCTGAAGGACGTCCCGCTCATCATCATGAGCTCGGAGTCCACCGAAGAGACCTTCGAGCAGCACCGGCGCCTGCGCACGCGCGCCGAAGATTACGTTCACAAGCCGATCTCCTTCCAAGACCTGGTGACGCGCATCCAGGCGTACGTGTCGCTCGTGCCCGCGGCGGGCGCCAGCGAAGCGCCATCGGTGAGCGACGAAGACATCGTGCTCGACGACGACATCGAGATCGAAGACGCCGAGGTGGAGGACGGCAGCTCGGCCGATGCACGAGGCGCCGCTCCGAGCGTGAGCGTGGAAGACGGCGAGACCAGCACGTCCACTCGAGAGAGCGCGGTGGATGCAGACGTGGAGGACTTTGCGGAGCAGGCCTTCGGGGCCCTCATCGACGAGCCGGAGATCGCCGCGCCTTCGATTCGTCCTCCCAGCGCCGCTCCGGAGGCTCCGTTTGCCGGCGACGCGAGCCAAGAAGTGGTGGTGGAAGAGGCGGAGATCGCCGAGACGGAGGTGACTGTCAGCGAGCCTTCGGTGGCTCCGGAGGCGGCCGCCGCCCTGGAACGCGAGCCGGAGCCGGAGGCGGCGATGCCGAGCGCGCCGCCTGCGGACTTGCCTGCCGAAGAAGAGGCTCTCGTCGAGTTGGATGACGTGGAGGTGGCCGCGCCGAGCCTGGCTCCGCTCGCCGGCTCCGCGCCGCCCGAGCCCGAGCTCCCGCGCCCGCCGTCGCTTGCGCCCGCGGCCGCCGTCGCACCGCGCCTGTCTTCGATGCGGCCATCCTCCCTGCCCCCTCGGGCGGCGGAGGTGGGGGACGTCGGCAAGTTCAGGGAGGAGCTCGAGAAATCTCGTCAACGGGTGAAGGAGCTCGAGGACGAGCTGCGTCGCACGAAAGACAAAGTCGGTGAGCTCGAAGAAACCGGGCGACGCGGCGCGAACAAGGACGTAGAGGTCCAGCGCCTGCAACGCGACCTGACCGACGCGCAAGCGAAGCTCGCTTCGAGCGGGAAGAGCGCGGGCTCGGCGCGAGAGTTTTTGGATCTGCGCGAGCAGCTCAACAAAAAAGACAAGGATATCCTCGACTTCAAGGACCAGCTCTCGTACCGCGAGAAAGAGCTCTTGGCTCTCCGCGACTCGTCGCTGGCGCTCGAGCGCGAGAGGGCGGACTTCACCGACCGCATCGCGGAGCTGGAAAAGCAGGTCCTGGACCTGACGCGCGCTACCGACGCCGCCAAAGGCGACAAGGACCAAGCGGTCAAGCGAGCCGACGACTTCAAGCGCAAGTCCGAGAAGACCAAGGCCGACCTGGACGCGCGCATCGCCGAGATCGGCGAGCTGAACGCCGCGCATCAAGCCGCGCTGGCGGAGAAGGAGGAAGAGAAGGCGACGCTCATCGCCGACCACCAGCAAGCGCTGCAAGAGGCGGATCGCGCCAAGAGTCGAGCGCTGGCGGCGGCGGAAACCGCCGCGCAAGAGCTCGCGGAAGCGGCTCGCCAAGAAGCGCGCGAAGCGGCGCGGGCCGAGCACGAGCAGGCGCTCGTCGGTGTGCGTGAGCAGAGCGACATCGCCAAGGCCGAGGCGGTCGCGGCGCGCGAAGCCGAGCTGCGGAAGGAGCACGAGGCCAAGCTCGCCGCGCTGCACCGCGCGGGGGAGGACTCGCTCGCCAAGCTGCGCGCCGAGCACGAGCAGGCGCTGGCCGAGCACGAGCAAGCCGCCACGAGGAGCCTCGCCGAGCGCGAGGCCGAAATCATCTCCGAGCACGAGAAGGAGCAAGCGAAGGAGGCCGCCGACCACACCGCGGCCCTGATGGCTCTGGTCGATCAGAAGCAAGCGTCGGAGGCGGCGAGGGACGCTCGGATCGCGGCGCTGGAGGAGGAGGTCGCGTCGCGCAGCGCGGAGCGCGACGACGCGCAGCGCACGATCACGCAGCTGAGCGAGCGCAACGAGCTGGTCTCCAGCGAGCTGGCCCAGCGCACCAACGAGCGTGACTCCAAGGCGCTCACGCTCGAGGAGCGCGACGCGAAGATCGCTCAGCTCGAAGCAGAGCTGGCCGAGCGCACTTCTCAGCGCGACGCCGAGAAGGCCGCGGTGGAGGAGCGCGATACGAAGGTGGTACAGCTGGAGGCCGCGCTCGCTTCCGCGAACGCCGGCAGCGCGGACCTGCGCGGGGAGCTGGAGAACGTGACCGCCAAGCTGACGCGCGCCAACGGCAAGTGGAGTGAAGATCGCGGCTCCCTCGAGCGCGCCAAGGACGCGCTCGCGGCCGCGCTCGCACAAATCGAAGAAGCAGAGAATCGTCCCTTCGACTGAGCCTACGGATGAGCCAGGAGCAGCGCCGCCGCCGCGTGGTCTGGGGCGCGACCTGGCTCGCCTACGCGACGTACTACCTCGGTCGTAAAGGGTTCGGAGCCGCGAAGCACCGCATCAAGGAAGCGGGGCTGATGGATACGCCGCTCCTCGGCGTCGTCGACACCGCCTACTTGGCGGCCTACGCCCTGGGGCAATTCGTGAGCGGAGCGCTCGGCGATCGCGTCGGCGCTCGCCGCTTGGTCGGCTTCGGCCTGCTCGCTTCGGCCGGGCTGTGCGCGGCGTGCGGCGCGGTGAACGGAGCGTTGCCGTTTTTGCTCCTCTTCACCCTCAACGGCGCCGCGCAGGCGACGGGTTGGCCCGGCACGACGCGCGCCATGGCGGAGTGGACCACTCCTGCGAACCGCGGCACCGTCATGGGTCTCTGGTCGACTTGCTATCAAGTCGGGCCCTTCATCGCTGGTCCCCTCCTCGGGCTGTTGATCCAGCGCTACGACGACTGGCGCGCAGCGTTTTGGTTCCCGGCCCTTGTCATGGTCCCGGTCGCGCTGTTGGTGTTGAGCGTGGTTCGTAGCGGCGCGCCGCCGGCATCGACGGGAGCGCCGGCCACGGTCGCGGAGCAGGGCCAGGCCCGACGTGCCGTGCTGCGCAGCCGGGTGCTGTGGTGCTACGGGGCCAGCTACTTTTTCATCAAGTTCATCCGCTACACGCTCGCGTTTTGGCTCCCCTTCTATCTCTCGGAGCGGCTCGGGTACTCGGACGCGCTGGCCAACGGAGTCGCGTCCGCATTCGAAGGCGGCGGAGTGCTTGGGGTGATCGCGATCGGGGCGCTCTCCGACAAGTGCGCCCTCGGCCGGGTCCCCCTCTCTGCCGCCGCGTTGCTCGGGCTCGCGCTGGCGCTGCTGGCCAGCGCGGCGCTGGTGGGGCAAAGCCCGTGGTCCAACGCCGTTCTATTCGCTCTGATCGGCGCGTTTTTGTTCGCGCCGGACTCCATCGTGTGCGGCGCCGCCGCGCAAGACGCGGGCGGCCGCCACGCCGCGGCCATGTCGACCGGCTTCGTGAACGGCGTCGGCTCCGTGGGCGCCCTCGTAGAAGGCCTCACCGTGCCGCGGCTCGCCGAGCGCTACGGCTGGGATGCGCTCTTTCCGGGCTTGGTCGTGATGGCGCTGCTCGGCGCCGCTTGCCTGCTGCCGGTCCTACGCGAGCGCGCTACGGCTGCGTGACCTCCTGCCAAGCGCCGTCCAGCAGGCGCTGATGAGGTAGGAAGCGAGCCTTGTAGCGCATGTGCAAGGACTCGGCGATGTACAGCCCGAGGTACAGGTAGCGGAGGCCCCAGCTCTGGCATAGCTCTAGCTGCTTCAAGATGGAGTAGGTGCCGAGGCCTAGCCGCTCGTAGCTCGGATCGTAGTAGCAATACACGGCCGAGAGCGCTTCGTCGCTGCGATCCGCGATCGCGACTCCGACCAGCTTACCGCCGAGGCGATAGCGAAGCTCCAGCGTGTCGCAGCAAGTCATGGCGAGAAACTCGCGGTAGCTTCGGACGTCCACCTCACCCTGCCCGGCGGACAAGCCTCGCAGCGCCTTGTGACGGTTGTAGAGCGCCACCCGCTCCAGATCGGCGACCGGCTCGCCCAGCTCCAGGGTGAGCTCGCGATCGCCACGGGCGAGGGTCCGCCGCTGGGAGCGGTTCGGGCGAAAAGACTGCAAATCTAGCCGAATCGGCTCGCACGCGACGCAGCCCGGGCACGCCGGGCGATAGAGGAAGAGCCCCTGTCGGCGATCTCCTCGCGAGAGCCGCACCTCCAGCTCGTCGCGCGAGAGGCTGCGGGCGGGGATGCGCAGCGGCAGGCGAGAGAGGCGCCCTTCGAGGTAGGGGCAAGGCTGCAGCTCGTCATGCACCACGAGCTCGGGGGGTTGATCCAAGATCAGGCGTCCCGCGGGCACGAAGCGCGGCCCGCTCACGGGGCGTCCTCGTCTGGTGAGAGCTCGAAGGCATCCGGCAGGAGCGCCTTGAACGAGCGACGCAGCACTCCGCGGGGCCCCGCGACCAAGACCGTCGCGTCGCGGCAGAATTCGGAGATCACCTGGCGGCACACCCCGCACGGCATGGGCATGGGCTCGGCGCGGGCGTACACGCACACGGCGTGGATGCGACGCTCGCCCGCTGCTACCAGCGCGCACACCGCGGCGCGCTCGGCGCATAGCGTCGCTCCGTAGCTGGCGTTCTCTACGTTGCATCCCGAGTAGATGCGGCCGCTCGAAGCCTGGAGGGCCGCGCCGACCGCGTACTTGGAGTACCGGCAGTAGGCTCGCTGGGCCGCGAGCTCGGCGCTGGCTACGAGCTGCTGCTCCTCCGCGGTGAGCTCGGCGAGCGACAGCAGCGGCTCACTCACGTGGCCCCTCCGACTCGGCCCACCCAGGCCGTGAAGAGCCGCACGAAGTCCGACTTGACCCGCGCGGCGGTGGCCTCCACCTCCGCGTGACTGAGCGGGACTGGTGAACGGCCTGCGGCCAGATTGGTGATGCAGCTCACCGCCCCGACGCGGACGCCGAGCTGGCGCAGCGCGATCACCTCCGGCACCGTGCTCATGCCGACCGCGTCCGCCCCGAGCGTGGCGAGCATCCGGATCTCGGCCGGAGTTTCGTAGCTTGGCCCGAGCAAGCCGGCGTAGACGCCCTGCTCCAGCTGCACGCCCACGTCGCGCGCGGCGAGCTCGCAGGCAGTGGCCACCTCCGCGTCGTAAGCGCGCGACATGTCCGGAAACCGAGGCCCACGCTCACACGGTCCGCGGAGCGGGCTATCACCCATCAAGTTGATGTGGTCGTCGATGCGCATCAGGCTGCCCGCGGACAAGCGCTCGGCGATGCCGCCCGCGGCGTTGCTGAGCAGGACGACGCCGCAGCCCAGCTCGGCCAGGAGCCGCACACCGAACACGACTCGGCTGAGCGCGTGGCCTTCGTAAGCGTGCACGCGCCCCTGCATGCACGCGACCGGGACGCCCGCGAGCTCGCCCAAACAAAGGTTCCCGGCGTGCCCCGCGACGGTGGAGGTCGGGTGGTGTGGGATGCTCGCGTACGGCACGCGATGCAGCTGCGCGAGCTCGTCCGCGAGCGCGCCCAGGCCGGAGCCGAGCACCAGGCCCACCCGCGGTGGGGCTCCCGCGGTGCTGCGCTGAACGAATGTCGCTGCCTCGGTGAGCTTGGTCGACTCGGTCGCGTCCATGGATGGCGGGAAATCGTCCCCGTAGCCGGCAGTTTGCCAGATTTGGGAGCGGCGCGCGCCCCAGCCCGGCCCAAAACGGGAGGAATCGGCCTTGTGTCCGCCACAAAGCCAGCTATGGTCCGCCTCCTTTTCGCGAAAGCTCCCCTATGGCCAGCAAGTTTGCCCAGTTCATCGTCGACAACAAGATTGACCCGCGCCGCATCGCTGCTGCCTCGAAGAAGCTCGAGTCCTTGCAGCCGGAAGACCGCGCAAAGCGCCTCGCGCGCCGCAACGCCAAGAAGAGCGAGACCAAGCCGGCGGAGGGCGCGGAGAAGCCGACCAAGCCGCGCTCCGGTCGCCCGGCCACGAGCCGCGCCCTTGCGGCGGCGAGCGCTGGCAAGCCCGTCTCTGGCCCGACCAAGACCCGCCTGCTCCGAGCCGTAAACTACCTGCTCGAGCAGAAAAAGAAGAGCGCGACGGATCTGAAGTCGCTTTTCTGAGCCACTGACTGAAAATGCCCGCGGGGGCGTGCACCAGAGCTGGGGTTGGCAATCGCCCTGTCTCTGCTTCCGCCCTCGACGGAGCGCCCGCTCTTCGCTGCCGCTTGGTGGGATAACCCCTCCAAGCGCGAGCCAGCCGGCCCCGTCGCTGTTAAAATCACGAGCGTGGAACCACTCGGCCTCGTGGAGCGCTGTCAGCGCGGCGAAACCGAGGCCTTTCGCCAACTCTTCCGCGAGCACCACGCGGACGTCGCGAGGCTCGCGCAGCGCATGCTCGGTCGCGGAGCGGATCTGGAAGACATCGTGCAGGAGGTCTTCCTCCAGGTGCACCGCAGCATTCGAGATTTTCGTCACGGCGCTCGCTTCTCTACGTGGCTCTACCGCGTCACCGTGAACGTCGTGCTCATGCACCGCCGCGCGTCCAAGAGCCGCCCGGTGTTCGGCGAGGCGCCCGAGAGCTTGGTTGCCGTCGATCATCGCCCCTTCGCCGATGAGCAGCTTGAGCAGCAACGCCGAGTGCACGCGTTTCACCGTCTGCTGGATCGTCTGAGTGAGAAGAAGCGGCTGGTGTTCATCCTGCACGAGCTGGAAGGTTTGGCGCCGGGGGAAATCGCGAAAATCGTCGGCTCGCCGGTGCTCACCGTGCGCACGCGCCTGTTCTACGCCCGTCGCGAGCTGCTCACGCTGCTCGAGGAAGAGCCGACCTTGGCCGGTGTGGCCGGCGAGCTCGCCGCGGTCAGCGCACCCTCACGCGGAAGCCACGCCAAGGAGCCGGCATGAGCAACCAAGCGTCGCGTGAAGCGGCTCTACGCCGGCTCGTTCGCGAGGCCCGCGCGGAAAAGCCGCCGGAGCTGGACTGGTCCGGCGTGGAAGAGCGCCTGGTTCGCTCCGTGAGCCGTGGTGGCGCGCCGGCGGTCAAGCGTTCCCTCTACCCGCTCGCGTGGGCCGTGCTCGCGGTCGCAGCCGCGGTGGCGGTGTGGCTCGTGGGCAGGCGAGCAGACATGGCGGTGCGGCCAGCGCCGCCCGCGGTCATCGAAGCGACCGAGCCGCTGCGCAAGAACGGCGACAAGCTCCCGCTCGGCACGCGCGTGGCCGCGCGCGACCGAGAGGTGTCGGTGGATCACCCGTGGCGCGCAACGTGGACGCTCGCTCCCCAGAGCAGCGCGGTCCTCACCGGGCGGGACGAGCGGGTCAGCGTGCGGCTGGAGCGGGGCAGCCTCCTCGCGGAGGTCGTCCCCAACCCCAAGCCGGAGACCTTCGTGGTCGAGGCGGCCAGCACGCGTATCGCGGTGCACGGTACGGTTTTCCGCGTCAGCCTCGAGAATGGCCGGGTCATCGTTCAGGTGCGCGAGGGCACGGTGGCGGTGGGCCCGATCGGCGGCGTGCCCGCGTTCTTCCTCAAGGCCCCTGCGCACGGGGACTTTGCGCCGGACGGGCGCAGCGGCAGCATCGACGGGCGGCCCCTGGGTGCGAGCGAAGAACGGCGCGCGGAGCCGCTCAAGCTCGCGCCGCGCCGCGAAGCCGCGCCGGCTGCTTCCGCAAGCTCGCTCGTGGGAGAGGCGAGCCCGCCGCTGCCTCCCGAGCCCTCGATCAACGACATCGAAGTTGGCATCGCGCGGATCGTGGATGCTGCTTCCACCTGCTTCAGCCAGCACACCACGAGCGCGGAGGGTGTTCAGATCACGGTGCGCACCGCGCTGAGCTTGAAGATCGATGCCTCGGGCGCGGTCTCGGACGTCGACTTTCAGCCCCCGCTCTCGCCGGACGCCGAGGAGTGCGCGGCGGCAGGCATCGCCCAGGTCACGTTCGCCCCTTCGACCCAGGGCGCGAGCGTGACGCGCATGCTCGAGCTGAAGCGCTGAGCACGAGCGTTCAGCGGTCGCGGCGCAGCACCACCGCACGGCCCTGCCCGAGCATCCAGCGCATGCTGCGGTCGTTGTCGAGCTTGAACAGCGCCGATGACGTCTTGCCGTCCTTGGTGGTGAAGGCGAGCCGAACGTCGGACTCGTGGACGCTCGAGACGGCGTAGCGACCCGTCCGCGCCTCTTCGGCAGGAATCGCGACCGTGACGCTCGAGCCCGCGAACTCGAAGCTGAGACCCCGGGCCCAGCCGGTCGCCGCGGCCAGCTGCGAGTCCTGGAAGTTTTCCACGGCCTCACCTAGCCAGCGTCCCTCCAGCGACCGCTGCACCGGGTGCCCGCAACCCGTTGTAATTGCTAGCGTTGGTAGCAACATGACGAGGGGCCAGGAGAACGGCGTCTTCATGTAGCAAATGGTACGACATCCACCGACACTGACCCCTAATTTGTTGCGCAGGTTGGTCGGGGTCGGCTCATTGGCCGCCTACTTGCAGCAGCGAGTCCCCAGGCTGTAATCCGAGTACGGCGGGGGGTGGACAGTGATGCGGGCATCGCACCCCTCGCGGGTGCTGCGCGCGTAAAAGCCACCCTGAAACGCGCCTCCCGGGTCGTCCACCCACTCATCCAAGTTGCCGACCATGTCGTAGATGGCGTCCTGGCCCCAGACGCTGCGGCAGAGAGGCGTACCTCCGGTTTTGCGTAGCAACGGCCCCGCGGCGCCTTCCGCGAGGTTCAGGCGCGGATCCAGGTGATTTTTGGATGCATCTCCGTAGAGCACGACCGCGGGGTGGGATTCCCGAAAGACGTTGCAGGTACCCTCCTCGTAACGATCCCCATAGGGGTACTTCGTGGCGTTCTGTCCCTTGCAGGCAGTGACCCATTCGGCGGGACTGCAGAGTCGCTTGCCCGCGCTTTCGCAAATGCGGCGGGCAATGACTCCGCTGAGGTAACCGTTCGGCACGACGTTCGCAACGGACGTGGCTCGTGCCTCGAAGCTCTCGTTGAGCGCAAATTCGGGTGGCAAGGGCAAGGCCGGCGCCGTGCGACGCGGAGTCACGCCGCGGAACACACCGTAGAGGTGCACCAGCTCCTCGCGCGACGGCGGGTAGTATGGCGACAGCGGGCGCTCGCGAGCATCCACCGCCGATACTTCGTAGCGATCGATGCAGAACTGGCCGCGCACCGACACCATCTCGGCGGGACACGACGAGCCCAGCGGCCCCGGCGCGCCGGGCAGGAGCTCGGGCCGCGGCTGCAGCTGCCCTTGGTTTTGCACGAGGTCCCCGCCGTCCGGCAAATAAAGCTGCCGCGGCGGCGGAGAGACCGCCGCCGCTTCGCTGCCGCTCGAGGTCGGCAGAGGCCGACCCTCGGTGGGCTCTTCCTTACGCGCGCAGCTCGCCAGCAGCACGAGCACGACGCGAGCGACACGCGGCGGCGCGCTCGCGCCCCAGCTCACTTGCCGCGGTAGACGATGAGCCCGTGCGACAAGTCGTACGGCGAAACCGCAACGCGCACGCGGTCACCAGGTAGCACGCGGATGTGATGACGCCGCATGCGACCCGAGAGCTGCGCTCGCACGATGGCTCCGCCCTGGTCGACGCGAATGTTGTACTGGCCGCCACCTAGTGCGTCCTGAATCACGCCTTCCATCTCCAGCAGATCGCCCTTACTCATGTTTACGCTTGTATTCTTCTGTCTGTCCGGTTTTTTGGACGGCGGAAGCTGACACACTCCGGCGGCTGTTGCAACTTCTGCCAGATTCACGGGCGTTTGAGGTACGTTCCGAGCGTGCTCCCGGTCACGTTCTTCGATTTCAACGGCGTTCTCGTCAACGACGAGGTCGTCCATTTCGAAACCTTTCGGGAGGTGGTCGCGAGCCTGGGCGTCACGCTCAGCGAGCACGACTACCTGCACCGCTACCTCGGCTTCGATGACGCCGGCGCCTTCCGCGCGATCTTGGAGGACGCCGGGCAACGGCCCACCGCGGAGCAGATCGCGACCCTCATCGAAGCCAAGCGACCGCTCTACATGACGCGAGCGCGCGCGCACCTACCCACGTTCCCCGGAGCGGCAGAGCTCGTGAAGCGCCGCGCGGCGGCAGGCCCTGCGCTGGTAGTCTCCGGCGCGCTGCGCGACGAGGTGGAGCTGGGGCTGGAGGTGCTCGGGGTACGCTCATCGATTCAGCACATCGTGGCTGCGGAAGACACGACGGTGTGCAAACCGGATCCGGAAGGATACTTGCTCGCGATTCGATACCTCGCGGAGCGAGGGCAAGAAGAAGCCGCGCGGCGCGCTCTCGTCATCGAGGATTCGCTCGCAGGCGTGGAAGCGGCGAAGGCAGCTGGCCTGCCGTGCATCGGGGTGACTCACACTTACTCGCAGCAGGAGCTCGGCGGCTCCGGCGCGGACGCGATCGTCACCTCGCTTGAGAGCATCGACGACGCCTTCGTGGCGGCCCTGTTTCAGCGGCTCTATGGCTAAGAAGCTGCTCCTCGCAGCGCTCCTCGCGTGCGCGCCGGCGAGCGCGCAGAGCGTCACCCTGCCTTACGAGCTGCCGGCGCTCGAAGGCAAGGCCATCCGTGGGGTCACGATCGGGCCGATCGAGAGCGCGCTACACCCCGGCCGCGGCTACGGCAGCCCCGCCTTCGAGCGAGGGCTGGACGAAGCGGTCCGCCTCGGCGCGACTTGGATCAGCCTGACCCCGTTCGGCCGCGCGTGGGATTTGGAAGCGACAGGGGTGGACAAGGCGTTCGAGCTGCCGTTCGCCGAAAATCAGCGCGGCCTGCTGCGCGCCGTCAAGCAAGCGCACGCGCGCGGCCTGAAGGTGCTCCTCGTGCCCCATCTGTGGGTCGAGAGCGGGCAGTGGCGCGCGGAGATCGACCCGAAGAGCGAGGAAGGCTGGCGGCGCTTCGCGGAGAGCTACCGCGCTTACGTGCTGGCGTGGGCGCGCTTCGCAGCCACCGCTCACGTGGACATGCTGGCCGCGGGCGTCGAGCTCAGGAGCTGGCTCACCACGACTCACGCGCCGTCGTTCTTCCCCATCTTGCGCGACATCCGCGCCGCGTACTCGGGCCTCCTCACCTACGCCGCCAACTGGGACGACGTGGACCAAACCGTCATCTTGGGCGAGCTGGACGTGATCGGGATCAACGCGTTCTATCCGCTAACGGACAAGCAGAACGCGGGCGAAGACGAGCTGGTGAGCGGCGGACGCGAGGTCGCCAAAAAGGTGAAGGAGCTGGCGGAACGCTGGCAGAAGCCGGTGCTGTTCAACGAGTTCGGCTACACCGCCCGGCCCGATCCCGCGCTGAGGCCCTGGGAATGGCCGGACTTCATGAGCGGCGTGAAGGTGGACGCCGCCGCTCAAGCGTCCGCGTACCGCGGTCTTTTGGCAGGGATGCTCGAGTCCCGGGAGCTGGTCGGCGCGTTCGTGTGGAGGCTCTACGCGGACCCTGACGACCTCTCCCAGGAGGCCGAGTGGGGGTTCTCCCCGCGCGGCAGGCTCGCGGAGCTGTACTTGAGGGATGCCTACTGGGGACAGTGGCAGAGCGACTACCGAGGCCGGTGGCGGGGCGGTTTTTTCCGAGAGCCTGCGCGCGTGCCGGGCGTGTTTTAGTAGCTGTTGTCGGGCAGCTTCACGCCCTTCGGTAGCTCGAGCGGCGGAGCCTGGACTGCGCCTTCCCCACCCTCCAGGTACGCGTAGCGGGCGGCGTTCGCGAGCACCCGCGCGACGTAGCCGCGCGTCTCCTCGTAGGGAATCCGCGCGACGAACAGATCCAGCGGCAGGTTTTCGCCGCTGGCGAGCCAGCGACTGACGGCCTGCGGCCCCGCATTGTATGCGGCGAGCGCGAGCGGCAGGTTACCGTCGAAGCTGTCTATCAGCTTGCGCAAGTAGCGGGAGCCGAGCCGCACGCTGGCGTGCGCCTGGGTGAGCGTTTGAACATCGACCTTCTCACCCGCCTCCTCCGCGACGCGCTCGGCCGTCTTGGGCATGAGCTGCAGCAAGCCGACCGCCCCCACCGGCGAGCGAACGTAGGCGCGAAAGCCGCTTTCCTGCCGCATCACCGCCCAGAGCACGCCGCGCGGCAGCAGCAGCTCGCGCTCCGCGCGCGTGACCAGCTCCGAGTACGGCCGGGGGTACACGCAGTCCCACATCCACCGCGACCGGGGCCCCGGTGCGCGGTCCAAGCCGAGCCGCGTGGCGGCGTCCTGCCCGATGGCGTAGCGCCGGTCGGCCACCTCCAACAGCCCGTACAGCTCACACAGCGCCTCGCCGGAGCGCGGCGCGTGGGCGCGAGAGATACGGCGCTCCTGGGCTCCGAGCGCGAGCGCGGCGTCGGTATCCAGCCCCAGTCGATGTAGCAGCGCCACCTCCGCGGGGAGCTTTAGCTCGAGCGGCGTCGGCGCGGCCCCGGAGCTCGGAGGCTCCATCCAAGCCGGCAGGGTGCTACCGAGCGCGCGAAGCCGTGAAGCGGCTGCCAGCGCGGGAAAGCTGAGCGGAAAGCGAGCGATGACGTCCTGAAAGCCCTTGATGGCGTCCTCGCGCTTGCCGAGGCCGAGCAGCGCAACCGCCGAGAGCTCACGCAGCTGGCCCTCGAAGCGGGCGTCCTTCGTGGCCGCCGCCAGGCGCGTCAAGAGCGGCAACGCTTCCGCGGGTTGGCCACCCGAGAGCAGCGCGACCGCGCGCTCGTACGAAGCGTCGTCGAAGAAGCGGGCCTTACCTCCGCGGCGCTGCAGGTAGGCGCCGTACGCCTGCGCCGCCTTGTCGTAGCTCCCCGCCGCCAAGAAGATCCGCGCGATCGAGAGCTCTGCGAGCTCGGCCCAGGGCGTGGTGCGAAAGCGCTGAATCACGAGGCGAAAGCCCGCCTCCGCGCCGGCGTCGTCCTGCGCGCGCGAGCGCGACCGCGCCACGTAAAACAGCTCCTTGGCCGCGTCTTCCGTTCCGAGCTCACTCGCTTGCTGGAACAGCTGCTCGGCCGCTTTGTAGTCGCCGCGCGCGTTGAAAAGCGCCATGCCGCGCAGCGAAGCGGGCACCCCCGCGCGCGTCACGCGGGCCGCCAAAGGCTCCACGAACGAAAGCTCGGAGTCCACGTCCGCCACCCTGCCGGCGGCGGAGAGCGCGCGGGCGCGAGCTAGCCGATCCGCGGCGGAGAGCGGTGACTTGTCGCCGAGCTGAGCGAGCTTGCTCACGGCGGTCTTGGCGTCGTCCGAGAGCGGCGCTTCGAGCGCGACGAAGCGAAAGTCCCCCGCCCAAAGCGCTTGCCGCCCGAGCTTCTCCGCCGCCATGCCGCGGGCGAAGCGCAGCGCCGCTTCGCGCTCCTTGACCCCTCGACCCTTGCCGAGGTTGACGAGCCCACGCTCGGCCACCTTGAGCGCCCGCTCGGCGTCGCCCGCTTCTAGCCAAGCCTTGGAGGCGCTCGCCAGAGACTTGGGGTCCGCTCGACTTTCCAGCAGCTTGGCCGCTTCCGCCGCGGGCCCGGCCGCGAGCAGTACTTCGGCTCTCAGCTCGCTCACCTGCGAGCCCAAGGCCGGCAATGATTGATCCAAGCCGGCCAGCAGCGGTATCGCCGCCGCGGCTTGGCCCAGCTCCAAGCGTGTGCGAGCCCAAGCGAAGCGCACCTCCGCGCCTTGCTGCGCGTCCGCAGGCAACGCCTGAAACGCGCGGTCCGCCTCTTTGTAGCGCTGGCCGCGCAAGGCCTCGGCCCAGGGGGGCGGCGGCGGCTCGGGCTGCAGCGGCACGGTGGCCACCTGCGCCGAGCCGGCGCTCCGCAGCAGCGAGGGGCTGGCTTTGAGCGGTGAGTCCGGCTGACTTTGGCACGCCCCTAGGCAAACCAGGAGCGCCGCGGCGCGCGCTCTCACCAGCCCCATCGGTACTCGGCTCGCAAAAGAGCGTCGAACGTGCTCGCGGATGAGCTCGTGAGCGCGTCGTCGAAGCGCAGCGTGACGCCCGCGCCCCAGCTCCGGGAGAAAGCGTAGTCCAGCCCTGCGCCGAGGCCGAGTGCGAGATCGCGACGGGCGAAGCTCAGCTCTTGTCGCGGGTCCTCGAAAAAGACCAAGTACCCGGCGTAGACGCCAGCCCACGGAACCCACCGCAAGACGTCCAACTTGTAGGCGACGCCGGCCATGGCCGAAAGTGCGCTCGGGTCCTGCTCACTGCCGAGGTGGTAGCCGCGCGCGGTGAGCTCCAGCCGGGCATCGAAGACGTCCGAGAGGCCGTAGGCTGCGTAGGCGCCCACGGCCGGGCTCAGCTTCAGCCCGTTGCCGCTCGTCACGCCGGCGCCGGCGCCGAGGTGCCACTGGCGTTCGAAGGCGTGTGCGGGGCGCGAGGCTACCCCAAGCGCCGTCGAGAGCCCGACTCCGAAAAGCAACGCCGCGACCTTCATCCGTGCTCTTTACAGCATATTCACCGGGTCCACGTCGATAGCGACGCGCACCTTGTGATCGGCGGGCGCGCGCGCCACCGCGAGCAGCGCCGCGCGCAATGCGACGCGGTCGCTCGAGCGCACCAAGAAGCGGTAACGGTAGCGATTACGCAGCCGCAAGAGCGGCGCGGGCGCGGGGCCCAGCACCTCCGCGCCCTGGCCTTCTTTCTTGGCGATCCGAGCCAGGTGCTCTGCGGCGCCCTGAGCGTGGAGCTCCTGCACCGCGTCCACGCGAACCAGCGCAAGCCGAGAAAATGGCGGATAATTGAGCTCTTCTCGCAGCGTCATCTCCTGCTCCACGAAGCCGGTGACGTCGTGCGCGGCCGCGAAGGCGATGGCCGGGTGATCCGGAGTGCGCGTCTGAATCAGCACCTTGCCCTTCACGCTGCCGCGCCCAGCGCGACCGGCGACCTGGACCAGCAGGTGAAAGCTGCGCTCGGCGGCGCGAAAGTCCGGCATGGAAAGCGCGGCATCCGCGTTGAGCACTCCGACCAAGGTCACGTTCGGCAAATCGTGCCCCTTGGTGACCATCTGAGTCCCCACCAAGATGTCGATCTCGCCCTCGCGCATGCGCGTCAGCACCTTTTCGCTCTTGATGCCGGCGGCTACGTCGCGATCCAACCGAGCGATCCGCGCCTGGGGGAAGCGCTCCGTGAGCAGGCTCTCGATACGCTCGGTGCCTGCGCCTTCCTCCTCGAGCGCAGCCGAGTTGCACTTTTGGCAGCGCTCGGGCACGCGCGTCGTGTAGTCGCAGTAGTGGCAGACCAGCTCCGAGCGCCGCGCGCGATGCAGGGTGAGGCTCACCGAGCAGTGCGGGCACTCCGCCACGTGGCCGCACGCTTCGCACACCAGGCTCGGCGCGAAGCCGCGCCGATTGAGGAACAAGATCGCCTGTTGCTTCTCGGCGAGCACGGTCTCGAGCGCGCGGGTGAGCGGCAAGCTCAGCAGCTTTTCCCCGGCGATTCCGGGCCCCACCCGGCGAATGTCCACGACCTCCACCGTCGGCAAAATCGAGGCTGCGCGCGCGCGAGACGGCAAGCGCAAGTGCAGTAGCCTCCCCTCGCGCACCAGGGCCACGCTGGAAAGGGACGGAGTTGCAGAGCCCAAAACGCAAACCGCGCCCGCTCGGTGCGCCCGCAGGAGCGCCATGTCGCGCGCGTGGTAGCGCACGCCCTCCTCTTGCTTGAACGAGCCATCGTGCTCCTCGTCCACGCAGATGAGGCCCAGGTCCGACACCGGCGCGAACAGAGCCGAGCGGGCCCCGACCGCGATGCGCAGCTCCCCCGAGCGGAGCCCCCGCCACATGCGGTGCCGATCCGAGTCGGAGAGCGCGCTGTGCATCACCGCGATTTGGTCGCCGAGCCGCGCGCGAAAACGTGCCACCAGCTGAGGGGTGAGGGCAATCTCCGGCACCAGCACGATCGCGCTCTTGCCGAGCTCGAGCGTGCGCTTGGCGGCCCGCAGGTACACCTCCGTCTTGCCCGAAGCCGTCACTCCTTCCAGGAGGAACTGCGCGCGCTCTGCCCCTTCCAGCTTTTGCGTGATCGCCGCGACCGCGGCCGCTTGGGCGGGGTTCAGCTCTGGCGGCACGTCCGGCGTTACCGGCGCGCCCAGCAGCGCGTCCGTCTCCGGCGGCGGCTCGCGCTTGGTGAGCTCCACGAAGCCCAGCTCCGCGAGGCGCTTCACCGCTCCGCGCGCGCCCGGCACCTGCTTTTCCAGGTCCGCCGCGGAGAGCGCGCCGCCCTCTAGCGCGGTCAACACCTGCTGCGCCTTGCCCCGCGGCACGACCGCGAGCGGCTTCTGGGTGGCGAGCGCCACGAACTGCACCCAGCGCCCGACCACCTTCGCCGGCACCTTGCCCAGCTCGCCTTGAGTCGCCTTCAGCAGCTCCGCCGCGCTACGCTCCACCGCGGGGAGCGACAGCTCGATGGCGCCGCCAATCGGAGCCACGTAGTAGCTGGCCAGCTGCTGCAGAAAGCTGAGGAGCTCCTCCGGCAGCACTGGCTCCGCGTCGACCACCGCCGCGATCGGCTTCATGCGCTCGACCGCGATCTCCGGCGCCCGCTCGCCCGCTTCCAACACCACGCCGAGCACCTTGCGCTTGCCCAGCTCGCACAGCACGCGCGCGCCGCGCTTCACCCGGTCGCGCAGCTCCGGCGGCACCAGGTACGTGAACGCCTGGCCAAGCGGCACCGGCACCGCGAGCCTCGCCTGCCAAACCGTCGTCACGCCCAGGCTCTCCGGCGCGGCGCTCGGCGGCGGGCTCACCACGCCGCGGGGGGCCGAAACGTCGTCGCTATCGCCTGACACGCGGGAACGATCCCAGCGCCGGGGATGCCGGTCAAGCTCAGGAGGTCTTGTCGAGCCCGAACCCGGTGTGGAGGGCGCGCACCGCGAGCTCCGTGTACTTGGCGGCGATGATGCAGGAGATCTTGATCTCGCTGGTGCTGATGCCCTGAATGTTGATGCCTTCGCCGGCCAGGATGCCGAAGGTCTTGGCCGCGACGCCAGCGTGCGAGCGCATGCCCAGGCCCACGATCGAGACCTTCGTGATCTCCGGGTCGTACTCCACGGTGCCGCCCCCGAGCTCCTTGACCGTGCTCTCGATGAGCTCCTTCACCCGCGCCAGGTCCGTCTTGGCCACCGTGAAGGTCACGTCCGTCTCGCTGCCGCCGCCGCGCGACGGACTCTGGATGATCATGTCCACGGAGACGTTCTTCTCCGCGAGCAAGCCGAAGATTTTGGCGACGATGCCGGGGCGGTCCGGCATGCCGACGAGCTGCACCTTGGCCTCGCCCTTGTCGTAAGCCACGCCGGAAACGACGACGGACTCCAAACCTTCTTCGGAAGCAACCATGGTCCCTGTAGTGTCGGTAAAGGAGGAGCGGACGTGCACGGGAACGCCGTACTTCATCGCCACCTCGACAGAACGGATTTGCAGCACCTTCGCACCAAGCGAGGCGAGCTCGAGCATTTCTTCGAAGCTGATTCGCTCGATCTTGCGAGCAGCGGGGCAGATGTTGGGGTCGGTCGTGTACACGCCGTCCACGTCCGTATAAATCTCGCAAACGTCGGCCTTGATCGCCGCCGCGATCGCGACCGCGGTCGTGTCCGAGCCGCCGCGTCCCAGCGTCGTGATGTTGCCGCCCGGATCGATCCCCTGGAAGCCGGCCACCACCGCGATGTTGCCTTCTTGCACCGCGCCCCGCAGCCGCGAGTCTTCGATCTTCAAGATGCGCGCTTTGGTGAACGCGTCGTCCGTGTGAATCCGAATCTGGTGGCCGAGGAAGCTCTTCGCCTTGCCACCCATCTGCTGAATGGTCATCGCCACCAGCGCGGCGCTCACCTGTTCCCCGGTGGAGGCGAGCGAATCCATCTCCCGCATGTCGGGAGTCGGTGAAATCTGGTGGGCGAGCCCGAGCAGGCGGTTCGTCTCGCCCGACATCGCGCTCACGATCATGACGACTTGGTGACCGTCACGCTGCGCGCGGAGACCGAGCTCTGCGACGCGGCGCATGCGCTCGAGATTTGCAACCGAAGTACCGCCGAATTTCTGGACGACGAGGGCCAAGGCCGGGACGCCGTACCGCCCAAGAACAACGGAGTCAAGTCGCCTCGCACCCCTCGGCCCCGGAGCCGCTCTTCGAGGTCCTGGGGGGCCAACGAAGGCGGTCGCGCGGCGGCACGAGCGCTCCCCCGCCCTGGTTCCTACTTCCCGGCGGCGCCACGTGCGCAGCGCCGAGCGACTCCATCGCCTCGACCCGCATCCCCGAGCGCGACCGGAGCCGCAAGGCTCCTTCCCTTCGGTCCGGAACCCGCGGCGGCCCGTCCGCGCGCGCTACTCCCGCCGCAGCGGCACCGGAGGCTACAAATAGGCCTGCGCGACCACTGAACGACGCTTTTGGCAAGGGATGGTGCGGTAGGGATCACTAACGGGCGATGTCACTCTCGCGCATCCTGGTTACCGGCGCTGCCGGCAAGGTCGGCCAGGCTTTCATTCGGCGTTTCTTGGCCGATCCCCGCTTCGAGTCGTTCACGGTGCGCGCGCTGTGTCACAACCGCAAGCTCCCGGCCGGCCCTCGTCTGGAGGTCGTCTCGGGCTCGATCGAGCAGCGGGCGGCAGTGGACGAGGCAATGAGCGGTGTCACCCACCTGCTGCACTTGGCCACGAGCAAAGAGACGCCCGAGAGCATCATGGACGTAGCCGTCAAAGGCATGTTCTGGCTGCTCGAGGCGGCGCGCACCAGCTCCACCTTTCGGCAGTTCCTGCTCGTGGGCGGGGACGCCGGCATCGGCCACTTCTTTTATCCGCATCCGACGCCAGTGACGGAGTCGCAGAAGCACAGCGCCTACCCGGGTTGTTACGCACTCTCCAAAGTGCTCGAAGAAGTGATGCTGGAGCAGTACTACATTCAGTACGGCCTCAATGGCTGCTGCCTGCGCGCGCCTTGGATCATGGAGAAGGACGACTTCAAGTACACCCTCTCCTTCGGCGACGACGTGTTCGGTGGTCCGCTCTGGCGAGACCTCGTGAGCAAGGAGCAAGCGGACGCGTACCGCAAGTCTGGCGCCGTGCCCATCATGCTGGATCCGGAGGGAGCTGCCGTAAAGCGCAACTTCGTTCACGTGGACGACCTGACGAGCGCGATCGCGACCGCCATCGACCACCCCAAGGCCAAGCAGCAAACGTTCAACGTGAGCATGAACGAGCCGGTGGACTACGGGGAGCTCGCGGCCTACCTGCAGAAGACGCGCGGGCTAGAAGGCGTGCCGATCAAGACGCCGTACCACTCGACTTGGCTCGACAACACCAAGGCCAAGCTCCTGCTCGGCTGGCGCCCGGAGTACGACCTCGCGAAGCTGACGGACGCCGCCTTCGACTACCGGCGCGACCCGAGCGACCCCCGCGTGATTTGGTACCCCGGCTGAGGCGCGCTCAACGGAAGGTCGCGCGCCACGCCGGGTGCTCACCCAGCAGCTGAAGCGCCCGCGCCGTCAGCGACTTACCGGGCTCCGTGCGCGGCCACGTGGAAGCGCCGGAGGGATGCGGCAGCGGCAGCACCTGAATGCGCCTCCGGCCGCGGGTGAGCTCGAACGTGCGCCCGATCTGTTCGACGAGCGGACGCGCCGGCAAGAATTGCTCGATGGCGAGGCGACCAATCGGAATCAGTAGCTCCGGCTTGAGCAGCTCGAGCTCACGCTCCAGCCACGGGCGGCAATTGAGCACCTCTTGCTCGTTCGGCACCCGGTCGCCACCCTTGGGATTTTTCCCGGGGAAGCAGCGGCACGTCGCGGCCATGTAAACGGACGCTCGAAACTGCGGCTCGGTGACGTTCAGCGTCGCGAACCACTTGAAGAGCTGCTTACCCGCAGTCCAGGCGAAGGGCCGCCCAAGCGCAGGCTCCTTGTCACCCGGCGCCTGCCCGACGAGTAAGATCTTGCCGCTCACGGGCGGGCCGACCACCACCGGCTTGTGCATGTCGGGGCAGCGGCGGCAGCCCCTGAGCGCTGCCTGGTGCTCTTCGATCAACGTCAGCTTGCGCAACAGCCGCTGCTCTTCGCATGAACAGCGGCTGCGTCAAGGGCCGCTCGCCCCTAGCGCGCGGCGCGAGCCGCCGGGCTCACCAGGTGTAGGTGAGGCCGGCGTTGACGACGTTGAGGTTTTGCTTCGGATTGCCGGTACCGGCGACGGCAGGGGTGGGCCGGTACCACTGGAACATCGCCCGGAAGTACTCGAGCGCGACGTGGATGTTTTCCGTCACGTGGATCGTCGCCCCGGCCGAGATCCCCAGCTGCTGCTTGATCGTGACGAAACCGACCGAGTCGATCTTCGGGGTGGGGTTGGCTGGATCGAGGTTCTTGTCGCAGCAAGAAGGCGTGGCGGGCGTTCCGTCGTCGTCCGTCAGGTCGACCTTGTCCTCGGCGTTCTGCTTCACGGCCGTCATACCGGCACCCGCCGAGAGGTCCAGCGACTTGAGCGCCGAGACCATGAGCTGCGCGTAGTAGCCGCTGAACGTACGCATCTTCAGGTCCGGCATGCGGGAGTCCCAGATCGCCTCGCTCGGCTGCAGCGCGAAGTCCAGGCCCACGCCGCGACCGTAGTGACCGGCGAGACCGAGATGGACGGGTCCAACCTCCAAGCGACCGCCGTAGCCGGCGCCGAGGATGGTGCCGTTGGCCGGTGTCTCCTTGTTGTAGACCTTCTGCCAAGCTCCGTTCGCGAAGAGCTTGAACATGCCGGTGCCGCCCAGCTTCTTCTCGAAAGTGATTTCGGTCTCCGCGCGCGGATACTTCACGCGCTCCCACTGCCCTGAGCCGACCAGTGAGTTCGCGTCGAACAGCGCGACGTTGATCTGCGCGCCCGCCAGCAGCGGGGTCGCGTAGGCAATACCGCCGCCGAAGCCGTTGCCGAGCACACCGAAGCCGACATGGCCGGCGCCCGGCCCGCTGCCGGAGATGCTGCTCACGCTGCCCGGCCAACCAAGGCCGTACTTGAAGCCGTACAGGTAGGTGATCTCGGTGGCGCCACGCGAAAACAGCGTCAGGAAGCGCCCTGCGGTCACGCTGCCCCACGGGGCCGTGATCTTCAGGAAGCTCTCGCGCCAGTCCGGGCGAACCTCCAGGTACTTTCGGCGCGTCGTCGAGTCGATGTACGTGGTGACCGCGGTGTACGCGAGCACGTCCGTGGTGTCGTTGATTTGCTTGCGGATACCGAAGCCGAGCACGTTGCCGACGAAGCCCGTTCGGAGGCGCATTTCTTCGATCTTGCCGACGCGGTCTGCGGCGGTGGGCTCGAGGGGCACGCCGTTGGCGTCCGTCCGCGCCGCCGGATACTCGTGATAGGCGTCAGCAGGCAGCTGACCGCCGCCGCGCAGGACCACGCTCGCCCCATTCCCGTCGACCACACCTGGCTCCGGGTGACCGTCGCCCTTGTTGTAGTTGAGGAAAGCCTGAACTCGACCCGTGATGAAGACTTTCCAGCCGTCCTTGTCTACCAGAGTCACTTCCGCGGATGCGGCGCGCGGAACCAAGAGGCTACCAGCGACGGCCAGAGCAGCGAGAGCCTGAGTCGGTCGAAACACACGTCGGAGCATTACGTCATCACCTATTCAATAAACCGTCAGCCTCGGACGGGACCCACCTGACGGAGCTTGGCTCGAGCCCGTGCTCCGAAACACACACTGCGATAGCAGGGGCGCGCACGCGAGAATCGTTCCCGGATGCGCGCCCTTTCCAGAGAAAACCGAGCGGCGGCTTACTTGGGGACGATCGACTTCACGTCGATCGCGAACCATTGCCCAGATTCGCCGGCGGCCTGCCCGAGGCCCGGTTGCATGACGTTGATCGGCGGATTAGCGGCAGAGAGGTTCGCCACCGTCTGAGCCTTGCCCGCGCATGGCGAGCCCGCCCCCGTGGTACCGCAATTCTTGATCATGCGGCCGTTGTTGTCGTAGCTGCGGACCTTGATGTAGCCGCCGCCGATGATCTCGAGGGGCCGCTCGTAATCGATGACGAACGTCCAGTGCCCCTGCTGGCTGTCAGCGTTGAGGTAGTAATCCTTGTAGATGGCGCCTTTGTCATCATACACGTGAATCTCGTACGTGTTGTAGTCCGTCACGTCCACGGACGCGCCGGGGGTAGTGCCCCAAGCGAAGGGCGGTGGGTTCGACGGGCTCATCAGGCCGGGGCGATTGGGCGCTGCCTCGCGGGTGATCGCGTTGCCGTAGTTCTTCGGCTCCATGATCCCGTAGAAGTGCATGGTCGCAATATAGACCTTGCCGGGCTCGCCACCGGTGACGGGGAACTTGAGGATGTCCTTCGTGGCCGCCGCGTCCGTATCCAGCTTGCCGCCGGTTACGGGGTACGTCTTGCCATCGTAGATCCAGCCGCCGCTGTCGCAGTCGTCGTTGGTGTTCGGCTTGCACGGCGTTTGAACCAGCATGCCGTCCAGCTTGCCGAGGCTGACCGCCGCCGGGCCCGAGCCGCCCGAGCCGCCGGAGCCGCCCGTCGTGCCCGTGCCACCCGTGCCGCCGGCGCCGCCCGCGGTGCCGCCCATCCCCATCCCACCGGAGCCGCCCGCAGTGCTACCCCCCGTGCCACCACCGCTGCCTCCCGTCGACGAGGTGCCCGCGTCTGCAGAGGTGCCCGCAGTCGGCGTAGCGCCCGTGCCGGCCGAGGAAGAGGAACCGCCCTGAGCGGTGGTGCCGGCCGTCGAGGACGCTCCGGCGGTGGACGAGCCCGTTCCGCCAGCGGGGAGCTCGGGGGGGCTCTCTTCGGACGAACAGGCGCCGAGCGGGATGAGAGGCAAAGCAATCAGAACGAGGGACAGCGCACGCTTCATGTTTTCTCCGAAACCCTGGGACGTATTGGGGGGTTGAGCTTCCGGTTCGCCATCGTGGAGGCCAAGCTCGAGCGAACCGGTGGGTGGGGGATAGGCCGCCTCTTGAGGCTGTTAGTGACGGGACCCCCCATTGGCTGGTCAACAAAGTTAAGGGTCAGCTACCAACGCCCCGCTTTCGGAGGCAGATTGCGCCTCCAAGGGACGTTGCCACCGAGAACGGATTTGAGTATCCGCCAGCCATTGAAGGAAATTGCCCTCATGGGCAGGCGCCCGGTTCCACGCAGCGATCCCGGAGGTGGTCCAAGACTCGCGAGATGGCCCAGTCGGGCAGCTCCCCCACGCGCCGTGGCGGCATGACCTTGGGCGATGTCTTGGGAAGCGTGAGCCGCGCGCTCACGGCTCGAAAAGTGGCCGGGTCGATGCGGTCTAGCGCCTCAACGTTGAAGCGGGCGCGATTGGAGCCTGGCTCAGCCTCGTGCGAATGGCAGCGGACGCACATGCCTCGCAAAATCTCGGCCGCCGTATCCTGCTCACGCGGCACGAAGCCAACCGCGGCGGCGGCCTCGGCCGAAATGAGTGATGACGCGACGTCGAACGCGCTGTTGCTGCTCCCTGCCTCGAAGAGCACGGCGCGGCCTCGCGCAAGCCGGGCGTGCTGCTCGGCATCCAGCAGATCGGGTCCGTAAAACGGTTGAGGCAGCCCGTGCAACACTGACTCACGTCTACCCGCGTCCCAAGATGGGCTAGTCCCCAGGCGGAAGCGCTCGCACAACGTCTCTCGGGTGAGAAAAGTCAGCTGCTCGTAAGGGTACGGCGGCACCGGGCTCGCGCGGACTAGATTCTCTGCGTCGACGAGAAAATCCGAGATGTTCTCCCCGCTGAGGGCGGCCTGCAGCTCGGAGACGAGCACGCCCGCATATCGCCCCTTGGCGCCCTCCAGCGCTCTCAGCAAGTCCAGCCCGGTCGCAGTGGCGATGACCTGCGGCTTCACGCCGTCCGGCAGCGTTCCGGCGCACATCTGCTCGTCGCCGCCGCGGAAATCCCCCCAATGCATCCACGGGTCATTGACCTGGCGCATCAAAAGGATTTTGCGAGAGCCAGCCCCGAACGGGCGGTGGCAACTGATGCAGTCGAGCGGCGTGTCTTGGAGCTCGTGCTCGGAATAGAGTGACCAGTTGGTCCAGCTCGCTTCTATCCGCTCGGTAAGCAGGTCTTCGGCCGTGCACCCCGCCTCGTTGCAAGGCTGAGTGAAGCGCAACAGATAGAAGTTGAGCTCGTAGGTCGCCGGATCGAGCGCCGCGAGCTCGACGAGCTGCTCCCCCCGAACGAAAGCGGTGGCGACGACGCCCTCATGGTCGAGCTGCCTCGTTCCGGCCGTGTTCGGCGCGAACACGAAGACGCGCGGGTTCGCGGAGGACACGAGCTTCGCCGAGAGGCTCAGCGAATGGGTCGTCACCGCGACGCGTCGGTCCTCCGGCTGCTCGAGCCGAAGCGCTCGATAAAGCTCCGGCAAGCTGCGGATCCGGTTCTTCGACTGGTCGCACAGCACCGTCGCGACGCGATCCTTCGCTCCGCGCTCGCAAACTCGCGCCAGCTGCTGCTCGCCGGTCCCGATGCGGTCGAGCCAAACGTCCTCGGGCACCTCGGCCGCGGGATTTGCCTGGGGCTCGTGCTCGGACTCGACCGTATTCTGGCGGGTGGTGGCTCCCGAGCACCCGAGCGTCGCGGCCAGCCCGGCAATCGCGGCCCAGCGGGCGAGCTCACGACCGAGCCGAGCGCGCGCTTTGCGCGGCAGGCTCGCGTCGTCAGTTTCGCATCGGGGCCGATTCATGACTCGTTATGTCTGCTCGGCCGCGCCGCCATCCCCAAGATTGAAGGGCAACCTCGTGCATCGGCTTTACGCCGTTCGCGAGCTCGCGCGCTGGGGAGCTGATTCCATTTCTGACATACTAAGCCGCCATGCGCCGCCTCGTTCTTCTCGGCTCGCTCTCCCTCCTCGCTTGCGGCACGCCGGAAGCTCGAACGCAGAAGCTGAACGACGGAAGCTGGTCGTTCACGTGCGAGCTGCCGATGGAAGATTGCATCCGGCACGCCGAGAAAACCTGCAGAACCCAGCGCTACCGCATCATTGACGGACGAAGTGAGGTCCGCGTGCGCGATGTCATCCCTTTGGAGACCTCCTACTACACCAGCCGTCTTCATCTGGTCTGTAACGAGGAGGACGGAGCCGCGCTTCTCGCATCACAAAAGACGCCCGCCGCATCCTCAGCGGAGGCCACTGCCCAGCTCGCGCCCGTGTGCACCACCGGTGAGACGCGCGAGTGCGTGGGCGCGGCGGCGTGCAAGGGAGGGCAGAGCTGTCTGCCGGACCGCAGCGGGTTCAGCCCTTGCGACTGCGGCCCACTCCCGCTCGCGCCAGCAGCCGCGGCTCCTAGCGAAGCCCCCCTAGCCCCCAGCCAGGGAGGCCCGGGTCAGGGAGCGGACGCGACGAAACCCGCCGCGCCCTGACTCCGCTGGTCCTTCCGCCAGCCGCACGTAGACGACCGACCGCTGCGGCTTGCGGCAGATTCGCAATTTTGCGCCCGCGCTCCTTGTACCGAAAGCGCAGGTAAGCGTTAGTCGGCCATGTAGGTGGGTTTGCTCTACACAAGCCCTCTCAGCGCTGGTACCTTGCGCCCGTTGCGTGCTGGCCCAGGCAATCGGCCGACCGATTAGTAAATACACTTGCCCTTGATAGGTAGGGGCATGCGTCCCTGAAAGTTGGTTGGGAGGTCTCCCCTTCCGCCATATACGCCCTGCTACGGCCGGGCTTGCCCGCGCCACAACGCACGGCCCGCGTTTGACTGACTGACGTCGCCGGCCTCCGCGACTGGGTGTGGACCAAAACGAAGGAAATCCCCGTGCTCGTGCGCCGCTACCGCAAAAACGACGATCCGAATCTGGTTCGATCAGGCACTTTACTTTGCGGTCCCCCCAGCGTGCCGTCCCAGCGTTCCGCTCTGGAACCCAGCCCTAGCCAGCCCTACTGACTACCCACGCCCCCCGCGCTCATGGCTCGAGAGGTGGGTCGGTCGGATCGAAGCGAACAGAAAACCCGAGGATTGTGGCGAGATGAACAAAGCGAAGCGAAATCTGGGACTGGCCATCGCGGCACTGCCGCTCTTGCTCCTATCGGCGTGCAACAACAGCAAGGCCGGCGCGGCCGCATCCAGCAGCGGCGCCCCCGCGGCGGAGGGCAAGATCGTCAAGCTCGCCTTCGTGACGAACAACCCGAGCCAGTTCTGGAAGATCGCCGAAGCGGGTCTGCGCAAGTACGAGAAGGAAGCGAAGATCCAGGTCGACATGAAGATGCCGCCCAACGGCACGCCGGAGGATCAAAACCAGATCCTGCAGAACCTGGCCAGCCAGGGCTACGACGCAATCGCCGTCAGCGTCGTAGCGCCGAAGGACCAGCTGCGCGTCCTGAACGAGGTCGCAGAGAAGACTCAGCTCATCACGTTCGACTCGGACGCGGACAAGTCCAAGCGCCTCCTTTACATCGGCACGAACAACTTCGAGGCCGGCAAAGCCCTGGGCGAGCGCATCGCGAAGCTGCTGCCGGACGGCGGCAAGATCGCAGTCTTCGTGGGCACCCTCTCCGCGGATAACGCGGCGCAGCGCCTGGCCGGTGTGGAGGCCGCGATCAAGGACAAGAAGATCGAGATCGTAGACAAGCGCGAGGACAACACGGACCGCGCGAAGGCGCGCTCCAACGTGGAAGACATCGTCAACGCCCACAAGGACCTCAGCCTCGTCGTCGGCTTGTGGAACTACAACGGCCCCGCCATCGCGGCGGCGCTTCAGGGCCTCGGCAAGCAAGGCAAGGTCAAGGCGGCCGTGTTCGACGAGGACGAAGCGACTCTAGACGCGATCAAGAACGGCACCATCGAAGCGACGGTGGTGCAGAAGCCGTTTCAGTTCGGCTACCTCTCCGCCAAGTGGATGCACGAGCTGGCGACGAAGCCGGCGGAAGCCAAGAAGAACATCCCCGCCGGCGGCGTGGTGGACACGGGCGTCACCGTCATCGACAAGTCGAACGTGGACACCTTCAAGGCCGAGCTGAGCGAGATGCGTAAATCGGTGCAGTGACGTCGAGCTTGGCCATGAGCGACAGCGAATCCTCCTTATTGTTGAAGATGCGAGGCATCACCAAGCGCTTTCCTGGCGTGGTGGCCTTGCAAGGTGTCTCGCTCTCGCTTCGGCCGGGCGAGGTGCTCGCGCTCATGGGCGAAAACGGCGCCGGCAAGAGCACCCTCATGAAGATCCTGGGCGGCGTTCAGCCTCCAGACGAGGGCGAGATAGAGATCGACGGCCAGCGCGTCTCCTTCGGCGGCGTGAAGGACAGCAAGGCGGCCGGCATTGCGCTCATCCATCAGGAGCTGATGCTGGCCCCGAACCTGGACATCACCTCCAACATCTTCCTCGGCAACGAGGGCGCCAAAGGGGGGCTCGTCGGCCCGCTCAATCGCCCAAAGATGAACGCGCGCGCGGCCGAGCTCATGGCGCGCGTAGGCTTGAAGGTGCCGGTAACCACGCCGGTCTCGCGACTGACCGCCGGGCAAATGCAGATGGTGGAGATTGCCAAGGCGCTCTCCACCAAGGCGCGCATCATCATCATGGACGAGCCAACGTCGTCGTTGGCGAGCGCCGAGTCCGAGCAGCTGTTTCAGATCATCCGTCAGCTCAAGGCAGACGGCATCGGCATCATCTACATCTCCCACCGCATGCAAGAGGTGATGGATCTGTCCGATCGCATCAGCGTGCTGAGGGACGGCCGCTACGTGGGCGACTTACTGCGGGCGGACGCCACCCACGACAAGGTCGTGGCGATGATGGTGGGGCGAGAGCTCAGCAACGAGTACTTTCCGGAAAAGCGCGAGCGCTCGTTGACCGAGCCGATGCTGGAGGTGAACAATTTGCGCGTCCCCGGCACGCCGGAGGGCGCGAGCTTCACCGCTCGCAAGGGCGAGATCCTAGGATTTGCGGGGCTAATCGGCGCCGGCCGCACGGAGCTGATGGAGGCCATCTTCGGCGTCACCCCTGCCCTTTCGGGGGACATGTTGCTGGAAGGCAAGCCGTACCACCCCCGCGAACCGCGTGACGCCATCCAGGCAGGCGTCTACCTGGCTCCGGAAGATCGCAAGCGCCACGGCTTGGTGCTGCCCATGTCGGTAGCGCAAAACACCTCCCTCCCCAACGTGAGCAGCTACGCACCGATGGGCTGGCTGGACCGCAAGACGGAGAACGTGGTCGCCGAAAACGGCGTCAAGCGCCTGCGCACCAAGACACCGTCCATCAAGCAGGCGGTCGTGAACCTCTCCGGCGGCAACCAGCAAAAAGTGGTGCTGGCGAAGTGGCTGGCCATGTCCCCCAAGGTCCTGATCTTGGACGAGCCCACGCGCGGCATCGACGTGGGCGCCAAGGCCGAAATCTACCGCCACATGGCGGACCTCGCCGACCAGGGCATCACCATCCTGATGGTGAGCTCGGACATGGAGGAGACGATCGGCATGAGCGACCGAGTCGTCGTGATGCACGAACGCAAGCTCAAGGGAGTGCTCGAGCGGCACGAGCTCACGCAGCTCGCGATCGCAGGGTTGATGACCGGCAAGCCGCAGGCGGCCGGGGAAAGCAATGTGGCAGCGTCATGAGGCGTGAGCTCGGAATGTTGATTGCGCTGGTGCTCATGTGCATCGCGCTCTGGACCTCGAACTCGGATTTTCTCGGTGCGTCGAACATCGTGAACACGACGCGGCAGATATCCATGCTCGGTATCTTCGCGATTGGCATCGCCTTCGTGATCATCACCGGCGGCATCGATCTTTCGATCGGCTCCGTGGTGGGGCTCACCGGCGTGCTCATCGCGCGGTTGTCCTCCACGCAGACGGGCGGCCTCGGCTACCCGCTGTGGGTCGGCATCACGGTAGCGCTCGCGGCGGCCGTGCTCGTGGGCGTGCTGCAGGGCCTGCTCATTACCCGGCTCAAATTGCAGCCGTTCATCGTCACCCTCGGCGGCATGCTGCTCCTGCGCGGCGTCTCCCAGACCATCGTGGAAGGCGGCGTCATCAGCATGGGCGACTCGGCGCTGCTGAACCTGTCCAGCGGCGGCCTGCTGCACATCGGTCGGGATCCGCTCCTGGGCTGGCCGACGGTCATCTTCGCCGCCGTCGCCGCGCTCGGCGCGTACGTGCTGCACTACACGGTGCTCGGCCGCTACATCTACGCTATCGGCGGCAACCGGGACGCCGCGCGCTACTCCGGCATCAACGTGAACCGGGTGGAGCTGCTCACCTACGTGATCTCGGCCGGTACCGCCGGCATCGCCGGCGTCTGCTACGCCGCTTACATCGGTCAGATGTCGCAGCAGGTCGGCGTCGCTTACGAGCTGTACGCGATCGCGGCGGCCGTGCTCGGCGGCTGCTCTTTGCGCGGCGGCGAGGGCACCATCTTCGGCATCCTCATCGGCGCGTCGATCATGCGAGTCATCGACAACGGCATCAACATGTTCCAGGTCCAGTACACGGACCCGGAGGGCATTCGCCGCATCTGGCGCCTCAACCCGAACTGGAACTGGATCATCGTTGGCGCGGTGATCTTGGTCGCGGTCATTCTCGACCAGATCGTGCACATGGTTCAGGCGGCGCGTCGGCTCAAGGAAGCCGCTGCCCCCAAACCCGCCGCCGGACCACCCGGCAGCGCGCCGCCGGTCGCCGCAAAAAGTCCCGCTGCCTAGCATCTAGCGAGCGGCGCGAAGGGGCTGCCCAGGTGCAGCCCTCTTGCAGAAGCTACCGTGAGCGGTACCAGGCCTCGTGGTCGCGCTCGGGCGGGCGACTTTGATACGCTGCCCGCATGACGAATCGCACTGCGCTCACACGGGTCTCGGTCGTCACCGCGGCGGTTGGCTTCGCCTATGTGAGCTTCGTGGGCTGCGGTAGCAGCGACGGGAGCCGCGAGGTCCGTCGCGAAGACGGCGGCGCGGGCGGCGAAGCCGGCGAGCCAACGAGTGGCGCGCGGCCGAGCAGCGGCAGCTCGGGTAGCACCTCGGGCGGGGCCGGTGTCGTGCCAAGCGGCGGCGCCGCGGGGTCCGACAGCGCCGGAGGCGGCGCCGCAGGCACGTCCGAAACCCAGGGAGAAGCTGGTGCAACGAGCAGCACGGCCGGAGCCGCAGGCGCGCCTGACGGCAGCGAGGGCGGCAGCGGCTCCGAAGGCGGCAGCGGCAGCGGCTCTGAAGGCGGCAGCGGCGGCGAAGGCGGCAGCGGCGGCGAGCCGAGCGGCTGCGTACCAGCTGGCGGCAGCCGCATCACCCTCAGCTTCGACGCGAACAACGCCGAGTGGGTGAAGGAGCTGAGGTGGCTGGACAGCGCAGGCATGCTCACCGCCAATCTGGCCGCGTGGGGAGGAAGCTCGACCTGCGGCGAACCATCCGAGTTCTTCGGTCAGGCATACGGAGTGAAGGAAAACACCACGCCCGGCATCGTCGTCGCCGGGAGCCGGGCAACGAGGTCGACGTGCGGGCTCGACGTCCTGCTCACGTCGACGCCTAGCAACTGCGCCCAGACGCCGCAGATCCCGTGGACGACCGAGTACCACTTCTACAGCGGCGCCAAAGCTAGCCAGCTGCGCGTGACCCGCTACTTCGGCTTCGACGAAACCACGCCGAAGTTCACGGGCGTGGGCCTGCGGCCATGGCAAGCGCGCGTGCCCCTCGGCACCTCGCGTGAGATCATTTACCCGAACGCCGCCGGCACGGGGCTCACGAAGGTAGACGCGTACTCGTGTCCTAACGACTGCCTCTACGACACCACGCAATGGAACGGGCAATGGTTCGCCGACATCGCTGCCAGCGGCCTGGCCATCATCGTGCGGCGTGACCCGGGCATGACCGCGCCGGTGAACCTGACCATCAACTACGACTCGTACTCGACCGCGAACCTGACCTCGTTCGTGCTCATGCAGCCGCAGGACGGCTGGAAGGCGCCGCTCACGGAGGTGGAGTACCTGTGCTTCGCGGACCTGACGAGCTGGCCCCAAACCGAGCGAGACGCCGCGCAGCTGCCGGCGTTCTGCGGCCCTTGAGCTACTGCGCGGTCCAGCCGCCGTCCACGAGCAGGCAGGTACCGCTGACGAGCTTGGCCGCGTCCGAAGCTAGGTAGATGACGGCTCCGGCCACGTCCGAGATGTCGCCAATGCGGTTGGCAGGGATGCGTCGAAGGACGTTGGCGCGGTACTCCGGATCGTCCAGCCGCTCGGCGGTGCCCGGCGTGTAGATGAACGTTGGTCCCACCGCGTTGACCGTAACGCCGTGCTTGGACCACTCGAGCGCCATCACCCGCGTTAGTTGATTCACGCCGCCCTTGCTCGCGCAGTACACCGCGTGGTCCACGATGCCGACCACCGCGGCTTGCGAGCTCAAGTTGACGATGCGGCCGTACCCGCGCGCCAGCATGCCGCGCGCCGCCGCCTGAGAGCAGAAGAAGAGCCCCTTCAGGTTCACCTCCATGAGTTCGTCCCAGTCCTGCTCCGTCACTTCCAGCGCCGGATGATTCGCGCCGAGCCCCGCGTTGTTCACGAGAATGTCCAGGCGGCCGAAGTGCTGTTCGACCCGCGCCACGCCCGCACGAATGGACTCCACGTCCCGCAGGTCCATCGGCACCACGAGCGACCCCGGCAAGTGACTTGCCAGCTCCGAGAGCGCGCTTTCGTCGCGCGCGCTCACCGCGACGCTCGCGCCGGCCTCCGCTAAAGCTCGCGCCAAGCCGTAACCGATGCCGCGGCTGGCGCCGGTCACGAGCGCGACCTTGCCGTTTAGTCCGAAGCTTGGCGCATAGGTATTCGTCGAGCTCATGGTTCCTCGCGTCAGCCCCGCTACCGGGCCGACACGCGCACCTTGCCTCGAACGACCGCGCCGAGTCACTCATTTCGCGCTAGGAGCGCGGCGTTTCCGTCGCCCGTCGGGCGCTGTTCCCGCGCCGCGGTCGCGTGTAGTCTCCGCGCGCCCATGACGCCGGTCTCGCAGTACGTCGTCCAAACTCTCGTCACCTTGCTCGCGGTGGTGGCGCTCTCGGTGCTGCTGCTGACCGCGCTCCGCCGCGTGGGCGTGGGTAAGTCGGGCGGGCCTCTGGAGCTGGTGGCGCGGCTGCCGCTGGAAGGGCGGCGCGCCGTGTACCTGGTGCGCGCGGGGGAGACGGTCTACGTCCTGGCCGCATCGGAGAGCGCTTTGGCGAAGCTCGGCGAGCTGCCGCGCAGCGAGCTGCCGCACACCGTCATGGAAGAGCCGCCTCGCTTCAGTGAGGTATTGAAGCGAGCCGTGGGCTTGAAACGAGCCGACAAGGCCTCTGGGGAACCGTCGTGAACGCGGCTCCGGATCTGCTGGCTCGACCGGTCACGCTCATCCTCGCGCTGGGCATCGCCACCCTGCTGCCGTTCGCGTTCATGACCCTGACCGCGTTCGTAAAAATCTCGACCGTGCTTCAGATCGTGCGCGGGGCGATCGGCGCGCAGAACGTGCCGTCCAGCACCGTAATCATGGCGTTCGCGGGGGCGCTCACGCTGCTGGCGATGGCTCCTCTCGGCACGCGCCTGAGCGATCGCCTCGAGCCGTTCTTCACGTCGCAGGGCGGCGCCGATACGGCAGCGTGGATGCTGGGAGCCGGAGCGGCCGCCAAGGAGCCCATCGCGAGCTTCTTGGAGAAGAACGCTTCCGAGCGAGAGCGAAAGCGCTTCTACGAAATCGCCCGAGCCGCGCGCCCGGTGCCCGAGCGGGACGCAGTGGGCCGCGGGGACTTCACGGTGATCGTGCCGGCCTTCGTCGTGACCGAGCTTCTGGAAGCGTTCGCGCTCGGCTTCGCCATCTATCTGCCGTTCCTCGTGATCGATCTGGTCGTCGCCAATGTGCTGCTCGCGCTCGGAATGCAGATGCTCAATCCCAGCCAGGTGAGCTTGCCGTTCAAGCTCCTGCTGTTCGTTGCGATCGACGGATGGGGCCTTTTGGCGCAGACCCTCGTCACCGGCTACCGCTTTTAGTCGCCTCCGTGCCGCCGCCGGCACGCGGCTTGCTGCTTCCAGGTCATGGACAAGAAGCCCAAGCCCCCCGAGCCGCAGCAGGAAGCGGATCACCCCGAGATCAAGCAACCTCCGCAGCGCCTGCCGGGTGACCAAAGCTCGAAAGTGAGCACGAAGCAGGGCGACGCCCGCACCGGCCACGATAAGGACGGCAACGAGGAACGCGCCCGTACCGGGCGGGCGAGCTGATCCATGATGCTCGCCGGCTGTCGCGCATTTACTCGCGTGACCAAAAAGCCGCGGGCCAACAAGCACAGGAGCGTCACGATGGCGAACAAAGACATTGACGAGCTGGGGGCATTTGCGGGTCCGGGCTACGGAGGCTTCGGCGGCAGCGCCGGCTACAGCGGCGCCGGTGCGGGCGGCGTGAGCGGCGGCTACGCCGGCGGCGGTCACGGTGAGCCGCCCTCGGCCGAGCCATGGCAGCCGGGGCCAGACACGCGTCACGACGATCGCATTCACGACGACGTCCGCATCCGCTTGGAGCAGGCGGACGAGGTGAATCCGAGCGAAGTCCAAATCAGCGTGGAAGCGGGCGTCGTCACCCTCTCCGGTCAGGTAGCGACTCGGGAGATGCGCACGGCCGCGGTGGAAATCGCGGAGCGGGTGCCCGGCGTGCACCGCGTCAAAAACGAGATCCATATCGAGCAACCTCTGGTGGACGAGATCCGCGAGAAGCTGGCCCACGCCTCCTCGAAGCTGCTCTAGATCTTTTGTCTCGGCGGTAGCGATTCGCCTCGCGCTGTGAAGAGCCTCCTGGGCGAACTCGCGCAGCGCGGTGAGAACGGCGGGTCGCCGGCCGGGGTACGAGTCTTGCGATGGCCCCGGCCGATGCCGCATCTTGCTTATCGGTCCGCTCGTCCTCCTTCCAAGGCGCTGTGCGGGAGCAGCAGCGCGCTCATCTTGCTGTTCACGGACGCGTGGGGTTGCCCGGAAGACGCGATACTGGAGGCGTTGCGAACGGAGCTCCGCGCGCTGAGCTCCGCGCTACTCGTGGTCGGCGACGACGAGCTCTTCTATCTGAATGTGCGTCCCGAGAGCGACGCGACCGCGCTCGCAGCCGCGCTAGAGAGCCGCGCGCTCGTCACCTTGCGCCAGGGTCATGGCGGCGCCCCGCACCGCCTGGGCGGCGTCACCCTCAGCCTTCTGGGAGCCGATGGGCGTGAGCGCTTCCGGATATCTCGTAAGATGCGAGGAGCCGTCCCCGAGGTGCTGCTCGAGGCGCTGCAGATCGCGCGGCAGAGCGTCGACCTGCCGGCGAGCTTTCGGACGTTCTCGGAGCGTGAGCTGCTCTTCTACAGCTTGGTGGGGGCGCTCAACCTGGTGCTCACGGACGTCGCCAGCCCGGAGCCGCCCGTTCGAACCGCGCAAGCCTAACCAGCACGCGGCGCTTGGGCGCAGCCGGTCAGGCTTCGCGCCGGTGCGGAACTGGAGCGGTAGATAGCGAGAGCGACTTGGCAGGAATGGCCAAGGCGTTGAGGATCGTTTCCAGCATGCGCAGGGCGCGAGCCATGCGTGCAGGCGACTCCGCCAGCTGGGGCCGCAGCTCTGCCAGCGAGGGGAATCGCTCTGTCAGCCGGGCGTAGGTCCCTGGCTGGTCCGCCCGGGCGAGGCCAGTCTCGATCTCCAAACAGACGCGCTGAGCCTCCGCCGGCCGGAGCTGCGCGTAGCGCGCGACCTTCACCAACCAATCGAACAACGCGACCTCGTGCTCCGCGAAGCTCGGGCCCGGGACGACGAACGCGGTGCCACCACAGCCGCAGGGCGCCGCAGCTTGATTTTGCGTGCTGCGAATGGCCAGAGCCACGGAGCCGCAAGCTCGACAGTGCGTCGGCAGGAACTGCACCGAATGGAAGTAAGGCATAACCCGTCAGAGTGCAAGATTAAGGTGCTACTGACGCTTCTGGCGATGCAGTACCAGCAAAACCCACACTGTCTCCATCACCAGGTTTGGCGGAGTTCCATAACTGCCCATAGCGTTTTGTCTCATGGAGTGGCTCGCATGCTTGCGCATGTCACCTCACCTCCAGCTGACTCGTCTTCCCCGTAGAAAGGCGCCGCGATAGCGCGGCGGACGGCAGTGACATGAAAGCAAGACTGGACCCAGCCAAGGTGGCCCCGGAGCTGATGAGCGCGATGCTCGAGCTGGAGGGGAAGGTACGAAACAGTGGTCTCCCCCTTCGGTTGATTCACCTGGTCAAGATCCGGGCATCCCAGATGAACGGCTGCGCCTACTGCGTTCACATGCACGTCAAAGAGGCTCACGAGAGCGGCGAAACGCACGAGCGCCTGCACCTGCTCAGCACCTGGCAGGAGTCGCCGCTGTTCAGCCCCCGCGAGCGCGCCGCGCTGGCGTGGACGGAATCCCTCACGCTGATCGCCGAGACGCGCGCGCCGGACGACGTCTACGAAGAGCTCTCGCGTGAGCTCACCGAAGCGGAGCGGGTCAAGCTGACCATGGTGATCGTGGCCATCAATGGTTGGAATCGCATCGCGGTCGGCTTTCGCAAGGTGCACCCCGTGAAAAGTGACGATGCCGCTGCTTGATCCGGAGAGTGTGCTCGAGCTGCGGCCTCGGCTGGTGAGGCTCGCCTATCGCATGCTCGGGTCCATCGCGGAGGCGGAGGACGCCGTTCAAGAAGCGCTCCTCCGCTACCAAGACGTCCCAGAAGGAGTGGATAGCCCACGCGCGTACCTCGCGCGGATGGTGACCCGCATCAGCTTGGACGTGCTCAAATCCGCGCGCCGACAGCGCGAAACCTACGTGGGGCCGTGGCTCCCCGAGCCGCTGATCGAGGGCGAAGAGAGCGTGGCCGACGACCTCACCCTCACCCTCATGATGGCGCTGGAGCGGCTATCCCCGCTCGAGCGAGCTGCGTTCTTGCTGCACGACGTGTTCGAGGTCGGGCTGGACGACATCGCGCGGGAGCTCGGGCGGGATCCTGCCGCTTGCCGCAAGCTGGCGACTCGCGCTCGCGAGCACGTCAAGGCGTCCCGCCCTCGTTATGACGTAACGCCGGATCGCGGCGCGGAGATCGCGCGAGCGTTCTACGTGGCGTCGCGCAGTGGAGATCTGTCAACGCTGCGGCAGCTGCTCGCGGAGGACGTGGTCGTCTACTCCGACGGCGGCGGCAAAAGCTCGGCCGCTACCAAGCCCGTGCTCGGCGCGTCGCGCGTCGAGAAGTTCTTCATGGGCATTGCTCGCAAGGACGCGTATCGGCAGCCTCCGTACTACGAACCTGCGTGGATCGACGGACTGCCGGGCTACATCACGCGCGGTAACGACGGCGTTCTCCAAACGACCGCGTTTGCCATAGACAGCGACAAAATCGTCGCCATCTACTCCGTCCGCAATCCTGACAAGCTGACTCACGTCGCCAATGCGGTGCGTCAGTAGTGGACTGAACGAACCGATGCAGCATGACCCTCCCTAAGAGCACTGGGCAGTCGTGAGGCAGCTCAGCGCGACGGCACGAGGTCGCGGCGAAGCTGGAGACACTGACGACGACGCCGTACCGCCGTCGTCAGCCTTGATTGAGTCTTTCGCAACGGAGCATCACCACGAGGCGAGTGGCGTCGAGCTCCTGGGAGCCGCCGCGGCGCGCCCAGGCGAGGCCGCGTGGGGTCGGTGATGGTGCGCGCACCAGCATGAGGTGGGTGGGCGAGGCATCCAGCCGCGGCGCGGGTCGTGAGTTGAAAGGACGCGTCGGTACCTCCGATTCGGAGGCGGTGATTTTCTTGGCCAGCATGACCCTTCAATCTTCCCCAGGGAACGTGTCCTAACCGCTAAGGCACGGTGTCTTCTTCGTATCAGACCATTTTATCTGCCCGCTCCGCCGTCAGGGCGCCCGGGCCTACATACATACCTAGAGTCGGTCTCGGTTTCGTACCTCGTGCCTCGTGCCTCGGCTCTCGGTTCTCGGTTCTGGGCGCGTCTCGCCTCGCCTCGCCTCGCCTCGCCTCGCCTCACCTCACCTCGCGTCGGCCTGGCGGTCACCAAGTCCGGTGACGGCAGCGTCACCTCGGCTTCCCTCCCTGGCTTGGCTTGGCTTGGCTTGGCCGGACCGGGGTAGGCCGATTTTTAGAAGCACAAAACGCCGAAGGCGACTTTCGTCGCCTTCGGACCTGCTCCGCTTCGCGGTCTTTTTCGCTTCCGCGATCCGCTTTGCTCTCTTGCGCTACTTCTTACGTTGGCTGGTCAGCCTGAATGCTGACCCCCGAGGAAGGGAAAAGATGCGAGCGGGGTAGTTAGTGGCACCTCGCCCAAGGGGCGTGGGGTTAGGGGGGTGGG
>SECP01000006.1 GCA_004193285.1 Myxococcales bacterium | reverse complement strand
CCTTCGCCCACATCCGGCGTCCCTGTCGTCGACGAGCCCCTCCTCCCTCCCATCCCGCGCAAATCCAAACCCCCCACCAGCTGACGCGCAGACCACACACGCCTCCACGAGCGCCCCTGTCCGACATCGACGCGAGGGAGCCAGCCCACGACCCCTCGAGCTCCGCCACGCGCCCATCTAGCCTCCAAAGCGAGGGACCGCAGCGACCCCGGCGCACCTCCAATGTCAGACACAAAAGCGAGCGGAGCTCCGCGAGCCAAGCGCACAAGACGGCGAGCGCAGTCTCCTATGTCGGACACAAAAGCGAGGGGAGCTCCGCGAGCCGAGCGCAACAAGACAGCCAGCCGAGCGGACAAGACCGCGAGCGCAGTCTCCAATGTCGGATACAAAAGCGAGGGGAGCTCCGCGAGCCGAGCGGACAAGACCGCGAGCGCAGTCTCCAATGTCGGACACAAAAGCGAGGGGAGCTCCGCGAGCCGAGCGCAGCAAGACAGCGAGCCGAGCGCAACAAGACCGCGAGCGCAGTCTCCAATGTCGGATACAAAAGCGAGGGGAGCTCGGCGAGCCGAGCGCAACAAGACAGCGAGCCGAGCGCAACGCGACCGCGAGCGCAGTCTCCAATGTCAGCTACAAAAGCGAGGGGAGCTCCGCGAGCCGAGCGCAACAAGACAGCGAGCCGAGCGCAACGAGACCGCGAGCGCAGTCTCCAATGTCGGATACAAAAGCGAGGGGAGCGAAGCGAGCCGAGCGCAACGAGACAGCGAGCCGAGCGCAACAAGACCGCGGCAAAACGCCACCCGCACGATCATGTCAAAGCGAGCAGGATCTAGCGTGCGCGTGCTAACTTATCGGTTTGACTTGAAGGCTCGCGCCCGCGCGGCGAGCTCTCGACCGAATGGCTTCCGAACCAGCACTCCAGACGACTCGCGAGCACCAGCCCGGTGACTTGATCGCAAACCGCTACGTGCTGTCGCGCAAGCTCGGCGAAGGCGGCATGGGCGTGGTGTGGGTCGCTCACTCTACCGCGCTCGATGTGGACGTGGCGCTGAAGATGCTGCGCCCCGAGCTCGCGGGGACCCCGGCGGTAGAGCGCATGGCGCGGGAGGCGCGCGCGGCCGCGCAGCTGGGCCACGCCGCCATGGTGCGCGTGTTGGATTTCGGTACGAGCGATGACGGCGAGCCGTTCTTGGCGATGGAGCTGCTCCAGGGCGAGGAGCTCCACGCTCGCATCGAGCGCGAGCAACGCCTGCCGGCTGCCTCCGCGGTGGCGCTGCTGCTGCCCATCCTCGACGGGCTCGGCATCGCGCACGAAAAGGGCATCGTCCACCGGGACATCAAGCCAGAGAACATCTTCATTGCGGTGGATAGTCAGAAGCGCGTGCAGCCCAAGGTGCTGGACTTTGGCATTGCCAAGCTCGGCCGCGAGCAAACCGTGTCCCGGCTCACCCAAGTAGGCGCGGTGATGGGCAGCCCTTATTACCTGTCTCCCGAGCAGGCAGAGGGCTTAGACGACATCGACTTTCGTTGCGACATCTGGTCAATCGGCGTCGTCCTCTACGAAGCAGTGACCGGGGTCCCGCCGTTTGCCGCCAACAACTACAACGCGCTGATGCGCAGCATCCTCCGCGATCAGCCCAAGCCCACGACGGAGCACGCCGCTGGCGACGCCCAGCTTTGGATGATCATTCACAGGTGCTTGCAGAAGGATCGCGAGCAGCGCTGGGGCTCCATGTGGGAGCTCGGCGAGGCGCTCGCGCTGTGGCTGTTCGAGCGCGGAGTGCGGGTGGACGCCGCGGGTCGCTCCTTGCGTCACGCCTGGCTGGATAGCGCGATCACGGGAGTGCAAATCCTCGTCAGCTCGGAGCTCCCGTCGAACGAGACTCCGACCCTACCGCCCCCCCTCCTACCAATTGCGGAGGTAGCCACCACGCCCCGACGCGAGCCCCAGCCGAGCTCCCTCGCCAGCACGGAGGTCCGGCCGCGTCGCCGCCGCCGCGGCCGGCTGATGGTCCTCCTGGCCGTCGGTTTCGCCGCCCTCGGTGGGCTCGGCGCTTTCGCGCTCGTCCGTAGCAAGGGTCAGGCGCCCCCGGCTCCTTCCGCGCAGGCTGAAGTGCGCGCGGCGGCGGCCGTAACCCACCCCGTGGTAGCTACGACCGGGACGCCTACGCCTGCCGAGCCTCTCCAGCCCCAGCTGGCGCCGACCGCCGCCGTGCCCTCGGGCAGCGAAGCGGCGCCCGCTCCCTCAGAGTCTGCTCCCACCTCTCCACCGCCAAGGCCCGTCAGGGCGAAACCGAAGCCCGGCGCCGCGAGCGCCACCGGGAGGTCCGGAGGCGCTAGTCGCCGTTCGGAGGAGTTTGGGTTTTGAGGCTAGGTATCTCGCTCGCTCTCTGCCTCGCCCTCTTCGCACCCGGTCGCCACGGCCATGGGGCGGAGCCGGTGGACGACAGCGAGCGCAACGCCGCCCGTAACTTGGCCGAGCAGGGGCGGGGCGCCTTCGAGAAGGGTGATTTCGAGCGGTCGCGGGACTTGTTCCACCGCGCGTACGCTCTCGTTCAGGCGCCGACTCTCGCGCTTTACGAGGCGCGCTCTCTCGCCAAGCTGGGGCGGCTGGTGGAGTCCGAGGAGGCTTACCTCCGAGCTGTCCGCACGCCGCTCGGCGCCGCCTCACCGGAGGCGTTTCGGAAGGCGGTTCGTGAGGCCGAGAGCGAAGCGCAACAGCTCGGCCCCCGCGTGCCGAAAGTGATCGTCATGGTCGTCGGACCGGGCGCAGAGCTGCCGGAGCTCGGAGTCACCATCGACGGCGAACGGCTCAAGGCCGCCTTGATTGGCGTGGAGATGCCCGTCAATCCGGGCAGCCATCGCTTGCAGGCGCAAGTTCCCGGAGGCGAGGTCTCGAGCGCGGACTTCGCTATCGCCGAGCGCGAGCGAAAGACAGTCGAGATCCGCGTCGCGGCCCCGGCGAGCGCGCCGCCGGTGGTCGCTCTTCGTCCCGCACCCGAGCTGCAGGCGCCGCCTGAGCCGCCGCGCTCCTCGTGGCATCGCCCCGCCGCGTTCGCTGCAGGTGGCTTGGGTCTGGTCGGTCTGGGTACGGGCATCGTGGCCGGAGTCATGGCCGTCTCCAAGCACGCGGACGCGGAGGAGCAATGCCCGAACCGCGTGTGCGTCACCGGCTCTCAAGGAGAAGACTCGCTCGACTCTTTCCGGTCGCTACGCACCGTGTCGACGGTGGGCTACATCGTCGGCGCGGTCGGCGTCGCGGCGGGCGTGACCTTCTTCCTCACCGCCCCCTCGTCGCGGAGCCCTCACCGCGCGGGAGTCGGCATTCTTCTAGGGGCGAACGGCGCGGCCTTGACAGGGGCGTTCTGATGACGATCATGGCTCGGCTCCGCGGATTGATGTTCGCCCTCCTCGGCTTCGCCGCGACGGGCTGCCCAGCCGTGCTGGATGACCAGTTCACCCTCGTGCCCCCCGGGTCCGGCGGCGAGATGGCCAGCGGCGGCACCACCTTGGGAATGGGCGGGAAGACCGGCGGTACCGGCGCTGGCGCTGGCGCCGACGCCGACGCCGGTAGTGGGGATTCTTCTGGCGCCCCTGACCAGGGCGGCTCGGGCACGACCGGCGGCACCTCCGCAGAGTCAGGCAGTGGCGGTGCGGACCTTGGTATGGCGGGCATGGGCGGAGAGCCGCCGACCGGTCCTCCGTGCGACTACTGCGGGCCCAACGAACAGTGCTGCGGTGACGTGTGCGTGGACACGCGCCTCGACCCGCACAATTGCTTGTCTTGCGGTCACGGGTGCCCTGGCACCACCTGCGTGAGCTCCTCGTGCACCAACTCGTGCCAGCAGGGCTTCCTGGACTGCAACAAGAACATCGTGGACGGCTGTGAAGTGAACGCGGCGATCGATCCCGCCAATTGCGGCAACTGCGGCATCGGCTGCGGCTTCAAGCAGGAGTGCGTGAAGGGCTACTGCGTGTGCCCAACGGGCACGGCCGATTGCGATCAAGATCGAGAAAACGGCTGCGAAATCGACACGACCTCGGACAAGAGCAGCTGCGACGGCTGCGGCAAAGCGTGCGCCTCCGGCCAGGCGTGTACGGACTCTACTTGCGGCTGCGCGGTAGGATTTTTGGACTGCAACGCCAACCCGAGTGACGGCTGCGAGTCCACCGTCACCGCCAACGACACGTGCGGCTCGTGCTCGCTCGACTGCGGCCCCCATGGGCTATGCGTCGCCGCTGGCCAATGTGATTGCGCGCCTGGTTACTTGGACTGCGATCCGCAAGTGGCGGGCTGCGAGACCCCCGTCAGCGACCCCGCGCACTGCGGGTCATGCGCCGTCGCCTGTCCCGCGAATCTGCCGGCCTGCGACGGCACCAAGTGCACCGACGGTTGCGGCGCTCTCAAGCTCTGCGGCGCCTCATGCGTCAACACGCAAACGGACCCAGAGAACTGCGGTGCGTGCGGCAAGCCGGTCGGCGTGAACCAGACCTGCGTGGCCGGGAAACCGACGTGCATGGCCGGCTTCGCCGATTGCGATGCAGCACTGGGCTGTGAGGCGAATACCCAGACCGACAACGCTCACTGCGGCAGCTGCACCAACAGCTGCAAGCTCGGCGCCGTCTGCAACGCCGGTTCGTGTGCCTGCGCGCCCACCACTCCCAATGATTGCGGAGCGACGTGCGCGCAGTGCTGCAACGACACTCAATGCAGCGACGGTAACTCCTGCACCGCGGACGTGTGCAACGCCGGTACGTGTTCCGTCGGCCTGAAATGCGCGGGTGGCGGCACCTGCTGCGCCGGAACCGGCTGCTTCGCGTGCTGCAACGACTTGGACTGCGGAGACGGCAAGGTCTGCACCGGTAATCAGTGCGTGAGCCTCGCGTGCTCGGCGCCGCAAATCGCTTGCAACCTGAAGTGCGTCAACCCCACGAACGACGCCAAGAACTGCGGCGGCTGCGACAACAACTGCGGGCCGGGTCGCACCTGCTCCGCTTCCGGGTGCACGCCCAAGTGGGTCGCGACTGCGGCGCCACCGGCTGGCTTCGTCGCGCGCGAAGGTGCCGCTTCTGGCGCGCTCGGCTCCAAGCTGTTCGTTTGGGGCGGTAGCGACGCCACGGGCAAAGCGTTGTCGGACGGCGCCATCTACGATCCGGCGACTGACACCTGGGCCGCGGTGGCCGCCGCCGGCACACCGCCCAGCGCGCGCATTCTGGCCACTGCGGTATGGACCGGCTCGGTCATGGTGGTGTGGGGCGGTGGGGACGTCGCGAAGAGCGTCGACTACGCCAGTGGCAGCCGCTACGACCCGGTGAGCAAGAGCTGGTCGGCCATGACCGCGACCGGCGCGCCCACGGGCCGCCGCGGCGCCTACGGCTTCTGGACCGGCTCACGCGTCTTGATCTACGGCGGGGTGGATCGCAAGGACGCACCCTCGGCAGCCGTCAACCTGTACGACCCAGTCAACAACACTTGGTCCACGGTCGCGGCGCCGGGCGGCCCGAGCGCGCGTACGGAGCCGGTCGTGGGCTGGTCCGGCTCGTTGCTCCTGCTGTATGGGGGTCGGCCGGGCGGCAACGGTGCGAGCAACTCCGCATTCACTTTGGACGTCTCGGCGAATGCATGGCGCGATGCAGCGGACGGCCCGGTCCAGCGCTACGGAGCGTTCGGGGCGTGGGATGGCTCGGTGCTGCTAGCCTGGGGCGGCGCGACCAACGGCGTGAAGGCGGACGGCCAATCCTACGACCCCACCACGGATAAGTGGTCGCAGGTGCAAGCGATGGGAGCTCCCAGCCCGCGTTACGCCATCAATCGGCAGACCGGCTGGACCGCACGCATCAAGCCGCGCGTCTCCCTCCTGTTGGGCGGCGTCAACGGGATGGGCTACCTCACCAATGGCGCCACCTACAACTCGACGACCAACGCCTGGGCCGCGGTGAGCCCGTGGCCCTCGGGCGCGTCGCACATCGGCGGAGCAGGTGTCTGGACGGGCATGGAGTTCGTCCTGTGGAGCGGCCGGTCCACCACCATGAGCGCGCTGACGAGCGCGGGCGAGCGCTACCTCCCCTAACGCTTTTACAGCAGCGCCCAGCAGCATCCAGAGGAGAGCCGCCCTCGCGGAGCGAGCTGGCTATTCTGCTACATACCTGCGTCCAGCAGCGCCACCGCGGCAGGTGAAAGACGGCTCGCGCGGCCGAGCTCCGTCCCGTAGGCCGCGTGGGGGCCGCGCCCAACAAAAATTCGGGGCTGGGCCGGGCCAACATGATAACCTCAGGAGTTGCCTTGTCGACCCTGGTTCACCTGGCGAAATCGTTACTTCCCGAAGACGTAAGTCGAGCCGTGTCCACGCGCGGGAAGACCACGTTCTCCGCCGAGTACGCCGACACCCTGCTGCTCATCGTCAAGGTGGAGGAGGGAGGGGAGGTGCTCAACGCGCTCAAGGCCGCGGCCGGCGAAGGCAGCCATACCGGTCTCCCTGCGCGCCGGCTGGACTTCCATACGGAGGCGCTGGACAAGCACGCGGTCGCCGCCATGCTCGCTGCGGCCAAGCGAACGGAGGAGGACCGCGCGCTCATCGTTCGCGAGCAGCTCGGCCGCGGCAAGCACTACGTCTTGCCCCTCCGCAAGCGCGAAAGCGCGGACCGCATCTCGCACGACCGCGTCACCGTCGGCCGCGCCACCAACAACGACATCGTCTTGAGGGACGGCAGCGTCTCCAAGCTCCACGCCTGGTTCTCGCTACACGAGGAGCGCGAGTTCAGCTTGGCGGACGCGGACAGCACCAATCACACGGCGGTCAACGGCCAGCGCCTAGAGCCACGCAAGCTGCGCCACCTGCTGGAATGCGATCGCATCGAGTTCGGCGCCGTCTCCGGCATCGTCTGCTTCGCGGAGACTCTTTGGGCCGCCATCCACGTGGGCGCCAGCTGACGCGCCTGCCCTAGTTGGCGTAGCCGATCTCTGTCGGATGCGTGAGTGGATGAGTCAACAAGTGGCGCGCGACGTCGTTGGCGAACGGGTTCTTGGGGAAGGCGTCCACGAACACCCGCGCCGCCGCCGTCGCCTCCAACAGGTTGCCGCTGTCGACCAAAGCGCGGATCGCGTACCACTGGCGTTCTGGCACGTCCGCGCTGGTCGGGAAGCGGGCGTTCCCCTCGCGGGCCAGCTGTAGAGCAAGCTGGGGATCTCCCGGCCCGGCCTTGCGAAGGGCGTCCATGAGCCGCTCCTCGTTGGGCAGGGAATTCGCCCGGGGCGCTGGCACGCGAAGGGCCGCAGCAGGACCCGCTGTTTCGGCCTGCCTGATCGCTCCTTGGTTGCTCGTCGCTAGCGGCGTCGCCACTTCGATCGCAACCGCCTCTTCCCGCGCCCGCGAGCCTGGCTCGAGCTGGGGCTTCGACCGGTAGCGGCCAAAGCCGAGCAGCGCGATCGCAGCGACGGCGAAGACGACCCACAAGGCCAGTGAGGCTCGCTTCATCCGAACCCTCAAAACTTCGGCAGCTCGCCTCGGTTCAAAGTGCGCTCGTGCGTGTACGCGGTGCGTAGCTCCTCCACGCTGTTCTTGTTTTTGTCCTGGATCCAGTCGTTGCACCAAACGCTGAACAGCACGAAAGGCGCTTGGTTATTGTTGAACATGTCTTGCGGGTTAGGAACGTAACCCGTCTCGTGCAAGGCGATGGGCATCACGGTGTTACCGATGGCCGTCACCGCCGCCCGGTAGTTCGACGCGAACGGTTGCGAGTTGCCGTAAGTGTCCGGCCCCGCGAAATCGACCATCGCGCTACCGGGGTAGAAAGAGCTCGAGGGGCTCCCACTGAAAGGCATGAGCCAGATCGTGTTCTTCACGCCTTTTTGCGCGAAGTAGTCGAACATGAGCTTCCATAGCTGGCGGTATTGCTCTCCGCTGCCCTTGCTCCACCAGAACCAGCCGTTGGGCTGCGCTTCGTGGAAGGGCGCCCACAACACCACGACTCCCGCCGCCTGCAGCCGTAGGAGCTCGCTCACGGCATGGTCGAGCTTCTTGATCAGGCCGTTGTAACGGCTGGAGCCGACCTTCAACGTGTCCGCCAGATCGGTCGTCGCCATCGACGACTCATAGCTGTCCGCGTCCTCCGGCCGGCCCATGTGAAACCGAATCATGGGGATGCTGCCCGCGTTCCAAGCCGCCGTGGCCGTGCCGACCGCGTCGTTGTACAGGAAGTCACCGCCAATGATGGCTGGGTACACACCGGTGTTCTGCTGGACGTATCCGATATCGTCCTGAGCGCTCCAGCTGCAGTCCTGCACCCCGGAAAGGGTGCTTTTCCCTTTTACCGAGTAGAGGTAGCAGAGCACGTTGCGAACGGCAGGAATGGCGTTTGCGGTGACGGGCTGCACCCCGCAGCCACTGCCGCCGCCACCGCCGCCCATGTTGCCGCTGCCGCCAGTCCCGCCGGCGCTCATGCCGCCCGCGCTCGTGCCACCGGCGCCCATACCGCCATTGGCTCCTCCCATGCCTGCCGCGTTGCCGCCGCCTGCGCCTCCGGCACCTGCGCCTCCGGTCCCACCGCCCGAGGCGCCCGCCGCGCTACCGCCTCCGGTGGGGGCGCCAGCTCCGCCACCGAGGCTGCTCGATCCGCCAGTGGTGCTGCCAGTGCCGGCGACGCCGCCCGCACCGGTCTGTCCGCCAGACGCGGTTCCACCGCTGGGGCTCGATGCTCCCGCGCCGCTGCCGGCGTTGCCACCGGCGCCGGCGCCGCCATCGTCCGCGCCATCACCGCCGCATCCGCAAACGAACGCGAGCAGCAAAGCGCAGCTCGCTCGGCGAGCCGACGAGGTCACCAGGTTCGGGGAGATCGTCGTTTGGCAAGCCGCCGCGGAGTGCGGCTTTAGCAACCCAGAAGGTTGATTCATGGCGTGGGGTAGAAGGGGCGAACGCTGCTTCATGTTGTGCAGATTTTTCAAGGCCGGTAGCGATGGTTCGGTGTCATTCCGGAATTGCCATCACCCGCCGTAACCTCGACCTAAAGGGGAGTGGGCGACTTTGGAAATCGATTTTCGAATCACCAGGCGACGGTGAAAACTCGCGGGCGGAGCGGTCGAGAGCAGGAAGTGCGAGAGGCCGGGGCACCGACGAATGTCCTGCCGCGCCGAGATCCTTCCACCTCGCCGGAAGAAAAAAGGCTACGACGGCCGTCGACGAGCGCCGCGATCCCGGCCGTCACCACGGCTTGCTGGAGCGCGCTCTGCAAGCGGCTCGTCAGCGGGATGGGCACCTCCGGGCTCGGCGCAGCGAGCGGCGCTGGCGCCTCCCCCACCTTGCGAGCATTGAACGCGTAAGTTCGATCGACCCGGCAGGTACCGCTGACTGGCGACTCGAAGTACGGCAAGTCATGGACGCTCGAGTGCTGTACCGCAAAGCCGGAGCTCATCACGGAATGCTCGACCTCGAGCCCACGCGCCAAGCGAATCAATCGCTCTTGCCGAAGCGCCGTCGTCCCCGCCGCCCGCGCCTGCTCCACGAACAGCAGGCTCTGCGACCGCGTGAGCGCCCCGTACCGTTCCAGACGAGCGAGCCAACGAGCGCACTGAGCGCGCGGCTGCGCCACCAGACACTCGACGCGCCCGAGGGCCTCATACCGCTCCCGGCATTCCCGCATTCGAACCCGCCCGGCGCCCGAGTGAGCCCGCTACCGCACCCTGGGCAGACGCGTATCAGCGTGAGCAGGTGGCCCTAGCCGAGCCGAACCGTTCAAAACCCATCTTGCTGAGCGCACCGGCGCAGATCTGACGCTCATACGAAGAGATTTCACACAACCGCGCGCGAAAGCTTGCCGATGGAAGCGAGCGGTGCGACGTCTGCGCCGTTTTCTCGAAGGGACGTCTGCGATGCGAAACGAAAGTGCAGTCTCGAGGTCGGTGCGGCGCTTGGGGAGCGGCATCACCGCTCTGGGTGCGCTCAGCGTTCTAGCGCTGGTGGCCTCCGTTCCCGGTTGCGGAGAGAGCTTCGTCCCTTGCGAGGAGTACCGCAAGTGCGAGCCAGCGCCCGGCGTCGGCGGTGAAGCAGCGCACGGCGACGGCGACGGCGGCGATGGCGGATCGAACGAAGGTGGAGAGCCGCCCGCCGGCGATTGCGAGGTCGGCGCGCTCTCCTGCCAGGGACAGGCGGTGCTGCAATGTCGGGAGGGGGCGTGGACTCAGGTGGGGAGCTGTCCGCTCGCTTGCGTCGGCGCCGGCGAATGCGGCGGCGAGTGCATCCCTAACGCGCGCGACTGCGCGGACATGACTCCGCGCGTCTGTACCGCCGAAGGAGTGTGGCAAGAGCTGGAGGCGTGCCCGGAGGCGTGCTCCGGGGAAGGGAACTGCATCGGCCAATGCATTCCCGAGTCTCAAGACTGCTTGGATGACGTACCCCGCACCTGCTCGGCGGAGGGCGAGTGGCAGGAGGCCGTCGCCTGCCCGTTCGTGTGCAGCGGCGCCGGCGAGTGTACCGGCGAATGCAAACCGGAAGACGCCAAGTGCGAAGGCAACGTACCCTACGTCTGCCACGAAGCCGGCGTGTGGATTGCGCAGCCCGCGTGCGACAAGGTGTGCAGCGGCAAAGGCGAATGCACCGGCGCCTGCAAGCCCGGCGACAAAGACTGCTCCGGCACCAAGCCGCGCACCTGTAATGAGGGCGGCGCGTGGGACGAAGAAGCCGCCTGCGACTTCGTCTGCTCCGGCGCCGGCGAATGCACCGGCGAATGCGTCCCCGGCACCAAAGTGTGCGACGGCTACGGCTACAAAACCTGCAGTGCGGAAGGCACGTACGCCCACGGCGAATGTCCGACCGCGGCGCCCGTGTGCGGTGGGAATGCAGTGTGCGGTGGGAGCTGCTTGGATTCGACGGAGCCGGTCGCCTACGATTCCGCGTTGGTTGGTGAGTGCTGCACCATCTCAGCAGGAACGGGATTTCTCGTGAGGCGGCTCACGAACCCTAGCAACATGAGCTGCGTCGGGGTCGGCGGAGGGCTCGGCGTGAATAAGGCAATTACTGCCAGCTCCTTCGTATCGACGAATCCCCCCTCGAATGCGAACGACGGGAACTTCGCGTCACTCTGGAAGGCAAGCACTGCAGCCGCCAACGAGTGGATCATGATCGACTTCGGCGAGAGCGTGACGGTCAATGGGGTCCTTTTCACCTTTGAGCAATCGGGAGAGTACGGTTACAAAGTCGAGACCTCAAACATGGCCGCCGGAATCGTCTGGTCGAACCGGGGAACGGGCACCTCCTCGGACGAATTTGCCGCGCAGGCAGTGAGCTGGGTAGGGTCCAGCGTCCGACTCCTGCGCATCACTTTCACGAGTTTGCCGCTTGGGAAGCGCGCGGCGCTGTCGAGCGTGCGCGTCTACTGACCTGTGCGCTCTCGGATGCGGTGAGGGGCCTCGAGGTCAGCGGCAGCACACTCAGGGGCGCTGCGTCCTCAGCGCGGAGCCGACGTCGCGTCGCTCAAGCTGAGAACCTTGGACCAGGATTTTCCCAGCTTGAGAAATTGCTCAACCCTTTCGCGGAGCTGCCTCATCAACCCGAGGTGTTAGTGACTCCACTGAGCCGATTCGATCGAATTGCACAATATCGGATAGTTAAACGTCTTACTCAAGGGTTTAGATGCGAGGATGTGCGCTTCCATCGCACGCGAATATCCGATGTATTTCAAGCACTTGCGGCGTGCGGATTGTGCACGAGTCCACAGCGCGTCGTGTGCAACTGCACAGTCTCAATTTGCACAATCTGTGTAACCACATTGGAGCCATTCGATGGAGTGGATTGATGTCGTGGGGGTTACGCGCAGTTACGACCGTCACAACCTTGGCACGCCCGCTGCAATAAGCCCCGACGGCTCACTCAGGAGGACGACGAAGATGAAGAAAACGATTCAGAAGTTCATGGCACTAACGTTCGGTCTTGGCGCTGCGGTCACCGCGACCGGCTGTGCGGTCGACGCGACCGGGGAGGACTTGGTCTCGGAAGAGGCAGCCTTCACTCGCCAAGACACGGGCGTGTGTGCGACCCACGTACAGGTCGCCGCCGAGATCGTCCGCACCGCCATGGTGGACCTTGGCCGCTATCGCCCGGGTCTGGATTTGGTCAAGAAGCAGGGCAAGGTCGTTCTGACGGCTGGTGGCCTCGCTCGCTGCAACGACCGCGGTGGCTGTCCTCGCCTCACGTCCCTCCTGAGCTACCAGTACCTCACGAACATGCAGACGGACGCGCTGGCTGGCGAGTTCCCCTGGATGAAGAACTTGCAGACCGCTGCCATCTCCGACGCGATTGCGTCGTCGATGTCCGACTACCTGAACCCGCGTCCGAACGACGTCATGTCGCATGACCTCTCGTTCCACCACGTTTCCCCCGCGGCCCCGCTGGGTAACTGCTCGGCGGACCTGAAGTACCACTGCTTCTCGGTCTCCGGTCTGCCCACGGGCAAGACGGTTGCGGACCTCGCCAGCAACTTGCGAACCCTGTTTTCGGCGAACCCGACGTTCGCGCAGATGTCGCGCGTGTTCGACGAGAACGGCTACCTCTGCATCGATCCGGACGGCACGGGCGACGACCAAACGGGCGGCGGTTCTACCGGTGGTAGCACCTGCGTGGACGGCACGATGGCCATGTCCTACGACCCCGCCTTCGTCGGCAACTGCTGCGCACTGGCCACCGGAAACGGCTACCTCGTGCAGAATATCGTCAACCAAGGTTATCTGAGCTGCAAGACGAGTGACATCGCGGCGGCCAAGGTGGTCACCGCGAGCAGCGCCCTGGCGACGAACCCGACGTCCAACGTCACGGATGACAGCTTGGACAGCTCTTGGAAGGCAGCCTCGACCGGCGCCAACGAATGGGTGAGGGTCGACCTCGGCACCGCTCAGAACATCAAGGGCGTGGTGTTCAAGCTCGAAGAGGCGGGTGGCTACGGCTACAAGGTCGAGACGTCGGCGACCGGCATCTCTTGGTCCGTCAGGAAGACAGGAACGACCGCGCCGAACGCCTTATCGCAAGACGTGAACTTCCCGGTCAGCTCGGTTCGCCACATCCGCATCACCTTCACGAGTCAGCCTACTGGACGCAGCGCCGCTCTTACAAGCGTGCGCGCGTACAACTGAATCGCGTTTCCGCGAAAACCTCGCGGGGCGGGATACTCGACGTTTGAGCCAACTCGGTCCCACGTCGCGTCGTCATACCGACGGCGCAACGTGGGACCGAGCCTATTTGTGATTGCTTCGGAAGCCAAGTGCAGCGCGCCGCAGAGGGTTGCGCTGCGCTACGGGCTTCTGCCATCATTATCGGCTCACCTGGCCCAGCTTCGCGCCTGGGCATGATTGAAAGGGATATGTTCGAATGAATAGGCTCATTGCTTGTGCCCTGCTAGGCGTTGGTCTTGCCGCGTCCGCTACCGGCTGTAGTGACGACGACAGCATCACGCCGGACGAGTCAGGAGGAAGCAGCGTGGGAGGCTCGGGCACTGCCGGCAAGGCAACCGGAGGAACTGCGCCCGGAGGCGCGGGTGCTGGAGGCTCAGGGGGCAAGGCGAACGGGGGTAGCGGCGGCTCGTCCGCTGGGAGCTCGGGAAGCGCGGCGGGAGGTACGACAGGGGCCGCCGGCGGGGTGCCCTCAGGCGGTGCCGGCGGGGACGATGGCGCGGCGGGTGAAGCTATGGGTGGCGACAACGCAGGGGGAGCAGGGGGAGCAGGGGGAGCGCCGCCTGATGAGCCCCAACTCAGCGACCAATACTGGTTGAACAAGTTCTGCGATTCTCTGGCGAGCGAGACGCTCGGTTGCGAAAAGTCGGGCACCTGGAGCGAGTGCTTCAACTCGTTCACGGATTTCGTCCAGCAAGGCGAATTCGGAGGGGTCTGCTCCAACGAGATCGACGTCGAGACCTTCCCGCTAACTAGCGCGATGTACAACCAGCTAGATGCGACGGCCACTGCGTGCGGCAAGACAAGCGCCGCAGATTGGTCCTGCGATCTCACAGGAGCTCCGATCCCCAAAGACCAAGATTGCGCCGCCGCTTACGAAGACCTGAAGGCGGCATATACGAGCTGCGGCGGCCCACAGTAGCCGCGGCCGCGTGGTGAACGGCAGTGACGCATCGCCATCGCGCGACCGTTACGAACTCACCTAAAGATACGACTCGGCGCGGCGCGGCGCTTCCCGCAATGGAAGCCCGACGCCGCGCTTTTGGTTGTATGGGCGTGTTGCCGATCGATCAGCGTCCGAGCACCCAGGCGATCATCGTCACCGTTGCCACTAAGGCCAGCAGCCAAAGCATGACCAGCGCCACGCGCCCCTGGGGCGAAACCTGAGCCGGCGCCGCGCTGCTCTTAACGGCGGGCGCGGCACTCGGCTGGGTTCGCTCCAAGAGCGCTGCCGCCCACGGCGGCTCGGGCGGCACGCTGCGCGGAGCGGGCGGGCGCGACGACATCATGCGGGTGGGACCATCCGGATCGGCTTCGCGCGCGACGCGCGTCATGCCGACGGCGCGGGTTGGCTCGTCGGCGTCGAAGGGACGATCGACCTTGGCTAGGCGCGAGATGACCGTGGCGTCGTCGGCGCCGGGCTCGCCTTCGTTGTCCTGGTCCACGGCGCACAGGAGCCGCCGGCTCTCGAGGCGTGGGCCAACGAGGCGCAGCAGCTCGGACTCGACGTCCTGTTCGCTAGCGATCAGTTCTGCCGGAAGCTGCGACAGCGAGTGGACGAGCACCGCTTCCGTGTCGTCCCCAGCGGACACGTGCCGCGCGAGAGCTTGGGAGAGCGCGTCCGCCAGCGCTTCTGGCAGGTGGTCTCGCATCCCTTGGCCGAGCAAGCGAGCTGGGGAGAGGCCGGTCGCGAGCTCCATGATCAGCCCGGGCGCGGTGTCCGCGGCAGCGGAGCTGTACGGTGTACGGCCGGCGGGCGCGGGTGGAACGGGAGCAGGAATGAGCAAGGTTTCCCCGAACTCAGCGAGCCAGATCGCATCCGGGTGGAACACGCTGCTGGCGGCAATGCCGGTCGCGCTGCCTAGGAGCTCACGAGCCGTGACAGACGCCTTGAGCGCGTCGAGCGCGATGCGTACGGCGACGGGCGCGGGCAGAGTCGTGCGTTGCTTACGTAACGCCGACCGCACCTCGGTGAGCGCGACGCCGGGCACATACTCACTCGCAAGGTAGGTGTGCCCCTCACTTCGGACGCAGCCGAGCAGCTTGAGCAGCTTGGGATGCGCAATGCTGCGCGCCAAGTCAATCTCGGAGGCCATGGCCTGCACTTCGTGTGCAGTCAGATCGCGCAAGAGCACGAAACGCCCTGCATCTTCACCCTTGGTGAGGCGGCCCAAGTGCATTGGCCCGCGCTGCCCCTCGAACAGCTTCAGCATCAGCGAACAGGGCGGCGTGAGGCTCGTGTGGCTGCGCGAATTCTCATCGCTCGACGGCGCCGAATCATCGAACGCCGGTGCACACTGCGGAAACACGGACCTCATGCGTTCAGCACTTGCAAGAAGCGAGCGCAACGTCAACGTCTACTAACGTCTGCGCGAAGGATCGCAGCTCGCCCCAGCACTTTCGGCGCCGCGCAAGCATGGCGTTTGCTACACTCTCGGGTGTGCTGGGAACATTTCGCTTGGGCTGCGCGCAACGCCACAGCGCGGAGGGACTTACGTGGCTGACGTGAACGCTGGCAAACGCCTTGGCCAGTACCGGTTGCTCGTGCCCATTGGCGCAGGCGGGATGGGCCGCGTCTGGGCTGCTCTGGACGAGGGGGCGGACGAGCAACGCTTCGTCGCAATCAAGCTCGCGCTCGATGAAGGCGCCGACACGAGGTATTGGACGGCGCTGGCGGACGAGGCAGACGTGGCCGCGCGCATTCAGCACGTGAACGTGTGCCGTAGCTTCGGCTTGGGCACGAGCGGGGACATTCACTACCTGGTCATGGAGCTGTCGGACGGCGCGTCTTTGCGCGACTGGTTGGATGCAGTGCCGGGTCAAAAGCTTCCGCCAACCATCGCGGCGCAGATCGGCATGAAGGTCGCCGCTGGGCTCCACGCAGCCCACGAGCTCGTGGATGACGCGGGCCAAAGCATGGGCGTGGTGCATCGTGACGTGTCGCCGCAGAACGTGCTGATCGATCGTCGCGGGCGCGTGCGGCTCGCTGACTTTGGCGTCGCGAAGGCGCGCGGGCAGCTCCGTCGGCCGACGGAGACGGGTGAGATCAAGGGCAAGCTCAGCTACATGTCCCCCGAGCAAATCACCTCCAAAGAGGTGGATGCTCGAGCGGATGTGTTCGCCTTGGCCTGCGTGATCTACGAGGCGACTCTCGGCGTGCGAGCGTTCCAAGGTGGCGACGCGCTGACGACCATGTACGCGATCCTGGAGCAGCCGGTGCGTGCGCCCAGTGAGCTCGATCCGAATTACCCCAAGCGGCTGGAGGCGGTGCTTCTACGCGCGCTCGAAAAGCGACCCGAGGCGCGCTATCAGACCGCGGCGGAGCTCCAAAACGCGCTCTCCACGTGTTTGGACGAGGATCTCACCGCTCCCGGGGATCGCCACATCGCTCGCGCTCTAGCTTCGGTGTTGGACGACCAGCTGGGGGCTCGGCATCAATCCCTCTGTGCCGCTGCAGACCGAGTGAGGCGCGGCGAGTCACTGGAGCCCCCGAGCTCCACGCCTCCTCACAGCTTGCGCTCCACGACGCAGGAAGGCGTCGCGCTCAGCAGCGGCGGTAGCGCGCCTCGTAAGGCGTCCAATCGCGCCTGGCTCGGCATTGCGGTCGCCGGTCTCGCTTGCCTGGGCGTCGGCTGGGCGGTTCGGCAAGGTCCCGCCGGTGTGACCTCGGCGCAGCCCCACGTCGCCGCGGTACCCGCCGCGATGGCCACGCTTCCACCCACGCTCGCCGAGCCCCTCGCGTCGGTGGAAGCTGCTCCGCTCCCAGACGCGCCCACGCCGGCAAGTGCTCAGCCCCTTGCGATGTCGCCGGAAGCTCGTAGCCACCTTCGCAGCGTGCGCTCCGTCGGCATGGCGAAAGCGGAGCCCGCAGCCGCCCCAGCGGCTAGCGTTTCTCAGCCGGTGACGAAGCGCAGCGGCCCCACCAAGCCGCCGCGTATCATCGACCAGAGTAACCCGTTCAACAACTGAGGGAGCGTCGGCGGCGCAGCGCCGCTAAACCAAGCAAGGCGGCCAGTGCGCTTGCGCCGCTTGAGCTCTCACCGCTGAGCTGACAACCACCCGACGCACTACTCGCTGTCGGCTCCGTGGGCTTTGGCGTCTCCGCCGACCCGCCGCCAGCGCCACCAGCCGCGCTCGGCTCCCCGCCTGCTGCCGGCACCTCTTCGCCCGGGGTTCCACCGGCGCCGCCTTCACTGGGGGACGGTTCGTCGCTGGGGAACGGTTGGCCTGCGGCCTCGAAAGCTTGTCGTAACAGCTCCGGGTAGCGGTTGACCTGAGCGTAGTAGTTGAGCGCGTTCTGCGAGGTGCAGTCGGCCGCGCTCTCTCCTGGTATGCCGAGGGAATAGACGCCAACCACGGCGCCGGACTCGGAGTCCAATGCCGGGCCGCCGCTGTCGCCCTTGCACACTGACCGGCCTAGCGCGAAGGTGTTGGGTAGCGTATCGACGTACTTTACGGGTACCCGATCACGGCGCTGGCGCACAGACCAGCGATCCCCTTCGTTGCTCTCTTCGGTCAGCCCGTACCCGACGACGGAGACGCGCGTGAGCTTAGTGACTACCTGATCGAGCGCTAGCGGGATGACCGGTAGAGGAAGGTCTCGGTCCAGCACGACGAGGGCGATGTCATCACGACAGACCGACGGCCAGTCTGTCGTGACGATCTGGGTGGCGATGGCTGCGGGGGTGCCACCGGGCAAGTTGCTGGCGCCATCGTGCTCCGGGTTTCGGCCGGCAAATATGTGAACGTCCTCGGGCTGGCTCGGAGCGCCTAGCTGACCCCCGCTGGGCATAGTCAGGGTGCCATCCGCAGCGCAGCGGATGTTGTCAGCCGGGTACTCCGCGACGATGCAATGACGAGCGGTCAGGAGCAAATTGGGCGCGATGAGCGACGAGGAGCAGACGCTGGTGTCCTTGACCCGATCCGTGCGCAGGACCAGCACCGCGTCGTCCGCGTCCGGAGAATCCGCTCCGCCGATGACGGCGTTCGTCACGACTCCCAAGCTCGACGACGGCTCCCCGGAGCCGCATCCGACTACGAGCAAAGCTGCGACGACGATGTATCGCGTCATGGGATGGGAAAGAAGTTGGGGTAGCAGAACGACGCTTCCGACAGCTTCAGCTGGGTCGGCATCTCCGGATCCAAACGCAGCATGTCGTACTTGACGGTCGGTGTCTGGCCAGGCTTGCTGACGCACCAGACGCTGCCAGGAGAATTGCGCGCGCCGGTGCGTGCATCGAAGTTCGGTGGGCCGAGGGTTCCCTCCAACCTCACGTTGACGCCGTTGTCGAGCAGACCGAGCACGTAGTTGATCATGTCACCGTTCTCGCCCAATCCCACCGTAGCGTCCCTCGAACCGGAGATGAGCGCCCTCATGCCATCGACGACGTTGTCACCATCGAACTCACGGGCCGTCGTCGACGTCTGACTAGCCGCGGCGAGGCTGTACAGCATGAAGTATGCCGCGTCGTAGAAATTCTCGCGGCTTTCAAGGCCTTTCTGGCCTGGGTACTCCACCTGGATGTCCATCAAGTACTTGTCGTAGAGTTTGCTGTCTTCTACGGACGCGTAGTTGACTCCGGCCATCACCTTGTCGACGAAGGTCATACCCATCGTCCCGCTCTCACCGACGTAGTAACTCGGTAGCGAGAGGTTTGCATCGAACGTATTACGGGGAGAAAGGATGTAAAAAGGCGAATTGTTCGTCGTCCGGCTCGCCTGAATCTCTTTCAGCACTGGGTCGATGAATTCTTTGCCGCCGAGCGAAACGATGATGTCGGCGGACTCGACGCGACCCTTGACGTCAGAAGTATCCACCGGGTCCTTGCCCACCACTGGGACCTGAACGCGCTCGTAATACCCCTCGTTTTCGTCCGCGTTGAGCGGGTGACCGTTAATCGAGACCTTGCCAGGGAGCACGGCCGCGAGGTCCAAGGAATACGTGAGATCCGTATTGATGACCGCCACCTTCAGAGGCGTGCCCGGGTCGTCCTTCTTGATGACGCGGTGCACGTAGCTCTCCGCGAGCTCGAACAGCGGCGCGTACGTAGGCACCAGATCCGTCACCGGTCCGAGCATGTGCCAAAGCCGGTTACCCTCGTCGAGCGAGATGAGGGAGCTGTCCGCCTCGAACGGACCGAGCAGAAACACCGGTTTCGGCCGATCTTTAACGAGGTTGAGCACAGTGGCGAGATCGGCGGACGGCAGCGAGGCTAGGATCGCTGGCACGCCGACCGTGTCGACGAGATGCCCGACGCTCGCCTCGAGATCCGGTTCGGTGGATTGGCACAGCACCATCACGAAAGGTCGACCGTTCACGCCACCGAGCGTGGCCTGCATGAATTCCTTGAGGGCAAACTTGTAGATGAGCGTGTACGGGTGGCCCTCCGGATTCGCCGCGTCGATCGGCACGTAAGCGCCGAAGATGATCGGCTTGCCCGGCTTCGTGAGGTACTCGGTCGGGTTCTCCTCCGTACCGGCGACCACGTAGGGGCAGTTGTCGGCGTCGGTGAGGGGGACGCAGGCTTCGTCGCGGCAGATGTAGGGCTCGCCGTCGTGCGCGTCGATGCAGTCCTTGTTCTTCGTGCACTCCGCCATGACGGGGGCGCCCGCGGTGCCGCCGCTGGATTCGGTGCCGCCGTCCGCCTTCGTGCCGCCGCTGCTGGCGCCGGAGGTGTTCGTCATGTTGGCGACGCACACGTTTTCTTCACTGCAGGAGTAGTCGCCGAATTTGCGGCAATCCCCATCCGTTTTGCATTGGTCCACGCTGAGATCGCGGACGATGGAGCAGCCGAACAGGGCGAGGCAGACAGAGCTGCAAAGGATTAAGAGCGAGCGAACGGAGCCAGGGCTCATCTCAGTTCTTTCTGGGACGGGGAAGACCGAACTCAATCATACGGTTAATCAAGGTGCGGCGTGATACCTGCAAAATCTCAGCCGCGCGCGTCTGGTTGCCGCCGCACGCGTCGAGCGCGCGGATGACTCGCTGCTTTTCGTGCTCGCGCTCGTCCGGAGAGGTCGGCAGCGGCGGCTCGATGTTCGGCAGGTGAGGTGGTGTGGGGAGGTTGAACACGCCGGTTGCCTGCTCGAGCTCGTCGACGAAGCTGGCGGGCGTTGACTCTTTCGGCGGCGTGTCCGGCTCCGGCTCGAGCAGGATGTGCTCGCGGCCGATGGTGTGCCCGTCTGCGAGCAGGGCCGCGCGCTCGGTCACGTTGCGGAGCTCGCGCACGTTGCCGGGCCAGGAGTAACCGATGAGAGCCTGCTTCGCGCCGTCGCTCAGCTCTGGCTCGGGGACGTTGGTCTTGCCGCAGAAAACGCGCAGAAAGTGGCGAGCAAGCGGCTCGATTTCGCTGCGGCGTTCACGCAGCGGCGGAATGCGCAAGATCATGCCGCTCACGCGGTAGTACAAGTCCTCCCGAAAGCGGCCCGCCCGTGCTTCCTTGTACAGGTCGCGATTGGTGGCGGTGACGAAGCGCACGTTGATCTCACGGGGCTTGTTGGAGCCCAGGCGCAGCACGATGCGCTCCTCCAGCACGCGCAGCAGCTTGGCTTGGGTGCCGAGCGGGAGCTCACCTAACTCGTCCAAAAAGACGGTACCGCCGTCCGTGGATTCCAGCAGGCCGATCTTTGCGGCGTGGGCGCCCGTGAATGCACCGCGCTCGTGACCGAACAGCTCGCTCTCGAGCAGCGCCTCCGGCAGCGCCGCACAGTTGAGCTTCAAGAACGGCGCGGAATGGCGGTGGGACTTGCGATGGATGGACTCGGCCATCACCTCCTTGCCCACGCCGGTCTCGCCGAGGATGAGCACGGCGATGTCGCTGGCGGCGGTGCGCGCGGCCAAGTCGTAGGCGCGCTTCATCTCCGGATCGAGCAGGATTGGGCCGCCTTTGTGGGAGGAAACCAGCTTGATGGTCCCTAGCGTGGAGGGCCTGCGTGCGGACAGGACCATGGGAACGCCGCCGACGCGGAGCACGTCACCCGGCTCCAAACGCATAGGCACGTTCGGTGCCAGGCGTTGCTGCGTCTCCGCGCTCGTCTCCTCCGCACCTGCATCGGCGTCGCGCAGCACACTCGAGCCGTTGGCGCTCCCGAGATCTTCCGCTTCCACGTGGCGCTCCGACACGTGGAGCCGGAGGTGGAACCGAGAGACCGACGAGTCGTCGATGCTGATGTCATTCCCAGTCGCGCGGCCCACGGTCACGAGCCCGTGGTGCAGCTTGAACGCCTGTGATTGCTTGCGCGTGTAGACGGTGAGCTCGAAGCCCGAAACCGACGCTGACGCTCGTTCTGTCTTCAATGAGCTGACTTTCGAACAGAAACCTCGCGGGCGAGCGCTGGCTGCTCCCGCGCCTTGCACTTCAAGGTCACCGATTGTGCAGACTCTACACGGATCGTGCAAAGCTCACGTGAAGTGCATCGCCTATTTATGGTAGGGTGGGGTAATACTCCGGAGTAGACGCCAGCACTTCTACCCCTGATAGCGCTATTATTCGGCTGATTTTGCCACAAATTGCCTCCTAACGATCAGTAGCGACTCCCACTAACTCCGCAGTACTCTTTAAGGTAAGGATGGTTGCCGAAAGGTATCGAGGGGACGCGCTCACCACCGTGCGTCCGGCGAAAGACGGAGCCGCCCCCGCGGAGCAGCAAAACGCGGGCAAATCCCTGGCGAAACCGATCGTCGATCTCACGGATGAGGCTGCGGATGGTGCGCCCACCGCGCTCGCCCGGCCACAGCAAATCGTGGGCCGGTACCGGCTGCTCATGCCGCTCGCGGAGGGAGGCATGGCGCAAGTTTGGGCGGCCAAGCCGGAGAAGGGCGGCCTCTCGCGCACGGTCGTGATCAAGCTCGTTTTGCCCAAATTTGCGGCAGATGAGCAGTACGCGCGCATGTTCATCGACGAGGCCATGGTGGCTGCCGCCATTCGCCATCCCAACGTTTGTGAGATCCACGAGCTCGGCAAGCACCAGGACCTGCTGTTCATGGTGCTCGAATGGGTGCCCGGGGACACGATGAACGGCCTCGTGCAAGGCGCTCGTCAGGCCTTGCCGGACGCGATTGCAGCGCGCGTGATTGCGGATGCCTGCGCCGGCCTGCACGCCGCGCACGAAGCCCTGGGCAAGGACGGGCTACCCCTCGGCATCGTGCATCGAGACATCTCTCCGCAGAACATCCTCGTGGATCTGCACGGCCACGCCAAGGTCAGTGATTTTGGCATCGCCAAGGCGCGCCATCAATTGCACGCGCGCACCCAAACCGGCGAAATCAAGGGAAAGTTCGCTTATATAGCTCCCGAGCAGATCCGCGGCGGCACGGTGGATCGCCGAGCAGACATCTACTCCCTGGGGTGTCTGCTTTACGTGGCTACCACCGGACAGCGGCCCTTCGGTGGCGGCGCGACCGCGCTGGGGCGCATCGTGCAGGGTAAGTACGCGCTGCCTAGCGAAGTGCGCGAAGACTACCCGGCTGGCCTCGAACAGATCATTCGTCGAGCGCTAGCGTCTTCGCCGGACGAGCGCTTCCAAACCGCGGAAGAGATGCGCATTGCGCTCGAAGGTTGGCTGCAAACGCTGCCGACACCGGTCACGCACGCGCAGGTTGCGGCCCTGGTCGCCGAGCGCCTTTCGCCGGAAAAACGCAAGGTAATCGACGCGCTGCTCACCACCGCCCGCGTCGTACCGGAGGAGCTCGCCTTTCGGCTGCTGCCGGAGCTGGAGCTCACGCAAACACCGACGGCGCAGCTCGCGAGGTCGAGCCCCACCGCCGCGCCGGCGCCCCGCGTGTCTCGTCCAGGCCGCGAAACCTCACGCCCCGGACGCGGTGAAGTCTCGCGATCTGGCGAAGTCTCGCGTTCCGGGCGCGAAGTCTCGCGTTCCGGGCGCGAAGTCTCACGTTCCGGGCGCGAAGTCTCACGTTCCGGGCGCGGTGAGCTCTCGTCTCCCGGGGGCGCGGAGTCGAGCGGATCCGTGAGCATCGTGATGCCGCAGTTTCGCAAGCGGCGCTGGCCGTGGGTCCTGCTGTTGGTTGTGCTGGTTGTAGCTCTTTTTGCCTACATTCAGCATCGTTGACTGGCACACGCCGTGCTTAGTCATCTGTCCGTGGCGTCGCCGAGGAGCATTGTGCAAGGCGCCCGCCGCAAAGGACGGACCAAAACAAATGATGAAGCGATTCGGCGTGGCCTTGTCTGTAGTGGGCTGTGCTGTGGGGTGTGCAAGCGCAGACCCGGCTGATCTCGCGCAAGAGAGCGTGGGGGAGAGCGCGAACGAGATCGTTCGTGCAGACAAGGTAGGAGGACCGGACGCCGCGGTGGCGGTCGTCGGCCTCACCAGCTTGGGCGGCCGGCGTTACTGCTCCGGCGTCGCGGTCGCGCCGCGCGTGGTCATCACCGCTGCGCACTGCTTGGCGGACATCGTCGAGCGCACGATTGTCTACTACGGCGCCGATGTAACCGCCGACCAAGACCAGTTCTACAACGAGGACGACCCGAGCCAGCCGTGGACGGTGGCGACGACCTGGGTTCAGCACCCTGATTACGACGCCGACCTCCACTATCCGGACTTGGCCGCCGTTTACCTCCCTCGAGAGCTGCCGTTCAAGCCGGCGAAGCTCATGCGCTCGCCGCTCAACAACGGCGATTTGAACGACCAGCTGACCGTGAGCGGGTGGGGCGCATCCAAGGCGCTCACGCCTGACCTGAGCCAATTCGAGGGCGTTGGAATCCAGCGCACCGCCAAAATTCCCTTCCTCGGGTCGCCCACGGTGCGCGACTTCGTGCCTGCCGACCCCAACAACGGCCTGTTCGTGCCGGCCATCCGCGCTCGCCTCGCCAAGTTCGGCGGTCGCGCGCCCGAGTCCAACACCTGCGCGGGTGACTCCGGCGCTCCCATCTTCGCTAAGCGTGGCAACGAGCAGCAAGTTGCGGCCATCAACTTCTTCACCGGCCTCTCGTGCGAGGGTTACTCGATGGCGACGCGCGTCGAGCCGTTCCTGCGCTGGTTCGACGAGTCCATCGAGAAGGGTGGCGAGCTGGCGATCGCGCCCAAGCTCCGCTGCGTGGACCAAGGTGCGGACGGCTCGTACACCGCCTTCTTCGGCTACGAGAACCCGAACGTCGTGTCGGTGGAAATTCCGCTCGGTCGCGACAACAAGCTGCGCGAGGACACGCTGGGCGTGCGGCCGGCGAGCTTCCTCCCGGGCTCTCACCCCTGGGACTTCTTCGTGGAGTTCGGCCGTAAGGACAAGCTGGAGTGGGAGCTGCGCTCGGGCGGAGACGGCTGCCACGAACGCGAAAAGCACGCGGTCGCCACCTCGCGCTCGCCTCGCTGCGATCAGGCGGCGCCGGACGCATCCTGCGCACAGCTGTGCAAGGGCTTCGACGGCTGCGGCTTCGATTTCGGCGACTGCATGACCGACTGCACCTCCAACATCGGCTTCTTCCAGCAGGAGCTGCCGCAGTGCTTGGCGCCGTGGGTCGCTCTGAATCGCTGCATGGCCGCGCTGCCCACGGAGGACCTCTGCAACTTCAGCAGCCCGCCGTCTTGTGTGGACGAAACGGCAGCCTACGAAGCCTGCTTTCAATAAGTAGAGCGGCCACCCGTGCACGAGCAGAGCGCAGCCCACTTTAGACCCCGATGTAGCGAGGTAGGACCCTTACCGAAAATCGAAGAAAAAAACGCCGGACCAGCGACCTCGATTCAAAGTAGTCTGAAGGACCGAGGGTCGCTGGAGGTCCTGCCTCGCTCATTACCCATGCCTACCGGAAGCACCACACTCAAAGCGGGCGATACGCTCGGTGGCTATCAGCTGCTCATACCCATCGGTGAAGGCGGCATGGGGCGCGTCTGGGTGGCGCGCGAACGGGAGACGGGCGCGTTCGCGCGCTACGTCGCGATCAAGACCGCGCTCGCGGAGTACTCCTCGAATCAGAAGTTTTGGACGGCGCTGGTAGACGAGGCGCACATCGCCTCGAGCCTGCGCCACCCCAACGTGTGCGTCATTCACGCGGTGGAGACCGAGGGCAGCGTCGTGTACCTCGTGATGGACTGGTCGGACGCCGGTTCACTGCGTGAGGTGCTGGACGGCGCGGAGGGCGAGCGGATCGCGCCCTCCTTGGCCGCGCGCATCATCGCCGCGGTCTGCGCGGGCCTGCACGCCGCCCACGAGCTGAAGGACGAGCACGGCGCGCCGCTTGGCGTCGTTCACCGCGACGTTTCTCCGCAGAACATCCTGCTGTCGACGTCCGGTCAGGTGAAGGTCGCTGACTTCGGCGTAGCCAAGGCGCGCGGCCAGCTGCAGGAAGCCACGCGCACCGGTGAGCTCAAAGGCAAGCTCAGCTACATGGCGCCGGAGCAGGTGACGCTCAAACCGTTCGACCGTCGCGCGGACATCTTCGCGCTCGGTTGCGTGCTCTACGAGGCAACGCTCGGCAAGCGGCCGTTCCACGGGAACGACGCGCTCGCAACGCTTTATTCACTCCTCGAGCAACCGCTCACGAAGCCCTCCGAGCTGGACCCGAACTACCCCGCGGGGCTCGAGCAAGTCGTGCTCAAGGCTCTCGCGCGCGAGCCAGGCGATCGCTATCAGACCGCGGAGGAGCTCGGCTACGCGCTCGAGTCCTGGTTGGGGGCGACGCGAACCATCGTCACGGAAGCGAACGTCGCTCAGCTCATCCGCGACACGCTGGGTGAGCGCATCAAAGAGCGCAAGCTCGCGCTAGAAGACACGGTCGTTCGTCTGGATTCGGGTGAGCTGCTCGAAGAGGAAACCGGCCACGTTTCTTCGGCGCCGACGCAGCTCGGCATGTCGACTCAAACCACCGGCGCCGAGCACGCGGGCAAGCGGAGCGCGACTCCTCTTCTCGTGGCGGTCTCGCTGCTCGCGGCCGCGGGCGCTGCGCTCTGGTTCGGCTTTGGTCGGAGCGAGCGCGCGGCAGCGGTTCAGGAGCAGCCGGTGGCTTCTTCGCCTCCCATCCCCGCCGCCATTGCTTCACCGCCGCCCGCAGTACCTGCAGCTGCCCCGCTGCTCAGCGCCGAGCCCGCAGCTCAAAAAGAGCCGGAAGGCGTCGCTCACTCGGCTCCCAACGGCAAGGTTCGCCCAACGCGCGGCCCTGGCGGCCGCGTGGTGACGGGCCAGCCGGCTACGGGCGTTGCCGCCCCCCAGGCACCGACCACTCCTGTGCGCGCACCCGGCGAGCTACCGGCCGTGATCGAAAAAGCGCCGCGCTCGCTCGACTCCGACAACCCGTTTGCCAAGTAAGCCATGACTCACACGTTTCGACGCCTTCACCTCGGTCTCTGGCTCTGCGGGGCTCTCACGGCTTCGGCTTCGGCGTGGGCCGCTGAGCCCGCTACGCCCGCGGGGCCCACTCCCCCTTCCGGCACCGCCTCACCGGCGGACAAGCCTTCACCGGCCGCGGTGGAGGAAGCCGGGCGTCGCTACGACCGCGGGCTCAAGTTCTACTCGGAGGGCGACTACCGCTTGGCCGTGATCGAGTTCGAGCGCACGTACGAGCTCGTTCCGGACTATCGCGTGCTCTACAACATCGGGCAGGTTCGCATTCAGCTCGGGGACTACGCGCGCGCCCGCAAGGCGCTCGAGCGCTACTTGAAGGAAGGCGAGGGCCAGCTCAAGCCGGAGCGCGAAAAAGCCGTGCACTCGGACCTAGAGATGCTCGAGAGCCGTACCGCGACGTTGCGCATCAACTGCAGCGAAGCAGGAGCGGACGTGCTGGTAGACGGTGAGGCCGTCGGCACGACGCCGCTGCCGGAAGCCGTGCTGATGAACGCGGGCGAGCACAACATCGAGCTGCGCAAGCTCGGGTTTCGCTCGCAAACGCTGCGCCGAACCCTCGCTGGCAGCGACGCGAGTGAGCTCGAGGTCAAGCTGGAGGCCATACCTGCCGCCGCGCCCGCCGCCGCCCTTTCTCCCATCAGCGCGCCTCCGGTGGCGAATCGTTCGACCACGCCCATGTGGATTGGTTGGAGCTTGACCGGCGGTCTCGCCGCGGGCGCCATCGTCACTGGGGTGCTCGGCAATCGCGCCGCGGACGACTTGGAAGACGCGCGCGGCCAAAAGGACGTGACCGCCTCCTCGCTGAAGTCGGACGCGAACAAAGCCAAGATGCTGCTGATCACCAGTGACGCGCTGGCGGCGGCGGCCGTCGTGACCGGCGGTATCTCCCTTTACCTCACGCTCAAAGCGCCGAGCCGCGACACGTCCAAGGACAGCGCGCGCATCGGCTTGAGCGTCGCGCCCGGCGGCTTGCGGCTCGTCGGCACGTACTGAGCGCATCCTTCCCGACTCCGTGAAGCTCCCGGCGGCAAACTCGGCTCGCCGCCGGTGAGCTTCTCATGAGTGACGCTGAGTATCAGACGCGCGCTGTGAGACGGCCGGGCGGGGCGCCCGACCTCACGCTGCCATTTCTCTACTCGGTGGGAATGATGTCAGCCCCCGAGTAAAAGTAGTAATTGGCCGTGTACGGGACGGCCTCGGTCGCGTTGACGTTGGCCAAGGCGCACGCGGTCGTCGGCGCGATGCCGCCCACGGTGTCGAGTCGCTGAATGGCGGTGACGGACTTCATGATGCCTTCGGTTCCGTCGGATACGGCGCTCAGTAGGAGCTGCGGGATCGAGTCTGGCGCGGCCGAAGCGGCATTGCGCAGACGCGTGCCGACGACGGCGCTGTTGTCACTCGACTTCCACGTGGGGCCTGCGTAGTGCGTGCCCGTAACGTTGCAAGCCGCGTTGCGCAGCTGAGCGTTCGGGACAGACGCGGTGGACCAGGCATACGTGGTGACAGCGCCCACCGTCGCGGTGCAGGTGTACGTCTGCGTCCCGACGGCGCCGTAAACGGCCACGAGCACGGCCGCCTCTTTCACCACCAGGTTGCCCGGGACGTTCGTCGGCTTGACGAGCGCGGGCGCGCAAGCTTCCGGGCCTTCACCGCCCTCGCCGCCGCCGCCGCCTGCGCCGCTCGCGCCGCCTTCGCCCGAGCCAGCCGCGCCCGCACTAGCTGGCTCGCCGCCGACTCCGCCGACGCCACCCTCGCCGACTCCGCCTGCGCCGCCGTTATCCGCGCCGCCCGCACCACCGCTGTCGCTCCCGCTCGAGCCGCCACTGCCGCCGGAGCCGGACGAGCCTCCCTTGCCGCCGGACGACCCACCGCTCCCGCCGCTCCCGCTGCTCCCACCCTTTCCGCCGCTGCCGCCGCTGCCGCCGCTGCCGCCGCTCCCGCCGCTTCCAGACTCGCCAGCGGCTCCGGCTTCCGCACCGCTGCCGGTGTCGTCATCATCGGAGCAGCCAGCCGCTCCGAGAGACGCGATGGAGCCGGCCAGACATAGATAGAACACTGCCTTCGAATAGTTCATGTAATTACCTCCCCCCGCATGGAGCGGGGCCGCGCGGACCTTAACGCCGCGTCGCCGGCGCGAGAGATAATTCGCTTCACGCGAAGAGATAACCAGCGCAGTCCGGCGCGCTGCTGCAATCAGCGTCAGATCTCCGCCGTCTGCGACCTATTCACGCGGTTGCGCGCGCAGCCTACGGGATGACGCGCGGAGCGCGTGGGGTGACGCTCTTGCGAGGAAGCTCCACGACGAAGCTGGTGCGGTCGGGATCGGAGGAGTCCAACCGAACCGAGCCGTCGTGAGCGAGGGCGATCTGCTTGACGATGTAGAGGCCGAGGCCAAGGCCGCTCTCGGGGCTGGCGCGGTTCTCGCGGCCACGGAATGGGTCGAAAAGGCGGGTCTGAATCGACGCCGGGATCGCGCCGGCATTGGAGATGGATAGCGTCACCGAATCCAGCGCGCTGCCGTCGGCGGTGACCTCGATGGGGCTCTCCGTTCCGCCGTGCTGCACGGCATTGCCCAGGAGGTTGGAGATGGCTTGAGCGAGCCTTCCGGCGTCCCACTCGCCGTGCAGATCGCCGGTGAGGGAGACTTTGAAGCCGCCCTCGCGGTGGTGCTCGGCGACCAGGCGCTGGACGAGCTCCCCCAAATCCAACCGCTCCTTGCCGAGCACGATGCCGCCGCCGATGCGCGAGCGCGCCATGTCCAGCACGTCGTTGACGAGGCCGGCCATGCGCTGGCCGCTGGCTCGAATGCGGTCCGCGATTTTCTTGGTGTTCTCCTCCGCGCTCGTGCGCAGCAGCACCTCCGCGCCGGTGAGCACCGCGTTGAGCGGGTTTCTGAGGTCGTGGCTGAGGATGGCGATGAACATCTCGTTCATGCGCAAGGTGTCGCTCAAGGTCTGCATCTGCTCGCGCAGCTGCAGGCGCTGCCGCTGCAAGTCGAAGAAGACCTTCACCTTGCTCTGCAGGGCGTGAGGCTCGATGGGCTTGAACAGAAAGTCCACCGCGCCGAGGTCGTAGCCTTGGAACATGCGCTGCTGGTCCCGGGCGCCCGCGGTCACGAAGATGATGGGGACGTGCCTCGTGCGCTCCGTTCCGCGCATCAGCTCCGCCAGCTCGAAGCCGTCCATCTCCGGCATCTGCACGTCCACCAGCGCTACCGCGACGTCGTGCTCCAGCAGGAGCTCCAGCGCCTCTCTCCCTGAGCGCGCCTTCAAGATCTCCACCCCTGGCGCGCGAAGGAGCGCGCTCAAGGCGAGCAGGTTCTCTTCCAGGTCATCGACCAGGAGGCACTTCATGGGTGACCTCCGGGCGCGGGCGAGAATACTCCGCCGACCAGGCCCCGGAGCCGCTGCGCCATCTCCCCGAGCTCCAGCGACGCGCTACTGGGCGTGCTCTTGAGCGCGGCGAGGGGCATCGCGGAGGCGCTCGCGGTGTGTGGAGCCTGCACCCAAGTCGCCCCGCCGCCCCGCGCTATCGCCGCCAGCCCGGACGCGCCGTCGTCGTTTGCTCCTGTCAGCACGATGCCGAGCAGCCGATCGCGGTAGATATCTGCCGCGGATTCGAAGAGCACGTCGATCGAGGGGCGCGAATAGTGCACGAGCTCATCCGACGAGAGCGAGACTTGGGGGCCGGTGTCAATCAGCAAGTGGTAGTCAGGTGGGGCGAAATAGATCGTGCCGGGGGCGATAGGTTCTTTGTCGTCGGCCTCCACCACGGTCAAGCTGCATTTGGTGGCGAAGATTTCCGCCAGCCTACTGGGCCTTTCCCGCGGCAGATGCACGACCACGAAGACCGCCACCCTCGCTTCGCGGCGGAGCGCGGGCAGAACGGCCCCGAGCGCTTCAACCCCGCCTGCGGAGGCGCCCACGGCGATGGCCGAGATTTCCTTCACAGGCCCACCTTGCGGTAGACGCGCTCTCGCTCGTTGATGGGCTGAAATTGCGCGGCCAGGGCGGAGAAGCGGATGGTCTCCTTGGAACCGAGGCCGAGGAAGCCCTTGTGAGACAGCGCCTCGTGGAACAGGCCGAGGGCGCGGTCTTGCAGCTGGCGATCGAAATAGATGAGCACGTTGCGGCAGGAGATGAGCTGCACCTCTGCGAACACCGCGTCCGTAGCCAAGCTGTGGTCCGAAAACACGATGTGTTGACGGAGCGAGCTGTCCAGCACCGCGCGGCCGTAACCTGCGGTGTAGTAGTCCGAGAGCGAGCCCTTCGCGCCGGACAGCCGATGATTCTCCGTGAACGTCGGTAGACGCGCGATGTCGTACACGCCAGTTTCTGCGCTGCGCAGCGCGGTGCCGTTGATGTCCGTCGCGTAGATGAGGGTTCGGTCCAGCAGCCCCTCTTCGCGCAGCAGGATCGCAAACGAGTAGGCCTCCTCCCCCTGACTGCAGCCCGCCACCCACACCTTGAGAGAAGGGTAGGTCCGCAGCACGGGCACGACGCTCTCGCGCACGGTGCGAAAGTACGTCGGGTCGCGGAACATCTCGCTGACCTGGACGGTCAGGAAATCAAGGAGCTGGGGGAACGCGAGCGCATCGTGCATCACCAGCTCCTGCAGCTGGGTGATGGTAGCGCAGCCGAAGCGAGTCATGGCCGCGGTCACCCGTCGCTTCAGCGAAGAGTGAGCGTATTGCCGAAAGTCGTACTCGTACTTGAGGTAGATCGCCTCCAGGAACAGCTTGAGCTCGATATCGAAGCTCGCCGGGGTGGGGTAGATCGCGTCGTTCACTTCGGCATCCAAACGCGAATGAGCGAGAGCAGCTTCTCCACGTCCAGCGGCTTGGCGATGTAGTCGTTGGCCCCGGCCGCGACGCTTTGCTCTTGATCGTTCTTCATGGCCTTGGCCGTGAGCGCGATGATGGGCAGCTTCTTCCAGTGCGGTTGCTTCCGGATCTCCCGCATGCAGGTGAGGCCGTCCATCTCCGGCATCATCAAGTCCATCAGCACGAGGTCAACCTTGCCGTCGCTCAGGGTGCGGCTCTTCTCCAGGGCAAGCAGGGCCTCTTTGCCGTTTCGGGCGATTTCGATTTTGACGCCCTTCGGCTCCAGGAGGCTGGTGAGCGCGAAGATGTTGCGTACGTCGTCCTCGACGACGAGGACTCGGCGCCCTTCGAGCGCGGCCTCCCGCTTGCGCACCTCCTTGAGCATGCGCTGGCGATCCGGCGGCAGCTTGGCCTCCATTTGATGGAGGAACAGCGTCACTTCGTCCAGCAGGCGCTCGGGCGAGTGGGCGTCCTTGATGATGATGGACTTCGAAAAGCGGCGCAGCCGCTGCTCTTCGTCGCTGGTCAGCGAGCGGCCGGTATAGACGATGACGGGAGGGAACGAGACCTCCTCTTGCGTCGCCATCTGCTCGAGCAGCTCGTAGCCGCTCAGGTCCGGCAGGTTCAGGTCCATGACGATGCAGTCGAAGGTGCTCTCGCGCAGCGCCTTGAGCGCGCCGCTGGCGGTGGATACCCCGACGATCTCCACGTCCCCCGTGCTGAGTAGCTCGCGGACGCTCTCGCGCTGCCGCTCGTCGTCCTCCACGACGAGCACGCGGCGGAGACCCTGAGAAAACTTTTGCTCCAGCGTGCGCACGGCTTGCACCAGGTCGTCACGCTTCACTGGCTTCAGCGCGTAGCCGACCGCGCCGAGCTCCCGGGCTTCACGCGAGAAATCCTCGACCGAGGCGACGTGGACGGGAATGTGCCGCGTGACCGGGTTTCGCTTCAGCTGATCCAGGACCCCCAGGCCGGAGTGGTCCGGGAGGTTGATGTCCAGCAAGATGGCGCTGACGCGGTAGCGATTGGCAGCGGCCAGGCCATCCCCCGCGGTGTGCGTCACCACGCACTGAAAGCCGAGCTCGCGCGCCAAGTCCCGCAGCACGGCCGCGAAATGCGTGTCGTCTTCCACTACCAGGATGACGCGGGAGCCTTCGGTCAGGTTGTCTCGATCGTCGTCGATGAGCGCCGGGGCGACCTGGCTTGGCCGCTCGATGCTCGGCGCCGCCGGCTTCGGGGGAGCGACCGGCGCCGCGGGGCTGGGTATGGCCGTGACCGCGCGCGGCGGCGGCGAGCTCGATCCGCTCTTGGGCTCGAGCTCGATCGGCAGGGTCAGGATGAAGGTGCTGCCTTCACCGAGCGTGCTGCGCAAGTGGATATCCCCGCCCATGCGACGCGCCAAGTCCCGCGCGATGCTCAGGCCGAGGCCGGTGCCGCCGTACTTTCGGTGCGTGCTGCCGTCCGCCTGGCGGAAGGCCTCGAAGATCGCCTCGTGCTGGTCCGGCCCGATGCCGATGCCGGTGTCCGTGACCGCGAACTGAACCGCGCCGTCCGGCGCGGCGCTGATGTGCAGCGATACGGAGCCCTTGGCCGTGAACTTCAGCGCGTTCGCGAGCAGGTTCTTGAGGATTTGGGCCAGGCGCTGCGAGTCCGTGCGCATGCGCTCGGGGGTGCCGACCTCGATGCGCGAGGACAGCTCGAGCCCCTTTTGCGTGGCCACCGGCTGCAGCGTCCGAATGAGGTTGGTGACCGCGGGCGCGACGGGCATGTCCTCCACCTGCAGCTCCACCTTGCCGGCCTCGATCTTGGACAAATCCAAGATGTCGTTGATGAGCGCGAGGAGGTCGTTACCGGCGGAGGAGATGGTCTGCGCGAAGCGAACCTGCTCGGGGGTGAGGTTGCCGTCCTTGTTGTCCGCGAGCAGCTTGGACAAGATGAGCGAGGAGTTGAGCGGAGTGCGCAGCTCGTGGCTCATATTCGCCAAGAACTCGCTCTTGTACTGGTTGCTGCGCTGCAGCTCGGCGGCGCGCTCCTCCAAGATGCCCTGCGCACGCGCGAGCTCGTCCTTCTGCGTCTCCAGGATGTGAGCTTGCTCTTCGAGCTGCGAGTTGGTCTGTTCGAGCTCCGCCTGCGAATTCTCCAGGTGAGCTTGGGACTCTTTGAGAACCCGCCCCTGCTCTTCCAGCTCTTCGTTGGAGACTCGCAGCTCCTCTTGCTGGGCCTGTAGCTCCTCCGCTTGGCGCTGCGTCTCCTCCAGCAGCTCCTCGAGCCGAGAGCGATCCTTGGACGCGCGCACCGCGATCGCCACTTGCTCCGAAATGGCGCTCAGCAGCTGCAAGTCCGCATCGTGAACGGCTCGAAAGAAGCCGAGCTCGATCACTGCCTGCACCACGCCTTCGTGGGCGGCCGGGAGCAGCACCAACTCCCGCACTTTGCCTCGACCCAAGCTCGATTCGGCGACCGTGAAATCTTCCGGCACGTCTTTCACGTGGACGATGCGCCGATTCTTGGCGGCTTGACCGAGGAGACCGTCCCCACGGCGCAGCACTGCCTCCGGGCTGTTCCGCTCGACCGCGGGCAGGGCAAAGCCGGCAAAGCGTCGGTAAGCCCCGCCGGGCTCGGAGAAATAGATGCTCGCGACTTGTGCGCCCAGATGCGGCGTCAAAAACTCGAGCACGCTCTCGCCGAGCTGCTCGAGTCGTTGCTCGCCCGCGATGCGCTCCGTGAGCCGCATCTGACTGGACTGCATCCACGAGCGCAGCTCCCGGGCGCGAAAGTCGCGTGACATGACGATCGCGGCGGCCGCGATACAGAACACGAGTAGCCCGGAGCTACCCCAAGCGACGAACGTCGAGAACTGGACCGCCTCCCGCCACTCTTGCTCCCGCCTTTGGAGTTGAGCGCGCTCGGCGGCCTCCATGGCCGCTACCGTGGTGCGCAGCTGGTCCATGTCCTGCTTGCCGCGGTCCGTGCGGACGAGCGCCAGCGCCTCGTCCGCGTGCCCCTTTTGTCGAAGCTCGACCGTGGACCTCAGCTCCAGCATTTTGGCGCCCGCGTAGCCGCGCGCCTCTTCCAAGAGGCGCCGCTGACCCTCGTCTTCCAGCTCGCGGCGGACCGACTCCAGCTGTCCTTCGAGGCGAGACTCCGCGATCAAGAAGGGCTGGAGGTACTTCTCGTCGCCCGTCAGCAAGTAGCCGCGCTGACCCGTCTCGGCATCCTTGAGCGTAGAGACGGCGACCTCCAGGAGCTCGTTGATGCGTTGGCTGCGCTGCACCCGCGCTGCTGACTCGTTCCTGTTCTGCAGCGAACGCAGCGAGAATATCGTGATGCACAGCACTGCCAGTAGCGCTAGGCCGACCCCGAGCACGGTGGACGGCGGCAGCCATGCACTGGATTTCGAGCCCCCAAAACCACGCTTTTCCGGACTCGACGTTTCCAACGGTCGCTAAGCTCCTTAGGCGCGAATAGTTATCGAACACTTTCGCCCTGGTTGCTGAGGCAATTTGCGACGAATGCTCCCGATGCGAAAAAGCCGTTTGCGACAGCGCGGCCCGTAACTTGAGGGGCGGCCGCGGCACTCCCGCTCCGACAGGCCGCGACGAGGAAACGTAGCCGACGCGGGAGCCGGATTACGCCCGCCGGTATGAGGTCGAGGGTTTGGACGGCGGCCGCCGCCGCGGCATGTGCGGTCGCGTGCGGCGGCAATGCCCACGGCAGCTCGACCGAGAGCAGCGATGAGCCCAGCCTGCCCGCCGCATGCAGTGCGCTCTTCGGGCTGCCCCCTTCGCTGCTCGTGGACGACTTCGAAGATGGGGACGAGCTCTTGGACGCGAGCGTGGGTCTGCACGGGCTCTGGTATGTCGAAAACGATGGCACCGGCCGCCAAAGCCCGCCTGCCGGTGAACGAGCTCCGCGCTCGCTCGTCGCCGAGCCCGGGGCGCCGAACAGCGACGCGCGCGCCCTGCACACCGAGGCCAGCGGCTTTCGAGGATGGGGAGCTTTCGTCGGTGTGAGACTGAACGCAGCCGTGCGTGCGACCTGTACCGTCGATGCTTCGGCTTCCCGTGGCCTTTCGCTCTGGGCGCGGGGGAAGGGCCGAGTGCGCGTGAACTTCGCGACGCCGCGCACCACGCCGTCGGGTGACGGAGGCGATTGCAGCGCCCCCGCTTGCAGCGACTTCGGCGCGGTTGTCACGCTGCAGGACGACTGGACTCGCCATGAGCTGCTCTTCGAAGAGCTCGAGCAGCCAGACTGGGCGGACGCCGCAGACTGGGAGCCGACTCGCCTGGTGCGGCTCTCTTTTTGGGCTGAGCAGGGCGACTTGAGCTTGTGGCTCGACGACCTGCGCTTCTTTTGAGCACGAGCGTCTAGGCGAGGCGCTGGTCCAGCTCCCGTCGCGCTCCCGCGAAGTATTCGCTGGGGGAGCAGCCGAGTGCCCGCTCGAACACGCGAAAGCACTGCGCATAGCTGCCGAAGTCCGCCGAGAGGGCAGCGTCCGTCAGGGACCGACCCGAATCCACCAACTGAACGAAGCGCAGCAAGCGGACGCGCGCGCGGTACTCCACGAGTGGCGTGCCGAAGCTACGGCGGAAGGCGCGACTGAGCTCGCTCGGCGTGGTGCTCAAGCGCGCGGCTAGCTCGGCTCCAGCCACCGCGGGGTCCGCGTGGACGGCAGCGCAGGCTCGGCGTGCCACCGCCGGCGGCAGCTCGGCGGCTCGCACGACGCTCGACCACGCGTTCGCGAGCGCTGTTTCCAGCGCCTCGGGGCTGCTCACCTGGCCGAGGGCGCGGAGCAACTCCTCGAGTCGGGCAAGGTCGGCCGGAAGTACCTGCGCCAGACCGCCGCCAGCCCCGAATACGGCCCAGTTCCGAGCCGCGAGCTCCGGCCGTACCGCGAACACGTACAGATCCAGGTCCTCGGTAGCCCCCAGGAGCTCGTGGTCCTGACCCGGCTGCAGCACCACCGCTTGTCCGCCCTCCAGCGCGAGCTCGCGATCGCCCACGCCCAGGTGCGCGGCGCCGCGCACGACGAGGTTGATTTCCGGCTCGTGGTGGAAGTGTCGAGGACGGCGATACATGGGCTGATGTCGCCATACTTGTGCACGCCGCTGCGCCTCCATGGGGAAGGGTTGGAACAGCGGCGGCGCCTTGTGGAGCACGGCTCAACTTAGCATCGCCGGACAAAGCGCAAAAACTGAGAAGCTGACCCCCTCCTCGTTCCGCACACTACTGGCATGCGCTTCGAGCCCAGAGCTTTTCCTTTACTGATCGCGGCCTTCGCGCTTTCCGCTTGCGACACCGGCAGCAGCCCGACGCTGGCGCCCATGGCCGGGGCGCCTGCCGCGAGCGCCGGCGCCGCCGGGAGCCTGGCCTCAGGTGGGGACGGAGCCTTAGGTGGTAGCGCGGGCGTCCCCGTTGCCGGTGGTGGCGGCAGCGCCAGCGGTGGCGCGCCCGCGTCGGAAGGGGCGTTCAAGCTGTTATTCCGAGACGATTTCGAGCAGCTGGACGCCTCACGCTGGCAAGCCATGACTCACTCTTGGGACACGAACCTCGCGCTCTTCTCGAGCCAGAGCGTCGTCGTCGAGGAGGGAGAGCTACGCATTCGCTTGCTCGAGGCTCCGGCCGGCACCGTGGACGACAGCGGGGCGGCCAAGCCGTACCTGGGCGCGGAGGTGAGGTCGTTGGACACGCTCACCTATGGGCGAGTTCGTGCTCGGCTGAAGTTCGCCAAAGGTCCGGGGGTGGTCTCGTCTTTGGTGACCATCTACACGCCGTGGCCTGCGGACGACTGGAACGAGCTCGACATCGAATGTCTCGGCAAGGAGCCGACCGACTTGCAGCTCAACACCATGGTCTACACGGGGCCTCCGAAGGAGCCGCCCGTCACCAGCTCCGTCACCCCGACGGCCAAGCCCTTCAAGCCCGCGCTCGCCTTCGACCCCACCGCAGACTTTCACGTTTACACGATGGAATGGACGCCAGAGAGCGCGCGCTTTTTGGTCGACGACGCGCTGCTTTACACGTGGACCGAGCACATCGACCTGATGAAGCTGCCGCAGAACGTGCTGCTCACGATCTGGGCTTCCTCGAGCGCAGCGTGGGCCGGAGCGGTGGGGGAGGGGACAGTTGGCTCGGAGGCTCGCTACGATTGGATCGAGCTCTACAACTACGCTCCGTGAGCCAGCACTGCGGCTGCGTCCCGAGGGCAGAATGACACGCTGCCGCCACCCCGTGGCATTTCTTACACGGGCCGCGCGGGGATCACCGCGATTTAGGGCCGCGCTGACGCTCGAGGCCGGCGGCACGCTACCTGCACTCCTGTGCGCATGGCTCGCGCCGAACCACGACACTTCTCTCTCCTGAGGGATTTCAAGGTCGCTGACTTCCTCACGCTGGCGAACGGCGTCTGCGGCATGGGCGCGGTGCTCGCTTTTCTGAGCTACTGCAGTGACGACCATCGCGCCGCGTTCTGGGTCGGCACCGGTTTGCTTCCGCTCGCGCTCCTGTTCGACGTTCTGGACGGCCGCGTTGCGCGCTTGCGCCACGAGAGCTCGGCCATAGGTCGTGAGCTGGACTCGCTGGCGGACGTCGTGTCCTTCGGTGTGGCGCCGGCCGTCATGGGCTTCGCGATCGGGTTGCGGGCGCCGCTCGATCTGGTCTGCCTCGTCTTGTTCGTCGCCTGCGGCATCGGCCGTCTCGCCCGCTACAACGTGACGGCGGAAAAGCTGAGCGAGGCGCGGGGCAAAGTCACCTACTTCGAGGGCTTCCCGATCCCGAGCAGCTTGCTCCTCGTGACGATCCTCGCCGCGCTCATGGCGAGCACGGCGGAGCCTGCGGCGGTGCTCGGCCTTTGGCGCATGGGGCCGGTGGCGCTTCACCCCCTGGCGTTGCTCTTCGCGTTGCTCGGCGCCGGCATGATCAGCAAGACGCTCCGCATTCCGAAGCCTTAAAGACCGGCCCTGCAATCGGGCGTCGCCGGCCTAGGGCCCGGGCGCCTCCTTGTGGTAGGGTCGCGCCGTCGCTCGGGGCGCGGTTGCCTTGAACCGCTGAGAAGCACCCGTTGAACCTGATCCGGTTTGGACCGGCGTAGGGAAGCGTCGCCCAGGCCTTCCGGCGGCGTTCCCTCATTGAAGAGAGAACAAAGCTGATGGCACAGAGAATCCTTCCCCTGCGTGGCGCTGCGAACCCTTCTTCGGCGCGAGAGGGGACCAACCCCGGTTCGTTCGCCAATCCAGCGGCCTTGGGTGGCCCGCTGAGCTTCAGCTCGCCGGACACGCCTGGCATGCCCGCGCCGAGCGACAAGACCGCCTGGGACTTCTTGCCGACGGGCTGGCGGCGAGACGGCCAGACGGCGAGCGCACCGGCGGGGTTCTCCCCGGTGACCCAGCTCGAGTCGGCTCGCCTCGGCATCGTCACCGCGGAAATGCGCCGCGTCGCCGAGCGCGAGCCGCACCTTTCAGCGGAGCAGGTTCGGGTAGAGGTAGCCACGGGCAGGCTGATCATTCCGGCGAACAAGGTGCACCTCGGCTACCGGCTGGACCCGATGGCCATTGGCCGCGCAACGAAGACGAAGGTCAACGCGAACATGGGCGCGTCGCCCGTCTCCTCGTCCACCCAAGAAGAGGTGGAGAAGCTGCACTGGTCGGTGCGCTGGGGGGCGGACACGGTGATGGACCTTTCGACCGGCGGTAACTTGGACGAGTGCCGGGAGGCCATCGTTCAGAGCTCTACCGCGCCGATCGGTACGGTGCCGATTTACTCGATGATCATCGGGCGCAAGATCGAGGACTTGACCGAGTCCGAGATCATGAAGGGCCTGCTGCATCAAGCCAAGCAAGGCGTGGACTACTTCACCATTCACGCCGGCGTGCTCCGTGAGCACCTGCCTTTCGTTCAAAAGCGCCTCATCGGCATCGTCAGCCGCGGCGGCTCCTTGCTCGCGAAGTGGATGCTCGTGCACAAGAAGCAGAACCCGATGTACGCGCACTTCGACGAGATCTGCGACATCATGCGCGAGTACGACGTCTCCTTCTCGCTGGGGGATGGCCTGCGTCCCGGCGGCCTCGCGGACGCCAGCGATGAAGCGCAGCTCTCCGAGCTGGAGACGCTGGGTGAGCTCACGGAGAAGGCCTGGAAGAAGGGCTGCCAGGTGATGGTCGAGGGACCGGGGCACGTACCGTTCGACCAGATCGAGTACAACATGAAGCTGCAGCGCACCGTCTGTCACGGGGCGCCGTTCTACGTGCTGGGCCCGCTCGTCACGGACGTGTTCCCCGGCTACGACCACATCACGAGCTGCATCGGTGCGACGGCCGCCGCGTACCACGGCGCGTCCATGCTCTGCTACGTCACTCCCAAGGAGCACGTCGGTCTCCCCAAGAAGGACGACGTGAAGCAAGGCTGCATCGCGTACAAGATCGCGGCCCACGCCGCGGACGTCGCGCTCGGCATTCCCGGTAGCCGGGATTGGGACGACGCGCTCACCAAGGCTCGCGCCGCGCTCAACTGGGAAAAGCAGTTCGAGCTCTCCTTCGATCCGGACACCGCCCGCGCCTTTCACGACGAAGACCTGGACGTGGACACGGACTTTTGCGCCATGTGCGGCCACGACTGGTGCTCCGTCCGCATCTCGAAGGAGATCAACGAGTTCACGTCCGGCAAGGCGGAGGGTTTTGCTCGCGAGAAGGTGATGCAGTCGCCCGCGCTCAGCCCCGAGCAGCGTGAAATCTTGGAAAAGCGAGGCGTTCTTCCGCCCGAAGAGCTCCACCGGCTCGCGTCCAAGACGGCGGGCGCCGTAGGCGCCAGTCAGGGCCAAAAAGCCTCCTGCCACTCGGACGTATCGGACGACTCTCGCGCGCGGCAGATCCAGGAGAAGCTGGTGCAGCTGCGTGTGAAAGACGCGCCCACCGCCGCCGAGGACTGACCGGAACCGCTGGCCGGGCCGCTCGCCGCTGGTCGTGGCGGGCGGCCAAGCTATGCTGCGCCCGTGCTCTCCCTGCCCCTCGCCCCTGCGGCTCCGACCCAGCCGCCGCGCGTGAGCCACGCGCAGGCCTTCGGGCTATTGCCGGCCGAGCTCGCGGCCCTGGGGGTGCCGGCGCCGGAAGCCACGTTCCAGAAGCTGCACCGCCCGTGGACATGGCAGGGCGGCGCGCCCGCGTTGAGCCGCGCCGCGCGCAGCGTGCTCGAGGCGCGGGGGCTGGAGCTGCCGGCCATCGCTTCGCGTCAGGCTTCGTCGGACGGCTCGACCAAGCTGCTGCTCTCGTTCGGTGGCGACCGGGTCGAGGCGGTGCACATGCCTCGCGCGGTCGCGGGTGGCCGCGTCACCGTGTGCATCTCCAGCCAGGTAGGCTGCGCGATGGGCTGCACGTTTTGCGCGACCGCCAGCATGGGGTTTCAGCGGCACCTGAGCGCGGGCGAGATCGTCGCTCAGGTGCTGGGCGTCGTCTCCGAGCTGGGGCCGCGCCACCCGAGTGACCTCACCCTCGTCTTCATGGGTATGGGCGAGCCCCTTCACAACTTGAGCGAGGTTCGCCGCGCCGTCGAGCTCTTGTGCGAGCCACGCGGTCTCGGGCTTTCGCCCCGACGCATCACCATCTCCACCTCCGGGCTCGTCCCGGAGATCCGCGCGCTCGGTGGATGCTCGCCGCGCCCGCTGCTGGCGCTGAGCCTGAACGCGACGACAGACGAGGTCCGGCGGGAGCTGATGCCCATCGGCAAACGATTCCCGATTGGCGAGCTGCGTGCGGCTTTGCAAGAGTACCCTCTGCGAGCGCGGGAGCGGATCACGGTCGAGTACGTGCTGCTGGCCGGCGTCAACGACAGCGTGGAAGACGCGGCGCGGCTATCGGATTTTTGCGCGGCTTTTCCGCACAACGTCAATCTCATCCCCTTCAACGAGCACGCGCTCGCTCCTTACCGTGCGCCGCTCGAGCCAGACGTCAGCGCGTTCGCTCGCGCTCTGCTCGCGCGCCGGCCTACGCTGGTGACGGTGCGCCGCTCGCGTGGCCGCGACGTTCAGGCTGCGTGCGGTCAGCTGGTTCAGAGCTGAGGAGCTTCGCCCGCGTGCTGTCGAAGATACTACTCGCGATCTTGCTAATCATGCTCGCGAGCAAGCTCGGTTTACGGACGAAGCTTCGCGAGCTTAAGCCGAAGATCGACCGCGCGGTGAACATCACCATCGTGGTCGTGGTGGTGGCGTACACCGGCCAGCTTTTGTGGGCTTTGCTGCGGAAACATAGCGGCAACTGAGGCAAAAAGCCCCGCCGTGGCCGCGGTGAGTTTCACTCCTACGGTGGGGGTGATGATTCCGGGCGTGGCAGTGGGAGTTTCGTGAATCGTCTCTACAATGAACGGTTCCAACTCAATCGGGTGTGTCGGAGTGCGCGCATAACTGAGAGTCTGCCAATGACGGCAGTACCGGGCGCCCAAGCTCGACTGACCGTCGGGGTGCGGTTTCTCCATCATGTCTAGACGTCATGGCGGTATCGATCCGATCGAGGATCATTCAGGGTCGGGGTTCGGTTCGCAAACCAAGTTACGCGCGGCTCCCCGCAGCGTGCAGGTGCTGCACGAGGTGGTGGTGACGGGGATTGGAGCGGTGCTACCGAACTGCGATACGCGTGAAGCGTTCTGGCGACAGCTGAGCGAAGGCGCTTCGCAAATGACGATCGAGCCGGACCCCGCGGACGGCATACCGTGCGCGATCGGGCGCGTGCGCGAGTTCGACTGCGCGCGCTACATGGATGGGGTCCCGCCGCGCCTCTACCAATCCTGCTTGCGCGAACAGCAGCTGTATTTGGCTTCCATCGTGCAGGCCGCGCGCGACGCGGGGCTAGAGATTTCGGACTTTGCCTCCCCGCGAACCGGCTTGTTCGACGGCACCTCGCGCGGGAACTTCGCGCACTGGTACGAGCTCATTCATCACCGCATCCACGACTCCGCGCGCTTCACGCCGCGCGATTTGAACCTGGGCATGCCGGGTCAGGCGGTGGGCCTCGCCGCGGCCATCCTCGGCGTGCAGGGCCCCACCTTCACCTTCAACAACTCGTGCGCCTCGGGCGTCGTCGCGATCGGTAACGCCTTCCGCGAGCTTCAAACCGGGCGCATCGACGTCGCGTTCGGCACCGGTCACGACGCCGCGCTCGTAGGTCCGCTCTACCAGATGTACCGCGACGCCGGCCTCGTCAGTAACGAGGCCGAGCGCCCCGAGCTCGCGATCAAACCCTACGCCGGCAGCTCCGCGAACGCTTTCGGCGAAGGGGCGGTCACGCTCGTGCTGGAGACGCGCGAGCACGCAGAGCGTCGCGGCGCGCGACCGCTCGCGCAGATCGTTTCGTTTCGGCACGGCAACGGCGGCGAGCACCCGACCGACGTGGACTTCACGGGCGCGCGCCCAGCGGACTTGATCCAGAAGAACCTGGAGGAGGCGCAGCTGTCGGCTTCCGACGTGGATTTCGTGCTGGGCCACGGCAACGGCGTGCAGGCGAGCGACATCTCGGAGCTCAATTACATGAAGCGGGTGTTCGGGCGCCGTACCCGCGAGGTGCCGCTGATCTCTACGAAGCCGATTTATGGGCACACGCTGGGAGCTTCCAGCGCGCTCAACGCCGCGACGGCGGCTCTGATGTTGCAAAACGACTTCGTGGTTCCGACCGTGCAACTGGACGAATCCCGCATCGTTCACGGCTTCAACCATCAAGCGAACCGTGGAGAGTCGCGAAAGTTGCGGAGCGGGCTCGTCGTCGCGTACGGGATCGGCGGTCAAAACGCGACCCTCTTGCTGAAGAAGGCGGACGCGTGACTCGGTCGGCGCGCCGCGGGCTGGGCTACGTGAGCGAGCTGGTCGCCGCTACTCATGCGTACCCGAGCGACGTCGTGGACAACGCCGAATACCTGCGGCGCTGCCGCTTCACCCTCGGTACGGAGCCAGAAGCGCTGGCGACGGAGACCCGCATGCGCACGCGGCGGTGGTGCCAGCCGCACGAGAACACCGCGACCATGACGCGCGCCGCGATCTCCCGGTTATGCGAGGAGCGCCCGGAGCTGGCCGCAGAGGTCGACGCCGTCGTCGTCACCTCCGGCACGACCATGCCGATGGCGCACCCGTCCGATCCGAGCAACTGCGCCTTCGCGGACCTTTCTCCACTCGTCTTGCAGCAGCTGGGCCGAAGCCGCGCGCTGGGGATCGACGTCAAAGCCTGCTACTGCACCGGTTTCTTGCGCGGTCTGCAGGTGGCGGACGGCCTGCTCGCCAACGCCAATTACCGATCCGTGCTGGTGCTTTCGACCGAGCAGGGGAGTCGCTTTTCCCTCGCGGAGAGCAACCGCTCCACGTTCTGCTTCATCGTGGGCGACGCGGCGGGCGCGGTCGTGCTCCGGCGCGCCGAGCCTCGAGCGCGGGTGGGTATCATCGACTACGTCGGCTACACGGACGTCGACAAGCTCTCATGGGTCGGTATCGGCGCGGACGCCGAGTCGATCATCATGCTCGGCTCCCGCGCGGGAGAGGCGACGCAGCGCATGCTGCTCGAATGTGGACGCCGGCTGCTCGAGCGTAACGGGCTCACTCCGAGAGACGTAGGATGGCTGCTCCCGATCCAGACCCACGCGGGGCTGCTGGACTCGGTGCGAAGCGAGCTGGGTTTCTCCGCGGACCAGCTGCTCTGGGTAGGGGGCGAGCGCGGCTTCTCCGGCAGCGCGAGCATTCCGGCGTGCCTCTCCGAGCAGCTCGCGAGCGGCGTCGTGAGCAAGGGGCAGCTCGTGCTCTCGCTCGCGGTGGGCGCCGGGATGAACTGCGGAGGAGCGCTGTACTACGCATGACGAAGCTCTGCACGTTGCCTCGCGCCCTCGAGCGCTTCGTGAAGCCGGGCATGCACCTTTGCTTCGCCTCCACTCCCAGTCGCTCGAACGCAGCCGTTCGCGAGCTGGCACGCGCGTTTCGCGGTCGCAAGCCGGAGTGGACTCTGTCTGCCACCGGCTTTCATTCGGCCTTGCACGTCTTGGCGCGGCTGCGCCTCGGGCGGCGCTACGTCGGCTGCTTTTTCGGCGACAATTACCCGACTCCGCGACCCAACCGGCTCTACGCCGAGCTCCTGGAAGAGGGCTTCGAGGTCGAGCATTGGTCGCTCTGGGCCTACGTCTCCGCGCTCGCGGCAGGCGCGTTCGGTCACCCGTATGCGTTCACTCGCTCTCTGCTCGGCACCTCGCTAGGAGCGGCGCTCGCGGAGCGCGGTCAGCTGTTCGAGCTGCCGGACCCGAACGAACCGGCGGGGCGACTGGGCCTGCTGCGCGCGCTGCGGCCCGACATCACGTTCTTACACGCGCCCGTGGGAGACGAGGACGGCAACGTCGCGCTCGCGCCGCCCCTCGGGGAGGGCGTCTACGGCGCGCTCGCGGCTCAGCGCGGGGCGATCGTCACCGTGGAGCGGGTGGTGCCGCGCGAGGCCCTGCAGGCCTTGCCCCACTTTCTGCCGTTACCGGCCCACCGTGTCCTGGCGGTGTGCGAAGAGCCGTTCGGCGCGCACCCTCAGCCGCTTCACGTGGCTCCGGCCGAGCTCGCGGCACTGGAGCCGGGCTACGGGGACGACTACGCCGCCTACGGGTACTTCCGGAGCCTCGGCGAGGATGCGGCCGCCTTCGCCGAGTTCAGCCAAGCGGTGCTCGAGGCGGGCGATGGCGGCGCGGCTTACCGAAGCTTCTTCGGGCCGCAGCTGAAATCGCTGCGCCACCTCCGCGAGCCGAGCGACTCTCCGGCGCCGATTTCCGCCGCTTCGCTCGAGGCCACCGATCACCTCCTGCTCCTCGCCGGCCGCGCGCTCGCACGGCGGCTCGTGGATGGCGCACATGACTGCATGCTCGCCGGCATCGGGCAGGCGTTTGCGGCTTGTCGACTCGCCAAGCAGCTGCTCGGGCCGCGCGGCGAGCCGATCGAGATGATGATCGAAACCGGCTTCGCCGGGATCGACGTGGAGCATTCACACCCATTTTTGCTCAGCCGTGAGAACGTGGCAACTGCCCGACGCCTCACCTCGATCGACAACATGCTCGGGGCGCTCTGCTGCGGCGCGGGGGGCTCGTGCGTCGGCGTGATCGGCGCCGGACAAGTCGACTTGGAAGGCAACGTCAACAGCAGCTTCAGCGATGGCGCGCTGCTGGTCGGGCCCGGCGGAGCGCCGGACATCGCCGCGTGCGCGAGCGAGGTTTTGGTGCTCACTCGCGCGGACCCACGCCGGATGGTGCGACAGGTCGAATACGTGACCAGCCTCGGTCACAACGTTCGGACCATCGTCACCGAGGCGTGCGTCTTCGAACGGCACGGGCCGAGCGAGCCGTGGCTGGTGCGGGACGTGGTGCCCGCGCACGCGGCCCGGCTCAAGGAAGTCGCTGCTTCGGGGTTTCGCTTCGTGATGCCTGGTCCACCGCCGGTGGCGGAGGTGCCAACGCACGCGGAGCTCGGGATGCTGGCACGACTGCGCCCCTCTGGTGGGAGTGGGCGCTCATCGAAAGGGTGGAGCCATGGCTGAGCTGCGGATCACCGGACTCGGGACTTACTTGCCCGAGCGCATGGTCACGAATCCAGAGTTGCCGGCGCTGGACCCGCCGCACACGCTGCTGGAGATGGAGAAGGTGGGGGTGCGCGCACGAGGGATCGCCCAAGATCACGAAGACGTGCTCTTCATGGCCCTCCGGGCGGCGCGGCAAGCGCTGGCCCAGGCGGAGGTGGACCCGCTGACTCTGGATTTCGTCATCCTCGCCAACTGGAGCGAGCGCCGCTACGTGCCTGATTTTGCGCCTCGCGTGCAGCACGCGCTGGGCGCGCGGCGCGCGTTCGCCTTCGACGTCGGCTGCGCGTGCGCCGGCTTCCTGTACGGCCTGACCATGGCCCACGGCTACCTGCAGAATCCTCGGTATTCGCGAGGCCTGGTCGTCGCTTCGGACCGGTCTACGCGCCGCCTCAAGCCGGGTAGCCGCGCCAACCTGGTGTTCGGTGACGCGGCCGCAGCCATGGTCGTGGAGCGGGACTCCCCCCGCGGCTCGCGCCTGCTCGACTACGAGCTACGCACCGACGGCTCGCACAGCGACATCATGACCGTCGACTCCGCAGGGCAGCTAGAGCCGAAGATCAGGCAACGCGAGCTCAATCAGCTCGCGGGGCGGTCGCTCGCCGACGTGAGCCGCGCGCTCTTGGAGCGGAATCGGCTCACGCTCGCTGACATCGACTGGATCTTGCCGCACTCGGGGACGGCCGGAGTGCAGGCCATGCTGGCCGAGCACCTCGGTGCTCCTGCCGAGAAGACCCTCAATAACTTGGCGGACGTCGGCAACGTGACCAGCGCCTCCATCCCGGTTTCGCTCGCTCACTTCTTGGCGAGCGGGCAGGTGAGACCAGGCCACCGCGTGCTGTCGGCGGCAGTCGGGCTCGGCTGGCAATACTGCGCGGTGCTGTACACCGTATGACTCGCGAAAGCCGCCTTCGAGGCAAGCTCGCGCTCGTCACCGGCGTTACCTCCGGCATCGGAGCGGCCGTGGTGCGAGCCCTGTTGGGCGAGAACATGCGCGTGCTCGGCGTCGGGCGGGACGCTCGGCGGCTGGCCGAATCCGCTCGCGAGCTCGGACCGAGCTTTCGGCCGCTCCTCGTGGATTTGGCCGATCCCGCGGCGCGGTCGCGCGCGCTGGCGGAGCTGCCGGAAGAGCCGGTGCAGCTGCTGATCAACAACGCCGCCGAGTGCGTCTACGAGAGTCCGCAGCAGCTGCCCGCGGAGCGGCTGTCGCGGCTGTTCGAGATCAATGTAACGGCGGCGATGGAGCTGATCCAGGTCGTCGCCCGGCGCATGCAGCCGAGCGCTCACATCGTGAACCTGACCTCGGTCGTGGCCCGGCACTTGCCGGCGGCCAAGTTCGCGCCCTACGCCGCCAGCAAGGCCGCGCTGGAATGCCTGAGCGAGGCGCTGCGGCTGGAGCTGCACCCGCGCGGCATCCACGTGAGCACGGTTGCGCCTGGCCTCGTCGACACGCCCATCTACGACAAGGTGGCCGGCTTCGACCGCGCGAAGCAGAAACTTCGAGAGCAGGTACCGGTGTGGCTCAGCGCGGCGGACGTAGCCGAAGCCGTGGTCTGGGTCGCGACGCGGCCGGCGCACCTCGTCGTCTCCGACCTGTCGATTTTGCCGAGCGCGCAGGCGCGCTGAGCTGCCATGAGCAAACCCGAGCACCTCCAAGCCACGGAAGCCTACGTCGAGTCGATTTTTGGCCCTGGAACGGGCGAACGGCACGTGCGCTTCTTGGAGCGCATTCGAAATCCGGCTCTGCGCGAGATGATCCACCGGTACCACTCGCTGGAAGCCGACACCTCCGAGCTCAGCCTGCACGAAAATTATCTCATCGGCATGAGCGTTCTCTTGGCGCAGCGCGACCACCTGACCGCCGCCCTGTTCGCCAAAACCCTGCTTCATCTCGGCATGCGCCAGGAGAAGCTCTTGGAAGCGTGCGCCCGGCTCAGCATGTGGATCGGCGGTCTGCCCGCCGCGGAAGCGACCTTCGTCGTTCAGCGGGCCATCCGCGAGTACGAAAAGGAAGGCCTGGCGTCGCTCGACGTGTGGTTCCCCTCGGAGCCGAGCAAGTGAGCGCCCTGCTGGCGGGTCGGTGCGGTCTCGTGCTCGGTGTGTCGAGCAAGGAGAGCGTGGCATTCCAAGCGGCGCGCCAGCTCCAAGCGTTGGGAGCCGAGGTCGCGGTGTCACTCCGCCCGAGACGCCACGCGCTCGCGCCGGAGCTGACCGAGCTATCGCTTTGGCCCGTCGAGCTGGATGCGAGGGATGAAGGCTCGGTGGCGGCCGCCATCGACTCGGTCGGTCGCCACTTTGGTCGCCTGGATTTCTTGGTGCATACGCTCGTTCACGTGCCGGAGGGGGCGCTTCAGAGGCCGGTCACCGAGCTCGGAGCCGCGGAGCTCGCGGACGCGATGGAGGTGGGCGTGCGCTCGCTGCTCGTGTGCGCCAAGCACGCTCTGCCATGGCTCGAGCGGTCGCCTTCGCCCCGCATCGTCACGTTGCTCTCCGGCGGGGCGGATTTCGCGATGCCGAGCTACCACCTCATCGGGATCGTCAAAGCCGCGCTCGCTTCCGCCGTGCGCTACCTAGCCGCGGAGCTCGGTCCCCGCGGCATCCTGTGTAACGCGGTCAATTTCTCGATGCTGGAGACGGACGCGGCGCGCCGCGTGATCGGCGCCGAGCGCACCGCGCAGACGCGGCAGCACCTCGCCAAGCGAGCCCTGACTCGTGCGCCGCTCGACTACGACGACGTGACCCGCGCGATCGCCTTCTTGGTCAGTCCGCTATGCAGCAACCTCACGGGGGAAGCGCTGCAAGTCGATGGCGGATTTTCGAAGAGCTACTTCTGACGTCAACGAAACCTAGCCAGGAGAAAACACGATGACACCGAGACTGAAGAGCCTGCTCGTCACGACCGCCAGCTGCTGCTTGCTATGGAGCGTGAACGCGGACGCGCACCTGAAGGTCAAGACGTACACCGGCGGCTTTACGTCCAGCCAAGTGGAATGCCCGACGCTGTGCACCGGGGGACCACTCACGGGCGGTCTGGCGGGAACGCTGTCTTGGACGATGGAGAGCATGGAGGCCACGAGCGACCCGGACGTGGTCAAGTTGGTCGGGGTGGACACGGTGACGACGGCGAACGGCACCCTCTCCGGTCCGGACTACACGCTCTGGAACCTCGCCACCGGCGACTTCATCGACGTTGCCATCATCACGAACGGCACCGGCTCCTTTTCCGGAGCCCACGGCACCCTCGTGATCCAAGGCGGCTTCGACCCGGCTTCTGGCCAGGGAACCAGCAAGTACGTGGCGGTGCTGACCACCCCGCGCTGACGCTAGCCGGTCGAGGTACAGGGGGGGCCGGCGCGGTCCCGCAGTGCCGGCGGGGCGAAAGAAATTCTGCGAAACAGCCCTGAATCACGGCTTTGGGCTCAATTCCGGGGGGTGTGGCAATTTTTCAGTTGTCGCTTGCGGCCGGAAAGTTGCCGCCTCACAACCGCGCAGAATGACGCAGGCTGACTCGCTCGAAATTGCCCAACGCGACGTGTCGCCCGACTCCGGCCCCCTCCGGGTCAGCTCGAACACCTCTCACGAGAGCGGCATCCCGCCGGCGCGCGAGCGGCTAGCGTTCCGGCCCGGCTCTGACGCGGCGCTGGACCAGCTGGAGCTGGTGCTCGTCGAGAGCACGCGAGCGGAGGCGAACCTCGGCTTGCTGGTGCGCGGGCTGAAGCACCTGGCGGCGGGGGCGAGCGCAGCTCAAGAGGCCAACGCCGTGCTCGTGCAAGAGCTCGAGTCGCTGCGCGCGCGCATGAGCAAGGCTTACGAAAACGAGAGCCTGCTCCAACAGCGCGTCGTCTCGCTCGAGAATGCGCTGGACGCGTCCGTGCGCGATCGCGAGGCTTGGCTCGTGCAAGAGGACGCGTTCTTGGCGGGCTTGCTGGACGAGCACGAGCAGAAGCTGTTCGACGTCGAGCGTGGGCACGAGCGCCGTCTGGCGGAGCTCGATCTGGCTTTCGACGAGCTGCGGCTTCAGTACGAGAGCGCCAAGGTGGACGTGCAGCGGCTCACCTACGAGCGCGACGCCGCGGTGGCGCTCTTGAACGAGCCCCTCGAGAGCACGGAGCCAGCTCCGAGCCCGAGCGCTCCTCTGGCTTCCAGCGTTCGCCTTCCGACGCCGCAGCCGCTACCCTCGTCTTCCCATTCTTCGAGCTCGGGTCTGAGGCTGGGCAGCGTGAAGCTCGAGAAGCCGGCGCTGAAGTCCAAGCCGGACGCGGTCGCAATGCCGCTCGGTGGGTACTCGATGACGAGCGATGACATCGAGGAAGAGCCCGCTACGGCGCGGCCGCCCCGCCTCTGAGGGTGCGGCGCAACGCGCTGGATCTTCGCCGGGCGCGCGCGCCGCTGGCTTCGAGCCCGGCTCCTTGCCAAGATACGCACAGCATGGAGCTTCCTGACGACCGCACGCTGCGCGAGCTGGTTCAACGCTACGCCTCCGTCATCGAGCGCTTTGGGCCAGATATCGGCACGAGGCCGATGGTGCTGCCCAATGGTAGCTTCTTCCCGGATGTGTTCACCGGGGACTTGCCGTCAGTGTCACGCCTGCTGCGGCGCATGCAGGAGCACGCGGGCATGGCCGACATCCCGATTCGAGTGGGCGTCTACGATCCGGAGCAGGCCAAAGAGGAGGCATGCGGCCGCGGCGGCTGCGGTAGCTGCGCGGCGCCCGGTGTCTCGCCGGAGCTGGCTGCGGCGCGCCTGGTGGACTTGGGTGATGGCTGGCGTTTGAACATTGCCCCCGCAGAGGCGCAGAACCCGGTCGTCCTCACGGCGGCGCTGGCCCGCGCCATCGGCCATGTGTTTCTCCTCGAGGAGACGAGCGCGGACCGCCCCATCGAGCAGCCGCTGGAGGTCACGGTCGAGCTCACGACGGTGGCGCTCGGGCTCGGCACGCTGTTGCTTTCGGGCGCGTACCTCTACCAGAAGAGCTGCGGCGGGCCGAACGTCGCCTGCCTCACCGCTCTGGGTTTGGAGGAGCTCTCGGTCGCGTTCGCCTTGTTCTGTAAGCAGGGGGGCCACAGCATGCGCAAGGCACGAGGCGAGCTGGAGGTCACGCAGCGTGAGCAGCTGAGCGAGGCCGAGACGTGGGTACTCTCCAACCCTGACGTCACCCGCTTGCTCGGCTCGGATCCGCTGCGCCTCGTGCTCGGGGACTTCGAGCTCTCCGCGCCCAAATCTTGGGTCGCGCGTCTGTTCAGCGGCGCCGGCACCGCCAGCCGCGTGAGCCCGGCGTCCTAGTCATGGACTCCGCCGCCCTGCGCCGTTCCCAGCTCGAGCGGCAGCTCTACTCGCAAGTGCGGGACACCTGCGACGAGTACTCGCTCCTCGCCCCCGGCGATCACGTGATGGTGGCCATGAGCGGCGGCAAGGACAGTTACACGCTGCTGCACGTGCTGCAAAAGCTCGTGCGCGCGCAGTACCCGGAGGTCAGGCTCACCGCGGTACACCTGGACCAGCAACAGCCCGGCTACGATGGCGCGCCGCTGCGCAATTACTTGGCGCAGAGCGGAGTTGCTTTCGAAATCCTCTCCGAGGACACCTACTCGGTGGTGATGGACCGGCTGGGGCCGGAGCAGACCTACTGCTCGCTCTGCTCGCGCCTGCGACGCGGCATCTTGTACAGCGCTGCGGAGCGGCTGGGCTGCAACAAGCTCGCGCTGGGTCATCACCGCGACGACGGGCTGGAGACTTTCCTGATGAATCTATTTTACTCGGGAAAGCTCCAGGCCATGCCGGCCAGCTACGTTACGGACGACGGCGCGCTCTCGGTGATTAGGCCGCTCATCGAGTGCGCGGAGGGGACGATTCGAGAGCTCTCCGCGCTCTGCGCGTTCCCGATTTTGCCCTGTAACCTGTGCGGCTCTCAGAGCGGCCTCAAACGAGATCGGATGGCGGCGCTGCTCGAGCAGCTCGAGAAAGAATCGCCGCCTCTGCGCGCGGTGATGGCGCACGCGCTCAAGAACGTGCGTCCTACGCACCTGCTCGATCGAGACGTGCAGGCAGCGTGGGCGGGTCGCCCCGCAGAGCTACAACCGAAGTTACCCTCGCCGCGTATGCCCTCGCACCATCGCGCGCTCCCCGTCTTGAGCGCGCCGGCGGAAGACGAGCTCGGGTTGCGCTGACCGAGCTGGGAGCGAGTTGCTTGACGGGGCGGCGGTGTTTCTGTCATCCTCGCCGGGCCCTCATGTCCTGCTCGGTCTTCGGCTACCGTCTCCATATTCCGGCGCTCGTTATGTGCGCCAGGGTTGGCGTCGTCTAAGCCGAGGGGGCAAATACCGCAGAAAAAGCGCCCTTTCGGATCTTCCGAAAGGGCGTTTCGCGTTTCTGGAAGGTCCGTCGGGCGGCTCTCGAACCACGAGTCGTCGCCATGTCCGTACCCGCCATCTGCCTATCTGGTCTGACCAAGAGCTTTTGCGCTCGTCGCGCACGCAGCGGCTCCGCGCTCGCGCGCGTGCATGACTTCTTTGCGCCCATCACGGAGCAAGTCCTCGCGATCGATCGAGTTTCGTTCACGATCCAGCCGGGTGAGCGGGTCGCGTTCATCGGCCCCAACGGCGCTGGCAAGTCCACGACCCTCAAGGTGCTTTCCGGCATATTGCACCCTGATTCCGGGAGCGCAGAGGTGGCGGGGCTGGTGCCGTGGCGCCAGCGTCGTCAGCTGGGCTTTCGCATCGGCACCGTTTTCGGTCAGCGCTCGCAGCTTTGGTACCACTTGCCCGCGCGGGATACTCTGGAGCTGCTCGGCTTCGTCTACGAGCTCGAGCCAGCGGCTTGCCGAGCGCGCCTGAAAGAGCTCACGGCCGCGTTCGACCTCGGTCCGCTGCTGGATAAGCCGGTGAGTCAGCTATCGCTCGGGGAGCGGATGCGCGCCGAGGTCGCGGCGAGCCTCCTGCACCGCCCCCGTATCTTGTTCTTGGACGAGCCGACGATAGGCCTGGATGTCGCAGCGAAAGCCGCGATTCGCGAGCTTTTACAGCGCCAGTCCGAGCAAGAGGGCGTATCGCTTTTGCTGACGTCTCACGACACCGGGGACATCGAGCGCGTCTGCCAGCGGGTGATCGTGATCCACGGCGGCCGGGTCGTGTCGGACGGCTCGATTGCCGAGCTCCGGCGCGGCTACCTGGGCACCAAGCGCGTGCGGCTTTGGAGCGAGCGTGAACGCCTCGCGCTGACCCTGCCGGGCGTGCGCGTCCTGAGCGAGTTGCCGCACTACTGTGAGCTCGAGGTATCGACCGCCACCACGCCGGTGGGCGAAGTGGTCGAGGCCGCGCTGAGCCAAGGCACTCTCCGCGATCTCACCATCGAGGATGCGCCGCTCGATGAGGTCATCCACTCTTTTTATCGTGACGTGAAGGCGAGACCCGCTCCATGACCACCTTCAAAAAATACTTCGCCTTCGCCCGCATCGCCGCCGTGCAAGCGGCGTCCGAGCGCGGTGAGCTTTACGGCCGCGCGCTGTTCTTTGCGACGATTTTGGGCGTTTTCGCGGCCCTGTGGCGCGCGGTGAGCGAGGCCGGCATGCCCCTCTCCGCAGAGCCGGCTCAGATGGTTTGGTACCTCGCAGCTTCGGAGTGGATTTTGATGAGCACGGCGGCGCGGCACCTGGAAATTCAGGAGGAGGTGAGGCGTGGGGACGTCGCGTACCAGCTCCCTCGGCCCGTAGCGTTCACGCGCGCCACCCTCGCGCAGTGCGCGGGCACGCTCGCGGTGCGCGCGCCGGCGCTGGGGCTCGTGGCGTTCGTTTGCGCGTTTGCGTTCACGGGGGTCACCCCCAGCTTTCGCGCGCTCCTGTGGCTCGCGCCCTTCGGGCTCTGCGCGTCACTCGTGCTATCCGAGCTCTACGTCGCGCTCGGGCTGATGTCCTTCTGGCTCACGGACGCGACGCCGCTCTACTGGGTGCTGGGCAAGCTCCTGTTCATCTTGGGTGGTCTGATGCTGCCGCTCGAGCTCTACCCGCATTGGCTGCAGCAGGTCGCGGGCTTCACGCCCTTTCCGTACCTGCTCGCTGGACCCGCGGGGTTCCTGATTCATGGGCCCGGACCGGGTGCGTTGAAGCTGGCCGCGGGCTTGGCCTTCTGGGCCGTCGCCTTGGGCGTGGTGGTGGAGATCTTGTTCTGGCGAGCCACGCGCTCGCTGCAGCTGAGCGGAGGCTAACGTCATGACGCCAACAATCGCCTTCCTTGGGGCCCTTTTTCGGACCAACCTCAAAGCCGTGACGTCCCTGCGGGGGTCGTTCTTGTTGTCCATGACCTTCATGGCGCTGAACAACGCCACCTTCTTCGTCTTCTGGTGGGTGCTCATGGCGCGGGTGGGGAGCCTCCGCGGGTGGGCGCTGCCAGACGTGGAGTTGTTGTTCGGCGTATCCGCGGCGGGCTTCGGCCTCATGCAGGCGGTGTGTGGCGGCGCGGTGCACTTGAGCCGCTTCGTGGAAGAGGGCGCGCTGGATCCGCTGCTGGTGCAGCCGCAGCCCACGCTGCCCTACGTGCTCGGCTGCCGCTCTCAGGCCTCGGGCTTCGGGGACCTGGCTTCGGGCATCGCGTTCGTGGCCCACGCGGGCTACCTCACGTGGGGTCGTGCGCCGTTCGTGCTGGTCGCGGTGCTCGCGTCCTGCGTGACCTTCACCGCCACGTGCATCACCTTCTTCAGCCTCGCTTTCTGGCTGAAGCGGACGCACGCGCTCTCGCGTCAGCTGGTGGACGTGGTGATCACGTTTTCACTCTACCCAGAGCCCATCTTTGGTGGAGCACTCCGGCTGCTGTTGTTCACGCTGTTGCCTGCTGGTTTGGTCTCTTACTTACCGACCAGCTTGGTGCGTCAGCCTTCCTGGTCGGTGGCGGCCTGCGTGCTCGCGGCTACCGCTGCGCACCTCTGGCTTGCGGCACGGCTCTTTCGCCGCGGTCTTGCGCGCTACTCCTCGGGTAGTCGCTTCGGTACGTTCGGCTAAGGGCAGATCTTCTGCAGAATGGCGGAGACCGCGCTCTTCACGTCGGCGGCGCTCTCGGCGCGGTGCGCCTGAGCGTCGCCGACGGTCTCCGCGTACGTGGCCTTGGCGTCCTCGTCGGAGCAGCTATCCTCGAAGGCCGGTGACTTCTTCACCGGCTTGCCAGCGCCGGCGTTCGCCAGCTGGGCGAGGTAGGTGCCGTAGCCATCGTCGTCCCCTCCGAGGTTCAATCCGCCAGCATCGCCGAGGCCAATGACGTGCGTCGTCACTCCGGCCGCCGAGGCGTCTTGCACGGCTTTGATCGCGGGGTCGACGGCACAAATCGTGTCCGCGTCTTCGCAGGTGTCCGGCACGCCGGTCGAGATCAGCACGAGGTGCTTCGCGCTGCCAGTAAGTAGAGCGGCGGCAGCGCTGATCGCCTCCGGTACGGGTGCGTCCATCTTCGCGCTCTCGTCCGCCAGGGACTCGTACGCGGTGGCGTTCGTTTCGAACAGGGTGCGCAGCGGCATGAGCGCCGAGCTAGCCGGGCTCTGCGAGCTGACGACCGGGCACGCCATGTCTTCTTCGTACTGCAAGCGGACGAAGAACAGCGCGCCGACGCTCAGCCGGCTCGCGTAGGGCGCGACGGCGCCGTCTTCCGCGGCGACCGCGCTTTGCACCATCGACCAGTAGCTCGCGTCCTCCGCGGGTTGCTCGAACATCGCGCCGGAACGCTGAATCACGAACAGAACTTGAGCATCGCTACATGCTGAGCCCCCGGCGGTGCCGACCGTCCCGCCGCTCCCGCCGCCGCCAGAGCCGCCGGAGCCGCCCACCTCTCCGCCGCTCGCGATGCAGCGCTCCGCGTCGCAGTGCTGGTTCGTGAGGCAGTCCGTATCCTGGACGCAGTCCACACAGCGCCCGTCCACCGTGCACACCTGGTCCGTGCATTCGGTGGTTTGGGTGCAGGTCGTCGCCGGGGAGCTCCCTCCGGCGCCGCTGCTGGAGCTACCGCCGAGAGCGCTGGCGCTACCAGAGGCCGCTGCCGGCGCCCCGGCCCCGCCCAGGTTGGTCTTGCTACCGCTGTCACAGCCGAGGCTCGCGCCAAAGAAGACGGCACAGCTTAGTGAGAATCCAAACAACGCCCGCTCGCGCATCCGCAGTGCTCCCAATGTGGAACCGGTACCAGCCGGCGCGCGCACTATGCATCGTCGCTTCGAAGCCGCGCAAGCTTCACGCCCCTTCGCCCCTTATCATCGAAGGACCGTCCCCGCCGCACAGCTGGCACCGCCCGGTAAGTTAAGTGAGCAGTACGAACTCGTCGCCGCGCTGGGCCGGTGGCGCGCAATGCCCCTCAAGACTCCTGCATTTCCGCCGTTCCAGCAGTCAGGAGTCTTGGTGTCCGGTTCCTCCAGCGCTGCGAAACGCCCGTCGTCCATCGAGGAGCTCGGCCCGAGTGGTCCGGACAACTTCGATTCCACGGCGATCGTGGACGCGGAGGGCAGCTCGGGCACGTCTCGCTACTCCGAGGGCAGCGTCGTTGCTCAGAAGTACCGACTGGTGCGCCTCCTCGGTGAAGGCGGCATGGGCGCGGTGTGGGTGGCACAAAACCTCACACTCGGCGTGCAGGTGGCACTCAAGCTCATCCGCTCGGAGATAGAAGGCAAGGTCGATGGCCTCGCCGAACGTTTGCTCACGGAGGCGCGCGCTGCGGCGTCGATTGGGCACCCCGCGATCATCCAGGTTTTCGACTTCGGGCTCACCGAGCACCGTGAGCCGTTCATCGCGATGGAGCTGCTCCACGGCGACAGCTTGTCGCACGTGGTCAAGAAGCGCGGTCGCATCGCGGCCGGGCGCGCGGTGCGCACGCTCCTGCCGGTCATCGAGGCGCTGTGCGTGGCGCACCAGCGCGGCATCGTTCACCGCGACATCAAGCCGGATAACATCTTCATCGCTCAGCAAGCGAACCGCGTGCAGCCCAAGGTGCTGGACTTCGGCATCGCGAAGCTGAGCCAGACCTTTTCCGCGAACCTGACGAGCGAGGGCACGGTGCTGGGAAGCCCCGCGTACATGTCGCCGGAGCAGGCGCGCGGAGAGGGCGACGTCGACTTTCGCACGGACATGTGGGCGCTGTGCGTGGTGCTCTACGAGATGATTACCGGCGGTCAGCCCTTCACGGGTGCCAACTGGCACGGCCTCATGTGGGCGATCATGGAGGGCAAGCCCAAACCGCTCGCCGAGCACCAAGTCGAAGAGCCGGCGCTCTGGAGCATCCTCCAGCGCGGGCTCGCCAAGGAGCGAGAGCAGCGCTACAGCTCCATGTTCGACTTTGGGCAAGCGCTCGCCGTCTGGCTCATCGACCAGGGGGTGACGCGCGACATCTGCAGCACGTCGCTCAAAACGACGTGGCTCGAGCGCTCGGCCGGCTCCTCCGCGGCTATGAGCTCGTTCTTTCCGTCCGACGCGCCGCAGAGCAGCGAAGTCGAACGGGCGCAGGCGGCCGTCGTCGCCGCGTCGGCTCTGGACGCCGACGCCACCGCCCCCGCGCAGCCAGGGCTCCTGGAGGGCAAGGACGCGAAGGTGGCGGGCGTGATGCTCGATTCGCGCAGCCGGATTCGGCGGTCCTTCGGCGCTCGACGCGCGCCATCCGCGCCGGAGAGCGGGTCCAAGCTTTGGATGGTCGTCACGGCTCTAGGCGCGCTCGCCTCCTTTTCCGTAGCGGTCGCGTACAGCCTCTCCGGCTCCCCCTCGCCTCAGGGCGCCGATGACGACGACCCCGTGGCGCACGTGGTCGTTCGTCAGCCATCGAAGGACCTTGGGATCCGCACGCGGCGCGACCTACTGCCGGGCGGAAATCCCCTGCCGGGGCCTTCTGCGACCATGCGCCTCAACGACGAGCTGGACTCGCTACACGAGGCCCGAGAAGTCGCGCGGACCGGTACCCAGATGAAAAAGGCGCCGCCTAGCTCGCCCAAGCCAGCCGCGCGGCCTGCTGCCAAGAAGCCGCCCGTTGACTTGAAAGATCCCTTCGGTAGCCCTTGAGTCCGGTTGCGGCGCGGAGCCAGCCGTCTACAGTTCCGCGCATGGCTGCCCTTCGATTGGGATCGACCTTGCTCCTCCTGCTGGTGGCTACGGCCTGTGGTGGTGGCACCTCGGGTCAAGCCCAGAGCCCCACGAGCGCCGCTCAGCAGCGCCTCCAGGGGAGCTGGCAGCTGCTGCAGTTCCAGCCTTCGCTACTGCTCGAGGCTCCGCTGCAGGGGCTGCTGGACGCGCAGCTCCGTGCCCTCACGATCACCTTCGATGCTGGGTCTTTCACCGCGACGGGGCCGGGGGTGGACACCGGAGGCCGCTACGAGATCACGACCGCCTCGGGGGACTCGCTGGGCGGGCGCTTGTACGATCGCGCTGGTGCGGGCTACGGAGTCACGGGTCAGTTCGTGGGCACGCAGTTCCGTTTCACCAGTACGGATTCGCCGTGGACCGGAAGCGGAATCCTCGAGCGCGCTCGCTGAATCAGCCGGGTTGCGCCGCTGACGATTTAGTCCATTCGCCGTGTAACCGGCTTCTGTAACCGGTTCCAGATTTTTGCAAATTCGGCGTATGGGACCGGTGCCAGCTACGAGGGCGTCGGCTACACTGCGCAAAGTTGGTGCGTGCGCGAGGGCTACTTGGGCCTGCGGGCGTCGAAATCTTAGAGGTAATCCAATGGTTGCGCGATACTTGCGGGCGGCGTTGCTGGCGTGCCCAGTGCTGTTATTGGCTGCTACGTCTGCGGCGCAGGTCGTCCAGACCGACATGCTGAAGACCCCGCTCCCGCAGCCGGTCGGCGTGGACGAGGTTAAGTTGGCGACGGAGTCTTGGGCCTACGCGACCACGACGGCTGTCAATCGCGACCCGATGGGCACGAACGTCAACGGCATGACCTTCGGCGACTACTACCCGACCTTTGCCAATGGCGACGCCATCACCCTCGGCGGCCTATTCAAGTTCCGGGGGGAGAACATCGACCCCGTAGCGGACGCGCGCACGGCGCCTGGCTACTTCTCGCCGTCTTGTGGTTTCACGGGTGAGCTGGTGCTTCGCGGTGGTGACTGCGAAATCAAGTTCGGTTGGTACAACGTCCTGGACCCGAACAGCACGACCCCGCCGAAGCCGGAGGAGATCTACCCCTTCCTCCCCGAAGACGTCTGGGCCGACGCGCAGATGATGACGCACGACACGATGAAGGAGACGATCACGTACCAAATGGAGTGCCAGCCGCCGCTTCAAAACGGCTTCTGCCCGCTGGCATGGGACAACGTCGACCCTCGTCAGCTGGACAAAAAGCTGTGGAAGCGCCGCGCTTACGACTCCGGGAAGATCAAAGAAGACCCGAACTACAAGGGCGGCTACGTCGGTTTTGCCGTCATCGGCAACCCGAGCAAGCTGTGCTCGCAAAACAAGTACTCCATGATGGAGCACAACCAGCGGAACGCGGCCGGGCAGGCCTGGGTCACGACCCTCATCTATCAGTCTAAGGTGGATCCGGAAGGCTTTTATATGGCCTTCGAAGACTTGCCGATGGCTCCTGACGACTGGCACAAGACGGGCGTCAACGGCAACAACGCCACCAACGACGGCGATTTCAACGACTTCGTCTTCTACGTATCCGGCATCAACTGCTCCGGCGGCGGCATGCCGTGCACGGTGCCGGACCTGCAAGGCGCCTGCTCCGTAGGCCGTACGGATTGCGCGGCGGAGGGTCAAATGGGCATGTGCCGGCCCATCATCGCCCCCGGCGCAGAGCTGTGTGACAACGTGGACAACGACTGCAACGGCATGGTGGACGACGGCATGGGCCTCTGTCCGGGCGCGCAGGTCTGCGAGAAGGGCAAATGCATCGAGCCCTGCGGCACCGGCGAGTTTCGCTGTGACATGGGCTTCACCTGCAAGACCGGTCGCTGCATCGAGAACGCGTGCGTGGACATCACGTGCGAGGCCGGGCAGGTGTGCCGCGCCGGCACGTGCATGAACGCCTGCGACGGCGTGGTGTGTCCGATGGGTCAAGAATGCCAGCTCGGTCGCTGTGTGGACCCGTGCGCCGCCGTGGAGTGCGCGGCGGGCAAGGTGTGCGAGCGCGGTCTGTGCGTTTCCGACTGCAGCTGCCGCGGTTGCAAGGACGGCCTCGTCTGCGGGGCGGACGGCAAATGCGCGGACCCGGCCTGCGCGAACGTGATGTGCGAGGCGGGCAAGAAATGCTCGGCGGGCACGTGCGTGGACGCGTGCGAAGGCGTCGTGTGCCCGAACATGGGCGTGTGCACGAACGGGAGCTGCGCGCCGGGCACGGGCACTGGCGGTTCCTCCTCGGGCGGCTCGGACGGCGGCATCATCATTGGCGGCAACCTGAATCTGGGCGGCGCCACCGGCACGGGCGCCAATGGCTCCGGCGCCAACAATGGCAAGCCCACGGTGAACGACCCCGGCTGCGCCTGCGACGTCGTGGGGCGCTCGCCGGCCGGCGGGGCGGCGCTCCTGCTCGGTGGCTTGGCGGCCGTCCTCTGGGGCGCCCGGCGGCGCCGTCAGGCCGCGTGATTAGCGCTTACCAACGCCGTGGCTGGGACTACAGTGCCCGGCCATGGCGATGACCACGACCCCGAGCGGCCTCTCTTACGAAGACACTCAGCCCGGTACCGGCGCGAGCCCCACCAAGGGCCAAACCTGCGTGATGCACTACACGGGTTGGCTATGGGTGGACGGCGCGAAGGGCGCCAAATTCGACAGCTCCGTGGATCGCGGGCGTCCGTTCTCGTTTCCGATCGGCCAAGGGCGCGTCATCAAGGGTTGGGACGAAGGCGTGGCTTCGATGCAAGTCGGAGGCAAGCGCACGCTGCTCATTCCGCCCGGCTTGGGCTACGGCGCGAGCGGCGCGGGCGGCGTGATCCCGCCGAATGCCACGCTGCTGTTCGAGGTCGAGCTGCTCGAGCTCAAGTAGCCGCGCTCTTCTTCGCTTCTAGCTCTTCCCAGCGCGCCGTGAGCTTGTCGGCTTCGGCGCGCGCGGCTGCGAGCTCTCGGTTCAGAGCCGCAATGTCCCCTCCGCCGGCGTAGGTCGCCGGGTCTCCCATCTTGGTGGTGATGGAGGCGGCAAGCTGCTCGGCGCGGTCAATCTTGTCAGGCAAGCTCGAGAGCTCACGCTCCTCCGCATTGCTCAGCGCCTTTTTCTTGCTGCCCGGGCGCTGAGAGGCAGCGGCGGGCGCGGCGGCGGCAACGGGAGCGGCCTTGGCCGCCGCCTTGCGAGCTTCGCGGGCTTCCGCGCGGAGCCGGCGGAAGGTGTCGTAGTTGCCGGGGTAGTGAATGACCTGGCCGTCCCCTTCGAAGGCGAGGATCGAGGTGGCGACGCGGTCCAGGAAGTAACGATCGTGGGTGACGATGAGCGCGGTGACTCCGAAGTCCACCAGCATGCTCTCGACCGCGCCGAGCGTGGCGACGTCCAGATCGTTGGTTGGCTCGTCGAACAGCACCAGGTTGGCGCTTTGACGCAGCAGGCGCGCCAGCGCCACCCGAGCGCGCTCGCCGCCGGAAAGCGAGCCGACGGGCTGCCGCTGCTTGTGGCTGTCGAAGGCGAAGCGCTCCAGGTACGAGCGGGGGTCGATCACCTCGCCCCCGAGCTCGATGCGAGATTGGTCGCCGGTCACGTTGTCCCAAATGGACTTCGAGTCGTCCAAGCCGCTGCGCTTTTGATCGAAGTACGCGACCTTCGTGTTCTTGCCGACGTTGACGGTGCCGCTCGCGAGCGGATGATCGCCTAAAATGGCACGGAAGAGCGTCGTTTTGCCGGCGCCGTTCGGGCCCACGATGCCGATGCGGTCGCCCTGGACCACGAACAAGGTGAGCTTCTCGATCAGCGTGCGGCCGGGGATCTCCACGCTGGCGTCGCGCAGCTCCAGCAAGGTCTTGCCGGCGCGTGAGACGTCCAGCTCGAGGCTGACCTTCTGCTCTTGCTTGGGCTTGGGCGCGGCGATGGCAGACTCGGCGCGGTCGATGCGAGCTTGCTGTTTGGTGGTGCGAGCCTTGGGCATGCGTCGCAGCCACTCGATCTCGCGCCGCAGGAAATTCTGCCGATTTTGCTCGGTGCGCGCCGCGAGCGACAGCCGCTCCGCCTTCTGCTCCAAGTACCGTTCGTAGCCGCCGTCGTAGCTGAAGGCTTCGCCGTCTGCGACCTCCACCGTGCGCTGCGCCACGTTGTCCAGCAGGTAGCGATCGTGGGTGATGAGCAGCACCGCGCCCGGAAACTCTTCGATGAGATGCTGCTCCAGCCACTCGACCGTCTCCGCGTCCAAGTGGTTGGTCGGTTCGTCCAAGATGGCCAGATCCGGGCGGGACACCAACAGGCGCGCCAGCGCTACCCGACGCAGCTCGCCGCCGCTGAAGCTCTTGACCGGCACGTCGCGCTGGGAGATGCCGAGGTTGTTCAACACGGCGTGCACGCGGTGTGATTGGTCCCAACCGCCCAGGCGCTCCACCTCGTCCGCCGCGCGTGATTGGTCCTCCAAGAGCCGCTCGTGGTCGGCGTTGGGATCGGCCAGCGCGCTGCTCGCCTCCGTATGCCGCGCGACCGCGTCGCTCCACGCGGTCAGGCCCTGCATGACCAGCTGCTCGGCGGTCATGGAGGTGTCCAGCTGCGGCACCTGCTCCAGGTATTCGATGCGTGCGCCGCGGCGCCGGGCGATGGTGCCGCCATCCGGCGTCTCCACACCCGCGAGCAGCTTGCCGAGCGTGCTCTTGCCAGCGCCGTTCAATCCCACGACGCCGACGCGCTCGCCGGGCTCCATGATCAGATCCGCGGAGCGAAGAACTATATGATTTCCGTAGCCTTTTTGCAGGCCGTGGGCAGCGACGATAGACAAGCGGGCGGAGCCTAGCGCGGCTCCGCCCGACTTGCGACTGTCGTCACACGCGCGGCCTCAGGCCGGCGGGCGCGCGGCTAGCCACTGGTACGTTTCACGAAGCCGAAGACCCCGCTTGCCGAAGTTCATCAGCGAGGCTTTGGCCACGTAGTCCCGGTAGTTGTAAGAGCGCAGCACGGTTTGCAGCGGGCTGCTCGTCGCGAAGGCGAGGGTCGGGGTCCCCACGCTGGTGGTGGCGGGGCCCACCGCTTCGTCCAGCTCGCGGCCGAGCTGTTCGAAGCGCGAGACCAGCTCCGCCGCCCCCTCGGTGCGAAACAGATCGACCGAGACGAGCCGAGCTTGATCGTCGAACTGCAAGCGCAGCTTGTCGATCTTCGGCGCGCCGGGCGACGCGACGTTTTCACATTCCAGAACCGACGCGACGAAGCCTGCTTTGCAATCGAGCCCCTGCCGGGTCGTCCAGGCGTCCACGTCCGTGCGCTGCGTTCGCCCGAGGATGAAACCGAGCGCCGGATGGCTCTTCGCCTCCGCCGTCCCGACGTCCCCCTGCAGCCGCTGCGCGCGTACCTTCTCGAAAGCCGCAGGCTCGATGGTGCCCACGGGGCAACCGGCGTTCTTCGCCATGAGGCTCAGGAGCGGCAGCTTCATCAGCGGCCGCCCCCAAGGGGTATGGGCGACGCCGATGAAAGCGGTACCAAGAACGGCGAACGCGCCGAGCCCGGCCGTCGCCTTCACGAGCGTGCGCTTCCAGCTCATGGCGCCCCGCCGACTCCACCTGCGCCCGCACCTGCGCCCGCGCCGCCCGCATCCGGACCTGCGCCGCCCGCATCCGGACCTGCGCCGCCCGCTACACACATAGCGCCCGGATCCGAATAGCCGGCCGAGGTGTCTTCGATGATGTCGTCCTTGAGCGGGTCCGCCTGGAGCGCGCCCGCGACGGCCTGGAACTGCGACGACGAAGGCGATAGGCCCGCCGCGATGAGCGCGGTGGCCGCGTCGTTGATGAGCGCGCCGTAGTCTTCCTCGGTGATGCCGAGGCCGGTGTGGACCTTCTTCATCGACTTGCACGCGACGCCTTCGCTGTCCGCGTCGTAAGCGACCGCGCAGCCGGCCGCGTTCTGCACGAAGAGGCTGAGGCACTGCGCCAGATGCTCGAGATCCGCGGCAGCCGTGGGCGCGAGCAGGTGAGCGAACTGCTGGCCGATGCACGGGTCCGTGGCCACGTTGAGCAGCACGGACGCTTGGCGCCCATCCTTGGTGAACTTGTAGCCGTTGAAGGGGTCGTTGGCCGTGGCTGCCTTGCCGTCGCCGCGCACGATGGCGTCGATGTTGGCGGGGCCGCCCAAGTCCTCACACAGCTCAGAATCGCCGATCGGCGCGGCGCCGGCCGCGCCGCCGCCCGCGCCGTCCCCGCCGTTGGTGGCACCAGTTCCGGCCGAACCGGAAGTGCCGCCGGGGGGCGATTCTTCGTCGTCGTCACCGCAAGCGACTGCGCAGCCCAGGGCGGCCGCGAATAAAAGACCAAAAGATGCAGTTGAAGCGAGTCTCATGAAGTTCCTCCTAAACCCGGCACAAAGCCGCGCCGGTGCGCCTCTATCGAGGCGCGCTCTGATTCCGTACTTGTTACGTCCCGACCTCGCCGCTCGGATCATTCCGGGCGGGCGATTGTTCACGAAGTCCGCATCACGGCCCGCAGCTCAGTGAGCGCTCGCGCCACCCGTGACTTCACGGTGCCGACCGCCAGCTGCTCGTGGGCTGCGATTTCTGCCGAAGAAAGGCCTTGGAAGTAGCCGAGCTCCAGCAAACGGCGCAGCTCCGGCGCCAAGTTAGACAACGCTCGTCTGATGGTGAGCGTCTCCGCCGGCGCGGGCGCGGCGAGCGGCTCGCCATCCCAGCGGTCGTGGGGGGCGCTGCGCGCTCGATGGAGCGAGCGCAAACGGTCGAGGCCGCGCGACCGAGCGCGCATCACCAGCCAGGCCCGCACGGTGCCTCGCGCTGGATCGTAGTCGGCTGCGTGCTCCCAGACCTCCAAGAACACCTCGTGCAGCACGTCCTCCGCTTCCTGCTCGTCTCGCAGTAAACGGGTCAAAACCCCTAGCAAGAGCGCTGCGTGCCGATCGTACAGCGCGCCCAAGGCGAGGTTCTGCCCGCGCGCAATTCGAGTGATGAGCTCCATATCCGGCCTCGCGGAGCGCGCGCCCCGCGCGTCCAGTAGCCGTACGCTACACCCTCATCAACGGATCGGTGTGAGACGGATCGTCCCGAGCCCACGATCCGAATCCCGATCTGGGTCGTAGAACGGGTGATCAAAGCTAGCTTCGCGTTCACTCAGCGCGGCGAGATCGACCGGCGACCTCACAGGCTCCGGCTCGTGAATCGGCATCACAGGGCCTTTCACATCTAGAAGGGGCCGCCTGTAGGTCGGTGTCGGCAAGCCCGTGAACACCGGTGAGCTTCCTTGATCGGAGAACGCTCGCTCGTCGGGAGCAATGGCCCCGAGCCGAGGGGAACCTCACGCGACGGCGGCGACCGGGTAGTCCAACACGTGAGCAATCATCGTCCGGCTGGGTGGATGCAGAGACGTTCCGCTTCGCGGCCGCGCGTGACGGTTAGGTGGGCCATCGCCGGTCGGCGCTCGGATGCGCGAGCGAGTCAATGAACGCTTCGTCCTCCCAGGCCGCGTCTGCGGCAATCCCTCAGGGTCCTTGATGACAAGACGCTCGGCCGCGACCGCCGGATTTGGCGGGCTCGTTCTGGGCACCGATCCCGGAAGAGGAGTCGCGACGATGCCTCCGTGCGCCGCTTGGCGTGGCGAATGACTTAGAAACGTGCGGTCCTCTGCCTGGCGCGCTGGGCGTGCTGGATGTTGCGCGATCGTCGGAGCGCAGAGCGCCCCGACCGCGGAGCGTTGTTGCGTGGAGGCGCGGGAGCACGAGTGAGCTCGGAAAGCCATCGTACCTGCCGCAGGCGCCGGCGCGCGCTCGCAGGAGCTGCGTCGTGCCAGGCAGTCGCACTACCGTGCTTTCAATCTGGGACCGATCGTGTCACTGTACTTACTGTTTAGGGAAGGGTGGATCAATTGGGAAAAATTACGTTTGTATTGGGGTGGAGCGCCATCGTGGCCGGGTTGTCTGCTTGTAACAGCGAGGATGGCGCAATTCCGCGTGACACGCCGTCTGAAGAGGAAACGATTGGGCAGATGCGACAGGCGTCGGCTCTCTACGACAACCTGTGGCCGGTCAGCTCCAACGTCATCAAAGTGCCGTACGTGCTGGACCCACACGTGACGCGCATTTCCGAGAAGTTATGGACTGAGAATATCAACCGCTGGGAAGACTTGTCCGTAGGGCGAATACAGTTCGCTCGAACCGTGTTGAACTTCACTCCCAGCTCCGGGGATTACATAAGGTTCACGACGCACCATAGCAACTTCGGGATCTGCGATGGAGGGGCTCAAAGGTCGACGCTGTGCGCGATTCGGGATTCGCAAATTCTCGGTATCTCTATGTTGGCCGGGCAAGTGACGACTGTTTTCGCAGATCTCGGCTCATATACGGTGAGCACGATGGATGCCCTGCAGGACGCTAAGTTCGCCAACTACGTCAATGTGGATATCCCAGATCCCCCGGATCCAGACCTCGGTAACTACCGCTCCACCAATATCGCGGCCATGGAATATCAGCAGGACAGCAGTAATACGCTGATAACCTGGTACGAGTCCGATCCGGAGCTCGCCGTGGTCGGAGTTCCTTATCGGATCTGGCGTAGCAAAGGGAAGCTCCCGAGCTTGGTGAGCTCAAGTGGCGCAACTCCGGTCAATTTGCCCGCGGGTCTCGATACGGTCTTCACAAACTCCCGCCCCGGGTCAACTCTGCGCGGTGTCGCTGTTCGGGGAAACACCGTCTATAGCTACTGGAATATCGGCAGCGAGCTCTTTGTCGCACGCGGAAGCTCCACGAGCATGGATTCGGTCAGCGGTCTCGCTTCGGTCAGCATTCCGGCGGGCAAAACTGTCGATGATTTGATCGACATGTCATTCGACGAGCTCGGTCAACTTCAAACGTATTTCGTGGAAAGCTACGACTCAGGGTACTCGCCGAGAGTAAAAATTCCGGTCGGCGCACGCAGGTTCGTGGGGACCTTCCGTGACTTGGACGGAGCTTCCAACGACGCGGGGGTAGTGAACTCGACGATCAAAACGTCGCTTCCCCGCGCGGCTCTACATGAGCTTGGCCACGCTTTGGGCATGGTGCACGAACACCAGCGGATAGATCGCGATGACTATATCGCTGTGAGTGACACCACCGACAACTACGTAAAACGCTCCGATGAAACCTATAGTGACTATGATCTTGCATCCCTCATGCACTACGGCAACGGCAAGGTGAGGCGACTGGATGGTTCCAGCATATCCGCGCCGCAGACCGCGAGCTGGCATGACCTGGCAGGGTTGTTTTTGGCCTACGGCCTGCCGGAGTATACTCGTGATGATGCATGGGTCGGTAACGATGCCAGCGATTCCGGGCTAGGGTTTTCGCCGTTGGCGGGTATGGCAGCCACCGATATGATCGGCGGTGAATTCGATAGGCAAGGGGACTTCTGGAGCTGGTATCAATTCGACGGCGACAGCACCTACGGGTCAGGGCACGAATGGGATCTGGACGCTAGTAGGCAGGGTGCCCTGGCCGTCGAAACTTCGATCGCTGGAGGAACCGCGAAGGTGCTGGGCGTCGCTATCACCAAGAATGCGCAAGCACCCTTCCCCGCGAATACTTGGTACAGCGCTCCAACGACCGCGTCCTGCTCAAGCGGTGTCTACTTGGCGGTGGGGACCGTTCTTAGCCTTGGAACGTTTTTCTCGCCTAAATGCGTCATCGTTGCGGGCACGTCCTATGACGGTAACGACATCGTCGAGATGGCGATGGCTAATTTTTCTGGCACTGAACGGGTCTACACTTTGTACAAGAGCGGGCGCATCAGTGTCGGCTCACCTACGAATCTGGCAAGCGTTACCGCGCCTACTGCTTACGCAATGCCACTCGGAAAGCGTGCGCAAGACGTCGTGGCGTTTAGTATTCTGAACGGCACGGCGATGTTCCATCTCTCCAATAGTCGCCTCGTCCGGGATACGCAATTTTCGGACGTGTTTTGATGCGCCGCTCGAGGCAACTGAAGAGCTCGCAGGAGTCCTAGAGCACCAGGTGGTCGAGGGGCTTCGCCGAGGAGTCTGGCGAGGCGGGTGAGCGGACCGGTGCAATGCTCGCGGGCTTTAGGATGGTGCGGTGCGGGTTGCATCCGCGCCCGTTCAAGCGATTCCCGAGCTCCACGATGATGCTCTCGACGAGGCGGAGTCGCGCACGCGGCGCAACTCCGCCCGTCTCTTTGCTAGGCGTCGCGTCACTTCGCTCCCCTGTCGCGCCGCTGGATCCGCACCCGGTTTTCTATCGAGGTCGAGCGTCGGCATCGGATCCAAGCAGCGCCCCTGAAGAGCCACGAATGATAGCCAGGCAGCGCGCGACCTCCGCGGCCTGACGGGCTGCATGACCCAGGAGCGTGCTGCATTTCACGAGTCGCCACGCTCGCGCGGCTCCAGGGGGCGGGCTCGCGCTTGCAGGCCCAGGTGCGTGATTGGGCAGACGAAGTAGCTGGTCATTCTCGCGAGCGTTCGAAACGGCGTCCTTACCTCCTGGCTCGGTCTCGACTTGGGACCGGGACGAGCGGCGCAGGGCCGATGGCTGATGATGCGCGCAACTCCCGCCTAGGCCGCGTGTCGGTGCTGTTCGGAGCGGCTACGCGGAGCTGCTGAAGAGCGAGCTCGAGCGCGCCAAAAAGCTCTCCGCGGAGGCGTTTGGTCCTGTGCCGTGAGCGCGCGGGGGCGCTATGCTGACCGCTTTGCCATGAACTCCTCGAAGCTCTCCATCGCGCTCCTGGAAGCGTTCTGTGCGCTCGGGTTCGTGGTGTGCGGCGTCGTGCTCGGCTTCTGCTTCGGCGGCCTCCTCGGACCGCGCTTGGTCGACCACGGCGGCCAGGGCTTGGCGGAAGTAGGGGCGATGCTGAACGGCGCCATCGTGGGCGCGCTGCTCGGGGTGGTCGCCGCGGCGGCGGCCGTTTTTCGGCTCTCGCGTGAGCGGCGTCAGCGTTTCGCGACCAGCGCGCTGGCGCTGGCGGCGCTGACGGCGCTCTTCACGGCGGTTGCCGTGCAGCGCTTCGGCGCCTGGTGACGCGCGCGCGCGGTGATAGAGTCCGCGCCTGCCGATGACCAAGCTGTCCGTGAACGTGAACAAGGTGGCCACGCTGCGCAACACGCGCAGCCTGGATATCCCCAGCATCGTCAAACTGTCGCGCATCGCGCTGGAGGCGGGAGCACATGGCATCACCGTGCACCCGCGGCCGGATCAACGGCACATCCGCCCGGGGGACGTGACAGACCTCGCCGACCTGTTGAAGAGCTTTCCCAGCGCCGAGTACAACATCGAAGGCAACCCCTTCCATGGCCTCATCGAGCACTGCGTGCAGGTACGGCCCCATCAAGCCACGCTCGTGCCGGACGCGCGTGAGGCGTTCACGAGCAACCACGGCTGGAACTTGGCGGAGCTGGACGCCACCTCGAGAGCGGCGCTCTCGCGAGGGGTGAGCGAGCTCAAGGCGGCGGGCTGCCGCGTGAGCCTGTTCTTGGATCCGGTTGCGGAGATCATGCCTCTGGCGCGCGAGTTGGGCGCAGATCGCGTCGAGCTTTACACGGAGCCTTATGCGGCGGCGGTGGCGGCGGGGCGAGCGGAAGAGTCGCTTGCCCTTTACGGCCGGGCAGCGGCGGCGGCGCGCGCGGCCGGGCTCGGCGTGAACGCCGGCCACGACCTGAGCTTGCTCAATCTGGCAGCGTTCGTCCGGGGCGCGGGCCCCATCGACGAGGTGTCCATCGGCCACGCTCTCATCGCGGACGCCCTCGAGCTGGGGATGGCGGAAACGGTGCGTCGCTACCTCGCCCAGTGCGGCTGACGCGCTGCTGGAGCGATAACGCCCGCGGCTTGCGTGGGTCAGGCCGCGCGAATCAAGACCTTGAGCGGCTCGCGGACCGAGCCGGGACGGAAGTTGCGGATGCGCTCGAGGAAGGCAGGGGTGACCTCGTAACCTCGGGCGACGAACAAGGTGCCGGTGGCCATTTTTACGTCCGCGGCCAGCACCATCCCACTGCGCAGCGCCGCTACGGAGATGTCCCGGACCTTGTCGCCCTCCTTGCGCTGCCCGAACAGCCCGAGGAAAGCGGCGAGCAGCGCCGGCTCGTAGCGTTCCGCGCGACCCTTGAGCGCGGTCAGCGCCACCGCGGTGCTCTGCCCTTGCGCCTCGAGCTCGTCGAAATCCCGGGCGATGCGCAGCATGGCGGCCCAGCGCGCCAGCTGCTGCTGAGCGTGCGTGGGCTCGGCGCTGCTCACCGGCACTTCGGTCGGCTTGTTCAAGCCGCTCAGTATTTCGCGGACGGGCTCCAGCCGCGGGATGCGCCCGAGGAGCTGCTCCGTGATGTCCGGCGCGCGCTCCAGCATCTGCTCCTCTTCGCCGCTCAGGGGCGCCCCGTAGTAGACCTTCTCCAGAGTCTCCGGCGGCAGTGTGAAGGTTGCGAGCTGCGACAGCATGGCCGCTACCTCCACTTGCCAGCGCTCCGCCAGCTCCAGCTTCTCCGCGAGCGCCGTGACGTGTTGCTTGATGCGCTGAGCGCGTCCGAACGCCACCGGGTTGGTGATGGCCATCACGTCCGTTAGCATCTTGATGCTGCCGTGCAGGGTTTGCTCGAGCAGTTGCTGCTCCGCCAGGGTGACGCGATGGAGCTCGGCGGCGGCGTCCACCGCGGCCAACAGCTCGGTCGGAGGACAGGGCTTGACGAGGAAGCGGAACACCGCGCCCTTGTTCACGGCCGCGATGGCCGCGTCCACCTCCGCGTGACCGGTAAGTAAAATGCGCGTGGTATGAGGAAACGCGCCGCTGGCCTTGGCCAGGAGCTCCGCGCCATTCATGCCGGGCATGCGCATGTCCGAGATGACCACCGCCGCCGGAGGCTGGCGCGCCAGGAGCTCCAGAGCGGCTTGACCGCTCGTCGCAGTCTCCACCTCGTAGCGCCTCCGCAGATGAAGCGACAGCCCGCTCAGGACCTGCGGTTCGTCGTCCACACAAACTACCCGGCTTCGCGTCTTAGGTTCCATGGCGCTCACCTCGCTTCGCGATCACTCGGCTTACCACCGCCACCAGCTGCTCCGGGCGGCACGGCTTCACGAGCCAGCCCACCGCCCCCGCTTTCTTGGCCTGCGAGAGGGTCGCCTCGCTGACTTCCGTGGTCATGAACACCGCCGGCGGTAGGTGCGCCGACCCGTCCTTCCGCATCCAGTCCAGCACGCCGAAGCCGCTCATCCCGGGCATATTCAGGTCGATGATGACGAGCGCGAGATCGCGAGTCTCTTTCAGGGCCGCGATGCCACGGAAGCCGTCCTGCGCGGCCACGACCGTGAACCCCGCCGGCGTCAGGGCGTCGGTCACGGCGCGGCGCATGGTCTCGGCGTCGTCGATGATGAGAACTTTCGGGGAGCTCATGAGGGTAGACTGCTCCGGGTGGTCTCGAGCGAGAGCGGCAGGCGGATCACGAAAGTCGTGCCCACCCCTAGCTCTGTCTCGAAATCGATCGTGCCGCGGTGTCGCTTGACGATGCAGTTGTAGGCCATTGCCAGGCCTTGGCCCGTGCCCTTGCCGACCTCTTTGGTCGTGAAGAACGGCTCGAAAACTCGGGAACGAGCGTGCTCGGGGATGCCGGTGCCGGTGTCCGTGATGCGGATCTCGGCGTGAGTTTCGCTCGACCGGGTGCTGATCGAGATCTTGCCCTTGTTTCCGCTGCTGCCGACCACGTCCGCCACCGCGTGGGACGCGTTGATGATGAGGTTCAAGATCACTTGATTGAGCTCGCCGCCGACGCACGGAACCTGGGGCAAGCTCGGGTCCAGCGCCAGCTCCACGTCCGCTACGTACTTCCACTCGTTGGTGGCGACCATCACCGTGCTCTCGATCAGCGAGCGAAGGTCGGTCGGAGTGAGCCGGTCACTCTCGGGGTGCGCGAACGCTTTCATCGCGCGAACGATCTTCGTCACCCGCTCCACTCCGCCCAGCGAGCGCTCGATGACGCTGGGCAGCGCCTCGCGGGCGTATTCGAAATCCAGCTCCACCTCCGCTTGGGCGAGCTCCGCCAGCTTGGCGGCGGTGGGCTTTTCGTGGGCGGCGTCGTTGACGGCTCCGCGCAGCATGTCTAGCAAGCGGAGCACGTCTCCGATCGCGGCCTGCGCGAAGTGCAGGTTGTCACCGATGAATTGCATCGGCGTGTTGATCTCGTGGGCTACGCCGGCGGCGAGCTGCCCGATCGCGCCGAGCTTTTGCGACTGCAGCAATTGGTCCTCGAGGTCGCGGCGCTCCGTGACGTCCCGGACGATACAGACGAGCTCGTCCTCGCCGCTCCGCACGATGCGGACTTCGTGGTGCATTTGGCTGCCGCCGCCGCGGGAGGACGTGACGCCGATCGTCTCGGCGGCCTGCGCCAGCTCACGCGGCTGAGCCAGCACGGCCTCCAGGCGCCCTCGCAGCCGCTCGTCGGAAATCGTCTCGCGGAGGGTCAGCCCCTCGCGCAGGGCCACGAACGGAGAGCCTTGCCCTTCCACGCCGCTCTTCACGCTCAAGATCATGCCGTCGCTGCGCACCCGGAACAGAGTGTCGGGCAGGGCGGATACGAGCGCGCGCTGTCGTTCTTCGCCGCGAATGCGCTCGTCGATGTCCGAGAAGATCAGGACCATGCGCAGTGGGCGATCGCTCTCGTCGCGCTGAGCCGCGCCGCGCACCAGAATGTGCCGGTAACCGCCGTAGCGGTGGCGCATGCGCACGGTGGTGTACAGCGGCCAGCCTTGCTTCAAGTGATCGTCGATCAGCTTGAGCGCGTGCTTGCCGTCTTCGTGGTGCATGAGGTCGCGCCAGGCATCCGCGCTGGCGCAGTACTCCCGGTGCTCCTCGCCGTCGAAGCCGAGGAGGTGGCTCCAGCGCGCGTTGTAGCTGGTCTCTCCGGTCACCAGATCCCAATCGACGATGCCGTCCTGGGTCGCGCTGAGGAGGATGTCCAGCAGGCGCGCCTTCGCTTCCGGGTCGTCGCCGCCGAGCGCGGAGCTCATTTTCCCAGCATCTCCCGGGCTTCGGCGAGGACGCCCAAGGCTTGGGCGCGGAGCTCGAGTATCCGCGCAGCAGGCACGCCGAGCTTTCCGAGGCGCGCCTCGTCGAGCGTCGGCGGCGGTTGAAAAGGGGAGGGCGATACCTCGCCGACCAGAGCGTCGCAGAGGTGCACGACGTCCATCAGCTCTAGGGCGTCGTGCTCCACGCGCGCGGGATCTTCGTGGTAGGCGACCGCCTCGAGCACGGCGTGGGGGATGCCCCATAGGCCGAGCAGGTAGGCGCTCAGCGCCGCGTGCTGCGCGGCGTCTCCCGCGCTCCGCTCTTTGCGGGTGGAGAGCACCAAGTGACCCATGTCACGCAGCATGCCCGCGACGAACGCGTCGTCGGCCTTGCGCCGGTCCGAGGCGTACCAGCGCCGACCGAGCAGAGCGACCGAGAGCGAGTTGAGCTGAAACGCGCGGTAGCTCGTCGCCGAGACCGCGCTCGAGCTCCCCTGCGCGGTGGCCATCGTCTCCATCGCGAGCGCCAGATCACGCAAGGCGAGCGCCCCCAAGTACGTGGCGGCCTGGCTGATGCTGCTGACCGCGCGCGGCAGCCCGAAGAACGCCGAGTTGGCGACTTGAAGCAGCTTCGCGCAAAGAGTGGGCTCGCGTTCGATGATGCGCGCGACGTCCTGAATGCCGGAGCTCGGGTCGCCGACGACCTTACTGATCGACAAATACGTGCTGGGCGCCGCCGGCAGGAGGCTCACGTCACCGGCGAGCGATTTGAGCTCCTCGGCCGCGAGCAGCTCGTTCAGCTCGCAGCAGCGCTTCACGACGCTGCGTAGCTTTTCCACGTCGCACGGCTTCGCCAAGAATTGGTGCGCCGTGAACACGCTCTTCATCGCGGTTTGCGGATCCGTCTGCCCAGACAGAACGAGCCGGACCGCCCGAGGTTGCAGCTCCTTGACCCGGGTGAGCAGCGCCGCGCCGTCGACGATCGGCATGCGCATGTCGGTCACGACCACGTCGAAGTTGGACGACTCGACCTCCTGCTGACCGGCCGGGCCCCCGAGCGCGAACACCATATCCCACTCGCGCCGCTGAGGTCGGAGCACCGCCCGCAGACCCTCGAGGATCGCGGACTCGTCGTCGACGAAGAGCACCCGTTGCCTTCGAATGTCGCTGGCGACCGGTAGCGTGGTCGACTCGGGATCCGGCTTCAGGCTCCGCGCTTGCAATATTCTCGTGCCGGGCCGCACCGCCAAGGCGCTGTCCCGACCTGGGAACTAACGGCCGCCTTCCGCCATCCTGAAGGGGCAGGCGGTCTTAGCGGCTGGAGCGCTGGGCTCCGAACGCGAGCGGGACGGCGCCTTGCACCTGAACGGCGTGCCAGCCGGGTTGAGGGTCCGGGACGAGGAGCAGCGCGCCGCCCAGGTGGTCCATGGGCGTGCGGTACACCGTGACGGCCGCGATGACGTTCCCCTCGGCATCCAGCACGTTGGCCGACTCAGGGTCCCCACTCGGGTACCGCGGCGCCGGCCGCTCTAGGCCCCAGCGCGGCCCTCGGAAATCGGTCAGCAAGAACAAGAAGTGCTGCGGATCGCCCGGCGGCGGCAGCTCGTACTGGTTGCCGTTCAGGAACGCCACGCGATCCGCGAACAAGCGGTAGGTGTAGTCGCTCACCCACTGGTTGTTGCAGTAGCCCATGATGTCAGTGGCGGTGTCGGGGTTGTGAAGCTTTTCTGGAGCCTCGAAGCCCCACCAGCCGATCTTGGCTTGCGGGTAGGGGTAGGCGCTATCCGGCTGGGCCGCGCCGCCGCAGGGCGAGTGGGGGCGGCCGTGGTTGTGGCCCACCTCGTGCGCGAAGGTCTGCGCCGAGGCTACGTTCGCGTACGACAAGCCGAGCGCGACGCGCTGGTGACGCGAGAAGCTCTGCGTGTTGGCGACGAAACCGATACCGGCGACGCAGCCGCCGTTGCAGTACTGACCGATGCTGTCCGTCGGCTGGAACAGGCCGTAGTAGTAGACGTCCGCCGCGGCGTTGTCCGACTCGTGGAGCTTGGCGAGCTGGTCCAGGGTCTCGCTCCAGCCGTCGCCTTGCGCGGAGACGGTCTGGCTCGCCTTCAGCGCCGGACCGAGCGAGTATTCGACGCCGCTCGTCGGGTACATCAGCGCGAGGTAGTTCTTGTAGCCGTCCAGGCGAGGAGTGTCCGACGCGGCCGTTCGCCCGTTGGCTTCGAGCGGGATGAAGCGCAGCTTGATGGTGCCCGTCTTTCGGGTCTCCAAGAGCTGGTTGTCCATGGTCGGAAAGCGCGCCTTGCCCGCGGTCCCGGCGGGCGTGCCGTCGCACTCCACGATCTCCACCGCGTAGCGCGTGTCAGCCGTGAAATCCTCGCCTTTGACGTCGAAGTTGAACGTCGTCGCGAGGCTGCTCTCGGCCGAGGCCGCGGTGACGTTGCGCTTCGAGTAGTAGCTCGACTTCAGCTCGCCGTTGGTCAGCAGCAGCCGCGCGGAGACGGTGCGATTGGCCCACCCGCTCTCCAGCTTCACGAACGCGCGTATGCGCCCCGGTTTGCCCTGGATGATCTCCGCCGGGCGGTCGTCCGCGGCGACGGGGCCCTCCGCGTTCATGACTGGGATTTTGCCGACTTGGTAGACGGAGATGTCGGTCAGGCTGATGCCGACCGCCAGCTTGCTGCTGCAAGAGTCGCCGATGGCGCCTGAGCATTTGCCGGCCTGGCAAGATTCACCCATGGGGCAGGCCATCCCGCACGCGCCGCAGTGCTGAGCGGTGGAGTCCGTGCTCACGCACGCCCCGCCGCACAGAGTTTCCCCCATGGGACAGGCGCACTTGCCGTCCGTGCAAGGCAAGCCGCCCATGCACTGAGTAGCGCAGTCGCCGCAGTGCTTCGCGTCGGACTTCACGTCCGTGCAGGCGTTGTCGCACACGACGTCCGTCGCTTCCGCGCACTGACAACTCCCGCCCTGGCACGTTTGCCCGGCGGTGCAGCTCTTGCCGCATTCCCCGCAGTTGAGCGCGCTGCTCGTGGTGTCCACGCAGCCCGCGCCGCACTTGGTCTTTCCTGCCGAGCAACCGCAGGCTCCTGCCGAGCAGACCTGGCTCCCCGAGCACTGCACGTCGCAGCTGCCACAGGCGCCGGCCGTCGTTTGCAGGTCCACGCACGCGTCCCCGCAGCGGGTGAGGCCGGTGGGGCAGGGCTGGGTGGAGGGGATGCAGCTGGTGACGGCGCAGATCTCGCCGGCCGCGCAGGCCTTTCCACAGCTGCCGCAGTGCGCGGGCGAGTTGAGGTTCGAGCACTCCGTACCGCACAGCTGCTCGCCCTCACGGCATTGGCACGTGCCCTCCGCGCAGACGGCGCCGCCTTGGCAGGCCGCGCCGCATTCGCCACAGTGCGCGGCGTCCGACTTGGGGTCGACGCATGTTCCCTGACAGAGCAGCACCCCCTCGGGACAGCCGCACACGCCCCCGTAGCAAGGCTGCCCTGCTTCACAGGCGTTGCCACAGCTGCCGCAGTTGGCGGCATCCATCGCGGTGTTGACGCAAGTGTCTCCGCACTTCTCGAAGCCGGCGGCGCAGGCGGTGCTGCACGAGCCGCTCGCGCACAGCGCCGGCGCGGTGCAGGCGTTGCCGCAAGCTCCGCAGTGGCTGCTCTCCGCCTGCAGGTTCACGCACACGCCGTTGCAGGGCGACAGACCGGGCTGGCACGCCAGCTGGCTGTTCGAGGAGCCGGCCGCGCCTGGCAGCCCGTCCGCCGTCCCCGTGATCTTCGCCGTGCAGGACCACGCTCCAAGGAGGAGCACGGCCGACACCAACCACCAACCGAAGGTGCGCGCTACCGCGCTCGGGTTCCAGGATTTTCGCATTTGGGCAGCCAGGCGAGAACGTGATGCCATCACGCCCTACCTACGAAACTAAGGTGAACCAAGCGCGCGAGTTCGGCTCATCCACCTTTCATGGACGCACCGAGACTGAATCTTTCCTGGAGGCGGTAGCGCTCCTGGGAGCGAAGTCGAAGTAGAGCAGCACGCCGCCCACGCCGGCGACGCCCAGGCCGCTGCCGGCGAAGAACGCCGCAGGAGCCGACATTCCCGACTCGTGGCTGGCCGCTTGGGTGGCGATCGCGGTGCCCAGTAGCGCGACTCCGACACCGAGTGTCAGTAGCGCGCCCACGCTCGCGCTCGGCTCCTTTTGCTTGCTCTGAACCACCGGGGTGGGCGCCAGGGTCGGCTTCTCCGGAGTGAGGGCGAGCGCGACGTCGTGCGCGGCGTGCGCGTCCACCTCGACGATCTGCTCTTGCGGCGAGTAACCAGCGAGCGTCAGCGCCAGTCGGTGCTTTCCGGGGTAGGTCTCCCCGGTCCACGGCGCGATGCCGACGGGCTTGCCGTCGAGCACGACCGTCGCCGCTTCGGGCTGCGACAGCACCGTCAGCTGCTGCACGCCGCGCGCTGCGACTTGCTGCTCCAGCTTGCGGACGCGCTCTCGGACTTCTTCTCCATCCGAGGGTCGATCCGCTTGGCGCAAGTAGTCCCGGTAGTAGCGCAGCGCCGCGCTGGCGTTGCCGAGGTTTTCGTAGGCGCGCGCGATGTTGAAGCACAGCTGCGTGTCCGGGTACACGCGCTGCGTTTGCAAGAAGATCGCGACCGCGTCGTAGAACTTCCCTTCTCGGTAGGCTGCGACGCCTTCTTGAAAGAGCACCCGCGCGCGGTCCTTTGCCTCGGCCTCCGGTCCTTCCAGCTCCAGCTTCGGCGCCATGTTGGCAGCTACGCTCGAAGCCGCGGCGGCGCTCGCAGGTGCCGCGGGCTTGTCTGCGCGGCTCGGGGCCGCCCGCGTGAGCAGGCCGAGAATGAGCAGAGCGGTGAGCGTCGCGCGGGGGCGTGCCATGGCTTTCGTGGTCGAACGACCACAACGGTCAGCCGCTCTCGCCGCTTAAGCCCGCGCCGAATGCTCTTGTTTCTCGCAGCGTGGAGAGAGCCGCTCGACCAAGAAATCGCGCAGGATGGTCACTCGGCGAGGGCGTTTCGGGCCGCTCGGCGTGACGACCGCGACGTCTGCCCCGCCCATGCTGTACTCGGGCAAGATCCGCTCTACCGGCTCCAGCGCCTGCACCCGATTGCACGTCGCAATCACGATCGTGGGCAGCAGGCCGATGCCGAGGCCCAACCCGACGGCTTGGCGCACGAAGAGCATCTCGTCCACGTTGACGGGGCCGCGCACCTCCACGCTCGCCGGCTCGCCGCCAGGCCCTTCGAACCTCCACAGCGCTTTGCCGTGGCGGCCGCGGAAGAGCACGCAGTCGTGACTCGCCAGGTCCTCGAGCGCCTTCGGGCGGCCGCGCGTCTTGAGGTATTCGGCGGATGCGTACAAGCCCAGGGCCGAGGTACCGATGCGGCGCGCGACGAGCGACGCGTCGCGCGACTTGCCAGCGCGGATACCGATGTCGAAACCCTCCTCCACCAAATCCACCACCTTGGAGCTGAGCGACAAGTCCACGTGAATGTCCGGATACTCTTTCAGAAACTCCGCCACGATGTCCGCGATGCCGAGCACGCCGATGTCGACCGGCGCGGTGACGCGCACGATCCCGCGCGCTTCCGTATCCATCCCCGTCGCGGACTCGGCGGCGGCTTGCAGCTCGGTGAGCGCCTTCTCGGCTTGCTCGTAGTAGGCGCGGCCCGCCTCCGTGAGCGCGAGCTTGCGCGTCGTGCGGTGCAGCAGCTGCACCCCCAGCTCCTCTTCGAGCTCGGTCACCCGGCGGCTCACCGAGCTCTTCGGCAAGCCGAGCGCCTTGGCGGCGCTGGTGAAGCTTTGCTGATCGACGACGCTCACGAAGGCGGTCACCAGGTTCAGATCCATTGTTGCCAAAGTAGCAACCAAAAGTTCCTCCGCAACCGGCTAGTTATGTTGGGCGCAACAATTACATTGCTGGTCATTCGGAAGGAATCGCCATGACCCGCGCCCAATTCAAAGCCAAAACCGCTGCTCGCCTAGCCCTCGGGGCCATCTTCTTCGTCTTCGGCCTCAACGGTTTCCTGCATTTCCTGCCCATGCCCGCCCCCACCGGGGTTGCCGCCACCTTCATGGGAGGCATGGCCGCTACCGGCTACTTCTTCCCCCTGCTGAAGGGCACCGAGGTCCTCGCGGGGCTGCTACTGCTGGGCAACCGCTACGTGCCGCTGGCCCTGACCGTGCTCGCCCCTATCGTCTTGAACATCGTGCTGTTTCACGTGTTCGTGGCGCCGGCCGGCTTGGTTCTGCCGCTGGTGATCGTCGCCCTGGGTGTTTACCTGGCCTACACCGAGCGCGCGGTGTTCGCGCCCATGCTGCGCGCCAAGAGTGACGAAGCCGTGCCGCCCAGTGCGCGCGTGGACGGTCACGCCGCCGCGGCCGCCTGAGGAGCCGTCAGCCGAGCCTAGAGCCGCCGTCACCGAGGGTGACGAGCGGCTTTCGGCCGTTCATGGCGCTGGAGCGTCGAATCAACCCTGCGGCGAGACGTAGCGCGGGCTGGCGAAGGCTTGAGTCTTCGTGAGCTCCTCCACCACCTTCTTGAGCCAATCGCGTTGCCGGTCTGGGCGGTAGCCGAGGGAGGTGTCTTCGTCGAAATCGCGATTGCGATCCAGCAGGTCCTCGGTGGCGTGCGTGAGGGCTTCGTTGAGAGCGCGCTGAGCGTGGGCCTGGACTTCTTCCTGAGTCTTGCCCTGGGCGGTCATGTCCCGCTTGATCGACTCGACGGAGGCGTTGAGCTTGCGCGCCCCCAGCTCGTAAAGCGCGAAGTGGATTTGCTCGTGCTGCAGCACGTAGCCAGGAGCCCGCGCCGCGAGCTGGTCGTTCCACCAGCTGCAGCGGCGATCCATGAGCGCCATGAAGCCTAGCTTTTTGACCTCCACCCAGTGCCGACGCTGGCTGGTGGGTGACTCTTGGCGCCAGTTGAGCAGAAAAGTAGTGTCCGGCGTGGTGCGGACCTGACCGCACGTCGCGGCCCCGACCCGATGCGCGACGGCCGCGAACTCCGTGGGAGCTTGCGTGCCTCGAAAGTCGGCGCGCGTCAGCTCGCGGTAGCCAATCACGTCGGAAGAGTCGAGCTTGCCCGCGTCCACCACGCCGCCCTTGGGGGCGGCGTATTCGGGTAGGGTGGAGCAGCCGCAGAGCGCGAGCGCTAAGAGCCAGCGTTTCAAGGCTCAGCTGTGCTTGCGCTCGAGCTGCGACACGTCTCGCACCGCGCCCATCGCCGCGCTGGTGGTCATGAGCGCGTAGGCCTGCAGCGCCTGCGAAACGTAGCGGTCGCGGTTCGGGCGGAACGCGTCTTTACCTTTGGCGAGCATCCGGCCACGGCGCTCGGCGAGCTGGGCGTCCGTGAGGTCCACGTTGATCGTGCGCCCCGGGATGTCGATCTTGATGAGGTCGCCCTCCTCGATCAGGCCGATGGCGCCGCCCTCCGCCGCTTCCGGCGAGACGTGCCCGATGCTGAGCCCGCTCGTGCCGCCGGAGAAGCGACCGTCCGTGATCAGCGCGCAAGCCTTGCCGAGCCCTTTGCCCTTCAAGAACGAGGTCGGGTACAGCATCTCTTGCATGCCGGGGCCGCCGCGAGGGCCTTCGTAGACGATGACGACCACGTCCCCCGCCTGAATCTTGTCGGCCATGATCGCGTCGCAGGCGGCGTCCTGCGAGTGGAACACGCGCGCGGGGCCTTGGAACTTCCAGATCGACTCGTCCACCCCCGCGGTTTTGACGATGCAGCCGTCTTGGGCGAAGTTACCGAACAGCACGGCGAGCCCGCCCTCTTTGCTGAAAGCGTGCTCGGCGTCCCGAATGCAGCCGCGCTCCAGATCCGTGTCCGCTTCCTTGAAGTACTTGTCCTGCGAGAAGGCCACCTTGGTCGCCACGCCGCCCGGCGCGGCGAGGGCGCGCGCCTTGGCCGCGGCGCTGGCGGTCGGGCGATGCACGTCATGCTCGTCTACGGCTTCGCCGATGGTCTTCGCGTGAACGGTGCCGACGTGGCGGTGTAGGAGGCCGGCCTTGTCCAGCTGGCCCAGGATCGTGAAGATGCCGCCCGCGCGGTGCACGTCCTCCACGTGGTAGGAGCTGCTCGGCGCGACCTTGCACAGGTTCGGCACTTTGCGGCTCATCCGGTCCATGTCCGCCATCGTGAAGCTCACGCCGGCTTCGTGCGCGATCGCCAGGATGTGCAGCACGGTGTTGGTGGAGCCGCCCATCGCGATGTCCAGGGCCATGGCGTTCTCGAAGGCGTCGAAGGTCGCGATGCTGCGCGGGAGCACGCTCTTGTCGCCGCCCACGTAGTGCTGCTTGGCCATCTCCACGATGCGCCTGGAGGCAGCCTCGAACAGCTCCCAGCGCCGCGCGTGGGTGGCCAGCAGCGTGCCGTTGCCGGGCAGGGCCAAGCCGAGCGCCTCGTTCAAACAGTTCATGCTGTTGGCGGTGAACATGCCCGAGCAGGAGCCGCAGGTGGGACAGGCGGAGCGCTCCATCTCGAGCAGCTCGGCGTCGCTCACCTTGGCGTCGCTGGCCGCGATCATGGAGTCGATGAGGTCCAGCTTTCGGATGGTCGGCTTGCCGTCTCGGTCGTGGGTGCCGACGATCTTACCGGCCTCCATCGGCCCGCCCGAGACGAAGATGGTGGGGATGTTCAGGCGCATCGCCGCCATCAGCATCCCGGGGGTGATCTTGTCGCAGTTGGAGATGCACACCAGCGCGTCCGCGCAGTGTGCGTTCACCATGTACTCCACGCTGTCCGCGATGAGATCGCGGCTCGGCAGCGAATAGAGCATGCCGCCGTGACCCATCGCGATGCCGTCGTCCACGGCGATGGTGTTGAACTCCACGCCCCAGCCGCCGGCCTCGTCGATGACCTTCTTCACGCGCTGGCCGATGTCCCACAGGTGCACGTGGCCGGGCACGAACTGGGTGAAGCTGTTGGCGATCGCGATGATCGGCTTCTCGAAATCGGCGTCCTGCATGCCGGTGGCGCGCCACAAGGAGCGCGCGCCGGCCATGTTGCGGCCGGCGGTGGTGGTGCGGCTTCGGAACCCGTTGGGGACGGTCATTCCCGAAGCCTACCGGAGCCGCTTCGTTGCGCAATCCGCATCAGTGGCAAGAGCGTCTTGCGAGTTTGGCAACAGAGAAAAGCGCCCGCAGCTCGAGCGCTATTGCCGCTACTGCGGCTGGTTGCGTAGCACTTCGGTCGCGTAGGCCATCTCCTCCAGGGTCGAGGCGATGGCCAGCCGCGCCTCGCGCACCAGAAGCGAGGTCGCCCATAGCAAACCGCCGGTGCCGAGCATGCCGAGCGTGATCGGCAGCGCCGCGTAGTCGAAGCCCAGGGCGGTAAAAACACCCACCCCGATGCTGGTCGCGATCAGGAAGGCGATCGCGACGTAGAGGGCGGCGATCGCGGAGCGCAGCAGGAGCGCGCGTTTCGACAAGTCCCGCAGTTGGTTCTTGATCAACTTTCGTTTACCGAGCTCCCGCGCGCTGGGGGGCGCGGCGCCGGGCGAGGCCGCGACCAGCTTCTCCGCGTCAACGGCGAGCACCCGCACCCTGTCCACCACGCGGCTGAGGCGGTTGGAGGTGGAGAGCACCAGGGTGCCGCCCGCCGAGATCAGGACGGCGGGGGTAATCATGGCTCCCAGGACGTCCGCGACCAGGCTGCTCGGCATCGGAAACCGCACCCACGGTAGCACGAGCGGCGCCCGTGCTAAGCCTGGCGCGCATGCTTCGATTCGAAAACCGGGCCCTTCAGAGCTTGCCGGTGGACCCAAACGTGGAGAACCGGACGCGCCAGGTGCACGGAGCGGCGCTGTCTCGCGTGCTGCCGACGCCAGTGCGCGAGCCACGGACGCTGGCGGTAGCGGGCGAGGTTGCGGAGCTGCTCGAGCTGCCGGAGTCTTTCACCCAGAGCTCGGAGTTCGCGGAGGTTTTTGCGGGCAATCGTTTGCTGCCGGGGATGGACCCCGCGGCCGCGTGCTACGGCGGCCATCAATTCGGAAATTGGGCCGGGCAGCTCGGGGATGGTCGCGCGATCAGCCTCGGCGAGGTGAAGACCAGCCGCGGTGAGCATTGGGAGCTGCAGCTGAAGGGCGCAGGCCCGACTCCTTACTCGCGCCGGGCGGACGGCCGCGCGGTCATGCGCTCGAGCGTCCGCGAGTTCTTGTGCAGCGAAGCGATGCACCACCTCGGCGTTCCCACGACGCGGGCGCTATCGCTCGTGGGCACGGGGGAGCACGTCCTGCGCGACATCCTGTACGACGGTCACCCTCGCGAGGAGCCCGGCGCGGTGGTGTGCCGGGTGGCGCCGTCCTTCCTTCGTTTCGGCAACTTCGAGCTGCCCTCATCCCGAAAGGACGTTGCGCTGCTCCGCACGCTCGCAGACTTCACGATTCGTAACTACTTTCCGGAGCTCGGCGAGCCATCCGCCGACGTGTACGTCGCCTGGCTGTCGGAAGTGGCGCGGCGGACGGCGGAGCTCGTCAACAAGTGGATGAGCGTGGGCTTCGTTCACGGGGTCATGAACACCGACAACATGTCCATTCTGGGCCTCACGATCGACTACGGGCCGTACGGCTTCTTGGACGACTTCGCGCCGGATTGGACCCCGAATATCACGGACGCTCAAGGCCGACGCTACCGGTACGGGATGCAGCCGCGGGTGGCGCTCTGGAATTTGGTCTGTCTTGCCAACGCGCTCTACCCGCTGGTGCCAGACGTTGCGGCCCTGGAATCCTCGCTGGAGATTTATGGGCAGACGCTGGATTCCGCGCGCGCGGCTTCGGTCGCGGCGAAGCTCGGGCTCTCATCGCTCAACGATGCCGAGCTCACACCGCAGGGAGCGGCTCGCATCCCCGACGCGACCCTCGCTTCGGACCTCACGGAGCTGCTCGCTTCCGCAGAGACGGACATGACTCTGTTCTATCGCCACCTGGCCGACGTCTCGACGCTCGCGACGACCGACGCCGAGCTCCTGGCCCCGCTGGAGATTGCGTTCTACGAACCGGCAAACGTGAGCGCCGAGCACCGCGCTGGCCTCGCGCAGTGGCTGCGACGCTACGCAGCGCGGGTGAAAGAAGACGGCACCAGCGACGAAGATCGCCGGCGCCGCATGAACGCCGTGAATCCGAAATTCGTGCTCCGAAACTACGTGGCGCAGCTCGCGATCGACGCGGCCGAGCAGGGAGATGGCAGCGTGGTCCAAGAGCTATTGGGCGTGCTGCAGCGACCCTTCGATGAGCAACCGGGCCGAGAGCGCTACGCGGAGAAGCGGCCGGAGTGGGCTCGCAACCGGCCCGGCTGCTCGATGCTCTCTTGCAGCTCTTGATGTCAGCGATCCACGTCAGATTGTCGGTGATTGTCATGGCCTGCGCGCTGCACCTGGCCTCGCGCGAGTCTTTCTGCCTCGCCTAGAAACACGTAAGTCGCCAAATTCGCTCGAAAGCGCGGTTACGCGTCGCGGCACGCGCCTTGCTGTTGCCATGCACGTCAACACGTAACCGGAGGCATCATGATTCGCTTCACTACAGTATCGGTGTGCATGGCTCTCTCTCTCTCGCTGGCCGCTGGCTGCAACAAGGCACAAGACGAGCAGCGCAAGGCAGACGAGGCCCGTGCCGAGGCCGACAACAAGGTCAACGAGGCCAATCGCGAGGCTACGGACAAGATCAATGCTGCCCAGGCCGAGGCCGACAAGAAGGTCGCGGACGCGCAGGCCAACTTCCTGAAGCTTCGCGAGGACTATCGGCACGACGTGACCGAGGACCTCGTCAAGGTCGACAAGAGCATCGCTGACCTGGACGCCAAGGCCAAGACGGAGAAGGGCAAGTCCAAGGCGGAGCTCGACGCAGCGCTGCCCAACATCCGCACCCTGCGCGAAAACGTGGCGACCGAGTACCGCTCGCTCGAGCTGGCCTCGGCCATCACCTGGGACGACGCCAAGGGCCGCGTGAACAAAGCCGTCGATGAGCTGAAGAAGGCCATCGACAAGGTGGACTAAGCCTGCCGCCGCCCGCCTTGCGCGGGCAATGGCCGGCATTTTGCAGGCCACGGACGGTGCGACGACGCGCGCTTCGTACTCCCCGACGCAAGCGCTCACGTGGTCGCACCGTCCGTGGCCAGGGTCGCAACGCAGCTAACTGAGGAGATGGAGCATGTATGGCATAGCCGAGCCCAAGACCCTCTTTCAGCACCCCTGGCGACTCGCCGCGTTGGTCGGCGTGGTCGCCAACGTGACGTACAACTTCGTTTACTCACGCGTGGGTGCGGCCGCGCCGACCGTCGCGGACGTCAGTCACGCGTACCCGACGCTGTTCACCCCGGCAGGCTACGCATTCGCGATTTGGGGCCTCATCTACGGCGCTTCCCTGGTGTACGCCGTGCTCGCCCTGATGCCGAAGCAGTTGGGCGTGGTCATGCACGACCGCGTTGCCCCGTGGATGCTGCTCACGAATGCGCTGGCGAGCCTGTGGGTCTCGCTGTTCAGCCAAGAGCAGCTGGGACCTAGCACGTTGATCATCGCCGCTACCCTCGTGTCCGCCATCGTCATGTATTCGATGGTGAGCGATCACCTGGTCAGCGAGCATCTGAGCCACTGGTGGCGCGTGCCGTTTGGGCTGTGGCTGGGTTGGCTCTCGGTCGCCACCCTTGCCAACTTCAATATCGCCTTCTCTGCGGCGGGTTGGAGCGGGTTTCCGCTCTCGGAGCCGCTGTGGACGTCGGTGCTGGTCGCGTTTGCCGGCCTCGTAGCGGTCGCGGTGGGCGGGCTATTTTTGGACCCGGTCGTGCCTTTCGTCATTGCCTGGGCTGCCTTCGCGATCGCCATGGCCAACGCCCAGCAATCGTCGTGGGTAGCCTTCGTCGCCATCGTGGTCGCGCTCAAGGCACTGCTGACCGGCATGCGCTTGTCGCTCTTCAGTACTTTGCCGATCCCGCGCGCTCACCGCGAGCGCATCGAAGCCATGCTGCGGTTCGTCCCGGCGCGAACGAGGGCGTAACCTCACCACCAGAACGTCGCCTCGATCTTGAACACGTTGAGGTCGGGGCGTAGCGTTGGTGCGCTCCGAAGGTCGCCGTCTTGAACCTCGGAATTGATGCCGAAGCCGTCCGGCGGTGTCGCGGCAGGTGGCGGCTGGACGCACAGCGCGGAGCCCGTGCTTCGCAGCCTGGAAAAGTCCGCCGGTGAAACCGCGCCCACGCATTCACGGCGGTTGTAAAGGTAGCGCGAGTATTGAAACGTCAGCTGCTCGCGCGTCACCCAGTTGGAGCTAAAGACGAGGCGCGGCGATAGCACGGCGAAGGATTGCTCCGGCACCTCGCTATTCGGCTGGAGCCGGTCGAACCGTAGCGCAGCCGTCAGCGAAGGCGTGGCGTGGTACTGTAGGTCCGCCCCGTACTTGACCTTGGTGATGCCGTCGGTCGGGCCCCAGATGGCCTTGTCGGTCGGTCGGTAGTCGCTCTTCACTTTGCTGAGCATGCCGTAGAGCACGAGCTTCAAGTCGGCGCCCTCGCCCCAGAACTTCTGACCGCCTTCCTCCTGCTGCTGGAGGAAGTTCGTGAGCGAAAACTCGTACTGCCCGAGCACCGAATCCACCGCGCCCGTCCCTGCGCTGCAGCCGATGGGCGCCGGCACGGGGCCCGGGCCGGCGAGCCCGCCCTTGCGCTCCGTGGGGCCGCCGGCTTCGACCGGGTCGTCGAACGCGGCTCGGCAACCGGGGCCGAAGTAGTTGTCGACCACGCCGAGCTGGTACTCGCCGCCCCCCGAGGCGTGCAGCACCTCGAGCGCGCGGCCGACGACGAGCGCGTTCTTCGCCCCGATGTGCGAGTAGCCGCCGTAGAGGTAGCCCCATGCGCCGAGATCCACGCGCACGTCCGCGCCCGCGACCCACAGCTTGCCATCGGAAAAGTCCACGACGGAGCTCGCATACTGCGTGGCTTGCTTGCTGACGTCGTAGGGTCGGTCTTCCTCTTGAGCCCAGCTGTACAGAAGGTGCGAGGAAAACTGCAGATCGCGCCCTCGGTTCAAGCCCACGTGCCCGTGGGCGAGCATCGTGAAGCGCGCGTTGTTGAAGCTGCTCGGGTCCGGGCGCTTGCCACCGAGGCCTTCCTCCAGCCACAGCGTCCACTCCTCACTCAAGTCGTACTCCGCGCGGAGCGTCTCTCCGATCACGTGCGTGCGGCCGAACAAGTAGGTGTCGTACTCGCCGGCGTCGTACCTGCCGGCGGCGCCGTAGCGATCTTGAGACGCGCCGACCTTGAGGCTGAGCCGCAAGTTCTCGTATCCCAAATCCGGCGTGATCGTCACGAATGCTTGGCCGATGCCGTACTGGGTCTGCGGATCGTTGAAGCTGGCGTCGGTGAAGTTGTAACCCTGCAGACCGACCGTCGCCTTGGCCCACGCGTTGCCGATGCCGAAGAACAACTCCGCCCAATCGCTGCGGTTGTGAGAGGTGGACTGCCAGCTGAGGTACTGCCCGTCCGGGATGATGGGGGCGTGGAGCGTGGTGCGGCTCTGTCCGGGCGCCACGTCCGCGGTGTCGGCTTCGCTTTGCTTTCCTTCGTCCACGGCGCGCGGCGCCGCCCGGGAGCCGAGGCCGACGCGAAAGGGAACCCGAAAGTAGCCGTGAAATTCAGTCTGCCAGCTCGACTGAGCTTCTTTCGTCTCCGGTCCACCGCGGGTGACCGGAGAGGCCGCCAGGCTTTGGCGCCTGGGTGCTGCCGCTGCTCGAGCGGGCGCTGGTGCTGGCTCCGGTAACGTCGGCGTTGGATTCGGGGAGCTTGGCTCGGCCCAAGCCGGGAAGGAAAGAGCGGTCGCCGCGATCGTGAGACGGATCTTCATGGGGCTCCCGAGGCTTCGTCCGTGATGACGCGGATTTGGGTGACGCAAAAATCGTAAGGCGTGGTGCTGCCCGAAGTGGTGAAGACTTGGAACTGCATCGCTTCGACTTGGGCCGGGTCCAGCGGCGTCTTGTTCGTCACCCAGGTGCCCTGCTTGGCATCCGTGATAGCGAAGGTCGTCGTCCCGGGGACGCGCGCATCCACGAAGCTCGAATCCGCCACTCCCTTCATCGTCAAATTGATGCGGATGCGAGCCGGCGCGGTGCCGGCGATGTCGACGGAAAATCCCCTGATTTTGGCGGTAGTGAGGTTGAATGCGCCCTTCTCCGCGGGGGCGCCCGGTTCACCACCGGGGCTCGCCAGATCCAGGGCAAGCCCGGCGCCCCACTGCGCCGCGAACATCATGTCTTGGACCTGCACCGCAGTGCCCTTCAGGCACGCGCGCGTCGGGTCCACCGACCAGCCTGGCTTGCCATCCGCGCCGGTGATGGTCGCGTCCGGCATGGTGCACGGCAAACCGGAAGCCGGCTCGCAGTCGCTGTAAGAGTAGAAGGGGCCTTCGATCTGGAACGGATTGCTGTCTTTGGCGATGAACCCTTCTGCGCTCCACGTGAGCGCGGTGCCCGGCGCGGCCGCGCCGCCACCTCCGCCTCCGGAACCGGCGGTCCCACCCGGTGGGCTGCCCGCGACGCTACCGGCGTTGCCACCCGCACCCGCACCCGCACCCGCACCCGCACCCGCGGCCGCATTCACCAAGCCATTGCCTGCGTCATCACACGCGACCGAGCCGAACGCGATCGCACACGTGATCGCAAGACCGCAACCCTGAGCTAGTTGCTCTCTCATCGACGCACCCTTTCTGTTCGACGAACTCGTCTAGAAAGATGTGCGGCCGATCTTCAATCGATCGGACTTTCGGCGCCGCTCACTCCGGATGACAGAGGAGCGCGATGTCGTCGACCGTGAAGTCGAAGTCTTGCTCTTTGTCGATCTGAAAGTGCACCGCATAAACGGCGGCCGCGTCCAGCGACGACGGCTTCGGCTCCCCCCAACCGATCTGCTCGAAGTCGGACCAGGCGAAGGAGTAGCGCTCGAACTCTTCCGTCAGCACCAAGTCCACTCCGAAGTGATCGTTGCAGGCGTAGGTGAGGCATTGCTTGCCGCGCGGTGTGGTCGCTCGGTCCGGCAAGACGAAGCGCAGCACGAACGCGGGGCCCGATCCCCGGCGGGCCCAGAACGTGATCCCTGCGTACCGCGAGAGGTCGTAGCCTTGTTGAACTTGCAGCTCGAAGCCGATGCGCGCGCCCCAGTCGCCGAAGCCGCCGCCCCGGCTACTGGCCGCGAAGTGGCTGCGGCCGCGCGGAGGGTCGAGCTCCTTCATGACGAAGGTCTCGTTCAGATCGGACGGCTCTTGCCAGCCGGTCTTGTCGTTCCACGACAGCCACACCCCGCTTCGCCCCGCGATCGGATCGATGGTTCCGTCCGCGTCCTCCATCCGATCGATGCTCTCGAGGTCGGCGCCCTTGGCGCACTCACCGAGTCTCAGCCCGTCGCTCAGCTCGTAAGCTCCGCCAAGGCGGTGGCTGGCGTCGCTGCATCCGAGGGTGAGGCCGACCAGGACCGTCGCTCGGAATGCGAGCGCGGCGCTAGGGCTCGGCCGCCAGGCGACGCAGCGAATCCGCATGAACGTTCTCCGGGTAGCTAGAGATGATACGGCGGGCCTGGGCGGCTGCCCGTGCGCGCTGTCCCGTGGCGAGCAGGAGGCGAACTCGGAGGAGGGCGGCTTCGTACGAGAGCACGCGGCTCGGATGACCCGAGTCGTATTGCTCGAGCAGGCGGCTCGCGCCCGGAGTGTCGCCTTGGATCAGCGCAGCGCGGGCCCGGTCTAGCAGTCTCGTCTCGGCCGCCAAAGAAGCGTCGGTGGGCGGTGCTTTCGCTTCTCGCGGGGGCGCCTCGGGTTCTGATACCGCTCGAGGCGGAGCCGAAGGAAGGGGAACCACCGTGCCCACGGGGCTCGAAGCTGGCGCTGCCGAGCGACGAACGCCTCGCTCTGGGGCAACCTCTGCCGTCGCCGGCGCCGCCGAGGGGGCAGCGCTGACCGGAGCGGCGTTGAATGCCAACGCCGGTTCAGAGGTGCGCGCCGGGGCGGCCAGCGCCGCGCGAGCGGCTGGACGAGAGCGCTCGTTCGGCGGCGAGCCCAACGTTTGGTCCACGGTCGTCAGCGCGAGGAAGCTGACGAGCGCTCCGCCGATGAGGCTCTTGCCGAGCGTCGTGAGCGACGCCACCCCCGCGGTGGCGGCGACGCTCGAGGCCGCGATGCCGGGCGCCGCGGCCGCCCCGAGCGGAGCCGTCACCGAGGTCGCCTCCGCGCTGAGCGCGCCGAGCGCGCCGGCCGTGCTCGGTAGGGTCGCCACGAGCGCGGTCGCCGCTGACGCGGTCAAGCCGAGCGCCAGGGCGGTGTCGTGCAGCCCGGCCTGGCTCGGCGCTTCCGTCAGGCTGGACCCCAAGAGCGCGCGCTCGAGCTCGTCCTCACCGGTCACGAGCAGCCGTTCGAGCGTGCTCATCGGTCGCCTCCCGCGGCGCGAGCCCGCAGCCGTTTGGCGGCCGCCTGAAAGAGCTCCCGCGAGCGGCGAAGACGCGACGCGACGGTTCCGAGCTTGGTGTCGGTCACCTGAGCAATCTCGGGCATGCTCAGTCCCTCTAGCTCGAAGAGCACGAAGGCGGCGCGGATGTCCTCCGGCCAGCCGTCGAGCACGGAGTCCAACGTTTTGCGCAGCTGCTTGTCGTCCAAAAGTTGCTCTGCGCTCGGCTGCGGATCGCGCTCACTGCTCAAGGCGCGGTCATCGAAGACTTCGTGCCGCGTCGACCAGGCGCGCCGGTGATTGGCCGCGATACGCACCGCGCAGCTGAGCAAGAAGGTTCGCTCGCAGCCTGGCCGCACGTCGCTCAGCTTGCGAGACAGCACGATGAACACTTCTTGAGCCGCGTCGTCCGTATGAGCTTCCGCGACGCCGAGACGCCGTAACGTTCGCCACACGCTCGCGTAGTGCTGGTGGAGCAGGGCTTGGAGGCGTGACGCCTCCTGCTCCGACCGTGGGGCTGGAGCCGCACGGGGCCGGGACTGGGTGACCACACTGCGAAGCGGCGCTGCCTCCGCCTCCGGCGGGGAAGGGTCGACCGTTGCCGGCAAGCCCACGCCCATAGTGATGGTCACCCTAGCTCAGATGTGCGAGCAGGACCTGATCGATCAGAAAAAGCGCAGGCCTGCGCCGAGCCCGAAGCCCCCCGCCACGGCCGGAACTCGGTGCAGCGTCTCCTCCGGGTCCAAGTAAAAGCGCTCACGGGTGAGCGGGAAGCTGACGCCCCCCTCGCAACCGAGCCAGAGGGGCCCCGTCACCTGAAAACGGGCTTCTACCTGGCCACCGACCGCCGACCAGAGCAGCGACTGCGCGGCGGGGCTGGCCGCGGCATAGCCCACGCCGCGCAGCCGGCCGAGCTGGAGAGTTGCGCACAACCGGAGATCCCAGCGCGAGCCGGGCTGCACCTCCCCCGGGCACAGCGAAAGCTGCGCGGCCGAAAGCTCCAGCTCGGCGGAGCCTGCCGGGTTGGATGTGGTCGCCCGGGTCAGGTGCCCGGCCAGCCCCAGGCTCGGCCGCCACGCGCCGTACTCACGCGTGAGTACCAAGCGACCGGCCTGACCCCACGCCAACCCTGGCGCTACCGCGGTCTGTCCGATCAGCCGGTGCTCGACGCGTAAGCTCCAGCGCTCGCTTACGGCCGCTCGCGCGGGAGGCGTCGCTTCTGCTGCCGCCGCGCGACGACGGACGGCCGCACCGGCTGCGAGCGGATCGACCGTGAGCGCGGCGATCAGGGCCATCGCGGACTCGACCTCCTCACAGCTACCGCCCGGCACCTCGCGCACGGATAGCTCCCCGTCCTGCCTCCGAACGGTGAGCAGCCCCCGCACGCCGCCACGCGCGCGGAACGTCTCCACGATGAACGTGATGGCGTGCTCGTCGCGTTCCGCTTCCCGAAGGAGCAGGGTTCGGCTCTTCAGCTCCGACGAGAAAGCTTTCGCTCCGCCGCAACCCGCTGAAGAGCTCCACACCAAACGGAAAGGCTCCGCGGCCTGACTGGGTGCCGATTGTGCTCGCGCGGGGGCGGCCAGGCTGCAGAGCGCAAATAGCGCGAGGATCGTGTGCCGAACGAGGTGTGCCAAGCCGGACAGCGACGTCGTGCAGCGATGACGGGGCAGCTGCGATTTCACGTTAAATGAGGCGGCACGTCGATTGCTTGATGCGCGCGACCATGTCGACCCGCTTGCTTCGCCGCTCCGCCGCTCGCCGCTACCTGGCATTTGTCCCTGTCGTCCTACCATTCGGGCTCGCGCTGCAGACGGGCTGCGCGGACACCCTCAATACCTACAACAGCTACTACTACGTCGGTGAGGGAGGGGAAGCCGGGGAAGCGGCCGGGGAGGCAGGTACCGGTCCGGGCCCGAGCGGCGGCGAAGGCGGCACCAGCTCGGGCCAGGCTGGCGAGGGTGGACAAGCGCCGGACGACGGGCACCTCGCGTACCCGGACGCGCCGTACGCCGACACGACCGTCGCGGAGCATGCGGTGGACGTGTTCGGAGTGGTGGGCAACCGCTACTGGTTCGGAGTCTCGGCAGAGCAACTTGCCGAGTTGAACGAGGGGACCGGCATCGGCGGCCCCGTGTTCGACGGCCCCATCAACGGCGACATCTATACGCCGGGCGGGCAGACGGCGAATTTCGTCGACCACCTGTGGGTGACGAGCGCGGGCTCGGACGGCGGCATCGCCGACTACGGCCAGGTGCAGGTGAAGCTAGCCGGCCAGTCCACGATGCGTCCTTGGAACAAGCGCTCCCTTCCGAACTTCAACATCGACAGCAACGAGTTCGTGAAAAAGCAGCGCATTGGCGGCTTCGAGCACCTGCGCTTCAACAACGGGCAGGTGGGCAGCATCTTTCGCGAGTACCTGACGCTGGAGCTGTACAAGGAGCTTGGCTATCCGGCGCCGCTGGTGACCTTCGCGTGGGTGTCCAGCAACGTGTGGGGCGGGGACATCGAGATCCCGTACGTGCTGGTCGAGCGCTACAAGCGGTCCTTCTGCACACGCGGCGACGCCTTCGGTGGCAAATGCGAGAACATGTGGGAGTTCACCGGCGACATCGGGCAGAGGCAAGACCCGAACCCAGGCCCACTACCGCCCAAGCCCGGCAACGCTCCGAGCGTGTTCGACGACCCGAACAACTGCCAGTTCAGCGAATGCGACAACACGCGGGTCAAGGAGCTGGAGCAGCTCATCAACGAGACCCCGCAAGGCGAAGGGTTCAAGGCGGCAACCGAAGAGCTGCTGGATTGGCCTGCATTTCACCGCTTTCAATGCTTGTCGTGGGTGCTCGCGACCGGCGATGACACCCTCCACAACGCAAACAACGTGGTCTTGGCGGAGCGAGCCGACGGCAAGTTCCAGTTCTTGCCGTACTCGGTGGACATCAGCCTCGGCCAAGATTGGTACCCGTCCGTGCCGCTGCCGGGCACCAGCAACATCGCGCGCGGCTGCCAGGCGGACAAGGCCTGCTGGGCCGACACCATCGCCGCCTGCGAGGACGTGCTCGCTGATTTTGCCAAGGCCAAGCCGATCGCGAAGCTGGACGACCTGTACGACCTACTGGATGCGGAAGGCATGCTACGGCCCGGGGACGAAGCTCGCTACGAGCTGCTGCGCGCTTGGTTCGAGGAGCGCCTCGTAGCTCTCCCAGAAGAGCTCGAGGCCAACCGCGAAGCGCCGATGCTCTGCACCGGAGGCACCGTGGACTGCGGCGGCTACTGCGCGCTGCCCGAGGAATGCGGGGGTGGCTGCAAGCCTCCGGTCGGCAAGGCGGCCGCGCCGGTGGGCGAAGCGCCTGACGAGTGCCCGATGATCACCGCGTACCCCCTCTGAAGCTCGCCTAGCGCAGGCGCTCACCGAAACGCGTGAGCGCCTGCAGCAAGCCTTCAGGGTCCTCGAAGCCGGGAGCGGGGCCACCAGAGTCATGCTCCCGCCATTCGACGATGCGTCGCTGGCGCTCCGCGAATCGACGCAAGCTCGGCGCACCGAGCGGCCGCTCCTCCACCGCGGTCGGCACGCTACTGGGCGACGCCGGAGTCAGGCCGCTCGCGCGGTAGAGTGCGGCGCGGCCGCTCGAGCTCCCGAAAGCGCAGGTGAACGTCAGGCTGGTGAGCAAGTCCTCGCGCAGCCGGGGGCTCGCGAGGTCGGCGTCGTCCAAGCGCGAAACCGCGAACGCTAGCTCCTCCACCGGCGACTCCGGCAAATGAAAGTGCAGCAGCTCGTGAAGCTCGCTGAGGCGCGCCAAGCGCGACTTCTCCTCCGCCGTGAGCGATGCGACTTCCATCGGATCGCGTCCGGGGTAGGCCGGCACGTGGCTCACGTGCAATGCCGCGACGTGCGCGCCATCTACCGCCGCTAGCTCGAGGGCCAAGCTGGCGCCGAGATCGCTGCCGTGGACGGCGTAGCGCTCATAGCCGAGACCGCGCATCAGCTCGGCACACGCTTCCGCGAAGGCGGTGGCCGAAGCCTCCGCGGAGCCGAACCCGGGCAGCGCCGGGCTCACGACGTCGTATCCGGCATCGTTCAGCGCGGGCGCGAGCGCGCCCAGCTCGAAGAGAGACCCAGAGTACCCGTGCAAGAGCAGCAGCGGCAGCGCTGCGGGCCGCGCGGACCGGGCAGAGACGAAACGCAGGTGCTGTCCGGCCGCGTGGGCGTCGAAGCACGGGAGCTCGAGCAGTCGCGCTGGCAGCTCGAGCTCGTCTCGCCAGTAGTCGATGAGCTCCGCGAGCTCGTCGCACGACACGCCATACGCAAAGCTCGCGTCCCAGACTTGCTGGGTGACCCCCGGCTGACCTAGGTGAGACCGAAGCCGCGTCCAGGCGGCCTCCGGGATGCGGAGCCGCGTCGGCTCCGGCTCGCTGCATCGACTGGCAAGGTGGGCGTTCATGCCCAAGACCTTCCCAAGGTGGCCTGTCAGCGGTATGTCAGGGATGATCCAGATGCACAGAACCGAACGGCTTTTCGCCCTGGCGGAGTACCTGCGCGGCCGGCGGACCGGGGTCACCGCCGAAGCGCTGGCGGAGCGCTTCGGGGTGACGATGCGCACCATCTACCGTGATCTGGACGCCCTGCGCGTCGCCTCGCTACCGGTCGCGGCCGAATCGGGCCCCGGCGGAGGGTACGCGCTGGACCGCAGCTACAGCCTGCCGCCCGTCAACTTCACCGCGCGCGAGGCGGCGCTGCTCTTGGCGCTCGGAAAGTTCGCGATCGACATGCGGCTCATGCCCTTCAGCGAGACCCTGCAGTCCGGCTTGGACAAGGTGCGCGCGGCCCTCTCGACCTCGGCCCAGCGGGAGCTGTTGGCGCGGCTCAAAGAGCTCTCGTTTCATGGGGTGCCGGCGCTGCCGAGCGAAAAAAAGGTGCGGGCGGCGCTGGAGCGAGCCTGGTTCGAGCAGCAGCCGGTGCGCATCACCTACGTGGACAGCAGCCACGTGGAGAGCAAGCGCGTGATCCGCATCGCATCCGTCATGATGGATCGCCACGAGACGCGAGTAGACGGCGTGGACGTCGACACCGGCCAGGTCAGGCAGTATCGGCTCGACAAGATCCTGGCCGCCGAGGTCCAGCGCCCCAAAGCTTGATCGCTTCAGGGCCTTTTGGACTGCGTGGTGCGAGCGATCAGCTCGCGCACGAGGCGGTCCGTGCGCTCGTCCGGCGTCTCGGACTGAGTGGGGACCCGGGACAGATCACGTAGCTCGTCCGCAACCGTTCGACGCCGGGACCCCGAAAGCAGCATGCCCAGGAGCGGCCATGCCTTGGCGCCGTCCAGCGGCTCCAGCGGGATCAAGTTGATGGCGATGAGCAGCAGGTTCGTGGTGGTGAGGACGTGCAGGGCTTGCGAGGCGTGGATGTTGCGGGGCGGCCCCAGCGCGAGCGCCAAGAGCTGAACGACGACCAAGAGCGCGAGCTGAGCCAGCACGCCGCCCCACGCGACCGCGGACTCCTCGTAGCGCGAGCCGGACCGCTCGTGACGGCAGTAGCCCCCTGCGCCGTGCACCGCGATCTCCGAGAGGCCGAGGCCGTAGCGCAGGACGAGCAGCGCGTGGCCGAGCTCGTGGACGAGGATGAGTAGCGTGAACGCACCCCAGAATGCAGGGGCGAAGCTGAAGCCGCTCCAGAGCAGCGCCCCCAGCGGCAGCGACCAGTGCAGCCGAATGGGCGCGCCCCGCAGGCGCCCTACGGTCCACCAACCACGGCTCATCGGGTCACGTCCGTTTCGAAACGCTGCGGCAAGCCTTCACTTTAACACGCCTTCCTGGCCGCCACCCGCAGGCGGGCGTAGTCCAGCCACCAGCTTCCGTCCCGGTAGAGGCGGCTTCGGCAACGCGCCTCCGCGCCGGCCACGACGGCATCCCGCTCGGGCCCCAGGGCGCGGAGGAGGGGCAAACAGAACAGCTCCAGCCAGTCCGAAAGACCGCGCTCGCCTGCGAGCATGGTCGGGCGCTCGAACCACTCGGCGCTTTCCACGAACAGCCCGGCGTCCTCCAGCACCCGCGCGTACTCGCCAACGGTGGGAAAGTACCAGGTCGGCAAGCGATGAGCTTGCAGACCCCGCGCGGCCAGCTCCGCTGCCAGCGCGCCGGTGACGGTTTGCACGTTGCGCGCGCCGCCAAACTCCGCCACGAAGCGCCCACCGGGGCGAAGGGCGCGGAATACGCCCGCCGCGACCGCATCCGCGCGGGGCATCCAATGCAAGGCCGCGTTGGAGAAAACGGCGTCGAACGCGGCGTCGTACGGTAGCTCCTGGCCGTCCACCACGGAGAGCTCGAGCTCCGGGTACTTGGCGCGCGCTTGCTCGATCATCTCGGGCGATGCGTCCACCCCCACGACGGCCGCGCCGCTCTGGGTGAGCCCGTGAGTCAGGTCCCCGCTGCCGCAGCCCAGGTCCAGCACTCGCTCGCCGGGTTGGGCCCCGAGCAGCGCTACGAGGTCCGCGCCGAGGCGCGGCACGAATGCGGCTTTTTCGTCGTAGTGGCTCGCGTTCCAAGCTTGAGCAGGCGCTGCAGCGGTTTTCATGAGCTCACTCTGAGCCGCTCCAACCATCGTGTACAATGATAGCTTTAGATGATTATCATTCAATCCATGAATCGATGGACCTGAGGGACCTGGAGTACTTCCTCGCCGTGGTCGAGGCGAAGAGCGTCACCGGGGCGGCGCAGCGGGTACACGCCGCTCAGCCGACCCTTTCCCATGCGCTCGCGCGGCTGGAGGCGGAGCTGGGGGAGCGGCTCCTCGTTCGCAAGGCCCGCTCCCCACTCTCGCTCACGGACGCGGGTGAGCTCGTCGCCGCGCGGGCGCGTCAGGCGCTCTCCGCCGTCACTGCGCTCAAGGACGACCTGAGCGCGCTGCGCGGGCAGACGAGCGGCAGCCTGCGGATCGCCGCGATTCAAAGCCTGAGCGCGACCCTCCTGCCGGCGGCCCTCGCGCGCCTCTCGCGCGAGCACCCGAGCGTCAAGCCGAGCGTGCGTACCCTGGCGGCGGAGAGCATCGCGCGCGCGGTCGCCTCGGGCCGAGCGGACGTGGGGCTCCTCGCGGGCGCCCCGCGCTCCGCGCTGCGCGGGCTGTCCGTGAAGGTGCTGTTCGAGGAGCCGCTCGTCGCGCTGATGCGGCGGTCGGACCCGCTCGCGCGAGCCAAGAAGCTGCGGTTGAAGGAGCTGGCAGAGCGCGAGCTGCTCCTGGTCCCCGACGGCACGTTTTTGTCGGACCTCGTGCACGAGGCGTGCGGTCGAGCCGGCTTTACCCCGCGCATTCGCCTCACGCTCGCCTCCGCAGAAGCGCTGCGCGAAACCGTGCGCGCCGGTTTGGCCATGACCCTACTTCCCGAGGGCTACGCCTCGCCCGCGGACCCCGACTTGGTCGCGGTACCGCTCACCCACCCGACTCCGCGCCGCGAGGTCTTGGTGGTAGAGCGCGGTCCTGGGCAACTAGCCACACCTCGCGCGGTGGCCGCGTTCACCGCGCTCCTCGGGGCGCCCGCTCCTGGACGGAAGCGCCACCTTTGAGCGCGTCAGCCGTACTTGGTCGCTAGCTTCTCGACGAGCGCCACGTAGCTCTGCATCGAGCTGTCTTTGCTGCCGCCGCGCTTGGCTGCCCACGCGTCGTATTTGGCGCGGCCCTTGAAATCCAGCATACCCGGGCGCTCGCCGGTCACGTCCCCCACCGTGCCTTGCTTGAAGAGGGCGTACAGCTCGAGCAGCTCGGAGGCGTCCGGCGTCTTGGACAGGGTCTTCACCTTCGCTTGCGCCGCAGCAAAATCATCGCTCAAGGCCATGGTCGCGACGGTAGTGCGGTTACGTGCTGGCTCGCAACCGCCGTCACTTGACGACGGGATTCACGCCGCAATCCACGAACGTCATCGACGTCGTGATCTTGAAATTCGAGCCGCCCGGGTGCCGCTCCGCGTTGAACAGGTCCAAGCTGTACACCTGCCCGAGGGTAAGACCGGCCATGGGCGCGAGCTCGTCCAGCTTGACCTCGCCTTGCGTCGCGGAGTGGATACCGCCGAGGTCGATGACCAGCTTCTTGTCGATGAAGACCCACAGGTCGTCGTCCCCCTCGAAGCTGAAGACCTCGCCGCCCTTGTACTCGAACTTCGTGTGGAGCTCGGTGGTGAACCCGAAGTTGTGGCTTTTGCCGTCTTCGCCGTGGTCATCGAAATTGCCGAAGCCGACGCCGTCGACCGGGAAATAGAGCTTGGATGCGAACTGGCGCGTCACGCCATCTGCCCCGGGCGTGAGGTGAAAGCCGACCAGGGACGTGAGGTTCACGCCGGGGACGTCGCGGTACCACTGCTCGAAGGCAGCCGCCCCCGTCAGCCCGATGCCCATCGCGTAGTCGCCCGCGACATTGGCCGGGTTGTAGACGGGTTTGTCGTCCGCTCCGAGCGCCGTCAGCACCGTATTGCGCGGGTTGCCGCAGCAGTAGTGCGATCCGAAATCTGGATGCGGCTCCCCTGCCGGCTGCGTTGCGACTTGCTGGTAACCGACGAAGTCCCGCGCCACTCCCCACAGGGTGGTGCCGCAGCCAGTCGAATTGGTCAGCGTGCCGGTGTGCGTTCCAGGGTCGTAGGCGGTGCCTTGGCAGTACTGACCGGTGACCGCGTCCAGCGGCGCGCTCGCACAGGCCGAAGAGGGCCACCCGTCCACGTCGCCGGAAGCAGTGCCGCCCATCGGCACCTGGAGCACCGGGCCACTGATGCCCGCGCGTCCGCCGCCCCCTGTAGAGGTGGAGTCGGCGGCTTCAGGGCTGGAAGCGGAACAGGCGCCGCTCGCCACTGCCAGCAAGATTGCGCCCAGGGAGCCGAAATGGCGGTGCATGAGCACCTCCATACGTCGTCGCGCGAACGTCGACAATCCGAAGCGTGCGGCACGCTCGCGGCCGCGCGCAGAGGCGCGGGTCGTGAAAGAGAAAGAGCCTGCAAGCTTTCGCCGGCAGGCTCCGTTCAGAAGGCGAGCTCAGGAGCTCGCGAGCTAGAGAAGACCGCTTCAGACCTCGGCGGCGAACGCGGCGGCATGGATGGTCGCGGCGATACGCACGGAGTCCCAAACGTGGTCTTCCGTCAAACCCTGCTTGATGACCGCAGCTTCGTGGGCGGCCATGCAGTTTTGACAGTTGTTGATGGCGCTGACGGCCAGGCAAAACAGCTCGAAGTCCGTCTTGTTGCTGGTGACCTGGGCGAGGCGCTGCATCCGAAGCCGAATCGGCTTCTTCTCGTAGTCCTCTTTGCCGACGACGTGCTTGAAGCGGTAGATGACGTTGTTCATGCCCATCAGCACGGCGGCGGCCTTGGCGTCTGCCACGACTCCATCGCCGATGCCCGCGGAGCGTGCGTCTGCCTCGATCGCTTGCTTGAGCGCGTCGTTACGAGCGGCGTGCGCGCAAGCGATGGCCGTGCCCCAAACCTGGTCCGCGGTGAGCGTCCCGGTTTGCAGCACGTTTTGAAGGTTGATGCGGATGTCCTTCGCGACGTCCGGAAAGCCTTCAGCCAGCTTGGCCGTCTGCTCCATCAGCCAACCTTCTTGAGCTGCTCGGAGAGAGTCTCCTCGCCCTTCTTCCAGTTGCAGGCGCAGAGCTCGTCCGTCTGGAGGCCGTCCAGAACGCGCAGCACCTCGTCCACGTTGCGGCCGACGCTGAGGTCGTTCGCGGTGGCGTAACGGACGATGCCGTCCGGATCCACGATGATGGTGGCGCGGAGCGCGACGCCCGCGGTGGGGTGGAGGATGCCGAGCGCGGTCGCGAGCGCGGGGCTGAAGAACAGGAGCGGGTGCTTGAGGCCGCGCAGATCCGCGTGGTCCTTGCGCCAGGCGAGGTGGGAGTGCTCGTTGTCCGTCGAACCGCCGAGGACGACCGCGTCGCGATCCGCGAACGCGCCGAGCTTCTTGTCGAACTCGACGATCTCGGTCGGGCAAACGAAGGTGAAGTCCTTCGGGTAGGTGTAGATGACCAGCCACTTGCCGGGGTAGCTCGTCGACGAGATGTCTTCGAACTCTTTGCCCTTCTCGATGCTCACGTTGGCGACGGTCTTGAACTCGGGGAGCTTGCTGCCGGGGACGATCATGATGGGAAATCCTCGTGTTATTTCATCTGCTTCCGCACCAAAGGGGGCGGCCTCAGACTTAATCTAGGCTTAGATATAGTCTAAAGGGTCCCCGCGTCAATGCTCTTCACGGGCGGCCAGCCCGCCCTCAGTGCTCGTCCTTGCCCGGGTGAAAGGTCCGGGGGAGCCGCGTGTAGATGACGAACGAGTAGGCGCCGGCGATGAGCATGCCAGGCAGCCACCAGGCGAGCATGGTCGTCAGCGTCGGCGTCGCCGCAGCCGCTGCTTGGAGCGTCAGCTCTCGGCCCGGGATGCGGGCGGGTAGCGCATTCGGGAAAATGGCGAGCGCTGCACAGCCGATCAGCCCGAGCACGAAGGCGCCCGAACCGAAGAAGGCACGTAGAGGCATGCGCCCGAGGAACGCGCGCGCCGCGAGCAAGCCCCCGAGGGCGAGCACGGGCAGCGCGAGGCCGACCGGGTACCGTGACAGATTCCGGAGCAGGTGCGGCTGCACCACCGAGCTTGCGATGGTGGTGACGACAGTGAGGGCTAAAAGCAGGGGCCAAGCGCGCCGGGCGACGAGCTCCGCGCGGGCCTGCAGCTCGTCCGCCGTCTTGAGCGAGAGCCACAGCGCGCCGTGCAGGGCGAGCGCGACGGTGGCAGTGACGCCCACGAGCACCGTGTACCAGTCCAGGATGCCCGTCACTTCACCGACGCGAAAGTCCGTCCACAACGGTTCGAAGAACTCCCCCCGCTCGTTGAGCGGCAGGCCGCGCACCAGGTTGCCGAGGGCGGCGCCGAAGAACACCGCCAGCAGCAGGCTCGAACCGCTGAACGCGACGTCCCACGCGTGGCGCCAGAGCGGGCTCTGCAGCTGGTGACGGAGCTCGATGCCGAGGGCGCGGAAAAACAACAGCCACAAGACAATCATCAGCGGCAGATAAAATCCGGAAAAAGCGGTCGCGTACAGGGCGGGAAAGGCCGCGAACAACGTGCCTCCGGCCGCGACGAGCCACACCTCGTTGCCGTCCCACACCGGCCCGATGCTGCGGAGCAGCGTGTCGCGCTCCGCCTGCGTCTTGGCGACCACGAAGTGCAGCATGCCGACCCCGAAGTCGAAGCCGTCCAGCACCGCGTAGACGGCGAGCATCGCCGCGAGCAGCCAGAACCAGAGCTCGGGCATCACGCGCTCTCCTCGACCGAGAAGCCGCGCTCGAGCTGCTTGCCGACGAGGAGCACGAACAGCATCGAGAGCAGCGCGTACAAACCCATGAAGCCGAGCAACGTGAACAGCGTGCTACCGGCGTGCACGTTCTGAGACGAGCCGTCTGCGGTGCGGAGCACGTCCCGCACGAGCCAAGGCTGCCGGCCGAGCTCCGCCGTCATCCAGCCCGCGGTGTTGGCTACGAATGGGAGAGGTGCGAAAAGCATGATGAGCCACAGCACGCCGCGCGACTCGAACAACTTGCCCCGGTACAGCAAGAAGCACGACAGCGCCATCAGGCCGATGAACATCGAGCCGAGGCCGGCCATCACGTGGTACGAGTAGTAGAGGAGACCGATGTTGTCGGGCCAGCGGTCGCGGGGAAACTCCTTCAACCCCTTGATCTCGGTGTCCCAGCGCTGGTGAGTCAGGAAGCTCAGCAGGCGCGGGATTCGAATCGGGTTGTCGACGCGGAGCTCCTCCACGTTGGGCTGACCGATGAGGGTGAGGCCGGCGCCGCTCTCGGTATGAAAGTGGCCTTCCATGGCCGCGAACGCCTCCGGTTGGTGTTCGGCGACGAGCTTGGCCTGCGCGTCCCCGCTCGGGAACGCGGCCGCGAACGCGGCGAGCGCGCCGACTACGACCGAGACTTTCAGCACCTTCTGCGCCACGCGCGTGTCCCGGCCCTGGAGCAGGTAGAAAGCGGCGCCCGCGGCCACGGTGAAGCTGCCCGTGACGGCCGCGCCGATCATGGTGTGGGCGTACTGCACCCACGCCCAAGGGTTGAGCAGCAGCTCCGAGAACGAAGTGAGGTGAATCACGCCCGCTGCGTCCACGACGAAGCCTTGCGGGTGCTGCATGAATGCGTTCGTGCACGTGATGAAGAAGCCAGAGAGCCAGGTGCCGGCGAACAGGGCGAGGGTCGCCAAGAGGTGACCGCGCGGCCCCAGGCGTTTTTCCTGGAACAGCACCAGGTACAGCACGGACGACTCCAGGAAGAACGCGAACACGCCCTCCATCGCCAGCGTCTGCCCGACGACGCCTCCGGCGATGCGCGAAAACCGCGACCAGTTCGTGCCGAACTGAAACTCCATCGGGATCCCGGTCACGACGCCCATCACGAAGGCGATACCGAGCAACTTGGTCCAAAAGCGCGCTGCCACGTCGTAGTCCGGGTCGCGCCGGTAGAGCGCGAGCGCTTTGAGCAGCACCAGTACCAAGGCCAAGCCCATGGTGAGCTGGGGGAACAGGTAGTGGTAGGTGATCGTGAACGCGAACTGAAAGCGATGCAGTCCGAGCGAGGTCACGCCGCGCAGCGTAGGCCAAGCGCACGCGCCGCGCCGCTGCCGAATTGTCGCAGGGCCTTCAAGAGGCCACCTGCTTCAGCCGACGTCCGCAAAAGACTCGTCGTTCTGGCGGGTCGCTTCCAGGAGGAGCGAGCCGATCGACCGAGGCGGAAAGAATGGCGCCTCGGCCGGTTGGGGGCGAAACCAGAAGCGGCCTTGTTTCCAGCAAAGGGCGGTGCGGAGCGTGTGGAGAGGATCCACGTCGTTCTCCGAGAGGCGACTGCTGACGACGCTGCCCTCCGCGAGCTCGAAGCTGGCCAGCATGCCCTCTTCCGTCGCCACTTTCAGTCGCCCGGTGTGGCGCTCGATCTCCAGCATGGCCATGACGGTGGCGAGCGACACCTCGGACAGGTTGCCGTTGATGCCCGAGCCTTCGTCGTGGTCCACTTCCTCCACGTCGCTGTGCCGAGTGGACCGCGGCGCGGCCTGAAACTCCGGGAAGGTGGAGGGCGGCGCGCGGTGCACGTGCGACCCGGTCGGGTAGTGAGAGTCGCGGCGCCGCTCGCCCACCGCGCGCTCCACCCTGGCTAGGTTTTGCTCGAGACGCCCCATCGAGTGCTCCAGCCGAGTCACGGTGCTCAGCAGGCCTTCGAGCACTGCGGCTTGGCGCTCGCCGGCGACGGCCACGTTGTCGATCATCTCCACGCTCTGCAGCTCGGAGCGTCGGTCGAGCTTGTCGCGGTGGGCGGAGCGCCGGATCAGGGTGTCCAGGCCGTCTTCCAACGCCATCATCCGATCCGAGAGCGCGTCGAAGCGCGCACGCAGCTCCGAGCGCCTCACGTCCCGCGCGGAAGGCGATTCGGCAGGCGTGCTCTTGGGCGCCGCGTAGCTCTCCCGACTACTCGAAGAAGGCGCGTGGGGCGGCGCGGTTTCGACCACCTCTGGGGCAATGCTCGGCGGTTGGCTCGCGACACTCGCAGGCATCGGCGGTTCGACGGGCGGCTGGAAGATGTTGCCCAGCCACTGCTTCCAGACGCTCCGGCTCCACTCGTTATTGAGGAGGTGAAGAGCCGCCTTCCGTGCATTGCTCATTTCGGCGCCGGAGTATTCTCGACCCCAAGCCTTCTGAGAAGCGCGCAGATGCGCGGGTTGCCGCCGATTCTAGTGTGGCTGCTCGCTTCCGCAGCGCATCACCCAGATCTGCTTCAGATTCCGTACCGATCCGCGTCGCTGGCTGGTGCCGGCTTCGGCTTGGGCGGCTCGGGTGCGGCAGGCGCCGGCTCCGGGGGCGGAGGTGGCGGCTCGGGCTCAGGCTTCGCGGCCTCCACCGGCTCGCGCAGGGCCTGAATGCTCGGGTCGATGGTGTCGTGGATGATGACGCGCTCTTCGCGCGCTCCTTGACCACGACTAGGGCCTCGGACATTCGCCGGTGCAGCCGGCGAAGACGCAATCCCGGGGGCGCGGACCGGCGGCGGAGCTGGCTCCGACGACGGCCTGATGGAGGAAGGTGAAGCCGCGGGTTGCGTGGTTGCGCTGGGACCCGCGGCGCTGGCGGCTCCTCCTCCGCTCTCCGCGTGGAGCTGCTGCCAAAGCCAAGGTCGGGCCGCGAACAATCCGAGCGCGGCCGCGGCGCCGACGACCAACCACAGGAGGCCGCGCCGCCTGCGTGGTCGCACCAGCTCGAAGCTCGGGTCGATGAACACGAGGGGCGCCGGCCTCGGCGCGACGAGAGGTGAGAGCGACGGAGGCGAGAGCGACGGAGGCGAGAGCGACGAGGCGCGCGAGGACGGCGGATGAACGACCAAGCTTGGCGGGGGATTGGCGGGCGGAGGCGGAAACGAGACCGGCGTCGCTTTGCGTGAGGTGATCCTCGCGGTGGCGAGCGTCACCGGGGCCGCTGGCGGCTTCGGCAATGGGGTGATGAGCACCGGCACCGAGGGCGGCACCCGCGAGAAACGCGTGGTGAGCTCGTCTTGCGGCTCCGCAAAGGGCGGCGCGTTGCCGAGCAGCGTGCTCACCATCGCGCGGCGCGCCTCCGATGGCAGAGGCGCGGCGTTAGGCTTCGTCGTGAGCTCCTCCTCGAGGTAGTCCGCCACTCCGACGCCGACCGGTTTGACCGCCGCTGGAGCGGGGGGCGGTGCGCTGCTCGGGCGTGGCTTGAGCGTAGCGGGGGCTTGATGAGGAGGCAGCGTGATGCGCTGGCTGTCCGGCGCGGAGTCGCGCCCAGCGCCTCGCGCTCTGCGTGCCGGATCGTGAAAAAGCTCCGCCATACCGGGCGTGCTCGCCACGTATCGCGCACTGGCGCGCTCGATCGCCTCCTTCAGCTCCCCGACGCTCGCGAAGCGCCGCGCCGGATCCACGGCGAGCGCGCGCTCCGCGATGCCAGAAAGGGGCTCGGTCCAGCTCTCGTCTTCCGGCGCACGAGCGCGCGGAATGCCGCCGCTCATGAGCCGCGCGATGATGTCGTCCACGTCGTAGGCCTCGAGGAGGCGTTGACCGGAGAGCGCCTCCCACAGGAGCACTCCGACGCTGTACACGTCCGAGCGCGCGTCGACTTTATCGCCCAGGAGCTTTTCGGGAGCCAGGTAGTACAGGCGGTCGCTCGCGCGCTCTTCACCACGGACCCAGTGCGCGCGCACGACCGGCAGCAGCCGCCCCACGCCGTCCTCACCGAGCAGCACGTGCTCGGGCTGCACCTCGCCGTGGACGAAGCTCAGCGTACGATGCAGCAGGCCGAGGCCGGTCATCGCGTCCAAGAGCAGGCGGAGGGAGTACGGTAGTGACAGCCGGCCGGGCCCGCCCAGCAAATCTTCCAGCTGGGCGAGGGACTTTTGATGCGTGCCGACGGTCTCGAAGCCGAGGCCGATGCGAGCGGGCCGGACCTGCGCCAGGTGGCCACTCTTCAGCGCGGCGATCGCCCGGAGGGTGGCGATCGGGGGCAGTTTTTGCTCTTTCAACGACACTTGCGGGCCACTGAGCGACCCCGGCCGCAACCCTGCGCCGGGACCGCTTAGCTTGCCACGGCTACCCGCGTCAGCTCACTTCTTTTCGTGATGGCCGCCGAACTCGAAGCGCATGGCGGAAAGCACCTTGTTCTGGAAGTCCGCCTCGCCGCGCGAGCTGAAGCGCTGAAACAGCGCGGCCGCGAGCACGTGCGCGGGTACGCCCGCCTCCACGGCTGCTTCGAGCGTCCACCGACCCTCGCCGGAATCCGACACTTTGCCCGAAAAGTTACTGAGCTCGGCGTCCCGAGCGAACGCCTGCGCCGTGAGGTCCAGCAGCCACGACGACACGACGCTACCGCGGCGCCACACCTCGGCGATCTGCGAGCAGTCGAAGTCATACTGAAAGTACTTAGCGTTCTGCAGCGGAGCAGTCTCGGCGTCGTGCTGGCCGGTGTGGGCCCGGCCGACGCCGGCCCCGCGCAAGATATTGAAGCCTTCCGCGTAGGCGGCCATGAGCCCGTACTCGATACCGTTGTGAACCATCTTCACGAAGTGGCCGGCGCCGCTCGGGCCGCAGTGAAGGTAGCCCTGCTGAGCCGTACCCTCTTGCCTCTGGTTCGGGGTGAGGGGAATGTCACCGACACCGGGCGCCAATGTCTTGAAGATCGGGTCCAAGTGCTCCACGATTTTCGGCTCGCCGCCGATCATGAGGCAGTAGCCGCGCTCTAGCCCGAAGACTCCGCCGCTCGTCCCGCAGTCCACGTAGGAGATTCCGCGCTCGGCCAGCCGCTTGGCGCGATCCACGTCGTCCCGGTAGTAGGAGTTGCCGCCGTCCACCAAGATGTCGCCCGGAGCGAGCAGGGGTGCCAGTTGCTCGATGGTTTGATCCACGTTGCCGGCGGGGACCATCATCCAGAGCACGCGGGGCGCCGACAGCTGCTGCACCAGGTCAGAAAGAGACGCGGCCGGCGCGGCGCCTTCGGCTCGGAGCTTTTCCACGGACTCGGGAAACACGTCGTAGCCGACGCACGTATGTCCAGCGCGCATCAACCGGCGCGCCATGTTTGCGCCCATGCGACCCAGTCCAATCATTCCAAACTGCATCTTTTTTCTCGCTCCTGGTGGCCGTCTTCCGACGGCAATCCCGGCTTTGCCACACCCAGTAAGGTTCGGCGAAGAATTGTTACGCCCGCTGGCAGGCGGGTACCGCTAGCCTCAGGTCTCGCCGTATGTCCGGGTCTCGCATCTTCGTGTTCGCTCTTTTCATGGTGGTGGTGCTCGGCGCCATCAATGTCCAGGTCTTCCGCTGGGCTCGGAACGCGTTCCTGCTGGAGAAGCGGGCAGCACGGCTCCTCAAAGCGGTGCTTATCATCTCGGTCTTGGGCGTGGTGCTAGGGCGCGTTGCGGTGCGTTTTTGGCCCAGTGCGGTCACGGGCGGGTTCGTTGCCGTCGTCTCCACGATCGAGCTCGCCGTCATCATCAGCGGCATCCTGCTGCTTCTGGCGGACGCGGCTCGGCTGCTGTGGAGATTGGTCGGCCGTTTTCGTCATCGTTCCGAAACGCTTCCGCCCCCGTCGCCGGTCGCGGTCCCAGCTCTGCCGGCCACTCCCGAGGTGCCGCGACGACTCTTTTTGACCCGGGCGACCGCTGGGTCCGCTTTCCTGATTGGCAGCAGCAGCTCGCTCTACGGTGCGCTCAAGGGCCGAAGCGACTACTCCGTGGAAGACGTACCGCTCGTCATCCCGGGGCTGTCACGCGGGCTCTCTGGTTTCACGATCGCCCAGCTTTCGGACGTGCACATTGGTGTCTACGTGGGCGAGGCCGAGCTCGCGATCGCGGAGGAGCTGCTCCGCCGCACGAAGCCGGATCTCATCGTGCTCACCGGCGACCTGCTCGACAACGATCCGAGCCTTGCCCCCAAGCTGGGGCGGTTCGTGCGTCGCCTCGCTCCGCTCGCTCGTCACGGCGTGGTCGCGGTGTCCGGCAACCACGATTTCTTCGCCGGCATGGACGAGGTGGCGAGCGCCCTCCGCGGCGGCGGGGCAAAGCTGCTCCGCAACGAGGGCCTCGTGATCGGCGACGCCCAAGCCGGCTTCTCGCTGCTGGGGGTGGACGACGTGTGGGCGCGTCGCGAAGGCGGCGGCCCCGATCTACAGCGGGCGGTGGCATCGTTGCCTCGCATGGGCGGTCTCGTGGCCCCCGCGCGGGACCTGCCGCGGGTACTGCTGTGCCACAATCCTTCGTTCTTCGAAGAAGCTGCGGGTCACGTCGCGCTCCAAATGTCCGGTCACACCCACGGTGGCCAGGTGAACTTGGGCATTCGCCCCGCGGATTACCTGCTGCCCGGAGGCTGGGTCGCCGGTCGCTACGACATGGCGGGGTCGATGCTGTACGTGAACCGTGGTTTTGGCACGGTTGGCCCGCCCGCACGGCTCGGGGCGCCCCCCGAGGTGACGCGCATCGTGCTCACCGCGTAAGCTTCTGCCCATGTGCGGCCGCTTCTCCCAGGAAGCCGAGCTGAGCGAGATCAAGATCGAGCTCCAGGCGACTCAGCTCGAGCTCTTCCGTGAGCTCCGGCCTCTCTACAACATTGCTCCCTCCTACGGGCCTGGCGTCGAACAGGCGTTCGTCGTTCGGAATCACGAGGGCGAGCGCGCGCTCCGCTTGGGGCGCTGGTGGATGATCCCGCACTATTGGAACAAGCCGCTCAAAGCTTTGCCGGCGACGTTCAACGCTCGCGCGGAGGACTTGGAGCAGAAGCCGTTCTGGCGGAGCGCCTTCCATCGCTACCGCTGTTTGGTGCCTGCGACCGGGTGGCGTGAGTTCAAGCCGGAAGGCAAGAAGAAGCAGCCCTACCATTTCCGGCTGGAGCGCCACTTGTTCGCGTTCGCGGGCTTGTGGTCTCGTTGGACCTCTCCGGACGGCGAGGTGGTGGACTCGTTCGCGATCGTCACCACGGAGCCGAACGCGAAGGCGGCGGCGTACCATGACCGCATGCCGCTCGTCGTGCCGCCGGAGCTCTACGAGGGTTGGCTGGATCCGAGCGCAGACCCCCTCGCGGTGTTGGCGGAGGCGCGCGCGCGCACCAGCACGTTGGCGCTCGACGTCCACGCGACGGATCCGCGCGGCAACAACGTGCGCTTCGAAGGCCCCGAGGTGGTCGCGCCCTACGACCCGGTGCCAGAGCCCGAGGAAGCGCCGCCGGCAACGAAGAAGAAGGCGCGGAAAGCTCGATGAAGCGCGTCGCATTCGGCGCCGCGCTGCTGGCGCTAGCGTGCGGTGAAAGCTCGAAGGAGCCGTCCGTCGACCGAAGCGGGGCCGCCGGGGAAAGCTCGCTCGGAGGCGCGCAGCTCGGAGGGGCTTTCAGCGGCGGCGCCGGTGGTGCGGGCGGCTCGACCAGCTCTGGGGGAGCCGGCGGCTCCGCGGGCGAGCGCGAGCTCCCAGCCATGGGCGGCAGCGCGGGCTCGTCTGGCTCGTCTGGCACGGCTGGCGCCGCCGGCGCGTGCAGCTCGCGCTCGAAGGAGCTCACTGCTTGGCCCGGAAGCGCGAGCGTCGTCACCCTCGAGCCGGAGGGAGACTTCGAGAGCGATCTCAGCGGGCTCACCTATGAGTCGCCGGGGGTGATGTGGGCAGTGAACAACCTTTCCTCGAAGCTCTTCCGACTCGTGAAGACGGGCGGGCGCTACGAGCGCGACCTGAACGACGATTGGGCGTCGGGCAAGGGACTGCGCTTTCCGGGCGGGCAGGGGGCTCCGGACGCCGAAGGGGTCACGCTCGGCGCGACGAGCGGAAGCGGCGTCTACGTGAGTAGCGAGCGCAATCTGAACGAAGCCGAGGCGAGCCGCCTCTCCGTGCTGCGCTACGACGTCTCGGCGGCCAGCACGACGCTCACGGCCACCCACGAGTGGAACGTCACTGCGCTGCTGCCGGACGTGGACCCCAATTCCGGGCTCGAAGCCATCACTTGGGTCGCCGACGCGTGGCTCACCGCCCACGGTTTCTTGGACGACGCCTCCGGCAAGCTCTACCAGCCAAGCGACTACGGCGAACACGGGGGCGGCATGTTCGTGGTCGGGGTCGAGCAAACCGGCGCGCTCTACGGGCTCGCCCTGAATCACACGACCGGCTCGGCGACGCTGCTGACGACCATCGCGGCGCCGCTGGAGGGCGTGATGGGGCTGGAGATGGACCGAGATTCGGGCGAGCTCTGGGCCTACTGCGATGACACCTGCGGCAACCAGGCGGCCGTGCTCGCTCTCGCCGAAAGTGGGCATTTCGAGCTCACGCGCCGTTTTAGCGCGCCCTCCGGCCTTCCTGATTCGAACAACGAGGGCATCGCGCTAGCGCCGGACAGTGAGTGCAGCGGCGGTCTCAAGCCATTTTTCTGGGCCGACGACGCGGACGCGGGGGGCTTCTCCCTTCGCCAAGGCGCGCTGTCGTGCGGGTGCAGGTAGCGGTCAGGCGCTCGGGGTCGTGCGGCGCAAACCCAGCTTGAGCAGCAGCCACTCCAGCTTGCGGAAGAACCCCACGCCGTCCAGCACGCGGTTCATCCACCCGGTGGTGATGCAGTAGTGGGTCAAGTGGGCGCCGGAGTGGTGGCGCGAGTGATGGCCAGGCGAGAGCAAGACGCGCGTGCGCTGACCGGCTCGCACCAGCCAAGGCGGCTCTGCCGCATGCGCCCACTTGTGGATCTGCGAGTTGAAGTAACTACCGATGAACACTCCCAGCACGAGGAAGAGCGCAAAGGCATTCTCCACCCAGAGCAGCAACGTGAGGTGCACCGGGCTGCTGAAGATGCAAACGTCGCCGTTCGTCTCGATGAAATCGTGCCGCGTGATGTCGGCTTGGTCCGCGTGGTGCTCGCGGAAGGTCCGCACGAAGCCGCCGAAGATCGGCATGGTGGGGCTGCCGTAAGTGTCGGCGCTCCAGTGCACGAGGCCAGACATCAAATCTGCCAGGCACAGGCCTGCGAAGCAGGCGAGCGCCGCGAACCAGATGCCGCCCTCCGGCGAGGCGCGCACCGCGAGCACGGCGGTGACGACCGTGAGCGCTGCGCTGACCGCCAGCCCACCTATCTCGAGGATTCGATGCGAGCGGGCGTACGTGTAGGAAGGCTTGGGAGGGGCGCTGGTCAAAGCCAGCTCGGTCGCCTCCCCAGACAAGGAACGTGAAGATCCCAGCATCTAGGCCGATATCCTATACGAGTCAGCGAGCCGAGCGGATGATCGTTAGTCTGCAGTTTTCGACGGACTAGTTCGGCCGCCTAGCCAACTGGGCGGTCTTCAGAATCGCCTAAAGGTGCTGGTTTCAGCCCCGCACGCAGCTGGCTAGCGGTCGCGCTGGTCCCGTCTGGGCTCCAGCCCGGTGGTGCAAAAAGGTAACCGAGCGCGTGCCGAACCGTCGTCGCGCGGCGCACGTCGCGAGCCACCGCTGCGACCTCGTGGGAAGCGATGGCCAGCGGGTGGTGCGTATGAATGTCCTGGGTGAGCCCATATCGCACTGGCTCCTGCTCCTCTTCCGCCGCGAAGGTGGCGAACAAGCGGTCCCATACGATGAGCACGCCGCCGTGGTTGCGATCCAAGTACCGCACGTTCTTGCCGTGGTGCACGCGATGGTGCGAGGGCGTGTTGAGCACCCACTCCAGGGGGCGCGGCAGGCGGCGCACGACCTCGGTGTGAATCCAAAATTGGTAGAGCAGGCTTACGGCTTGCGCGGTGAGGATCAGGGCCGGCGAGTAGCCAACCAGCGCGAGCGGCAGCCAAAAGAGGGGCCCCGTGAAGGGAGTCAGCCAAGGCTGCCGCAGCGCGGTGGAGAGGTTGAAGTAGCGGCTACTATGATGATTGACGTGCGCGGCCCAGAGCAGCCGGACCTCGTGGTGAGCCCGGTGGAACCAGTAGTAACAAAGGTCCTCGCCAACGAAGAGTACGGGCCACGACCACCACGCCGCGCCATCCCCCAAGTTCAACACGCGGTGCTCGTAGCCCCAGCCCCACAGGGCGACCGCGCCGAGCGTCGTCCCCGCGCTGATGAGCACGTTGCCGACGCCCAAGGAGAGGCTGGCGAGCGTGTCGCGCCGCTCGTAGCCGAGCACGCCCCTGGTTCCCTCCCGGCGCAGCCGGCGGGTCCAAGCTGCCTCCAGAAGTAGCAGCGCGAGGAACCCCGGTATCGAATAGAGCAGCAGGTTGGACACGGCCCTCGTCAGGCGCGGCCGTAGCGAATGGCGGCGCGCGCCTTGGCTTTCACCGCTTCTTCGTCTCGGTTCTTGGGCGCGGCCGCGGTCTCCAAGGAGTCCACCAGGCGCCGGGTGACGGCTGCGATCTCCTCCACCGCCTGGTCGAAGGTGATGAGGTTTTTGCCGCTGGGCTTACGCTGGTTGCTCACCTTACGCACGTACTGCAAAGCGGCAGCGAAGACCTCGTCGTCCGTAGCGGGCGGCTCGAAGTTGAACAGCGGGCGGATGTTCCGGCACATGGCCGCTAGCTTAGCGCGGCGCTGGCCAATGAGCTTGAGGCCGAGCGCCGCCAAGCCCCGCGGCCCTCCTCTGGCTGCGGTTCGTGGGGCTCGGCGCCCGCATCACATGCTAGGTTTTCGCCCCGCCCATGGACGACGTCACTCTGGGGAGCCTGGAAGGCGCGCTCGTCGCGACCCCCGACAACGCGCAGCTGCTGTCGGTCGTCTTACGAGAGCTGCTCGCTCTCGGCCACGTGGAGCGCGCCGTCGCGCACGTGCAGCGAGCCGGCAGCCTGAGCGGCGCTCCTCCGGAGCTGCGAGCGCTCGCGGGGCGCGCTCTGCTCGGCGCCGGTCAGGCCGCGCAAGCGGAGGCGCTTTGCCAGGGGGACGCCCCCGAGGTCGCGCTGGTCCGGGCGGACGCGCTGGCTCGGCTGGACCGCAACGAGGAGGCGCTATCGGTCTATCAAGCGGTGGTGAACGGCAACGCCACCCTGGAGGATCCGGAGCTCCTGGCACGTATCCGCGCGCGCTCGGCGAAGGTGCTGAGGCTCGGTGGACCGGCCTTGAAGGTCGTGGCCAACGACGACACGGCCGCGCTGGAGGCCTCGCGCTGGCTCGTGCCCGAGAAGGAGCGCGTCACGTTCGAGGACATTGGCGGCCTCACGGAGGTGAAAGAGCAAATCCGCAAGCGGATCATCCTGCCGTTCAGCAAGCCCTCGCTGTTTCAGCGCTTCAAAAAGCGGGTGGGCGGCGGCATCTTGCTCTACGGCCCGCCCGGCTGCGGAAAGACGCTCCTGGCGCGCGCCACCGCCGGCGAGTGCAAGGCCTCCTTCTTCAACGTCGCGATCTCGGACGTGCTCGACATGTACATCGGCGAGTCCGAGCGCAAGCTCAACGCCTTGTTCGAGAAGGCACGCAGCAGCGCGCCGTCGGTCATGTTCTTCGACGAGCTGGAGGCGCTGGCCGGCAAACGCCAGTACACGCGAGAGTCAGCGTCGAGCAAGATGGTGAGCCAATTCTTGGCGGAGATGGACGGCTTCTCCCAGAACAACCACGGCGTGCTCATCATCGGCGCGACCAACGTACCGTGGGCGGTCGACTCGGCTTTTCGGCGCCCCGGGCGCTTCGACCGCGTTCTGTTCGTCCCGCCCCCGGATCAAGACGCACGCCGCGCCATTCTGCAGCGGCTCCTGGACGCGCGCCCTAGCGAGGGGTGCGACGCGGCCGCCATCGCGCGCAAGACCTCCGGCTTCTCCGGCGCGGATCTGGAGCACGTGGTGGAGCTCGCGAGCGACGTCGCCATCGACGCCTCGCTCAAAGAGGGTCGGGAGACCCCGATTCTGCAGCAGCACCTGGAAGAGGCACTGGAGGACGCGCGCCCCACCACGCTGGAGTGGCTGACCACCGCCCGTAACTATGCCCGCTACGCCAACGAAGGCGGGCAGTACGACGAGGTTTTGAGCTTCCTCAAGCAGCACGGCAAGGGCGCATGAGGCACCCCGGCGGCTACCGCATCGTGGACGAGCCGGCGCCGGCTGCGCTCGAGCAGGTGATCGTAAACCCAGTCTGGCCGTTCTTCGCCTCGATGTTCGCGGGGGCGTGGCTCGCTTACCCCTGGTTCGTCCTCAACTCGTTCGCGCTCGGCGGCAAGCGCCGCTACGTGGACCTCGGGATAGCGGCGGGCGGACTGCTGCTCAGCGCGGCCGCGCTCTTCGGCATCGACCTGCTCGCCTCGCGTCTGGTGCTGGACGAGCGGAGCTTGCCCTACGCGGCGCTCGCACCGGTGGGCCTCCGGCTCGTCATTTTTTACCTGCTCTTCTTGCGGCAGGAGCAGAGCTTCGGTCTCTACACCTACTTCGGCGGAAAGCCGCGCAACGCCATGCTGTTGGTGGTCGCCGCGGCCTTCTTGCGCAACAAGCTCTTGGCCGGCGCGCCGCCAGTCTTGCAGCTATTACTCGGCTGATGGTCGGGCTCAACCACCTCGGGCTCGCCCTCGCGCAGATGGATCGCGGCCAAAGCGGCGCGGCCATCGAGACCCTGCGCCGGTTCCTCGCCGAAGAGCCGGAGTCCGCCGAGGCGCACGCGCTGCTCGCGTTCGCGCTCCTCAAGCAGAACCGCTTACACGCCGCTCTCTACGAAGCGCGGGAGAGCCTCACCCTCGAGGCGGAGCTCGCGCTGGGGCACCGCGCGCTCGCTGCGGTTTTGGCCGCGCGGCGTGAGCTCGAAGATGCGCTCGACCATTGTCGTCGCGCGATCGCCCTCGAGCCGGAGTCGGCGATTGGCCATCAGCAGCTCGCCTCGCTGCTGTCCCTGCGCGGTCGCCCTCAGGAGGCCCTGCAGTCGGCGCAAAAAGCCTGCGCGCTCGAGCCGGACGACGCCACGAGCCTGGCGGCGCTGGGCAGCTGTCATCTGCGCTTGGGCGCCGTCGCTGATGCCGAGCGCTGCGCCAGTGAGGCGCTCTCTCACGACCCCGAAAATGCGGACGCGCTCGTGCTGCGCGGCCAGGTCTTCTTGGCCCGCGGCGACACGGAGGCGGCACGTGACCACGCCCTATGGGTGCTGCAGTCGAACCCCGCGGAGGAGGGCGCGCTCGCGCTGCTGGTGCAAGCCAAGGTCAGGAAAAATCCCCTGCTCGGCACCTGGTGGCGCTTCAATACTTACCTGTCTCGCTCGACTCAACGCGCGATCGGCGTCCTCGTCGGCATGTACTTGCTGCAGCGGGTGCTCACGCTTTGGGCCGGCCTGAACGGCCACGTCATGTTCCAGGAGATCGTCAGCTTCGGCTGGCTCGGCATCTGCGGGTACTCGTGGTTCGCGCCCGTTATCTACCGCCGCATGCTCGATAAGGAGCTCGAGCAGGTGACGCTACGGCCCGACTTTTAGTCGGGCGTCGGCTTCGGTAGCGGTGCGGGTGAACAGCGCGAGGGTCTCCTGCAAGAGCTCCGGCTGCTGCTCGAGCGCGCAGGCCCTGCTGCCACCCTGACGACACGCGCGCTGCAGTAGCTCGTGCGCTCGGGCCAGGTCGCGGCCCACGCCGAAACCGCCTGCGTACAGCAGGGCCAGGGTCGTGCAGCTCCCGACCAGCTCCCGCCCGCAGTCCGCGGTCACCTGCACCAGGCGGTCATGGGCCCTGGGTGACCGAGGCTCGCTGACCGCAAGCATCAGCGCCGCGATGCCGCAACTCGGCGCATCTGCCAGCTCGCAGCCCTGCTCCGCGCGCTTCAGCGCTATGTCCCGCTCGCGTACGCCCGCGGAACGGGTGACCGCAGCCCGACAGCCAGGGCCCCACTCGAGCTCACACGCGCGGTCGAAGTAGGCAGTGGCTTCCTCGGCGTGGCCTTCCTCCTCCTTCAACAAATTACCCGAGTTGTAACAGCCCAACCCCGAGCCGAGCTCGCACGCCTGACGGTAGTGGCGCGTCGCTGCCTCGCGGCTCTTCGTCACACCCGCGCCCCGCTGAAAGCAGACGCCGAGATTGTTGCAGGACGTCGCGTCTCCGAGCTCACACCCGCGCGCTGCGTGGGAAGCGGCCGCCTCGCCATCTTCTGGCGTCTTTTCCAGGGCTTGATTCGACGCCTCGGCGCAGTACCCACCGTCACCCACTCGGCATAGAACGCCTGGAACGAGCCACGCGAGGAGTGAGTACGCCACCCACGCGAGTGACGCGGCGCCCGTGAGCCATCGAATGACACTGAAGAGTTTCCGTGTGCCCGCTCCGCGCATCGCGGCGAGCTTAGCAGAGCAGCCGCGTAACCCCTCGAACTGACAACTGTTCGTTGTCGTAAGCGAGGTGCGCTCACGGATGCTCGCGTGTAGCGAGGCCGGACAATGACGCATCGTCACTCACGATGTGGGCGTGCCTGCGCACGAAAATGGCGAGCATTTTCGATCGCAAGTTGCGTCGTGATCCGTTACGGTCGCTGTCGACTCGCCGTTTCACTCAAACCAATGACGATACGGACTCAGCTCAAGAGCTGGCTGTTCGCCAGCAGTCTTTTCTCCGCCATCGCCTACTCGCACGCTGCTAGTGCGGCTCACCCCGGTGCGGCTTCGGCCCCGGTCTCCACAAGTCCTAAGGCGAGCCCCTCGCTCGTCAAGCCGGCAGCGAAAAATATCCTGCCCGCTCACGTGACGCCGCTGCGGCTGCGGCTCACGTCGCCGGTCCCCCATAGCGCGCTGCCTCCCGCCGTTCCCAAGAAGGAGACGCTCATCTTGGGCATGCGCTTGCCCACGTTCATTGCGTTCGGGCTCAGCGGCATCAGCGCGGGCGGCGCGCTGGCGACGGGCATCGCCGCCACGCGCGGTAACGACCCGAATACGTGCGATTCCCGCTGCACCGAGCACGGCGTGCGTGAGCGAGCGCTGCTCCTCACCACCGGCGTGCTCACCGGCCTCGCTGCCGCGGGCCTCACCGTCGGCTTCACGTTGATGCTCAAAGCGCCCGCCAATCCAACGAGGGACGCCATCCGCCCGCGGCTGGACTTCGGCGTGTCGGACACCAAAGCGGTCGCCAAAATCGGCTGGGTCTTCTCGTCGTTCTAAGACCCACGAGCTCGCACTCTGCCGCGCCTTGCCGCGACTGACCTCCGCGCTCCCTCAAGAGGAGTACCGCGAGCCTCGAGGCGGCAACCGGCGTGTCAGCAGCGTTCGTGCCGGGGCGAGCCCAAGGCCGTTGGCCAGCCCCTCTGACGCTCCCGTCGCTCTTTCGGACTCGGCCCTTCACGGGAGCGTGACACGCGGCGAGCGGACACCGCCGCGTTGCGTGCGGCGCACGCGCAAGTTGCTACGACGGCACTCAAGGCGCTCTCAGCCTGAGTACGTTCCGGCGCGCATCGCGCTCGCTTCGAGCGACGAAGCGAGGAGAATTGCATGAAAAACTTGGATCGTCTGCGCGTCGGCCAGGCGCTGGTCGCGCTCGGTGTTGGCTCGGTGCTCGTCGCGGGCTGCGCCAACGCCGGGTCGACTCATGATGAAAACTCGGAGGCGAGCTCCGAGCCGCTGCTCGGCTCCTGGCTGGGCCAGCGTTTGCCCAAGCCCTTTCACTGGCGCAAGCGCGACAAGGTTCAGGTTCAAGTCGGTCCGCGCCCGTACTACCTGGTGGAGGACATGGACCCGAGCAAGTTGAAGGACAAGCTCGCGTCTTGCTCAGAAAAGGAGCTCAAAGTATCGGACTTTTCCATCGGCCACCGCGGCGCCGCGCTCCAGTTTCCGGAGCACACCAAGGAGTCTTACGAAGCCGCGGCGCGCATGGGCGCCGGTATCATCGAGTGTGACGTGACGTTCACGAAGGACCGCCAGCTGGTGTGTCGGCACTCCCAGTGCGATCTGCACACGACCACGAATATCTTGGACACTCCGCTCGCCGCCAAGTGCACGCAGCCCTTCGTTCCCGCGGACGCGGTCGCGGGCACCCCGGCGTCCGCCACCTGTTGCACCAGCGACATCACGCTCGACGAATTCAAGACCCTCTGCGGAAAGATGGACGGCGCCAACCCGCGCGCGACCAACGTCAAAGACTACCTCGCCGGAACTCCGGACTTTCGCACCGACCTGTACTCCACCTGCGGCACGCTGCTGACGCACGGCGAGAGCATCGAGCTCATCGACAGCTTCGACCGCAAGTTCACGCCCGAGCTCAAGGCGCCCAGCGTGGTCATGCCGTTCCAGGGCACTTACAGCCAAGAGCAGTACGCGCAGCAAATGATCGAAGATTACAAGGCGCGCCACATCGACCCGCGCCGCGTCTGGCCGCAGTCCTTCAACGTCAACGACGTCGCCTACTGGGTGAAGAAGGAGCCCCGCTTCGGCAAACAGGGCGTCTACCTGGACGACCGGGTGGACGCGGCGGGCGGCTACGACGTGGCGGTGGCGCGCATGGCGGAGGTGCGCAAAAAAGGTGTCAACATCATCGCACCGCCCACCTGGGCGCTCGTGACCTTGGACTCCGCCCGCAACATCGTGCCTTCCACCTACGCCAAAGCGGCCAAGGCCGCGGGTCTGGACCTCATCACGTGGACGCTCGAGCGGTCGGGCCCTCTGGCAGCGGGCGGCGGTTACTACTATCAGTCCGTAGCGCCCGCCATCGACAACGACGGCGACACCTACGTGCTGCTCGACGTGCTCGCGAAGCAAGTCGGCGTGCTCGGCGTCTTCTCGGACTGGCCCGGCACCGTGACGTACTACGCCAACTGCATGGGCCTCTAAACGATTCTGCGGGTGGGCTGCCAGCTACGCAGCTCACCCGGCAGAAGCTACTGGGGCGGCGCTCGGTGCCAGCCGAGGCATTCTCTCGCCGCTCGCTGCAGAAGGGACATACTCGGCAGGCGGCACCTCTTGGGTCGCACGCGGTGAATCTCGAGCCGCGGCGCCCACGTGGGCGTTCCGGAAGTGGCTGTCGGACAGCTGCGTGGCGCGCTCGCAGCCTTCGCAAGCACCCAGCACCAACTCGTAGCTGGCCCTCCTCGAGGGGCGCCGAGCAGATGACGCGCGATTGAGAGCAACAGGGCGTCGTCATCGAGGCTTCGCCCGCCGCTCGCTGCAGCATGGCCATCGCGTACCGAAGCGGAGATCCCGCAGTGGGTGCTACGTAAAACGCCACAGCCGCGACCAGCCGACACCGCCCGTGCCGCCGCGACCGGTTACCTTCCGGACGCTTGCTGACACGTGCGTTCGGTAGGCCGGTCTCATTGCAGCAAGTGGTCGAGAGAAAGCGGTGCAGCTCTACGGCCGGCGGCGCTCGTTTTGCGTCGCACGCGGTGAATCTCGAGCCGCGGCGCCCACGTGGGCGTCAGGTAGTCTCGGTCGGCGGCGCTCGCTGCAGCATGAACATCGCGCATGGAAACGCAGATCGCCGTAGTCGCGGCTAACCAGGACGCGACTACGGCGACCGGCCACACAGCTGCGCTGCCGCGAGCGGCCACTCAAGGCCGCTTGCCCGCGCGCCACTCGGCAGGCGGCACCTCTTGGGTCGCACGCGCGGGGGACGTTCAGGCGCGGCGCCCACGTGGGCATCCGGCAATCGACTGGCAGTCTTCGCAAGCCAGCACCAACGCTAGCTCCCCCTGCCGTGAGATCGCGGCGTCGGCACGGTCGCAAGACCGCGCGGCGCTTCTCGAGTCGCACGCGCGAGTGTCGAGGCGCGGCGCCCACGTGGGCAGCCGGTAGTCGCTGCGCATCGCAAACGGCCATGGAGGTTTGCGGAGACGTCGATGAACGCACCGTCGGTGCGCTGCCTGGCGCGCTGCAGCCTTCGCGGACATCCAGCGCCACTCGGCAGGCGGCCCTCGTCGACCGCTTCGCCCAGCCGTGACGCGCGAGCGAGCAACAGGGCGTCGCCGTCGAGCTGTTCGTCCGCTGCTCGCTGCAGCAGGAGCGTGTCGCGAGGGCGAAGATTTCGTCATCGCGCCCAACGAACACGCCACAACCGCGACCACCCGCGCGGTGACCGGCTATTCGCTCTCACTGCAGCAAGTGATCGAGGGAGATAGCCGTATCGGCACGACCACAATACCACGCGCCGTACAGCAGGCGGCACCTCTTGGGTCGCACCCGCGCCGGGACGTGACGTCGAGGCGCGGCGCCCACGTGGGCATCCGGCAACCGGCTGGCAGTCTTCGCAAGCCAGCACCAACGCTAGCTCGCTCTGCCTTGTCGACGGGGCCGCGCAGCGCGTGACGCGCGAGCGAAGAGCCACGGGGCGTCTTCACTAGCGAACACACCGGTGCCGGCTACCTTCAGGAGGCTTTCTGACACGTGCGTTCAGTAAGCCGCTCCAGGCACCAACGCAGCCGATGCTCGAGAGCTGCGTCCGGCTGCAATTCTTGAAGCGCTCGAGCGAGCACGCGGCGCACGTCCGCTTCGCCGAACCCGAGGCCCCGAAGCGCCTGGAATGCTCGGGTGTGCACCAACGACGACGCGGCCGATGGCGCGGAGCCGTACGGCGTGCCGTCCGCGTGACTGAACACGAGCCCCCGCTCGTTCTCCATGACCATCAGCGTCCCTTCGTGAATCGCTCGATGATGCGCTCCGCACAAGGTAATCAAGTTGCCGGCATCGTGGTCGCCGCCGTCTGCTTTGGTCATCACGTGATGAATGTCCAAGAACCGTGCGTGGGTGCAGCCGGGCACGCGGCAGCGACGTCGGTCACGACGCAGCACCGCGCGCCGTACGGCAGGCGGCACGTCTTGAGTCGCACGCGTCGGTGAATCTCGTGCAGAGGCGCCCATGCGGGCGCCCGGCAGTCGCTGCGCATCGCAATCAGCCATGGCGGTGACGGTGGGGGAGACGTCGATGAGCTCACCGTCGGCGAGCTGCCTGGCGCGCTGGCAGCGTTCGCAAACCTCCAGCGCCACCTGGTAGCTCGCCCGACCGTCGTCGACGGGGCCGCCTAGCACGTGACGTGCGAGCAAAAGCAACAGCGCGTCGTGGTCGAGGTGTTCGCCCGCCTCACGCTGCAGCATCGCGATCGCGTCTCGAAAGCTGGCGAGCGTTTCGCCCGATACGTTGAAGCGGAGCACGTGCCGCTCGTGCCCTGGCTCTACCGGCGAGTCTGGCAGCGAGCCAGGGCGCCGACCAGAAACGAGCTTCTCCACTTCGCGAACGGTGCGACCGCTCGCGGCTTTCACCCAAATCTCCTCGGTTTCAGGCGTTGCGACGCGCGTGAGCTCCCGCGCGTGGCTGTACTTGACCGTTCCCTGCTGCAGCCCACGAGCGGTCTCCGGCAGACGCTGGAGGGCCTCCGCCACACGGAGCTTGTCGTGCGTGACGCGCGGCGCGTAGCCAAGCAGCCGCTCCACGTATTCCGTGAAGCTGCCGTAACCGAAGTGCCGATGCACCTCCAACTGCTGTGCGGAGAGCAGCAGAGCGCCTTCCTCGAAGTCGAGCCGCGCGCGCGTCTTCGCGTGTGTTTCCAACGCCTGGTGCGTCATCTGCCACGATGCCTTCGCTTCTCCACGGTGCGCCGCGTTTAGCATCGCTCAGAAGTAATATGATGACTTTCAAGCCCCGGAGTGCCCCGCTGCAGCGACTCTGACGATCAAAACGACTTTCGACGCATCCAGCTCGTAAAGCGCCGAGGAAATCAACGTGGCGCGTCGCAAACGACAGAATTCGGAGGACCGCCACCGCATCACGACGAGGACGCAGAAATGCCGTCAATCGAAATCGGTTAGACCGGGCACATAGGTGACAATCGGACCGGGCACATAGGTGACACGTTTTGCGATGACGTGAAGCGAGACGTCACCTATGAACGAGCGGGTGAAGTTTGTGGCGGCGATGCTGGAGGCCGAAGAGAGCTTTGGCGAGCTCTGTGAGCGCTTCGGAATCAGCAGAAAACAGCCATTCGTACCGACAACGTTCCGCCGCTTTCGACGCTTGCCCCAGGCGGGCCATCACGGCTCGCCATTTGGTGGATCCGGCTCGGAATCACCCGAGCGCATCATGCCAGGTCGCTCCGAGCAGAACGTTCGACACGAGCGCATGCATCGCACGCTGAAGGCTGAAACAGCTCGGCCGCCGGCTAGCAGCATGCGCGCGCGGCCAGCCCGTTTCGACGGTTTCGCGATGAGCACAACTATGTGCGACCGCGCGAAGCCATCGGACAAGCCACGCCCTCGACGCTATCGACTTGCGCTGCGAACCTTCCTTCGATTGCTTCCGGAGCAGGAGTACCCAGACCACTTCGAGGTTTGTCGGACCTATCCCAACGGCGTCATCACCTGGCGTGGAACACAGTGGTACCCCGCTGCTGCCTCGAGAACCATCGTCCTCGGCGTCCTCGGCGTCCTCGACGTGAGGCCAGCCCACGAACCGCGCGACACCCGCAACTTCGGCCTCCTGGTCAGAGCCGACGGAGTGATTCCATCGACTCGGCACACGACCGGTTCAGCGCCACCCACGAGCAGCACGATGAGGCCAGGACTGGATGGCAGAGCTCTTGGTCAACGTCTGCATCAAGCACTCGGCGGAAGCCGAGAAGTTGAGGAAGCTAGGGCGGCTTGAGCCTCGCCCGCGGCTAGGGGGACCTAGTCACGCGCACCCGCCGGCTCGGCTCGGAGGCTGCCAAACTACAGCTGGGCTGACCGACGATGGAGGGGGCATTCGGTGCCGCTCTTCGTATCGCCGGCCATTGGCCCGTTCGGCTCGACTGGGCATGACAGGGAAGTCCGGGAAGCCGGCACACTGCCCAGCCTTGGCACCGAGATGGGGCCAAAAGAGGGGCTTGCGGGCGCGGCCTGCGGATTGCTTCAGCGGCGGCAGGAGAGGCGGGAGCATGTTCACAAGCCGAAACTTGAAGCCGATGTTGCGGAGCGCCGTCACGCTGGTGATGGCTTCCTCGGGGGTGACGGGCTGTGGTGACGTGGGGCCGGGCATCGAGCGCGACCCGGGGTTCGTGAGCACGTCGTGTGAAGCTCACGAAAGGGATCTCCTGGCGGGGCTGCGGCCCGAGCCCGAGCAGGAATACTTGGCGCTTCACTCGCTTTGGCCGGATGGCAGCGGTGACGCCGTTGCTAGCTTCGGCACTGCCTGTAAGACCGCCGAGGACGAAGCCGCGTGCCTCACTGCGCTCGAGCAAGTGCCGGACGCGGACGGATTCAGGCTCGGGTCTTGCGCCGAGGCCTGCTTCCGATACTACCTGACCGCAAACCAGGGTGACACCGTGCGGTTGCTGGACTCGAAGGAGCAGATCGCGGATCTCCTCGGCACTGTCGACACGCCGGAGGAGGCGATGTTCCTCGTCGGGATGGAGGGCTTGGACGTTCGCTGCGGCGACGGCGGTGCCAAGCCGGAGGGCACGGGCTTCGCGGTCCAAGGCTTCACGTACGAGGGCTGCGACGGCGTGACTCGGCACGTCTTCGGCGTGACAGCGGATGGAGAGCTGTCGCACCGAGAGCAGGTCGTGCTGAGAGAGGCGAATCCGAACTGCGTCGTCGGGCGGCGGCCGGCGGGGCTGGCGGCACAGCGTCGGCGCTGTGATTCGGTGCCGACGGCGCGCTACCTGGCCGAGGCCGCGCGGCTCGAAGCCGCCTCGGTGTACGCCTTCGTTCACATCGAACGCGAGCTCGCAGCGCACGGCGCGCCGCGCCGGCTGCTCACGGCCGCGCGGCGGGCGGCCGCGGACGAGGTGCGTCACGCGCGCATGACCGCTGGCCTGGCACGCCGTTTCGGTGCAACTCGCGTGGAGCGGCCGCGAGTCGCCCCAACCCCCGCGCGGGATCTGGAGAGTCTGCTCCTGGACAACGCGGTGGAAGGCTGCGTGCGCGAAACGTTCGGAGCTGCGATGGGCATTTGGCAGGCCAAAAATGCGGCCGACCGCGTGGTCGCGAAGGCGATGCGCCAAATCGCGGCCGATGAGCAGCGGCACGCCGCGCTAGCCTGGGAGATCGCCGCGTGGTTCGAGCCGAAGCTCGACGAAACGGCCCTCCGCCGCGTCCGCCAGGCACGTCGCGCCGCTATCGCGGACCTGCGCGCCGAGCTCGAGCGGCGGGTGGACCCGAGCATCGTTCACTCGCTCGGAGTTCCATCCGCGGCCAATGCGCTGCGCCTGCACCGAGAGCTCGAGCTCCGCGTCTGGAGCTGAAGCTCGTTCTTCAGAACGCGCCGTCGAGCGTCACTTCACCGGTGACGCCGACTTGGTAGGAGGCGACCCGGCGCTCGAAGAAGTTCGTGAGCTCCTGCACGTCCTGCAGCTCCATGAAGGAGAGCGGATTTTTGGTCCCGTAGCGCTTGGGCATGTCCAGCTGCTGCAGGCGCTGGTCCGCCACGTACTCGAGGTAGCCGCGCACGTCGCGTAGCGAGAGGCCGGCCAAACCGTCACCGAGCAAGTCCTCTGCGAACGCGGTCTCGGCGGCGACGGCCTCCTCCAGCATCTGCACGACGTCACGCTGCATGTCGGCGTCGAACAGGTCCGGCTCCTGCTCGCGCACTTGCTTGACCACCTCGAACGCGAACTGCATGTGCGCGCTCTCGTCGCGGAACACCCAGTTCGTGCCGGTCGCGAGGCCATGCAAGAGGCCGCGGGAGCGCAGGTAGTACACGTACGCGAAGGCCGCGAAGAAGAACAAGCCCTCCACCGCCGCGGCGAAGGTGATCAGGTTCATCAAGAACTGACGGCGCTGCGCGCGCGTCTCGATGCGATGCATCTCCTGGATCGAGTCGATCCATTTGAAGCAAAATTCGCCCTTCTTGCGGATGCTCGGGATGTTCTCGATCGCGGCGAAGGCCTTGGCGCGCGAGTCATGGTCCGGAATGTAGGTGTCCAGCAGCGTGAGGTAGAACTGGACGTGCAGCGCCTCCTCGTAGAGCTGGCGCGACAAGTACATGCGCGCTTCTGGCGCGTTGATGTGCTTGTACAGGTTGAGCACGAGGTTGTTGCTGACGATGCTGTCGCCGGTGGCGAAGAACGCGACCAGCCGCTCGATCAGGTGGCGCTCGCGGGGGCCGAGCTTCTTTCGGATATCGTCCACGTCACTGGCGAAGTCGACCTCGTCCACCGTCCAGCTGTTCTTGATGGCCGACTTGTACATGTCGAAGAAGCCCGGGTACTGCATGGGGCGGAGCGACAGGCACAGGCCCGGATCGAGGAGTTTTTCCGGCCGTTGGTGCGAGCTCACTGGCACGCCTCGCACGCTTCCGGGTTCTCGAGCGAGCAGACGACCTTCTCCGTGTCCGTGTACTCCTTCTTCGGAGCCGCGGTGGGCGCAACGCTCGTCTTCTGGATGCGAGTCGCGGGACGGGAGCGCAGGTAGTAGGTCGTCTTGATACCCTTCTTCCACGCGTAAAAGTACATGCTCGACAGCTGGCCGATGTTCGGCGACTCGCTGAACAGGTTGAGGGACTGGCTCTGATCGATGAAGGCGCCGCGGTCAGCAGCCATGTCGATCAGCGAGCGCATCGGCAGCTCCCAGGCCGTGCGGTACAGCGTGCGCAGGTTCTCGGGCAGCTCGGTCAGGTTCTGCACGGAGCCCTCCGCGTGCTTGAGGCGAGCGCGCGTGTCGTCGTTCCACAGCCCGAGGCGGACCAGATCCGCGACCAGGTAGCGGTTGACCTGCAGGAACTCGCCGGAGAGCGTCTCGCGCTTGAACAGGTTGGACACCTGCGGCTCGATGCACTCGTAGCAGCCGGCGATGGCGGCGATGGTCGCGGTCGGCGCGATGGCGATGAGCAGCGAGTTGCGCAGGCCCACTTGCATGATGCGCTCGCGCAGGTCGCTCCAGCGCTGCTTGCCCTCTGGCTCGACGCCCCAGGCGTGGAACTGGAGCTCGCCGCGCGCGGCGCGCGTCTCCGCGAAGGCCGGGTGCGCGCCCTTCTCCGCGGCCAAATCGCAGGAAGCGGTGAGCGCGTGGTAGTAAATCTCCTCGGCGATCATGCGCGAGAGGTCGCGCGCTTCCTGCGAGTCGAACGGCAGCTTCAGCTCGAACAGGACGTCCTGCAGACCCATCACGCCGAGGCCCACGGGGCGCCAAGCCGAGTTGGACTTCTTGGTCTGCGGGATGGGGTAGTAGTTGAGGTCGATCACCCGGTCGAGCTGGCGGACCGCGACGTGCACGGTGCGCGCGAGCTTCTCGAAGTCGAATCCCTCGGGGGTGACGTGGCGGGCGAGGTTGACCGAGCCCAGGTTGCACACCGCGGTCTCCGACTCGTTCGTGACCTCGAGGATCTCCGTGCACAGGTTGGAGAGGTGCACGGTTCGCCCCGGCAGCGCGGTCTGATTGCAGGCCAGGTTGGACTTGTCCTTGAACGTCATCCAGCCGTTGCCGGTCTCGGCCAGCGTTCGCATCATGCGCGCGTACAAGTCGCGCGCGCGCACCGTCTTCACCGCGAGGCCTTGCGCTTCCGCCTTTTCGTAAGCGACGTCGAAGTCCGGCCCGTACAGGTCGGTCAGGTGCGGCACGACCTTGGGGTCGAACAGCGACCAGTCGCCGTCACTCTCGACGCGGCGCATGAAGAGGTCGCAGACCCAGTTCGCCAGGTTCAAGTTGTGAGTGCGGCGCTGGGCGTCACCCGAGTTGTCGCGCAGCTCCAGGAACTCTTCCACGTCCGCGTGCCAGGGCTCGAGGTACACGGCGCAGGCGCCCTTGCGCTTGCCGCCTTGGTTCACGGCCGCGACGGACGCGTCGAGCGTCTTCAGCCAGGGCACGATGCCGCTCGAGTAGCCGTTGGTGGACTCGATGAGCGAGCCGCGCGAGCGAACGCGCGTGTACGACAGGCCGATGCCGCCCGAGAACTTCGAGAGCAGCGCGACATCCGTGTACTTTTTGTAGATGTCTTCCAGGTGGTCGTTCGGCGAATCCAGCAAGAAGCAGCTGGAGAGCTGCTCGTGGCGCGTGCCGGAGTTGAACAGGGTGGGAGAGCTCGGGATGTACTCCAGCGAGCTGAAGAGCCGGTACATCTGCAGCGCCTCCATGACGGACTCGCTGAGCGCGCACGCCACGCGGAGGAAGAAGTGCTGCGGGGTCTCGATCACCTGGCGCGTCTGAGGGTTGCGCAGCAGGTAGCGGTCGTACACCGTGCGCAGGCCGAAGTACTCGAAGCGGTCCGTCTTCTGGTTCTCGACCGCGTCGTTCAGCTTGCGCTGCGAGCGGGTCACGAAGTCCAGCACGCGATCGTTGACGAGGCCGAGGCGGTGACCGAGGCCGATGCTCTGCGAAAAGGAGTGCACGTCCTGGTGCGTGACTTCTTTGTCGATGTACGTGGCGAGCAGGCGCGAGGCCAGGCGCGAGTACTCCGGCTCCTCCGCGATCAAGCTGGCGGCGGTCTGAATCGAGAGCTGGTCGAGCGCTTGAGTGGTGGCGCCGTCGAACAGGCCGCCGATGGTCTTGAGCGCGACTCGCATCGCGTCCACCCGGCCGAGGCCGGAGGCGCTGCGGCTCACGGCCTTGACGATCTTGTTCACGTCTACCGGCTCGGCGTCGCCGTTGCGCTTCTTGACGCGCATCGCGGTGGCGGGAGCGATGCCGCTGTCGCGGCCGGAGCCCGTGATCTCGTCTTGTTCTTCCGTCTGCGAAACCGGTCCGCCGACGCCAATTGCCTGCACCATTTTGTCGCGCTCCCTTCCGGCGCGCGGGGCCTGCCCGCACGTCGGCCTATCGGTCCCGCCCTGTAGAGGCGCGACCTACGTCACTTAGTCTTCTCGCCGAATGCCGAGAATGGAAACAAAACCTAGCCGTTACGAGCGGTTAGCCCGTATCGAAGCCAGGCGTGAGTAGTTTAAAACCAGGAGCCTCGGGACTGCTGCCGAGAGCTCTTGGGGGCCACGACCCCTGACCAAGTGGCCAGGGCTTCGAGGCAGAGGGGCAACATATTGGGGTACCGCCCAACCGTCAAGGCCATACCTAGGGGTGCCTCCCACTTTTGTTCAGCTCCGTTTTCGTTCAGCAGTCGTTGACAGAGCCCAAAATGGCGTTCTCAACGCCCACGTCGCTAGGCAAAGCCTGTTCAGCACTGAACGCGGCCATTCTCCCGGTGTTTTCGTTCAGGTAGGTGCCGCTCTCCTTCCCGAGACCGCGCCAGAAGGAAGTGAAGGGAGCCTCCGTCAGCGCATCCAAGAGCGGCACCCGGGGAAGGCCGGCATGACCCTCGACCAAGTGCACGAAGCGGAGCGTCCGCAGGGCGTCGAACCAGGTGAGGAAGCGTCGCTTTCTGACTACTCCGTCGGGTGAAGCGCCGAACGTCTCCCGCAGCGCTTCGAGCGCGTTCAGGTCGTCCAGCGCGCTCGAGACGGCGCCGACGCTGCCCGCTTCCAGCGCGCGCGAAAGCTCCTCCGTGACGCGCGTCTCGCTGCGGGAGAGCGCGGCCCGCAGCAGCGCGGTCAGCGTGACTCGCAGCAGCTCGAATACCCGCGGGTGATACGTAGTGAGGCCCTGGCCGGTCTCCACCAGCTCGCCCACCCTCGCGCCAGTTCCGAACGGCACGCGGGCCGAACGCCGTGAGCGAAGCTCGATCGGCTGGCGCGCCGGTCGGTGAACGGCGCCCACTTTGGCCAGCTTGTCCAGCAGGTAGAAGTCTTCGGCCGCCTGGCGGCGCGGGAAACCTCGCACCTCCGCGTAAGCTTCGGCGCGCACGACGATGCTGCTGCCCATGCTTTCGTAGGCGTACGGCGAACCAGCCGAGGCCAGCCCCAGCGTGTAGTAGCGCAGCGATAGCTCGTAGGCAGCGGTGGCGGCGTCCACGGCCGCGTCCCCGCCCGGCACGTGCCAGAACGGCAGAGTGAGCGCGACGCGGCGCACGCCGTGCGCTCCGCGCGGCTCCGTGGCCGCGTTCTGCGCCAAGTAATCCGCCGGCAACCGCGCGTCGCCATCCGTGCAGCCAAGCCAAGGGCTTTGCACGCGGCCCCGAGCGTGCAGCCCCAGCGCGATGTCCATGCCGATGCGTCGCGCCAGCCCGACCCCCTGATCGGAGGGCAAACGCTGGCCGGTCGTCGCGCGATCCACGAGCAGCAGGTCGTAGCCGCCGACGCGGCCGAGGGTCGCGCTGGCGGGGGAGCCGACCACTGGGGTCAACGTTTGAGTGGGGAAGGAGCGCGCGGCCAGCTCCGTGAGCACTCGCTGGTTGGCTTCGTGCGCAGCTGCGGTGGCGTTGTCCGTGCCGTTCACGACCGCAATGAGCAGCGGCCGTGCGCTCGCGGCCAGCAGCGCGGGCTCGAGGTCCGCAAGGAAGCGCGGCTCCTCGTGGTGGAGGGGCACTACCAACACCGCGCCGTAGCCTTGCTCGAGCTGCTCCGCGAAGCGCGCCTCCGGCTCCGCGTATTTCTCCAGGTATTTGCGGTGCGCGGGCTCGCTCATGGCTGGTGTCCGGCGGCGAGGCTCAGTGCACCGCCGCGCGGTGGGGGAGCCGCTGGACGAGCTCGGCCTCGAAATCCAAGAGCTCGCCGCCACGCTGTCTGACCTCGGCCTCACTGAAGTAGAGCCGCGCCATCCGGAAGAAGAACGCGTGGTGGCGCGACTCGGCGCGCGCGAGCTCCATGTACGCCGGGAACAGCGAGGGGTCGCGCTCCTCGAGCGCCTGCGCCACCAGGAACAAGCGCTCGCAGCCGCGCGCCTCCACGACTCCGGAGACGAGCAGCCGGTCCAGAAAGTGCGCGTCCCCGCCCGCGCGTACCTGCGACCGGAGCTGGTTCACGTAGGGGTCTTTGTAATCGTCCGCCAGCGTGAGGCCGCGGGCCGCGCAGATGCGGTACATGATGTGAAAGTGCTCGAGCTCTTCTTTGGCGAACTCGATCATCGGATCCAACAGCTCTCGTCGGTCCGGGTAGCGCGCGACGAAGGACATGCCGGTCGCGGACGCTTTGCGCTCACAATTGGCGTGGTCGAGCAGGAACGCGTCGAAGTCACTGAAGACGGCGCTCAGCCATTCGGGGGGGGTCTTGACGCGCAAATCCAGCATCGCTGCGCGTTATACCTGGCCCAGAGCGTTCTGCTAGGGTGCGGGCCCGCGGAGCCCGGGCCGAGCCGAAATCAGTCGCCCGCCACGTGCACCACGAGCTTGCGTGAGTGCGGGCGCGCGCGGTGCTCCCACACGTACAGCCCCTGCCACGTGCCCAGGGTGAGCCGCCCGGCGTTGACCGGGATCGTCTCGGACGTCTTCGTGACCGCGCAGCGGGCGTGCGCCGGCATGTCGTCCGGACCTTCGTCGTCGTGGACCCAGGCGCGTGATTCGGGCGCCAGCTCGCTCAGCCACTCGCCTAGATCCCGCAGGACGTTGGGGTCGGCGTTCTCTTGAATGACGAGGCTGGCGGAGGTGTGCTGGATGAACACCGTGCACAAAGCGGTGCGGATGCCGCTGCGCGACACGACGGCCTGCACCTGGGAGGTGACGTTGGTGAACCCACGCCCGGCGGTGCGAATCTCCACGACTTCCTGATGAGTGCTCAACTTGCGCGGACTATGCGATCATCCCTCCCCCGGTGCCAGCCCCCGACTCTCGAGCCAGCAGCGCCCCGCCAGGGCGCCCGTCACTACGCGGGCTACCGCTCGGTCCGATCGAGTCCCGCCTCGACCAGCTGAGTCGCCGGCATCGCATCACGCACGTGGCGTTCATGCTGGGGCAGATCCTGGTGCGACGCGACATCGCAGCCGCGACGAGCGCGATGGCGTTCGACCTGTTCTTGGCCGCGATCCCGATGCTGGCGCTAGCGGGGTGGCTATTCGGTAAGCTGCTGCTCGGCAATCACGAGTCCGTACTGCAGACGACGGCCGCGCTGCTCAACCTAACGCCGAACGAGGTGCAGGTGCTGACCTGGCAGCAGCTGGACCGCTTCGCGCTCGAGGCGGTAGCGCCCTTCGCGCTCGTGGGCGCGCTATGGGCGGCGTCGGGCGCGTTCCACACCTCGATGAGCTTGCTGGAGGCTTCCGCCGGCACCGCGCCGCGCTCGTGGCTTCGCAAACGCGCGCTCGCGCTCTTGAGTGTGGTCGTGAGCATCGCGCTGTTCGGCTCGAGCGCGCTGCTCGCGGTTTGGGTCTCGGGCGGCCCTTCGCGCCTCTTCGTGGCCATTTCCGGGGGAGAGGTGGAGCTCAACCCGAGTTTTTCGCATTACTTGCTGCTGCTCTTGCTCGCCCTCATCGGCGTCCTGCTGCTGGCGCTGTTCTTCTTCGTGGCCTCGCCGCGCCCCGGGGTGCGCCGGCGGGTCTTTCCAGGGGCGATCGTCGCGGTCGTGGCCGGCAGCGCCGTGTCCGGCGCGTTCGCTTATTACGCCGGCCACCTCGCGCGGTTTGCGCTTTTCTACGGCAGCTTGGCCGCGGTCGCGGTCACCCTGGCCTGGCTCTGGCTGGTGTGCTTCTCCGTCCTCGTCGGTGCGGAGCTGAACCAGCTGCTGGAAAACGGCGAGTGAGCGCTACCTGACGGGGCCGACGCAGAAGCCGAATTTGTCCGGCAGCTCCGAGGCGGCCTGACACTTCTGCTCACCGCACTCGCTTTCCGTCGCGTCCGTGCGGCAGATCTGGATGCAGCGGTTGGTGACCTTGGAGCAAACGTGGTTCCACGCACAAGGGCACTCTTCGCCCTGCTGGCCGCTCCCCGGCTTCAAGCAGGTGGTCGTGCCGTCGTCGCGCACGACCATGCACGCCGTGCCCCCCTGACAACGGCACTCCGTGCCGCTCGCGCAGGGATAGCGGTCTTCCAAGCTGCAGCCGTCGGCGGGCACGCACACCGGCACCGGAGTGGGCTCCGCGTCGCTGCTTTCAGCCGGCCCCTTGCGGAGGGGGCGCGGCGCGCAGTAGCTGCCCGCCTCGCACGGGGTCGTGAAGTCGCAGCAGTAGGGGAGGCAGCGCCCGGCCTCTCCTTCTGTCACGCAGGCCAGGCCGGGGGCGCAATCGCCGGCGCTGAAGCACGGCGCGTTCGCGAGCCCGACCCCTGCGCGGACGCAAGAACGCACGGTTTTGTTGTTCTGGTGGGAGACCTGGCAGCCGTAAGCGGGGAGGGGCGGTGGCTCTTGGCCCTCACCGCCTTGCCCACCAGCGCCGCCGGAGGATTCACCCCCGCCATCGGGCGCTCCACCGTTCGCGGGGGCGCCCGCCGCGTCCGCGCCGCCACCAGGTGTGCCGGCGCTGCCCGGTGCGCCGCCGACGTGCAGCGCTCCGCCTTCGCCGGCACTGGCGCCGCCGCCTCCGCCCTCGCCGCCCACACCCCCCGCGCCTCCGCTCGGGGGCTCGTAAGTAGCGCACGCGGAAGAGTCCTCCGGCAAGCACATGCTCGGCGTTACGGGGCCGCAGAGCGAGTTGAGCTGGCCTTGGCCTCCGCCCGAGCTCGTGCCGCCGGGATCGAACACGGTAGGCCCGCCGCTGGTGCCACCGGCTCCGCCGTTGCTGCTGCCGCTCGACCCTTGCGGCCCGGCGGTGTCCATTGGGCTCCCCGAGCCGCAACCCGCGGCGACGAGCCACGACGCGCAGAGGCAGAGCGCGAAGGCGGCATAACGTTTCGGCGTGCTCATGGTGAAGTCTTCAAAGCGCGGCGGCGGTGACGCTCGCCACATACACCGCGAGCGTCGCGACCCATAGCGTGACACGCGCCCGGAGCTTTGCCTCGTACCCCCAGTACGCAGCGAGCGGCGGCACCACCAGCCCTACGAGACCGCGCCACCAAGGCTTGCGCCGCAGTAGTCCTATGACAAGCGTGACATGGGCTACCAAATGCAGGCCCACGGCGCAGCTTATCGAGGCGAGCAGGGCGATGTCCAAGGCGCCGCCAAGATAGCGGCTTTTCGGGAACAATCAGCGGGCTTCGGTGTTCGGCCATATCGGGCCTCGCGGCGGCCTCGCCGCGGGTCCGCCCTCAAAGCAAGAACGGCACCAAAACCGCCGTGCCCCGCCCCGGGCCTTCATTGTAGACTCCCACCCCTTGCGTCACCTCTCCTGGTTCTCCTCCCTCACGTCCCTCCTCGGGCTCTCCGCGCTAGGCCTCTTGGCCACGCTGCCGCTCGGGCTCAAGTCGGCGAGCGCTGGCGCCGCGACCTCGCGGCCAGACACGATGCCGGTGAGCCAGATCAAGCGCGGCATGAAGGGCTACGGCCTCACCGTCTTCGAGGGCACGCGCCCCGAGCGGTTCGATGTCGAGGTGATCGACGTGCTGCGAAACTTTCGGCCGCGGCAGGACCTGATTTTGGTCAAGACCAAGCACCCTCGCTTGGAGGTGGCCAAGGTCGTCGCGGGCATGAGCGGCAGCCCCATCTACCTCGACAACAAGATGATCGGCGCTTACGCCTATGGCTGGAGCTTCGGCTCGGAGCCGGTCGCGGGAGTCACGCCCATCGACAACATGATCGAGGATCTGCAGCGCCCGCTGCCAGACAAGATCTTCGGCTGGCCCTTGAAGCCGGGCTCAGCCTCCGCAACGGGTCCCCAAGCGTCGAACGACGGGTCACGCTTCCGCGGCGCCAAGTACGACCTGAGGCAGCACGCGGCCGCTTTGGCGCAGCGCACCGCGCCGGCGGGCGCCATCACGGCCGCGCCGGTGGCGACCCCGCTGCTGGTCGGCGGAATGAGCAACGGCGCCATCGGCCTCGCGCGCGAGCTACTGGCGCCGCTGGGTATGGAGCCGCTGCAGGCAGGCGGCGGCGGCGGTCAGGATCCGGCAGCTCCCAAGCGCTACGACGACGGCGGCGCGGTCGGCGTCCAGCTCATTCGCGGCGACATGAGCGCGATGGGCCTGGGTACGGTCACGCGCGTGGAGGGTGACAAGCTCGTCGCGTTCGGTCACCCCATGATGGAAGCGGGCGTCACCGCGCTACCCACGTGCATCGGCAAAGTGCTGTGGTTTTTGGCCAGCGACCAAAGAAGCTTCAAAATCGGCATGGGCGTGAGGGACGTGGGAGCGCTCGTCCAAGATCGCCAGGCCAGCATCTTGGTATCCCACAGCGCCCAGGCACCGGTTGTGCCGCTCAAAGTCGGCATCAAGGGGATGCCCGGGCTGCCGAGCTCGAACTGGAGCTTCGAGATCGCGCACGAGAAGTTCATGACGCCGTCTTTCATGGCGGTGGCCATCGGCAGCGCTTTGCAAGCCGTAGCCAACGAGCGGCAAGACGTGTCGTGGACGGCGGTGAGCAAGCTCAAGATCAAGGGCTACGGCGAGATTCGCCTGGAGGACTACGGCGTGGCGATGGGCGGGACGCCCGAGGCCGGCGAGTTCGCGCGGAGCAACCTGGTGCGCGCGATCGGCGCGATCATGAACAACCCCTGGCAGCCGGCGTTCATCGAGAGCGCCGAAATCGAGGTGGAGCTCCACTACGCCCGGGACATGCTGCGCCTACGCGGCGCGGAGCTGCTGGAGCCGGAGATTGACGCGGGCAAGCCGGCCCGGGTCCGGGTGACCCTCGTGCCGTACTCCGGCCCGGAGCTGACGCGCGTGCTCAGCGTGGACCTGCCGGCGCACCTCGCCGGTCAGACCGTGTCGCTGGACATCGCCCCCGGCTACATGGAGGAGCGCGAGGTAGCCGCTCCGGATTCGCTGCAGGAGATGATCGCGAACTTCGTGAGCCCGATCTATCCGCCCAAATCCCTGGTCGTGAGCTACGACAGCGGGAGCGGCTTGGCTTTCCGAGGCCGCGTGGCGAAGAACCTGCCGCCCGGCGCGGTGGACGCCATTCGCCCCACGACCAGCAGCATCGGGCCGGACAGCGTGGAAAGCTCGGTGCGAGCCGTCACTCCCGTCGGTCAATTCGTCGTCGGCCGCGACCGCGTCAGCGTCGTGATTCGCCCTGCCCTGCGCTAAGTGTTCTAGGTTTCACGGGGACAACCGTCGCCTTCGCCCAAGAAGAGCCATGCACAAGATCGTTCGCTACTCTCTCACCTCACTGTTTTTGCTCGTCGCCGCGCAAGCCGCCGCCGTGGGCACGCGTCGCTTCGTGCTGGACGAGACGTCCGAGCTCAAGGGCGGGGACTTGAAGGGCGTCGCCCTGGACTCGCAAGGCCACGTGCGCGCCGGCTTCGGCTTGGGTGCGGTACCGGCGGCGCCGGCCACGACCATCTGGAGCGCCCTGCCGATGGCGGACGGCTCGCTCCTGCTGGGCACCGGCAACGAGGGCAAGCTGCTCAAGCTCCAGGGCGGCACGGTCACCGTGCTGGCGGAGACCAAGGCGCTCGTCGTCACGTCCTTGGCGCAAGCGTTCGGCGGGGCGGTGGTCGCGGGCACGTTGCCCGACGGCAAGGTCATGAAATGGGAGAAGGGCAAGCTCACGGATCTGGCGACCCTCAAGGGCGCCGAGCACGTGTGGAGCGTCGCCTACGACGCGAAAGCCAAGGCCGTCTACGCGGCTACGGGTCCCGAGGGTAAGCTGTTTCGGATCACGCAGACGGGCGATGCTCAGGTGTACTTCGATGCGCCGGAGCAGCACCTCATGAGCGTGGCCGTCGCGCCGGACGGCACCGTGTACGCCGGGGCCAGCGACAAGGCCAAGCTGTACAAGGTCACCGCGCCAGGCCGTGCCAGCGTGCTCCACGACTTCGCGCGGACCGAGGTGCGAGCCATCGCCGTGAACCAGAAGGGTGAGGTGTTCGCGATCGCCAACGACATCAAGTCGTCGTCGTCCGCGCCCTCGCGTGCGCGCGCCGACCAACCGGCGACGCCCAGCCCCACCACTGCGAAGACCAAGGGCAAAGGCACGCTTTTCAGCTTCGGGCTGGACGGCAAGCCCGAGCAGCTCTTGGACGACGCAGAGGAGCACTACACGAGCCTATCGCTCGGGGACGACGGCCGGCCCTACGTGGGTACGGGCGTGGAGGGCCGCGTGTACACGGTGGACGCGGGCCACACCTCCGTCATGGTGGCGGACGCGGATGAGCGCCAGGTCGGCGCGCTCGTCATGGCCGGCAAGGATCGCTACGTCGTCTCGAGCGACCCTGCGGTGGTGCACCCCGTGAAGGGAGTCGGCGGTCCGGACGCGGTGTGGACCAGCAAGGTGCTGGACGCGGGCATACGGGCTCGGTTCGGGCAGCTCTCGTGGGACGCGAGCGGCGCGCTCGAGCTGTCCACGCGCACCGGCAACAGCAAAGAGCCGGACGACACGTGGAGCGCCTGGAGCAATCCGCTCGGCGCACCCGGTCTCGTCACGAGCCCGGTGGGCCGCTACCTGCAGGTGCGGGCGCGTTTCGCGAAGGATCCGAACGCCGTCTTGAACCAAGTGGAGGTGGCGTTTCTGACCGACAACCTCCGCGCCGTGGTCACCAGCGTGGACGCCCGCGGCGGGGACGGCGAGAGCGGTGACGAGCAGCCGAAAGCATCGGGCGGCCCGGTGACGCGTCGGCCGGAGACGACCCTCAACCTGACGTGGAAGATCGACAACCCCGACAAAGACGAGCTCCGCTACCGCTTGCAGTATCGGCTACTCGGCACGAACGACTGGTTCGAGCTGCTCAAGCCAGGAGAAAAGCTGAGCAAGGAGAGCTACAGCTGGGAGACGGCGGACTTGCCGGAAGGTCGGTACCGCGTGCGCGTCACCGCGTCGGACGAATCTTCCAACCCGCCGGATCGGGCCACGAAAGACGTCCGCGAGAGCGGCATCGTGCTGGTGGACAACACGCCTCCCACGCTGGAAGCACTGACGGCCACGGGCCAGCACCTCAAAGGCATCGCGCTGGACGGCGTAGGCCCCATCGCCCGCATCGAGGTGTCGGTCGCTGGCAGTGACGAGTGGTCGCCGTTCTTCCCTGCAGACGGCATCTTCGACGAGCAGCGCGAAGAGCTGGACGTCGACCTGAAGAACGTACTGAAGACGCTACCGGCGATGGTGAGCGTGCGCGTCTACGACAAGGCCAATAACTTCGTCGTGCGCAGCGTGCTCGTGAAGTAGGGCGAGGAAAGCGGGGTCGGGCTCATGAAGCGCCGACCCCGGAGTAGCCTCAGGGCTTCTTCTTCTTCTCCGCCTCTTCCTGCTTCTTCTTCTCGGCCGCCTCGCGCGCCTCGCGCTTCTTCTTCTCTACCGCCTCGAGCTGTTCCCGCCGCTTTTTCTCGGCGGCCTCCTGCTCCTCGCGTTTCTTCTTCTCGGCTTCTTCGCGCTTCTTTTCCGAGGCTTCGCGCTCCTTTTCGCGCGCTTCCTGCGCTTCACGCTTCTTTTTCTCGGCCTCGTCGTGCGCTTCACGGCGCTTCTTCTCCGCCTCTTCATGCGCTTCGCGGCGCTTGTTCTCGGCGGCGTCGCGCTCGTCGCGGCGCTTCTTTTCCGCGGCCTCGTGCTCCTCGCGTCGCTTCTTCTCGGCTTCTTCGCGCTGCTTTTCGCGCGCCTCGCGCTCTTTCTCGCGCACCTCGCGCTGCTTCTCGGCTTCCTCGCGCTTCTTCTCGCGCTCCTGGCGCTCTTTTTCTTGCTTGTCCTGATCGGTCAGCTGCTCCGCCGTCGCCTCACCCCAGAGAGGGTTCGCGAGGACGCCGCTGGTGCTCAGCATCAACCCCACAGAAAGCAGCCACCACGTCCGATTCGCCCTGATGTGCATGAAATCTTCCCTTCCGAAGTCCGTACGGTGGAAACCTCGGGCATTTACGCGCGCGACCGGAGCGTTCTTCCCTCCGCGCGGCCCAAGGCCTCACTCTAGGCCAAGCTGCCGCGCGCCCGCTACGGTTCGCTGCCCCGTCCGCCGGCAGCGGAAGCCGCCTTATTTAGGTTCCTGGCGGACCGCGCGCTCGGAGGTCTTCGGCTCGATTCGAACGAAGCCCTCGGTCACCCACCGGTCGCGCACTTGTTTGGCCAAGTCGGGGTGGTCGCGCCAGGGCACGGCCACCGCGTAAATGAGGCAGCCGTCCGTGTAGGCTGGGTACGCGGCCCAAGCCGCGGAGAAGGACGTGGTGCTGAAGGCGGCCGAGAACTCGCCGTCTACCGCGTGCACCTCGAGCCGTTGGTTGCGCCACCGCTGATGGTGCACCGCGAAGGGGCCGAATTTCACGTTGAAAGGCTTGGTCTGCGGCCGGCCCCATTGCTCGAAGCGGCGCATGCAAGTGTCCGTCGTCACCGGCGTGCCGGCTGGGACTTCTTGCACGAAGCCGATCGCCAGCACGTGGTGGTCGCTACCATAACGAAACCCCACGAAGTGCTCCAAGCCCCAGTACCGCACGCGCTTCCAGTGCGGGGAATCCGGCATCGGGAGCAGGAGCTGGTCGTCCTTGTCGCTGCGCTTGCCCCACGTTTCTTCCAGCTGCCGAATCAGCGCAGCCTCACCGCGGTCGGCCGCGTCTCCGCCGGGCTCTTTGACGGTCACGCTCTCCGGCGAGGGCGGCTGCGGGCGTGGTTTCACGCTCGGCGCGTCAGGACCAGCACGCGACGTGCCCGGCCGTGCGCTCGGCGCGTCAGGAGGGGCTGCCGCGGAGGCGCACGCGGATGCGAGCGCTGCGCTACCGAGCGCCACGAGCCGGATCGCATTCACGAGAGATGGACGCTTCAAGGCCCCTCATTATGCACCGCGCTGGCGATGCTCGCTCGCCATCCGCGGTAGGCGCCCGCTTTGTGCCCGCGACCTAGCCCGCGCACTGATCGAGGGGGCCGAAAGTGGGGAGGTAGCGAAACCCACCGCCCATCGAGTACGAGCTCATGAGCCAGTCTTGCCGCCCGTAGAAGTTGAAGACGACGGATTCGACGAGCGCGCCAGAGTGGATCCCGGCGCGCAATCCGTCCTTCCCGAACGCGAGCGTGCCTCCGAGCTCGCCGTCGAACGCCAGCACGGAGCGCTCCGACTCCCCGCCGAGGTGGAATGCGCCGGTCAGCGCCAGCCGTGAGCCGCCGACCATCGTCACGCGGAGCACGGGGCCGAAACCCGCGCGCGCTTCGTCGCTACAGCGGGGCTGTGGCTGAAACGGACGACTCATGACCGCTTCGAAACCCCACTCGACGCCGCGCGGCTCCCCCCAGTTGTAGCCCATGAAAATACCAAAGCCGCGCGCTTCGGGCGCCCACTCCCTGAACTGCGCGCGGGAGGTCGCGGGCGCCAGCACGATGCACCCCCACGTCAGCCCTGCGACCAGCACGCTCCGCTGCCTCGCCCAGACGCCCATGAGCCGAGCCTACTCCACTTCGAGCTGTGATGGTTCGCTGGCCCGTCTTCTATGCCGGCCCGCCTCGGCGCGCCGGGTCACAACTGAGCATGGAGCTCTCGCAGGTACGGCTGGTCGTCGAGGATTTTGGTGCGATGTTTCGCTTCTATCGCGACGTGCTCGGCCTCACGCCGCAGGTCGACGACGAGCGCGGGCCTTACGGCAAGCTGTCGCTGCCGAGCGGCAACGCTGCGATCGCGCTCCAAGCGCGCGCGCACCTGCAGGCCACTTTACCGGACCTAGCCCTGGGCGCGCCTGACCGCTTCGTCATCGCTCTCCGCGTGGACGACCTGGAGCAGACTCTCTCGGAGCTTCTCGCGCGCGGCGTCGTGCCCTTGCACCCGCCCAGCACGCAATGGGGCCGACTACGGCTCGCGCACCTGCGCGACCCCGAGCAAAACCTGATCGAGCTCCAGCAGTGGCTCACGGGTCCGGCGTAGCGCACCGCGAAGCAAGCTCTGCGACCCCGCGTCGAGGCCGCTTCACACCTCGAAGGTCTGCATCCGGATCTGGTTCAGATCCGCGATGCCGAGCCCGAAGTCCCCGCCGCTCTGGATGTAGCGCGGCTCTCGGCCGGCGTCCTTGAGGGAGGGCAGGTTTCGGGCCTTGCGCTCCTCGTTGAGGATTTTGACGCCCATGGTGTCCATGGCGATCGGGTCCGTGCACACATAGAGCGCGCCGTGCGGGATGCGAGTCTTCGGGTCCTTGTCCAGCGGGCCCTTGTCGTACATCACCTTGAACGCGTCCGTGATGTGGAGGCGCACGCGGCTCGTGACGATCGGATGATTGTACAGCATCGCGATCTGCGGGCTGGCCTGGTTGGCGTGGTGCTCGTGCGGGTTGTTCACGTTGCCGTGGGTGATGTTCTTCATCGTTCCGGTGTAGCCGGAGATGGAGTGGTCCTTGATCATCGTGATGTTGATGACCGCGGTGGCGTCCGTGAAGATGCGCGAGTACTTCGTCTTGATGCCCTGGTAAACTTTAATGTCGGGCATTTTGTGATCACGGTTGTTGTGGGTGCCAACCGCGACGCCGGCCGGCAGCGTCCACTTGCGGACGCCGACGCGGGTGCCGGCCAAGAAATCCGGAAACTGCTCGTACACCGTGATCTTGTCCGCAGGGACACCCACCGCCAGCACCGCCTCGACCACGGGGAGAATGACCTCGTAGTTGGTGGCCATGGTGTAGGTGCCCTTCTGGCCGGCGATACCGTTGACCTTGATCGCGACGACGTCGTCTTTGGAGATGAAGCGGCCCATCGCGGTGTTGATGTTGGTCCCGCCCGTGAACTCCATCAGCGCCTTCTCCAGGAGCGACTTGGCGACCTCTGGCTTCGGCCAAAGCTGGTTTGGCTGCATGAAGCCGGCGAAATCCCCCTTGGCGCTGACCTTGGTGAGCTTACCCGGAGTGGAGAGCGGCTTGAAGCCGGCGGGCGGCTTGGCGATGAAGGACTCGATGGGAGGCGCGGCTTCGGCCTCGCGTGAGCCGAGGGTGACGGCGCCGGCGGCAGCCGCGGCTCCTTGAACGAAGTGGCGGCGAGTGGTGCTGGGCGAGTGTTTCATCACGACCTCCGGGGCGAAGCTATCACGCTGGCCGCCGCCTCGCCACCGGGCCGCCAGCCACCGCGCGGCTAGAAAGAGCCGGTTTTCAAGTGTTTCTGCGCTGGCACGCGCTTCGCAATCCTCTCCCCCGTCGCTCGAGAAAGGGCGACACAGCAAGGAAGAAATCATGGATCAATCGAAGCTCAAGGTTTGTTACGTCATCACTCAGCGCGGCGAAAAGAAGTACTGGAACCGCGTCGGCGTCGCGTTTCTCAATAACGACGGCTCCATCAACGTGAAGCTCGAGTCGCTGCCCGTCGCGGGTGATTTTCAGATTCGGGACTACGTTCCGCGCGAGGAGCTCGCGGGCACCTCGCTGCGCGGCAGGAACGGCCAAGCGGAAGACGACGCCTACGCGGCCTGAGCGCGGGGCAACGCGACGGACGGTTCACTGGGGTAGCGACCTTCACGGTCACGCGACAACAGCGTCGCCGCGTGGGGGGAGGCTCGGCCACATTCATTGCGGCCGAGGGGGGCGGCGCTTGCCGCCCCCACCAGGGAAGGGGACGGAGCGGCTATGCGAGTCGCTCCGCCGAAGCTCGCGGGTGCTCGGCGCCCGCGAGGCTTTTGTTGTTTCTGTTTTGGGAGGAATCAGAATGGCGATCGAAGATTTCGAATGGGAGGGCGCCGCCGTGCGCGCGGACGAGCTCGCGCGTCCGGTCAAAACCGGCGTGTGGGCGCGGCTGAAGCAAAGCGTGTGGCTCGAGCCGGCGCTGAAGCTCGGGGGGATGGGCGCGCTGCTGGGCGTGCTGGCCGGCATAGGCGTCGTCGCGACGACGTACGCCAAACCAGGGCTGCCGCTGCCGGAGGGGCCGCGCGCGGTCGCGGCGGCACTCGGCACCAGCTGGCTCAAACCGACGCCCGCGGCTTCGGAGCACGCTTCGGCGCAACGGCGCGCGCCCGAGCTCGGTGCAGTCGTGCCGTCGTCGTCGTCGTCGTCGTCGTCGTCGGCGGCGGCGGCTCCGCCGAGCGCCGGCTCACCGAGCGATGCACCGGTCGGGGCGCCTCCCTCGGCCGCAGCTCCGGTAGGTACCACGGCCGATGGCAAGGTCATCCTCAACGTCGCTTCGGCCGAGGAGCTGACCAAGCTGCCAGGGGTGGGCTTGAAACGAGCGCAAGCCATCGTCGCGCTGCGCGCAAAGCTAAAACGATTCAAGACCGCGACGGAGCTCTTGCGCGTCAAGGGCATTGGCCCGCGCGGACTGCAGCGTATGCTGCCGCACCTTGTCCTGGATGGGCCTCCGGCGGTTACAAGCTAACAGGGCGGCGCTAGCCGTGGGCACGGCGCTGGTACTGGCTTGCTCGAGCCAGGCCGCGCCGTCGCGCGCCGTGGCGCCGCTGATACCGGCGCAAGCAGCGGCGGCTCCGCCCGCTTCCGCACCCGTCATCGCGGCTGGTCCGCCTGCAGAGAAGCTCGAGAGCGCGGTCGAGCCCGCCCGGCCCGAACCTTGCCCGGGTGGGATGCAGCACGTGGTGACGTCTTTCTGTCCAGAGATGAAGCGGCAGTGCGTGCAGAAGGAGTACGACGCGCCGAACCGCATCACGATCTGTCATCGCTATGCGGAGGGCCAAAACGACTGCCGCGCTCCGCGCGTTCCGCTCGACTACTGCATCGATGAGTACGAGTTCCCGAACCGAGCGGGGGAGCGGCCGCCCGTGATGGTGAGCTTCTACGACGCGGAGAAGGCCTGCACGTCCGTCGGCAAGCGCGTGTGCCGCGAGAGCGAATGGGTCGCCGCTTGCGAGGGCCCGGAAGAGTCGCCATTTCCGACCGGCTGGCGGCGCGAGCCTGAGAAGTGCAACTTCGACAACAAGTGGGTGAGCCCCATCCTGGACCGGGTGTATTCGGCAGATGCCGAGGTACAGCGCGCGGAGTTACAGCGGCTGGATCGCAGCGTGCCAAGTGGGTCCCGCCCCGAGTGCAAGAGCGGCTTCGGAGTGCTGGATCTGACGGGCAACGTGGACGAGTGGGTCCGAGCGGACACCGAGCGGGAGAACCGTCGGTCCCGCTTCGCCGGCCTCAAAGGCGGCGCCTGGGGGCACGTCCGAAACGCCTGTCGGCCAGTGACCACCAGCCACGCGCCGGACTTCACCTACTACTTCATCGGCTTTCGCTGCTGTGCCGATGCGACTCTTTAACGGCCGCTGGGTGCGGATGAGCCTGTGCGGTCGCGCCCTCCAGCCTCCCGGAGCGCTTGGCGGATGTTTCCGGAAGATGGCGTTTTCCGTGAATCCGGTTACATTCTCGTCCCCTTGGACTCGTACCCTTCCACCGATAAGCCCATGAGCCTCCCGCCGCTTCGCGCCTCGGAACACCTCCACGACGTCAAGTACGAGATCCGTGGAGCCTTGGCTCGTCGCGCCGACGAGCTGGAGCGGGAGGGGCATGACATCGTCAAGCTCAACATCGGCAATCCTGGCGCGTTTGGCTTCCGAATGCCGGCCACCATGCGCGTGGCCATGGTGCAAAACCTTCCGCAAGCCGACCCCTACTCGCACCAGAAGGGCATCTTTCAGGCGCGCGAGGCCGTGGTCATGCAGCAGCAAGATCGCGGCGTCATGGACGTGACGGCCGACGACGTGTTCATGGGCAACGGCGTGAGCGAGATGATCATGCTCACGATGCGCGCGCTCCTGAACCCGGGCGACGAAGTGCTCGTCCCTAGCCCGGATTACCCGCTGTGGACCGCATCGGTGGTGATCCACGGCGCCAAGGCGGTTCACTACCCGTGCCGTCCGGAGAACGGCTTCGTGCCGGATCCGAAAGAGCTGCGCGCGCTCATCACGGAAAAGACGCGCGCCATCGTGGTCATCAATCCGAACAACCCCACTGGCGCCGTGTACCCGGCGGAGGTGCTGAAGGAGCTGGCGCGGATCGCGGAAGAGCACCGCCTCGTGCTGTGCGCCGACGAGATCTACGACGAGATGCTCTACGACGGCGCCGAGTACGTGCCGATGGCGACGCTCGTGAAGCACACGCTTTGCCTGACGTTTTCTGGCTTGAGCAAGATCTACCGAGCGTGCGGGTTACGCGTCGGCTGGGTCACGTTTTCGGGTGAGCGGGCGCACGCGCGCGACTACATCGACGCAGTGGAGCTGCTCGCTTCGCTGCGGCTGTGCTCCAACGTTCCGGGCCAATTTGCCGTGCAAACTGCGCTCGGTGGCCACCAATCGATCTTCGACCTGACCCGGCCTGGTGGTCGCCTGTACGAGACGCGTCGCGCGATTCTGGAGTCCGTGGCGACCAGCCGCTACCTGGACGTGATCGCGCCGCGCGGCAGCATGTACGCGTTCATTCGCATCAAGACCGATCGAGTCGGTGGCAGCAATTTCGACGATCGTAAGTTCGCGCTGCAGCTGCTGGAGCAGAAGCACGTGCTGGTGGCCCCGGGCTCGAGCTTCAACGTGCCGTACAAGGACCATTTCCGCGCCACGCTCTTGCCGCAGCCAGAGCTCATGCGAGACGTGCTCGGCCGGGTGGAATCCCTGCTGGACGAGCTCGCCAGCTGAGGCGGCGTTGGGGCCGAGATACCGCACCGTCACCGGCATCTTGCTCGTCGCGGCGGCCATTGGCATCGGCGTCGCCGCGGCGCAGCTCTTGGAGGGGCGCGTTCCCATGAAGCCGGGCGCGCTCGGCTGCTTGGGCGCGGGTGCGGTGCTGTTCGGCGTGGATCTGCTCATCCGGCGCTTCAGCCGCGAACCGAGATTTTGGTTTCGCTACTTCGGGACTCGAGCTTCGCTCTCGCTGTACGGAGCGCTGCCGATCTGGATTTTGGGTTTCACGCTCCTCGTCGCCGCCCTGTCGTTTCCCACGCCTTGAGATTGCCCCCGCGCTGGCGCACGCGCTACGCGCGCCGCGCGCGGGTGAACGAGGCTAAAGGCGGCCTTCGAAGGTGTCGCAGTCGGACATGGAGCCGGAGCCGTAGCCGCGCTTGAACCAGGAGGCTCGCTGCGCGGCGGAGCCGTGAGTCCAGGTTTCTGGCTGCACGGTGCCGGTGGCTTGCTTCTGCAAGCGGTCGTCGCCAACCGCGGCTGCAGCGGCGAGGCCTTCCTCGATGTCGCCTGGCTCGAGGAGGTCGCGCTTCTGGCTGGAGCGCGCCCAGATGCCGGCGAAGCAATCCGCCTGGAGCTCGAGCTTGACCGAGTTGCTGTCCGCGCCTTCCGTGGGGCCATGGGCCCGGCGCACGCCCTTCTCGATGCCGAGCAGGTTTTGCACGTGATGACCTAGCTCGTGCGCAATGACGTAAGCCTGCGCGAAATCACCGGGGGCGCCGAAGCGGCGCGCCAGCTCCTGGTAGAAGCTGAGGTCGATGTAGACGCGCTGGTCCGGCGGGCAGTAAAACGGCCCGACTCCGGCGCTGCCGTTGCCGCAAGCAGTCGGGGTGCTGCCGGTGAAGAGGACCAGCTTCGCTTTGCTGTACGGCTTTTGGTTGGCGGCAAAGGCCTCGGCCCAGGTGCGCTGGGCGTCGTCGAAGACGAAGGAGACGAACTGCTTTTGCTCGTCGCCGGCGCTGACGCTTTGGCTGCGCTCTTGGGGCGCCAGGGAGCGGGCGCTCTCGTCGCCGCCGCCGCCCATCAAGCGAGGCAGCAAGAAGAAGGCGGCCAGCGCGATGGCGATGCCGGGCAGCCCGAAGCGCGAGCCGATGGCCAGCGCGGGCCCGAGCATGCCGACCCCACCTCCGCCGAACGCGGAGCGGCCGCGGTTGTCCTCGACGTCGTTACTCTCGTAGCCGCGTTGCCATTTCATCTCGGAGCGATGCAGAGCACGAAGCGTGCGAGCGCCTAACCTCTCGAACTTCTGCGCTTTGGATGAGCCGGCCGCGGAGCTTGGGCGCCGCAGTGGTGAAAATCGCCACGCGCGCGTGGTATCGCAACGCCGTGGGTTACCTGGGTTACTACGCGGCTTGGTTGGCGCTGTCCTACGTGATCCGTCAGCCCTGGCTGCTCGTGGGCTTGGTGGCGCTCTGGCTGCTGCGAGGGGTGCTGCCAGGGCCCACGGCGCTGTTCGGGGCGCTCTCGCGCGCCGGGCGGCTGCGTCAGCAGGTGGAGCTGAACCGCGCCAACGTGACCGCACGGCGGGACCTGGCCACGCTCTACCTGGAGCTGTTGCGCCCGCGCCGCGCGCTCGAGCTGCTCGAACAAGGCCTGGTGCTTTCGCCCGAGGACCCTGAGCTGCTCTACCTTGCCGGCGTTGCTTTGCACCGCGCGGGGCAGCACGAGCTCGCGTTGGCGCGGCTGCTCTCGGCGATCGAGAAGGATGCACGGCTCCGGCACGGTCACCCGTACTTCGTGGCGGGGGAGACGCTACTTGCGCTGAAACGTTGGGATGACGCGATTGACGCGTTCGAACGCTACCTGGACTTCAACGGCTCGGACGTGGCGGCGCACACCGCGCTTTCGCGGGCCTACGCGGGAGCGGGCAACTCCGCAGCGGCACGAAAATGGCTGCGCGGCGGGCTCGAGACGTGGCACGGCTTGCCAGGGTCGCTCAAGCGCCGCCAGTTTGGAGCCTACCTGCGCGGCCAGTGGGCGCGCGTGACGGTATTGAAGCAGCCGCACGCCATCGCGGCTGCGATCGGATTGTTGGCGGCGACAGCCTACGGCGCTCGGCTCGGCTACCCCGTCGTGAGTGGTTGGCTCGGTCCTTCACAGTCCATGCTGGCGCGCGCGCGCGCCGCTCACAAAGCCTGCGGCTCGCAGCGCACGGGTGATTTCCAAGGCGACTACGTGATCGTAGGGGAAGGGGATCCGGTCGAAGTCGTTGCGGAGGAGCCCAAGCCGGATGCAGAGCAGATCCTGCACATTCGAGCGGACCGCATCGCGAACGAGTCGAACGGCGAGATCCACCAGGAGTATTGTTTCTCACGCGTGATGAAGCGAACGGCGGACTCGCTGCACGCGGAAGCCATCTTGCGCGTCGTGGCCGAGGACGGTCGCCCCGACGACTTCCTCGAGCACACTCACTCGGAAGAGGTGGCCGAGTACCTGCTTTATGACGTGAGGCTCGACCGCGGCTCGCAGCACGTCCGCTTGCGTCTGGCGCCGCTGATGACGCCCATGGACGCTTCGTCTAGCTTGAATTTGCGCCGCAAGGAGTAGCGCCGCGAAGGCGCCGCTCCGCGCGGCTATGCCGTGACCGCTCGTCGGAGCCGCTCCACGAGCGGCTGAATCTCCGCGTGGCGAAGCTTGAAAAGGGAGCGATTGGCGACCAGCACGCTCGAGACATCGAAGATGGTTTCCACCTCGACGAGGCCGTTCTCGCGCAAAGTGGCGCCGGATTCGACCAAATCCACGATGGCGTCCGAGAGGCCGACGATCGGCGCGAGCTCGACCGAGCCGCCCACGTAGATGATCTCGGCTTGAATGCCGAGTGAGGCGTAGTGCTCGCTGGCGATGCGGGGAAACTTTGTGGCGATGCGCGGGACGTCTGGTAGCAGCGCGCCGGCGGGTGCGGCCACCACCATGCGGCATTTACCGATCCCGAGGTCTAGCGGCTGGTAGAGGTCGCAGCGCCGCTCGCGCAAGACGTCGCGCCCGCTGACGCCCAGGTCTGCGGCGCCGTACTCCACGTAGGTGGGCACGTCGTCAGGCTTCAGCAGGAGGAACCGGAGCTTGCCGTCTGCGCTCTCGCGCACCAACTTGCGATCGTCGTCGCCGAGCGCGGTCACGTCCAGGCCGGCGGCCTTGAACAGGGGAGCCAGCACCTTGCTGACTCGGCCCTTGGGGATGGCAATGGTGAGGGGCCTTTGGCTCACGGCTCTTCGCTCTCCAGGCTGATACGTTCGATGTCCGCGCCTGCGCCGGCGAGCTTGTGCTCGATGTGCTCGTAGCCGCGATCCAAATGATAGACGCGTCGGACGATGGTCTCGCCCTCCGCGACCAACCCCGCCATCACCAAAGACGCGCTGGCTCGCAGGTCCGTCGCCATGACGCTCGCGCCCGAAAGCCCCGCTACGCCGCGCACGATGGCGACGCTGCCGCGGGTCTCGATGTGCGCGCCCATGCGGATCAGCTCCGGCACGTGCATGAAGCGATTCTCGAACACGGTTTCGGTGAGCACGCTCTCACCGCGCCCGAGGCAACACAGCGCCATGAACTGCGCCTGCATGTCGGTGGGAAAACCAGGGTGAGGCGAGGTTTTGACGTCCACCCCCTTGAGCAAACCGACGCGGCGCACCCTCACGTGCTCACCCTCGCGCTCGATCTCGAGCCCAGCTTTGCGCAGCTTGACGACGACCGGCTCCAAATCTTCCAAAGGGGCGTTTTCGAGCAGCACGTTGCCGCCGGCTAGACCAACGGCGGCCATGAACGTCCCGGCTTCGATGCGATCGGCGATGACCGCGTGATCGAAAGGAGCCAGCTCCGACTTGCCCTGAATGTGGATGACGGAGGTGCCGGCGCCCTCCACCTTGGCGCCCATCTTGTTCAGCACGCGGCCAAGCTCTTCGATCTCCGGCTCGCACGCGGAGTTCACGAGCGTGGTGCGGCCCTTCGCGAGCGCCGCGGCCATCATCAGGTTTTCGGTCCCGCCGACCGTCTGCATGTCGAACACGACCTCGGCGCCCTTCAGGCCGTTCGGCGCCTCCGCGATGATGAAGCCGTGCTCGACCTCGATCTTCGCGCCGAGCGCCTCCAGCCCTTGCAGGTGCTGATCGACAGGGCGTGCCCCGATGGCGCAGCCGCCCGGTAAGGACACCTTGGCGGACCCGTACCGCGCGAGGAGCGGGCCGAGCACCAGCACGCTGGCGCGCATTTGCCTCACCAGGTCGTACGGCGCCTCGGGCTTCACGATGCTCGTGGGCGCTTTGACGCGCACCTCGGGCATCGCGACGTCTACCGGCCGGCCTAAGTAGCGGAGGAGCGCAGCCGTGGTCTCGATGTCGCGCAGCGCGGGAACGTTGCGAAGCCGGCTCTCCCCGTCCGAAAGCAGGGTGGCACACAAGATGGGGAGAGCGGCGTTCTTGGCGCCGCTCACGCGGATGGTGCCGGAGAGCGCTCGGCTTCCGCGAATCCTGATCGCGTCCATGTGGTGGCTCTCGATATGCCGAACCGCGGAGGCGCGCAACTTCCGCTAGCTTCGAGCCGGATCTGCTGGCTAACCTCGGCCTCATGCGCGTCCAGGGTGCCGCTCGACTGCTCGCTTCGGTTTGGGCGCTGGTGGCCACCCAGGCGAGCGCGCAAGAGGTGCCTTCGCTGGACCTGCGCCGCCTCGCGCTCCCCACCGACGACCAAGGCGGCCTGTACACGGAGCCGGCTCGAGCGCCGGGGCATCTGAATTGGAACGCGGCCGTCGTCGCTTCCTACGCCAACCGCCTGGTGGTGCTGGAGGACTCCAATGGGCAGCAGGTCGCGGTTCCGCTGCGACATCAGCTTTCCCTCGATTACCTCTTCGCGATCGGGCTCGGGGACCGGGTGGCGCTCGGCGTCTCCTTACCCAGCGTGATGTACCAAACCGGTTCGGACGTGACGAACCGGGTGAGCGGCGCCACGGCGCTCCCGCACAGCGCGTTGGGTGACGTAGCCCTCTCGGCCAAAGCGGTCCTGCTCCCGGCCGGCGACCTGGGCGGCTTTTCACTGGCAGGGCTCGGGCGCGTCACGTTGCCGACGGGCGATCCGACCTCCTACGTTTCCGAGAGTAGCGCCACCGGTGAGCTCCGGCTGCTTTCGGAGCTCAGCTTGCTGGTGCTCACGCTGCGCGCGACGGTCGGCGCGAAGGTGCGCGGCGAGGAAGTGACGTACCTAGACCGCAAATTCGGTCACGAGCTGCCCTGGGGCGCCGCGGTGGTGCTCCGCCCCCAGGCCCTCGGCTGGGACGAGAAGGGTCGCTGGTCCTGGTCCATCGAGACGCATGGCGCGGTGGGGCTCACCCCGACCTTGGCCTCCGGAGCGACCAGCCCGGCCGTGATCGGCGCGGTCGCCCGCTACACGCCTTCGGAGATCTCGCTATTGGCGGGCGTGGAAGCGCCGCTGAGCTCCGCGGTCGGCGTGCCCACCATCCGGGGCGTGCTCGGCATCGGCTGGGCCCCTCGCTTTTACGACGCGGATCAAGACGGCATCGAGGACGAAAAAGACGAGTGCGCGGAGCTGGCCGAAGACCGCGACGGTTTTCAAGACAGTGACGGCTGCCCGGATTTCGACAACGACGACGATGGGGTGGGCGACGACACCGACAAGTGCCCCGCTGAAAAAGAGGACTCGGACGGCTTCGAGGACGAGGACGGATGCGCGGATGCGGACGACGACCACGACGGCCTTCCCGACGCGACGGATGCATGCCCGCGTGAAGCTGGCAAAGACTCGGCGGATCCGAAGCTGCGGGGCTGCCCCCTCCGTGACCGGGATATGGACGGCATCTACGACGCCGACGACAAGTGCCCGAAGAAAGCGGAGGACCGCGACGGCTTCGAGGACACCGACGGCTGCCCAGATACGGACAACGATCAGGATGGCATCCCGGACACGGACGACGCCTGCCCGGAGGTCGCGGGCATGGCGCGCGGAGACGCCAAGCAAAACGGCTGCGCAAGCCCCGACAAGGACGGCGACACGTACGACGACGTGGACGACAAGTGCCCGCAGGCGGCGGAGACGTTCGACGGCTTCGAGGATGCGGACGGCTGCCCGGATACCGACGTCAAGAAGCCGCGCCCACCGCTGGCCCGCTACGACGAGAAGACGCAGAGCGTGCGCGTCGCGGCGCCCATCGCATTCGAGGCCATGCCGCGCGCGCTGGAGCTCACCCAGAAGTCGCACGTGGCGTTGAGGGCCCTCGCCACGCTTCTGCACCAGAATCCGAGCCTCACGCTGCTCGTCGGCGTCCGGCCGCAGAGCGCGAGCCCGGCCGCGGCGGAGGAAGCGAGGAGCCGCAGCGCCACCATCGTGACGTTGCTGCGCGCTCTCGTCCGCCGCGAAAATGCCGCGGAGGCAGCGGCATTTTCGGTCGTCGCGAAGCTGCCGGGAGTCGCCGCGAGCGGAGTCGGCTTCGCGGTGACCCAGCCCAAACCGGCGGCGAGCGCCAAGCCGTGAAGCTGCGAGCGTTCGCGGTGGCGGGGCTCGTGTGCGTCTTTGCCAATCATGGTCAGGCGCAGCGGGCGGGCGAGCCCGCAAAGCCTTCGTCCTCGCTGCTGGGGCAGCTGGGGACTCCGGCCGCGGAGCGCCTGCTGGCGAGCGAAGCTCCCCGCGACCGACTGCGCGGGGTCGAGCGGCTTTCCGCCCTCGGCTCGCCTCGCGCGGTAGAGCTCCTCGCGCGGGCGCTGGACCCGGGCGGGGCCGCGCGCGGAGCGCAGGAGCACCTCGCCGCGGTGAGGGCGCTGGCTCCTCACGTGAAGCAGCCGCTCGCGCGCGACGCGCTGGTGCGCGCCTTGTCCTCCCCGGCGGTGGATGCGGATGACGGACCGCTCTCGGAATGGGTGCAGAGCGCGGCCGCGCTCGCGCTCGCGCGCTCTCAGGATCCGGCGGCGCTCTCCGCGCTCGGGCGCGCGCTGCGTAAGCCAGGGTTGCAAGCAGAGCTGACCGAGCAGGCGCTGCTGGCGTATCCCCCGCTGGACATCACGCCGATCCTGCGCGTGCCCGGCGCCCCAACGCGTGAGCTGTGCCGGGCACTCGGTGCGCTCGGCGACCGTCGCGCGGAGAGCTACCTGCGTGAGGTCGTGCGGCGCGCCGCTCCCGACGCGCGCGCGGCGGCTGCTCTCGCCCTGGCTCGGCTCGGCTCGGAGGAGGTCGTGCCGCTCGCGCGGCATTGGCTTCGTTCCGAGCGGCAACCGGCCCTGCTCGTGGCCGCGGCGCAGATCTTCGCCGAGCGCGCTCCGCGCGAGGCAGGCCCGGCCCTCGCGCTTCTGGCCGGAAGCGAGGAGACCCGACCCGCGTCGCTCGCCGCGCTGCTCAAAACGGACGGGCGCGTGCCGGCGCCGGCATGGTTGAATTTCGATAGCGCGGGGCCGAACGGAGCCGCGCTGCTCGAGCTCTTCGCGCGCGGGAGTGGGTGGGCGTCGCCGCGCTTGGAAAGAGCGCTCGCGACGCCCGACAGCGCTGGGCTTGCGCTGCACGCGCTGTCGCGAGCTCCAGGCAGTTACGCGGCCACGCGTCTCGCGAACGCGCTCGCGGAGCCGAAGCTGCGTTCGCGCGCCCTCCGTGCGCTCGCGCTGCGCGCCGCTCGTCTGGGAGAGCGAAGCCGCGCGCTGGAGGAGCAGCTCGCGACCTCGCTCCGCTCGTCGCAGCCGGCCGAGCGCGCGGCCGCCGCCTTCGCGGACGCGGTACTGAACCCGAGCGCGCTCCTCGAGCGGCTGCGCTCGGCAGATCCGGACGTGGTGCGCGCCGTCGCACGATTGGCAGCTTCGGGTGAAGCCGCCCGCGTGGCCGTGAGGCGCCTCGTGAGCGAGCCTGATCCGGGGCTCCGGGCCGCGCTCGCCAGCGGCCTGGCGGATCCAGAGGCCGCGAGCTTGCTGCCCACGCCGCAATTGCTGGAGCTTGCGCACGAAGCGGGGCCGGGTTCGCTCCTGGCCGCGACGGCGCTGGCCGCGCGGCTCGACGCCGACCTCTTGCCACTAGTTCGCGAGCTGCTGAGCAGCGGGGACCCGTGGCTGCGCGCGCACACGCTCTTGGGGCTCGGCCTCGCCCAGGCGCCGGAGGCCCTCGGCTTGATCGAAAGCGCCTACCGCTTCGAGCCTGACAGCGCGGTGCGGCATGCGGCCGTGGTGGCGCTGAGTCGGCGGATCGAGCCGGTTCGGAGGCGCGCGCTCACCCTCGCCGCCGAGCTGGACGGCGCGACCGAGGTGCGCGAAGCCGCACGCCGGGCCCTCGCAGGCCAGCGCCTGGGGACCGGTGTGGCTGGCCCGGAGACGGCTTGGCTGGAGCTGGTCGCGAACCCGGGCCTCGGACCACAGGAGCTCCCGGCGGCGATGGTGCGCTTCGGCTCGGGTCTCGCCCTGCCGGTGGTCGCGGACGCGGACGGCGTCGTCGCGCTGGCCGGGGTCGATCCCGCAGTCGTTCAGGTTCGGCTTGCGCTTTCGGGCAGACGGGTGAACGTTCCGGGGGCGCGCCCATGAAGAAAGCCACCGCCGACAAAGCCCGGCCCGCCGCGGCCACGGCCGAGGTTCCCGGCTTCGAGCAGGCGCTCAAGCGGCTCACCGCGATCGTGGAGCAGCTGGAGGGCGGCGAGCTTTCGCTGGAACAATCCCTGGCGCTGTTCGAAGAAGGCACGCGCCTCTCGCGCACCTCCCAGGCCCAGCTGGACGCGGCGGAGAAGCGAGTGGAAGAGCTGCTCGCCATCGATCCCGACGGCGAGCCCATCGTGCGCGAGCTGGATCCGGAGTGAGCGGGATGGCGAAAGTGACCGTGGAGACAGCCGCGTTCCTCGTCATCGGCAACGAGCTACTGAGCGGCAAGGTGGTGGAGGCGAACCTGCCTCCGCTCGCGAAGTGCCTACGCAGCCTCGGGGTCGAGCTGCGCACGGCGGAGATTTTGCCGGACGAGGTCGCCACCTTGGCGCCGGCGGTCCTTCGTCTTTCTCGCGCGCACGGCGTGGTCGTGACGAGCGGCGGCGTGGGCCCGACTCACGATGACGTGACGATAGAAGCCGTGGCCAAGGCATTCGGGCGGCGCGTGGTGCGCGACGCGACCTTGGTGGAGCTGGTGCGGCAGACGTTCGGCGACGCTACCAGCGAAGCCCACTTGCGCTTCGCGGACGTACCGGAGGGCGCGGAGCTGCGCCGCGCGCCGGACGTGTCCTGGCCGACGCCGGTGGTGGAGAACGTGTGGATCTTGCCGGGGGTGCCGGAGGTGTTTCGGATGAAGCTCGCGGCGCTGCGGGCTTCCATCGTCGGGCCGCGCCCGTTCCTCTCTCGGGCGCTGGTGCTCAAGCTGGACGAAGTCGATCTCAAGACCTCGCTGGACGCGGTGGTCGCCGCGCACCCCCTCGTCAGCATCGGCTCGTACCCGGCGCTGTTCAACCCGCGCTACCGCACGCGCGTCACGTTCGACGGCACGAGCGACGCGCTGCTCAGCGCCGCCCTCGAGGATCTGCGCGCGCGCGTGGACGTGAGCGCCGTCGTAGAAGTGGAGTGACGGGCGGCCGCCGGCCTCACTGGCGGCCGCGGTAAACCTGCCCGTTCTCGCGTGATTCGAAGCTGGTACGGCGGATGCAGCCGCAGCTCCCCGAGGGAGACAACCAACGTGCCGGCGATCAGAGAACGGGCGCTACAAAGCGGAGTGCAGGATTTGGGAGACGCGGAGCTCGTTTCGCTCCTCCTCGGCACCGGGACGACGGGGAGCTCGGTCGAGCACGTCGCCCTCGCGTTGCTCGAGGCTGCGGGAGGAATCGAGGGCATCGCGCGGCTGGGGCCGCACGCTTTCGCGGTGCACCCCGGGGTAGGGCCGGTGAAGGCGGCGCGGCTCGCGGCAGCGCTCGAGCTGGGGCAGCGCGTGCTGATTCGGAGCCTGGCCGAGCGTCGGCAGCTCATCGACAGCTTCGAGGCCGCCGCGGATTGGGCTCGCCCGCGCCTCGCCGCTCTCGACCATGAAGAAGTGTGGCTGCTGTGCCTGGACGGGCGGAGCGGGCTCAAGGCGAGTGTGCGCGTCGCGCAAGGTGGGCTGCACGGGTGCGCCTTGACCGCGAGGGACGTGCTCGCACCCGCAGTGAAGAATGGCGCTGCCGCCATCCTCCTGATCCACAATCACCCCAGCGGGGATCCGGAGCCGAGCCCGGACGACGTGGAGATGACGAAGCACGTCGCCAAGTGCGCGGAGCTGATTGGCATCCCCCTGTTGGATCACGTCGTCGTGGCTCGCCAGGGCGCCCGGTCGGTGCTGGACGCTCGAGCCGACGCGTGAATCTCCGACAAGCGACGATGTGGGTGCGCTCCGTACCCCTCTTTCCGAAGCCCGAGCCGCTGGGCTATCCTGCGGCGAGTGATGAGCAGTCTGGAGATCCAGTTCGGCGCGTTGACGGACGTAGGCCGCACGCGCGAGCACAACGAGGACAACTACCTCGTCGACAAAAAACTCGGGCTGTTCGTCGTCTGCGACGGCATGGGCGGGCACGCCGCGGGCGAGGTCGCCAGCGCGCTCGCCGTGCGCGTGCTGCACGACGAGATCCGTCGGGAGGCGGACTTGCTCCGCGACTACGCAGAGGGCGCGTCGGGGGGAGCGAAGGTCAGCAAGCGGGACATCTTGAACATGCTCGAGTTCGCGGTGAACCGCGCCTCCAGCAAGGTACACAGCGAAGCGGCGAAGGACGCCAAAAAACGCGGCATGGGCACCACCCTGGTGGCGCTGCTCATCGTCGGCAACCAGGCCTTCATCATCTACGTAGGGGACAGCCGCATCTACCTGCTGCGAGACGGCGTGCTCGAGCAAATCACCGAAGACCATACCGTTTACAACGAGCTCATCAAGCGCAAGAAGATGCCGCGCGAGCAGGTCGAGCAGCTCGCGCAGAAGAGCGCCATCACTCGCGCCATCGGCGTCTACGAGCACGTGGAGCCGGACACCTTGGTCGTGGACTTGCTCCAGGGCGACCGCTTCCTGCTCTGCTCGGACGGGCTTTCCGGCTACTTCGAGGAAGAGCCGGAGCAGCTCGGCCGCTTCTTGGCCCAGCCGGATCAGGACATCGTCGTTCGCCAGCTCATCGACTGGGCCAACGAGCATGGCGGCAAGGACAACATCACCTCCGTCGTGGTCACGGTGGGGGACGCCTCGGACCGCGACGAGAACCGCGCCAAAAAGCTGCAGCTCAAGCGCGAGATTTTGGCTCGCATGCCGCTCTTTCGGCCCCTCAACGACCGCGAGATCTTGCGAGTGCTCCAGGTGACGGACGTCATCACCTACAAGCCGGGCGAGGTCGTGATCACGGAAGGGGAGAAGGGCGAGGAGCTCTTCATCGTCCTCTCCGGTCAGCTCAGCGTGACCCGCAACGGGGCGGACGTAGCGACCCTACCCCCCGGCGCGCACGTGGGGGAGATGGCGCTCGTGCGCAGCCAGCCGCGCTCCGCTACCGTCACCGCCGACGCGGTGACGGAGCTGATGGTGATTCGGCGTCAGGAGTTCTTCGAGATCCTTCGCAAAGAGCACCAACTCGCGGTCAAGCTGCTCTGGCAGTTTACGGGCGTGCTCGCAGATCGCCTGGCGGAAACGACACGCGAGCTCGGCGCCGCCAAAGAGGAGCTCGCCGCCGAGGACATCACCGGCGAAATCTTCGCCGAGGACGAAGACGAAGATCGCAAGACCCTCGTCATCCCGCCGCCGCCCCCTTCTCGGCGCGCCGAATGAAGCTCGCGCTCGTCGTAGGCTTGGCGGCGCTCGCGGCGTGCAGCAAGGGGCAAGGCGCCGCGCCGGCGCCGAGCGCCCTTGCCAGCGCCCTTGCCAGCCTTTCGCTCCCGAGCTCCAGCCCGAGCCCGAGTCCGAGTGGGAGCTCCGGAGAGCCGCCCGCGCCTGCGGCCGCCACTTGCCGCGCGCTGCGCGTGGTGGGGGACGCCAAGCTGGGGGAAGGGCCGCTCGCCTCGGGGCAGGAGCTAGACGGCGCGGAGTGGGTAACGCTCGCTGATGGCGCGAGCCTCACCCTCAAGCACACCAGCACCGGTCGCGAGCTGTCGGTGTCGGGGCCGGCCCTGTTTCGCGCGTGCCGAAAGGGGCGGGAGCAATTGCTGCTCACTCGCGGCAGCGTTCAGGCCGGCGCCGGTATGGGCGCGCGGCCTGGCGCGGAGGTGCTCATCGCTACCCCGGTCGCCGGGGTTCGCTACGGGGACGCTGACTTCAAGCTGGTGTTGTCCGACAAAAAGCTGAGCCTGGCGGTCCGAGCCGGGCAGCTCGAGCTGGACTCCGCGTCGGCCACGCCGCTGAAGAGCCCGCTCGGAGCAAAGGAGACGCTCAGCATCCCCCTCGGCAATCCGGATCCGGTCGCGCTCATGGCGCGCTGCCAGGCTGCGGCGGAGCAAGCGGTCGCTACGGGTCGCAAGGTGGGTGACAAGTCCGCGCCCGAGTCGCTGGGAGAGCGAGCCAGCGCTCACGTGAAGGCGCGCCGCGCCGCGCGCTCGACATGCACCATCGCCGCCGCCGCCATCGGGCTCTTGGCCGACCCCGCGCAGAGCGCCGGGCTTTGGGCCGACGCCGCGCGGTGGGAAGGCTTGTGGGAGACGGTGCCGCGCCCGCTGCGCGCAAAGCCCCCGGAAAAGTGACCGATCCGTTGACAGTTTGCGGGCCGCGCCGCTAGCGTCCGCTGAAACGGGCGCGTGTGTCTCGCCCGAGGTCCCAGGATGAGGCGCTCGACCCTGAAAACGTGCTCTACCCTGCCTCTGGCGGGGCTGCTCTTGACCTCGCTCGCGCACGCGGAAGAGCCCCGAAAAGTCAGTGAGCCGTCCGTCCTCCGCGAGCCCTCGGAGGTCGTGCAGGTGGTGGACGCCTTCGACGACGACGACCTGTTCGATCTGCACCTCTCCCTGGGCTACCAGAGCACGTGGAAGAGCGCGGACATCTTGCGCGAATCTTCGCTAACGGACCCAGGCTTCAACGACGGCGGCTACTCGCGCGCCAACTTGAACGTCGCTCACTACTCGGAGCGCGTCAGCCGGCTCAATACCCGAGCGGATATCGGGCTCTACAAGGACCTCGCCCTCGTCATCCGCATGCCGGTCGTCCTTTCGGACGACCGCGAGCTGAAGGGCCTGGCCGGAAGCGAGAGTAACCAGGCCTACGCCCTCGCCGGCGCTCCGGGGGAGCAGCTCTTCTCGCTGCCGTTCAAGTCACCGACCCGAAGCGGCATCGAGTACTTGGCCATGGGTATCGACGCCGCACCGATGAACCAGGCGCGCGACAGCACGAAGCCCACTTGGATGATTGGGATCGAAGGCCGCTTCTCGGTGAGCGAGCCGATGCACGCGTGCAACAAGAACCCGTCCGGGCTCAACCCGAACAGCATGCTGGACCCTTCCGCCAGCCAGCAGTCTTGCGCTCACCCGTCCGACGTCAACCGCAACGGCGTTGGCGGCGAGTACCCGGCCCCGCGAGTGGACGGCGGCTCGCTGGAGGGCTCGTTCAGCGGCGGCCGTAAGGCGGGCGTGAGCCGAGGCACGACGGGCCTCGAGCTGCACACGATGATTTCGCGGCGCGTGAAGTACATCGAGCCCTACGGCGGTTTTCGCGCCCTATTCGAGTTTCAAAACGACAGTAGCGACTACGGCAGCACGGACTTGAAGGGCTCGCTCGTCAACCATCCGCCTCTGCGGGGGACGATGATCTTCGGCTTGAACGTCATCCCCTACGAGATCCGCGAGCAATTCCAGCGCCTCGCCTTCGACTTCCGCTTCACCGGCACCTACGTGTCGGAAGGGCGGGACTACTCGGAGCTGTTCGACGCGCTCGGCACTTCGGACGCCGCCACCCTGCGCTACCCGAACTTCGCGGAGTATCAGGCGAGCCCCAACGGCTCGGTCGTGAACCCCAACTCGCAGCGCGTCTACTTCACCGGCCTGACGGACGTGCAGCAGCACGGGGTGTACACACTCTCCGGCAGCGTGAACTGGCAAGTCGGTGAGTTCGTGAAGTTCAACGTCGGTGGCGGCTACACCATCCTGCAGTCGCACTTCCTGACTTTCGATCAAGCCTGCAATCCAGACTTCGCGAGCGACCTGAGCAAGGCCGGCCCCTGCAAGGCGCCCAAGGCGGACGGTAGCGGAGACGGGCCCAGCGGCATCCCCAACCCCAACTACCGCAAGTCCATCAACGACCCCGGGCATCGCTTCAAGGTCAGCGGAGCCAGCGCGTTCGACGCCTGGATCAACGCGACCGTGATGTTCTGAATCATGGCGCGCCGCGCGGCTCGTGCGCTCGTGCTCGCGCTCCCGGTGCTACTCGGCACCGCTGCCGCGCACGCTGGTCCTACGGACGTCGTCGCGCTCCCGGCCGCACCCGCCGCGGAGAGCGCCACCGACGCCGGAGTGGCTACTCTGCTGCCGCATCTGGACCAGCTCGTGTCGGAGGCGGTGCAGGACTTGGGTCTCACGCTGTCGCTCGAGCCTCGCGGCATTCGTGAGGTGCCGGGCGACTCGAGCTTGGTGAAGCACGCCCGGGACTCCTGGGTCGTGCTGCCGACGCTAGAAAGACGGCCGCGCGGGCTGCGGATCCGCATCACCGCCGTGCGCCCTGGCACGCGCGTCTTGCTCACGCGGAGCGAGCTCTCGTCTCCGGAGGACCTGGACGTGCGGGTCGCGGTGATGATGCGCGATCTGATGCAGCCCTGCAGCGCGCCCGCGCCGCTCGAGCGAGGTCCCGGGGAAGCGCCGGGCGCGGTCGTGGCCGACGCGAGCGAGCCGCGCTCCTCCGGCCGCGCCGTGCTGGCGCTGAACGCGGCGGTGTTCGGGGGCTACGTCGGCTACTCGATTCAAGCCGCCAGCGGCTCTTCCGACGAGCGGCTGGTCTACCCCCTGGTGGCCTTGGGCACCGGCGTCGGGCTCGGCGCTTCCATGCTCGTCGCCGACGAATGGGACGTGACCGTGGGCGGGGCCTGGTACCTGGCGGCGGGGCTGTGGTGGCCTACCAGCGCAGGCCTTTTGCTCGCTGCGCACCACGACGTGCCCAAAAAGGACCGCTACGTCTACGGGGTGGTCGCAGGGACGGGCGGCGTCGCCCTCGCCGTGGCCAGCATGAGCCTCACCAGCGTGACGGATGGGGACGCCGCGCTGGCGCACAGCGGCGGCGCGATCGGCATGGGGCTCGGTGGCCTCACGCAGCTGTTCATCGATGGCAAGACGAGCCACACGCCCATCGGCGGCATGGGCTACGGCGCTGCGATCGGCACCGTCGGCGCTGGCGTCATCGCGACCCAGCTGGACCTGAAAGCTTCGCGCGTTCTGCTGGTCGATCTCGGGGCGACGCTCGGCGCGCTCACCGGCGCGGCCGCGGGGAGCCCGCTCTTGCTCGTGGACGAAGAAGAGAGCAAGCCGCGCACCCGCGCTTGGCTCGGCAGCATCTTCGCGGGCACCGTGCTCGGCGCCGGCATCGGCTGGTGGTCGACGCGCAAGGCGGACGGCGGAGCGAGCCGCGCGAGCCTGCCCGCCTTGCCCTACGCGTTTGCCACGCCCGAAGCGCATGGCACCCGCATGGAAGCGGGCGTCTTTGGCCGGTTCTGAAGAGCTCCGCGGGCGCGTGAGCGCGGAGCTGCACGAGCGCCGCGCCGACGACGCGGTGCTCAAGACCTTCCCTGGATTTTCGCGCCAGGAGGTCCGGCAGCTCTTCGAAGACGGGCGAGTGCGGGCCGACGGCAAGCGGCTGAAGAAGGGCGAGCGCGTGCAGCGTGGCCAGGAGCTCGCGGTGGACGCGCCGAGCGCTCCCATCGCGCCCGACGCCTCGATTCCGCTTCAGGTGCTGTTCGAATCCGCAGACTACGTGATCGCCGATAAACCGGCGGGCCTTCCCACCGCGCCGCTGGCGCGTACCCAGAACCGCTCCCTCGCGGCGGCGCTCCTCGCGCGCTACCCGGAGCTGCTCGGGGTGGGCTTTCGACCGCGCGAGCCCGGGCTCGTGCACCGGCTGGACACGGAGACGTCCGGCGTCGTGCTGGCGGCGAGGAGCGAGGAGGCGTTTCGAGCGGCGCGCGCCGCCTTCGAATCTCACGGCTTCGAGAAGCGCTACCTCGCCGTAACCCTGAACGGCGTGCCGCAAGCGGGCATCATCGAAACCGTGCTCGGCCCGGACAGCGCGGATCCGCGCCGGGTGCGCGCCTTCCTCGAGCCCCCCGAAGGCTACTCCAAGGCGTGCGTCACTCGTTACCGCGCGCTGGAGCGAGGAGCGCGCTTCACCTTGGTCGAGCTCAGCGTGGAGCGCGCGTTCCGCCATCAGATCCGCGCCCACCTGGCTCACATCGGCTTTCCGATCGCCGGTGACGCGCTCTACGGCGGGCCACCCGCGCCGGAGCTACTCGCGCGCCACGCGCTCCACGGCAGTTACATCGCGTGGGCGGGCGACGCGCGTCGCGCCGGCTTCCGCGCCGAAGCCGCCTTGCCCGCGGAGCTGCGCGCGCTCGTGGGTGGCGCGGCCGGCTGAGTGAGCAAGTCGCAAAGCTCGCTCACGAGCGACACTGTCTCCGCGACGGTGGGCAGCTTGGGCCGCAGCACCGCCACGCGCTCCTCGACCTTACGGCCGCGTTGAAAAGAGAGCTGCGCGGGCAACGCCGCCGCGCAAGGGGAGCCTTCACGGACGCGCAGGAGAACGTACGGTTCCGCCACGATACCGCCCACGCCCAGCGCGTGATCCGTGCCGATCTCGACGGCCATCAAACCGGAGAGCGCGCCGCGCGCCTGGACGAGCAGCCGTAGCTCGTCTGCAGTGGACCCACCCTGGGGCAGCCGCGCGAGCGGCACCGCGCGCAGCGAGCGGCGCCGCAGCCCGTGCAGCACGCGTCGCAGCAGGCCTTGCGCGTCGCTGCCCGGCGGCAGCGGCAGCTCGCGAGCGCTGCCGGTCAAGAACACGGGCAAGAGCACGCTGGCGAGCAAGAGCAGCTCGACCGCGCGGTACGGCGACGTACGCCGCTCCACGAAGTGCAAGGTCACCGCGCCCGCGAGCAGCGCGCCCAGCACCGCCGCCCCGCGAAGCGTGGTGCCGTCCAAGTAGCGGCCCGGAAGAGCGGCATGGGCCCGCGCGAAGGCGTCCGACTCGGACAGCGGCAGCCACTGACCAGGACCGCGGGGCTGGGGACGGCCGGGGCGAGCGTGGAGCACCGCGCACGCCATCGCCCCGAGCAAGAGCACGCCGACGCCGGTGGGCTCGTCCCAAGGACCACCGGCGATCACGGCCAGGGCCAGCAGCACTCCGCCCAGGGCTGCGCGCACCCCTGGCGAGAGCGGGACGAGCGCGCGCGGTTCGGCGCCGCGTAGCTCTGCGGCCGCGGAAAAGCCGCGCCACTTTGCCAGCAGCAGTGCTCCGAAGGCGAGGCCGCCGAGCAGCGCGCCGCTGAGCCAGGCGAGGCGCTCACGCGGCGCTTCACCGAGCTCGCGGGTCGTGAGCAAGGCCTGCGTCTTGGTCGCGGGCGCAGCCGAGAACGCTTCGAAAGCCGAATCGGCGACCCACACGCGCCAAAGCGCCGGCTCACCACGCGCCACGTGCGGGCGCACGATCTCCAGCTCGTCCTTGCCGGGAGCTCGTCGCAAGTTGCCGACGAAAACGCCGCCCAGCTCATCGAGCTCGTTGACGGCGCCGCCGCTCGCGCCGGGGCTCGGCAGCATGGGCGCGGCGCTGGCTTCGGGAATGCGAAAGGTGACGCGCGCCGAGTCGAGGCCATCGTCGAGGCGCGGGCCGACCCAGCGAAGCTCGACGTGCGAGCCGACGCGCCGGATCAGCTCGCGCTGCAGCAGGTGGGTGCGGTAGCTGAAGCGGAACACGTACGAGCCCGTCCGCAGGCCGCGCTCGCGTTCGATGTTCAGCTTGAGCGAGCCATCCGGCTCCCGAGTCACCGACAGCGGCACCGTGCCGAACTTCGCGTCGTCGGTGCAAATCACGGTGGCGTCCGGCAGAGGCTCCGCGTCACCGTCCACGCCCGCAACCGTGAGCTCCGCGAGCGGCCCGCCACGGAGCCGTATGCCTAGCTCTTGGGTGACGGTCGCGGTGCCGTTGCGCTCCACGTCCACGACGGCCGCGTGCGCCGTCGGTCGCGTCTCGACCCAGGCGGCGCGCGCGGGCGCCACGGCAGCAAGCAGGGCGGCGGCAGCGAGCAGGGCGGCGAGATGTCGTCTCAAGACATACATCAGACCACCTGTGCATACCCTTGCCGAGGCAAGGGGCCAAAGTTTCGGATCTCTTCGACTTATCGAAGGGCGCGCCTCAGTGGTCTTTCAGCGCGTCCTTCAGCGCCGGACCGGCTGCCATGACCGCGGCGCTGGCGTCCGTGAAGACGGCGGACGGCACTTCTATATCTGCGCGCGCACTTCCGGGAGCGGTGGTGGTCGAGAAGGTGATGGGACTCTCACCATGGTTGGGGGCGGCGGCGAGCGCCTTGCTCACGCCGTTCGTCTTACCGCTCCGCTCGATGGCGCGCGCGAGGTAGTTCAGCGTCATGAAGCCGGCCAGCAGCACTCGGTCGTTGTGGACGGGCTTCGCGAAGAACATGCCCGGCTCCGCCTTGCGGTGCTCGGCCATCACGCGGCTCATCTCCACGGGATCGTCACCGGTGAGCACGTAGGTGTAGTCGCCCTCCGGCTGCACGATCACGACCAGGCGCTTCAGCTCCTTCGAGCCGGGCGGCGGCAAGAGCTCCTTGAGCAGCTTCTCCAGCGAGGGGTCCAGCGCGGCCCACGCTTGAAGGTCTGCCGTCAACTCGAAGAGCGTGGCTGGCGCCTTGAAGCCCACTAGCTTGAATGGCTTCTTCGCGACCTTGGGCCACAGCTTGTCGTCCACCTTGACCGTCATCTTTTGCTTGATCAGACGCCTCAGACCCGCGTCGTTCAGCAAGCCGAACAAGTCCGTGTAGGTCGCCATGATACGCGGCGAAGGCTCGCTGATGCGCACCACCGTCGTATCCGCGTGCCGCGCGCCGATGGCGTCCTTCTGCGTCGGGCTGAGGGTGAAGCCGAAGCTCTCCGGCAGCTTGCTCAGCCAGCCTTCGGAGAACCGACGCACGCGCTTTCGCGTCGCATCCGGCACCTTTTCGTACTCCAGGTAGCCCTCCGCCAAATCCCCGAGGATGCGGCTCATCGCGGCGTAGCGCTCGGCCGGCAGCGCGGTGTTGTAGCAGGCGAGGGTCGCGCCGGGAGGCAGCCGCGGGAGCGTCGCCGGGACCGGCCCGGGCTTCGAGGCCGCGACCGTACCGGCGACCCACGACGTCTCGCCCTTCAACTTCAGCTCGGTGGCGGCGGTCAGCACGTTGCGGGCGCCGTCGATGCGGGCCTCGATTCGCACTTGATCCAAATCGTTGAAGACGTTGATGGTCTCGTCCACCGCGCCGTAGATGGCGTCCGAGAGCGCGCGATCGAACTTGGGCGAGTCGAGCGCGACGCTGCGGACGGCCACTCCGGCGAGCAGCCTCAGCGCGGCCACGTCTCGGCCGTAGTGATCTTGAATCGGCTTCGCGTCGAGGGTGAGCTCGAAGTCCGCGCCGGACTGGGGCTCGCTGGCGAGGCCGCGCGTTGCGTAAGGCAACAGAACGTCCACGTCCTTGTTGCCGCGGCCGCAGACCAGCCGCGCCGGCGCCGCCCCCACGCTGGCCGCGATGGCGCAGCTTGCCTCCGCGAAGTCGCCGACTCGGTAGATGCCGGGGGCAACCTTGCGAGTCGGCATCTGCAGCGCGTCCGCCGCGCTCAGCGCTTCGTCCAAAGATTTGAGCCCGATCGAGCCGATCACGAGCGGCGGCGGCACCTTGCCTTCGCCGAACGCGTCCAGCGCGACCACCAGCTCGGCCGGCGCCTCCCACAGCACCGCTTTGGCGAGCGGCCGCGCGTCGCTGGGAATGAGGTCCTCGATGCGCACGGGCAGGCTGCTCCACTTCGTGAGCGTCTCCGCGAACAAGCGCGGGCGCGCGATGCGGCCCACAAGCACCACCTCCGCGGGGCGCTTCACCGGGGACAGGTCCGGCGGCTCCTCGGCCACGGGGGTGGAGGCTACCGGCGTCGTCACCGGCGCCTTCGCCTCTTGCTTTGCACCACACGCTAACAGCAGACCGGCCACCCACACCAAGGACCTAAAGCGCATCGCCGCGACGCTACCACGGATTGCAGGCGCCTCGCGGCTCGCACTAACGTCGCGCCATGCCGGTCAAGGTTTACCAGTATCCAAAATGCTCCACCTGCCGGAAGGCGCTCAAGTGGCTGGACGGTCGCAAGGTGAGCTACCACTCGATCGATATCGTCGCGACTCCGCCCAAGAAGGCGGAGCTGCAAAGGGCTCTCAAATCCGGGGTGCCGCTCAAGAAGCTGTTCAACACTTCTGGCCAGTCTTACCGCGAGGGCGGATGGAGCGAGAAGCTCGGTCAGGTGACGGAGGCGCAGGCGCTCGACGCGCTGGCCGCCGACGGCAAGCTCATCAAGCGACCCTTCGTGCTCAGCGGCGAGCAAGTGCTCGTCGGCTTCGACGAAGGCGCGTACGCCAAGGAGTTCAAGTGACGACGCGCGCGCTCGTACTGGCGACGGGCGGGACCGCTTGCACGACGAGCGGCGGCTGCTGCCTCCGAAAGACGATGAAGTTACGTACCGGGTAATAGTACGTCACGAACAGCAAGAAGTTCGCGAGCAAGCTGAGCAGCTCCGGCGCGACCCACGGCAACGCGGAGATGAGCCCCTTGAACACGACCAGGTTCAGCGGGAAGCCGACGACCTCGGAGATCACGAAGCGCTTCGCTTGCCCGACCGCGCTGTCCGACTGCGCCCGGAATGCGAAGGAGCGACTGCCGTAGAACATCGCCACGCAGCCGACGACCAAGCCGACGACGCGCGCCCAAGTAGGCTCCAGCCCGAGCAGACGAATGCTGATCGTGACCGCGGAGAGATCCAGCAGCGTGCCGCCGCTGCCCACGATGAGCGAGCGGCCGAAGCGCAGCGCCTCCACGCCGAAGCGGCTACGCGCGTGCCAGCGAGACGCGCCTTCAGTCACAGCACGTAGTCTAGAGCCGGTGCCACATCCCGCCAGTGCCTCAAAGCAAGACGCCCAGAAACCGTCAGGCTTCTGGGCGTCTAGTTCACGTGACTGAAACGTTACGGATCGTTAGTTGCTCTCTTCGAACTCCGCGTCGATCACGTCGCCGCTCTTCTTCTTCTTGCCGCCCTCGTCGCCGCCGGCCGGGCCCGGTGCGCCGTCCGGACCGGCACCAGGCGCGCCGCCCGGAGCCCCGCCGACGCCTTCGTACATCTTCGCAGCGATGGCGTGGGCTTCCTTCTCCAGAGCCTCGAGCGAAGACGTCACCTTGGCGGCGTCTTGCTTCTCGACCGCGTCGCGCCCTTCCTTGATCAGCTTCTCGATGCCGGCGACGTCCACGCCCTGCAGCTTGTCCTTGTTCTCGCTGATCTGCTTTTCGAGCGTGTAACACATGTTGTCGAGCTTGTTCCGTTGCTCGATCTCTTCACGGCGGCGCTTGTCTTCCTCTTCGTGCGCGGCCGCCTCCTTCACCATGCGGTCGATGTCGTCCTTGTTGATACCAGAGGACGCGGTGATGGTGATGCGCTGGTCCTTGCCGGTGGCGAGGTCCTTGGCGCCAACGGAGAGGATGCCGTTCGCGTCGATGTCGAACGTCACCTCGATCTTCGGCATGCCGCGCGGAGCCGCCGGCAGACCCTCCAGGTGGAACTTACCCAGCGTGCGGTTGTAACGCGCCTCGGCGCGCTCGCCCTGTAGGACGTGGATTTCCACGCTGGTCTGGTTGTCGCTGGCGGTGGAGTAAATCTCCTTCTTCTGCGTCGGGATCGTGGTGTTGCGGGGGATCATCACCGTCATCACGCCGCCCAGCGTCTCTACGCCGAGGGAAAGCGGCGTCACGTCCAAGAGCACGACGTCCTGCACGTCACCGCTGAGCACGCCGCCCTGAACCGCGGCGCCGATCGCGACGACCTCGTCCGGGTTGACGCCCTTGTGCGGCTCCTTGCCGAAGAACTTCGTGACCGTTTCTTGCACGAGCGGGATGCGCGTCGAGCCGCCGACGAGCACCACCTCGTGGATGTCGCTCGGCTTCTTCTTCGCGTCGTCCAGCGCGCGCTTCACGGGCTCCATCGAGCGCTCCACGAGCGGCCGGATCATCTGCTCCAACTTGGCGCGGGTGAGCTGCTTCTGCAGGTGCTTCGGTCCGGAAGCGTCCGCCGTTAGGTACGGCAGGTTGATGGTCGTCTCCTGCTTGTTGGATAGCTCGATCTTGGCCTGCTCGGCCGCGTCCTTCAGGCGCTGAATGACCATCTTGTCCTTGGACACGTCCAGCCCGGAGTCCTTCTTGAACTCCGCGACCAGCCAGTCCATCACCATGTGGTCCACGTCGTCGCCGCCGAGGTGCGTGTCGCCGTTGGTGGAGATCACCTGCACGACGTTGTCACCGACCTCGAGGATCGAGATGTCGAACGTACCGCCGCCGAAGTCGTACACCGCGATGACTTCGTTGTTCTTCTTGTCCAGGCCGTAGGCGAGCGCGGCCGCGGTCGGCTCGTTGATGATGCGCTTCACTTCCAGGCCCGCGATCTTGCCGGCGTCCTTCGTCGCTTGGCGCTGCGCGTCGTTGAAGTACGCGGGGACGGTGATGACTGCCTCCGTCACCTTTTCGCCCAGGTAGTCCTCAGCGGCCTTCTTCAGCTTCTGCAGGACCTTGGCCGCGACCTCGGGCGGCGCCATGGGCTTGCCGCGTGACTCGATCCAAGCGTCCCCATTCGGGCCCTTCACGACCTTGTACGGGACCCGGGAGGCCTCGCTCGAGCCCTCCTCGAACCGTCGGCCGATGAAGCGCTTGGCGGAGTAGATGGTGTTCTCCGGATTCGTCACCGCCTGGCGCTTGGCAATCTGACCGACCAGCACTTCACCCTTGTCATCCCAAGCCACGACGGACGGCGTGGTGCGCGCGCCCTCTTCGTTGACGATGACCTTGGCTTCCTTGCCTTCCATCACCGAGACGACGCTGTTCGTCGTCCCGAGGTCGATACCGATAATCTTGCCCATAGCGTGCTCCTCAACTCCTGCCGGTCAACCGGCTCTGGCCCGGCCGCGCCCTCAGGAGCGCGCCACGGAAACCGCGAATCTTTTGCGGGGACTAGCTTCGGTTCTTTCCCAAGCGTTCCCAGCGACGGCCGGCAACATAATCATGTCGATCGGGGGGTCAATACGCGGCGCGCAGCATTTTCGGACGCGTGGACGTACCGGCAGGCGAGCGGCGACGCGGCGCCCAAGCGGGCGATTTTCACCACGCTGCGGACGTTTCCTCTTGATCATTTCTCAGCCGCGGATAAGGTCCCGGCCTCCTTTCTCCCCCGGGGCTGTAGCTCAGCTGGGAGAGCGCTGCGTTCGCAATGCAGAGGTCAGGGGTTCGATCCCCCTCAGCTCCACCAAGACGGCGGCTTCTCACGAAGCCGCCGTTTTCGTTTTGTCGGCGTGAGTCGCGGAAGGGGCTGCCCACCCCCGGACGTGCTCGCCCAGTCGGGCTGCGCGCGCCCGCCCCTCCCAAATTCGGGCGGACGCCCGAATGGGAGGGGAAGTCATCGGCCGCCGCCGCACGCGCTGCGGCCTAGGCGCCGCGCCGGGCCAGCGCCCGCTCGAGCTGCGCCACGTCCGCGACGTCCTGCGGCCGCCCCAAGAAACACGATCTCGTCTGGCTTCAGATGAGCCGTTCAACTTAGCGCCACGAGCTGCCACTGCTCGAAGTCCACGTCCGCCAGCTCGTCGAACGAAGGCGCGACGCCCCCCGACCAAGTCCGAAGGCGGAGCACCCGTCGCTGCTCGGGAGTCGACATGCACGCTGAGCCTGCACGCTGCGATTCACGGCGATGGGGATCCGCCGGGCGCCGTTACTCGAGCCGCACGTCGTCGACCAAGAAGTGCCCGCTCGCGCAGTCCTTCGGCGCAATCCCGAGAGCGCTCACGGCCGCGAGCTCGACCGGTGCACCTGGTTTTTCTCCAGAAGGCGCTCGAGGGTCGTGCCAAAACTTGTAGAGCTCTAGCGTCACGGTTTGCCAGACGCCCGGTGCGAGCGGCGCCGGTTGCTGCGTCCAGCCCGTCCGGTTGCCATCCAGAAGGGAGACGCTGAGCGCGAGCGCCGAGTCCGGCTTGACCCGCAACGTGAGCACTTTTGCCGAACGAAAGTCGATGCGCCCGAGCTCGAACCACACGTCCAGCAGCGCTTGCGGCTCGCCACCGCGGCACTGGTAGGTGACGGACAGCGCAGTCCCGGAGCTTTCGCCCGGCGCGAGCGAGAGCGCAACGCTGGAGCGCTCCGTGGAGCGCGCTGGCTTGCCGAGCGTCGCGTCGTCTTCGAAATTCAGCAGCGCGTGGGGGAGCGTCACGAGGGTAGCCGGCGGTGCAGGTGCGGCTGCGGGGGCGGGGGCGGCTGCGCTCGGCGCGGGGGGCGCGGGAGCTCGGTACGCGACGCCGCTCACCTGGTATTCGTGCTCCATGCACAGGTGATTCGCCGTCGGCTCGCGGCGCCCCGTGACACGAACGTAAGTGGCACCCAGCTTCTCGGCCGCGATGCGCAGCTTCTGGTCGGCGTCCTCGCGGCTGCCGCGATCCGCCAAGAGCCCGCAACCCTTGCCGCTCTGTACGGAGAGGGCGCGTACCTGCACGTAGCCGGGAGGCGCGACCTTCTCGCTGAGTGTCACCTTGGCGGCCTGCGGAGCGAGCGCCGGCTTCGCTCCCATGCAGCCGACGGAGGCGAAACCTAGGAGCAGCGAAACGCGCGCGGCGAGCATGCTCCGGGGTTAGCCGAGGCCGTGCACGTCGTCGATGACTTATTCGACCGTGCGCACTCTAGCTGCTTTCTCCATGAAACCTCCACGGGAGCAGCCGGAGCCTGGTGGCAAGCTCGCAGCATGAGCACGACTCACCGCCTGGCCATTTTCGAGCAGGTTTCCAGCTCCACGGCCCCGTTCACGCTCGCCGCGCGCTGCCGCAGCGTCGGCTACGCGCTGCGCGGTGTACGCACCGTGGTGGCGTCCCAGCACAACGCGTGGATTCACGTCGCGGCTACCCTCCTGGTCGTCGGCGCCGGCGTTTGGGTGAGGGTCTCGCGCTTCGAGTGGCTAGCTCTGGTATTCGCCATCGTGTCGGTGTGGGCGGCGGAGGCGCTCAACACTGCGCTCGAGCTTTTGTGCGACGCAGCCTCCCCGCAGTTTCACCCACTCATCGGCCGCGCCAAAGACGTGGCCGCGGCGGCCGTGCTCATCTGCGCGCTCGGGGCGGTCGTGGTCGGGCTCTTGGTGTTCGCGCCGCACCTGGCTTCAGCGGCTCAGTCGGCGAAGGCGCGCGCCAGCAGCTGGTAAGAGCGGAGGCGCGCGGCGGGGTCATGAGTGACGGTGGTGACCATGACCTCGTCCGCTTGGGTGCGTCGTGCGAGCGTCTCGATGCGCTCGCGCACCACCTCCGGAGTGCCGACGATTTGCATTTGTCGATAGCCCTGCGCGGCCGCCGCCTCTTGCGCGTTGTAAGGGTAGGAAAGTGCCTCTGCCGGCGACGGGATTTTGCTGGGGCGCCCCGAGCGCAGCCGCACCCACGACAGCTGCATGCTGCTGGAGAGCCGCTCCGCTTCATCGTTCGTCTCCGCGCAAATCACCGATAGCGTGAGGATGGCGTGCGGCGCCTCCAGGTACTCCGAGGGCTGAAATTCGTGCCGGTAAGCCAGCATCGGGCGGTCCGGGCGATCCGGGCTGAAGTGCGCCGCGAAGCCGAACGCGAGACCCAGCTTCGCCGCCAAGGCGGAGCTGAAGTCGCTCGAGCCCAACAGGTAGATCGGCGGCAGCGGGCTGTCCTCCGGGTGTGCGGTCACCCCAACGAACGGGTGCGAGCGCTGCAGACCGGCACCGAAGTCCATGAGCTCCGCGAGCTGCTCGGGGAAGTCATTGGCGAGGAGTGCCTCGCGTGAGCGCCGCAGCGCTAGCGCCGTCATTTGATCCGTGCCCGGAGCTCGACCCAGGCCCAAATCGATGCGCCCGGGATACACGGACTCCAGCAGCTTGAAGGACTCCGCCACCTGCAGCGCCGAGTGGTTCGGCAGCATCACCCCGCCGGAGCCGACACGGATGCGCTGGGTGCGCTCCGCGGCCAACGCAATGAGGGTGGCCGGGGTCGTGCTAGCGATGGCGGGCATGTTGTGATGCTCCGCGTACCAGACCCGCTGGTAGCCGAGCCGGTCCAGCTCCTCCGCCAGGGCAAGGCTGTCGCGCACCGCTTGCCCGCTGTTCGAGCCGCTCGAAACCGGTACCAAATCCAACGCTGAAAGGACGAGCTTCATGAGTCTTCGACTATGTAAGGCCCAGCCGCCGCCAGTGGCAGCCACCCCCGAGCACAACTTCGTCGCTCGGGGGCACTGTCGTCCTGCTAACCGCGGCCAGCGCCGGCCGCGAGCGCGGACCGGTCGAGCTCGCCCATGTCGCCCGCCTTGGGCGGGTTGCCGGTGAGAATGGCGGCCGCCACCTTGAACAGCGTTACGAGCTTGGGTGAGGTGGACTTGAGGTAGTACGCGGTGTCGGCGCGCACCTCGATCAGGGCGATCCGCGGATCGTCCGGGCCGCCGTCACGCTCGCCGCCTTCGTCTCCTAGCCACGCCTTCCAATCGGGCTTGTACAGCTCGTGAATCATCGCCTTGTCTTGGGTCACATGCGCGGTGCCGCTCACGGACACGTACTCCCGGGTGCCATCCTTGTAAAAGCCGAGGTTCACCTGAGGGTCGGCGATCAGCTCGTCTACCTTGCCGCTGTCCACGCTGGTCATGAACCAGAGGTCCGTGCCAGGGCGCCTCGCCTGGGTCTGCATGGGGCGTGACACCAGCGCGCCATCCCGCGTCCGGGTCGTCAGCATCGCCGTCTCGATCCCGTCGATCAGCTCGTACAGCTGCTCCAGCTTCTTTTCCGTCGGCACTTGCTTCTGCTCTTCCTGGTCGCGATTCTCTTTGGCCATGGGCGAGAGCGCTGCATGGCGCGTGCCGCGCACGGATCTTGCGAAGCGCGTCGGGTGACCATCGAACAGCCGGCGCTAGCCGAACGATGCGGGCTCTGGGTGGGCGCAGGTCTCGCGCCGCTCACCGCTGCCGTCAGCCGCGCCCGCCACGCGCGCATGTTCCACCCGGAGGGTGTGGTGGTGCGCGCGAGCACCGAGCCATGCGCGGCGGACCCTGAATTGCGCCGCGTCGCCGAGCGCCTGGCGGGGCCAACCCTGGCGCGCTTCTCGAGCGCGCTCTGGCGCGGCCGCGAATGGCCCGACGTGCTCGGCGCCGCGCTTCGCTTCGGCTGGGACGGCGAAGCAGGCACCCAAGATCTGCTGCTGGCCACCATTCGCTTCCCGTGGACGATGCTGCTCGCTCCGTTGGCCACGAATTACCGCAGCTTCCTTTGGAACCACTACCACGCAGTCTCACCCTTCCACGTGCCCGGCGTCGGTCCCGCCAAGCTCCGGCTCCGCTCACCGCGGCTCAGCAACGGGACGGAGTCGACGCGTCGGCAGCATTTCGAAAACGCGATGCGCGCGGGGCGCGCCGTCTTTCGGCTAGAGCTGCGTCACCTGGACGTCTCGGCGCTGCGGCGTCGTTGGCAGCCGCTCGCCGAGATCACGCTGCTCGCGCCGGTGGACGTGGACCAGGGCGCGCTCCGCTTCTCACCTTTCAACGACGCCGCAGGACTCCGCCCGACCGGTTTCGTACACGCCATGCGGCTGGCGGCTTACGCAGCGAGCCAGCGTGCGCGCCCAGCCAGCGAGGGCGCTTCATCGGGCTGGTGAAGGGCCAGACGGCTCAGACGTTTGCACGCGACCCGCAGCCGTCGGAGAGGACTGCAGCGACGCGTTCTGCGCATCGAGCATCGTTGTGGCGCTCGCGCCGATCTGCGTCAACGTGTCGCCCTGAGCGGAAGCCGCTCAAATGCAAAACGCCGGGGCAGAAGTCCCGGCGTTCGTCGGAGGTGAGGACCGGATTCGAACCGGCGTATAACGGTTTTGCAAACCGTTGCCTAACCGCTTGGCTACCTCACCGAAGCGTAACTTTAAGAGCGCGAGACGGGGACTTTTGGGGCGGGGCCTTTCGGGTCCGACTGAAGGGAGGCGAATCCTACTCGCGGAAAGCCGCTCGTCAACGACTACCGGCGGGCCGCGTGCCGAGGACGCAGAAAGCTCACTTTTTCAGGTGAACCGCGAGGCCTTCGCTCGCGACCAGGACCTGGGTCGCTTTGCCTTCGGACTGAAAGAAGCTCTGGCTGGTCTGGCCGATGAGGTCCAGCGCGCTGTCGCTGCGCTCCGGGTCGTGGTGAAAGAGGGCCAGCTGCTTCGGCTCCGCCAGGATGCCCAGGCGCAGCACCTCCGTCACGACCGAGTGACCCCAGCCGAGCTTGGCCGGCATGTCCTCGGCCAGGTACTGGGAGTCGTGAATCAATAGGTCCACGCCGTCCGAGAAGCGCGCGAGCTGCTCGATGCTGGTCTTGGCGTTGTCGGCGCTCAGCTCGTTGTCCGTGAGGTAGGTGACGGACGTGCCATCGTCGTCGTCGATGCGGAAGCCTTGCGCGCCGCCCGGATGGTTGAGCGCGATGCGGCGGACGGTGGCCGAGCCGATGCGCCACTCCGCTTTTTCGGGCCGCGCGAGCTCTAGCCGCGCGGGGATGTCGTCCACGCTGACGGGGAAATGAATGTCGTTGAAGATGTTGCGCTGAAATAGCTCCTGCGCGTCGTTCGCCAACGGGTACACGAAGATGTGCGTGTCGCTCCGGTACAAGGGCGCGAAGAACGGCAGCCCGAGCACGTGGTCCCAGTGCGTGTGCGACAGCAGCAGGTGAACGGGGGTGGAGCGGCCGCGCTTGAGGAGGGCGCTCCCCAGCGCGCGCATGCCCGTGCCCGCGTCCAGCACGACCGTGGAGTCGTCCGAGAGCCGCACCTCCACGCACGAGGTGTTGCCGCCGTAGCGCACCGTGTGCGGGCCAGGTGCCGGGACCGACCCGCGAACGCCGTAGAAGGTGACCTCCATCAGGAACCCTCACTCTATCAACATCCTCAGCCGGCCCGGAAGGTGCTGACGCAAGCGGAGCGCGCGGCCAGCGGGCGGGGGCGGTGCACCCGAGCCGCACGCACTCCCTGCTCGCCCGTTGGGCAGGGAAATACCGGGCATTCGCGGCGCTCGACGGAGCGCGGGAGGCGGGCTAGCTTGCTTGTCATGTCGGTGCTCGCTCCGGGGCTCCTCGTCGCTTCGCCGCCTCCCGGCGATCCGAACTTCGACCGATCGGTGGTGCTGCTCGCGGCGCACGGGCCGGAGGGCGCCTTCGGTTGGATCATCAACGGCCGCGAGCTGATGACCTTGCCGGAGCTTTTGGTCCGCTCCCAGGTCTCGGAGACGCCGCCGGAGGTAAGCCGCTCGGTCAGGCTCGGCGGGCCGGTTTCCCCCGAGCAGGTCTGGCTGGTTTACCGCAGCGAGGAGCGCTTTACGGACCACGAAGGTCAGTTCGACGTGGGGAGCGGCATCACCGCAACTGCGTCGCGCAAAGTGCTGGAGACGATCGCGGCGGGGACGGTGCCGCGCAGCTTGATCGCGCTCGTCGGCTACGCCGGCTGGGCTCCGGGCCAGCTCGAGAACGAAATTCGCAGCGGCTCCTGGCTGCCGATAGATGTCGTGCCGGACCTCGTGTTCGACACCGCGTCCGATCGAGCGTGGACCGCGGCGTATGGTCGCGTGGGCACGACGCCCATCGCCTTCACGACGCGAACCGTCGGCTCGGCCTGAGGCCAGCGCCAGGAGTTAGCGGTCAGGCTTCCCGCGGCGGCGGCGTGGAGTCGTTCACCAAAGGCACGAACACGCACGTCGCGCCGGCGCGGTAGTGGAGCGTGCCTTTGTCGTCTCGCTCGCAGGTAACCAAGATCTGCGACTCCGGGCCGCCGACTGGCATCACCAGGCGCCCTCCTTCCGAAAGCGCGGCGAGCAGCGCGTCCGGAATCGCCGGGGCGCCGGCGGACACGAGGATGCGGTCATACGGTGCGTGCTCGGGCATGCCGAGCGTGCCGTCCCCCTCTTGAACCACCACGTCCGTCACCCCCAATCGAGTCAGCGTGTCGCGCGCGCGCTGAGCGAGCTCCGGGTGCCGCTCGACGCCGAACACCTCGGCCGCGATCTGCGAAAGCAGAGCCAAGACGTAGCCGGAGCCGCACCCGACCTCCAGCACGCGGTGACGCGGCGCGCAGTCCAGCGCGGAGAGCATGAGCGCAACCATGGACGGTTGGCTGAGAGTTTGCCCGAGACCGATGGGCAGCGCTTGATCCTCCAGCGCGCGGTGAGCGAGCTCCGGCGGCAAGAACGCGTCACGCGGCACTCGCTCGAAAGCCGCGAGGATTCGCGGCTCCGAGACGTCGCTCACCCGGGCGACACGCTCGGCGAGCTGGCGACCGAAGGCGGTAGGGGCAAGCGCCATGGTGCACCGATTTAGGCTGCCTGACGAAAGCGTGCAATGGTCAGCCGCGTGAAGCAGGCGGCGCTCGTGTTCTTCGGCCTCGGCCTGGGAGCGCTCTGCTCGCTGGGAGTGGGGCCAAAATCCGCGGAGGCGGAGACGTCGCGCGCGCGCGGCTGCCCGAGCGAGATGGCGCGCGTCGGACGCTTCTGCGTGGACCGCTGGGAAATGAGCACCGTGGACAAGACGACGGGTGAGGCGCTTTCGCCCTACTACCCCCCGGCTCCCACGCTGGTCAGCGAGGTGTGGCGAGGCTGGCTCGTGGAGCGCACCCAAATGGGCGAGCCCGCCGCGCGCGCGATGCCGCTCCCGCCGCTGAGCCCTTTGCAGCGCACCGCTCGCTTCGAGCCCAAAGCGATCTCCCGCCCCGGGCAGATTCCGCAGACCTACCTTTCGCAAGTGCTGGCGCGGCGCGCCTGCGACAACGCGGGCAAGCGCCTGTGCTCGCAAGACGAGTGGGTCACCGCTTGCAAAGGCAAAGCCGGGCTCAAGTTCCCCTACGGCGGCGCGTACAAGCAAGGGGTCTGCAACGTGTACCGCTTCATCCATCCGGCGGCGGTCCTGCACGGCTCCGCTTCGCTCGGTCACCGAGACCCACGGCTGAACCTCGTCTACGAAGGCGAGTCGCCGCTGCTACGAACGACCGGCGAGACGACGGCCTGCGCGTCTCGCTGGGACGACGAACGCCTTTACGACATGGTCGGCAACGTAGACGAATGGGTCGAGGAGGGCATGTTCCTCGGCGGCTTCTACGCGCGCAGCACGACCAACGGCTGCGAGGCGAAGGTCACGAACCACGCGCCAATCTACTACGACTACAGCACCGGCGCGCGCTGCTGCCGCGACGCGGACTGAGCGCGCCTCAGGCGGACCCGGTCGCGCTCAGCAGCTGAGTCAATCGAGAGAGCGCGCCGTCGAGCTCGCCCGCGATTCGCTCCGCGTTCTCCAGCTCCTGCCATCGAGACCACGAGATGACGAGGAGCCGTTCGTGCTCTCCGTTCGGGGACGGCAAGGTGCGAAACGTGATCACGGAGTAGTTGGCTTCGTCCCAGCGCAGCGCCAAGTCGCGCCCCTCCGTGTGCGCGAGCACCACGCCGCTCATGCTGCCGCCGCCGCTCAGCGCGATGCGATAGCGCGAGCCGACCTGCCCAATGGGCCCCGACGCGCGGCCCAGCCAGGCGCCGAGCGCGTCCGGCAACGTGAAGAAGGCGTGGGCGGCCTCCGCGGTCGTGCCCGCTGGCTTGACGAGCCACACGGTGTCCCTCACCTGGCCCGCGTAACGGTCGAGGTAGTGAGCGAGCGTGCCGAGCGCCAACCGCCACGAAGACTCCGTGCCGAGCTCTTCGTCCTCGTCGAACGGCGCGGAGTGCGAGAGCTCCACCTCGCCGTCCTTCACGTCGAAGCGCACGCGCGAGTCCCCGTGCCCGAACACGACGCTCTTGCCCTCCAGCAGCTCGACCACGTCCAGCCGAATCGAGACGCCCAGGTCCGGCCAGCCGAGCCCGACGCTCTCACCCTGTTGGATGGAGCCGGTCACCTTGTCTGCCTGCCAGCCCGCGATACCGGAAGGCGTGGCGCAAGCGACCCACAGCGCGTCGACGGACGCCGGAATCTTTTGGGAAATTCGGATGGTTCTCAATGGGGCGGGTCTCGAGTAGCACAACGCGGGCCAGCCGCGTAAAGTCACGGTGCGAGCCCCGCGCGATGCAGCCTCACTTCTTCCGTCCGCGCCTGCGTTCCCAAGCCCTCGCCGGCGCGGCCGTGTTGCTAGCGGCTGCGCTTTCGCTAGCGGCTTGCGGATCCGAGCCGGCAGAAACTCGGGTCCGCGCGCAGCACCCGATCGCGGGCGGCACCTTGGACCTCTCGCATCACAACGTTTTCTTGCTGGCGTCGCACGGCGGTCTATGCACGGCGACTTTGATCGCCCCCAATCTTCTGCTGACGGCGCGGCACTGTGTGTCGCCAGGCACGGGGGACGATCACGTGCTCTGCGGGGACTCGGTGCTCGGCGAGCCCTTCCCCGCAGCCCAGTTCAAGGCCACCAACGATCCGCAGCCCAACAAGGGCAGCATCGTCTTCGGCGCGACGGAGGTGCGGGTGCCGGGCGAAGGCGGGGATACCTGCGGCTATGACATCGCGCTCGTCATCTTGAGCGAAAACGTGCCGACTAGCGTCTCTACGCCCGCAGTGCCGCGCATCGATCGCGACGTGACCCCGGGCGAGCAGTACACCGCTGTCGGTTACGGAGTGAATGCAGACGGCAACGCGAGCGGCAGGCGCATGCAGCTTTCCGGTCTCAGTATCGCTTGCCAACCCGGTAGCTGCGGGGAGGGAGTGGAGAGCACCGAATTCCGCGGCGAGACCGGCATCTGCTCCGGGGACTCGGGCGGCCCCGCTCTGGACGCGGAGGGCAAAGTCGTCGGGGTCGTGTCCCGGGGAGGGCCGGACTGCAGCACGCCCGTCTACGGCACCGTCACCGCTTGGCAAGACTTCATCGTCCAGACCGCGACGGACGCGGCCCGAATCGGCGGCTACGACGCACCGTTCTGGGTGACGACGCGCGAAAGCGATCCGCCGTCCCAGGGCGGCGCTGGCGGCGCGCCCGAAGAAGCGCCGCGCGTCGGTGAAGGAGCCACGTGCCGGAGCTCCGGTGAGTGTCAGGACGGCCTCGTTTGCTTTGGCAGCGGCACCGGGGTGTGCCGCGCGACCTGCGCCAGCACTGCTGACTGCAGCTCGGGGCAGGTCTGCGAAGACGCAGGAGGCGCTTCACTTTGCGCCGCGCCCGGCGCCGGCGAGGAGGATGGCGGAGGCTGCTCGGTGTCTGCGGCCTCGTCGCACGGCGGCTCGCTCGCGGCCGTGCTCCTGGGTTGGTTCGCCCTCGTCCGGCGCCGCTCTCGCCGCTTTCGCCGCTAGTGCGGATCGTCGCTAGCGTGGACACGAGCCTCCCAGGCACGAGGTTCCAGGCACGAGCCTCCCAGGCGCCGCAGACCTCGCCGTGCCGAGGGTGCGCGCCGGACCGTCACTGACGCGCAGCGAGAAGTGGTCGTCCTGGTCACCAGGTCCGGAGATTGCCAAGCGGCGTCACCCGGCTCTGGGCAGTGGTGGAGCCTGAGGGCTCGAGACAGGAGACGGCTCTCCCTCCCCGTGGCGACGTATGGTTCGGTACTAAAATGGATGAATGATTTCGCGAGATCGTTTGTCGAAAGGGTCGATGTACCGGTCGGTACGTCGCGCGGAACAGTAAGGTTCGGTACATCCTGTCGTCGACGCGTCGGCACCGCGAGATCATTGGACTTTCGATGTACCGAACCGTACGTCGGCTGGAGACGACAAACCGGCTCCAATTCGGAAAGGGCAATCCATGCCATCGCTCCGACACAACCCGCTCCGTCGCCGCTGAAACGGCGTCATCGTTCAGGAGACGACGAGCCGGCGCCATCCGGTCGCTCAGGGCGCGGCCATCACGCACTGCCCGGAGCGGGCGTCGCAGGTAAAATCGAAGCCCATGCTGTCCAGCAGAGGGTCGCAGTCGGCTTCTTCCGCGCAGCCGCCGGCCGCCAGCAACTGGCAATCCGGGATGCCGAGTAGCTCGCAGGGGTAGCAGAGCCCGGTCGTGAACAGCTCGTCGGGAACCGGATCGTAAATCATCGGGAACGCGAGGCAGGTGTCGCCTTGCGCCGCGCAGCTGCCAGCCTCGGTGGCAGCGCAGAAAGGCGTGCACATGGTGGCGGTCTTCTCGGCGTTGACGAGGACGCACGCGGAGCCGAGCTCGCAATCATCGTAGAAGGCGCACGCAGCGCCCGGCTCCACCGCTCCTGCCTGGGCGCAAACCGGGAACGGCGTCTCCAGGAACACGCACGCGTCGCCTTCGTCGCAATCCTGCGCCAGTAGGTCGCACGGTGGCTGACAGACGCCGTAGCCAGACGGGGCGGAGACGCCTCCGTGGCCCACGTCGAGCTCCGTGCACAGGGTGTCGCAGCCCTCCGCGTCGGTGACGTCGCAGTACGGCTGGCAGCGCGGCACCGTACCGACTCCGTTGCAAAACAGGCCTTTGGCGCAGTTGTCCGTGCCATCCTCGCGCAGCGCGCACTCGGCGCCTTCCGCCTTGGTGCCGTCTGCCACGCAATCGAACGCTACGGTTTGCGTGGCGCTGACCACGACGATGCTGCACTTCTCGCCCTCGGCGCAGCCACTTTGCGGCGCGGGCTTGCACGACACCGGGCTCACCGCGCCGCCCGCGCCTCCGCCGCCCTCCGCGCCTCCATCCGCTCCTCCAGACCCTGCGCCCGCGGAGCTAGGCTCGAGCCCACAGTCGCAGACGCCCCAAGCCGAGCCGTCTTTCGAGCACGCTTGGCCGCCCAGACACGCGGCCCGGCCCACGCACTCGCGGGTCGCCCCTGGCTCGCAAACTCCGCTCGAAGGCGCGCCGCCCGCTTCGCCCCCGCTGGGCTGTCCGGCGGCTCCGGCGACGCCTTCCGTCGGCGGCTCGGGGGTCGTCTCGTCCGAGCCGCAGCGCAGTGACAAGCTGGCGCTCAGCGCGGCGAGGGCGAGTGCAAGCCGAGAGGTGGGGGCAAGGAGGCGTCGGGCTTTCTTCATGAGTCGGACCTGCGGCGTCGAGACGCTTACCCTCGAGGGTGATGACGTCGAAGCGCGCCTGGTCACCGTAAACCCGAGACGCTTTCGGCTGTGTTTCCGGCCAACCTGATGGGGCCCATCGCGTCACGGACCGAAGCAGGACGACAAAAGCAAACAGGGCGCCCGTCCAAGACGAGCGCCCTTGCCAGGCATGCCGCGCGCTGCTTGCCGCGCGCTGCCGTTCAGACTCGCGCCGAGCGACGGCGCCGCGCCACGAAGCCAGCCGCCATCAAGAGCGCGGCGAGCGCGCCCGGCGAGCTCGGAGCGGACCCGGGGATGCCGCAGTCGCAGCCGTCGTCGTCGCCTTTGCCGGGAGCCGGCGTTTCTTCGCCGCCGCCACCTTCGCCGCCAACGGCGGTGGAGCCACTGCTACCACCCTTGCCACCGGAGCCGCCCGTGCCGCCGCCACCGCTGGACGGCGCGCCGGCCGTGTCTGCGATGCCGCCCGCGCCGCTCTCCGCGCCGGCCGCGCCGCCATCGCCGGCCGGTGGTGCGGCAATGGTGACGACGATGGCGTCCGAGTTGGCAGGCTCGTCCACGCGGTCGGTCGCGCTCACGCTGAACGAGATTTCCGCGCCCGCCGCCTGCGCGGGGATGACGGCCCGGAACAAGTCGCCGCCGATGAACGTGGCGGGGACGGTCTCTTCGGCCCCACCGTTGACGGTGTAAGACAGCGTGACGCCCTTGACGTGCTCGCCAGTATCGCTCGTGTACGAGTCCAACACCGCGACGCGCACGACCGTCGGCTCACCCGCGACCGGCGTCGGCGTCTCGATGGCTCGGAACTTCGGAGGGGTCGTGTCGGCTACGGACGCGCCGCTACCCAGGTAGATGCGGTCGATGTGGCTCCGGAGGACGCCAAAGAAACCAGCCTCACCTTGGCCGGTCACCACGTCCAGGATGCCATCGCCGTTCAGGTCGGCCACGTCGATACCGAGGGTCGGATCGCCGGGAAAGTCGCCTTCAGCGCCGGCGGGGCCGTCGTCCACGACCACGGTCGGGAAGGCCTCGTCGACGTAGGTAAACTGGGCGGAGCCGTCGTTCAGCAGCACCTTTTCGCCCGGGTTGGTCAGCGAAGCGACGATGAAGTCATAGTGGCCGTCGCCGTTGATGTCCGCGCATTTCACCGCGTTGTCGTCTGCGAATGGCTCGCCCGTGATGGTGTCGCCGGTCACGTCCGTGAAGTGGCCGCTGCCGTCGTTGTTCAGCACCTGCGTGATGTTCAGACCAGAGACGTCGTCGTTGCCGCCAGCGTTGTCGAGGAGCAGGTCCAAGTCTCCGTCTTCATCGTAGTCACACGCCTCCACGTTGTAGGTGTAAGGGCCTTTCTTCTCGGGGTAATTGCCCTCGGTGGCGTCCGTGAACTTGGCCTTGCCGTCGTTCAAGAAGATGCGGCTCAGGCCATTGCGGTGGTTGACGAGGATGTCCAGGTCGAAGTCGCCGTCCACGTCTGCGAGGTCCAAATCGATGGGCGTACGGCCCACCATCGGGGCGATGGGCGGGGGGAGGTAGTCGTCGTCCAGACTGGAAAAGGTGCCCTTGCCGTCGTTCAGGTACACCAGCGTGTCGCCCGGGGAGTTGCGAGGTGCTGCGCCCCAGTCCGCCACGACCAAGTCCACGTCCCCGTCGCCATCCAAGTCGCCGAAGTGGGCCGCACCCGCATTCGACCACGTGAAGGGGGGGAGCAGTAGGTCCGCTTGGTCCTCGAAGACGCCTGCCGCCGTCTGCACGAACAAGTGGTCCGTATCCGCTCCGTAGCCACCGGGGAGATACAAGTCCTTGTCACCGTCGCCATCGATGTCGGCAATCGCCACCTGGCGAAGGCGAGAGCTGACACCGCCGAGCACGGCGGTGGTGGCGTTGCTGAACGCGCCCTCTCCGTCGTTCAAGTACAGCGAGCTCTCCTCCGCGACGTCCCTCACGTAGTAGCCGCCGCCATTCGCCATCAGGATATCGAGATCCTCGTCGCCGTCCACGTCGGAGATGACGAGGAAGTTCGTGTAGCAGCCCAGTCGCTTGGCGGCATAATCCGGGTCGGCTTCCGTGTTTTCGACGATGCAGGCCGGCGCGGGGAAGTTGGACGACGTGGCGTCCGAAAAGTACGAGGCCGCCCATGCGGAGCTCGGCGCGAGCAGGCCGATCGCGAGCCCAAGGCTGGTAAGGAGTCCTCGGACGCCTGGAGGGCGCACGTGGAACGGGACGAGGTGTTTCATATTTTTGCGCTCGAGTCGGTGGGGTAAGTGGGTTTCAGCGGGAAGCAACGGTGAGCGGATCCAAGCCGTGACAAGTGACCACGACGCCTGGGAACGCATTGGCGGCGAGAGCCGTGCAGAGGGATGGGTAGTTGGCCGCGGCGGGGGTGAGCGCGGGCACCGTTTCCCCGTCCGCCGGCGCGACGCCGTTCAGCAGGAACTGGGGGCTGGAGGCGATGACGCCGCACACTTTGCGGAGGGTCACGTTGGGTGAGGTGAGCGTGGAGGCCTTCGCGCTGAGCGGCTGCTCCAGAATCGCCTCGAGCGCGGGCACCTCCAACGTGGCGTCCAGGGTCGTCGTCGCCAACATGCGGTCCTTCAGCGCAAGGACGACCTCCTCGACGGTGCTGTCTGGCTTGCTCGCCGCGAGCGCGACGAGGTCGTCGATGAAGTCCGCGCCCGTTACCTCCGGTAGCTTGTTGCAGGCGCCGAAGCGGTTCTCCCAGCCGAGCCTCGCCTGAAAGTCGAAGCCGTTGAAGCCGGGCTCGGCGTTCTTCAGGTAGAACCCAACTTCCGCCTGAAACTGCCGTTCTGCCGCGAGGAAGGGCAGCGCCGGATCTTCTCCGTCCGCGTAATAAAGGTCGGGAAACGAAGCGTTCGGCAGCTGCCAGCTCAGCGCCTTGTAAAAGGCTTGGGCCGCGATGCGCGCAGGTAACGAAACCACGCCGTCGGCGGCGCTGTTCTTGCGCTTGACCGGATCCTCCTCGGCGATGACCCACGGATCGAACACCGCCGGCGCCGCGTAGGGCCCGCCGCAGCCGGACTCGGGAGACGCCATGTTGACGTAGGGGCTGGCGAACACGGCCTCCAGCAGGGCGCGGTTCGAGAAGCCGGAGCTCACGAACGCGTCCGTCAGGAACTGCAGCTGATCGCGCGCGGCGGCGTTGCGAGGAAAGCGCGTCGGAATCGTGAGCGGCGTGCCCACCACTTGCAACCAAACACGCTCGACCACGTTCATGGCCGTGAGGTAGGCGAACGCCTTGTCCGGGTCCGCGACCTCACCGCCTTCGTCCGCGCCGAGGCCGCTGGTACGCAGCTTTTCGAAGCCGGCGCGCAAGGCCGGCGACACGTTCCACATCGTGGTACGCAGGCCGCGCACGCTGCCGAGCTGCGCTTCCACCTCGGCGATATCTACCGTGACTTGGTCGGGAGCGCGGAAACGGCCGCACTCGGCCGTCATCCCCCAGGGATGCGTGTCTCCGCGCTTGGGGAAGTCACTCTCGCAAATGACATCCGACAGGCAGAAGTTGACCTTCTCGTCGGGCGTCGCGCAGCCGGGGTTGTACCACCACTCTTCGGCTTCCTCTTGAGTGTAGGGCGTTGGGTCGCAGTCGTTGACGAAGCCGGTGTACCGTAGCGGCGCGTGCATGCGGTCGTTGCCGCTGAAGCCGCTACGAGTCGCCGGACCAGTGGAGAAGCCGAGGAGGCTCTTTTCCAGCAGCGGCCCGAGCGGAAAGTGCCGGTTTTTTGCGGGGTCCAGCGAAGCGGTGACGGAGAACTCGCTGTTGTGGCAGCCAAGGCACACGACGTCCCGGTGCAGGTAGACGGCGTCGAACCAGGCGCCGAAGTCCCTACGGCGCGTGAGCTCGAGCGCGACGGGCAGGGCGTTCGCGCCCAAGTACGTCTTGTTCATCATCGCGAACAAGTTGGCGGTGAAAATGGGCGTCACGTCGTCCAGCGCGAGCGAGCCTTTCACCACGTCGTACATGGAGAACGGGGTCGGGCTCTCCGTGGTCGGCGGATTGTCACGCACGAAAGCGGCGACCGCCGATGGATCCTCGCTGAGAGCCGTGGCGAAACAGCCACCGTTGTACTGCTCCTCGATGCGCTGCACCTTGATGATGTCGCGGTACAGCTCTTCCCAGGTCGTCGCGTACTCGGGCTTCGCGAAGAGGGCTTCCAAGACCAGCTTGCGCGAGTGACGGAGCTCGCTGCCCGGGGGGCTGAGCTTCTGCTCTTCTGTCAGGCCGTCCAGCGCGTCCACCGCGTTGATGAGGTCCACGTACAGGTTGACCTCCGCTTGGGAGTACGCCCGGCGCCCGAGCACGCCCAGGATGGCGCGGCGCACGAACGCTTGCTCCGTTCCTTGGCACGCGTACCAGGTGTCCGGCGGCTCGCCGCCTGCGCCGCCATCCGCGGCGCCGCCAACCGGCGGCAAACCGCCGCTTCCCGCGGACCCTGCGCCGCCATCCGCGGCGCCGCCAACCGGCGGCAAACCGCCGCTTCCCGCGGACCCCGCGCTACCGGCCGAGCCTCCGCTCTCCGAGCCGCCTTCTGGCGGTGCACCGGCCTCAGTGACGGGCGCGCCCGCGCTCCCAGAGACGGAGCTGCTTCCGCCCGCAGCCGGGGGAGCGGCGTCGTCGTCTCCGCACGCAACCGCCGTCGTGGCGACGAGCAATAACCCGAGCCATGCCGTGGTTTTCATACTTCGTACCCCAGGATGCGCCGGGTCGCGTCCGCGATCGCCCGGGTGTCGTTGGTCTGCCCCTGCACGTCGCTGTTGCTGTACGACGCAGAGTCGAACGGAAAGATGCCCATCGCGAGCAGCGCGGCGATGCGGTTCTCCGTCGGCGTCGTGTACACCTTCGCGTGGCCCGTCTCCAGGATGCTCCCGTAGACGCCTTGCTGGTCCTTGGTGATGGGACCACCGATGTAGATCTGCGCGTAGCCGTAGGGCCAGTGGTTGCGACCAAAGCCTCCTTCCTGCGCGCCCGGCGTTCGGCCGAACTCTTGATTGAGCACGATCATCGTCTTGTTCAGATCGATCTTCGCGGGGTCGTTCTCGCCTGGCGCGTTCACGTGCGCGAGGAGGTTCGTGAACAGGTTTTTGAGGTTTCTGGCCTGGGTGAAGGTCATTTCCTCGTGCGTGTCGTAGCCGCCGCCGCCGTCCGCCTCGTTGAGGCCGGTGTCGATCACGCAGCAGTGTTTGGCCGGGCTCTCCGGATGGGTGAGCAGGTGCGCGGCGATCTTCAAGCTCATTGCCGGAACGTTGATATCGCTCTCGTCCTCGCAGGACTTACCTGGGATCTTCAAGAACAGGTCCGGGTCGAGCACGCCTTTCACGCTGTCCGCGTTTTCAATCGAGCGGCTTGCCTGGAGGAGCTCGTGGAAGCGCGAGGCACGGAGCGCCGACCCCTTACCGCCGAACCGCAGCTTGGCCTCGTAGTTCGTGAAGTAGGCGCGCATCAGCGCGTCGTACTTTTCACGGTCAGTGCTCGCCCCAACCCCGGTGCGATCCAGAAGCTCGTTGAGCCGAGCGACGTTGTCTACCTTGATGAGCAGCGGGCGCGCCGAGCCCGGGTGCAAGCCCGTGGCCACCACCGAGAGCACGTTGTCAGTAGGGATGTAGCCACCTGCGGTCGCGAAGCCGTACGAGTAGGGTGCCCCCCGCGCGGTGGTTTCGCGGTCCACGAAGTACCGCTGGACGTGTGAGCCCAAGCTCGCCATCGACGGAGAGCCCAGCGTTCGCCCGCAAATAGCGAGAGGAATGGCCGCTTCATGCGGCTCCAGGTCGTGCCGATTCACCACCACCCGCATGCGCTCGATCACGTCCGGCCGCGCGAGCAGCGGCTGGAGAAACGGACCCAGAAACACCTGCTTGCCCGCAGAATCTTTCGCGAAGGGCGTGAGCAGCTTGTCTTCCGTCGTCTCCCACCCGCAGCCAGAGCACGCTTCGAGCGTGCGGTCATAGAAGGCATACAGGAAGCGCTCGTCGTTTTTGCCGTACTCATCGGAGGCGAGGAACGTCTCCCAGGGGGAAACGCCGCCGTACATGAACACCTCCAGAATGCTCTGGGCGCGCACGTTCTCCGGCAACATCACGCTCTGCGAATCGGCGGGGGTTTCTCCAAAGGTTGCTGCCGCTGCGCCCTTGGACCAAACCATTCCCCCTGCCGCGGCGGCGGCGCCGGCGACGGCCGATGAACGCAAGAAATCCCGTCTGCGCATACGATTCTCCAGTCCCCGGAGGGGCGATGAATGCAGCTATGGCGTGGGCGCTCTCGCGCCGACGAAGCACTGTATTACAGAGTGTGTATCGCGCGGTACGCGAGTCGGTCAAGCCGACCTGTGTCGATTTCTAACAATAGCTAACGAATGGTGGCCGTCGCGTTTTCACGCAACATTCTCGGAACAAGAACGCTACTCGCTTCCGATCTAACAATCGAAACAGTGAGCGTCGTCCGCGCGAAACATGCACGAGCCGCCTCGGCGGCGCGAGAGCAAGAAGGCTTCGCGCGATCCGCGCTGACGCACTTACGGCGGTGATGTCGTCTGGAAACGTTGGCGCTAGCATGACGCGCATGAGCGACACGAAGGCCACACCACCCATGATCGTGAGCTCGCGCGAGCTCAGCGAGGAACCACCGGATGCGGGGCACTACGGCGCAGCCTCCGCATCGCTCACTCCGTCGATGAGGCGGCGAGGCGGCGCGCTCGGCGTGAATCGAGTGCGACTGAAGAAGGGCACCAGCGGCTGCCCATTTCACCACCACCTGCGGGAAGACGAAGTCTTCTACGTGCTGGAGGGGCGAGGGGTCCTCCGCTATGGCGAAGAGCTTCACGACATTGGCGCGGGTGACTGCATTTCGTGTCCTGCCGGAACCAAGCAGGCGCATCAAATCTGCAATCCGTACGACGAGGACCTCGTATACCTCGCGATCGGCGCCTTCGACCCGCACGAAGTTTGCGTCTACCCGGATAGCGGCAAGGTCATGATTCGGGCCTTGCGGATGCGCGGGCGTCTCACCCCCCTCGAGTACTTCGACGACGAGCCGGACCCGCCGAAGATCTTCGACTTAGCCGCGCGGCGAGGCTGAAATTTCGTCGATGAGCGCGAGCCGAGCCGCGAGCGCCGGCCGGATACGCTCGCGAAACCTGGCCACACGCTCGGGGCCGGCAGACTCGGGTGAGCCGCAGTCGAAAGGAGGCTGCGGATCGTACTCGAGGCCGAGCTGGATCATGCGCGCGGTCTCCGGGTCGCTCAGGTCGGCGGCGAGCGAAAGACCGAAGTCGATGCCGGCGGTCACGCCGCCTCCCGAGAGGCGATTGCGGTCGCGCACCACACGCGCGGCGACCGGCCGTGCGCCGAAGCGAGTGAGCAACTCCCGAAATGCCCAGTGACAGGCAGAGTCGTAGCCCTCCAGGAGCCCGGCGGCGGCGAGCACGAGCGAGCCCGTGCAAACAGACGTGACGTAGCGCGCCCCCTCGCTTTGCCGCCTGAGCCAGCCCAGCACTTGCTCGTCCTTCATGCACGCCCCGACGCCGCCGCCGCCCGGAACACACAGCACGTCCAGCGGCGGGCATGTCTCGAGCGTTTGGGTCGGCACCAGCGCGAAGCCGGCGTCCGTCGCCACCGGCTCGAGCGTCTTCCAGACCAAGTGAACGGTGGCTCCCGGTACCCGCGACAGCACCTGTGCGGGGCCGGTCAGGTCAAGCTGAGTGACGTCCGGGAAGGCCAGAAAACCGATGTGCGTGGTCATGGCCAGCACTGTGCTCGGGTTTGGAGTTGGCAGAAATGACAAGTGCTGTACATTTTCTGCCAAATGCCCCTCGCGCGTCGCCACACGGTGGCTCTCGTCGCCTTTCCCGGCGCCCAGATCTTGGACATCACGGGACCCGCTGCGGTCTTCACCACCGCCAATCGCGAGCTTGGGCGCGAACATTACGCGGTGCGCATCGTCTCTTCTTCGGGCGAGCCGGCCCGCACGAGCGCAGCCATCACCCTCGCAACGGAGCCGCTCACGGCGCTCGGGCCGCGCGCGGTCGACACGCTGCTCATCGCGGGCGGCGAGCAGGAGGGCATCGTCGCCGCCATCGCCGACCGAAAGCTGCGCGCCTGGGTGAAGCGCACTGCGCGGCAGGCCCGACGCTTCGGCTCAGTCTGCAGCGGCACCTTCGTGCTGGCGAGCTATGGGCTACTGGACGAGCGCCGCGCCGCGACGCACTGGAATGCCTGTCAGCGGCTGGCCGAGCGCTTCCCCCGCGTCTCGGTGGACGCGGACGCTCTGTACGTGGTGGACGGCAACGTTTGGACCTCGGCCGGCGTCACCACCGGCATCGACATGTGTCTTGCGATGGTCCAGCAGGATCTCGGCGCCTCCGTCGCTCACGCGGTCGCTCGCCAGCTCGTCGTGTACGCGCGCAGGCCGGGCTATCAAACCCAGTTCAGCTCTACCTTGCGCGCTCAGGGGCAGTCGGACTCCCCGTACGCCGGCCTCTGCGCTTGGCTCTCGGACAACCTGAATCAGGATCTAGGCGTCGCCGCCCTCGCCGCACAGATGGGCCAGTCTCCGCGCGACTTTCACCGTAAGTTCCTGGCCGCGATGGGGCAGAGCCCCGCGCGCTTCGTGGAAGAGCTGAGGCTGGAGCAAGCACGGCTCTTGCTCTCGCACCAGCTCTCGCTGAAGGAAATTGCGGCGCGCACCGGCTTCGGCGGCGCGGTGCGCCTGAGCCGCGCCTTCGAGCGCCGCTACGGCGTGCGGCCCTCGCTCTTCCGTCAGGTGCACTGAGCGCGGCGACTTACTCGACCCACATGCGCAGCAAGTTCTGCTGAACGCGGGCGAGCGCGAGAGACAGCGCGGGGTTACCTACCCGCGCGATCACGCTCTGCAACGTGTACAAGATCTCCCGCTTGCCATCGTCGCGCACCAAGCTCTGCACCCAGAAGACGGCCGCTTGCCGGGTGCCGCGAGTCACGGTGGAGACGCGGTGGATGCTGGTTGCGGGGTACACGATCGCATCGCCGGCGGCCAAGCGCACCGCGGAGTCCCCGACCACGAGCGCGCCGCCCTCGTAGCTCTCGAGGTCGGACAAGAAGACGGTGACGGCGACGTCGCAGCGCAGCGAGTCCAGCGCCCGGTAGGCGTCGTCCGTGTGCAGGCCGTATTCCATGCCGACCTCGTAGCGACTGAAGACGATGTCCGACATGCGGCGTGGCAGCGCGATGGCCTTGAACGCCTCGCTCGCGTGCAGCGCGCCCTTCACGACGTCGGAGAGCTCCTTGTGGCTCGGTGAGCCGATCTGGAGCTGCAGGTTGTTCTTCACCCGAGTTGCTTCGGCGCCGGCGGTAACGCGCCCGTCCACCCAAGGCCCGGCGGCGAGTCGCGCGCGCAGCACGCCGAGCTGCTCGGGCGAAAGCAGCTGTTTGACCACATTGAAGCTCATGGCGCGTCCCAGGAGCTGTCCACGGTTCGGGAGAACGCGGGCCGATGGAACGGCGCTTTGACTTGCGGCGCGAATCGAGCGGGGTCGATGAAGAGGCTAGTGCAAGAAAGGTAGGATTGGCCGCATTTGAAGCCATGAAACGGCATTTCGCGGTACCCGTGCCGCGCGAGCACGGCCGCCCCGTTGCGGTACCAATCCGCGTTGTCCAGCACGATGGCCTGAGGGCGCGCCCCCTGCAGGCTCGCCAGGAAGTGGGTGAGGAATCGCGTTCGCGGGCCCGCGAAGTCGACCAGCACCACTTCTTCACCCTCGTAGGTGATTCGGGCACCCTCCAAGGTGGCGGGCTCTACCAGCGAGAGCTCCACGTTGGAGGCCACGTGGGGCTTCAGGCTCACCATCCAGTCGGGATTGGTCTCCAGTGAGCGAACCTTGGCGAAACGCGTCTGAAACCAAAGGGTGGAGCTGCCGGAGCCGAGCTCGAGCAGCCGCTGGTTGGTGAAATCCAAAGACTCGACGAAGTCCAAGAATGGCCAGGTGAGGAGCGGGACCGGCTGCTGGGGATCGAGCCGATTCGGGTCGCGCAGCAGCCCGCGCTCGTTCAGCACCGACAAGCCGAAACCGAGCTGGGCGCCTACGTCCGAGAGTCGCAAGACCTCTTCTCGGTTGAGGATGCCGTCGTCCACCTTCGCCGGGTTGAGCCGTGCGTAGTACCGCATGGGAACCCAGCCTACGTATTTTCGTCCACCTTGCCAGCATTCCTGCGCACGCCCGGAAACACGTCGAAACCGACGCAGGCCAGCCGCCCCGCTCGGCCGCCCCGCCCGTCTAACAATTGGACGAGCCAGGCCGGGTTCAGCGGCCGGAAATGCTTCTTGGATATTGCGAGCTCCGCTCCAGCGCATATTCGAGGCGAATTCGGGGGCAGCGGTCCCCGTTTTACGCTTCAACAGCGATGTGCAGCCTCAATGTTTCGACTCCGTGCATGGCAGTGTTTCGGTGTCTGGCTAATTGTTAGTTCTAATGGTTGGGAGTGAGAGGCGGCGGCCCCCAAGCAACCCATTTTTGCGACAGATCACCGGCAATTGCCGAAAACTCTCGGCAACTCGCTTCGTTTCGTCCAGGTTGACGTTCGTGTTGCGGGTTGGGTTATGGAGTGTCGGTCTAACAAATAAATTGGTTGTCTCATGACTTGCTCCTTGACCATGAGGGGCAGCGCACGTTACAGACCCGTGTGTCGATGAGCGGCGTTGTGCGCCGGTTGTCGCGCGCTTTCGTCCGTCCCTGCCCATCTGTCCGCCCTTTTTACACAGGTGATACCTGTGAGAAACAAAGTGAGACTCACGGCCCAATCGAGCCGCGAGTCCGTCGCTATGGAGTATTGTGTATGAAACGACGTGATTTCCTGCGCGCCTCCGCAGCCGGAGGAGCCGCCGCCGTCGGCGCTTCCGTCTGGACTCGGCGGGCGAACGCGGTGCCGTTCGGCGAAATTCCTTCTGACAAGGCCAGCTCCATGCTGCCGGAGAACCTGCGAGCCCAAAGCGTGCTCGAGTGCTTCCTCTACGGCGGCCTCATCCCGTGGGAGACGTACTACGCACGCCCCGGCCTGGGTGAGAACAACGAGACCTTCGCGTACACGAACTACGCGCAGATGATCAAGGCGTCGGAGGGCTGCGGCTTCACGGAAGCCGGCTCCACGAAGACGTTCACCGAGTTCGCGACGGACACCGCCGGCCAGGAGATCTACTTCGGCCCGTACATGGGCCGGCTCATGGCGCGGCCGGACATCATGAAGCGCCTCCGCGTCGTGATCAACCGCCACACGCTGTCGCCGCACGAAGCCGCCATTCCGCTCGTCGCGTCGGGCCGCACGCTGGGTAACCCCGCGCTCGCCGGCCTCTCCACCCACGTCAATCGCTACTTCGTCGATCGGGATACCGCGGGGGATCACCCGCCGCCCTTCTCGTACGGCTTCGTGGGTGGCAGCAACTTCGTCAACAACGACGGCGTGCTCTCCCTCATCGCCCAGGGCTTGCACCCCGGCTCGGCCCGCCCGCTGAACATCAAGCTGGACGCCGCCGCCCGCCTGACCGCGCTCTTGAACCGGCCCACCGTCGGCAGCGTGGACGAGCGCAAGCAGTTCGATGCGCTCCTCAACGTGTATTTCCAGCAGTACGCCGCCCGCCTCAAGCGCGAGGGCGGCTCCAGCGCGGTCCGCGCCGCGAAGTTTTCCGAGCTGCTGCAGGCGTCCATCACGCAATCCAAGACGGACGTCATCCAGAGCGTCCTGGAAGCGAACGACTTCCTCCCGATGCAGACGGAGAAGACGTGTGAACGCGTGCTCGGCGTGCCTCCCAACCTCACGTTCGACACGGACCCCAACAGCTGGGGTCAAACCCCGAACCCGACGTTCGGCAACCTACCGGCCATGAACTTGCGGATGGCTACGCACCTCCTGACCCACGAGAAGTACGCGGCACGTCACGCGACGGTGGTGGACGTGGGCATTCGGCAGGCGGACGGCGGCGGCGGATACGACACGCACAGCGACGGCCCCTGGCGGCAGGCGACGAACCTCAACAACTTCCTCGATCACCTGATGATGAACATCAACACGCCTGGCGAGAACAACCCGCGAAAGCTGGATCTCGACAAGACCATGGTCATCCTGAACTCCGAATTCGGGCGCGCCCCCGCACGCCAGAATCCGGGCGGCCAGGGTCGGAACCATTGGCCGCTGGGCTACGCGCAGATCTACATCGGCGGTCCGATCCGCGAGGAGCAACGCGGCATCTACGGCAGCATCGGCGAGGACGGCGTCGCCACGAAGTTCACCACTCCCGCGGAAAATCGCATCGCAGCGCTGCTCGCGCTCGGCATCTACCCCTTCGACGCCGTCGCCTACAGCGGCAGTGACGCTCAGGGTGAGACGCAAGAAGGTCCGGCAGCGCGCAGCATCATCAAACGAGTTTTGGGGCACACGGTATGAAAACTTCCCTATCAATCATTTCTTTGGTCGCGCTGTCCGCGCTCGCGGGCTGCGGAGACGACGACGACAACACCCCCTCTCCCAGCGGCGAAGCGGGCGAGAGCGGCGCCGGCACGGCCGGGACCGCCGGAACGGCCAGCGGCGGTAGCAGCACTGGCGGCAGCGGCTCCGAGCCCGTTGCGGGCACCCCCGGCGAAGCGGGCGGCGAGACCGGCGGTACCGCTGGTACTGGCGGCACCGCGGGCAGCAGCAGCACGGCCGGCAGCGGCGGCAGCTTGACCGGTGAGGCCGGTATGGGCGGCGGCGGTGGCGAGGGCGGCGAAGAGCCGGCTCCCTTCTACTCCTGTCAGGGCTCCGATCAGCAGTTCGTACGGCGCGCCATTCAAGGTGTGCTCGGCCGGCGCCCCTACAGCCAGGCCGAGGTCAACCTCTACACGGATCTCATCGCAGAGATCGACGCCACCGACGGCGTGGATCCGGAAGAGCTCCCGGCCGAGCCTGGCAAGCCCCTGCGCCACTCGCGCAAGGTGGTCATGAACGCCTTGTTCCAGTCTCCCGAGTACAGCAGCAACTGGGAGGAGCTCTACCGCGACTTCCTGCGCGTGCAGCGCTTCGACGAGTACAACAACGCTGGCTGTTACGGCGTGAAGGTGCGCGTGGACGATCCCGTCACCGTGGCCACCTTCGTGCGTGACAACGCGCCGGAGGCGGGCGGCGACGGCGGCATCGCGCCGACGATGGCCGACGTGATCGCGGGCGGCCTGGCGATGGACGACATCTCCCCGGTCTTCACCGCGAACCTGTTCAGCATGGTGGTGAAGACGTACTCGGGCGCCAACGGCACCGCCGTCGAGTCCGAGATCGGTCGACGGCGTGACTTCGGTGCCTGGTTCGACGCGGTGTACCTGAATCGCGACCCGGTGTGCCTCACCTGCCACAACAGCGAGTTCTCGGTCACCCAGAGCGCGGACCCGGCGACGAACCGTCACTTCCCGATCCCCGCCTTGCTGGAGAAGGCGCTGCTCGGGGCCTCCACCGGGGTCCCCCCGGCGGGCGCCTTCGAGGGGACGGACATCATGCACGCTCCGCTGAAGTTCGCTCGCTTCGTCACGACGTGCTCGACCCCCACGCCTACCGCGATCAACACCGCGATCGCCGCGGGGACGATCCCGCAGGACCTGTGCAACCTGGTCATGAACCCGGCGCCGGCGACGACGGCCGCGGTCAACGACTACCGCTTGTGCACCACCGCGGGGAGCCTGGGGCCACGCGACTTCGTTTGCGTCCAATCCGTGAACGCGAATCGCAGCGCACGGCCTTGGAACCTGGCGCCGGCCTGCGGCACCTTCACGAAGCCCGACGCCATCCCCGCCGATCTCGCGGACGTGGACGGTAAGTTCGGCAACATCGTGGGCAAACGCAGCTCGGTCTGGGACTTGGAGCGCTCGCTACGCGGCGGGTTCAAGAAGCTCAAGGCAGAGGGGCTCGGCGCCGACCCGACGACCTGGGAGGTCTCGGATCCGGACAAGGCCTTTGCCTACATGACCGTGATGACGCTCGTGGAGAAGGTATGGAAGGAAGTCACCGGAACCGGCCTCACCATCCAGACCTACTTCCCGCGCAACGCGGCCGCGCGTGACATGCTGCAGACGCTCACGGACTCCTTCATCGCCAGCGGTTACTCGCACAAGGCGCTGCTGGAGACGATCTACGCGAGCCCGTACCTCAACCTGGCGCCGCCGGATGCGGAGTGCTGGGCCACCGGTTACGACCTCCCGCGCATCTTCGATCCGTGGGTCACGGGTGAAGAGGACCCGGTCAAGCGCGGCAACAGCGTCGGTGACGGCGCGGTGATGCTGAGCGGTCGCACCGCGGCGCGCACGGCGCACGGCTCGCTCGGTTGGCGCTTGAACGCGCTCGGCTCGAGCTTCCCGGGTGTCACCGTGACTGGCTGGGTCGAGAACCCGTCCGGCACGAGCGGCACGCTGGAACGGCAGTTTCAGCAGGAAACGGGCTTCTTCAACAAGAACACCGAGGTTGGTTTCCGCAACTTCGACTTCCAGGCTCGCCTGGGCTTCGAGGATCGCTTCGGTCGCTGCAACAAGCTCGCGCCGCTCACGCTCTACAAGGACGTGATCGACAACGTGCTCGTCAAGGCGAAGAAGCCGGGTAGCGGCACGGTGGCGGATGTCGTGGCAGTGCTGAAGGATCGCATCTTCGGCCAGACCGCGGTGAGCGAAGCGGAAAAGGCGGCCCTGGAAGCGATTCTGGGTCAACCGCTGGACGCGGATGCCAGCACGCTGACGGACGCGAGCGTACGCCGCGCCTGCGGTGTGATGATCACCTCGCCGCAAGCGCTCATGACTCCGGTCGCCGTCGTCCCTCCGGACGCCACGGAAGTGCCGAAGCTCACCCCGAACACGGACGTGTACGAGCCGCTGTGCGACTCGCTCGCGGCGCTCACCCTGCCGGACGGCATCAGCGTGACCTGCAACGGTGACGAGCCGCTGTCTGTCTCCGTCGCCTCCGCCACCCCGTGAACCTGACCTCGCTCTTAGAAAGTTGTAATTGATGTCCAAGCGCAAGCTTTCCGCCACGCAGAAGGTTCACGGCACCGCTGCCGAGAACCGCCCCTCCCAAACCTCGGGGCTCCGCTCGTCGGCTCGGGTCAACCTAGGCCGAGCGACGAGCGGGGCTTCGGCCCTCGCTCTCGCCTTCGCCTTCTTGGCACCGAAGCCCGCCGCCGCGGTGCCGTTCTTCGAAGACCTCACCGCGACCAACATGCCCGAGCCGGACCCGTATTGCGCCCTCTCGGGCCGAAAGGGTTGCTACACGAGCTGGGTCGTCGTTGCCGACTTGAACAACGACGGGTTCATGGACCTGCTGTCCGCCAACGGCGGCGGTTACTACACACCCAACACCAACGCGACGAACCCCGCCGTGGAGCCCTCCACGGTCTTGCTGGGGGACGGAGCCGGTAAGTTCACGGACATCACGGGTCCGGCTTTCGGCGGCGCCAAATCTCGACTGCGCCAAGTGGGCGTGGCGGACGTCAACGGCGACGGCCTGAAGGACGTCTTCCAGCCGGGTGGCTTCTCGTTCTCGTGCAAGGCGATGGTCACCACGCCGCCCGCGCCGCCCTGCGTTCCGGACGTGGACAAGCTTTGGATTCAGACCGCCCCGGGCGTCTTCGAAGACAAGGCGGCCGAGCTCCTGCCGCCGGGCATGGCGTCGAACACGCCCGCGTTTCACTTCGGTGACTTGGACGGCGACGGCGACATGGACCTCGTCACGACCGATTGGTACACGGCTTCGAACAACACGCCCGTCTTCCTCTCGTTCTACTTGAACGACGGCAGCGGCAAGTTCACGCTGGAAGAAGAGCAGCAAGATCCGGATACGTGGCTCAAGACCGATCGCTTTCCGGCCACCATCCCGTTCTCTCTCACCTCGGGCGTGCCGTACTGGGGCACGCGCGCCATCGACCTTGACTTTGCCGATATCGATAACGACTTCGATCTCGACATCATGGTCAACATGCGCAACGGCATCAGCCGCATCTTCCTGAACAACGGGAAGGGCTTCTTCAAGGATGGCAACGGCAGCGTTCGTTTCGCGCTGGACCCGGTCACCGGGACCCAGATGACGGTCTCGAACTACCCGATGAAGCGCGGTCCTTACGTCTACAACCAAGAGCTGTGCGACATCGACAACGACGGCGACCTGGACCTCCTGCTGGACAACGCGGGGGCCCGGCCGGCAGGTGTCACAAGCGGCTTCTTCACCCAGGTGAACATCAACAACGGCAAGGGCGTGTTCACCGACGAGACGCGAGCTCGCATCTTCGGTGAGACGGGCTCGGACGACAACGCCGTCAAATGCGTCGACCTGAACAACGACGGCTTTTACGACTTGCTCGTGGCATCCCTCACGAACTCGTCGGAGAAGCTGCTGCTGTCGGACGGCACCGGCAAGTTCAATGCGGTGCCGGACGGCTTCCCCGCCATCCGGGACTCGTCGCTCGGCATCGACGCGGCGGACTTCGACGGCGACGGGTTGTTCGACGTCGTCACCGGCCAAGGTGAAGGCGGCAACGATTGGAGCGAGCGCTTCTACCACGGCATTGCCTCGGTGGACGGCACCGGCGCTAGCGTCGGCGCCAAGGCGGACACCCTCGCGCCCGTGTTCCGCGCGGTGGAGACGCCGGTGGCGGTCCCCGGCGAGCCGATCGTCATTCGCTTCGCAGTGCGCGACGGAGTGACGAGTGAGACCGGCGACCACGTGAAAAACGTCGCCGTCGTCTACACGACGCCATTCGGCACCGGCGCGAAGGTCTCGGCCACGTTCGTCGGCGGCGACTTGTTCCGCGCCGTCATCCCCGCGCAAGAAGCCGGCACCACCCTCACCATCACCCCCCAGGCAACGGACCGTCGCAACCTGAAGAGCTTCGGTACGGCGACCACCGTCGTCGTGAAGGCCTCGACCGGTGGCGGCGGTACGGGCGGTACCGGTGGGTCCGGCGGAACCGCCGGCAGCGGCGGAACGACCGCAGGGACCGGCGGAACGACCGCGGGAACCGGCGGCTCGGTCAGCGAAGCTGGCGCAGCGGGGGAACCGCCGGTCGGCGGCAGCTCCGGTGCCGGCGGAGAGCCGACGACGGAGCCGATGGGCGGCGCTGGCTCGGGCAATGAGCCCGACCCGGAGCCGATGGGCGGAGAGCCGGGCGTTTCCGGCTCGTCCACCGGTGGCAGTGGCGGCAGCGGCGCCACCAGCAGCGTCGGCGGCGAGCCGGCGGAAGGCGGAGTGCCCAGCACGGCTGGCACGACGAGCGGCGGTTCCGGCTCGAACGACGACGACGGTTGCAGCGTCTCCTCCTCGGCCACCGGCTCTACCGGTGGTGGTTGGATCGCCGCGCTCGGTCTCGCGCTCATGGCCGGGCGCCGTCGGCGGAAGCGTAGCGAGTAAGCACCTCGCGGCGCAAACGACAACGAAGGGTGCTGTCGCGGCACCCTTCGTTGTTTGGAGCTCATCATGAAGCGAGCCTCGGATCGTCCTCTGTCAGGGCCCAGCAAGCTGCGCTCTTTGCCGATGTTGCTGCTGACTATCACCGTCGGTTGTACCGCCATCATCGAGGGCAGTGACTTGCTGCCGCCCGAGGAAGAGACCGTGACGCACGGCTCGGCGCCGAGCGGCGGGACCGCGGGCCTCGCAGGCGAAGCCGGTATCGAGCACGCAGGAGGCGCACCGAACGGCGGCGCAGGCGGCGCGCACGACCTCGGCGGAGCCGGCGGAATGGTGGATGGCGAAACCGCCGGCGCGGCAGGAACGAACGGCGGCGCTCCCGAGCCAGGCGCGGGCGGCGCACCGGAAGGTGGAGCAGGCGGCTCCGCTGGAGAGAGCTCGGGTGGGGCGCCGGCGCAGAGCATGGCCGGCGCTGGTGGAGAGCCTTCGCTACCCACCGAAGGCGGAGCGCCAGCAGGCGGCACCGCGAGCGAAGGTGGCGCGTTCAGCGTGGGCGGCGAAGCGGCCGTCGCAGGAGCGCCATCGGCAGGAGCGCCGGGCACGGTCGAAACCGGCGGCTCGAGCGACGCACTTTTCAACCAATCCAGCCCGCCGTGAGCGCTTTCCTCACGACAGGCTGCGCGGGCCACATCTTCCCTAGGATCATCGATGGCACGAGTTTTAAGTCATGGCTCTCGGCTGGCGCTTGGCGCGGCGGCGACGGCACTGCTGCTGGCTTTCGGGTGCAGTAGCGACGAAGACGGCGGCGCACTACCTACGAGCGGAGCCGCGAATGACGGCGGGGCGGCCGGCAAGAACGCGGGCGGCTCCACCTCCACCGCCGGCTCGGGTGGTAGCGTCGCTGAGAGCGGCGCGGATACCGGCGGTAGCTCCGGCACGACGAGCGCTGCTGGAGCTGCTGGTGAAAGTACCGCCGGCGCGGGCGGCGACCGCGTTGCCGATGGCGAAGGCGGTGCCGGTGCCGCCAACGAGGCTGGCGCGGGTAACTCCGCAGGCGCCGCGAATACCGGCGGCACGGGCGGCAGTGCGAGCGGCGGCACGGCTGGCGTCGGTGGAATGTCGGGCGCGGGCGGCACCGCGATCGCCGGCAGCGGTGGCTCGGGTGGCGGTGCGGGCACCACGTCCGGCGGCGGTGGCAGCGGCGGTACGTCCGGCGGCGGTGGCAGCGGCGGAATGTCGGGCAGCGGCGGCGGTAGCACCGGCGGTACGTCGGGCAGCGGCGGCAGCGGCGGTACGTCGGGCAGCGGCGGTACGTCGGGCAGCGCTGGTACGTCCGGCAGCGGCGGCGCCGCGAGCGGAACCTTGCCGTGTGACGTGCAAGCCGTGCTCAAAGCGCGCTGCCAGAACTGCCACAAGAATCCACGCGTGAACGGCGCACCGATGCCGCTTTTGACGTGGAGCGACTTCAAGGCGAAGGCTCTCGATATTCAGGACAAGGTCGAGTCCGGCGACATGCCGCCCACCGGCGCGCCGCTCTCGACGAATCAGATGAGCACGTTGCTGGGCTACGTAGCGGCAGGAACACCGTCGGCAGGCAACGTGACCTGCCCGTGACTCGCCGCACTGCAAGGAGGGAACGCCGGTCATGGCTCTAGACGAAGAATCCAACGGCAAGCTCAAGTTCGGAGCCAAGAGTGAGTTCGTGCGCTCGCTGGACCGCGGCATCCCCGCGGCCGAGGTGGTGGCGCTCGCCGAGCGACGGGGAATGAAGCTAACCGCGGGCTTCGTTTACAACATTCGCAGCAGCTCGAACGGCAAGATCACGAGCAACGGCGTCGGCAACGGAGCGCTGCGCAAACGCAGGACGATCACGAAAATCGAGAGTGCCGAGCAGGTGCTTCGGGCTGCTATCGCTCAAATTGGCCTCGCGAAGGCCCGAGAGATTTTGGACGAGGTGGAGGCGACGTTCGCCGGTCATTGAGCGGCGGCCGCGAGAGGGACGGCGTCGAAAGCTATCGAGATGCGCGGCTCGTTCGCCTGGAAAGGCAGCGTTCGGTGGTAAAAGTACGATGGAAAGACGAGCAGTAGCCCCTCGCGTGGCCGAACTGCGCGGGGCTCTCGCACGAGGCGGCAGGGGAAGGCCTGCGGACCACCGCTCAGCTCGAAGTAGCCGGCTTGGGGTCCGCCTCGCATCTCTTTTGGTACCGCCGCGTAGTAGACGGCGCTCACGTAGCTCTCGTAGTGCACGTGCGGTTCGAGCTGGCCTTCCCGATCCAGCACCGCAAACCACGACTTGAGCTGCCACTCGAGGGGAGCGCCGCGCGTGAAAGGATGAGACGCCGCGTCTTCACGCAAGCCTCGCAAGTAGCTCTGGATGCGAGCCGAGACCCACCGATGGAGAGACGCCGCCGCGCTGCCCGGGGGAGCGGCCACGTCTGCGGAAATGGCCAGCGTCGGGCAGTGGTAGCGCGGGTCCGTCGTCCTCGGCACCGCCAGCGACGGATCCTCTCGCGCCTGCTGCGCGAGGGCCTCGTTGAGCTCCCGGAGCGAGCCCCCATCCGGCGCGGCCTCCAGCTGTACGGTCGCGAAGAGGCGCTCCGAGTCCAAGAGCTCGCTGGCCGCGGCGGCTTCGCCGAGCTCACCGAGGGCAATCGACGAAAGCCCCAACGCCTCCGCGTTGCCAGGATTCAGCGAGAGCCACGCCTCGCAGGTGGCCCGCGCGACCGCCCACTGACCGAGCTCCATCGCGGTCGTCGCCAGGCTCTGCCGAGCTTTGCTCCAACCTGGCTCGAGCTCCACCGCTCGGCTGAAGCAGGCCAACGCCGCCTCACGCTGCCCCAGAGCCCGCAGGCTCGTACCGCGATTGCGGTGGAGGTGCGCGGCGCGAGGAGACAGCGCCACTGCGCAGGCGTAGCTGCGTTCCGCTTCCGCGTGCTCGCCGAGCTGCGACAGCGCGCTGCCCAGATTGTTGTGAGCGCGGCTCAGATCCGGCCGAAGCTGCACCGCTTTGCGCAGCGCGACTGCCGCCTCCGCAGGGCGCCCCAGCTCCTGCAGGACGTTGCCCCAATTGAAGTAGGCTTCCGCGAAGCTCTCGTCTTGCTCCACGGCGCGCCGATAGAAGCCCTCGGCGGCGGAGGTGCTCCCCAGCTTGAAGGCGAGCATCCCCGTGATCGCGAGCAGCTGGGCGTCCGAGGCCCCGCTCGCGAGCAACGCCTCGCAAGCTCGTAGGGATTCCTCCAGCTGGCCCGCTGCATAGAGAGCCCTGATGCGCGCGAGCTCGGGGTGGGGGCGGGGCTCGACTCGGGCCGGCATGAACGCAGTGACTCCGAGACCATCTACCGCTGATCGCGGCGCGCGCAACCGGTGCGAGGTCTCGGGTGGGCTGCGCCTGCCGGCGGCGTGCGCCTGCGCCTGCTCGTTCATCCCTAACAATTAGTTATCAGTCTCATATGTGAGGGCACGCGCGTTTTTTCATCGATAAAGCCTGCGGAATCTGCGTGGTCCGGTGCGGCGGGGCAATTCTGCGCAAAAGCGAGCGTGTGGGCTCCGGAAACAAGACCAGGGGTCTCCGAGAAACATAACAAATGAGAATTGTGAGACCAGGCGAGCTCATCGCCGCTGGTGTCGACCATCACTCCTCCCTCAGCTCACAGGTCTCGTTTCAATATGGCAATTACCGCTCGTTTCCTGCGATCCTTTTTGCCGGCGCTCGTCTGTGCCGGGCTCGCTCTGGCCGCGTGCTCCAGTGACTCGGACGACCCTGCTCCGGACGACACGATGGAGCCGGAGCCGGGCGAGGGCGGCTCGGACTCCAACGGCGGAGGTAAGGGCGGCACTTCTTCGGAGCCGAGTGACGCCGGTTCGCCGACCGTCACGGGTGGGGCTGACGGAACCGGTGCCACGGGCTCCTCCGGTGAGCCGGGTACGGGCGGCACGCCGACCGAGCCGGACCCGGGCAGCGCCGGCGCAGGTGGGACCGCTCCGGTCGACGAGCCCACGGCCGGCTTTCTGCATGGAGAGGAGCTCTACGAGCCCTGCGCGGTCTGTCATCAAGCCGACCTGGGCGGAACCGGCTTCTACCCGAACATCTCCATGGACGCGGTCAACGGCATCGGCTCTTGGACCGACGCCGAAATCGGCAAGGCGATTCGGGAGGGCGTCGACAAGGACGGTGAGTCCCTGTGCGCTTTCATGATCCCTCAGACCGACATGAGCGATGAGGACCTCGCGGACCTGATTGAATACCTGCGAGGCATGCCGTCGGTGGACCGCAAGATCACTTCGGCCTGCCCGTTGTGAGACGCGTCAAATCAACACACACCTTCTTGCGTTGTACTCGGTGAGCTAGGCGAAAGCGGCGGGGACCGCGAGCAGCGACGACCTCGCTCGAGAACGAGAGGGCTAGACACGGTACGCATCAAGAGGCCGGACCAAACCTGAATACGAGCTCATGGTTGGTCCCGCCTCCGGTACGACATCGAGCGCAGCGGACGCGCGCAGGGCGGCTTTACCGCCTCACGCGCCGTCTCCGCGTCCGCGAGCGCAGCGCCTCGAGCTCGCTCGCCGGACCGCGATTGCCACACTGCGAGGACGCGCACTCACCCAAAAGAGCGATGCCCCGGGCGTCCGAAAGTCGCGCTTCGCTCACGCGGGTAATGTAAGCGAAGCGATCCCGAAACACGGTATCGCGAATATACAACAGTGCCGCTTCGTGATAAGCGTAGCGACAATTGGTCAGCCTGAGCCGGGACGACCCGGTTCGCGACGGGCATCTGCCGGGACGACTCGGCGCTTTCAACCGGTGCTAACCCACCGATCACTGGAAGATGCATCTCATGAGCCTAGCCGCGGTCTGACCGTTGTGGTCGTGATGAAGCGCGCGCCAACGCCGGCGCGAGTCCCCCTCGCCGGCGCTCATCGTTGATCGTCTTGCCACCCCGCGGGGTGTTCAACGACGCGCGTGGCCGCTGGCTCGGCTCCCGATTTGTTCGTTCCCTACCATGACCTGGTCCGCGAGGACCCCGTAGCGCTGCTCGTTCACCGGGCGGAGCTATGCGCATGGCACCCGCAGTGTCGAAAGAAAGGATCCGCTCGATGTCAGCGAAGAAGGCAGGCAAATCGAGGGCGAGGAAGCAGACGTCGTCGTCTGAGGTCGCCCGTAAGGCGACGCCAAAAGGGAAGGTCGCTCGAGCGACTCCCAAACGGCGTCCCCTCTCGCCTCTAGAAGTGCAGCTCAGGAAGACCATGGCCGAGATGGGCCTGGCGCGCGCGCGCCGGGTGTTTGCTTCCGTGGAGGCGGCGTTCGACGACTGACACGCGAGCGGCACGGCGCCCGTGAGGCCGCAACTTATCTTCAGATCTAACAAATTGCACGCGGAACCGGCCGTCAGTTCAGACCGACGCCACCCTCGCTACTTGTTCTATTTGGCGGATCTTAGTGTGGAATCCGGGCGTCCGGCTGTGTATTCTAATCGTCGTCTAAGCGGGCTAGTGACAGCCCACTTCCGGGAATCGACGAACTCCGAGAATGTACATGGCTGGAGAAAAGGCTGGAAAGCCGCGCTTCGGCGCCAAAAGTGAGTTCGTTAGATCTCTCGATCGTGCACTTTCGGCGGCTGAAGTGATTGCCCTCGCGGAAAAGCGCGGGCTGCGGCTGACTCCCGCGTTCGTCTACAACATCCGGAGCGCTCAAGCCGCGCGCGCCGTTCCCTCTCGCCCGGCGAAGAACGGCCAGTCTCTGCGGGCCTCGCCCGAAGCCCAGCTCCGAGCTGCCATCGCTCAGATTGGGCTGGCACGCGCCCGGCAGATCTTGGACGAGGTCGAGCGCACCTTCGCTGGCGGCTGAATCGCCCGCGGTTCTCGGAAGTTGGGGCGGTATCTGCGGAGGCGGCGGGTGCCTAGGGACCGGAGCCTCGCGCGCTTGCGGCGGTCCTGTTCCGGCGAGGCGGTGCTATGCAGCCGCGATGCGCACCGTGCTGGGTCTCGCCGTCATTCTGCTGTCGACTGCCTGCCCCCCGCGTGAGGCGGCGGAGTCAGCCGCAACGGCGCCGCCCGGCTCCTCGCAGCCTCTGGAGGAGCCCGCGCCTCTCCCCCCCGAGGAGACGCCGCCGCTGCCGGAGGAGCCGCAGCGGCCTGACGCGAGTGACGCGAAGCCGATCGAGCCCGGCATCACGGCAACCGGCGCGCCCACGCGTGGCAAGCTGCCCAAGGCTGCCATCGACGAGACTCTCCAGCAGGCCCAGCCGGGAATCGCGGCTTGCTACGAGCGCGCCCTGAAGGCCAAGCCCGGTTTGCGCGGCGTCGTGAACGTGGCCTTCGTCGTCTCCACGGATGGCAAGGTCGTGCACACCGAAGCGGCCGCGGGTGACGACGCCCTGCCAGACGAGGCCGCGGTTCGCTGCATCCTCGTCGAGATCGAGAAGCTCGTGTTCCCGCCTCCCACCGGCGGGCGCGTGTTCATCAACTACCCGCTCACGCTGGCGCCTCCGAAGCCTTAGGAGCGAAGTGCAATGCACTAGAAATACGATAGGGGCGCGGACCAAACCAAAATGCGCGCCCAGCCGGGCGAGTATTTCGGGCCTGTATTTCTGGATGTCAGTGAGGTTTCGTCGGTGGGAATCGCCGCACCGGGCGTAGCTCATTCGTACTTGAATAAATCGCGCGCACTCGTCACGATGGCAGCGATGGAGACTCCGGGAAGCGCGGCGTCCGGCGTCGCCTCATTGGGTATTGGTTTCTGCGCCCCTTGCATCGACGGAAGCGCATGTTGATGGCGCCGGAAGAGATCGCGCTCGCGCTGCGTCAAGCCGGCGTGTCCTGCATCTCCACCGTCATGCGTGCGGAAGTCCCAGGGAATGTCGGCTACGTGTTCCTGCGGGATGGCGAGGTCGTGCACGCTACGACGCTCGAGCTCGAAGGGGAGGACGCCCTGCGAGCCATCTTGCGTTGGCGCAAGGCGAGCCTGGCCTTCTGTGAGCGCCACTGCCCGCTCGGGCGAAGCGTGAAGCGGCCTTGGTCGGAGCTGGACAGCCGCCCTCTGGGCGAAGCGGCTCCTGAAGAGCCCGGCGCGGAGAGCTGGCGCGCCCGCTCTTGAAAAGCGCACGAGGCGGCTCCCCGCTGTTGCTCGCTTGCGTCACTCCGGCGGAAGCCGCGTTCACGGTGGCTCGAGGCTGAGAGGGATTTCAGGCCGAAAAGCGTGGGGCATGGCCGTTGCACAACGCCCCGAGCATGCGCGTCTCGCGTGCGCCGTTTACCTCGTTGGCCGTGTCGGTCCTTGTCCTGAGCCTCGCGTCGCCCTCGCACGCGCAGCTGCTCGTCGTTACCTCTCCAGGGGACTCGCCGGCGCTCGCGCACGCGGAGCTGGCGCTCGCGTTGGGGGAGGGACAGCCAGTCACCTGGCTGTCGCTGCGTATCCGGCGCGGGCCGGTCGCGGTCGTAGCGGCGCTGCCGGATGCGGCTTCATGTGAGCCGGCGCTGGACGCCTGGTTCGCGGCGCTGGAGCGCACCGCGAGCCCCAACGTGTTGTTGCCCCTCGGCGCGCGCGACTGCGGCAATGGCTCGAGCTTCGTCCACGTCACCTGGCCGCGCTCGCCTGGCGTCGGCGCCGAAGAGCTCAGTCTGACCACGGCCCAAGACGTGATCGCGGTCCTCGAAGAGCACGGCTTGGGGGAAGGCGTACTCGTACCGGAGGCTCCGCGGTACGCGGTTTGGGCTTGGAGCGCCGGCGACGGCGAGGAGACGACGCGCACCCTTCGCCTGTCCGGTACCAGCGCGCCGCTCTCCTTCGTGCCGGTTTTCGGCGGGCCGGTACTGGTGAGCGTGCTGTCGCCGGAGCCACGTCGATTGCCCGGTGAAACCACCACCGAGCAGCTCCACGTCACGTTCATGGCTGGCGAGCCGCGGACCGACTACCTGACTCAGCTCGAACGGTGGTTGAAGCGCGACCGCGCGCCGCTGCTCGAAGCGAGATCGACGGGCGCGCTCCTCGGATGGTCGATCGTGGCGGACGCGGTCTCACTGCCGCCGCTGGTGCGCAGCTACGCGCGGCTCGCTGCCGACGAGGGCCAAAACGTGGACGCGGAGAGCTGCGCGGCGCAACTGCAGGACTTTCCCGAGCCGACGCCCGACTGCGGCAGCGCTACCGACGCGGCTTTGGCGCTCGCGGCCGCTGGCTCTCGTCCGGTATTGCAGCGCTGGGTCACGACCGGCAGCGAATCGTTCGACGGCGACTCGCTGTCGGAAGGAGGCGACCTCAGGCCGGCCGCGCTCCGGGCTCGGACCGTCGACGAGAGCGGATGTCCCGCGATCATCGCGACTCCTCCCATCATCCTGCCTCCCGGTGCGAATGGTAGCGACCCATGGGCGGGGCGTGGCGGTGGCGAGACGGCGGCGCCCACGGAGGAGGCAGTGGTGGTCCAGTCGCCGTGCTCCTCCGATGGCTGCAGCAGCTGCGGACCAGGGCACGAGTCGGCCTACGACGACCGACACACCACCTTTTACTGCTCCGGCGACACCTCCAGCAGCGGAGGCGACGACAGCTGCTCGAGCGACAGCTCTTCGTCGAGCCAGGACGACAGCTGCTCGAGCGACAGCTCTTCGTCGAGCCAGGACGACAGCTGCTCGAGCGACAGCTCTTCGTCGAGCCAGGACGACAGCTGCTCGGGCAGTAGCGGCAGCAGCTACGACGGCGACACGTGCACCGGGAGCGCGGCCCCCCGCGCAGGCTCGGAATCTGCGCAGGCCGGGCTGGTGGGGGCGCGCGGAGGCCGGCCTCAGCGGCTGCGGCTCAGCCTCTGGTCGCTCGCGATCGCGGCCGTGTTGCTGCCGATCCGTCGCCGAAAGCGCTCAGCCTAGCCGTAGCGGTTGAAAGCGAGCGGGCGGCCTTGCAATCTCGGGAGTTCAGATGCCCGAGCGCCAGAGCTTTCGACGTCAGTGGCTGCTGCCGATGGTCTTCCTGACTAGCGCGGCGCTGGCGATCTTTTGGGCCTTCTACGCGGTCGACCACTTCTTCACCCACGGCAGCGGCGGCCCGTCGGGCGGCACCATGTGGGACTACTTCAACTTCGACCCGAGCAGCATCACGGACGCCGTGAGCTCCATGGCGGGCATGATCGCCGCCGTCTTCGGTATCGTGATCACGGTCGTATCGCTCATCGTACAGCTGTCGGCGGACCGCTACACCGGCGTCGCTCGCTTGTTCTTGTCGGACCGGCTGAACCTGTTCGTGATGGGCTATTACGTCATTGCCTGCGTGTGCGGGGTTTGGCTGAGCGTCGCGATTCGGCACGATTACGTGCCGCGCGCGGCGCTGCTCGGCATGATCGGCGCCAACACGCTGGGTATGGTGCTGATGGGCCCGTACTTTCGCTACGTGTTCTGGTTCGTCGAGCCGATGAACATCGTCAGCAAGATTCGCCGCGACGCGCTGCGGGCGACGCTCGCTGCGTGCAGCGCCGACGAGCCGGAGAAGGTCGTGCGGGGTCAAGCGGTGACGCTGGGAGCCATGGAAGAGCTCACCGACATCACCAGCAATTCCATCTCCGGCAAGGACAAGATCATCGCCAGCGGCGCGGTCGACGCGCTCAAAGACTTTGCGCTCGAGTACATCAAGAGCAAGCCCCGAGCCGCGGGGGCCTGGTTCGATATCGGCGCGGAGATCCGCGAAAACCCCGACTTCGTGGCGATGGATCCGGAGTCCCTCCAGGACTTGGAGCAGAGGCGCACCTGGGTGGAGTGGAAGGTGATGCGCCAGTACCTCGGCATCTTCAATGAAGCGCTCGTGACGATGCGCGACATCAACTACTTGGTCGCCATCGATACTCGCTACATCGGCGAAGCCGCGGCCGCCGCCAAAGACGAAGAGCTCATCGCGCTCGTGTACCGCTTCATGAACTCGTACTTGCGCGCGGCGCTGAACGCCCGAGACGTGCGAACCGCGTACAATATCCTCAACCAGTACCGCTTACTGGTGGAGTCGATGCTACGGCAGGGCAGCGCCCCCGCGGCGGTGGAGGGCGTGCGGCACATGTCCTACTATGGGCACGTCAGCTTCGACATGAAGCTCACTTTCGTGACCGAGACCGTAGCCTACGACGTCTCCGCCCTGTGCCAGGTGGCGAGCGAGCTCGGTATCCCTCAAGAGGACGACATCTTGCGGATGTTCTTGGAGCTGGATCGCCCGCTTCGCGTCTCCAGCCAGGAGACGGCCCTGCTCGGGGTACGCAAGGCTCAAGTCAAGCTGGCTGCCTACTACCTCTCGCAGGACACTCAGCGAGCGGCTGAAAAGGCCCGGATAATCGCGCGCGACATGGAAAGCGAGCCAGCAGATCGACTGCTATCCATCCGCCGCGCGCTCGAGGCGGTGACCAGCAAGGACTTCTGGGAGATCATCGATCGTGGGCGCAACTTCGAGTTCATGCCGGAGAAGCAGCGCGCTCGCTTGGCCGAGTTCTTCGGCTGGCTCCAGGCGCGCTAAGCGCCGTCACTGCACGGAGGCGGTCTTGGCCGAGCCGAGCTCGATGAAATCTCGACCAGCGGAGTCTCCGAAGTCGTCCGAAACCTCCACGCGAACGACCCACGGACCCGTGCCGGCCGCGGGCGCGACCTTGGCGGTGTAGGTGTTGCCCGAGTGGGTCCAGCTCGGCTCCACCTGGCCGACGTTCACGAACACCCGGGGCTTGGTCTTGAGCGCCTCGACGATGGGCCGGCCGCGGTGATCGAACAACTTCACCGTCACTTGCAGCGGATCCGTTGGCCAGCGCGCGCTCTTCGGGCCGATTTCGACCTCTGCCCTCAACGTGCGCGGCTCCATCGGGATGCGGAGCTCGGCCTTCGCGCCGGGCTCCCGCAGGCGGAGCAGCGTGCTGTCACCGCGGGCGAGGCCGACGTCAGCCGGCACTGGAATGAACAAGCTAGCTTTGCCATAGCTGGCCTCCAGACCTTCCGCTCCGATGAGCTTCACGCGCCCGGCGCGGCCGAGCAGGATCGCGCCGTCCGAGAGTCGCGCGCCCTCGGGGAGCACGGCCCCGATGACTCGCAGCGTGACTGGCTCGGACATCACGCTCTCCACACCGAAGCGGTCCACGGCGCGCGCCTGCACCTCGTAGCGGCCGGGGGCGAGCGGGGGCAGCTGCTGCAGATCGCCACGCCACTCCTGATGGCTGCTCAACGGAACGCGCTTGCCGCCCTCCACGCGATACAGCGACAGCTCGCGGTACGCTACTTCCTGCGGCTGCGCGTGCAGCTTCGTGCTCGTCTCGCCGGTCAGCGCGAGCAGCAACCTTTCGTCGAGGCGGAGCTGGGGCGCCGCGGGCACTGCTTGATCGGTGCTCGCTCCGGCGCCGTGCGAGCGCACGACCCCGCTCGGTAGCGTCTTCCAGTCGTTGCCGAGCGCGGCGAGCATCTCGCCCTTCACCGCGGCAACCGTGACCCGGTCCGGAGCCGCGATGACGATGCTTTGCCCACCTTTGGCCACCGCGCTCACTTTACGCGGCGCCTGGACGAGCACCGCTGTCTTCGGCTTTTTGCTGTCGGGAATTACGATGCTGACGCGACCTGCGCTCAGCTTGATGACCTGCACCGGTGTCTTGTCGCTGCCGGTCGGGGAGAGCTGCAGCTTGATGGGCTTGCCGAGCTCGTACTTCGCGCCCTTGGAGAACGTGAGGACGGCACCGCCCGGCAGCGTGCGCGTCTCCCCCGTCGACGCCTTCGGGCTCGAGCCTTCGGTCGCCCACACCGGGGACGGACTGACGACGCAGCAGGCGAGGGCGAGTACGACGGCTCTGATTGACATGCTCGCCTGAACGGCGCGTAGTTCAGGTGGCTTTAGAGCTTCATGATCCCCACAGCAGCCCACAGCTGCGCTGTGGAAAACCCCTGCGAAACTCCAGCGGGATGTGTCCGCGGTGTTACCCGAACGTACTCCGGCGTTCAGCGGGAGGGCGGCACCTTGTTCAGCTCTGCGAGCAGGCCGTCCAGCAGTGCTTCGTCGCGCCTCATGATCGCCACGTACAAGAGCCGCACCCGCGCGTCCGTCGACGGTAGGCCCTTCATCAACTCGCCCGCCACTTCCATCTTCTTCGCCAGGCGGTCGTCGAGCGAGCCGACGGCTGGGCGTGTGCTCGAATGCGGGCGGCGCGTCGTGACGCTGGCCTTGAGCCCCGCGGAGGACTCCTGGCGAGGGCGTACGCTCGAGTCTCCATCGCGCTCGCGCACCTTCGACGCTTCGTCGCCGGTAGCGGCCTGGTCGGTGTGAGGAGGATTCTTGCGTGCCATGTGAGACATCGACTCTTTTTCCCACTCTGACGGCTACGTCAGCCGTGCCAACCCCTGCGATGCAGGTTCTGTTCCGCGATCAGACCCGCTCCCGGCCGCACACGTTGGCTACCCGCGTCAATGACTAAACCGGCGCTCCTGCTGGACAAATCAGCTGCCTGGGCGCGGCCACCCATCTGGGCGCCGCGGGCAGTGTGTCCTCCCGCGCACAGGTACCGAGCCGGAACCATGACAGCGAGATCGCAGGGATTTTAGTTCAACGCCCAGAATTCTGCTGCGGCTGAAATCGTCGTAGCAACCGAAATCACGCCGCACATCGGGGCAATTATCGCACCCAACCTTGCGCAAGGTCCGGTCGGTTTCTATGGTCAGGTCCCGCAACCCGGAAAGCCGATCCCGCAAAATGTTGATGAGGGCCACCCCCGAGTCCCCGCGGATGTTCGAGAGCGATTTCATCGATCTCTTCTCCCGCACCCCCTGGACCATCGTTCCTATTCTTTATGTGCCTGGCGCCGCGTTCTTGTTCTGGGGTGGCCTGCACTATGCGGACATGGGCGTGCTCGCCATGCTCGGGCTGACCGCGGCCGGGTTCTTGTTCTGGACCTTCTCCGAATACTGGCTGCATCGGACGTTCTTCCACTGGCAGCCGCCAGGCAAGTGGGGTCAGCGCCTGCACTTCTTGGTGCACGGCGTCCACCACAAGTGGCCGAAGGACAAGTACCGCCTCGTCATGCCGCCGGCGGTGAGCATCGCGCTCTACTTCATTTTCGGCGCGCTCTTTTACTACACGCTCGGGCCCAGCCTCTTCTGGGGCGTGCACTGTGGGTACGTGATTGGGTACATGTTTTACGACGTTACCCACTATTACATCCACCACTACAACCCGAAGTCCGCCTACGGCTTGCGGCTCAAGAAGAACCACATGCTGCACCACTTTCGGGACCACGACGACCGCTTCGGAGTCTCGAACCTCGTCTGGGACAAGGTGTTCGGTACGGCTGGCTCGCGCCGTTCGGAAAAGTGACGCCGAGCCTGCACCACGTCGCGCTGGGCTCGCGCGACGTGGAGGCGCTCGCCAGCTTCTATTGCACGCTGCTCCAGACCTCGGAGCGTCAGCGTCACCTCGACGAAGCAGGAGGGCTGCGCTCGATCTGGCTGGACCTCTCGGGCGTGCTGCTGATGATCGAGCTCGCGCCCCGAGGCGCGGAGCGCTCGCGGGTGGAGGGAGTGGGGCTCGGCGCGTTCTTGCTCGCTTTCCGCGCGAGCGGCAAAGAGCGCCAGGCCTTCGAAGAGCGCGCGGCGCGGTTGGGAGCGGAGGTGGAGCACCGCTCCTCTTTCACCTCCTACCTGCGCGACCCGGACGGCAATCGCATCGCAGTCAGTGAGTACGAGTCGAGCCTATGACCGAGCCTGAAGGAATCGAAGTCAGCGTGGAGAAGCTAGTCCCGGGGGGCGACGGCTTCTTGCACTTGCCGGACGGCCGCGCTGCGTTCGTGCGCGGCGCGGCGCCCGGCGACAAGCTGCGCGTCCGGCGGCTCGAGAAGCAGCGAGGGGCGTGGGTCGTGGTCGACTTCGACCTCGTCGCGCCGAGCCCCGAGCGCGTGGCTCCGGAGTGCCCGGTGGCCGCGGTCTGCGGCGGCTGCGACATGATGCAAATCTCGCGCGCGGGCGAGCTCGGGCAAAAGGAGCGGATGCTCCGCGAGGCCCTCGAGCGAATCGGCGGGGTGTCCACCCCTCCGAGTGCGCTCACCACCGCCGGCGAGAGCGCAGGTTACCGCTCGAGGGTTCGCTTTCACGTCGGCAAGGGCGGCAAGCTGGGGTTCTTCGCGCGCGGCAGCCACCAGCTGGTGGAGGTACCTCGCTGCCTGGTCGCGGACGAACGCATCAATCGCGCGCTCAGCGCCATCCGTCGTTTGGCGCGCCGCTATCCCGAGGCGCTGGGCGGCTTCACGGACGTGGAGCTCCGCGCCACGGAGGAGGGCGTCATCGCCCGCTTCGTGCCGCGCGACGGGATCAAGCCCATCGCCGCGGAGCCGCTCCTGCGAGCGCTCGGCAAAGACATGCAGGTCGTGGCAACCGCGCGTGAGGCCGAGCAGCTCCACGAGCGCCGAAGCGTGACGGCCGGCACCTTCATCGAGATCCCGGCGGATGCGTTCTCGCAGATCAACGTGGCCGTCAATCGCGAGCTCGTGGCGGCCATCGTATCCGGGGCGACGTCGCGCGGGCTCACCACCTTTTGCGATCTGTTCGCGGGCGTTGGCAACTTTGCGCTGCCCCTGGCGCACGCGGGCCTGAGCGGAATGATGGTCGAGCGTACGCCGAGCGCAGTGGCCGCCGCCCAGCGCGTCGCGGCCGCTCAAGGCATCACGCAGCTCAAGACACGCACCGCGGACGCCGCGCGCGCTCTCACGGATCTGATCCGGGAAGGTAAGCGCTACGAGCTCGTGGTGCTGGATCCACCCCGCGAAGGAGCACCCGAGGTCGTGGCTGGGCTTGCCGGTCTCACCCCGCGCGCAGTGGCGTACGTCGGGTGCGATCCGGTGACACTGTCACGAGACCTGAAACCGCTGTTGGCAGCGGGAATGCGCATCTCCAGCGTGCAGGGCTTCGATATGTTTCCTCGGACGCACCACTTCGAAACGCTGGTGTGGCTCGAGGCCGGCTGACGGATCCGCCGAAAGCTTGGCCCGCTGCCGCCGGGCCCGCAAAAATTCGCGAACCTGACGCTCATCGCGCAGTGCTTGCTGGTAAGGACCTCGTTCATGCACGCTCCGTCACTCGCCTCCGGCTTCAATTCGGATTCCTCGCCGCGCTGGCTCGTGACCAACGGCACCACCACCGTTGGGCCCGTACACACGGAGCTGCTCTTGCGCGGCTACCTCGGCGGGCGAATCCCGGAGCACTGCCACGTTCGCGAGGTGCGCTGGGGCGCCTGGCGTCCGCTGGAGCGCATCCGGGAGATTGGCAGCCTCAAGAGGCGCCTCGCGCGTGACGGCGCGCCCCTCGGTTTGCGAGAAGCGGCTCATCATCTACCGCGCACCTCGGACCCGGGCGAGCTGCTGTCCTCGGCGCTCCAGCTCGCCGCCCTGACTCTGGACGCGAACGCGGGTTTGCTCCATCGCTACCGCGCGCCGCTGAGTTTGCTCGTGACTTCGGCCGTCTTCGGGGTTCCGGCCGAGCTCTTGGGAGACGTACTCCCCGAGTCCGACCCTAGCTACGTGCTCGCGAAGCGCGGAAAGGGCTTCTGCGGCAACCCGCGCCATGGTTTGGGAGAGCGCCTGGTCGCCGAGCGGCTCCAGCACGACGCGCCCCTCGCGAGCGTGCTCATGGTCCCGGTCATGACCCAGGGGCGCCTGCTCGCCATCCTCGAGCTGGGGCGCACCGGCCATGTCTTCCGAGTGGACGACGCGGACGACCTGGCCGCCCTCGCGGCCGAGGTCGCTCGCCGCCTCGACTGAAGTGCCAGGCCGGTGCGGCGGGGGGTGAGGTCTGCTAAGTTGCTCGAGGGAGCATGGAGAACGCGTCGCAGGGCGGGAGGATGATGCGCCAAAGGGCTGGCCGGCGATCCGCGTTTCGGAGGTGCTCGTGGCTCTTCGGCGCCGCCGTTTTGGCGCTGGCGTGCGAGCGGCCCGAGTACACCTACGATCCGGACCGACCGCTCGACGGGGGTACGGGCGCGTTCGGCAACTTCGGAGGTGCGGGCACCGTCGGTACCGGCGGCGCGCTCAGTACCGGCGCGGCGGGCAGCGCGCCCGGAGGCGCCGGCGCCTGTCTCCTGGACCGTCCCGTCACGTCACCAGCGTTCTCGAAGCAAGCGATCAGCAATCAGCTCCCGGCTCGCCAAGTCGTCTACGCGCTCATGACGGATGACGAGGTCGAGGAGCTGAAAGCGACGCGGGCGCTTCTGCCGAAGCCCGCCGTGGCCGCCCCATCGTCCGCGCTGAGCAGCCTTCTGTTGCAGCTGCAGAACACCGCGAGTGAGCTCCGCAAGCCCCTCTTGCAAGAGCTCGTGAAGCGCTTTCGTGTCACCCGCACCACTTGGCCCAACCCGTGGGCACTGCGGCTCGTCGAGCATCCCTCGTCGCAGCACATGAACCCGGTGCGCATCACGTTCAAAGAGGACGCCTGGGTGGTGCGCCTGTTCGACGGCTCACCCTCCATCGTGAACCTGAGCAACCAAATCGTTACCATCACCGCCGCCATGGCCGAGCCGGAGCGCATCGCCGCCATCTATTACGTGGCAGATGACCGTTCCGCCGGCGCGGTGGCCACCTGTGAGACGGGCAAGCGCGAGCTTGCTCTCGGCAACCCGGACATGGTGGAGGAGTTCGCGATCGGCACTCCAGAAATCCTCGAGCAGTTGGACGCCGACATCGCGTCGCTGGAAGCCCTCTTCAACGTCTCACGCCCCTGCTCGAGCGTGGATCGGAACGGCATGACCTTTCACGCCTTCACGGTCTGTCAGTCGTGGCGTTTCTTCGATGCCTCCACTGAATTTCTCGCCTACCAGTGGGCGCTGGCCAACCCCGTCGAGTCGTACAAGCCAACGTCGCAGAACCTCGCCACCCTCATCCAAGCTCTGAAGGACGATCGCTTCGAGCCGGACCCGTTCGTCGGCATACCTCTCCCCGCGGTGGGGGAGGGCGGCGCGGGGAGAGGTATGCCGACGAACGGGTCCGGCT
>SECP01000052.1 GCA_004193285.1 Myxococcales bacterium | reverse complement strand
CCCCCGTCTCGCTGCCTCCCGTCTCGCTGCCTCCCGTCTCGCTGCCCCCATGATTCTCGCCTCCGTCGACCGCGGCTGCGCCCGCTTCAGAGCTTGCTCCGCTCGGGCGCTCTCCGGCAGACGTGGTCGCGCCGCACGCAACCATGAGCCACGCACTGCCAGCCGCCACACCCGCCACCAATCGGTCTCGAATCATCGAGAGATCTTTTGGCTCACTCGTTCTGGGCCGTCCAATCGCGAAGTTTTATGGGTAGGCATGCGCGTTGCTGATGGTCGAAGCGCCCGCTACTGGCCTTCCACCGGTGGCAGAAGGGAATCGTGTTAGCTTGCCGGGTAGCGTCCGTGAAAAAGCCCCCGCCTGGTTCCGTGTGCGACAGACGCTCCGAGTCATGCGAGCCCTAGCCATCGCGCTCTGCTTCTGCCTGCTAGGCACGATGGCCTGCGAGCGGCGCAGACGTATTCAGAGCAAGCTCATCACTGCGAGCGCTACTGGCTCCGGCCAAGTGCTAGATGGCATGCAGTTCGAATCGGCCCGGCGGGTGGCGCGGGAGCAGGGCAAGGAAGCCATGAAGGCGCGCAACCCCCAGCGTCTTCGGCAGCTGCGGACGTGGGTGGAGGACCGAGCGAGCGTGCCCATCTTCCCGGCCGAGGACTTGGCCGCGCTGGATGCCGCGATCGCCTGCCTGGAGCAAACCGCGACCCCGAGCGAAATCGCGCAGCAGCTGGCGGCGGCCAAGACGAGCAAGCTGGCCGAAGCCGCAGGTGTCGCCTGCGAGCCGCTACCGCCCGAGTAGCGCGTCCAGCACGCCGTCGAACGAGGGCTTCTTCTCGTAGGTGTCGTTCCACAGCAGCGGGCGCGGGGGCAAGCTACCGGCGCACTGCAAGTCCGTGCGGTCGTTCAGGAAGGAGTACTTATCCGTGATTCCCCAGACCGTGATCGCGCCGCAGCCGGGGTGCGCAACGCATGCGGCGACGATGTCGTGGAAGCGCTTCTTCTGCTTTTCGTCGGTTCCGTCCGCGCAGTAGCGCACGTCCATCTCGCTGAGCACCACTTCCACCCCTAGCGCGAGCAAACGCTCCAAGTTGGCGACGAACTCCGGCACCGGCGGATCTTCGTCCGTGGTGCGGGTGTGCATTTGCATGCCCACTCCGTCCAGCGGTACGCCCCGCGCTTTGAAATCCTTCACCATCTCGTAGACCGAGTCCGCCTTGTCGTAGGCGCTCTCGATGTCGTAGTCGTTGTAGTAAAGCTTCACGTTCGGGTCCGCGGCGCGCGCGTACCGAAACGAGTCTTCGATGAACGAACGACCCAGCTTTTGGCTCCAGATGGAGTCGCGCAGGGCGCCGTCGTCGCCGAACGCTTCGTTCACGACGTCCCAGGCGATCACCCTGCCTGCATAGTGAGCCATCACGCCTTCGATGTGAGCCTTCAACGCTGCGCGTAGCTGCGTCTCGTTCAGAGTGTTCAGCCAGGTCGGCAGCTGGTTGTGCCAAACCAGGGTATGGCCCTTCACCTTCATGCCGTTCGCTTCCGCGAACTCGACGATGGCGTCCCCCTCCTCGAACGTGAAGGTGCCTGGCTGCGGCTCCGTCACGTCCCACTTCATCTCGTCCTCGGGCGTGACGTAGTTGAACTCCAGCGCCGCCGCCGCCAGCTCCGGCTCGCCCAAGTGGCGGTTCGTGAGCGCGACGCCGATCAGCCGGTTACTGCAGCTGCCCGCGTCCTTGAGGGTCGTGGCGGCGCACGGACCGGAGCCGCCCGAGCCTCCTGCCGCCGCGGCGCCGCTGGTGCCCCCGCTGGTAGCTCCCGCGCCGCCTCCGAAACCCGCTGACCCGCCCGCGCCGCTGCTCGCGCCGGCCAAAGGCGCTTCGCCTCCCGAGCCCGACGCCGGCGGCTCGCTGGTACCGCCTGAGGCAGTACCGGCTCCCCCTGCCGCGCTGCTCGTGCCGGCTGCGCTCGACGCGCCGGCAACTCCGCCCACCGCGGAACCGCCGCTCGCGCCCGCGGCTCCGCTACCCGGCGACGGCGCACAAGCAAAACCGAGCGGCGTGAGCCCGGTGACCCACATCAGGAGCTTAGTCAGATGACGCACAGCGAACCTCCCTCCACCCCCAGGCGAGGGCGCTTAGAACAGGTACATCAACCTCAGGCGCCCGCTCAAGCTCTTGTTGTGAAACGCCGCGACTGGCGGCGGATTGCTGAGCGGGTTGAACTCCGCGTCCGCGTAAGCGAAGACGAACTTCGTGTAGAACCGGTCCCAAAACGTGTACTGCACCGCTCCGTACAGCTGAGTTTGCTTGCGGATGTCGTTCTCGCCGGTCGCGGCGTTGACGTTCAGGTTGTGCTCGTGAGTGTAGTAAGCGCCGCCGCCAACCAGCAGTGAGTCCACCACGCGACCGTTGATGAAACCGCCCAAGCTGGTCCGGGTGGTGCTTTGGCCGGTGTCGACGACGCCTTGGTTGTTGTTCGTGTCCACCAGCTGCTGCGCCGCGTTCACGCCTAGCTCCAGGTAGGGGTCGAACACGAACTGCAGCGCGCCGCCAAAGCCGCGCTTGGTGACGCTCCCTTTGAGATCCGCAGACTGCTGACCCGGCGTTTGCCGCTCGTACTCCCCGCCCACCTTCAGCTTGAGCCAGCCTAGATCCAGGATGCCTACCGGCCGCGTACCGAGCTGGTTGCGCGTGGCGGCGCCGACGAGGCCGAGCAGCTCGAATCGCAGAAAATTCGTGGCGTAGTAGTGAACCGCGGCTTTTCCGGGGCCGGTGGTGCGGTCCCACAAATCGGTCACGCCGTAGAGGTCCACGGGGGTGTTGTTCTGGGTGAACGCGCCCTGGCGCTCGACCGTGAACAAGTCCAACCCCATGCCCAGGTGCATGATTTCCCAGCCCTGAAAGCGGCCGACGGTGAGGTCCACCGTGTTCCACTTGCCAACCCGCACGTACAGGTCGTCCGCGTTGATGGCGTCGTTCAGCCCCGCTGGCGCAGAGCCGATGAGGGCGAGCTCTCCTTGGCCCTGGACGAACCAACGGTTGCCCACGTCGTAAGTCGGGGTGAAGCGGAGCACCATGCGCGCTTGCTGGCGCCACTCGTGCACGCTCGGATCGGTGTCCGGGATGCCGGACTTGACCGCGCGGTAGCTGTTGTCGACCCACACCGAGCCGGAGAAGCCGACGCGGGTGGCGGGGCCGCCCGCAGTGGCGGGTAGGTACGGCCACTGGTGGCCGTGCATGTTCATCCACAGCGAGCCGCCGCGGATGCCTCTCACGCGAGGGGCCGGGTAAGCGTCACCCGGCAGCACCTCCACCGCCACCGCGGGCGCGGCGAGCACCGGGCTTTGGCTGGGCGCAGGCTTGTCCGGCGCTTTCGGCGGCGGAGCTTCCTTGACGGGCTCCGCCGCGGGCTCTGCCGCCGGTTGCGCTTCTTCGGTCGTCGGATCGCCCTCGTCCGTTTTGCCGGCTTGGGGCTGCTGGGCCAGCGCGGAGCTGCTCAGCGTCGCCGCGACGAGCGTCGCGCACACACACGTATAGCGTCGAAGGTTCATCGATGTGTTCTTGCGGGAGGCGGGGCTCACTTGACCGGCAGCGTGCCGGTCAGCTCGAGGTGGCCGGCGTCCGGACCGACCATGATTTTCACGTCCCCCGTTTCCACGACCCACGAGCCGCTCGCATCGCCGTTCCAGTACTTGAGGTCCGCGACGCGCAGCGGAATGGTGACGCGCTTACCCTGGTTGCCCTCGAGGGACACGCGGTAGAAGCCCTTCAGCTCCTTGACCGAGCGCCGCGCAGTCGTGTTCGGGTAGGAGACGAACAGGAACGCGGTGGCGTCGCCCGCGACCGCGCTGTTGTTCTGCACGTCCACCGTGACGTTGACGACGCCGTTCTTGGTCACGTCCGTGCAGGGCACGTTCAGGTTCGAGAACGTGAAGCTCGTGTAGCTGAGGCCGTGACCGAACGGAAAGATGGGCGTCTTGTTGTTCTTGTCGAGGTAGCGGTACCCCAGAAAGTAGTCCATCGTCGTGGTGGTCGCGGTGTCCTTGAAGGGAGGCAGGTCCGCTTCTTTGGGCCAAGCCACCGGCATGTGACCGCCGAAGTTCGCCTCACCGAACAGCAGCTGCCCGAGCGCCTGGCCGCCGCGCATACCCGGATAGAAGGCCATCACCACGGAGGGCACTTGCTCCAGCCACGGTAGGTTGACGATGCCGCCCGACTGAATGACGACGACCATCGGCTTGTTCAAGGCCGCGACCTGCTGAACGAGCATGTCTTGCTGGGCCGGCAGCGTGAGGCTGGCGCGGTCACCACCGGCGGGGATTGCGTACTCCTCGCCTTCGTCACCGGGGGTGAGGCCGACCATCACCACCACGAAATCCGCGTTGGCCGCGGCTTGGGCGGTGTTGCCGCTCGTCACGGTGATGCTGTGCTTCATCGCGGCCTGCGTGATGCCAGCGGCAGGACCGACGACCTGGGCCGGGTCCGGATTGACGCGGCTGCTGCCACGATCGCCGATGGGCTGGTCGACCGCAAAATCGATGGTGCCGGAGAGCGGCGTGGTGCTCTGGAGCGTGTACGGCACCTTGAGGCCGACGACCGCGATCGACTTGATGCTTCCGTCCGTCTTGATCGGCAGGTTGTTGTTGTCGTTCTTCAGCAAGACCATCGACTTGACGGCGGCCTCCCGCGCCAGGTCGATGTGGTCGGCGTTGCCCGTGATCGAGCCCTGCGTCATCGTGGACGTCGGGGTTTTCAAGCCGATCGGCCCGTTCAGGAGCGCGGACTTGAAGCGAAATTTCTGCTCCAAGATGCGCGCGGCCGACGCGTTGATGTCAGCCTGGGTCAGGTCGCCCGCGGTGACCGCGGCCTGGAGCTGAGCGAAGTTCAAGATCCAGGGCACCTCGATGTCGAGCCCCGCCTTGACCGCGCCGGTGGCGTTCGACTGTGCGACCGACGCGCTGGGGAAGTTTTGGTCGCCCGGCATGGCCCACCAGTCCGAGAGCACCACGCCGCGGAAGCCGAAGTCATTTCGGAGAATGTCCGTCAGTAGGTGCTTGTTTTGCGTGGCTTTGACGCCGTTCACCGAGTTGTACGAAGCCATCACGCACGAGACACCGCCGTCCTTGACGACCATCTCGAAGTGACGGCCGTAGATCTCGCGCAGCGTCTGCTCGTCCATTTGCGCGTTGTTGTTCGCGCGGCCGTTCTCGATGTTGTTACCCGCGTAGTGCTTGGCGCACGCGGCGATGTACTGCTGAATGCCGGCCGTCATGGCCGAGGACATGCGCCCGAGGTGGTAGACGTCCTCGCCGTACGTTTCCTGCGAGCGCCCCCAGTACGGGTGACGCAAGATGTTCATGCACGGCGCCAGCAGCATCGTGTTCTGGGAGGCCGTCGTTTCGTCGCCCATGGCCGAGCCAAGGCGATACTCCAGGTCTAGATCGAAAGAAGCGCCGCGCGCGGATGCGGAGGGGAACGCGGTGCTGTAGTTATTCATGTACGGTCGGCCTTCTTGCCGAGCGTCCAAGTTCAGGCCGCGGCCCGCGTCGCGGTACTGGTAGCCGCGAATGTTCGCGGTGGTGTCGTCCGGGCTGCGCTGGATGTCGTCGTAGTTTTTGGATGCAGAGGTCCCGGGCGGCGTGCCCTGCATTTGCGCGGCTTTTTGCTGGAGCGACATGCCGTTGAGCACTGTCTGCACCATGGGATCCGCAGGGGCGGTGTAGCCCGGCGTGTACGGGTCCATGTACACCGCGTCGCCGCACGACATTGCCGGCGCAACTCCGCCCATGCTGGAGGCGCCGCCGAGCACGACCTCGCTGCCGCCGCTACCGACGATGCCGCCCGCGCTCGTCCCCGCGCCAGGGGAGGAACCGCCGCTCGTCTGCGCGCCCGTGCCGCCGCCGACGCCGCTGTTGCTCCCACCGGTATTCGTATTGGTACCGGTTCCAGGTGCGGGTGCGGCCGGATGACTACAGGCGGAGACCAACACGCCAGCCGTGGCTCCACTGGCCAGTGCGAAGGCGACGAGACGGGGACGGAAATGCATTGACCCAAACTCCTTGAGCTCGTGAGAGCGCCGCAGCACCGAGGTCGTCGGCGCTGCGGGAGTTGAATTCCCGGCAGCCGAATTTCTGATCAGGCTCGGAGTGGAAATTCCACGCCGGTCGACACTCGCCTCAGTGCGTCAAACCGCTGTAGAAGGTCGACACAGTCTCGCTCAGCGGTGGACGGAGCGCGCGCGACGCCGGCCACGGAGACCGGACGCGCCCGCCGCGAGCAGACCCAGCGCGAGCAGTGACTGCCACCCGCCCGGTGACGACGCCGTGCGGCAGCCGCAACCACCGTTCTCCAGAGGAGCGCTGCCACCGGCGCCGCTCGGCCCGTTGCCAGCGCTGCTTGCGGTGCCGCCGCTACCGACCGGGCCATTTCCTCCCGCAGACGGTGAGCCGCCGGCGGCAGTACCGGCGACCGAGCCCGCACCGCCAACCGAGCCAGCCCCACCGACGGAGCCCGCTCCGCCCGCAGTGGACCCTGCGGCTCCGCTGTCCGTGCCGCCAGTGCCTGCTCCGCCCGCGCTGCCGCCGCCCGCGCCGCCCGAGCCGCCTGGATCGACGGGAGGCACGCACGCGCCGGCGACCGCGGCGGTGATGGCGCCCGTCTTGTAGGCGCCGATGTCCGGCGCACCGGACCGAGCCGCGGCGTTGAAGCACTTGGCGACGCCGCCGATGCTCTTGATGTAATCGACGTCGATATCGAACTTCCACCAGCTCTCGGCGGCGACCGCGCCGACCATCACTGGCGCCCGTTTTACCAGGCATTTTGGGTCGAAGCCGATGTCATCCGACGGAACCCCGGCCCCCGTTGCGCCCTTTCCCACGAGCGCAGTCGCGCTCGCCGCGGGAGAGAAGTTGGGGCTCGTGCCCTCCGGGTCAACGAAGTGCGTGACCGCCCCGGTCGCGACCACGTTGTTCGTCCAACCGGTCGTCGGCTGGTTTTGAATCGGGGTGGAGCCCGCCGGTGCTTGGCCGGTACCGACGATGACGTTGTTCGTGAAGGTGACGCCCTGGATCGTGACGCCCCCGTTCGTGAAGTAAATTTCGCCGGGGTTGGTCGGCCCCGTCGCGAGCGAGCCGAACTGCGAGTTGTGGTAGCAGGTATTGTTGATGAACTTCGTGCCCGTGCTGCGCGTGAGGCGGAAGCACGAGCCCGCGTTACCGAACGCGATGTTGTTGATGAAGGTCGCGCCGTCCGACTCCTCGTCCACGATGAAGCCGCTGCCGTCCGTGTTGCGCTCGGCGTCCGTATTCTCGAAAGAGATCGTGCCTTCCACCCGGTTGGTCCCGCCGGACGCCTCGAACAGCGTTACGCCGCTGGACCAAGAGTGCATCTTGCTGCTGCCGTTGTGCGCGGAGATGGAGTGCTTGAGGCTGAAGCCCTCCGCGCTGAAGAACGTGAAGCCGGTGCGGCCGTTGGAGTACGAGACGCAGTGCTCGATGTCCCAGTGACCATTGGAGAGAGTGTCTTCGTCCACACCGCCGGCCCAGCCGTTGCCGAAGCCGATGTTCCAGCCGCGCACCACGAGCCCTTGAAATTTCACGTATTCCGCGACGGATGAGCCAACCCCGCTGGACTGGTCGTCAGCGGTCGGCGCGGGGCCGGTGCCTTCGATGATGGGCGTCGCGCAGTCATCGGCCTTGAACGTGAGCCACGCGGCGCTGGTGCCGGTCGCGGTGATGTAGAGCGAGCTCTTGTAGACGCCGTCCATGAGGACGACGGTGTCACCGGCCATGGCGTCTTTGGCAGCGCTGCCGAGCGTGCACGGCGTCGCGCGGGTGGCGCACGCGGCGGCCGCGGTCGCGGTGCCGGTGGGCGATACGTACCAGGTGGCAGCCAGCGCCGAAGGTGCCAGCGCGAGATAGAAGGCGATGGACGAGCAGAGAAAAAGCGGTTGTCTCATGGCGGCAGCTCTTTGAACGTGCGACCGCTCCGCGACCCCGAGCCGCCGAGCCAGAACGCAATCCCGAGCCGCGGCTATACACGCGGGTGGAGGCGAACACCAGACGCAAACAACGACGCGTGATCAGAAGCGCGTGACGTCAATCGATATCATGCGCCAATCATCCAAGCCGCGAGTGTGCTGAACGAGCGCGCTGTTTGCGCCATTCATCCAAGCTGCACGCGCCGCGTGCAACTCGCGTAGCCGTGTGTCAGCTTGCTAGCTTCGCGGTCGAGGCCGGGCGCCACGATCGCGCTCCCCACTCGCGCCCTTGGCCCCGCGATGATCGCTGCAATCCCGCAATTTCTGCTCGAACGCGAGCGTGACCGCAATGAGAGCACGCGCGGCGGTTACGCGGCTTATGCGCCGCACCGCGCCCGGCAAATGGCGCTACTGCGAGGTCGTGGGGGCGAGCGCCTGGCCGTGCTCGGAGCTGGCAATTGCAATGATCTGGAGCTGTCCACGCTTGCAGAGTCCTTTCGAGAGCTCCACCTCTTCGATCTGGACGCGCAGGCGCTGGACAGCGCGTGGTGCCGTCAGAGCAATGCGGTCAAGCGCGCGTGCTCCCTGCACCCCTGTGATTTGACGGGCGTTGGCTCGCTGCTGGAGGGGTGGAAGGCGGAGCCTCCCGAGCCGCTCGCGGCGCAGCTCGCGGCATGGACGCAGCTGAGCGCGCTAGCGGCCGAGGTCGGAGAGTTCGACACGGTGCTGAGCTCCTGCTTGCTGAGCCAAGTCGCCATCGATCTGCGCGATTATTTCGGGCTGGTGCCGGCGCTCAACAGCGCGCTGCTCGCGGCCATTGGCGGGCACGTCATGCTCGCAGCCGCGCTCACCAAGCCGGGCGGCGCGGTGCTCGTGACCTCCGACTGCATCACCAGCCGCTACCCCATCCGCGAAGAGGCGCAGGCACGCGGCGCCCTGAACGCGATCTTGCACTTGGCGTCGCAAGGCGCGGCGTTTCCAGGTACGGATCCTGGGCTCGTCGCTAGCTTGCTCGCGAGCGCGGAGTTTTCGCGACCCGAGCTCAAGGACGCGTGGATTTGGGACGTGGGACCGCAATCCTATCTGGTGTACGCGCTGGAAGCCGCGCGTCACCCTTAAGGTTCGACAAGGCTGTTAGCCGTACACCAGAGTCCCCTCATCTGTGTTGTGCGCCGCGCGCAACTGGACTAGTCGCTTCCACGAAGGAGAGCGGTATGACCAAAGTGGGGATCTCGACACTGGGCTCGGTTGCGTTCTGCGTCTCGTTGCTGCTTTCCGGCTGCGCCGAGGATCCGCGACCGAGCGAGCCGGAGCCGCTGGGAAGAGCGACTCAGGCGCTCACCGGCGCGACTCCGAGCAACTGCGGCTACACCCTGAGCAGCGGCGCCTTCGGGACCTGGCCCGGCGGCTACCAAGCTTGGGTGGAGCTCCGCAACGTCAGCGGCCCGGTCGCGACCACGTTTCAAGTGCTGGTGGACGTGGGCGGGGGCACCATCACCGCCGGGCACCTCGCCGACTACGCGCCCGCGGAAGGCGGCTATCTGGTGAGCGCGCCGAGCTGGCTACGCTATCAAACGATCCCCGCGCTGGGCTCTTACCGCTTTCAATTCAACGGCGCGCCGCAATACCTGGGGGTGAAGCCGTACCTCATCTCGGTCAACGGCGTCGTCTGCGACACGACCGCGCCTCTCGTCACACTGGCCGCAAGCACCGAGCTCATCACGAGCGCGCGCTCGCTCACGCTCACGGCTCAGGCCAGCGACGACACCGTCGTCAGCAAGGTAGTGTTCGAGCGGGACGGCGCGGTGATCGCAACCGACACGCAAGCGCCGTTCGTCGCCGAGCTGGGCGTGACCGAGGCCGATAATGGGCGCCACCTGTACACGGCGACCGCCTACGACGCGGCCGGCAATCACACCGGCTCCGCTCCGGTGCGCGTCTTGGTGGCAATCAACGACAAGTTCCTGGGCACCGCGCCCGGCGGGCCCGAAGACTACACCCACCTGCTGAGCTACTTCGACCAGCTGACCCCAGAGAACGCGGGCAAGTGGGGAGTCGTCGAGGCAGAGCGTGACGTCATGAGCTTCGGCGAGCTGGACGCCGCTTACGCGTTTTCCCGGGAGCACGGCTTGCGCTTCAAGCTGCACACGCTGATCTGGGGGCAGCAGCAGCCGGCGTGGCTCGCCGCGCTCTCGCCCGAGGAGCAGCTAGCGGAAATAAAGGAGTGGTTCGCGGCGCTTTCGGCGCGCTACCCCGACGCGGAGATGGTGGACGTGGTGAACGAGCCGCTGCACGCCGTACCGAGCTACGCGGCGGCGCTCGGCGGCGCGGGGCAGACGGGCTGGGACTGGATGATTCGCTCCTTCGAGCTCGCGCGCCAGTACTTCCCGCGTTCGCAGCTGCTTCTCAACGACTACAACATCCTCATTCTGGAGCCGTTCACCGCGCAGTACGTGGAGCTCGTGGAGCTGCTGGACGAGCGCGGCCTGATCGACGGCATCGGGGAGCAGTCGCACTTTTTGGAGCGGGCAGAGCTGCCTGTCGTGCAGGCCAACTTGAACACGCTCGCGGCAACCGGGCTCCCCCTCTACATCTCCGAGCTGGACGTGAGCTTCGCGGACGACGCGCGCCAAGCGCAGCGCCTGCGCGATTTGTTCAGCCTGTTTTGGGCTCACCCTTCCGTCGTGGGCGTGACCCACTGGGGCCATCTGCAAGGCAGTATGTTTCGGCCGAACGCGTACCTGGTGCGAGCCGACGGCACGCAGCGACCCAGTCTGACCTGGCTGCAGTGCTTCGTCGCGGGCGGTGGAGCATCGTGCTCGGTACCGGACTACGTGCCGGTCCCGCGCGAGGGAGACGCGGGCGGGCTCGAGCTGCAAGCGGAGGATTACGACGACGCGCAAGGCGTGCTCGCGCTGGGGGACCAAGTCGCTTACACGGACGACGGCGACTGGCAGAGCTTCGGTCGCGTCCGCTTCCGCAGCGGTTGGGACACCTTCTCCGTCACGTACGCGAAGGGCAACGCGGGCCCTTCGAGCATCACGGTTCACGTGGGGAGCCTGGGTAGCGCACCGGTGCTCACGGTGCCGCTGCCGCTCACGGCAGACTGGGGCACGAGCGCGACCGTCTCGGTTCCGTGGGCGCCGCTCGGCACCGAACAAGACGTCTTCATTCAGTACCACGGGGGGTTCGGAGTCGCGAACGTGGACCGCTTCCGCTTCTCGTCCAGCGCAGTGGGCGAGAACGTACTCGCCAACGGTGACTTCGAAACGGATGCCAGCGGTTGGTTCAGCTGGGCCGGCACGGTCGGGGTGACGAGCACGACCTCCGTCACCGGCTCACAGAGCTTGCTCGTCTCCAATCGTCCCTCGAATGGGCCGGCGGCAACGAGCCTGACGAGCCGCGTGGTGCCAGGTACTTCTTACCAGGTGAGCTTCTGGGTGAGCATCCAGGGCGCAGCGCAGGCGAGCGTGAATGTGACGCAGAAGATCGAATGCGACGGCGTTGCGACCTACGGCTGGCTGGCGAGCCCGGTCACGGTCCAGCAAGGGCAGTGGGTGGAGCTAACCGGCACCCTCGCGGTCCCCACCTGCAACCTCACTGACCTGCTCATCTACGCAGAAGGCCCGCCTGCCGGCGTCGACCTCTTGCTGGACAACGTCTCGGTGCGGGCCCCGGTCCAGACCAACGCGCTCTCCGACGGTGCCTTCGAGTCCAGCACCGGCGCGTGGTTCAGCTGGGACGGCGTGCTCGCGACCACGAGCGCGCGAGCGCACAGCGGCGCTCAGAGCGCTCGGCTGACGAACCGCGCCGGCAACGGCCCCATCGCGCGGTCCCTCGTCTCCGTCGTCACGCCGGGCAAGACCTATGCGGTGAGCGCCTGGACCAGCATTGGTGGCGCTGCGTCCGCGAACGTCAACCTGACCAGCAAGATCCAGTGCCAAGGCGCGAGCGCGAGCTACGCCTGGTTGGCGCCACCGGCCGTCGTTACGGAGGGCGCGTGGCTGAAGCTCACCGGCACGCTCGCGGTGCCGGACTGCACGCTCGCGGACTTGCTCATGTACGCGGAAGGTCCCGCTGGCGGCATCGACCTGTATCTGGACGACGTGGTCCTGACGCCGGCGCCCTGAGGGCCCTCGAACGGGCTCAGCGGAACGTGCTCGGGGCGCTCAAGAGGGACCAAACCTCGTCCCGAGCACGATCCGTTCGACAGCTTCTGACGTGCCACACCGGCCCGTCTGAATCGGTGACCAGGACCGCCGCGTCCGCGGTTTCGGCCCGCACCTTCTCCACGGTAGAGGCAAACCAGGGCAGCGCAGCCGCGAAGACACTCACCTGATCGCAGGCGACCAACTTATCGAGCAGGCTCGCGCGCTTGCTGGCGATCCAAGCGCCAAATGCATTATCGGGCAGCTCGGCGACGCGCTCCTCCGGCACGTCCAGCAGCTGGTCGTAGTAGCCGTTGACCTGCACGTAGCGGAGCCGCCCAATCACGATGGCGGTCGCCCATGCATCGCGGGCGCCGTTGGGGTCTTCCGTCGTGGCGCCGGTGGCGTCTTTATTGCCGAGGGCGGCGACGACCACCACGCGCTCCGCCAACTGCGGATCCTGCAGGTAGGCATCGGCGACGTCGGTCAGCGCGCCTCCCGTCGCTACGGCCAAAGGATGCGATCGCGTGCCGTGCTCGGCGGCCGCACGAGCGATGAGGCGCGAGCCTTCCGAGCGATTCGGCTGGGTGTCTTCCATGACGCCGCTCTCCGGCCGCACGAGTGAGGGAGCCACGCTGGCGACCGGATCCGGTAGCTGAGTCATTCCGCTCGTCCTCCCCGCCGCAATCAGGTCCCGGAAGTGGCTCACGTTGGCCTCTAATGACGGGTATTCGGCGCTGCTATTGACCACGAGGCCCACCAGTCGCGCGCGCCGAGAGCTCGCGAGCAGCGCCGCGTACTCCACTTGCCAATTGTCCAAGGCGCCGTCGTTGACGACGACGATGGGGCTTCGCTCGTCCACCGGCAACAGGCCGTGCGGCTCGTCGAAGCCGGCGTCCAGCTCTCCGCCGCAGGCGACCAGGAGCCCGCAAATGGCGAGGTGGCGCACGGAGCGCCCGCTCATGGGGCGCTGGGGCCTGGCTCACGCAGCCAGGTGAGCAAGCCACTCCGCGGGTACCGCAGGTTGAAGCGAGCCGCCGCAGCACGCGCCTCGGTTCGACGCCCGGACGCCCACAAAGCTCGCACCCTCAGCGCCGAACGCTCTTCTGCGAGCTGACCATTCGGAAAGGCTTGCTCGTGACGCCCAACCGCTTCCAAAGCGGCACCGTAGCTGCCGGTCGCGATGGCGCGGCGCGCCGGCTCCAAAAGCTCCAGCTCGAGCGCGTACTGGCGCGCGCTGCTGGGGCGAGCGGGCGGCAAGACCCGACGGAGCGGCGCCTCCGAGCGTGCAGACGCAGACGCAGACGCAGACGCGGACGGAGACGACGCGGGTGGCGGCTCGACGAGAAGAGACGTACGGGCCGGTAGAGCGGGAGCGACCGGCGGCGCGACGCTCACGGCGGCGAGCGCAAGATGACTCCCGTACGCGAGCGGAGGAGGGTCCGCCATGAGTCGAGATCCGGCCGCGGCCAGCCCTGCGAGCCCGAGCGCCGCTGCCGTGACCCCTACGCGTACTCGCGTGGCGCGGCGCTGGAACGTCCACCAAGGAGCGCTGCGAAGCGCCACTTCGGAGAGGCGCTGCGCGAGGAGGGACTCTTGCGCTCTCGCGAGGGCTCTCGCCTTCAGCGGCGCCGGCTCCACGCAGTCACGCTCGGCCGCCAGCAACTGCCGAGCCCGGTCCGACAAGGAGCTGTCTCGCTTACCGCTCATGAGCGCCCCCGCTTATTGAGCCGAGTCAGCGCCTGGTCCAGCTCTTTTCGCGCCTTCCGCAAGCGCGAGTAGGCGGTAAACAGCGGTATCTCTAGCTGCTCTGCGATCTCGCGCATCGGAACCTCGTCCACCTCGTGCATCACGAGCACGGCCCGGCGCTCCAGGGGCACGAAGGCGAGCGCGGCGAGTAGGAGCTGCCGCCCTTGAGTCGTGGCCAGGGCGTCGTCCGGCCCCTCGCCAGGATGGGCGGCTTCGATGACGTCTGCCTGCAGCTCACGAGAGGTGCGCCGCCGTTGGCTGGAGGCGACGCGAAAGGCGATGCCGAACAACCACGGCCGCAGCGGGCGCTCGCGATCGTAGTCGTCCCAGCGTTTGAACATGACCAGAAACACTTCGTGCAAAACATCTTCGAGGTCCCGCGATGGGACACCGAGCCGCCGGAGGCAGCCGATGAGGTAATCCAGCTCGCGCTGATACGCGTGAAAGCAGTCCTCCGCCTCGGCCGCGTCAGGATTGCCGGCTGGAGTGGCGACCTTCGATTCGTCGAACGCCACCACGACTGATTGCGGGGACCAGGGAGGCTTTGTCATCGAAAAATGGCGGTCACATCCAAACCGAGGGCGAGCGCGACGGGAGCGGCCGACCAAACTCGCTCGTGATTGAGCACCACGTCCCGCGGCGCGAGCTGCGCAAGCAGGTCCACGTGGGTAGCCGCCGCCAGTCGGCCACGCCAAGGCCATGTCAGCTGCAGCCTCACCCCCAAGCCAAAGCTCGCGACGGACGGGCTGCGCGGCTGGTCCACTCCTTCGCCCTGAACCGCGAGAAAGACGAGCGTCCCGAGCGCGCAAGCCTCGAGAAATTCACGCCTAAAACAAGGCGCCGCGCCCAGCCCCAGCTCGCGCGCGGAGAACCCGGAACCGCCCGCAAAGTGCAGCGCGGTTGGCAAAGTGGCGTGCGCGTCGACCAGGATGGCCCAGGCGTTGCCTCCCAGCGATGCGGAGCCGCGCAGCCCGGGCGCGACCCCTGGCTGCGCGCCGAGCTTGACCAAGCCGCCCACCCCCACACGCACCGAGCGGTTAGACGGAGCCGCCACCTGGGGCCGAGCTCGCGGCTTGGAAACGACGGGCGGAGGTGGAGCAACCGGCGGTGGCGGGGCACTTTCCGCTCGAAGCTGAAGTTGAACCGCCACCGCGAACGCGACGCCGGTTGCCAGCTCCACGCAGTCTTCATCGTCCGAGACCAGGACGCGCTCTCCCTGCGGGCTCCCCTGCTCATCGAACCAGCCGATGCGGGCCTCCGTGCGCCCGCCACTGCGCCCGATGCGAACGCGCACCTCGTACCGCGGCGCCCCCGGTGTCGCCACGAACGGGTCGTACCCAAGCCGCTCCACGATGAGCGCCCGTAGCTCCGACGCACCGGGACAGCCCATGGCGGCGTCCTCCACCTCGTGGTGCAGCTCGACCTGCAGCGCAGCAGGCGGTGCTAGCGGCGACGCAGGCGCAACGAGCTGAGTTGCGGCCGCGAGCGCTAGCGATGTCCACGAGGCGGGCATCCTCAGCCGAACACAGAGTACAGCAACGAGCGAGCTTGAGCCATGTCTCGCCCGCCCGTGATGCGGCGATCGCCTCGCGGTGACGCCTCCGTGCAAAAACGAATCAACATTTTGCACGACTCGCGCAACACGGAGGGCCGAGGCCCGGGCTCGAGTTTCGGTGACAATTCCAGACGCCACCTCGCAATCACGAGGGATGAAGCGGTTTCGAGTCGAAGCTGGCCGGCTCGGTCGTGTTTGGCGTCTCTCCAAAGATGCGCTCTTGCTGTCTGGCGCGGTGTCCGCCGCCGCCTGTACGGGCGCGCTCGACTCGCCCACCGGGATGAACCCCAGCGCTGGCGGCGCTTCCGCGCAAGGTGGCTCTACCGGCATCGGAGGATCGGCGGCCGGTGCGGGAGCGGTCGCGGGAGGCGGCTCCGGCCCGGTGGATACCGGTTTGCCGGGCCGTTCGCTGATTCGACGTCTCTCCAACGTCGAGTACGACGCAACCATCAAGGCGCTCCTCGGGGACGCGACCAGCTACGCGTCGGCGTTCCCGACGGACAGCGTCGTCAACGGCTTCACGAACAATACGGACGTGCAAGACGTCGCTCCGGCGCTCGCGGAGCAGCTCCTGATCGCCGCGGAGAAGGTGGCCGCGAAAGCTGCGCAAAACCCGGACGCGCTGCTCGGGTGCAAGCTCGCGGACGGCGACGCCTGCATCCAGACTTTCATCGAGCGTTTCGGGAAGCGAGCGTGGCGGCGGCCGCTGGACGCGGTAGAGCGAGAAGATCTCCTGGGCGTCTTCCGTGCCGGCAGCACGAGCCACGGCGCGGTCGTCGGCTTCAAGCTATTGCTCGAGGCACTTCTGGTTTCGCCGAGCTTCCTCTACCGCGTGGAGGTGGGGACTCCGATGGGCAGCGAGCCGTACACGGCCCTCACCTCGTGGGAGGTGGCCACTCGTCTCTCGTACTTCCTGACCGGAACCATGCCCGACGAAGCCCTCTTCACCGCGGCGGCGGCGGACGGGCTACGCACACCGGAAGGCATCGCGGCCGAGGCCAAGCGCCTCTTGGCTACGCCGGCCGCGCGCGAGCAGGTCGCGAGCTTCTTCTCCGGCTGGCTCAACTTGCGTGCGGTGGAGCGACTCGAGCGCGACAAAGCCCAGTTTCCGCAGTGGAGCAGCACCCTGCCCCCGCTGCTGATGGCCGAGACGCGCGCTTTCACGACCCAGGTCGTGTTCGAAGGAGCCGGCGACCTCAAGACTCTGTTGACCGCGCCCTACACCTACGGGGACCCCACGCTCGCGGCCCTGTATGGCGGCACCGCAGGCCCCGCCCAGAACGGCATTGCCCGCATCGACCTACCGCCGGCCCAGCGCGCCGGGCTCCTGACTCAGGTTTCGTTCCTCGCTACCCACGCCAAGGAGATCCAGACGGACCCGGTCGCGCGCGGCAAGTTCGTGAGGGAGCGCATCCTGTGCCAGGGCATCCCGGCCCCGCCCCCCGAGCTGATGATTTCGGCGCCCGAGATCACGCCTGGCACGACGACTCGGCAGCGGTTCGTCGAGCACGAGGCCAATCCGGTCTGCGCTACGTGTCACACCCTGATCGATCCGGTGGGCCTCGCTTTCGAAAACTACGATGCGGCCGGCGCGTGGCGAGTGGAAGAGCAGGGGCGCCCCATCGACGCTTCAGGCGACCTCACCTCGACTGACGTCAGCGCGCCGCTCAACGGCGTGGTCGAGATGGCAACGAAGCTCGCTCAGAGCGAGATGGTCTCCGAATGCTTCGTTCGCAACTGGTTCCGCTTCGCCTTCGGGCGCGGCGAGGGTGACGAAGAGGCCGCCCGCATCGGCACGCTCGCGACCGAGTTTCGCTCCGCCGACGACAAGGTGCTCGAGTTGATGGTGACGCTCACCAAGTCCCCCGATTTTCGCTACCTCGCGAAGCAGGTGCCCTGAACATGCCCAAGTCTGTCTTCTGCATTCCTTCCAAGCCGATCGCGCGGCGCACCTTGCTCCGAGGCGTCGGCGGCGTCGCCCTCGCGCTCCCCTTCCTGGAGGCGATGCAGCCGCGCGCGGCTCGCGCCGCTGAGGGAGGCCCCAAGCGCTTCGTCGTGTTCTTCAGCGCCAACGGCACCATCAAGGATCAATGGCAGCCGACCGGCACGGAGACCGACTTCACGCTTTCGCCGATTCTAGCGCCGCTCGCCGCGCACCAAAAAGATCTGCTCATCATGCGCGGCCTCAACAACGAGGCCTCCTACATCTACGAGCCGAACGCGCACGACGCCTCGATGGCGACGCTGCTGACCGCGAGCAAGCTCGTGAAGGGGCCGAGCGGCACCGGTCGCGCCGGCCACGTGCTGGACGGCACCGCGGCGGGGCCGTCCATCGATCAGGAGATCGCGCGCGTCATCGGTGGCGCGACCCAGCTGCCCTCGATGGAGCTCGGGGTGCAGTCCACCACGACCATCCTGGAGCCCATGGTCGTGCGTATGTGCTACCGGGGCACGCAAGGCAACGCGAAGTCCGTACCTCCGGAAGACGACCCCAAGAAGGTGTTCAACCGGCTGTTCATGGACAGCGGCGCCTCCTCGGACGAGATCCTCGCCCAGAAATCACAAAGAAAGAGCGTGCTAGACGCAGTCTTGCGCGACTTTCAGCGGCTCGAAGCGAAGGTCGGCTCGCTGGACCGGCAAAAGCTCGAGCGGCACGCGGCGACCATCCGCGAGCTGGAGCTCTCACTGGAGAAGCTCGGCAGTGGCGAGCGCCAGTGCACGGTGCCGGCACCGCCGGAGGTGAGCTTGAACCCGGTGGACTGCACCCAAGACGGGCGCCCCGCCAAGTGCGCCGGTGACTTCCAAGCGCTGGGTAAGGCGCAGATGGATCTGCTCACGTTGGCGCTCGCGTGCGATGCGACCCGCGTCATCACGCTGCAGTGGTCGACGGCCGAGAGCACCGTGTTTCACAAATCGCTGCAGGCCAAGGCCGAGCATCATCTGATGTCGCACGACGCCAAGGGCAACCGCGCGGATTTGATCAAGATCAACACGTGGTACGCCGAGCGCTTCGCCTACCTGCTGGACTCGCTGAAGACCCAGACGGATGCGGACGGCCCTTTGCTGGACAGCTCGGTCGTGCTGTGGGCAAACGAGCTGTCGGACGGCGATACTCACAACCGACGAGACTTGGGCTGGGTCATGGCCGGCAAGGGCAACGGGGCGATCAACACCGGTCGCAGCGTGCAGTACCGAAACAACACCACCAATCAGCTCTTCGCCTCACTGATGACGATGTTCGGCGCGCCGTCGGAAGGCTTCGGCGATCCGCAATTCAAGGGCACGCTCTCCGGCCTCGGTTGACGGTAAAAGCGAATGAAGCAATCGCGCTGGTGGCTGTTCGGTGCTGCGGCTGCAATCGTAGGCAGCGGCGTTGGGTGCTCGTCGGACGGAGTCGCGCCCCCTAGCGCTATCGGGGGCGCGGCGGCCGAGGCCGGCACGAACGCCGCCGCAGGGTCTTCCGCGAGCGGGACCGCGGGTGCGAGCAGTGGCGGAGCCAGCGGCGGTGGCCGCGCCGGCAGTGAATCCGGCGGAGCGCCGCCTTCGGCAGGAGCCGGTGCGGGCGCGGGGAGCGGCGGAGCGCTGGCGGGCAGCGGCGGCTCCGGAGGAACTACGGCCGGCACCGCCGGAAGCGGAACCGGAGGCGCGGGCGGAGCGTCTGCCGGCAGCCCAGGCCTACCCGACCCGGGTACGGAAGGCGACGGCGACTTCGAGGTCGGGCCAACGTACTCGACTCAAGCCGACCTCACCGACCGCGGCAAACCCAAAGGGCGGAGCTTCTCGTTCTCGATGCCGCTCGCGAACAGCAAGATCTTCGACGGTAAGGACGCCACCCTCGATCCGGCGAAAGTCAGCTCGAACCGCGGCATCTCCGTGTACGTACCGGCCAAGTACGAAGATGGCGACGAAGCTCCCGTGCTCGTCATTCAGGACGGCCCCGGTGAGCTCGGTCTCGTCAAAAACGCGCTGGATAACCTGACCGTCAGCGAAGACGCCGCGCGTAAGCTGCCGCCATTCGTCGTGGTCGCGGTGCAGAACGGAGGCAACGACGCCATCGGCAGCGAGCGCGGCCTCGAGTACGACACGTTGTCTGACCGCTACGCTCGCTTCATTCAGCTCGAGGTGCTGCCGGCGGTGGAAGCCAACGCTCAGATCAAGCAAGCCTACCCCAAGCTGAAGCTCACCCAGGACCCGAGCGGCCGCGCGACCCTCGGTTGCAGCTCGGGCGGCGCGGCGGCATTCACGATGGCCTGGTTCAAACCCGAGTGGTTCGGGCGCGTCATCGCCTACTCGACGACGCTGGTCGCCCAGCAAGATCCCAAAGCTCCCGAAGCGCAGATGTATCCCTTGGGAGCCTGGGAGTACCACTCGAGCAAGCAGCTCATCGCCGGGGACACCGCGATGAAGCAAAAGAAGCTGCGCATCTTCATCAACGTCAACGAAAACGACCTGCGCTCCAAGGACGCCGAATCCACCCACCACAACTGGGTGATGGCGAACCAGCGCACCGCCGAAGCTCTCGAGGCCAAGGGCTTTCACTACCGCTTCGTGCAAGGAAAAGGCGCCGGCCACTGCGACCAAGGCGTCAAAAACGCCACCTTGGCGGACGCTTTGGTCTGGGCCTGGCGCGGTTACCAAGCTCCGTAATCACCCTCGGCATCGGGGCTGCCGCATCGCAGCCAACCTTGCACAAGGGTTTCGTAGCGGCGCTCGGTATCGCCTCTCGTCAGCAGCCGCTACTCACTGCGTTACCTTGCAGAGGAAGGCGCGGCGCTCGTCCTCGGCGCTGCTGCCAGCGCTTGTTAGGTGCTCTCGACCTCGCGCATGAACTTCTCGGACATGCGGCCTCCGTGAACCTGGATACCCGAAAGAGACGTCTCGAGCTCGCGAAGGTCCGCGATCGTCAGCTGAACGTCGACGGCGCTCAGATTTTCTTCGAGGTGAGCCGGGTTGCGTGTGCCGGGGATCGGGACAATCCACGGCTTTTGCGCGAGGAGCCACGCCAGTGCCACTGCGGCGGGCGTCGAGCCCTTCCGTGCTGCAAACCATTCGAGCACGGCGAGGATGGGCTGGTTCTCTTCCAAGCTCGTCGGAGAGAAGCGGTCGAACTCAGCGCGAAAATCGGTCTTGGGGTCCAGCCGAGTGCTGGCACTGATTTTACCGGTCAAGTATCCCAGGCCCAGGGGACCCCAAGGAACGAAGCCGATCCCGAGCTCCTCGCAAGCCGCCAGGACGCCGTTGTGTTCCGGGCTTCTCTCCATGATGGAGTACTCGCTCTGGATCGCCGTCAATGGTTGGACCGCGTGCGCTCGGCGAATGGTCTGCGCGCTCGCTTCCGAGAGACCGAAGTGCAAGACCTTGCCGGCCGTGATCAGGTCCTTGATCGCGCCGGCCACCTCTTCGATAGGTACCGCCTTGTCCACTCGGTGCTGGTAGTACAGGTCGATGCGATCGGTTCTGAGCCGCTTGAGCGAGTCCTCGACCACCTTTCGGATGTGCTCCGGTCGGCTGTTGTGCCCGCCCGCTTCGATGTCGTAGCCAAACTTGGTGGCGATAGCGACTTGATTGCGGATGGGCGCGAGCGCTTCCCCGACGAGGTCTTCGTTCGTGCGAGGCCCATACACCTCCGCGGTGTCGAAGAACGTGACCCCTTTGTCGTGCGCCTGGCGCAGGACGTTGATGCCCTGGTTCCAATCTGCCGGGGGCCCATAGTTGGCGCTAATGCTCATGCAGCCGGCACCTAGCTCGGAGACTTCTAGCTTGCCGAGCCGTCGCGCTCGGATTGCGCCTGCTGGCGGCGCTGAGCTCTTTGAGGTGTGCGCGCTGGCATTGCTCGGCTCGGGATGACGGCTAGTCGCGCACGAGGCGCCGACCGCGACGCTGGCAGTCATGATGGCGGAATGCGCCAAGAGCTGACGGCGGGTGAGCGCGTCGCCACGTGCCCTAGGCGAACCGTTTGGGTGGATGCTCGACATGACTAGCTCCTCTCGCCGGCACCGCTGGTGTCGTCGAAAGCGAGCGAGGTGGAAAGGTCCCGGAACGCGCCGAGCTGCTGCTGAAGTAAGGCAACCTTCAGTTCGACCCCTCCGACTGCATCCGCACCAGCTATGAAGCGCGCCGGCGGCTTCTCCAAGCCGACGAGGGTCACGAGGGCCTGCGCTAGCTTGGCCGGATCGCCACCTTGCTTGCCGTTCTGAGCCTTCCAAAATTCCAGCTGCTTCGCGCGCTGATCGCCGTAGTCCGCGATCGAAGGTTCTGCGTAGTTGGTCGATTGCTCGGTGAGCAGCTCAGTGCGAAAGAAGCCGGGGCTTACGATGGTGGTAGCGATACCGAACGGCGCGACCTCAGGCGCGAGTGATTCCATCCACCCTTCCAGCGCGAACTTCGACGCGGCGTAGGCGCTGCAAAACTCGAAGCCAGTCAGGCCCGCTGAAGATGAAATCGCGACGAGGTGCCCCGACCTCTGTTTGCGCATGACCGGTAAGGCAGCGCGCGTGACGTTCATGGGACCGATCACACCGGTCGCGAATTGGCGCTCGAACTGCTCGGGTGATAGCTCCTCGAAGTACCCCGCGTAGAAGCTGGCGGCGTTGTTGACAGCCACGTCGATGCGACCAAACCGATCGACGGCCGCACGAACTGCCGCCTCCGCATCGCTGCGGCTCGTGACGTCCAGCTTGACGACGAGCAGGTCCTGCGAGACGCCCAAGGCATTGGACACAGCAGCCGTGTCCCTACCCGTAGCAACGACGGCATGGCCAGCAGCCAGAGCGGCCTTTGCGAAGTCGACGCCCATCCCGCGGCCCGCGCCGGTGATCAACCAAACTTTCTTGTTACCCATCACGTCTCCTTTTGCGCGGCCTTCAGGACGTGAACGGCCGACGCACATCAGGATGGGGCGCCAGCTGGCGGTGCAGTAGATGCAGTTTGAACGACAAGCTGTTGAGCCAATTTTGACAATGCCGCTTTTTGACTGCATTTGACGGGCATGGCACCGGCCCCGTTCCCGCAGCTTCATGCCTTTCTGACGGTAGCGCGCCACCGCAGCTTCAGTGCGGCGGCTCGCGAGTTGGGCGTTTCACGTTCGGCCGTGAGCCACACCGTGCGACAGCTCGAGGAGCGGCTGGGCGTCACCCTGCTAGCCCGCACGACGCGCAGCGTGTCTCTAACGGACGCCGGTAGGCGTCTCGTGGACAGCATCGGTCCGTTACTGACACAGGTGGCTGCGGCGGTCGCCGACGTTTCGGCCAAGCCAGGCGAGACCGTGGGTCGCGTCAGGCTGTCCGTGCCGCCGATGGCCGTCCCCTTCGTGGTCGAGCCAGTGCTCGCCACATTTCGGGCTCGTCATCCACGAGTCGAGGTCGAGCTCGTGTTCGAGGACCGCTTCGTGGATATCGTAGCTGAAGGCTACGATGCAGGCGTGCGCCTCAGCGAGGCGATCCAGCGCGACATGGTGCAGGTGCGGCTTACCGACGCGTTTCGCTTCGTCGTCGCGGGAGCGCCCGCGTACCTCGCGCGCCACGGCACGCCCGAGCGGCCCGAAGATCTGCTGCGCCACGAGTGCATCACGTTCCGATCTCAGACGACGGGGGCGCTCTATGCCTGGGAGCTGGAACGTGGAAGGAGAAATTGGCGGGTGCCGGTTCGCGGCGGTGTCGTCAGCAGCGACGGGCGGCTGAACGCCGCCCTGGCGGAGCAGGGCGCGGGCCTCGTGTACGCGCTCGAGCCGATGATAAAAGAGCAACTAAGCTCCGGCCGCCTACGGCGCGTGCTCGAGCGGTACGCGCCCACCGTCCCCGGCTTCTTCCTCTACTATCCGAGCGTCGCGCAGCGCTCGGCCCCGCTGCGGCTCTTCGTCGAGGCAGCCAAGGAGCTTTCTGTGCGCGGATTCGATTGAATCACTCCTTCACCGCGCAAAGGGACTGCGGCTCCATCGACCATTGCCCGGTGTCCCAGCGCACGTCGCCGGTGGCGATGATGGCCTGACCGTCTGCGAAAGCGTTGCAGCAGAGGCGCGATTCGTCTCCGGCGCAGCCCCAGCCGACCAGCTCGAGGTCGACGGGTGGTCCCTCGAGCGCGAAGGTCGCGCGCGTGTGGTTGCAGCAGGAGCCCTGGGGCCGGCACGCCGCTCCTGTCGAGAACATGCCGCGCTGCACGACGAGCCGGCCACGAACGGATACGCGAGGGTCCGTCAGGTGGTCGGCCTTGGCTGCGAAGGTGGACCAGTTCTCGGCAGTCTGTCCCGGCGCGCAATCCGGGATCGGCTTTGCCTTGATCTTGCACGGGCGGTGGATCGAGCAGTGGCTCGCCCACTTTCCTGGGCTGTCGTCGACGACGCTCGTTCCGAGCCGCTTGAGTGCCGTTCGCGGCGTGGGGCTCGGAGGCGGGTCAGGCGCCGCCGCCGAGGGCGCGGGGGGGACGATGCTCGGGGCCACCGGCGGAGCCGGAGGGCTCGATGTGGCGACGCTCGGGCGAGCGCGCGGGCTCGCGTCTTCACACGCGGTGAGCCCGACCGCGATCGTCACGACCAGCCTCCCCAACCTCATGCTTCGTTTCTACCTCACTTTCGCGTGCGATCGCGCCCTCAGGTTCCATGAGCGATGGAACTCGACACGACTGCGGCGAACAAAGGCTCACCTGTCTTGGCATCAGCCCCGGGGGTAATCCTCGAATCCGACCATGCTCCGACTCAGCTCACCCTCGGCCAACAGCCGTGCCTCCGTCGTCGGCCTCCCCCCACTCCTCGTGTTCCTGGCTTCTCTGGGCAGCATAGTCGCGTGCTCGGGCACGGAGGAGGCGCCGGGTGGAGCTGGAGGGTCTGCGGGCGCCAGCGGGGGCAGCGCCGGCGGGACCTCGGGCGGGAGCGGGTCGGGGACGAGCGGGGCTGGCGTTCTTCCTGGCGGCGCATCCGGCAGCGGAGCGGTCGGCGGCTCTGGCGGTTCGGGCACGTCGGGTAGCGGCGGCGGTTTGGGCACGTCGGGTAGCGGCGGTGCGGGCGCCGGTGGCGGCGGCGCGAGCGCAGGCGGAGCCGGCGGCAGCGGCGGCTCGGGGTTACCGGAGGTGCCGGCGACGTTCGAAACGGTCAAGCGCGTGGTCGGCATGTCGTGCTTCGGCGCGCCGTGTCACGACGAGCCCGGCAATCCGCTACAGATGAAGCCGATCGAAAACCTGATCACGAAGCTCAAAGGTCACACCACGCAGGACTGCGGCCCGGCGCTGACTCCCGGTAACCCCGCGAATAGCGCGTTCGTGAAGCTGCTGAAGGCGGATTGCGGAATGACCGCGCGCATGCCGCTCGGCAAGTGCTTCGATGACACGGACCCCGGCTGCGTCCCGCCCGAGGACATCGCGGCGATCGAGAAATGGGTGCAGAACGGCGCGATGCCCTGACTCGGCGTCGCGCTCACTCACACTTCGTTTTGCCGAACGCTTGGAGCTCCTCGGCTTTCTCGGCCGCGGCCCTCTTGAACGGCTGCACCTGCTGCAGCAACTCGGCCGCTCGCGCCTCCGCTTGTCGAAGTTGAGCCTGCGTGTCGGCGATCTCTTTCGAGATGGCGGACAGCTCGGCTGCGTCCCGCGCCGCCACCGCCGCGTCGATGCGCCCGGCTAGCCACGAGGGTTTGGCGGTCATGGCGCCGAGCGCCACCGACAGGGTGTAAAACCGGCTGCGCGTCTCCCCGAAATCCGGCAAACCCGGCGGCAACGGATCGAACTCGTGATGCAGCGCGCCGAGCTTCTGGTTGAGGGAGGCGAAGGCGGGTCGCAGCGTTTCGAGCGCTCGGCGCGCTGCCTCGGCGCGGCGCTGCACCTCCGCCGAGCTCGCGACGGTTGCCGGTTTGCCGCTCGAAGCCTCGTCTTTTCTGCACGCGCCGAGCGAGCCAGCCGAAACGAACGCCAGCAACAGGGTGAGCTTTTTCAGTCGAGATTCAGCGAGCACTCGTCGTCCTTCTTTCATGGTCCCCGCGTCGGAAAAGCGGCCACGCGGACGCCGGCGTTCTCCACCACGCCCGTCTCGAAGCGCCAGCTGCCGCCCGCCGGCACTGCTTCCGTTCCCTCCGCGAGCGCGACGCCGAGGGGCCGCTCCTGCTCATCCAGCGGGAATACCGCGACCGCTGGCAGCGGCAGCGGCACGCCCAGCTCATTTCGGAGCACGCCGGTGAACGAGGCGCCGTCGCCATGCGGGACCGTCTGCACGTCTCGAGGCTCGAGGCTGCCGAGCGGCACGACGTCTAGAGACCAGTAGTTGCACCAGTATTCGACCCGGCTCACGTCTTGGGGCGCGACGCCGGGAGCCAAATCACGCAGCGAGGTCATGCTCGCGTCCCCCGGTGCGACGCACGCGGCCGTACCCGAGCCGTCCGCCAAGCGGAAGAAACGCCGCACCAAGAGTCCCCCGACTCCCGCGCCGACCGACTGTCCCGAGGCGTCGAACAGCTCCGCGGAAAACGCAGCTCCGCAGGCGGGCGACTCTCCCACGTTGCGCAACGAGCCGTACAGCACGACGCCCCCCGGCCCCGACTCGAGCGTGAGCGCGGTCGCCTTCATGACGCCGCAGCCTCCCGGGCGCTCTGTCACGACCAAACCTGAGGGAGCCACCAGCACCGGCGCCGCCTCGCTGCTGCCACGAGCCCCCGCGCCCGGCGCAGAGGACTCCTTTTCGTCGTTCGTACAAGAGACGACGAGCGACGCAGCGAGGGCGATGTGCGCCGTTCGGCTCAGGCCTTCAGCTCCGCGAATTGGCCGGGCTTGTGAATCGTGGCGCCCGCTACCGCGCCCACGCCGCCCGTGAAGTCCTCCGTCTTGTCGGAGTAACCAAAGTGCGTGATCTCGCTGGCGGGGCCGTCTTTTGCCGGAAAGCCGCTGGCGTCCGCCTTCATGCCCATCGCGTTCATGATGTTGCAGAAGTACTTGTTGACCGGCGCGTTGCCGTACTTCGAGTCCGTACCCGTCGCTTGGCTCACGCCGTCCGACGTTTGCGGCGCGCCGTCCACGCACTGGGCGAGGCTCCGGCCGAGCATCTGCTCCGGCGTCGCGCCCGAGTCTTTGTCCAGGTTCACGATGCGGCCGGTCTTGAAGAAGCCGCCGCCGCTGCCGGCTTGAATGATGGGCGAGTTGTTGAGGTTGTGGGCGTTGCCGTCCGACATCTCGTTCATCCAAACCGCCACGCTGTTGTCGAGGACGGTCCCGTCGTCCTCCCGCATGCTGTCCAGGTACTTGACCAGGTTGGCGAACTTCTGGGTGTAGTACCCGTCGATTTTGAGCAGGTTTTGCACCGCGTTCGGCACGCAGGCGCCCTGCATGCCAGCGTTGTCCAAGCGGTGGGACTGGTTGTGCGCGTCGGCGTTGATGCCGAGCCCGCTGAACACGAAGTTGTTCGGGAACTTGAGGAAGATGACCGGGTTTGCGTTGCACGCCGCCGCCAAGGCCGCGATGGCCATGTACAGGTCCGCGTTGTCCATGGTGTCGCTCACCTTGCGAGTGAGCGCGTCGCCCATGCCGGTCGCGGGCTTGTTGGAGGCGCCCAGCGTCATCGCCAGGTCCTGGTTGCACTGCGCGGAGGCGACGACGCCGCCGACTTGGTTGGCAAGCTCCATCCAAGCCTGGAGCTTGTCCTTGTCGGCCCGGCTCATGTCCTTGCTCATGAGGCGGTTCAAGTCGTCCTTCACGATATCCGTGATGGCCTTGCCCTTGGAAATGGCCCAAGTGTCCGCGTTCATGGGCGCGTCGGTCCGGAACAGCCCCGTGAGGCTGCTGAACGCCTGCGCCGCCGTTACCGCCGGGAAGATGGTCTCCGCCGCCGAGTAGGAGATGGCCGATTGCGCGCCTTCCCGCGACTGCCCGGAGACGTTCATGAACAGCGGCGTGCCCTTAGGGCTCAGCTGCTTGGCCATGATGTGGTCCAAAGACGGACCCACGGGCTTGGCGTTGAACTTCGGATCCTCGAAGGAGAACGGGTCGTTGCTGTTGGGAGTGACGGGCTGGCAGGTGAAAATGGACCCGACGATTTGCGTGTGCGAGTCGTTGCCTTGGCCGCGGCCCTTGCCGGCGCCTCGGTTGCTCGCGGTCCACTCGTTCATGGTGCGGATGCCGCGCGGCATCAGCAGCTTGCTCGCGAACGGGGCGAGCGGCGCGAGGGTGGTGGACATCAGGTCCGCCGCCGTGAGCTCGCCGTCCAGCTTGGCCGGGAACCACTTGTTGGTGATGCAGCCGTAGTGGGTGAACATCACGATCGTGCGCTTCGGCGTCGTGGCCGCCTGCGCCCGCGCGCTGCGCTCGAAGATCGAGCCGAGGAACGGCGCGGCCACCACGGCTCCGCCCAAGCCCTTGAGGAGAATGCGTCGATTGATATGCTGGTTCATGGTCGGTATTTCCTCAGAAATCAGGGAGTGCCACGGACGCGAACACGGAAGGAATCCGCCTGGGTGAGGTCACCGAGCAGACTGAGAATGCTGTACCCGCCGGCGGTCAGCTTCGTCTTCAGCTGGTCGACAGTGCACTGGTCGTTGGCGTTGGAAGGCCGACCGAACGCGTAGGAGACCCACGCCTTCGCGTACAGCTCCTGCGCCCTCGGCAGCTTGGCGAGCTCTTCCATGAGCTGGGCGGCAGAAGAGATGGGCTTCACCCCTGCGTCCCCGAAATTGACGTTCGCGGTCGTCACGGCAGCGTCGATCGCGCCGCCGCGCAGGTCCGTCGTTTGCCACCTGCCGATGCCGTCGTAGTTCTCCAGCACGTAGCCGAGCGGGTTGATGAGCTGGTGGCAGCCCTGGCACGGCTGAGCCTTCTCGGTCAGCGCCTCCACGTAGGCGCGCTGGGTGGGGAACGAGCCCTCCGCCTTCGCGTCCTTGGCGCCTTCGACGGGTGCGCCCGGGTTCATGTTCATGAGCGACACCGCAATGAAGGCCCCGCGCAAGATCGGGCTCGTGGCGTCGTAGTTCGAGTAGGAGCTCAGGAAGCCGGCGCGGGTGAGGAAGCCCGGGCGCGGCTGGTCCGCCGAGTCGAGCGAGACCTTGGTGAGCTCCGCCCCGTACATGGCCGGGTCCAGCCCATAAATCCCGGCGTTGTCCTTGTTGACGAACGCCACCTTGCTCGTGAGCAAATCCGAGAAGGAGCCGTTGGTGAACGCGACCTCCTCGAAGAAGGCGTCCATTTCCTTGGCGTAACTGGTCTTTGCGGCCGCGTTGTAGGTCGGGTACTTGGCGACGTCGTGGTCGATCTTGAACCAGTGCGCGTTGCCGCTGTTCACCTGCGCCCACTCGTTGTGAAACGCGGCGACGAGCGGGCCCGTCTTCGCGCGCACCCCGATCATGCGCTTTGCCTGGGCCAAAATCTGCTCTTTGGTCTGCAGCTGATTGGCGTCCGCGGCCGCGTTCAGGTCGGCGTCGGGGACCGAGCCCCACAGCAAGAAGGAGAGCCTCGCCGCGACTTCTTGCGGCGCGAGCTTGATGGCGCTGCCTTCGACCTCGGTGCCAATCTCCGGAATCAAGAGGAAGGAGGGCGACACCAAGAAGGCATTGAGGATGGCCTCGGCGACCTCCGCTGGCGTACCGGGCGGCGTCGTCTTGCTCAGGCGCTCGAAGCTCGTCACCTCTTCCGCGGAGAGCGCGCGGCGGAACGCCTTGCGGCCGAAAGTCTCGATCGTCGTCTTCAAACAGCCATCGGCCGCGGGGTCACAGCTGATGAACAGTGACTTGTTCGGCCCCGCCATCACCTGAGCCGCTATTTTCGCCGCGACCGACTGGTAGATGTCCCAGGCCGGCGCCGTCATCGGGCCGGTGAAGTCCCCGAACAGCGCGGAGGCGATGGGAGCACCTTCGAGCTCGGTGACTCCGAGGAGGTCCCGAACCACGTTGGCGTACTGTCGGTTGAGTAGGCGCGGAATCTGCGTCGTCACCGGCACGCCCTGTTGGCAAGGGCCGTCGGGCGGGAGCCCATCCGAGCCGGAGCTCCCCGCTGCCGGGATGCCCGGGGAGCTGCCACCGGTGCTACTGCTGCCGCCGGTGGCGCCAGTACTGGGGCCGCCAGGGTTCGTGTTATCGGTGCCCGCGCCGCAACCGGCGAGCAGGGCGAGCGAGCCGAAGAGTGCCATGCAGCCGCTCAGGCTCAGGGCACGCGGGAATCGTGAAATGTTTGCGAAGGTCATAGCGATCACCCCGTTCGGATGCCGACCAAAAACTTGCGGCCCAAGGGAACTGGTTCCACGCCCGCGCCGGGAAAATCGGCGACGCGGTCAGCTTCGATGAATTAGCGCCGCGTCTCGCTTCGAATAAGACGAGCATTTCCTCCTCCCGACCGTGGAGTTTTCCAGCTGGGGGTGAAGGAAAGTGCGCGGCCGCGTAGTGCGCGGATTTCCTGACGATTTTCTGCCTGAGCGAAGGCGCTCGAGCGCACAGAGTTCGTCGGGGCGACGCGCTCTCAGCGCGCGAGCGGGAGCAGGATGCGGAAGGTGGCGCCGCCTTCGGCGGGAGACGACAGCTCCAGCGAGCCGCCGAAAGAGTCCACGATTTGGCGGCTGATAGCGAGGCCCAGGCCGGTGCCCTCGCCGATAGGCTTGGTCGTGAAGAACGGCTTGAAAATCCGTTCGCGCAGTGCCAGGGGCACGCCGGGCCCGTTGTCCGAGATCTCGATCACGGCATTGTTCTGCGCCACGTAGTGACTCACGCGTATTCGCGGCGTGGGGCGCGTCTGCGCCTTGAGCGCCTGCGCGGCGTTGATGAGCAGGTTCATCACGACCTGCGCGAGCCGCGGCTCCTCTGCGAGCGCCTGAGCGGTGGACGGCGGGCTCGTGACGTCCAGCTGGGCGCTGGAGATTACCCGGTGGTGGACCAGGCGCACGGCGCGGTCTACCACTCTCGCGACGTCCACCGAGGTGGGGCCGACGCTCTCGGCTCGCGAAGACATGCTGACCGCGTCGATGAGCTCGAGGATTTGCGCCACGCCGCTTTGCGCCTCCGCGACGCACTCCTGCGCCGACTCTGGCTGCCAGCCGGGCTCTCGAGCTTCGCTCAGCTCGTCCCGCAATAGCTCGAGGTTGCCGTGGACGTACGCGAGCGGATTTCGCACCTCGTGCATGACGCCGGCGAGCAGCAAACCGAGCGTCGACATGCGCTCGGCGAACTCACGCGCTTCGGCGGCGGGCTGAGCCGCGCCGGGCTCGCCGCGTGGAAGCGCGCCTGCTTCCGCTTTCGCTTCCAGCCGCTCCAGGTGCCGCTCGAATAAGTTGCGGCGCTTCACGGCCATGAACACGCAGTCCGTCCGGTACTCGCCCTCTTCCAAGTGCCGCGCCGCGTTGAGCAAGACGGGCAGGTCATCCCCGCTCTTGCAGCGAAGCAGCGCGTAGACCTCTTCCGCGCGCTTACCCTCTGCGAGCACGGGGTACACGGTCGTGTGGAACAGCATGCGCACCGCGGTCGGCAGCAAGATGCCGAGGTTCTGCCCCAAGAGCTCCCCCTCCGCGAAGCCCAGCCAGCGCTGGGTTTCGTCGTTGACGGCCGTGATGCGTCGATTGTCGTCGAAGGCGAGGTGCCCGCAAGGCGCGTTCTGCAGCCGCATCAGGCCGGCCTTTTTGCCATGAAAGTGCGCAACTCCGCTTCTACTTGCTGCGGGTGAGTCATCTGGGGGCAATGGCCGGCGAGGTTCAAACAGACGTAGGTGGAGCCGGCGAGGTGAGCGTGCAAATACTCACCGACGCACGTCGGCACCATATCGTCCTCCGCGGTGCCCATGACCAGCGCCGGCAAGGTGAGCTCTGGCAGAACCGCTCGAAAATCCGAGCTCATCACCGACTCCGCGAACTCGCGGAGCCGCCCTCGATCGCTGCTATTGAAGAGGCCCTCCAGCGTGCGCTGGACCTCTGAATCTTTGGCCGCCATCGCGGCGAAGCTGCTGCTCCAACCCAAGAAGTTTTGGTCCATCAGCTCGAACAGCGCGGCGACGTCCGCCGGCCGTGAGCCACCGACGTAGTGGGGAGGGTCGTCCAGGTAGCGAGGGGAGGCAGCCAGTAGAACGACCTGCTCGAAGAGCCACGGTTGCTCGATCGCGGCGAGCACCCCAATCATGCCCCCTGCGGAGTGACCAACGTACGTGACGGGTCCCCACTGCTCCTCCGCGAGCAGCTCGCAAAGATCGTGCGCGTGGCCGCGCAAGCTGGCGTGGCGACCGCTGTCGAACGCTTGCGGATCAGAGTGGCCGCAACCGGCCCAGTCCAGCAGCACGACGCGATGATCGACGGCCATACGCGGCGCGACGAGGCGCCAAATGCTCTGATCCGTTCCGAGCCCGTGTCCGAACACCAAAGTTCGGGGGCCGCTGCCTAGCGTCCGGGCGTTGTGGCAAATGATGCGACTGGCCATCTCGGTCCCGCTCTCGCTCCCGCGCGATAGGAGAAGCTTACGCTTTCGGGGAGCCGGCGAGGCGAAAATGTCGCGTGCCAACTGAGGGCCTTGACGGACCCGCCACTTCACGAAAAGCTCTGGCCTCAGGCGTCAGGGACGCCTCCGCGTCCGCGGGAAGGGCCAAGCCCACCAGTCGTGTCGCTCCAGTTCACCCACTTTCCAGCCTGAATAGCGGACGCCAGGCATTCGAACGGAAGGTAGGTGTGTCCATGGTCATTTCGAGTGCTTCGTCGTCCGAGCTTTCGGCAGACGTCTCGCTGGAGAATTTGCGCAAGCGCGCCAAGACGCTCGTGAAAGCGCACGCGGCGGGCGAGGCCGAGGCCCATCAGCGCGTTCACGCGGTGTTGCCCGAGCATGCGGGGGCGCTCAAGCTGCACCACGCGCAGCTGGTCGTCGCGCGCGAGCACGGAGTGCCCAGCTGGCCCAAGCTCGTAGCCCAGCTCGACGCGCGTCGGCCGGAGCGACGCATCGGCCGTGAAGGGAACCGCGTGTGGCTTCGAGACATGCCCCGGCTCCGCTGGGGCGCTAGCCCGGAGCCCACCTACATCGGAGCGTTGGAAGCCGCCTTTCGAGGCAGCGAGCGCCCGCTGGACTTGCTGAACGCGATGGGCGACTCGGGGCTTTGCTTCCGAGTGCGGTGGGCCCAGCGCGAGCAGGGTAACGCTTGGTGCGGGTCTGGCCCGTGCGGCGAATGGCCGGAGGAGGTGGCGGCGCTCAACGCCGCGACTGGCTACGTGGTCGCGTGGAACGACCTCGATCCCGAAGACACGCGAGAGCGCGTGAAAACGAGCATCGATCGCGGCTACCCGGTGCTGGCGATGCCGTCGCATCTGGATGTGGGAGTGGTGTTCGGTTACGAGGAAGACGGCGAGGTCCTGCTGGTGGCGGACTACTGGGCGAGCCAGTTTCCCGAGCTTCGGCGCATCTCGGACATGCTGAAAATCGGCTGCTTCGTCGATCGAGTGGAGGCGCCGTCGTCGCGCGCGGCGGCGGTGCGCGCCGGCCTCTCGCTCGCCATCGCGCGCTACCGACAAGGCGTCGTCGACCCGGATCCAATCACCGGCGCCGCCCACCACTATGGCAGCGCCGGCTTCGAACGCTGGATTGCGGACTTGCAGCGGGCGCCCGAGCTTTCAGAGAAGCAATTGGCGAACCTCTATCACGTGAGCAGCTGGACTTTTAGCGGACTGCACCACGGGCGCACGAAGCACGCGGTGGACTACCTGCGGCGCGCGGCGAGTCACTTCGAGGCCGAAGGCCGCGCGCAGCTCCTTGAAGCGACCGAGCTCTACGCCGCGGTCAAGGACCGACTCGGCCCGTGGGACACCAGTGACGCGCGCTTCGGCATGGTGAAGCAGAAGCCGATTGCGACGTGGACGGATGACGTGCGGCGCTCCGAGGTGGAGCTGCTGCGCGAGGTGGCGCAGCTAGAAGAGCGCGCCATGGCAAGCATCGAGCGCGCCCTGCGAGCGTGAGCTAAAAGGTGTCCATGATGAACGGCGCGGGGCCGGCAAAGACCGCGCCGAGGAGCGCTACATCCGCGCGCTCGGCTTCCAGCAACCCTGCGGCCTGCACGTCGCTCGGATGACTGAAGCTCGAATAGATCGCGGCCAGCCCCCGCACGTCCACGCGGATTCGTCCCGCGCCGCCGGGTGTCACCGCCGCCTCCCCGCCGCGTAGCTCGAGCACGTAGCGGCCCGCGTTTTCGGGTAGGGAGGCGTCGAGCACGTCCAGCTCGAGGCGCGCTTCGAGAGGCGGGTAGCCTCGCTGCGCCAACGCCGCCGCGACGTCCGTCAAACGCAGGAGCCACTGCTCAGAGGTCGGCTCCGGGCGGGCTTGGTTGTCCGAGAGCAGCTTGTGTAGCGGCCCCTGGGGGCCGTCACGAAACAGCACGGTGTCCACGATGGATTGATGATGCGACATGAGCGCCAACGCGGCGCGGCCGGCGCGGATACTGGTCGCGATCACGTCCTGGACCACGAGCGTCCTTTGGGGCTGTGCATGCTGAAAGCAAACGTAGCCCTCCGGTTGCCCCGCAAAATCGATGCGGTAAGCGAACCGCCGGCTGCCGTCGTAGGGCCGCAAGTGGGTGCGCCAAAAGTGAGGGTTGCGATCCAGAAGGCCCGCTCGCTCGGCGGCGAAGCTCCGATACAGCCGCTGCGCAGTCTCCGCATCCTCGCTCGAGAAGGGCACGTACTGTGCGCCCTCTGTCGAGCTCGGCAAGCTGCGCGCAGGCGCCCGAAACCACGTGGAAGCTCCGGCGGGCTCGTAGCCGAGCTGCCGATAAAACGTGGGAGTGGATGCGAAGAGGACGCTGAGCGGCACCTTGGCTTCGCGCGACTCGCGCAGCGCGCGCAGGACTAGAGCCTCGCCGAGCTTCTGCCGACGGACGTGCGCCGCGGTGAGCAGCGCGGTCAGGGCGTGACTCGGCACTCGCCTGCCGCCGAACCACTGCGCCGTGTCTTGTATGACGAGGCCCGCCAAGACGCCGCGCTCGTCCGTGAGCGTGCGCATGTTGTGCCAGCCGTCTTCGTCGAGCGAGCTCAACCACTGGGCGGTGTCGAAGGCGAAGGCTTGCCCCGCCAGCTGCACCAGCTCTTCGGCTTGAGCACGCGTCGGAGTCCCATACTGAAGTGAGCTCCCCCGTTGGTTCACGCACCGCAGCTTAGCCCTGGCGTGGCGTTTAGCACCAGCGTCAGCTGGGTTTGAGGTACGTCGCGGCTTGCCGAAGGGCGGCCGCCGCGGCTTCGCCGTGAGCCACTTTCTCGTGCGAAACGATGAGCCGCGCCAGCCCCGGGAGCGCCGCGAGCCGCTCCAGGTGAGCGCGAAGCGCGGGCTGATCTTTGACGTAAACGAGCCGGGAGAGGCGACTGACGCGAGGCCCCGGCGCGGACCCGAGCACCGTCGTGAAGAAGTAGCCGAGCAGGTCCTTCTTCTTGTCCATGTTCATGACGACGTCGTTCAACACGACGCTCTGGCCATCGCGCGAGCGCACGATCATGGCACCTTCCGCCTCGGCCACCCCCTCGAGCACCTCGAAGCGCACGACGCCGTCGTCCGCGTAGTCGAGGTAGGTGCCGTCCACCGCCACCACTTCCTGAACGCGGCTCTTGGCTTGCGGCGGACAGAAGACGAGCGCTCGCGGGTAGCGCTGTTTGTAGGCGGGCGCGTCGAGCCGGTGTCCGCCGTTCGGCACGACCAGCACGGCGATGGGGCCGAGCGACTCCAGCTCCGCTTGCTGCGCCTCGTTCAGGGCGATGGGACTGTGGAGCAGGAGTGAGCCGTCACCGCGCTGGACGACAGTCATCACTCGCTCCAGCGACATCCCCGGCAGCGCTCCTTGAACGCGCCAGAGGTTGTCGCTCAGCTGCTCGAGCGGACCATGCTTCAAGACCTTCCAGGAGGTGTGCGCCTTGACCATGAGCGGAGATTACCGGGACGCCGGCCCGATTTGGAGCCCGAGAAGCGAGGCAAAGATGCTCGGTGATAGCCGGCTCCACCGATCAGCGCTGTTTTAAGCGGCAGCGACCAAGGCCAAAGATGAAACTCTACAACTCCGATTTTTCCCCGAACTGTGTGCGCGTCCGCGCGGTCGCTTTCGAGCTGGGCATCGACCTCGAAATTGTCGATGTGGACCTGCGCTCCAAGAGCCCGGAGCTCCTGGCGCTCAACCCGAACGGTAAAGTGCCGGTCCTCGTGGATGGCGACTTCGTCCTGTGGGAGTCCCGCGCGATCAACGCCTACCTGGCACGCCTACACCCCGAGCGAGGGATGTACCCCCAAGCCCCACGTCAAGCGCTGGTCGACCAATGGTCGCTCTGGCAGGCCGTTCATCTCGGACCTGCCATGCAGAAGGTCGCCCTCGAGCGCTTCTTCAAGGCTCGCTTCGGCATGGGCACGCCGGACGAAGCCGCGGCCGCGGCGAGCCATCAAGAAGCGCTCCGCTTCCTGGCGGTGCTCGAGCCGCGCTTGGCGTCGCGCCCGTGGGTCGTGGAGGAGCTCTCGATCGCGGACTTCGCGCTCGGCAGCACCTTCACCTTCCGCAAGCCCGCCGGCATCGCGCTCGATCAGTTCCCCGCCGTGACGGCCTGGATCGATCGCTTGGAAGCGCTGCCTTCCTGGCAACGAGCGACCGCGGCGCTGAGCGTTACGTAGCCGCCAGGCTGCTGACGAGCGGCGGTACCGAGGGCCGCCACGACACCCTTGTGCAAGGTTGGCGGCGGTGCGGCAGCCCCCTTGAGTCAGGAGGCTGCCGGTGTTGGGTTACGCGCGTCGGCGGCGACGAGACACGATGGCGGCCGCCGCTGCGATGCCGAGGAGCGCGAGGGCTCCGGAGGTTTCGCCGCCGGGTGCGGTGACGGAGCAGATGCCGCCGCCGAGCACGACTGGGCGCTTGCTGTCGGCGCCGCCGGTGGTGCCGCCGGCCGAAGTGCCGCCGGTGTCGTCGCCGCCCGCGCCGCCTAGGCCCGGAGTAGCGCCGTTGCCGCCGTTGCCGCCGTTGCCGGCCGTTCCTGCGCTGCCGGCAGAGCCGCCTGTCGCGGGCATGCCGCCGGCGCCGCCTTCGCCAGGGACGTTTTCGTCGTCGCTGGGGTCGAGCGGGTCGCGCTCACCTTCGTCGAGCGCGCCGTCGTGGTTGGAGTCTTCGTCGCCGTCGTTGACGCCGCCGTCGTCCGTGTCCGGGTCGAGCACGCCGGTGCGGGTGGCCGGATCCGCGTCCGCGATGCATTGGGCTTCGGAGGCGCTGGTGGCGTCGTTGTCGCAGGGTTTGCCGGCTTCGGTGCCGTCGAACAAGCCGTCGTCGTCGCTGTCGGAATCCAGGATGTTGGGCTTGCCGTCGCCGTCCGTGTCGGCGGCAAAGTTCGGCTCTTCGCCGTCTAGCAAGCCGTCGTCGTCGCTGTCGGCGTCGTTCGGGTCGGAGCCGACCGTCGTCTCCACGCCGTTGCTCAAGCCGTCGCCGTCTGCGTCTTGATTCGTGCCGTCGTCGGCGCCGTGGCCCGCGGTCGGGTCCGTTTCGCCGGCGTCGAGCTTGCCGTCCAAGTTGCTGTCCTCGGAGCCGTCGATGACTCCGCCGTCGTCGGTGTCCGCGTCGATGGGCGAGGTCGTGGTCGTCGGGTCGGCGTCGGGGATGCAGCTGCCGGCCGCGGTCGCCGGGCTCGAGCAATCCTTGCCGCTTTCGGTGCCATCGAACAAGCCGTCGTTGTCGCTGTCGGGGTCGAGCGGGTTGTTCAAGCCGTCGCCGTCGCTGTCCAGGGTCGGGTTGGGCTCGTCGCCATCGAGCAGACCATCGTTGTCGGTGTCCGCGTCGTTGGGATCGGTGCCGAGTGTTTCCTCGACGCCGGTGCTCAAGCCGTCCCCATCGGGATCCAGGTTGTCGCCGTCGTCTGCGCCCTGGCCCGCGGTCGGGTCGGTTTCGCCGGGGTCCAGCGCGCCGTCCAGGTTGGCGTCCTCGGAGCCGTCGTTCACGCCGCCATCGTCCGTATCCGGATCGAGCGGCAGCGTGACCGTCCCCGGATCCGCGTCGGCCTTGCAGGTGCCAGCGTTCGGGTTCGTGTCGGGGTCCGTGCAATCCAGGCCCAGCTCGGTTCCGTCGAACAAGCCGTCGTTATCGCTGTCGGGGTCGAGCGGGTTGATGAAGCCGTCACCGTCGGTATCCGAGCTCGGGTTGGGCTCGGCGCCGTCCAGCACGCCGTCGTTGTCCGAGTCCGCGTCGAGTGGGTCGGTTCCGAGCGTGTCTTCCTCCGCGTCGGTCAAGCCGTCGTCGTCCGTGTCGAGCGGAAGGGTCACGTCGTCGGCGGGGTTGCGCGGGTCGCGCTCCTCCGCGTCCACCTTGCCGTCGTGGTTCGAGTCCTCGGCGCCGTCTGGCACGGTGCCGTCGTCCGTGTCGGCGTCTTCGGGGTCGGTGTGGGTGGCCGGGTCGGCGTCCGCGATGAAGTTGCCCGCCTTCAGATCCGTGTCCGCGTCCGGAGTGGTGATGCCGAGCTCCGTGCCGTCGAACAAGCCGTCGTTGTCGCTGTCCGGGTCGAGCGCGTTGATCAAGCCGTCCGCATCCGGGTCGTCACCGGGGTGCTGCTCTTCACCGTCGATCACGCCGTCGTTGTCGCTGTCGGCGTCGTTCTTATCGGTACCGAGCTCGTCTTCTTCCGTGTCCGGCAAGCCGTCGCCGTCGGTGTCAGTGGCGGGCGGTGCCGTGACTGTCCACGTGTAGGAGGCAGGCGTGGCGTCCACGTTGCCAGCGCGATCGGTCGCGCGGGCCTCGATCGTGTGCGGCCCCGCTCCGAGCGCTGTGGTCGAGAACGCGGCCGAGCACGGCGCAAACGCCGCTGCGTCCACGCGGCACTCGAAGGTGCTGCCCACCTCACTGGAGGCAAACACGAAGTCTCCGGAAACGTCGTTGGTCGGACTCGGCTCGAACGTCGGGATTGTCGTCTCCGGCGGAGCCGTATCGACCGTCCACGGGTGCGTCGCGGGCGTAGGGTCCACGTTGCCGACCGCGTCTTTCGCGCGGACCGAGAGCGTGTGCGAGCCATCTGGCAACGAAGCCGTTGAGAAAGTCGCGGCGCAGGGGGCGAACGCGGCCCCGTCGAGGCTGCACTCGAAGGTCGCGGCGCTATCGTTGGACGCGAACACGAAGTCGCCGGTTGGGTCGTTCGTGGGATCCGGTTCGGACGAGGTGATCGTCGTATCCGGCACGGTCGCGTCGACGCTCCACTCATAGGACTCGGGCGTGGCGTCCACGTTGCCGGCCGCGTCCTTGGCGCGCACGGCGATGGTATGCAGCCCGTCCGCAAGCTCCGGCGTCGAAAACGTCGCCGCGCATTCAGCGAACGCGCCACCGTCGATGCTGCACTCGAACTTCGCGGCCAGGTCGTTGGAGGAGAAGACGAAGTCGCCGGTGGAGTCCCCGGTCGGGTTCGGCTCCTTGGCCTCGAACGCCGTCGTTGGAGGCGTGGTATCGACGACCCAGTCGTAAGTTTCGGGCGTCGCGTCCACGTTGCCGAGCGCGTCCTTGGCGCGTACGGCGAGGTTGTGGGGGCCGTCGCTCAGCGCGGCGGTCGAGAACGTCGCCGCGCATTCCGCGTAGGCGGCGCCGTCCACGCTGCATTCGAACTTCGCGGCCGCGTCGTTGGACGTGAACGTGAAGTCGCCCGTCGGATCATTCGTCGGGGTCGGCTCCTTGGTGACGATGGTCGTCTCGGGCGCAGTGGTGTCGACTACCCACGTGTACGGTTCAGGGGTCGCATCGGTGTTGCCGGCCAAGTCCTTGGCGCGGACGCGCAGGGTGTGCTCGCCATCCGCCAGAGTCGCGGTGGAGTAAATCGCGCTGCACTCCTCAAAGGCGGCGCCGTCGATGCTGCACTCGAACTTGGCCGCGTTGTCGTTGGAGGTGAACACGAAGTCGCCGGTCGGGTCGTTCGTCGGATTCGGCTCGGAGGTCTGGATCGCGGTGGTGGGCGCGACCGTATCCACGACCCACGTGTGAGTCGCGGGCGTCGCGTCCACGTTCCCCGCCGCGTCCTTCGCGCGCACGTTGAGGGTGTGCGAACCGTCACTCAATGCGGCGGTCGAGAAGGGCGACTCGCAAGCCGCGTAGGCCGCGCCGTCCACGCTGCACTCGAAGGTCGCCGCTCCGTCGTTGGAGGAAAACGTGAAATCGCCGGTCGGATCGTTGGTGGGGGTCGGCTCCTTCGCCCCCAGCGTCGTTTCGGGCGCGGTCGCATCCACCGTCCACGTGTAAGTCTCCGGGTTGGGGTCGACGTTGCCGGCTGCGTCTTTGGCGCGCACCGAGAGGGTGTGCGAGCCATCCACCAAGGCGGGGGTCGAGTACGTGGCGTTGCACGGGGCGTAGGCGCCACCATCGAGGCTGCACTCGAAACTCGCGGTCAGGTCGTTGGACTCGAAGACGAAGTCGCCGGTCGGGTCGTTCGTGGGATTCGGCTCCGCCGTCTTGATCGTCGTGCCCGGCGCCACCGTGTCGATCGTCCACTGGTACGTGTCGGGGGTCGCGTCCACGTTGCCCGCCAAGTCGCGCGCGCGCACCGCGATCGTGTGCTGGCCATCGTTCAGTGCCGGGGTAGAGAACGCGGCGTTGCAGCTCGCGAAGGCGCTGCCGTCGATGCTGCACTCGAACAATGCCATGGGGTCGTTCGACGTGAAGCCGAAGTCCCCGGTCGGGTCGTTCGTCGGGCTCGGCTCCTTGAGCGAAATGGCCGTCTCCGGAGCGCCCGTATCCACGAGCCACTCATACGTGGCCGGGATCGCGTCCACGTTGCCGGAAGCATCCTTGGCGCGCACGCTCAGCTTGTGGAGGCCGTCCGCGAGGGTCGGCGTGGAGTACGTGGCGTTGCACACCGCGTAGGCCGCGCCGTCCAGGCTGCACTCGAACGTCGCCGCTGCTTCGTTGGACTCGAACACGAAGTCGCCGGTCGGATCGTTGGTCGGGTTCGGCTCCGCGGTCTTGATCGTCGTATCCGGCGCGGTGACGTCGACCGTCCACGTGTGGTTGGCGGGCGACGGGTCCACGTTGCCGGCTAGATCTTTCGCCCGCACGTCGAGCGTGTGCTGGCCGTCAGCGAGCGCCGTGGTGGAGTAGGGCGAGGTGCAGGGCGCATACGCGCCCCCATCGACGCTGCACTCGAAGGTCGCGGTCGCCTCCGGCGAGGTGAACGTGAAGTCCCCCGTCGGGTCATTGGTCGGGCTGGGCTCTTTGGCGCCGAGCGTCGTATCCGGCGGGGCCGTGTCGAGCACCCAGGTGTGGCTCGCGGGCGTCGAGTCCCGGAAGCCGAGCGAGTCCACCGAGCGCACTCGGAGCGTGTGTGACCCGTCCGCCAGCGCGGCGGTGGAGTAAATGGCCGTGCACGCGGCCCAGGCGCCGCTATCGAGGCTGCACTCGAAGGTGCCGCCGGAGGGCGTTCCTGCGAACTCGAAGTCGCCGGTGGGATCGTTCGTGAGCGCTGGCTCCGAGGCTGTGATGGTCGTCGTCGGGCCGGTCGTGCACATCGATACGAGGGTGGAGTTGCCGTTCGTCTCGCCGTCACTGCCGGCGGTCGCGCCGTTCGTCGGGAACTCGCTCAGAGAAGGCGAGCTCGTGGTCCCGCCGATTGCGCCCGCAGCGCTGAGGGTCACCGTCGTCTGGGTGGTGGGCAGCGCGAGGTAGCCGCCACCGCCGCCGCCGGCTGGGCCCTCCGCCTCGGCGTTGTTGATGAATTGATTGCCAGCCGCGCCGCCGTCCGCGCGCACGACCACGCTGGCGAGGGAGGCCGATTGCACGACGACGCTGCCACCGCCGCCGCCGCCGCCCGGGGCGTCGCCGCTCGCGGAGCCGCCGTCGGTAGAGTCCGCATTTTCGCCGGCCGCGCCGCTCGCCAAGATCGAGCCGCCGCCGGTCACCGAACCTGCCATCAAAAAGACGATGCCGCCGCCGCGGCCGCCGAGGCCCTGATTGCCGTTGTTGGCGTCGCCCGTGCCGCCGCCGCCGCCGAAGAACAGCCGCCCCGTCGGGCTGTTGTCCAGTGGCCGCCCGCCGAGACCGCCGCGCTCGCGACGGGAGTTGCCGCCCCAGACCGCGAGCTCCGGAGCGCCCGCAGCCGCGGTGGCATTTTGATTCGCGGATGAATAAGTGTAGCCGCCACGACCGCCGCCGGATGAGGCGGTGCGCGCGTTGCCGTTCGCGATGTATGCCGGGTCCAGGCGCCAGGCGTCCGTCGCCCCACCCGTCGCCCCGGTCACGTTCTTCATCACGCCCTGCCCGGTCCAAGCCGCCTGCAGCGCGGTGCGCCCGTTGGCGCCGCCGCCGCCACCTGCGTTGTGCGAGTTACCGCCGCCGCCGCCGTTGGCCGGTGCGCCGCGACCGTAAAGCGTCAAGCGCCCGGCGATGCTCTCACCCTTGCCGCCGCCTTGAGTGTTGGTTGCGGAGGCGTACGTCGTCACGTCCGTCGCGGCGTCGTCGGACACGCCGTCCGCGACTCCGCCGCGGAAACCGAGGCCCGTCACGTCGATATTGCCGCCTAGATTGATGGTGTTTTGAGCACGAATCGCGACCACGCCGCCCGTCGCGCCGTTCCACGCGGGCGCGACGATCTCCGCGAGCACGCTCACGTTGAGGGTCGTGTACTGCGGCACTCGAATCACCTGCACCGCGCCCGTCGTCACGTACGAGTTCTTGAGGCCGCACTGCACGGTGACGACGTTGCCCAGCACGCTCGCCACTTCCACCAGCTCGAAGTTGCCCGCGCTGCCCAGGCTCGTCACCTGCCCCCAGCTGCGCGATGCGGGGTCACTCGTGTCGATGGTGGCGCCCTGCATCTGGATGATCATGAGCAGGTCGCCCTGCGCCAGCGCGTCGCCTCCCGGGTTGAGCGCACCCGCGTCCCCGACCGTGATCGTCCCGTCCCCGGCCGCCGCGTTGGCGGCGAGCGTCGTGTACTGATTCACGATCACGCTGCCGGCGAGGATCGTGCGGCTGCCGTCAACGCCGTTCACGGCTTGGGAGATGCTCCCGACGCTCTCTTTGGAAGCCGGTGCGGGGCTTGGCGCGGCGCTCGGGTCGCCGGAGGCACAACCGGCGACGAGCAGCGCGAGCGAAACGACCTGCGCGGCCATGGCGCTCCAGCGCGCCACGCTGCACTTCCTGAGCTGCATGGATGCACTGCGGATCATGGGGCACCGTCCTTCACGTTCGTCGCTTTATCGGTCGTCAGAATTCGGAACTGCACCCGGCGGTTTTTCTGCCGCCCCTCTTCGGTGTCGTTCGTGTCGATGGGGTCGTCTTTTCCGTAGCCCTTGGGCGTGAGGCGCGAGGCTTCCACGCCGCCCCGGTTCGTGAGCCACTTGACCACGCTCGCCGCTCGCCGCTGGGAAAGATTCTGGTTGTAGCCGGCGTTGCCGCGGTTGTCGGTGTGACCCTGAATCTCCACCTTGCTGAGCTCCGGGTGCTCCTTCAGGACCGATGCGACCTGCTGCAGCAAGTCGTCGCTCGACGGCAAGATGACGTCGCTCGCGGTCTTGAACTGCACCTGCTGCAAGATCACGATCTCGGTGCCGGTGACGCGCACCAGCGACGGGCAGCCGTTCTTCTCCGGGTCCGGGTCGCGCTTGCCCTTCTCGCGCGGGCACGCATCTTGGTCGTCACGGATGCCGTCTCCGTCCGTGTCGCCGGGGCAGCCGTTCTTCTCGGGATCGGGGTCGGCTTTACCCTTGAGGTCCGGGCAGGCGTCGTCCTTATCCAGGATGCCGTCACCGTCGCGGTCCGACGGGCAGCCGTTCTTCCTCGGATCTTCGGACGCGACCCCGGGCTCGTCCGGGCACGCGTCGTCGTCATCGAGGATGCCGTCCTTGTCGCGGTCCTTCTCCTCGGGGCAGCCGTTCTTCTTCGGATCTTCGCTACGCTTGCCGGGCACTTCGTTGCACGCGTCTTCGTCGTCGAAGACTCCGTCTTTATCGGTGTCGGGGCAGCCGTTGAAATTGGGGTTGGTGCTCGGAATGCCGAAGCGATCCGGGCAAACGTCTTGTTCGTCCAGGATACCGTCACGATCGCGATCGCTCGGCGCGCGCTCCACTTCCGGCAACGGCACGTAGGCCACGCTCAAAATCGCGCGCAGCGTCGGAGTACCGAGGCCGCGGGTGATGCCGGGCCCCGCCGCGGCGCCGAAGACGATCGGCCCCGCGCGGTACTTCAAGCCGAGGATGGCCTCCAAGTTCGTGGTGTCGCGCTCGAAGGCGCTCTCCGTGGTCGTGGTGCCGTACAGCTCGGGCCCAATTTGAAGCTTCTTGTCCAGCGCCAGCAGCCCTGCGGCCGCGCCGAACTGAATCTGGGTGCCTACGGTGGTGGCAGCGAAGCGACGCTCCCCGCGCAGGGTGACGCCCGCGTTGGCCGCATAAACGAAGCTGCCGATTTCGCCGTTGGCGACCAGCGCCGGCAGAGCCCGCACGCTGCCGTCCCCGGCGAAGCTGTCTTGGTCGCCGGTCGGAAGCCACACGTAGCCCGCGAGGCCGAGCTGAAAGGCGCTGTCCGGCTCGCCCAAGAAGCGCACTCGAGCTCCCAGCCGTAAATCGCCCAGGGCCGCGCCGCTCGGCGAGGCGAACGCCTGCGCGCCGGACGCCGGTGAAGAGCCTTCGTTGACCAGCGCCAGCGGCAAGTTGACGGAGAGGGAGAGCCGCTCCCACAAGGCGATGCTCGCTCCGAGGTGGAGGAAGAGTTGGTCGGAGACCACGTTTCCGACCCGGTCTTCCCCGTCGTTCTCGTACAGCACCAGTGGGCGGTAGGCGTACTCACCGAGCAGCAACAGACGAGGGCTCAAGTGGCCACCAGGGTCTCCGCCCTGGGTGCCAAAGAAGCGATCTCCAGCGGGCGCGGGGTGGAACTGGTCGAGCGCAAACGCTTCCCTACTCTGCGCGGCAGCGTCAGAAGCGTAAGAAAAGGCGCACAAACAAGCCGCAAGCGCGGACGTTCGTGCCCAACGGCACGCCGCTATCCCTGGGTGCATGACGTCGACCTACGGTCACCCACCAGAAATTTAACCCCGGACACCTGCTCATTGTCCCACTCGTCTCATTCGGGACACCAGGCCGGATCTAGACAGGCTCGCCTACCGGCCCTGACGCTACTGAATCAGGTGGCATACATTCGCGATCATGCTGAAGCAGCTTGATCTTGCCGGGGTGGACCTCAACCTGCTCGTGGTCTTCGAGGCGGTGCAACGTGAGCGCCACGTGGGCCGAGCCGCGAAGAGCCTGCATCTCTCTCCTTCTGCGATCAGCCATGGCCTCGCGAGGCTGCGGCGGTTGCTGCACGACCCGCTCTTTTTGAAGCAACCCAAGGGCGTCGTCCCGACTCAAAGGGCAATCGAGCTGACCGGGCCCATCGAGGACGTGCTGCAGCGCGTGCGCGGCGTGCTCGCGAACGCGGAAGGGTTCGACGCGGGTCGCTCCACGCGTCGGTTCACGCTGGGGGCGCCGGACGCGGTGTTCACGAGCCTGCTGCCGCCGCTCGTGGCCGCGCTCGCCGAGCAGGGGCCGCACATCGATCTGAACGTGCAGAACATCCTCCCGCAGCAAGCTTTGGCCGCCTTGGACGCGCGCCACGCCGACCTCGTCATCGAGCCGCTGGACGAGTTTCCACCGCGCTTTCATGCCACACGGCTTTACGAGGAGGAGTTCGCCATCGCCATGCGGGTGGGGCATCCGCTCCGGTCGCGCCTCACTCTGGCGCGGTACTGCGCCTGCTCGCACGTGCTCGTCTCCGAGGCGGGGGACCCTCACGGCAACGTGGACATGGCGCTGGAGAAGCTGGGCCTTCGCCGGCGCGTTGCCGCGACCGTCCCTCATTTTCTACTCGCGCTCGCCCTCGTCGCGGAGACGGATCTCGTCGCGGCGGTCCCGCGCTTTGCCGCGCCGCAAGCGCGCCGCCTCGGCGTCGAATTGGTACAGCCGCCAGCTCCGCTCGCGCCGCTCACCCGCTCTTCCCTCAGCGTCGTCACCACTCGAGCCGCCATGGCGGACGCGGGCGTAGCGTGGCTGTTCCGACTCGTGGCCGCGTGTGCGACGAAGCGGCGCCCTCCGCGTCGTTAGTTTGCTTCAGCATGTTCGTGAATTCGTATCACTTGGTGCAGTACAGGTTCGCAACCATGCTCTGCGGGCGATGAACATCCCCACCTCGTTTTCCAAGCTCCTCCAGAACGGTATTGGCTTCGCCGGCTTCACCCTCGCGTGCACTCGCCCCGCAGCGCCCCCGGCGGACGCGGTCCCGTTGCTCATCGAGCGCTCCAGGCAGTCCAACGCGGCTCTCATGCAAGGCGATATCGAGCGCTACCAAGCGCTCCTCACGCTTGCCCAGGACTTCACGCTCATGTCGCCCTTCGGCGGGGAGCCGAGCCGCGGCGCTCCCACGCCGGAGGGCATGCAGCGCCTCGGTCGCTTCTTCAAGAACGGCACCCTCGAGCAGGAGCTCGTGCACGCTTATGGCTCGACAGACCTCGTGGTGCTCGCGCTCATCGAACGCACGACCGCCGAGGTGGGTGGGCTGCCGCGCCAGCCCTGGGCGCTGAGGGTCACGCTCGTGTACCGTCGCGACGGTAGGGACTGGCACCTGGTCCACCGCCACGCCGACCCGCTCGTGGCCGGCATCAGCCTGGCGGAGGCGGCCGAGCTGGGGAGGCGTGAGCCCACAGCAAAGTGAGCTGCCTTACCCTTCAGTCGGGGCTCGAGCCGCGCGAGCTGGGCCGGCGCGCTCAAACTTGGTACATTGTGGGCTCGTGAAATTCGCCGGGCCCTGGGGACGGCGCGCCTACGTTGGAGTGCCCATGACCAGATACGTGAGTTACGCGCTAGTCGCACTGTGGGTCGTCGCTTGCGGCGGCAGCACGGACGACTCGAACCCTGGTTCTAGCGGCGGCTCGGCGTCCGCTGCCGGTTCCTCGACGGGCGGCGGCGCGGCGGGTCAGGGCGCGGGCGGCGGTGGCAGCACGAGCGCGTCCGGTAGCAGCGCGGGCGGCAGCGTTGGCACCGGTGGCAGCACAGGCACGGCGGCCAGCGCAGGCACGGGCGGTACCAGCGCCGGCGGTAGCGTCAGCACCGCCGGCAGCAGCGGTACGGGTGGGAGTGCGGGCAGCGGCGGAGGCGGCGGCACCATGTCCGTCGATCCGCGGTGCCCGCCCAAGGCGCCGACCGGCGCGTGCACGGCCGATCAGAGCGACGCGCTGTGCGAGTACGACTTGAGCACCGGCTGTCTCTGCTACTCACCGTCGTCCCCGGGCCTCTGCACGAAGGCCGACCCCTCATGCCCCAGCGGCGGCGGCGCGGCCCCGCCTCCGGACGGAACTGCAGGCACCACCGGCAAGGTAGCCCCGCCACCCAAGCGCGCTTGTCGCTGCTCCGGCGGCAACTGGCAGTGCTCTCCCTAGGAGGCTCCGCGCCCGCGACGCAAGTTTCCGTTTCGTCGCAATCATCCTGAGCGGGAGCGTGAAACTCCTCGTCTGCCCGCCGCCTCCGCAGCGCGCCATCGTCCGGTTTGGGCTCGTCTGCTGGAGGCGGGATAGAGATGAAAAAGCGGCTGAACCGACGCGTATTTTTGCGAGGCTTGGGCGGGGCATGCGTGGCGGCGCCCTTTCTCGGCTCGCTCGCAGAGCGCCAAGCCAAAGCGGACGGCGCGCTGCCCGCCGCGCCGCCGAAGCGCTTGATCCTGATGTTCACGCACTACGGCTGCATCACGACGCGGTTCTTCCCCGCAAAGTCGCACGGGCCGTTGAGCGCGGAGGACCTGCTACCGACCACGCTCAAGCACCTGGCGCCGTTCGCGGACAAGCTGCTGCTCCCGCGCGGCATCCGCGCGATGAACGAGTGGACGGCAGCGATGGTGCGCGGCCAAGGCAACGACCCGCACACGCAGGTCGTCGGCTCGTACTTCACGTGCCAGCCGGTCACGCCCAATAGCAACGACCCGTTCAGCTTCGGGGACTCGAAGTTCCGGGCCATGCCCGTCGGCCCTTCGCTCGACCACGTCATCGCGCAGCAGCTGAGCCTCACCGCCGAATCAATGGTCATGAACGTGGGCGGTTTCAAGGAGCAGCAGCAGTCAGCGGTCTCGTATTCGGCTTCCGAGAGGCTCTTTCCCGGCCATGCCACGGCTCGAGAAGCGCTCGCCGCCATCACGGGCCTGTTTACCGGTGCGCCCCTCACGCCAGACAGCTACGCCGTCGCTCGCGGCAAGAGCATTCTGGACGTCGTGCAGGACGACCTCGCCACCCTAGCGCGCAAAGACATGAGCGAGGCGGACCGACGCAAGCTCGGGGATTGGAAGGAGCTGCTGCACCAGACCGGGCAGGGCGTTTCCTACGAGCAGTGCACGACCCAGCTCGCGCCTTCGCTCGGCCTCACGGAAGCGACCCTCGAGGCGGCGACGCGGGCGGACCCGGCGTGGGACCGTTTGACGATGCCGATCTCCGGCACCGGCCTGGAGAGCGCCGACCTCTGGTCCTCGATCGCGACGCTCGCGGCGCTGTGCCAGGCAAACCCGGTCATCCTCCTCAAGTACCCGCCGAACATCGTGCTGCGAGGCCTCGGCATCGACGTGGATACGGCTGCGCTCTCGAATCGGCAGGAGGGAGCGGGCATGGTCGGCCCCTGCGCTCCCGGGGCGATCGAAAAACTGCTCAAAATCGACGACTTTTACGCGCGCAAGTTCGCCTTCTTGGTGCAGCAGCTCGGCCGGTTCGACGAAGGAGAGGGCACGGTCTTGGACAACAGCGCGGCCATTTGGTTCCAGGAGATGTCGGACGGCGCCGCCCACAATTTGAACAACCTACCGATCGTCCAGGTCGGCAGCGCAGGCGGGTACTTCAAGACTGGCTGCGCCGTGAACGTTTGGGACGGCACGGCGGATCTGTCGCGCGGCAACAGCGAGTCTGCCTGTACGCCCACGACCTCGCAGGAGATTGACGGTCTGAGCCAAAGCACGGGGACGGATCCGGCGATCGCCAACACGCCCATCAACAAGTACTACTGCGCGCTGATGAACGCGCTCGGGGTGAAGGCCGGGGAAGACGGCTTCCCGCTCGTCGGAGGCTCGGGCGAGGTCACCAGGTTCGGCAAGTACGACAGGACGGAGGATTTCATCGGGGGCGACGTGAACCCAGCGATGATTCACGATCCGGGCGAGCTCACGGCGCTACGCCGGTCTTGAGCCGGGTCGCGCTGGCACTGCCGGTGCAAGGCGCGTGTCATGAACGTCCGATTCTCCGACGCCCGGCAGGTCGTGGTGGAGCACCGCCGCTGGGTCGAGGCCTTAGCGCGTGCCGGTTATGCCACACGCGGTGCGCTTTACGTCATCGTGGGCGGGCTTTCGGCCCTGGCCGCGTTCGGCTACGGCGGAGAGACGACGGACACGAAGGGCGCGCTGCTGGAGCTTTACCGCCAGCCCTTCGGGGCGCTGCTCCTGACCTTGGCCGCGGTGGGGCTCGCTGGCTACGCCGCCTTCCTGGTCTGCCGGGCCGCGCTCGATCCGGAGGGCGAGGCTCGAAGCCAGTCCGGACCGCTCAAGCGCTTTTGGTGGGCGCTGATGGCGGTGCTGCACGCAAGCCTGGCGGTTTGGGCGATCTCGATGGTGCTTGGCTCGGGCAGCAGCGCGGATGGCGACGAACAAACCCGCGGTGTCACCGCGATGGTGCTCGGCTGGCGACCGCTCGGTCCGTGGCTGGTCGGCGCGGTCGGAGTCGGCTTCGGGGTGGGGGCGGCCTACGACTTCTACTGCGCGTTCTCCTCCAAGCTGGACAAAGCGCTGGACCTTTCTCGGCTCAGCGCAGGGGCGAGGCGCTGGGCGGTGCGGGCAAGCCGCTTCGGGATCGCGGCGCGCGCGTGCGTGAGCTTGGCCGCGGGCGCCTTCTTCATCGTCGCCGCGGTGCGCTCCAATCCGCACGAAGCCAAAGGCTTCGCCGACTCGCTCGGCTCATTGCGGGCGATGCCGATGGGGGCGTACCTCTTCGCGGCGGTGTCGCTCGGCTTGATAGCGTTCGGCGTCTACCAGCTCATCGAAGCGCGCTACCGCCGCGTTTTAGGCCGAGCGCGTTAGTGAACGAGAGCCACGTCGTCCACCTCCACGGTGACGGACTGGTTCGGACCGATGATGAAAAACAGACTGTACACGTGCTGCTTGTCGAAGGTCGGCACGTGGCGACCGGGTAGATCTTGCGCGAGCTCGGCGAACTGAACCGTCGTCTCCTTCCAAGCCGTCTCTACCTTGAATGCTTTCGTCCAGTGCGCTCCGCACGCTTCCTCCCCGGTGGTGGTGCATTTGCCGCCCACCGCGTCGGTATCTGCGTTGGGTAGCTGCAGCCGAACCGTGGTCGCCTTGCTCGCCTTCGCCCAGAAGCGCACCGCGAGCGCTGGACCCAAGTCGTTGGGCCGCCGAACGCCCATCGCGTAGGAAAAATCGAAGCCAAAGGCGGCGCCCCAGCCCGTGAAGCCGGAGACGGTAACGGCCGCGCCCTTCGTGCTCGCGCCACGTGCCGGCACCAGCGCGCTCATCGTGAAAGGCATCTCCTTCGGCGGAACGATCGTCCCTGCGGTCTTGTCTTTGAAGACGAACCAATCACCGTTGGAGCTCAGTAGCGTGGCGTTGCCGTCCTCCATGTCGTCGACCAGCTTGGACATGGTGAACACCGGCTCCACCACGACCGGAGGCTCACCGCCCTCACCCGAGTCGTTGCCGCCTGAATCGGACCCGGCGCCGCCGACGCCGGCGCCAGATGAGGAGCCACCGGACGTCGGTGGCGTCGAGCCGCCGTTCTCGTCGCCTGCGCCGCCGTTCGAGCCGCCGCTCGAGCTGGCGCCGACGCCTGCGCCCGCTTCGCCGCTTTCGCTACCGGCATCGCCCGCGCTCGCTTCCGGAGGCGGCGGCGTCTCGTCGCCGGAGCCGAAGGGGTTGCCGCCGCAGGCCGCGATGCCCAGTGCCGTCCCAAGCACCGCCACGGTGCGCGCATACTTCCTCACGGCGCGAGCTTGCCACGAAGCGCCCGCGGCTAGCCGCCGAAACCGGGATCCGGCCTGGCGACCTGCCGGTTGCCTGGGGCGCGGCTTCTGCTGGAATCGCACGCCAGCGTGCGTCTCCGCCGGATGGTTCGCTCAGCGCGTTGCGTGCGCGGCGAGCACCTCTGCGACGCACAGCGTGAGCCGCCGCGCGGTCGGCAGGTGCAAGAACTCGTTCGGACCGTGCGCGTTGGAGCCCGGCCCGAGCACGCCCGTGATGCAAAACTGCGCTCGAGGGAACTTCTCCCCCAACATGTACATGAAGGGGATGGTGCCGCCTTCACCCAGGTACATCGCGGGCTTGCCGAAGTGGCGCTGAGAGGCTTCTTCCAAGCAGCGCTCGAGCCAGGGCTGAAGCTCTGGCGCGTCCCAGCCCGCGGCGCCGCCCGCTTCACTGAAAGACACCTTGGCGCCGTACGGCGGGTCTTGCTCGAGCACACGCTTGATCGCCGCCGTCGCGACGCGCGGATCCACTCGCGGCGGGATCCGAATCGAAAGCTTGAGCCGCGTGTGAGGTCGCAGCACGTTACCGGCGTTGCTGATCGGCGGTAGGCCGTCCGCGCCCGTGATGACGAGGCCCGGGCGCCAGGTGCGATTCAAAATGAGCTCCTCCACGCTCTCCGTGACCGGCGAGACGCCAGGCTGCAGCGGAAATTTGTCGAAGACCGCAGAGCCGAGGACCTCTGCCGAGCGCGCCGCTTGCTGCTGCCGCTGCGGCGGGATGGGCGCCTCCAGCTCCGGCACCAACATGGCGCCGGTGCGGCTGTTCTCCAAGCGGTCCAGCAAGACGCGCACCACGCGCTCGCTGGCGGCTACGACACCGGTGCCGTCACCGGAGTGCACGCCCTCCGTGAGCAGCGACACCTCCAGCTTGCCCACGACGACCCCGCGGAGCGATGTGGTCGACCACAGCTGGTCGTAGTTGGCGCAGCCAGAGTCCAGGCAAATCACCAGCGAAAGCTCGCCAAGGCGGGGCGCGAGGTGCTCGATGTAGGCGGGCAAGTCGTAGCTGCCCGACTCCTCGCAGGCCTCGATCAGGATGACCGCGCGCGCGTGAGGCAAGCCATCACGGCGCGCGGCGTTCAGCGCAGTGAGCGAAGCAAAGAGCGCGTAGCCGTCGTCCGCGCCGCCGCGGCCGTAGAGCTTGTCCCCCTCGAGCACCGGCTGCCAAGGGCCCAAGCCTTCGCGCCAGCCGGTCATCTCCGGCTGTTTGTCCAGGTGCCCATACAGCAGCACCGTGCCGGCATCCTGAGCGCCGCGGCCCGGTACCTCGATGAAGATGACCGGCGTACGTTCGCCGAGCCGCACCACCTCGAGGGTGGCATCCGCCGGGAGCTGCGTCTTCGCCCACGCCGTGAGCAGCTCGACCGCTCGCTCCATGTGACCGTTCTTTCGCCACTCCGGGTCGAACGACGGCGACTTGTTGGGGATCTCGATGTACCGGCATAGCGTCGGCACGATCGATTGCTCGAACTCCTCGGCCACCCAGGTCGCCGTGCGCTCGCTCACCTGCATGGCTTGGCTATACCAGGGCGTCGCCAACCGAGCCGGCCGTTTCTTCACCGAGGTGAGCGGCCCGCGGGCGGGCGCTGGAGCGCTCGTTTTGACGCGAGAGCGCGCCATCGCTCGCGCGTCCACTCACGTGCGAGCGGCGCACAATGCCGCTCGGGAGGGCACAGCCCAAGTGCTAGTTTTGGGCGCTATGTTCCTCAAAATCTGCGCCGCTGCGTCGCTCGGTTTGGGTCTGGTCGTAGCGTGCGGCTCGGGTAGCGAAGGCTCGGGTCCCGGTGCGGAGGACGGGGGTGGAGGCGCGCCGGGCAGCGCCGGAGCGCCTTCCCCAGGGGGCGCGAGCGCGGGCAGCGAGAGCAACGCGGGCAGCCCGGGCGTCGAAGGTGACCTCGAGGATTCCTCCGACAGCGTCACGATTTCGCAGCAGGCGGGCCGCGCCGATCCAGAGGGAGTCGCCGCGACCTCGCCCCGCACGATGGAGCTGTCGTGGCGGGACTCGCAGCACGCCCTGCGGACGATGTCGCTCTACGGCTACCTGTATCAGTATGACTTCAGCTTTTTGGGCGGGGTTGCCGGAGATCCGGAAGAAGTGACCGAGCGCTCGGTGGGGGACGACGCTTGGGGTCACGCCGGGTTCGGTTACGTCGTCTCGCACAACACGCAAACGGGCAATTCGCCGCTAGGCAAGGCGAACGAGCCGACCCGAGTAGAAACCACCGCATTCGTCGGCGGTCATCACGCCATCCACCGCGTGGAGCTGGTGTACGATCGCGACCAAGAGGGCGGCGGCGAAGGTATCGCGATCCCGGTGGTCATCGAGTGGCTGGTCGCCACGGGGCGCGATCACCCGGTGTGGTCGGTGACCTGGAAGGTGAGCGACGCCGAAAACCCGAACGGCGTGGACTTCGACGCGTACCGAATGGACGTGCGCGGGCCCTACGGTTCACTCAACTTCGACGGCGCGGGCGACAAGGGCGAAGGCGACGCCGTCGGTGGTGTGTCCTGGGGGGACTTCGAGCTCGCGTTCGCGACGACGGGCGCGGAGCTGTCCCTGGCGTCGCCGTGGACCTACGACACGCCGAACACGGTGAACTACAGCCATGCCTGGACCAAAACCGTGAACGCGGAGATGGGCATCGTGCAAACCGTGCCTGGCGACAAGAGCCTGGGTTACGGCGACTACGTGGTGGGGCGCTTGCGCGGGCAGCAGTCCGCCGCTGCCTACCCGAGCAAGGGTGACTGCAACGCCTTCGGCGACGCACGCGTCTACTCGATGCCTTGCGTCAACGGCTGGCCCTACCAGCTCATGAACTATGACTGGGACGCCGGCGCCGCCAAGCCGATCGCCGAAGGTACCGGCACGAAGCTGATGGCGTGGGGGTCCCCGTACGGCTGGCTCGGAGCATCCAGCTACGACCTGTTCGACTACTCGGGCGTGGCGGACGGGCGGGGAGACCGCTCCTACGCCACGTTCGTGGTGCTCGGCCCCAAGTGTCGCTACGAAGGCGCGCAGTGCAGCGCCGAGGGTGACGTAGCGCTCGTGAAGCAAGCGGTCGACGCGCTCGGCTCCGCCAAGCTGGAGCAGGTGACGCGCGGCAAGGTCACCGCGTCGATTGCGGCCGGACCCGGCGCCGCGCAGCTCAAGAAGCTGGTGAGCGGCTACAACGACACTTACGCCGCGTACTACGTGGAGGCGAGCGACGGAGGAGCCTCCTTCACGTTTGCGCCCGCCGCCGGCAAGCCCGTGGACAAGCCCATTTTCGTGCTGCAAAACGTGGATATCGGCAACCGCCCAGAGATCTTGGTCGGCGGAGAGCCCCGCGCCGTAAACACTGGCGACGCGAGCTCGGGAGCTTTCGTCTCGTACAGCCCCGAACGGCGCGAGCTCTGGATCACCTTGAACGAGACCTTCAGCCAAGCCAAGGTGGTCTCCATTTTGCCATGACCCACGCCATCGAGACGCAAGGCCTCACGAAGCACTACGGGGAGACGCGCGCGCTGGCCGGGCTGGACCTCACGGTTGAAAGCGGCACGGTGTACGGCGTGCTCGGCCCGAACGGGGCCGGCAAAACGACGACAATCCGCGTGCTCTCCACGCTGCTCAAGCCAACCTCCGGCAGCGCGCGCGTGCTGGGGTTGGATGTCGTGCAGCGCGCGGCCGAGGTGCGGCAGAAGGTGAGCCTGACGGGTCAGTACGCGTCGGTGGACGAGGATTTGACGGGGCACGAGAACCTCGTGCTCGTCAGCCGCCTCCTCGGTATGTCCTGGCGGGATGCCCGAAAGCGCGCGGCGGAGCTCTTGGACGCGTTTGGCCTCTCCGAGGCGAGCGGCAAGCAAGTTCGGAGCTTCTCCGGAGGGATGCGGCGCCGCATCGACATCGCGGCCAGCCTGGTCACCCGCCCTGAGCTTTTGTTCTTGGACGAGCCCACCACCGGGCTCGACCCGCGCAGCCGCAACCAAGTTTGGGACCTCGTGCGGCAAATCGCCGCCGAGGGCACCACCGTGCTGCTCACGACGCAGTACTTGGAAGAGGCCGACAAGCTGGCGGAACGAATGGCCGTGATCGACCATGGCCGAGTGATCGCGGAAGGCACCAGCCAGGAGCTGAAGGCATCACTCGGCGGCAGCGCGCTGCGCTTGCAGCTGGCCGATCCGGATCGTCGCGCGGAAGCGCAGGCGCTGATCGCCCGCGTCGTGGGGGACGCGGTGTTGCCCAATACGGATCCCACCGCGCTCTCCGTCAACGTGAAGGGCGCGGCCGACGCCGCGAGCGTCCTCAGCGCCCTCTCCGGCGCGGGAATTCAGCTCACGGACTTTGCCCTCGGGGCGCCGAGCCTGGACGACGTATTCTTCGCGCTCACCGGGCGGCCTGCGGAAAACGCGGCCGCCCCTGCGGCAGGAGCGGCTTCGTGACCATGAACGACATTCCCACGCGCAGTGACGCGCTCTCCCTCCAAGCGCGCCCGGCCCCGCCCTCCGCACTCTCGGCCGTGCTCACGCTGGCGTGGCGCGCGATGCTCAAGATCAAGCACGTGCCGTTCCAGCTGTTCGACGTAACGGTCACGCCCATCATGTTCACGCTGCTGTTCACGTACATGTTCGGCGGCGCGCTCGCCGGCTCCCCGCGCGTCTACCTGCAGTACCTGCTGCCCGGCATCTTGGTGCAGACGGTCTTGTTCATCACGGTTTACACCGGCGTAGGCCTGAACACCGATATTCAGAAGGGCCTGTTCGACCGATTCCGGTCATTGCCGATGTGGCAGCCGGCGCCCGTTCTTGGCGCCCTCGCGGGAGACTTGTTCCGCTACTCCGTCGCCGCGACCTTGATCGTGGTGCTCGGCATCATCTTGGGCTTTCGCCCGGCGGCGGGGCCTCTCGGGGTACTGCTCGCCTTTGGCCTCGTGCTGGTGTTCGCCTTCTCCGTATCGTGGATTTGGATCATCTTCGGCATGAAGGTAAAAAATCCCGAGTCGGTGATGACGACGAGCTTCTTGTTTTTGATGCCGCTCACGTTCGCGAGCGACATCTTCGTCAAGATGGAGACCATGCCTGGTTGGCTGCAGGCCGCCGTCCGCCACAACCCGGTCACGCGCTTGGCCAGCGCCTCTCGCGGGTTGATGCACGGCAGCGCGGCGGCGGCGGACGTGCTCTGGGTGCTGGCTGCGTCCGCGCTCATCGTTCTCGTGAGCGCGCCGCTAGCGATGCGTCTGTATCATCAAGAGCGCTGATACCATCAACGCGCGGTCCACCCGGCGTCGAAGGGTTGGCCTGGCTCGTCCAGATCCATGACGAGCGGCGCATGATCAGAAGGCGTGGGCTTTCCCTTCCGCGCTTCGCGATCCACTTCGATCCACTGCAGGCGCGCTGCCACCGGCTCGCTGACGAAGAAATGATCGATGCGCATGCCCAGATTCTTGTGAAACGCGCCCGCTCGGTAGTCCCACCACGTGAAGCGCTGCTGTTCGGGGTGGCGGAGCCGGTATGCGTCTCGTAGTCCCCAGCTCTGCAAGGTTTGGAGCGCCGCGCGCTCGGGCGCGGAAACGTGCGTGCCGCCATGGCACGCAGCAGAGTCCCACACGTCCTGATCGGAGGGAGCGACGTTGAAGTCGCCGCCGATCACGAGCGCCTCCGCCGGATCACAGGCTTCGCGACACCAGCGCGCGAGCCGCTCGAACCAGGCCAGCTTGGCTGCGTAGAAGGGCGACCCGAGCGAACGCCCATTCGGCGCGTAGATGCTCACCACGCGCACCCCGCCGGTGCGCGCTGCGATCATGCGCGCCTCCGCGAGCGGCTCGTCGTCGCCGACGTCTGCCGTCGTCGCGGGCGCGAGCGGCGCTCCGAAATTGACGACCACGTCCGAGATGCGGTGCAAACTCGCGATGGCAACGCCGTTCCATCTCCCCTCCCCGTGGTGCGCCAACTGATAGCCGTGGCGGGCGAGCTCCTCGAAGGGGGCATCGTCGTCCGTCACCTTCGTCTCCTGGAGCAGCAAGACGTCCGGCCGAACGCGCTCCAGCCACCAGCTCACCTTCTCCAGCCGAGCCGGCAGCGAATTGACGTTCCAAGTAGCGATGCGCATGCCGCTTTCTAGCAAAACGACCCGGCTCCGAGCGCGGCGAAGGACCCGTGGCTCTGCGCGCAAACTTGCCACTCTGGGCTCCGCGCCGGTGCACGTCGCCACGCGAATGGGAGCTCCGGTGCGACAAATCCGGCCATTCGCGGCGGCCTGAAGCTTGCATTGCTCAGTCGCATGAATGAAGCAAGCAAGGACGAGGGGGTCCAGTTCAGCACGCTGGCCCAGCTCCGTGACGAGATCCGGGTGCGGCTGCACCTCGCTCAGCTGGATGCCAAGGACAAGTGGCAAGAGCTCGAGACTCAGCTGGAGAGCCTGGAGCACCGAGTCAGCGCGGACGGCGGCAGTGTTCTCGGAGCCACCGCGCAGCTCGCTCGAGAAATGAAGCAATCGCTGATCGATTTTCGGCAGCGGCTGTCCGAGTGATCACGCGTCGGGGTGCCGTGAGCTTTCGAAATCGCCCGCTGCGAATCCGGTCGCGCCCGGACGGCGCTCACCCGGGCGCGCCCGCCCAAATGATGGGTTCGCTCTGCCGGCGATGATCGACGACGAAAACTTCGCGAACCTGTTCCGACAGACGCCGGAGATGGTTTGCATCTTGGCGGGGCCGGAGCATCGCTTCGAATTCGTGAACCAGGCGCACATCCGCGCGCTTGGCTTCGATGCCACCGGCCGGACGGTGCGAGACGCGCAGCCCGAATCGGTCGAAGTGCACGGCATTCTGGACGAAGTGTACCGGACCGGCGTCACCGCCGAGCTGCGCGAGATTGCGGTCACGCTCACGGACCGCACGCGGTACTTCGATTTGACCTACGCCGCGCGCCGGAGCCCGGCCGGTGAGATCGACGGCATCATGATCATGGGCTCGGAGGTGACCGGCCAGGTGCTGGCCCGTCACGCTCAAGAGCAGCAGCGGCGCTGGCTGGAGTCCGTGCTCCATCGTCTGCCTTCGCCAACGTTGTTCCTGGACCCGGGGACCGGCGACGTGGTGTTCCAGAACCACGCCGCAACGCGCTTGGTAGAGGGAGCCGGAACCGAGTCCCTACGAGCAGCGGCGGGCTCGACGCCCTGGCGAGATCATCCGCTCGAGCTCGAGACGAGCCAAGGAAAGCGCTTCATCGAGGCTTCGGCTGATGTCATCCCGCCCGAATTCGGGCAGCCGGAGACGACGCTCCTCGTGCTCAAGGACGTCACCTCTCAGCGCCGCGCGCAGGAGCGTCTGCAGCGCAGTGAAGACCAGCTCACACTCGCGCTCGCGAGCTCGAAGGTCGGCTTTTACGACTGGAACATCACCGAGGACTCCGTGACGCTCAGCCCGCAGATGCGCGCGGACTGGGGTACCGACGAGGAAGCCCGGAGCTGGTCGCTTGCCCAGCTGGTGGAGCTCATTCATCCGAGCGACCGGCAGCGCGTGGAGCAGCGCATCGCGAGCGCCATGCGGCAGCGCGAAGAGTACCAGCTGGAATACCGCGTGGCTCGGCCTGACGGCAAGATCATCTGGGTCGAGGTCCGGGGGAAAGTGCACTTCGCGGCCGACGGCAGGCCCGTGCGCTTCTTCGGCACCTCTATCGACATCTCCGCGCGCGTGGAGCACGAGCGCGACCTACGCGCTCTCGCGGACTCCATGCCTCAGGTGGTGTGGACCGCGCGCCCCGACGGAGTGCTGGACTACACCAACCAGCGCTGGGCCGCGTACTCCGGCTCTTCCGAAGCGGAGCGCTGGCTGGACTTCGTGTTCCCCGGTGACCGCGAGCCGGCGATGGCCGAATGGGGCACTTGCGTGCAACAGGGCACCCCCTACGAGACCGAATTTCGACTGCTCCGCGCCAGCGATAGTACCTACCGCTGGCATCTCGTACGCGCCGAGCCCGCGTTCGACGACGCCGGGCGCGTGGCCCGCTGGTTTGGTACCTGCACGGACATCGACGACCAAAAGCGGAGCGAAGATCTGTTCCGGTTCCTCGCTGATGTGAGCGCGGCGCTGGGCCGGGCGGGCGAAGAGGACGACTATGGCCCCACCATCGCAGCGGTCACGCGGCTGGCCGTGCCGCTCGTTGCTGACTGGGCCGCGGTGGACATCGTGCAGGAGGACGGCACGTTTCGGCGCCTCGCTCTGGCCCACGAAGATCCGGCCAAGGTGGCGCTGGCCGAAGAGCTGTGTCGACGCTGGCCGCCCCAGCCTGGCGACACCTCTGGCGCGGCGCACGTCGTGCAAAGCGGAGTCTCCGAGCTTCACCCGGCTGTCTCCGCGGAGCTGCTGGGCGCCAGCGCGGCCGAGCCAGAGCGACTGAGCGCGCTCTCGTGGTTCCGCGCAAAATCGACGATGTGCGTGCCGCTGTACGTGCGGGGCAAGGTCCTCGGAGCCATCAGCTTCATCTCTGCGGAGTCGGGCCGAAGCTTCACCGACGCGGACTTGCGGGTCGCGGAAGACTTTGCCCAGCGCGTGGGCGCGGCGATCGACAACGCGCAGCTGCTGCGCACGACGCTCGAGGCGAAGCGGACCGCGGACGAGGCCAATCGGCTGAAAGACGAGTTCCTGGCCACCATCTCCCACGAGCTGCGCACGCCGCTCAACGCCATGCTCGGTTGGACTCGCCTGCTGCGCGCCGGCCAGCTCCCTCCCGAGCGCCAAGACCGCGCGCTGGAGACCATCGAGCGCAACGCCGTGACCCAAGCCCAGCTGATCGAAGATTTGCTGGACGTCGCGCGCATCGTCAGCGGCAAGTTGCGATTGGAAGCGCAAACGGTCGGGCTCGCGCACGTCATCGAGTACGCGATCGACTCCCTGCGCCTAGCCAGCGACGCGCGCCGGGTTCAAGTCATCACCGCGCTGGACCCGCTCGCGGGCAGCGTCATCGGCGACCCGCACCGGCTGGGACAAGTGGTGTGGAACCTGCTGAGCAACGCCATCAAGTTCACGCCGCGCGGCGGGCGCATCAACGTACGGCTGGAGCGCGTGGATTCCAGCCTCCGCATCACCGTCGCAGACACCGGTCAGGGCATAGCCCCCGAATTTTTGCCGCACGTCTTCGAGCGTTTCAAACAAGAGGACGGCAAGACCACGCGCGCTCACGGCGGCCTAGGCCTGGGCCTCGCGATCTCGCGGCACATCGTGGAGCTGCACGGCGGAACCATCTCCGCGGACAGCAAGGGGGAAGGGCAAGGCTGCACGTTCACGGTAACCTTCCCGGTAGCCCCGCTCAAACCGGAGGTGCGCGGCGCCGCGAACCGGTTCGCGAACATCGGCGAGCTGGAGCTGAACGAACGTCCCGAGCTGGTGAACCTGAAAATCTTGGTCGTCGACGACGAGGGCGATGCAAGGGACCTGGTGGTGGCGGTGCTCGAGCAGCTGGGCGCCAAAGTCACCTCCGCCGGCAGCGCCTCGGAGGCGCTCTCCGTCGTCGCGCAGGAGCTGCCTGACCTGCTGCTTTCGGACATCGGCATGCCCGGCGAGGACGGCTACGCGCTCATCCGCCAGTTCCGCGCCGTGCCCGGCGCCGAGAGCATCCCCGCCGCCGCCCTCACCGCGTATGCCCGCGCCGAAGATCGCCGCAAAGCGCTCGACGCCGGCTTCATGATGCACATTCCCAAGCCGGTCGAGCCCGCTGAGCTCGTCGCGGTCATCGCCAGCTTGACTCGCTTCGCCCCCCGCAGCGCGCGGTAGCCCTGCTTTACCGCTTCCTTCGCCAC
>SECP01000106.1 GCA_004193285.1 Myxococcales bacterium | reverse complement strand
TGCGATGTACCGAATCTTACTTCGCGGGTGAGTAGTACGGTTCGGTACGTCGACGGTTTCGCGGAGTCTCGGCGCGAAATCCTTGATCAAATTTAGTACGAAACCTTACGTCGCGGCGCTGATCACGCCGTGCGCTCGCCGGCAACGGTATTTCTGTCGGCGCTGCGGGCGGGCACGGTCGGCGCTGCGGGCGGGCACGGTCGGCACTGCGGGCGGGCACGGTCGGCGCTGCGGGCACGGCGATGGCGCTGCGGCCGCGGCGCGATCGCGGAAGCGGGTGAGCTAGCGACGAGGGCCGGGCGAAGACCAGCTGGGCGAGTGAAACCCGCGGGCGGCGGCGTTCGTGCCGGAGCGTGACCGACTTCGTTGGCCAGCCCGGTGAGGCGTGACGGCCGAGACGCGCGGGGAGTAGCAAGGCGAGGGCGGCGGACGGTCGTGAGTGGCAGCGCGAAGCCGCCACTCACGGCGGGCGGCGGGGCCTCAGCTGCGCCTGAGGTCCTCGATGAGGTCGCGCGTGCGGAGCTTCTCTTTCTTGAGGGCTGCGACTTGATTCTGCTCCGTAGTGGTCAAGTAGACCTGCCGTTCCAAGCGATTTACTTCGCTGTCCAGAGAACGGTGCCGACGCTCGAGATCCTCAAGGTTCACAGGCTTCATTCACGTTCCTCCTCTGCGGTGATCCTCTCGTTCTCGCGTTTCATGGCGGAAGAGGATCCACTCAGCAGCATCAAGATGGAAACTACGCCTCTCGCTCCGAGCGTCAACGACAGAATCACCAGCCGTGAACCTGACGCCGGGTGCGTTCATTCCTCCATCGGTTCAATGTTTCCGCGAGGCATCACGGGCGGCCCCGACTGCGTCTGTTACGCTACGCCCCTCGGATGAAGCGATATTTCCTTATGCTGCTCTTGAGTTGCGCAGCGTGCGGCGGCGCGGCGCCCCCGCCAGGGTCGCCCAAGGCGCCCAAAAGTGGGACAGGAGAGCTCGAGGTCCCGCGCACGGTGGTCACGCCCCAAGACGCGAGCAGTATCCCGGAGCTGCTCGCGGACGCCGGCGGCCTCGCCACCGCCCAGCGCTGGCAAGAGGCTGCGGCCGCCTACGATCGCGCCTACCGCATCGAGCCGGAAGGAGCGCTGGGCGAGCAAGCGTTGTGGGGCGCCGCGGAAGCCTACGACCACGCCAATCAATACGACCAGGCCTTGGCGCGATACGAGCGTTATGCGCTGCGCGCGCCGGGCACGCCGCGCGGTCGCGAGAGCATGGTCCGCGCGATGCGCCTGCTGGTGTTCATGGGTCGTTTCGCGCCCGCGGGCGTGTACGCGGAGAGGCTGCTCAAGCAGCCGGAGCAACTGGGGGACTTCGAGCGCATCGCGGTGATGAGCGCGCGCGCGCTGTCGCTGCTGGAGCGCGGCGAGGAGCAGCAGGCGTCGTACTTCATCGAGAAGGCGCGCGATGTCGTGGAGGCTCGGCAGCTCGACGCCGCCGGGCGCGTGCCGCGTGACCTGGCGCAGCTCTATTACGCCCTCGGCGAGTCGCGCCGGCTCAAAGCCGAGCGCGTGGTGTTCGAGCCGATGCCTTCGAACTTCGGGGCGGTGCTGGAGGAGCGCTGTCAGCTCTTGTTGGACGCGCAGAGCGCTTATTCCGACAGCATGCGCGCGTACGACTCGCATTGGTCGGCGATGGCGGGGTACCGCACCGCCGAGCTCTACCAGCGGCTGCATCGAGACCTGCTGGTCGTGAAGCCTCCCCCCAGCGCGGATACCGAGCGCAAGCGCCAGCTGTTCGAAGGCGCGGTCCGCACGCGCTACGCGGTCCTGCTCACGAAGGCGAAAGGGATGGCCCAGCACACGCTCGCCATGGCCGAGCGCACTGGGGAGAGCTCGGAGTGGGTGGAGCGGACGCGTGAGGCCCTGAAGAGCATCGACCAGGGCATCGCTGACGAAGAGGCGGCGCTCGCCAAGCTTCCGTACTCGAAGGCGGATTTCGAAGCCTACTTCGCTCAAATGAGCGCCCCGGCCACGAAGCCGGTCACGAAGCCGGCCACGAAGCCGGCAGCGGCTCATTGAGGGACGCACCCGCGCCAGGTCGCGATGCGCGAATTCGCCTCATCCGGCCCTTGAACTACGGACCCGACGTTCAGTGGTTAAGGCACTGAATTCGTTGGCCTATTGTCCGAACTGCATGCTTCAGGGTCATTGGGGCCTGACCGGTATGAAATATGCTTGACAGGGTTCAACCCCGGCGCTACCAGAGCGCCGTTCTCCTCGGTCCCCGCTCGGTAGCTCATCCATCCTCTGAATCAGGAAGGAGGGAGCAAGGGTGGGGTGCCCCAATTTTACCGAGCCGGGTCGCCCCGGTCGGGGTTGGAAACGAGGACCTCGCTGACGGCGAGGAGAACGCTACCCGTAACGGCTCGCCAGACCTGCCCGTGCAGAATCAAGGCTCTCAACAAGTGTCCCCGCAAAGCGCCACCGGTCTACCGGTCGCTTGGGCTTTGGCCCAAGCTAGTGGCGCCGAGGCGGCGGTGTGCTTCGCTGGCGTAGCTCAATTGGTAGAGCACCTGTTTTGTAAGCAGGTGGTTCGGGGTTCAAGTCCCCGCGCTAGCTCCGCTGCCCCCGTGGGCGGCTGCGTGTCGACGGTTTCTAAAGTTTCGGAGAGTTGCCCGAGCGGCCAAAGGGAGCAGGCTGTAAACCTGCCGGCTTATGCCTACGCTGGTTCGAATCCAGCACTCTCCACCTCAGCCCCCCTTCCGGGGGCTTCGGTGTCGATCATCCGTCTCGGGGAGCTACGCTCCCCCTCGGCCGAAGTGAATTCGGCGGAGCCTCCCCCTCGGGTTTTGGGTCCCCAACCCCAAAACACGGTCGGTGGGCGGGCGGATGTCGGTGCCGTCCGGTCGTTGGGAACAAAGCGCGCTCGCGTTCGTTCACTCCGCCCGGTGTCACGCTCTGCGGGAGTAGCTCAGTTGGTAGAGCGTCAGCCTTCCAAGCTGAATGTCGAGAGTTCGAGCCTCTTCTCCCGCTCCACCGCCTCGCTTGCCTTCACGGGGCCCGGCGGTAGTCACGCAATCGTTACGGAAACTTCTGCCCACCTAGCTCAGTTGGTAGAGCACGTCCTTGGTAAGGACGAGGTCACCAGTTCAATCCTGGTGGTGGGCTCGAAACATTAGTTTAGTCGAGAAGAGAAGCAGCAATGGCCAAAGAGAAATTCGTTCGTTCTAAGCCGCACGTCAACGTTGGGACCATCGGTCACATCGACCACGGCAAGACGACGCTCACGGCGTCGCTCGTGAAGGTCCAGTCGAAGAAG
>SECP01000086.1 GCA_004193285.1 Myxococcales bacterium | reverse complement strand
GGTGCGAAGCGGGCGGAGAGTTGCGCGCCGGCGCGCAACTCTCCGCCCGCTTCGCACCCCTAGCTCAGCTGGATAGAGCATCGGACTTCGAATCCGAGGGTCGTAGGTTCGAATCCTACGGGGTGCGCCCATCAATCTGGGGGTTGGCGCGGTGAGGGCCGAAAGGCGGCATGCGGCGGGGCGAGCACGCTAGGCGCCGCGGCTATTTCACGCAGCGATAGAGATGCTCGACGGTGACGCGGTCGTCGCTCTCGAGCGGGAACCAGGTAAGATCCGGCGTGTTGTAGGCCATGATCAGGACGCGCACGAAGCCCGGGAACCCGCTCTCTGGCTCGTTGGTCCAGAATTTCGGAGCGCTGCCACCGAGCTGCGCGCTGGTCGTTGGCATGGCGGCGCCATCGAAGGGGACCGAGGCGGGCTGGCAGTTGGCGACGCCAGGTTTCGTGTTCACCATGATGGCCTTCCACTCCGCGGTGGTGGGCAGGCGCATACCCAAGTCTTCGCACACCTTGGAGGCGGCGGTCCAAGCCGTATTGGGGTGCAGGGCTGACTCCCAGGTAAGCCCCGTCGTGCTGTCCAGCACGAGGTTCGGGCCCGCCGCGCGGAAGCGACCAGGGACGTAGCAGGTGCAGGGCGCGCTGGACTCGTTGCCCACCCAGTTGCCTGTGCTGCTGCAGTGCTGGCCAATCTGCACGCTGCAGCGCAAGTCGTTGGGGGTGCAAGCGGCTCCGCATTGGTCCACGACGACCTTGCCCGCGTCCCATTTGCCGAGCGAGCCGCAGGTTTGCTGCAACGTGCCCTTGCAGCCTTTGGTCCCCGGATTGCATTCAGCGCCACACTGGTCTTTCGCTACCGCGCCGTCTTTCCACTTGCCGGCGGCGTCGCACGTTTGCGGGACGGTCGCCTTGCATTGCTCCGCCTGGGGAGTGCATTCGGCGTTGCACACTCCCCCGGTGATGGGCCCCGGAATCCAGGTGCCGTCTTCTCCGCAAACCTGCGGTTGGGTACTGGATCCGCACATCACGGGCTCGTCCGCAGGAGTGCAGGCAGCTTCGCAAACGCCGGAGGTGACTGGCTGAGCCTCCGCGCTGATGAGGTCCGCACCGCAGACGTACTCTCGTTTGCCTTCGCAGTACGTGTCACCCACTTGCTGATCGACGCAACCTTCCAGAATCGGTTTACATTGGCCGCGGGCGGCGCTGCTGCCGTCGCAGTTCTCGTCAGCGCTGCAGGGCGTCGTCGGCTGCCACGTTCCCTGGCATTCAACTCGCTGCTTTTGAGCTCTGCCCGCGCACCTGATGGTGCCCACCTTGGTACAACTGCCGTCTACCTCGACTGGTTCTTCGACGACCGCGCCACCAGCGCCACCAGCGCCACCAGCGCCACCAGCTGCGCCCAAGCCAGCGTCGCCTCCCGCGCCCGCGGTAGTCGTGCCCTCGCCCCCTGCCCCGCCGCGAGGCCCCTCTCCTCCAGCGCCCCTCGGGTTTGTGGCCCCAGCATGGCAAAGGGCCTCGCTACACGTCTCACCCGACAAACAATCTTCCGAGCTATCGCAGCTACTCCGGCAGGTGTCGCTCTGCGAATCGCAGGCGGTGCCATCTGGACAACCGGCAGCGCACGTTTCCGCTCGTGTTGGCACGCAGGCTGGCCCTGCAAGGGTGCCCAAACAACGGTTTTCGGGTGGGCAGTCCGAGTCAGCGCGACACGGGGCTGCGCACACTTGGAACAGGCACAGGCTCCCATCGGGACAATCACTCGTGACTCGACACGCTTGCCCATTGCCGATGAGCGAATGCTCCTCGTTGTCGAGCAAGGAGTTGCAGCCCAAGAAGCCGCAAGTCAGAACGAGTGCGAAACCAGGCTGTAGGCGCCGCATCAGAAGCGACCTTTCAGCTGAAGGCCACCAGGCCCGACTCCGGCGTGAAGCTCGGCTTGGCGTTCGCGCTTGGGAGCGGTGAGCCAGAGCGCGACTCCTCCCGCGACTCCTACCGCGCCGACGATGGCAAAGGCAGTGGCCAGGTTCCCATCTGTCCGCGCGTCGTCGCTGAGCTGGAGCCCACGTGCGTTGCAGGCGCTGCCGAAACAGATGCCCTCGGCGTCGTCGTGCTTGGACTTGGACTCGAGCGCGAAGACCGTCGAGATCCCGATACCTACCACTCCCACTGCCGTAGCCGTGATCGCGGTCACGCGCTGCGTGCCCAGGCCGGTGGACTTCGTCTCGACGCTCGCGGGTCGAGCGCGAGGTTGCAGCTTGACGTCCAACGACAGCGCGCTGGCGCCGGGGACGTTCACGCGCTGCGTGTAGCGTTCGTAGCCAGCGGCATCGACCTCGATGAGCCGCGTGCCAAGGTCGACCGGTATGGGGCCGGATAGCGGAGCCGCGCCCACCACCACGCCGTCGACCAAGACGCGCGCGCCGACTGGCAAGCTTCGCAACGTCAATGCGCTGTAGAAGCCGCTAAGCGCGTTCAATGTTTGCTTCGCGTCTTCTCGGCTCTCGGGCGACAACGTGCTCCCCGCTTCTGCCAAGTAGCGGGTGACCAAGCGCGCGGAGGCCGCGTAGTGCCGAAGCTCCTTTTCACAGACCGCCATGTTCCAAATCAGGCGGCTCTCGTGCGAGAGCTCGTAGGCCCGCTCGAACTTCGCGAAGGCCCCGGTGAGGTCCCCGTCTTCATAGAGGAGCCGGGCGCTGTCGTAAGCGACCTTCGCTTCGCCATGTAGTGATTCGGTCAACGAAGGAGGCTTGGTATCCTCGGCGCGCGCGATGCTGGGACTGCCACAGCAGGCCAGGACGAACAAGCCCAGCAACCAAGGCCGCAGTGGTCCGATGCCTATTTCCACGTTCATTCGAGCTTCATCCGGAGGGGGTTCTTGGAGACGGAGGCCGCCGCTGCAGAAGGGCTGCTGGGTAGCGGAGCCGAGGTGGTCGCTGCAGGATTGGCGCTCGCGGAAAGCCCGACGACCCTACGCGTGAGAGGGCCGGTGGACGGCGCCTTGGATCTACTCGAGGCAACCCCTGCCGTGGCCGTCGGTAGAGACGAGGCAATCGTGCTGGCGCCCGCCGATTCTGCTGCGGGAGGTACGGTGGCTGAAGAAGTCGTCGATTCAGGCCCGGTCGCATCGGGGCGAGCGCTCGCCGACTGCGAAAAGCGAGCCGCAATCGCGGGGCCGTCGACCCTAGGTTGGGCGGCGCCACGCGACGACAGCACGACCCACGTACTGAGCGCGACGCCGACCGCCATAGCGGAAGCCAGCAACGCGAGCCGCCGCGAGCCGCGTTGCGTCTGAGCGGTTGGAGCCGTGCTCGAGCCAGATTGCGCTGGTGGAGGTGCTACCTGCGGCGAAAGCGTCGTCGTGGTGAAGCCAGCGTCGCTTGCCACGTCCGCCCGCGTGGCCGCGAAAATCGGATCTTGGGCCGCCAAGTTGCCAGCCACCGCCACAGAGAAAGCCTCGGACATTTCTCGCGCAGAGGCGAACCGCCCGTCGATATCCCGGCTGAGTGCCCGCTCCATCCACGCGTCGATTCGAGGAGAGAGGCTCGCGTTGTGAACGGAGGGAGGGGTGATGGGGCGCTCCGTGATTGCCAGCACGAGCGCGCCTATCACGTCCCCCGTGAATGGCCTGACGCCGGTTAGCGCCCAGTACGTCACGACTCCCAACGCCCACAGATCAGTGCGGTGATCGAGGTGCTTAGAGCCCACGGTCTGCTCAGGGCTCATGTAGTAAGGCGTGCCCATGAGCGCGTCCGTCCGCGTCCCCGAGAAGGCCACGGACGACGCCTGAGCTTTGGCGATTCCGAAGTCCAGCACCTTGATCAGCACCTCGCCGTCGTGGTCACATAGAAAGATGTTCTCCGGCTTCACGTCGCGATGAACGATGCCCTTCGCGTGGGCGCGACCCAGCCCGCTACACATCTGTTTCAGCCAGCCAGCGAGCACTGCGGGCGCGATGCGCCCTTCTCGACCGAGGCGCTGAGCCAGGTCTTCGCCCTCGAGCAGCTCCATCGCAATGTACGGCAAGCCCTGCTCGGAAATGCCGTGATCGAACACCTGCACGACGTGCGGGCTCTTGGCCTGCGCCGCCAGCGCCGCCTCGCGCTCGAAGCGTTGAATCGCTTCGGCGCGCTCCGCGTGCTCCACCGCGATGAACTTGACCACCACTTGGATGTGCAAAGTCAAATGGTCGGCGACCCAAACCGTCCCCATGCCGCCCTGACCGAGCGGGCGCGACAGGCGAATGGACGGGGTGATGCGCAAGCCGGGCTGCAGAGCCAGCGCAGGATGGTCGCTGGCGAGAGTCATGGGCGAGCTGTCGGACATTCCGCGCCGTGAACAGAGCACGCCGGCGGAGCTGGCTCTTTAGTCAATTGTTTCCGAGCGCTGTCAGCCTGACACCGGGTTTCGGGGGCGACCCGGCACCGCGCAGCTGGTTTGCGCCGGGCTCGAAGTCGAAAACTTTCTTTCATTGGCAGTCACGGCGTTTGCTCGCGCGCAGCAAATTTGGAGCGATGCTGCCGACTGGTTGCGGCAGATCGAGGGACTTTCGCCTCACCGGTGCATAGCTGCACGAGACGCGCTGCTACAGAGTCCTTGGTGCGTCGAAGAACGACAATTGTTGGCTGTGGCCAGTCGCTCTAGCTTCGCCCCGAAGAATCAGTGGCGCTAACCCGCGCTCGTGTTGCTGATTCATGTCGGAGCCAATCATGTCCAATCATTCGCTTAGAAGAAGTTCTTTCGTGCTTCGTGCGCTGTTGCTCACTTCGGCTGTCGCGCGGCTTGCGTTCGGGCAAGCGTCGCCCGTGGCCGTCCCGGACGCACCCGCTGCGGCGGACGTACCTGTCGCCACGCCAGCGCCGGTTGCGAGCCAGCAGGCAAACGCGGAAATCCAGCCACCCAAAGACCCAGACCGGCGCGTCTCGCTGGAGCCGAAGCTAGCCGAGCCTGCACCGGTCGGCCGCGCGACTTTCGATGTCGATCCCATCGCAGACACGAGCATCATCGGCCTGACCTCGGGTTTTGCCTTCGTGCTCGAGCTACTCAACTCGACGGGCGAGATTCGGCCGCAGCAGATCTCGCCCACCTTCGATCGTAATAAACTGATTGGCATCGACCGCGCATCGGTCACCTCCACTCCGTCGCCCCAGGCCGGGACCCTATCCAACATGGGGCTGGGGGCCGCGCTCGCTTTCGCGGTGGTCGACCCCATCATCAGCGGGGTTCGAGAGCAAAGCGTACAAACGGGGCTGGTGGACGCGATGCTGTATGCAGAGTCGGCTTCACTCACGCTAGCCTTGACGGACCTGGTCAAGCTCGCGGTGCGGCGGCCACGGCCACGCGCCTATATCGACGCGCAAGGCAACGCGAACTACGAGAACACGACCACGGATAGCGCGCTCTCGTTCTTTTCTGGGCACGCTTCCATGACCGCTACCATCGGCGCCACCGCCACCTACCTGGCGTTCACGCGCTCCCCGAACACACTCCGCCCTTGGATTACCCTGGCACTGGCGACCGGGGTCACCACTTTCGTGTCCGTGGAACGCGTACGTGCGGGCAAGCATTTTCCGACCGACGTCCTGGCGGGGAGCCTCGCCGGCGCCGGCATCGGGGTGATAGTGCCGCACCTGCACCGCACGGAGGACGTGAAGCAGCGTCGCGTCTGGGTCGGCTTTTCCCCGGCAGACAGCCGAGAGCTCGCGAAGGGTGGCACCATCGTTCTCAGCGGTAGCTTCTGAGTGCAGCGCATGAAGGCGTGGGATGATGGGCAATGACCTGGTTAGCCTATGCACTCCTGTCCGCCTTCGCGGCGTCGGTCACCGCGATCCTCACGAAAGTTGGTGTGCAGGGCGTCCCTTCCCACGTCGCGACGACGGTTCGAACCGCTGTCGTGCTCGTCTTCTCTGCGGGCTTGATGTTCGGAACGAGAGAGCATCAGGCTTTCCGCGAGATCAGGGGCCGCCCGCTCCTATTTCTGCTGTTGTCTGGCGTTGCGACGGGCGTGTCTTGGCTGGCGTACTTCAGGGCGCTGCAAATGGCGCCCGCCTCCCAAGTCGCGCCCATCGACAAGCTCAGCTTGGCCATCACCGTCGCGTTGGCGGCGGTCTTTTTGGGTGAGCCTGTCTCGTGGAAGCTAGGCCTCGGCGCAGGCCTGATGGTCGCAGGCGCGTTGATCACGCTGACGTGAGCCACGCTTGCTTCATCGAGCCGCGGAGCTCAGCAGGACGCCTACGACGCCTGCCATCGCGATCAGCAATGGCTCGGGGAGCTTCTTGAATTTGACGAGCAGCACGAGCGTGACGAGCGCGATAGAAAGCGTCGGGACGTCGTGAATCGCGCGCCGGCCGAGCACGAAGCCGGCGCCGGCGATGGCGCCCGTCGCGGCTGCGCTCACGCCGTCGACGAAGGCTTTGATGCTCGCGTTCTTGGAAAAGCGCCTAAAGTAGGGTGCGGGTAGGACCGTGAACAGGTAGCAGGGGCCAAACGTTGCCAGGCCTGCCACGCCAGCGCCGACGGGGCCGGCCACGAGGTAGCCGATGAAAGCGACCGTGATCACCACCGGGCCGGGCGTGATCATCGCGACCGCCACCGCGTCCAGAAACTGCTGGTCGTTCAACCAATGAAACTGAGTGACGACGCCGCCGTGCAGGAAAGGAACGATGGCTAGCCCGCTGCCGAACACGAACGCGCCTGCCTCGGCGCAAAATACCAAGCGATGGTCCAGAGTGTGCTGTCCGAAGCGACGCCGCCCAGACCCGAGAGCCACCAAGACGGCAGCGGCAAGGCCAGCGCTGCACCTCCGCCGAGCTTCGGCGGCGCTTTGAGCAGCATCGCCAGCACACCGCTGCCGAGGGAGATCCACGCGACCTCGGACTCGGTCCACGCCGTGACCAGGGCGCTCACCGCGAAGAGCGCCCAGAGGAGGCGATCCTTCGCGAGCGTCATCTTGCCCAGCTTCCACACGCTGCGGCCAATGATGGCAATCACGGCCGCGCCGATGCCGTAGAAGGCGCCGCGCATTAAAGAGAGGCCGCCAAAACGCAGGTACAGGGCCGCAAGCGCGAGCACCATCAGGAAAGACGGCAGCACGAACGCGACGCCAACCCAGGTGGCGCCGAGAACACCACCCCTTACCCAGCCAGGTAAATCGCCAGCTGCGCTGCCAATGGCCCCGGCGCGAGCTGCGCGAGAGCCAGCCCCTGAACGTAGTCGTCCTTGGAGATCCAGCGCCAAGCCTCGACCAAGTCCTTTTGCATGTAGCCGGCGAGCGCGATGTGCCCCCCAAAGCCGAGCGCCCCGAGCCGCAAGAAGTACAGGGTCAGCTCGCGGAGCGTGCAAGGCGCGAGCGCGTCTGCTTCCACGCCGTCTTCCGGGATCGTAGGTGATGCAGTCATGTCTTTGCTTGGCTGGGGCGCCCGTAGAACTCGTAGAGGCCGTCGAACAACGGGGTCGCCGCGGCGATGCGCGCCTCGTCGTCGCGCACGGAGGCGCAAGTCCCGACGACCATGCTGCTCAAGCCGGCCCGTCAGGAGCGCGGTCGGCCCCACCCTTCGGCTTGCAGCAGCTCGAGCACTCGGCCTTTGACCTCTTCCCGAATTTCGCGAACGCGCTCGACTGGCTTGCCTTTCGGATCTTCGAGCGGCCAATCCATGCGCCGGAGCCCGGGGACGTGCGGGCACTGCTCGCCGCACCCCATCGTGATGAGTATTGCAGACTCCTGGGCGAGCTCGTCCGTGAGCTTGCGAGGTGAGACTCCTTGCAGGTCTACGCCCGCCTCGCGCATTGCTTGGAGCACCTCGGGGTGAACGCGGGCGCCTGGCTCCGTACCAGCGGAGACGGCTCGGGCCTTGGTCTCGTCCGCAAGAGCGTTGAACCAAGCCGCGGCCATCTGTGAGCGGCCGGCGTTGTGAATACACGCAAAGAGCACTGTCTTCATGTCGACTTCCTCTCGCTGGTCAACGCGTCCACCATCGGAAGCTCGGGCTTCGTCCCTCGAATCGGCGCCAGAAATCTGAAGAGAGCCGTCGCCGCGAGGGCGCCCGCGACCTGGGCCGCGATGAAGCCACCCGTGTCAGCAGGGCGAATCCCCGAGAACGTATTCGTGAGCGAGCGCGCCAACGTGACGGCGGGGTTGGCGAACGAGGTGGAGGACGTGAACCAATAGGCGGCCGTGATGTAGGCGCCGACCGCGAATGGGGTGAACTGCGCGCTCCTGCGTGAAACGCCCCAGATCACCGAAAGGAGGCCGAACGTCGCTACGAGCTCGCTCAGCAACTGGGCCGGCCCGCTACGAACGTGCTGAGAGAGCGTGAACACTGGCTCACCGAACATGCCGTGTGCGACCGCGACCCCCGCCAGCGCCCCGATGAGTTGCGCCGCAATATAAATGGGAACGTCGCTCCAGGGGCGGCTGCCTTCCCAAGCGTCGGCGATCGTGACCACCGGGTTGAAGTGCGCGCCGCTGATGGGACCAAAAGTCAGGATGAGCGCCACGAGCCCGGCGCCCGTAGCAAGGGTATTGGCGAGGAGAGCGATGGCGATGTTCCCCCCGGCGAGCCGTTCACCCATGATTCCAGAGCCGACCACCGTCGCTAAGAGGAAGGCGGTGCCGATGGCCTCACTCGTGGCTCTTCGGGCTCGATCCGCCATGATCGAGCTCACGTGCCCGTCCGCGCGTCTAACAGCAACCGGACCTGCCCTTCCGACAGCAGTCTTCCCACAGGTAGTCCGTAAGCGTTCGCAAGGAAGGATAGTCAGCCGAGTAGTAGTGAAACGTGCCTTCGCCACGAGTCTTGAGGAGACCCGCTTCAGCCAGGCGCTTCAGGTGGTGACTCAGCGTGGACGCCGGCAGATCCACGTGCGCTTGAATCTCGCCGGCCGCGGCTCCGCCGTCCCCCGCTTGCACGACGAAGCGGAGGATCGCCAGGCGTACGGGGTGCCCCAGAGCGCTGAGCTGCTCGGCGTGTCGCTCCAGCTTCGAGGCCACTCAAAGGCCTGCCCCGCCGATGCGGTGCTTGGGGTTCGTCGGGTCGAGCGACGCCTGGTGATCGCGCTCGCGACGCTCGCTGTAGCGGTCGGTGAGCCAGTGCGCGAGACCGCGCGTCAAAATCGTGAATTTGAAGAGCTCCTCCATCACGTCCACCAGCCGGTCCCGGTAGGGCGAGTCCTTCATCGTGCCGTCTTCGTTGAACTCGTCGAAAGCTTTGGCGACCGAGCTCTGATTGGGGATCGTGATCATGCGCATCCACCGCCCCAGGAGCCGCAGCGTGTTGACCGCGTTGAACGACTGCGACCCGCCAGAAACCTGCATGACCGCGAGGGTGCGACCTTGAGTCGGCCGCACCGCGCCGAGCGCCAGGGGTATCCAGTCGATTTGGTTCTTCATCACCCCCGTGACCGCGCCGTGCTGCTCGGGAGTCGACCACGCTTGCGCTTCCGACCACTGAGACAGCTCCCGAAGCTCTTGCACTTTCGGGTGAGTGGCGGGGACACTGCCGAACACCGGCAGCTCCCGCGGATCGAAGAACCGCACCTCGGCGCCGAGCCCCGCCATGATTCGCCCCGCTTCTTCGGCCAAGAGCCGGCTGTACGACCGCTGGCGAAGGGAGCCGTAAAGGAACAGCACTCGCGGCGGGTGCCTCGGGCGAGGCAACTCGGGCTCAGGAGTGAGGAGGAGAGGGTACGGCGTCGAGTACTGCGACATGATGAGTCCGACCGCTCGGCTACTTCTAACAAATTCGAAGGACCTTGCCCACCCCTTTTTCGAGTATTCTCGAAGCAGCGACGACACCCGCCCGGAGCGCGAGATTGTCTGCGTCTTTTCCTCGACCTTGGCGTCTTTGCTTCCGAGGTGAAAATGGAAACGGAAAACCAAGACCGAGTCAGGAATCAAGTACGGACCGCGTACGCGAAGGTCGCGACCGCCGCGGACGGCTGCAAGGTTGGCTGTTGCGGCACGGTAGGGGCCGGCAGCGAGGCGATGGGTTACTCGGCCGAGGAGCTCGCGGCCGCGCCTGACGGCGCCGACCTTGGCCTCGGGTGCGGCAATCCGCAGGCAATCGCGGCCCTTCGCTCCGGCGAACACGTGCTGGACCTGGGAAGCGGCGGCGGCTTCGATTGCTTCCTCGCTGCGAAGCGAGTGGGCCCTACAGGCCGCGTCATCGGCGTCGACATGACCCCCGAGATGGTGACGAAGGCGCGTGGCAACGCGCGCAAAGTCCAGGCAACGAACGTGGAGTTTCGACTTGGCGAGATCGAGCACCTCCCGGTGGCAGACAACTCCGTCGACGTGCTCCTCTCCAACTGCGTGATCAATCTGTCGCCCGACAAGCGCTCGGTGTTCCACGAGGCCTTTCGAGTGCTCAAAAGCGGTGGGCGCTTGGCGATCTCCGACGTAGTCGCGCTCGAAGACATGCCCCCCGAGCTCGCGCAAAGCATGGAGGCGATGACTGGTTGTGTGGCGGGCTCCGCGAAGGTGCCTCAGCTGGAGGCGCTGCTGCGGGAGGCTGGCTTCGAAGCCGTGAAGATCACGCCGAATCCGGAGAGCGCCGCCATCATTGCGCAGTGCATGCCGGGCGCGGAAGCCTACGTCGCCTCCGCGACCATCGAGGCCACAAAGCGGGGCGAAGTCTCGTGCTGCGCGCCCAAATGCTGCGCGTGAAGGCATTGCGATGATTGGACCCGAAGCCCGCGGCGCGTGGAAAGAGCTGGAGCAGCGCCTGCGACCGTACCTTGCGCGCCGCGTGGCTTCGCGGGCGGACGTCGACGACGTCGTGCAAGACATCCTGGTGCGGGTCTATGAAGGCCTGGGCGCGCTTCGTGACGAAGAGCGCTTTGGCGCGTGGGTCTACCGCGTTGCCAATAGCGCCATCATCGACAGGGCGCGGCGGCACGCGCGGTCATCGAGCTCGATCTCGAGCGCCGAGTCGACGGTCCCCGCGCCCTCGGCAGCCGACGATGAGCAACTGCAGTCGGAGCTCGGCGAGTGTGTCGCTCTTTTCGTTGGGCGCCTTCCGTCACCGTATCGCGAAGCCGTGACGTTGACCGAGCTGCAGGGCCTCTCGCAAAAGCAGGCCGCCGAGATGCTGGAGATTTCGCTCTCGGGCCTGAAATCCCGGGTGCAGCGCGGTCGCGAGAAGATTCGCTACATGTTCGAGGAATGCTGTCGCATCTCGCTGGATTGCCGAGGCCGAGTCATCGAGTGTGAGCCGCGCGAGGGCCGCGAGGGTGTCCCCTCGCCTGAGCGCGCGACCGCGAGGACGGCGCGCGAAGCGCCTAGAGCCCTAGCTCGCTCAGCGAAGGGTGATCGTCGGGGCGGCGACCCAGAGGCCAATGGTACTTGCGGTCGCTCTCGCGGATCGGCAGATCATTGATGCTGGCGATCCGTACCGCCATCAGTCCCTCGTCGTCGAACTCCCAATTTTCGTTGCCGTAGCTTCGGAACCACTGCGCGCTGTCGTCGTGCCATTCGTACGCGAAGCGCACGGCGATGCGACGTTCGCCGAAGGCCCAAACTTCCTTGATGAGACGGTAGTCCAGCTCACGCTGCCATTTTCGCTGGAGAAAGGTCTCGATTTGCGAGCGCCCTTGCAGAAACTCGCTGCGGTTACGCCAGCGGCTGTCCTCCGTGTACGCTAGCGCGACGCGAGCTGGATCGCGGCTGTTCCATGCGTCTTCCGCGAGGCGCGCCTTCTGCGGGGCGGTGGCGGAAGTGAATGGCGGCAGTGGGGGGCGTGACATGATGGCGCAGAGTTTCGTACGTCCGACCGCGCGCCGGCAATGTGGAAGACCGTAAGAGGGCGTGAACACTGACCGAGTCGTCGGACTCGCCATCGAAACCGAGCGCCCGCTCGCGGGGCATTCGCGGCACGCGGCGGCAGTGGGCGCCCTGTCACCCGAGCAGCCGCACCCCCGCCAGCCGCCGCACGCTTGCAGCTGACAACGTGATCTGCTTGAAACAATAGCGTCATGAAAAAACCTACGAAGCCAAGCGTCGCTCCAGAGCACAAAGGGTTCGACGGTGCGGGTCACATGGACCCGGCGCACGCCCAGCGTTTGCTCGAGCTGGGCCGAGCCGGCAAGGAGTCGGACGATACGGAGGCCTTTCCGCTCGCGGCCGAGGACGACTTGGCGGAAGAGCTCGCCGAGACCGCCGTCTCGGCGATGACGAGCGGTGAGGACTCGCTCATGGACGAGCTCGAGGCCGAAGTGGAGGAGGAGAGCGGCGGTCCGTTCATCGAGACGTCAGGCAACGTCGAGTTCGCGGGTGGCACCGACGAGTCGAACATTGCGGACGCGACGCGCGAGCCCGTCCCCTTGGCGAACGCGGATGACGAAAGCGGCGAGCCTTCCTGACCGCGCGCGATCATTCGTAGACCTCGGTCGTGCGGCGCCCGTGCAGGGGCCGCACCTTCGCGGGTCGAGAAGCGATATAGGACCAGGATGCGACTTCAGCTGGTCCTCGGGAGCTTCGCTCTAGCGCTAGGCTGCGGGCCCGGCCCGACCCCGACCTTGCGGCCGTCGATGCCGCCCGCGGCCGTGAGCCCCGAGCGGACGGCAAAGGCGCCGGCCGCGGCACCGCCCGCGGCGACGACGGTTCGCGTCGCCCTGACATCGGTCACCGAGCTGCCTTGCGAATTGAGGCTGTTCACGCTGAGCGGAAAGACCTTCGGCGTGTGCGGGAAGGGCATGCTGCAAGCGGACGAGGGCGGCTCACTGCAGAGCGCTCCCCAGCTCGCGGCCGGTCTCGAGCTGGACGCGCCGGGCATCGCTCCGCCCCAGCTCGTCGCCATGGCCGGGGAGTGGCCGGGCTCGGCTTGGGCCGCGACAACCGTAGTTTCCGGCAACGGTAACTCGAGCCGGCTGCGCCTCTTCCGATGGCGACGGGACCGCTGGACTCCCTCCGGCTTGAGTGTCGAGTTGGGGGGCGCGATGAGCTGGGTCGTGTTCCCGTGGCTGGAGGACGGGATGGTGGCGCTCGCTCCAACCCCTTTCGGTCCGACGCGGGTGCTGGCGGGCACGGCAAGGCCTGCTCGCCTTCCAGCCCTCACGCTGGCCCGACAATCCCCGGAAGACCGAGCTTCCTACCCGTGCAAACACGCGCTGATCGCGCCTGAAGCGGCGCTGGAGCTTTCGCCCGGTGACGTGATGGTCTTCGCGGGCCAGCTCTGTGGAGTCCCCGCCGCCCCGAACGGGGGCGACGTGCAGGCGCGGCATCTTGGCTTCGAGCGGCTACGCGCCGGAGAGAAGCAAGGCGAGCTCGCGCTGCTCCCCGCGCCGAGCGGCTTGCCGGCGGACGTGTTCTGGAACGTGGACGGCGCGGCCGCGCTCTCCGCCACGGACGCCCTCGTCGGGGCAAGCGGCAGCGGCGGACTCTCCTATCTGGCGCGCTGGGACGGCCAAGCTTGGCGACGAGAAGCGGCGACGTTCGCGACCCTCACCGGCTTGTGGGCACGAGCAGGCACCTATTGGGCGACCGACGCGTTCGGCGGCGCTTGGCTCTGGCGGCGCGATCGGTGGCTCCGCATCGATTGGCGCACGCCCGTGACTCGAGACGCCGCCGAGGGCTCACGAAACCAAAAGGTGACCCAGCTGTTCGCCCCGAACGAGCAGACGACCTGGCTCGTTCAACTTGAGGAGCGCGGCCAAGAGGTCACCTCGCGCGTTTACGTGGTGCAGGTGGAGCCGTGATCACTGGCTGAAGCTCGGGAGCCAACCGCCGAGTACCGTTTCCAACTGGTAGCTTGCGGCCTGCGGAGCGGTGAGCTGTTTGCCCTGCGGAGCGCGAGACCCCGTAGCCGCGCCCGGGCCCGTGTTCTGGTACTCGGAGAAACGCGCAGTATCCAGGGTATTTTCGCCCATTTTTACCCACCCGACGGCGGAGATGTGCGGACCCAGCGAGGTTCGCAGGAACGCGGCGGCCCCGTAGGCGCCCCAGTTGCGACCGAGCGCCATGGAACCCGCCTTGACGCTTGCAGCCGCCGTGAGCTGCCCACCGAGGAAGACCAAGCCATAGGGCGCCGTCTGCGCGGTATTCGGCGCCGTGACCGCAGTGCCGCCGCTCACGTTGTGCGCCGTACAACTCTCGAACACGGCCGTCGCGTCGCCGAAGATGTAGTCCACCGTGCCTTCTACGTAGCAGTCGCGGAAGTACTGTCGGGCTTTGCGCACGTACAGCGTGTCTTGAAAGCTCAAGAAGCGGCAGCCCCGGAATTGCACTTTGTCCCCGTTGACGAGCAGCGCCACCGCTTGCGAGCCGCCGATGGGCGTGCTGTTCGCGAACGTGATGTTCTCCACGGATACGTCGCTACTGGTGAGGGTGGTGCTGGCGCTGCCGGTGGTACCCAGCGTGCCGCCGTTGCCGTTCGACGTGTTCGCGTTGTCACCGTAAGTCAGGATCGTGGAGGCGGCTTTGCCGGTCTGCCCGCACAGCGTGATGTTCGGAATCTCGACGCGGAGCTTTTCCTTGTACGTGCCGGGCGCAATGCGCAGCTGCGTCGGCGTGGTGTTGGTTTTGGATAGGCTGTTGAGGGCTGCCTGGACCGTCGAAAAATCCGCGTTGCTGCCTCCGACCGTCACGACCTTTTGGCCGGTCACCGCGTTGCAATCACCGCTCGCGGAGCCGCCACCCGCCCCCGCCGAGCCGGCCGTTCCCCCGGAGC
>SECP01000085.1 GCA_004193285.1 Myxococcales bacterium | reverse complement strand
GGGCACCCGGCGGGAGGGCCGGAGAGGGCGGCGCTGGCGGCGGAGCGGATGATGGCACGGGCGCCGGAGTCGGCACGTCCACCACGGGCGCTACGCCCTGCGCGGGGGCCTGGGCGGGCGGAGGAGGCTGCTGGCCGCGCTGCTCGGGCGTGAGCCAGTGCCGGGAGCTCGGGCAAGCGCGGAAGCGGCGCTCCAGCCGCTCGCAGCCCTCTGCTTCCGCCTCCGCTGGAGGAAGGACGGCGGGCACGACGTCGTCCCACCGAATCGTCAGCGCCGCGCCGAGCGTCTTCACCGACTCTCCGGAGAACGCGCCGCCGAGCGTGGAAAGCATGCCGTACAAGTCGAAGTCCGCGCTGCGACCGAGGTGCACGGTGCCCTGAAGACCAGCGCGCATCGGCACCGAAACGCCGACGTCGATCGTGACGCCTTGGCGTAGGGCGGTCTCCACTGCGCCTGGTTTGAGCGAGGCAGTTTGCGTCTGCGGATCGAATACCACCGACGAGGAGTCGATGGTCACGCCTTCCGGGCGCACGATGGTGTCCACGTTCGCGCTGATGGCTAGCTCGTACCAAGGCGTGAAGCTTATCATCTTGTGCGGCGACAGCGGCACGCCGAAGCCGAAGACGAACGGCACGGTCAAGAAGTTCCGCTCGCCGCTCACGTAGGCGGTCGGCACCCCGCCGAGGTGCAGCGCGAGCGCAACCTTGGGTACGCCGTCCTCCCAGCGCCCGGCGACCGGATACTCCAGCACCGCGACGCCACTGGCGCCCACGCCGTGCGCGCGCGTCTCGTAACCGGTTTGCTTGGAGTTGACGTAGTGGATACCGAACTGCGCGCTCAGCCGGCCGGTCGTGGAGGTGAAGTTGGCGTTGTAGCTGAAGGTATTGAAGCTGCCGGCGTTGCTGAAGCCGTGCCGGTAAGCGAACACGATGCTCGAGGCGCGGGTGTCGTACGTGGACACGGACGGAGCGTGGGTGCCCGCCGCCTCCGCCGCCGCGCGCTTCCCGAACGTGAACGCACCCACCGCAGCGCCAAGTGCGAGCCACGCGCTTGCCCGAAATCTCATCCTTGGCGTTACGTTCGTCTCGAGATGGAACTTAAGAACTGGTCGCGCGGCCGGTAACTGCGTTAGGTTGCGGGCGTGTCGGGCTCGTTCGAGCGCATCGGCCGCGTCATCGGGAAAATCCCGCGCGGGCGGGTCATGACTTACGGGCAAGTGGCGGCGGCGGCGGGTATGCCGGGCGCGGCGCGCACCGTCGGCTACGCCATGCGCGCGCTCGGGCGCACGGTGCCGTGGCAGCGCGTGCTCGGCCAAAAAAATCCGCGCACCGCCCACGTCACGATCGCCGACCCACGCGGAAGCGCCGAGCAGCGCCGCCTGCTCGAAAGCGAAGGCGTGAGCTTCGACGGCCGAGGCGGCGTGTCGCTCCTCGACTACGGCTGGCGACCCGGCGCGATCACCCGGCGACCGCGCGCTTCCGCCGCTACTCTTCCGAGCTCGCGCCCACGCCTCGCTCGTAAAGCGAGCGAACGAAGCCGATAGTGTCCGCCTCGCTCGCCGGCTTGTCCTCGCGGTACCGGCGGACGCGCGCGAAACGGAGCGCCATACCGCCCGGGTAGTGCGGGCTCCGCTGCAGGCCGTCGAACGCGATCTCCACCACGAGCTCGGGGCGAACGCGCACGACCCATTCCCCCGTCTCGGTGGCGAGCTCCTGCAGCCGCTGAGTCTGCCAAGCCAAGGTTTGATCCGTCAGGCCTTTGAAGGTCTTGCCCAACATCACGAACTCGCCCGTCTCTGGGTCCCGTGCGCCCAGGTGCAAATTGCTGAGCCAGCCTTTGCGGCGACCGCTCCCCCATTCGGCGGCGAGCACCACCAAGTCCAGCGTAGGCGCGGGTTTCAGCTTGAGCCAGCCGGCGCCGCGCCTGCCCGCCTCGTACGTCGAAGCGAGGCTCTTGGCGACTACGCCTTCGTGGCCAGTCTCCAGCGCCGCGCGCAGCACTGCTTCGCCCTCTTCCGCGCTGCCGACGAGGCTCCGCGCCACCCGCGACGCCGCGGGAACGGCTTGGCTCATCGCCTCCCAGCGCGCTTCGTTCGACTCCTCGACGAGCACCTTGCCATTCAGGTAGGCGCAGTCGAAGAAGAACGCGCTGAGCGGCAAGGTGCGTCGCTGCTCTTCCACGGAGAGGCGCCGGCCGAAGCGACTCATCGTGACTTGGAACGGGTGCGGGCGGCCGTCCTCCTTGAGCGCGATGGCCTCGCCGTCCAGCACGATGCTATCGACGGCGAAGCCGCGCACCAGCTCCGCCACCTCTGGCAAAGCTTCCGTCACGTCGTTGCCGTGACGCGTGTAAATCGCGACGTGCTCGCCCGACTTGTGCACCTGGATACGCGCGCCGTCCAACTTTTGCTCGAAGGCACAGGGCGCGAGACGCGTGACGGCGTCCGCTACGTCCTTGGCGGTTTGGGCGAGCATGGGCCGCAGCGGGCGGAACAGCTCGATCGTGAGCTCCGCGAGCGCCGCCTCGCCTCCGGAGAGCGCGCGCACCGCGATTTCGGTCGCGTCCCCGGCGAACAGCATGGCGCGGCGGAGCGCGGTGGGCGAGATGGTGGTCGCTGCGCCGAGCGCCTCGACCACGAGCGCTTCCAGCGCGCCTTGGCGTAGCTCCCCGACCATGAGGCGCGCGACGAAGTCCTGCTCCTCGCCGGTGAGCCGCGCGAAAGTCTGCTGCAAAAGCTCGGCTTGCCGCTTGGTGGAGCCCTTGCCGGCGAGCTCCGACAGCGCTTGAAAAATGGCGTCCAACTCGAGGACGGTCACGCTCGACGCGGTGGCCGGCGCCTCGCGCAGCGCTTGCAAGGACCGGTAGCCGACGCCGAGCTTGCCCTGCCGCAGCTCGCCACACAAAAAACCGATCGCGGCGCGCACCTCGTCCGGCGCGAGCTTTTGAATCAGGTTCTTCAACCGTTCGACCTTCTGCTTGCGCGAGCGCGTCGCCCCGACGTCACGCGAGGCGGCCACGACTTCGCTCAGCTGAAGCATCGCCCTCATCTGTGGGTCCGCCCCGCGCGGAGCGCAAGATGGCGCTTTTCTTGGCCGGTGCAGTTCTGCCACGATGCGGCGCGAATGGGTAAGCAAGCCAAGCGTGAGACCAACTCGGCGGTGCTGAAGCAAGCGATGCTCCGGCGGCTACCGCGGAGGCTTCAAGCCAAGGGCGAGCTGCACCTGCCCGCCGTGCCGGCCCTGCTCGACCACTACGTCAAGATCTTCGACCAGCTGTGGGAGAGCGTCGGCCGAAAGTTCACGCCGCCGGAGCTGGACGAATTCAGAACGTCTCTCTCTGCGCGGCTGGAGCAAGCGTACGCGGCGTCTTCCAGCGCCAAGGTCGTCGTGAGCTACGAGTGCGATCCGGCGCCGAAAACCAGCATGACGTGGAAGGTCGTCGCCCTCGCCGCGACCTTCGAGGACGAGTACCAGACCTGGGTGGAGACGCGCACGCCGCCGCTCTTCGGAAAAAACGCCGACGCCAAAGCTCTGGACGTAGCGCGCTCCCTCGGGGTGCCGAGCGAGGTGAGCGTGTTGGACGTTGGTGCCGGCACTGGGCGCAACAGCTTGCCGCTCGCGCGCGAAGGATTCTTGGTGGACGCGCTCGAGCCCGCGCCGGCCCTCGTCAAGCTGCTCACGGAAGCGGCGGCGGCCGAGTCGCTCCCGCTCGGCGTCGTGGTTGGCAACGTGCTGGACGCCGCGGTGGAGCTACCTCGAGCTTCCTACCGGATGCTGCTGCTCTCCGAGGTCGTGGCCTCCCACTTCCGCAGCGTGGAGCAGCTGCGGCAGCTGTTCGAAGCCGCGGCTCGCTGGCTGGAGCCGGGGGGCGTGCTCGTCCTGAACGCCTTCTTGACCGACGGCGGCTACAAGCCGGACGATTTCGCTCGTCAATTTTCGCAGGTGCTGTGGTGCGCGCTCTTCACGCGCCGTGACTTCGAGCTCGCCGCCCAGGGGCTGCCGCTGGAACGTGTAGCCGACGAGCCGGCCGCGGACTACGAGCGAGAGCACCTGCCCGAGGGTCAGTATCCGTCCACCGGTTGGTTCGAAGGCTGGAGCGGGGGGCAAGACCTCTTCGACTTGCCCGCGGATCGGGCGCCCATGGAACTGCGGTGGCTCGTGTACCGAAAGATGAGCTGACTTCCGTAGGAGCCTCGCGCTAGGTTCGCGCCATGCCGACCGAGTCGGTTCGGCCGACAGCCGAAGTAGTGCCTCCGATAGCAGTGCGCGATCCCGAGCAATGGCTCGCGATCGTCTGCTGGGCGGTCATCGGCGTTTCGTCGCTCTCGATCTTGCTCTATTCCTTTGGGCGCGATCAAGGAATCTACGCGGTCGTGGCGGACGCCATCTTGAAGGGCGGGATGCCCTACCAAGACGCCTGGGACTTCAAGCCGCCGGGCATCTTTTTGACGTACGCGCTCGCGCAAGGCGTCTTCGGCAAATCGATGCTCTCGATCCGGCTGCTGGAGGTGATCGGCCTCATCGCGACCGTGTTCGGCTTGCAGCGCCTCGCGCACGTCTTTTTGGATCGACCTCGCGCGGGCTTGGTCGCGGGGGCGATCGCGGCGCTGGTGCATGCGCAGCTGGAGTTTTGGCACACCGCCCAGCCGGAGACCTTCGGCGGCTACCTCACGGTCGCGGCCTTGGTCGTCATCACGCTGGAGGTGACGCCGAGCCGTCGCTGGCTCATCCCGCTGGGTACGGGCGCGTTGTTCGGGCTGTGTGCGCTGTACAAGCCCCCGCTCGGCGGTGGGATCTTGGTGTGCGGGGCGTACCTGCTGACGCGCGAGCAGGCTCGCGCCGCCAAGACCCCGCGGCTCGTGAAGACCGCGGCGCTCATCGTCGGCGGCTTCGCGCTCCCGCTCGCGCTGGTCGTGGCGTGGATCGCGGCCCGCGGCGCGTGGCCCGCCTTCTACTGGACCTTTCACGACTTCATCCCCGGCTACACCAAGCTCAATTGGAGCGACGCCCACGCACCGGGCATGCTGTACTACGCGCTCACCGAGGCGTTCGTGAAGTTCTCGGCCGTGTCCGCGTTCGGGGTCATCGCCATGATCGCCATGACCCCGCTCCACCGCGAACGCGAGCTCGTCTTCTTGGTGCTGGGCATCGTCGCGATCCAGATAACCGGCATCGTGATGCAGGGAAAATTCTTCCCGTACCACTACGGGGCGACGCTCCTGCTCGTCTCGTTGCTCGCCGGGATCGGGATCTACAAGCTGTTCCGGCGCTGCCTCGTGTCTGGCCCCGGCAGCATGCTGGCGTTCGCCTTGTTCGTGCTCGTCTCGATCGATATGCGAGACGCGGTTCACGATCTGCCGCAAAGCTTCCGCGAACGCCTGCAGATGCGGCTCGCGTTTCTGCTGCGCCGGGGCGAGCACCAGAGCCGCGCCGATCTGGATCGGGACCTCAGCTACGTAGCCGACTACAACCTGGACGCGGATCGTCAGGTCGCGCTGGACATCCGCTCGCGCACGAGCTCGAGCGATGCGATCTTCATTTGGGGCTTCGAGCCCTCCACCTACTTTCTAGCGGATAGGCCGCTGGCTAGCCGGTGGACGTACGACGTGCCGCAGCGCACCCCCTGGCAGCGCGACTTCTCGCGCCGGGAGCTGCTGAAGGACCTTTCCGTCAACCGCCCGAAGGTGATCGTCGTCGAGCGCCGGGACGTATTCCCCTCCGTTACCGGCAGCCCGCTGGACTCGCGAGACGAGCTCCCCAACTTTCCGGAGCTCAAGTCGCTGCTGGACCACCAGTACCGCAAGGTGCGCGAGATCGAAGATTTCGAGATCTACGAGCGCTCGGACGCCGGCCCCGCCGGGTGAGATTTTCTTCCGCTCGCGGGGCGCTCCTCGGACGACTCAGTCAAGGTGAGGTCCAAGCTTTTAGTGGTGCTCGGCGCCCTGGGGTTTCTTGCGTTCACTCCGGGCTGCCCGGCGGAGGGCATCGGTGACCCCTGCGTGCCGGAGGACGAGTATTCATCGACGTTTTCTGGCTTTGCGCTCACCGAGGTCAGCACCGAGAGCCGCTCTTTTTCGTGCCAAAGCCGGCTCTGCCTGGTCAATCACTTTCAGGGGCGGGTGAGCTGCCCCTACGGCCAAGAGCCGGACTCGACCGGCGCGCGCTGCACCCTGCCCGGTTCGGACGCGCCCATCGGCGCGAGCGTCCCGCCGCAGCTGCTCGACCGCCGCGCGGAGGACGCGGTGTACTGCTCGTGCCGCTGCGACGGCCCGGACCCGAAGGCGCGCTACTGCGAATGCCCGAACGGCTTCCGCTGCGCGGCCGTCGTTCCGGATTTCGCCCTGGGCCGGGCGCAGCTGCCGGGCTCGTACTGCTTGCGTGAGGGCTCCGAGTACGACGAGTCACGCGTGCGCGAGAACGCCGCGTGCACCCTCGACGCCGCCAATTGCGATTGAAGGTCGCGGGGCTAGGCAAGCGGTCGCGGCTGAGGAAAGCTCAGCGTCGCCGTTGTCCCGCGCCTTCATCCGCCAGCTGGCCGTCACCGCGACCGCGTTCGGGACGGCGTCCTTCGCGGAGGGGCTCTGCGCGTCGTGGGGAGAACCGGCGGCTTCGCTCACGGAGCGGCTGCTGCGCGTCGCGTGGAGCGTGGGGCTCTTGGCGCTCCCGTGCGCGCTGCTCGCGGCGGCCATCGCCTGGCTCTTGGCCGTGCTGTGCGACGAAGACTCGTTCGCGGATGCGTGGCGTCTCCGCCCGAGCCGCCCCGCACTGCCGCTGGCCGTCGGCGCCCTCTCGCTCCTCACGCTGGCTGAGTATGGGGTCGCGCTCTGGTCGCGCCGCTTCCACAACGCGGAGCTGGCGGCGGTGCTCGTGGCGCTCCTCACGAGCGCTGCGGTGCTGGTCCTTACGGTCGTCGGCGCCGCGGTAGCACGCTGGCTTCGAGCTGGCGGCTCGCGGCGCGTCGTTTGGGCGGTGAGCGTCATGTCGTTCGCGCTCGCGCTGGCGCTGCTGGTTTCGCAGTCCTGGGCCGGGCTGGTACAGCTCGACGCGTGTCTCGCCGCCGCTCCGCTGGTGTTCGTCCTCACGTGCTTCGCCGCCGACCGCTGGCTCCTCGTCCGCGTGGCGCCGGTGAAGATCGTGCTCGCCGCGGGCGCAGTGGCACTCGCGGCCGCAGCCTCGTTTTGGGGGAGCGGTGCCCGCGCGGCGACGATGCTCGCCACCCACGGCGCCTGGGGCAGGCCGGTGATCGTCGCGCTTCGGTCAGTCAGCGACTTCGACCGAGACGGCTACTCCGGCTTGCTGGGCGGTGGCGACTGCGCGCCCTTCGATCGCCGCATCAACCCGAGCGCGGTGGAGGTGCCGAATGACGGACTCGACAACAACTGCGTCGGCGGCGACGCGGGCAACGCGGTGGAGATTCGCCGCCCGATCTGGGGCGCGAGCGTGCACGGCTCCCCCACCAACCAGAACGTAGTCATCGTCACCATCGAGACCCTGCGCCACGACCACGCGTCCTTCGTGGCTGCGGCCAGGGATACCACCCCGAATCTGCGCCAAATCGCGGCTTCCTCCCTCGTCTTCGAGCGCATGTACAGCGCGGCGCCCTACACGCGACTTTCGCTGGCCTCCCTGTTCAGCTCGCTCGCGCCCTCCGAGATCGATTGGCAGCTGCTCGCGCCCGAGAAGCACATGCGGCACATCTCGCCTCGGACTCCTTGGCTGCCGGAGCTGCTCGCGGCGCGCGGCTACGAAACGATCGCGGTGCTCACCAACTTCGCCGCGTTCACCCCGCAGGAAGACATCGGCTTCGAGCGCGGCTTTCGCCACTACGACGTGAGTACCGCCCTCACGTACCGGGGCGGCACGATGTGGGGATTCCCAGCCGCTGAGCAGGTGGACAAGGCGCTTGCTTACGTCGAGCGCGCGAAGCGGCCGTTTTTTCTCTGGCTGCACCTGTTCGAGCCCCACTTTCGGTACGAGCAGCCGCCGGGGGCGCCCGTGTTCGGCGCCGATCAGCGCGCGCGCTACGACGCCGAGATCTGGCACGTGGACGCGCAGCTGGGGCGACTGTTCCAGGGGCTGCGGCGCCTCCGAGCGTGGGACGACACGGTGCTCTTCGTCACCGGGGACCATGGCGAGGCGTTCGGCGAGCACGATGACCGCTGGCACGGCACGAACCTCTTCGACCCCCAGGTGCGACCGGCGGCGCTGCTGCGCGTCCCCGGGGTCGCGGGCAAACGGCTGGACGTGAGCGTCACCTTCACGGACGTGGCGCCGACGCTGGCGCGCGTGCTCGGCGATCGGGAGACGTTCGACCAGCTCCGCGGTCGCAGCCTCGCGCCGCTCATGCATCATCGCGCGCTACCGGCCGCCCAGAGCGGTTTCGTGGTGGAGACGTTCAACATCGAGGACGGCCTCGCGTACCAGGCCGCTCTCGTCGACTACCCACTGAAGCTCGTGTACGAGGAGGCGGGGCAGCGCTTTGCGCTGTTCGATTTGGCGCACGACGCGCGCGAGCAACAGCCGCTGGACCCACGCTCGGATCCGCGCGCGTCACCGCTGCTCCGTGAGCTCGTCGGCTACTTGGAGCGCGCGCGGCCTCGCGTGCTCGGGCCGCGGTAGCCGGTGTAAGGTGCGACGGGTGTGGTCCCGGTTGCGACAGCTGGTCACGGCTCACCGCGTAGCCTCGGTGGTGGGGCTGGGGTGCGTGCTGCTGTGTATCGCGCTCGTCGTGCGCCCCACCTTCTCGCGCCTGGACCTGTACGGCGTTCACGACTGGGACGAGTTCACCGCGCACCGCTTCTTCACCGTCAAGGCGCTGCGCGAGCTCGGTCAGCCCCCCTGGTGGATGCCCTACGCGTGCGGGGGCTTTTCGGAGTGGGGCAGCGTGACGGGAGCCAGCAACCTGGTTTCGCCGTTTTTGCCCGCGTACTTGTTGCTCGAGCTGCGCCAGGCGCTTCGCGTCGAGTTGGTCGGCTCGCTCCTATTGAGCGCCGCCGGCACGTGGCTCTTCGCTGGCGAGCTCACGCGGAGCGCCGCTGCGCGCACCTTTGCGTGTCTACTCTTCGTCGCCAACGGTCGCTTTGCGCTGCAAGCCGCTACCGGCCATTTGTGGCACCTCGAGTATTGCTACACGCCCTGGGTGTTCTTCGCCTTCGAACGAATGCTGGCCCAGCGCCGGGTTGCGACCGGGCCCTTGCTGCTCGGCTCCAGCGCCTTCGCGGCGATGGTGTACGCGTGCGGCATCTACCCGCTGCCTCATACCGCGGTATTGCTCGCGGTCTATGCGAGCACGCGCGCGGTTTTGGAACGCCGCGCCGCCCCGCTGCTGGCGCTGCTCGCGCTGGCGCTCGTCTCGGTGGGCCTCTCCGCACCCAAGTTGTTTGCCATGATCGTCGAGTTCGGCGAGCGGCCGCGGCTCGTCGCCAGCACGGAGTCCATCGGCTTGGGCACGCTGTGGCAGGCGCTGGTAGCGCGGGGTCAGTCGCCGTCCGCGCGGCCCGCGCCCACTCCGCAGTGGGGGTGGCACGAGTACGGCATGTACATCGGCTGGGCCCCCGCGCTGCTCGTCGCGCTGGGGGTGCTTTGGTGGGGAACACGCCGAGAGAGCGCGCTCAAGCTCACGGGGGCCGTCGGGCTGCTGCTCGGGCTCGGCGCCTTCCACGAGCTAGCGCCTTGGACGTTGCTTCACCAAGTCAGCTTGTTCCGATCGCACCACGTGCCGACGCGCTGGCTCTACCCGGCGCTACTGTGCTGGGCGGTAGCGGCCGCGGCAAGCCTCGGGCGCGCACTGGAGAAGCTTCCGAAGCCTCGAGCGGTGGAGGTGGCGCTGCTCGCGGCGTGTCTGCTGATGGCGGTGGACGTGGGGAGTGAAGCGAGCGCTCCCATGCAACGCGCTTTCTTGCTACCGCTCCGCGAGCCAGCGCCCGCGGCGAGCTTCTACCAACTTGCCCGCGTCCCTCGGCGACTGCAGTACGAGCGCCGGGACTACGCGCCGGAGGCGTTGCCGGCCGTGATGGCGGGCACGGGCGTCCTCGAATGCACGCTCCACATGAGCCTCAATATCTGGTCGCCGCGAGGCGAAGACGGGCGACCGGCGGCGATGGGCGCGCGCGGACGTGGCACGACCGGCTACCGCGGTGAGGCCTACACCGCGTCCGGCGCTGGCATGGCGAGCATCGAGTCTTTCACGCCGAACGAGGTCGTCGTCGCGGTCCGCGGAGCGCGGCCCGGCGATCGGCTGGTGCTGAACCAAAATTTCGATGCTGGCTGGCGCGCCGACGGCCGGGAGACCGCGCCGTACCGCGGGGCGATATCAGCCGAGGTCGTCGCGCCGGAGGGCCGGGTCACGTTCCGATTTCGTCCGCGCGGTTTGAGCGAAGGCATCGTCGCGCTGGGGCTCACCTTGTTGGCAGTAGCGGCTCATGCCTGGCGAAGGCGCCGCCTCGCCACTTGAAGCGCGAGCAGCGCCAACCCGAGCAGCGCGGCCCCTCGCGAGCTCTGGGGGGCGGACATCGCGCAGCCTTGGTCGTCCTCGCGCGGAGGAGGCGCCGCGGGCGTGCAAACGGCGAGCTCCGCATCACAGCTGTAGCCGCTCGGGCACTCGGCGAGGCCGAACCCGCAGGGCGGCACGCAAATGCCGGGCGGCATGCTGGATGCGGACCAACACCCGTAGCCGAGCGAACAGGCGCCGTTACAGCTGAGACCCAGCGGATCTACGGCCGAGACATAGCCGGGCGGCGGCGTGCCGGCCCAGATCGGCGGCACGTAATTGCCGCTCTGGGCCGCCAAGAACGTCTTGTCCAGAATGAAGTCCTTCCAGGCGGCCACGCTGCTGTAGATGCCCACGGTGCACTGCACGTCGCCCCGCGAGGTGACGCCGCTCACGAGCCCGTTGCCGTCGATGGCGGGGCCGCCCGAGTCCCCCGAGCAGACGGGGCTGCTGGCGACGAACTCGCTCTCCTCCACCAGACCGGTTCCGCACGCGACGCCGTTACAGAACACCTGCGCGTCCGTGGAGATCATGCGCTCGCCGGCCGTCTCCCCCGTTTCGTCTTTGGGGTCTTGTAGCCCGTAGCCGATGGCGAGAAAATCCTCTTCCGGCTGCAGCTTCGTCTCCAGCCGCGGCGCGATGGGGGTCGCGAGGCTGGCCGGCACTCCATCACCCGCCAGCAGCAAGAGCGCGATGTCTCTACCGCACACGTCGTTGTTACCCGGCGGTACCCACACCTCCGCAACCCGGAATGGCGCGAGGCCGCCCATCCCGACGCTCTGCTCCACCGATACCCGGATCGACCGGGGCAAATCGGTCGCCTCGAACTGAGTTTCTCCGCATTCCACGCTGGCGGTGCTCCCCGAGCTGAGGGGGGCCACGCAATGGTGGGCGGTGAGCACCAGGTTTTGGGTGATGAGCGTGCCCGAGCAAGCAGGGTAGAAGCCGTGCTCCACCTGCTTGAGCAGCGAGACGACCCCGTTGTGCTGGGTATCCGGCGCGCCGCCGATGATGGGGCTCTCCGACTGGGCGATACCCTCCGAGCTCTCCGGCGCGCAGCTCGGCAGCGCGACGAGGAGGGCCAGCACCGTGAGGAGCCCACTCCCACGCACATGAGGATGGGATGAGCGCGCGCGCATCCACAAAAGGTAGGGGCGTTTCTTCGGCACCGCAACCGCACCCCGCCCGAAAAGGGACGGCATTGTGACCGCAGGCGGGCCGCACTAACCTTCGTGAGCGGTACCGGCTATTGAGGGCTTCGATGGGGCGGCCTCCTTTCGACGAACGAGAGCTCACGGTTTTGTTCAGCGCGCTCCTGCTCGCGGGCGCGACGGTGTACTTCCGCCGTGAGGTCCAGCGTGTGCCGCGGTGGCGACTGCTCATCGCGGGCCTCGCCTTCATGGTCGCGGCCAGTGCCGCCACGATCGCGGAGCACTTTTGGGCCTACTCGGCCTTCAACGCCGTCGAGCACGCCTGCTACATGGCGCAGTCGGTCTCCCTCCTGCTCTGGGCCCTCCGGGTCCGCCAGGTTCCAGCTTGACGCTCATCCTCCTGCTCGAGCTGCTGGGGCTAGTGGCGAGCGTGCTCGCGCTGTGGGTCGCCTCGCGCTCGGTCGCGGTGCCCGGGAGGCTACGGCGCTCCACGCTGCTCGCGCTCGTCGCGCTCCTCGGCATGGGTCACCTCGCGAACGTGCTCGAGGTCTTTCAGGTGCAGGCGGCGGACACGATCGCCGACCAATTTTCGATCATGGTGCCCTTCTTGTGGGGGCTGTTCCTGCTCGAGACCGGGCGCAGCTACCTCTCCGCGCGGTTGGCCGCGAGCGACGAGCAGGTGCGCTTCTTCTTGGACGCGGTGCCCGGACCGGTCGCGTGGTTGGACGCGCAGGGCAAGCTGCTCGGCTTCAGCGAAGCGTGGTCCGCCCTGTTCCCGGGCTCTTCAGCTGGAAAGAGCTTGGAAGAGGTGCTCCCAGTCGAGCTGCCCCGGCTGGCTCAGGCGACGCGCGGCTGCGCGCAGCGGCTGGCGCCAGGAGGCGAGCCCTTGACCCAAGAATCCGTCGTCCAAAGCGACGGTCGCCCTCGACACTACCGATGGTGCGTTCGCAGCTGGTCGCATCCCGATAGGCCCGAGCCGGGCGTCATGGTGCTGCTGGAGGACGTCACTCCGGACGTCGAGGCCGAAGAGCAGCGCACCGCCGCGACGGAAGAGCTTGCGCGCGCGCAGCGGATGGCGCACGTCGGGCAGATGGCCGCAGGCGCTGCCCACGATTTCAATAACTTTCTGCAAATCATCCACGGCGCGATGTGGGAGCTCGAGACGGACGTGAGTCATCGCCCCGCCATCGCGAGCGTGAACCGCGCGCTCGAAGCCGCCCAGGAGATGACGCGCGCCATGCTGCGCTTTGGCCGTGAGCAAGTCACCTCGTCGAGCACCGAGCTCTTGGATTTGGTCTCGCTCTTGCGCGACCTCCGCTCCCCGCTGACCCACGCCTTGGGCCGGCGGCACCGCTTGGAGTTTTTGCTGCCGCAGGGCGAGGTACGCGTCGAGGCTCGACCCCTGCGGCTCCAGCAGGCGGTGCTCAATCTGGCTCTCAACGCGCGCGACGCCATGCCCGCCGGCGGGGTGATCCAGATCTCGCTCGCCGTGGAGGCGGGCGAGGCGGTGCTCAGCGTTCAGGATTTTGGCGCGGGCATGTCGGAAGACGTGCGGAGCCGGCTCTTCACGCCCTTCTTCACGACGAAGGGGCGACAGGGCAGCGGTATCGGCCTCCACGTGGTGCAAAGCGTGGTAAGCGAGCAGCACGGCCAAATTTCCGTCGAATCGGAGCCCGAGCACGGAAGCACCTTCCGCCTACGGCTACCGCTCGCCGCGACTCATGAGGCGCGCAGCTGATGCAAATCGTGCTCTTCGCGGGCCCGGAGTCGCTCACGCTGGTGCGAGGGCGCCCGTTCGTCGATTGGCAGCTGGACCGCTTTGTGGCCTCGGGTGCTCGTAGCGTCGTGATGTGCGTCGGGGAGCAAGGTGAGGAGATCGAGACCCACGTGCGGCGCGCGCTGGATCGCGGTCTTACCGTCGGCTACTCGTATGCAGGCGAGCAGCGAGCCGGTACCGGCGGCGCGCTTCGGCGCGCTTTTGCGCGGCTGGAGGACGACTTCGTGCTCACGTACGGCGACCGCTACTTGCCGTTCGACTACTCCGCGCCGCTCCTGGAGCTGCGTGCGCATCCCGAAGCCGTGGGGGCCATGACCGTCTGCCATCGCCCCGGCCGCGTCGCCTTGGACGGCGCGTGGGTGACTCGGTACGACGACGCACCCAGCGGCCTGGCGGACTGCGGCATTGCCGCGCTGCGCCGCTCCGCGCTCGCGGATATCGAGGACGGAGCCGTCTGGCCTATCGAGGCCCTGTTCCGCAAGCTCACACGCCTCGGAAAGCTCCGCGCTTTTACCGCTCCAGAGCCAGACCTTGCCGTGAACAGCCCGGAGCTCGAGCGCTACCTCGGCGGGCTTTCCGAGTTGCCCTAGTCTCCGTGACGCCATGGCTCGCGTGTATCCGTTGCTCGGGCTCTTGCCGCTGTTGGGCCTTGGAGAGCTCGCGGCCCACCAGTACTTTGCGTCGCGTGCTCCGGACCCTCACGACTACGCGGCGCTCGGCCGCGCGCTGCTGAAGCTGAAGCGGCCTGGCGTGCCCATCGTCGTCGCTCCGTCTTGGGCCGAGCCGCTGGTGCGCGCGGCGGCTCCGGCGGCGTTTCCGATCGGCGAGCTGACTCGAGCAGACGACAGCGGTTTCGCCGAGCTGCTCGAAGTCTCACTGCTGGGGGAGGAAGCGCCGGAGCTTGCCGGGCTCACGCGCAAGACGCCGCGCGTGCTCGGGCGCTTCGTAGTCACCGAGATCGAGAATCCCAAAGCGGCGCCTCCGTCTTTCGACTTCGTGACCGCGGTCGATTTGGGTCAAGTCGAGGTGTACCTGGACAACGCCGGCGTGCGCTCGCCGTGCCCGCTCGTGAGCGTCGCCGGCCCCACGACGGGCGGCCTGCACGGTCACGCCGCGTATCCAGAGCGCCGCCTTCAATGTTCCACGGATCGCTTCGTCACCGTTTCTTTGACCGAGGACGCAGATTACCGGCCTCACCGCTGCATCCTCACGCGCCTGCCGTCCAGGGGGCGGCTGGTGCTGCGGTTCACGGGCGTGCCCCGAGCCGCGCGGCTGCTGGCTTTCGGCGGCTTCGCGTACTTTCTGGAGCGCGACGCAGTGGAGCCGCAGGTAAGCCTCACCGTGAGCGACGAGCGGGCGGAGCTCGGCGCGCGGCGCTTCGCGGGGGCAGGGGGCTGGGCGCGCTGGCCGCTCGGGGGCACGGAGG
>SECP01000105.1 GCA_004193285.1 Myxococcales bacterium | reverse complement strand
GGGCATGAGTGGCGGCGGCGTCGGAGGAGGCGCAGGTGGAACGGCCACCGCGGGCGGCGGAGGCGTTGGCGGCAGCGCGGGCGGTCAGGGCGGCGCGGGCCCGATTCCGCTCAAGAACCCGCCCGTGCGGAGCGCCGGCTGCGACAAGCCCTCGACCATCACGAGCGGCAAAAAGATGATCATGAGCGGCAATCAGCAGCGCTCCTACATCATCGACGTGCCGGCGGGCTACGACATGACCAAGCCGTACCGGCTCTTCTACACGTCGCACTGGATCGGCAGCACCTCCGAGGCGGTGCGCGACCAGAACTACTACTTCTTGAAGCCGCTCGCGACGGCCGCGAACGAGCCCGCGATTTTCGTCGCCCCTCAGTCCGACGGGCAGACCTGGCAGCAAAAAGACCACGCGCTCTTCGACGACATCCTCGGCTACGTCAAAGAAAACCTGTGCGTGGACACGACGCGCGTCTTCGCGACCGGCTTCAGCTTCGGCGGCATGATCACGTACTCGCTGTCCCTCAATCACCAGAAGGACATCCGCGCGGCGGTAGGTATCGCTCCCGCGAACTACAACATCTACGTACCCCAGAAGAATCACCAGCCCATCGCGTGGATGCAGACGACGGGCCTGAGTGACGGCACCTGTCCGTGGGTGAACGGCAACAGCACGACTCAAGGCGCCAAGTTCATCGCCATCGAGCACGGGACCGACAACAGCTGCATGGTCCCGGCGACGATCCCGATTTGGCAGCAAGGCGCCCACGTTTGCTACGACATGCCCGGTTGCAAACCCGAGTACCCCACGAAGGTTTGTACGTTCGATGGCGGGCATACCAACATTGCCAATGATCCGGGCACGAACCAAAACTGGATCCCCGTGGAGTCCTGGAAGTTCTTCACGCAGTTCTGAGCCCGCCGCCTCGGTGCGCGGCGTGAGGTCTCGCTGCGCGGCCGTCTTGCGGTGGCTGCTGGTGCTGAGCTCGTGGGCCTGCGACGGCCCCACGACCCGAGCGCCGAGCTCGGCGCCTGCGGCCACCGCGGCTCCCGCGCGCGCTACCGCCAATCTGCCGACGGAGGCGCGCCCGCAGGCACGCCTCGAGCTCGGCAGCTCACCGTATCAGGCCACGCTCGTTCTCGCCGGCAGTCGCCCCGCGCTCTTGACGACGGCGGCGCTGCATTGGCTGGATCGCCCGGGGACCCCGCCGGTGGAGCTCCCCGGCGGTGAGCTCGCGGTTGGCGCGGGAGGGTCGCTGCTGCGGTACTCGTCTGGGGCGCTGAGGCGCTTGAAGTACGGCGAAAGCGTGTGGTCCACGCTGTTGCGCCTGCCCCAGGCGCCGCGAATGGTGGCGGGCTCTGGGGACAACGTCGCGTGGCTGCAGCAGGACCAACCGGGCGAGGCCGGCGTTCTGTGGTCGCTGGTGGGCGCGGAGCCGCGACGCGTCGCGATGCAGCCAGCTCACATCGTCACCATGAGCCTCCGCGACGACCGATTGTTCTTCGCGGAGGAGCTACCGGGCTCTCGTTGGCGTCTCGGGGTTGCGCCCACCACCGCCGAGGCTCCCCGCTACTCGACGCCTTTCGAGGGGCGCTCCCCGGCCATGCTCGTGGTCACCTCCGACTTGTTCTATTACGACGGCCCGAGGCTCTCCGTGGAGCGTGTGTCGACCGACCTCCGAAGGACCGAGCGCATCGCCCAAGACGTGATCTGCTCACCGCTCGCCGTCGCGCAGAGTGTGTTCTGCGCTCAACCGGGCGGGCTACTGGAGGTGCCGCTCTCCGGCGGCCAGGCGAGGCCGCTCGCGTCCCCCCAGGGCACGGTCACCGCGCTGCTCGCGACCGCCTCCGAGCTCTTCTGGCTACGCGAAGCGGCGGGTGGCGGGCTGATCGTAGAAGCCATGTCGCTTTGAGTGAGGGATTCCTCGCGGCCGAGATGAACCGCTTCGAACCCGGCGATCCAGCAGCGCACGGCGGCCGCGAAGGACGTGTCGCCGTCTAGGTCCATCGGCCCCGGTGGGCCATGGACCGGAGACGTGCGCTCCCGAGCGATGAAGAGCTCCAGCTCCGCGAAAGCAAGCGCCAAACGGCACGCTTCTCGTCCGGCGAGCGCGGAGGCGCCCGGCGCGAAGCTGCATTCGGCCATCAAGGACCGGAGGTGTTCTTCGACGGGCGAGGGGGGCCGCAGACGCCCGCGCGCGACGAACGACAGCCAGTCCGGGTGCGCGAGCACGAGCGCACGGACGTTGAAGCAGAGCCGCTCGAGCGCTAGCTGCCACGTGGAGCTGGAGGGCATGAAGAACAACCTCGACTCCACCTCGACCGCGATCAGATCGAGCAGCTCTTGCTTGCTCTTGAAGTGCGCGTAGAGCGTCATCGGTGGCACCCCCGCCGCGGCCGCGACGGAGCGAATCGTGAGGCCCGCGAGCCCCATCTCGTCGATGACGCGCAGGGCCGTGCTCACGACGTAGGCTTGGGTGCAGGGGGTGGCTCGTTTTCTCGACAATGACGGCTCCGGCTCAGGGCGCAGGTCTATCCAGCTCGTTCATGAGCCAAGTCATCGCGGGGCGTGGCTTACCGTTTTTGATGAGGCCGCTGTTCGGTACCCACGTCGATCCCGAAATCCAACCCCAGAGTGTGACGCCGTGGATCCACTCCGTCTCCAAGAAGAACGGGACGTGCTGGCGGTAGCGCTCGAGTTGCGCGTTGTCGTCAGCGAGGTCGATGTCGTACTCGGTGATGTAGACGGGCAAACCCGTGCCGTCGTGCAGCTTCGTGAGCAGGTTCTTCATCGTGGCGGTGGAGACGTTGCCGCCGAGCCCGTGCGCTTGCGCGCCCACCGCGTCTATCGGAGCTCCGCCCGCCTTCGCCTTCTTCACGATGTCGATGAAATGCTGGTTCTGATCTTCGTATTCGATGTTGTTGTAGTCGTTGATGATCAGGATCGCGTTCGGGCAAGCTTCGCGGGCCCATTTGAAGGCGTTCACGATCCATTGCCAATTGCCGTCCGTGCCCCCACCGATGGCGTCCGCGTACGACGGCTTGGTGTGGGGCGGCGGTTCGTTGACCACGTCGATCAGGCGGGTGTTCGGATAGCGAGCGCAAAACGTCTTCATCCACGTCTTGACGTGAGCCTCCGTCAGCGAGCCTGTGGGCTGCTGCGAGCCCCAGACGAACACGTGCTGCTTGAAGACGATGCCGTTCTTCTGCGAGTAGTCATAAATGGCGTCGAGGGTCGCCCACTTGAATTCGCTCGAAGCAGAGGCTTGGACGGCGCCCCACTTGCCCGCGTTTTCGGGCGTGACCTGGTCCCAATAGGTGGAAAAGATGCGCCCTCCGGTATCGAGCGCGCCGCGGGGGCCGGTCGTGATGTTGCCTACGAACTTCCGCCCTGCGCCTGCGCCCCCTGCGCCTGCGCCGCCAGCGCCCCCGCGGCGCGCTCGATACCGGAGGGCGCATCTTTTCCACCTATTGGGACCAGGTCACGC
>SECP01000051.1 GCA_004193285.1 Myxococcales bacterium | reverse complement strand
GGCCGCCCCGTCGCTGTGGAGCCGGCCCGCGGTGCTCCTTCAGAAGCCCGCGCCGAGCGTGAGCGTCGTTACGAGCCAAGGCCGCCCTCGCTCACTTTCGATGGCGGGGGGGAGCGCTGGAGCACCGGAGCGCGGGCGCAGGCGTGCTCCGAGGAGCCTTGGAGTACGAGCTCCCGCTGCCGGACGCCGAAGCGCGACTCGGCCTCGGCCTGATGGCGCTCCTCCCCGCCATCGAAAGTGAGCGAGGGCGGCCTTGGCTCGTAACGACGCTCACGCTCGGCGCGGGCTTCTGAAGGAGCACCGCGGGCCGGCTCCACAGCGACGGGGCGGCCTCGCGCAGGCGCATCAAACCGGCGAAATCAACGCGACACTCAGGAGTCTAAGCTCGAAATCGGGAGGCCAGGGAAAGGTCCCGCGGGGCAGCCGCGACCGGCGCGCGGCTTACGTAACCCCGGCGCTGCTCTGCGCGGCTCGATAACAGCGAGGGATTGCGAAGCGCTGCCCGAATTAGGGTACGCTTCGCGGTCGAGCTTGTGGAGCGCGAGATGTCGAAAGTCTTCGTCTCTTCGGATGTGCCTATGGACGAGCCCAACCGTGAGGCGGCGTCGTGAGCGCCAAGGTCTTGTTCGTCGACGACGACGACGCCAACTTGGTCGTCTGCGAGGCCGCATGCGGTGACGACTTCGACGTGCTCACCGCGACCTCGGCCGAGGAGGCGCTGTCGCACCTGCGTCGAGAAGAGGTGGGGGTCATCGTCGCGGATCAGCGCATGCCGGGCACCAGCGGCGTGGAGCTGCTGGAGCGGGTGCGGGTGGAGTATCCGGACACGGTGCGGCTGCTCATCACCGCGTACACGGACGTGCAGGCGGCGGTCGCGGCCATCAACCGCGGCCGGGTGCGGCGCTACTTGCGCAAGCCCTGGGAGCCGGAGGAGCTCCGTGCCGAGCTTACGGACGCGCTCGACGTGTACGCCATGAGCCGCAAGCTCTCCGCGCTCGAGGTGCGCTTGCGTGAAACGGAGCGCGTCTACGCGCTCGGCGTGGTCGCGGCCAGCATCGCGCACGAGATGAAGAACCCGATGCAGTGGGTGACCAACAGCTTGTCGTTCGCGCAGCGTGAGCTACGGCGGCTCGCCGAGCAGCCGTTGGCGAGCAGTATCAAGCAGCAGCTGGAAGAGGTCGAAGCGAGCCTCACCGATACGCGCACGGGCGTGGACCGCGTCGTGGACATCGTGCGCGGCGTCGAGATGCCGACCCGAAGCGACTCCGGTCAGCTGCGCCCGACCGATTTGGCGGAGGTGCTCCGGCTCGGCCTTCGCCTCGTTTCCGGCGAGCTGATGCGCTGCGCCTCCCTGGAGCTGGACGTGACCTGCGCGCCCAAGGTTCGCGCTTCATCCACCAAGCTCGGGCAGGTGGTCCTCAACTTGATCGTCAACGCGATGCAAGCGGTCGCGACCCGGCCCAGGAGCGAGAACGTGATCAGCGTGCGCCTGCGGATGGAGGACGCATGGTCCGTTCTGGAGGTCGCCGACAACGGCCCCGGGATACCGGAGGACGACCGCCTGCGCATCTTCGATCCCTTTTTCACGAGCAAGGTCGGGGTCGGCACCGGTCTCGGCCTCGCGATCTCGCGACGCATCGTGGAAGAGATTGGCGGAAGCCTAACTGCGGGGCGGGACGAGCGGCTCGGCGGAGCGAGCTTCGTCGTACGCTTGCCGCTGTGAAGGCGGCCGCAGCCGCGGCAGTCGCAGCGTGAACCGGGTGCCCACGCCGAGCTCGCTCTGCACCGCGATCGAGCCACCGAGCGAGCGCGCGACGCGCTGTGCGATCGTGAGCCCCATGCCCATGCCGGCACCGGCTTCTTTCGTGGTGAAGAACGCGTTGAAGACCTTGCTCACGTTCTCGGCGCTGATTCCGGCGCCGTTGTCGGCCACGCTCACGTACACGTCGCTCCCTTCGTTCCATCCCTGGAGGGTGAGCCGGCCGCCCTCGGCGGGGGCCGCTTCGGCCGCGTTCTGAATCAGGTTGGAGATGACCTGGTTCAACTCCTCCGGCACGCAGCTCACCCACGGCTCCCCCTCGAAGCGCGACTCCACCGTGAGCGGCTTCCCGACGCTGGGCACCAGCACCTCGAGCGCCTCGCGCGCAGCGCCGTAGACGTCGTGCGGCTGCTCGGAGCGGCTGTAGCCGTTGCGGCTGTAGCGCATCATCAGCTCCACCGTGGCCGCGATTCGCCGCACCCCGCTCTCCGCGACCGCGAAAAGCTTTCGAGTGCGTCGCTCCATCGCCGCTGCGTCCAGGCTCGAGTCCATAGGGGAGCGCCGCGCCGCCGCCAGCAGCTGCTCGGTATCGCGCTGCACCACCGCGAGCGCGTTCTTCACGTAGTTGAGCGGGTTGCCGATCTCGTGGGCGAGGCCGCCCGCGATCGCCTCGATGGAGTCCATCTTTTGCGTGAGCACCAGGTCCGCCGTGCGCTCCTGGATGCGCAGCAGTGAACGTACGGTTTGCATCAGCTCTTTCGTCGAAAACGGCTTGCCGAGGTAGGCGTCTACGCCGCCCTGGAGCCCCGCGACCCGTGATTCGACCTCCGTGCGCGCGGTCAGCATCACGATCGGAACGTGGCAGAGCCTCGGATCCGCTCGGAGCTGCGCCGTGAGCTCGAGGCCGTCCATGACCGGCATCATCAGGTCCGTCACGATGATGCTCGGGTGGTGCTTGCGGGCGAGCTCGAGGCCTTGCGCGCCGTTGGTCGCGGCCAAGACGCGGAAGTCATGGTGCAAGGTGAGGCGAATCATCCGGATCACGTCCGGCGTGTCCTCCACGACCAGCACGGTGTGACTGCGATGTCGTTCGTCGGCGTCGCGCTCGACCACCCGCTGCTCGGTGACCTCGTCGATCTCCAGCAGTCGGAACTTCGCCTCCGCCCCCAAGCGCCAATCCGCAATACCGCGGTCCGCGGCGCGCTTTCCCTCGCCTTGGCCGCTCCGGGCCGCGCGGCGATCCAGAACCTCCGGATTGAAATGGTCGCGGTCGTTTTGCAGCCGAACCGTGAAGCGCGCGCCTTTGCCGGTCTCGCTTTCGGCCCGGATCTCTCCGCCGTGGAGCTCGACCAGGTCTTTGGCGAGCGAGAGGCCGATGCCGGTGCCCCCGTAGTGCCGCTTCTTTCCCATGTCCGTCTGGAAGAAGCGCGAAAACACGCGCTCGGACAGCTCCGAAGGGAAGCCAACTCCGGTGTCGCGCACCTCGACCTCGGTGAATCGGTCCGAGCGGGACAGACGGAGGACGACCTCGCCGCCCGCATCCGTGAACTTGGTCGCGTTGGAGAGCAAGTTGATGAAGACGCGCTCCAGCCGCTCCAAATCACAGAAAACGGGCGCGCTCGCGTGCTCACTCTCGAACGTCAGCCGCACCCCCTTGCGCTGCACGAGGAGCTGCGTCTCGCTCGTTAGCTCACGCAGGTACGCGGCCAGATCATGCTCTGCGACTCGCAGGCGGACTCGCGACTCTTCGATGCGGCTGAGGTCCAGTAAGTCGCCAATCAGCCGCAAGAGCTTGGCCCCGCTGCGCTGCATGGACTGAAACGTGGAGCGCTGAGCCTCCGAGATGAGGCCGAGCTCGCCGTCCAGCAACAGCTCCAGGGACGTCAGGACCATGGTGAGCGGGGTCTTGAGCTCGTGAGTGATGTTCGCGAAGAACTCGGACTTGAAGCGGTCGAGCTTCTTCAGCTCGTCGTTCGCGACCTCCAGGTTCTTGCGCGTGCCCTCCAAGATGAATTGATTCGCCACCTGCTCGCGTAGCGAGGCGTGGGCCAGCACCTGCCCCGTCCCCGCGATGATGGCGGTGGATACCAAAAAGAACAGGTTGGAGATGCTCGTCAGCGAGTCCGCTCCGCGCCCCAAGATCAAGTTGGGCAGCAAGAAGGAAGCGACGAGGGTGGCGTGGGTCCGAATGACCACTTTCATGGGCCAAACGAAGAGCAAGCCGGTCGCGACGATGACCAAAGACAAGCCGGCATAGTACGGGGAGCTCAGCCCGCCCATGAAGACGGTCATCAAGCTGATGCCCAGTGAGATGAGCACGATGTACGCCGCCGAAACCGCGTTGGAGCGGCTCTCGAACAGTGGCGACTTGAGCACTCGGAACATGCCGAGAGTAATGGCCGTCACCACCGCCCGGGTTCCGTAGAGGAGCCACAGCCACCTCGGCGGCGCAGTGAGGTAGTCCAGGATCCCGAAGAGCGGGTAGAGCGCGGCCACGATGTAGAGCAGGCCGCGCATCCCGCGCGTGTTGCGCCGGAGCTGCCAGGCGGCCCAAGCTTGCTCCAGCGCGGAGGGCTGGTCGCGGGAAGCGGCCTGGCCCGTCAATGCTCAGTCTCTCGTCAGCGCGACGAACGGGTTGACCCCCGTCGCTTCCTCGCAGAGGAGGAGGCGAGCGCCGGGGGCGGCCGCGCGCGCGAGCTCCAGCAGCTCTTCGTGCTCGCGGTAGACGAGGGTCCAATCCAGGTGCAGCTCCATGAACCAGCGGCTGGGATTCCGGGGCACCATGTTACCGACGTAGAGAGTACCCTGCGGGGCCACCGTTCCGTAGAGGGTACGGCACAGCTTCACCCAGGTGCTGCGCTGCAGGTAGTCGCAAAGCCCGCAGGCGTAGACCATGTCGTACTCGCCCGACGCGGGGAACACGGTGGAGCCCAACAGCAAGCGCTTGATGGAGTCGTGAAGCAGGGTCACCTTGACTCGGCCCGCCCAGCGATCCTTCACCAGCCGGCTGAGGCGCGCGTAAGCGAAGGAGAGCGCGCGGCGGTCTTGCTCGAAGAGCACGATCTCGACGTGACCTTCGAGCTCTTCTCGCTCGCGCAGCACCTCGTAAACTTCCTGCGCGGGGCCGGCGGCGATCGACAAGATGCGGACGGGGCGCTCGGGCGCGGCGAGGTCCAGCGCCTTGCCGAGCTCGCGCTTCATGAGGTCCTTGCGGGTGCGTACGGCCTCCGCCGCCGGGGTGGACACGAAAGCCAAGTTCACCGCGCGCGCGAACAAGGTGGCGCCGCTGAAGTGGTTACCGTAAAGGCCGTTCATCAGCTCGAAATCCCCGGGGTAGCCGAGCGGCTTGTGCCGGGCGCGGTGCATCCAGGGCGACTGCATGAGCAAGGGATGAAGCTGCCGCTGCGAAAACTCGCGTAGCGCGTCCCATTCGCTGCGCGATGCTTCACGCGTCGCCGCGTCCACCTGGTTGGAGAAGCTCACGAGCTCCGCGGAGAACCCTTCACGCATGCGCTGAACCAGAGCGTCTTTCGCAGGCGAGCCTTGCGCTTGGAGGATGTGCGAAGGTAGCGAGGCCTCCAGCTCGGCCAGCTGCGCTTGGCCGTCCTCCAGGAACAACCGCAGCTCCGAGACGGCCGCTTTGAACGCGTGCAGGCCGGGCACGAACCAGGCCGCCTCGCGCGCGCGCAGCTTTTCGCCTTTGCTGCCGGCGACCCACGCTTTGACGTCCCGCAGGTGCAGCACGTCCTCGATGTTCATGAGCGTGTCCAGCAGCGACACGCCAACCAACGTGATCGCTCCGACGTGGCGCACCGAGCTCACCTTGGCCAAGCCCGCGTAGGCCTCGTGATCGTCGAACTGGACCGTGAGCCTCTCGACCTCGGCTCCTAGCGCGGGCACCTGCTCGCCCGACCATTCGAACGCAATCCCATTCTGAGACACGTCGAAGAGCTCGCAGGAGCGGCGTTCACCATCCAAGCTCACTTCCACGTTGACGCGCACCAAGCCCAGGTCTGCGCGCAGGTAGCGGTCGGGTCGATAGAAGACGTCCCGCCCGGAGCCGCCATCCAGGTCCACGTACTCGGCCGGCGGCGGGTCGGAAGCACGCGGGCGGCGCGAGTGCTCGTGACTACGCGGGGACTCGCTGTCGGGGCTCGTCGGGTCGACGTGGGGTTGTGCGGCTTCCGTCACGGGGCGGTCTCGCGAATGGGCATGAGCTGATGAGGTAGGGGAGCGACGCATGATGTTCCTTCAGGAGCCTCCTGAGAAGCAGCTTGGGCGAGCGAAGGTTTCCGTGGCGCTTCCAGCTGCGAAACGTTCACGCGCTTTTCACATCCGCATCCGGCCCGGGCCTCCGCCCGCGTCTATTACCCACGCGGGTGAGCCTACTCCGCCGGGTTAGTGGCGAGCTCCGCCCGCGTTCAGGGTAGATCCGAAGCGGGGCGGTAGGCGGCGTCGCGCCGCGGGAGGTCTTTGCCGCCGAGCGACTTTTCTCGCCAATGCCGGCGCGGCGGGGAGGCGTCCAACCAGTGAAAGCTGTGCTCGCGGCTGTCCAGGTGGACGTACTGCGTCTTCGGGTGCGTGTAGATGCCGACGCCGGTGCGCGGGATGTCCCGGAGGTAGCTGGCGAGCTCTTTCGCGCTCACGCCGCGCAAACGAAAATCGATGGCAGCGCCGATGCCGTGCGGCCCTTCACGGCGACGACCGGGCTTGCGGTACGCGGAGACTACCTCCACCTCCGAGCTCTGAAAGTGGTACGCGGCTTTGAACAGCAGCTGCAGGGTACGACGGTCGATGCGCGTCGTTTCGCGCTGCTTGGGCTTGCGGGCGTCGCACAGCAGCGCGTCGAGCGCGGCTGCCGCTTGCTCGTCGATCGCGCCGTACGCGTCGTAGAGCTTGAGCTCCCGGCGCTCTCGCGTGCTCTGGTTTTCGATCACGAGCGCGGGCAAGCTGGCGAACCGAGGGTCCGCGAGGGGGGCGCTCGGCGCCGGCGGCGTGAGCAACGCAGGAGCGGGCCGCGGCCGAGCCTGGGCGGCGGGCGCGGGGCGAGGAGCCAGAGCGAAGACCAGGCCGCCAGCGCCGAGCACGGAGGCAAGCGCCAGCACGGAGAATCCTCGAAGACTCATGCGCAGCTGCCGAGCTTGTCAAAGCTCAGCGGCCACAGCAACCACGGAGTCTGAGCGCTACTTGCTGGCGACGCGCGCACTGACCACCTTTGCAGGTGCGACAGGTGCAGCCGGCACGCTGGCGATCTCCAAGAAATCACGGCCCAGAAGCGATCCGAACTGATCTTTCACTTCCACTCGTAGCACCCACGGGCCCGGGCGCTCGGGCGGCGGAACCGCTCCGATTAAACGATTACCGTCGCGCGTGAACGATACGGCGATGGGCTCGATGCCCAACCTCACGTCGGTCTTGAGCTCGAGCCATTGCGGTACCCCCTCGCCGTCCTTGCTCCGGAGCTCGATCGCGATTTGCACCGAGTCCTTGGGCCACACCGCTCGACTCGGTCCGAGCACGACGTGCGCGTACGCGCTGCGAGGCCTCAGGCGCGCGGTCGTCGGGTAGATGGAGCCACGCACTCGGAAGCTCACCACCGTCGTCTCGCCGCGGTAGAGCGTGACTGCTTCCGACGCGGGCACGTAGCGGCCGGCGCCTTCGTAGGTCATCTCCAGACCGTCCGTGTTCGAGAAGCGCACCTCTTGACCCTTGCCGATGAAGATGTCGCCGGCTGCGCTGTAGCCACCGGGCGGCAAAGTGACCCCGACGACGCGCACCGGCTCCACCGCGGACCAACCGCCGGCGATGCCCTCGGCGTCTACCGAGCGCAGCGCGAGCTCGTACTGCCCCGGCGTGAGCCCGACGAAGGCTTGGTCGAGCCGCGTGCCGCTCTCGACGCGCCGGAGCTGCTCGGCGGCGCCGTCCGCCCGGCGCAGGCGCAGCTCGTAGCGGGCCGCGCGCTCCACCTTCGTGAAGGCGAAGCCGCTCACCTCGATCGGTTCGCCTGCCGAGAACCACAGCCGGGGGCCGGGGGTGAGCTTGGGTGCGCCGAGCGTCGGCTCTGGCGGCGAAGCGTGCGCGCTGTCCACGTGCGAGAGCGTGCCGGCCGGCAACGTGTGCCAGCGGTCGGTGACGAGGGTTCGTACGTCGCCCTCGAAGCTCGCAACCGTGAAGTCGTCCGCGCGCGCGAGCACGGCCGCTCGCCCCACGCCGATCACCGCCGACGACTTGCCGAGGCTACACAGCACGGCGCTCTTCGGCTTGGCCGGCACCGTGACGTCTACGCGGCCGCGCAAGAGCGCAAAGCTGTACGTGGTCGTCTTCGGGCCGGGGGCGAGCTGCAGCTGCTGCGGCACCGGAAACAGACGCACCGCCGCTCCGGGCGCGAGCTGCAGTCGCGCCAGCGTCGGCAGTTGGTACTCGGCGCCGCTCGGTCCTGCCGTGAACACTCCGCCGCTCGTCGTACCGGAGCCGGCCACCACGCCGGTCTTGGGAGCGGCCGCGTCTGCCGAGCTAGGTGTCAGTGTGCAAGCGGCGCACAAGCCGAGGGCAGCGACGAATCCTTGCGAGCGGCCAAAAGCACGGCGAGACGTCATGCGCACCGAGTACGGCGCGGATGCGCAGGACTTGAGCTAGGCGCCGCGAAAACTTTGGCTATGATGCAGCGCCCTCATGGCCGCTCCGAAACGTTCGCGCAAGACTGCGCTCAAGAAGACGGCCTTGCCGAAATCCGAGCGACGCCAGCAGATTCTGAGCGTCGCGCGCGACGTGTTCGCGCGGCGTGGCTACCACCAAACCACGATCGACGACATCGCCCTGCAGGCCGGGGTGGCGCGCGGCACCTTCTACCTGTACTTCGAAGACAAGCGCGCCATCTTCTCGGACCTCATCGACCGCTTCGCTTCGCAGCTCACGATGGCGATCGTGCGCATCACGGTCGATGACCCGCAGCGCCCCGTCGTCGAGCAAGTTCGTGAGAACATCCGCGCGATTATCGCGACATGTCTCACGGAGCGCAGCATGACGAAGGTCTTGTTCACCGGCGCGGTCGGTATCGACCCGGCCTTCGATCGCAAGCTCTTCACCTTCTACGACATGGTCGTGCAGCTGCTGGCGGAGAGCCTCAAGGACGGGCAAGCGCTCGGCATCGTGGACGAAGGCGAGCCACGTGTGCTCGCGTATCTCACCATCGGGGCGCTGAAGGAGCTCTTGTATCAAGCGGTGACACTCGGCTTCTCGGAAGAGAGCGCGGAGGTGCTTACCCAGCAGATGTTCTCGTTCTTGAGCGGCGGGTACTTGCGCACGAGCACGAGCGGCGTACGGCCGGAGCGCGCGCGGCGAGCAAGGCCGTGAGCGTTGTCCGGGGCCTCGCGGACGCAGGGTCCGCGGCTCGTCCCCGTGCGGTGCGCTGACGCGGAATTTTTGCAAGGCCAAGCCAGCGCGGTCGCGCGCGACGGCTCGCGGCGCCCCTGAAATACGGCCGCGGCGGCTCGGGACCCCTGGAGCCAAACTGGAAATAGTCCCGAAACTTGTCGGCGCGGGGACTCGACGCACGCCCGAAACACGACCGCCACCCGATGTGGCAACGAAAACGCGGTCGATTGGCTTGACCCGCGCGGTTCTTGGGGGGAGAAAACCGCCGGGTTTAGCCGAAACATGACCATTGAGACCACTGAAGGCTCGCCGAGCACGCTGAGCCTGCTGTTCGCCGAGGGGCTCTATACCGATTATCTCCGAGACCCGAGCTCGGTCCCGCCGGACTGGCGAGCGTACTTCGAGTCACTCGGCGCGGACGGCGCGTTCGCCCGCAAGCCGAAGCTGGGTCCGGATTTTCGTCCCTCGAGCGTGTTCAACGCGCCAGTCACGAACGGCGCGGCGAAGGCCGCCAACGGGCACGCTACCAACGGCGCGGCTCCGCACGCCAACGTCGGCTCGTCTCCCCTCGCGAGCGGCGTCTCCGACGCGGCCGTGAAGCAAGACCGGGTGGACGCGCTCGTGCGTGCCTACCGCGTCCGCGGGCACATGATCGCGAAGATCGACCCGCTCGGTTTGCCGCGCCCGACCCAGGCCGAGCTCGACCCCGAGTTTTACGAGCTGACCGGCTACGATCTGGATCGCAAGTTCTCCAGCCGGACGATCTTCGGCGCTCAGGTGCTCACGCTGCGCGAAATCCTCACGCGCCTGCGCAACACCTACTGCCGGTCCATCGGCGTGCAGTTCATGCACATCGACGACTTGAAGGTCAAAAACTGGCTGCAAGACCGCATGGAGGGCTCGGAGAATCGCATCCAGCTCTCGCGCAAAGAGCAGCTGCGCATCCTCACCAAGCTGACGGACGCTTCGATCTTCGAGGAGTTCATCCAGAAGAAGTTCGTTGGCGCCAAGAGCTTCTCGCTCTCCGGGTCGGAGAGCCTCATTCCGCTCCTCGCCTTTGCGATCGACCGCGCCGCCGAGCACGGGGTGGACGAGGTCGTTTTGGGTATGGCCCACCGTGGCCGCCTGAACGTGCTCGCCAACATCATGGGCAAGAACCCGCGCGAGATCTTCCGCGAGTTCGAGGACGCGGATCCGCAGCTCTACTACGGCTCTGGGGACGTGAAGTACCACCTCGGTCACAGCTCGGACTTCGTGACCGAGAGCGGCAAGAAGGTGCACCTCTCGCTCTGCTTCAACCCCAGCCACTTGGAGTACGTGAACCCGGTGGTGGTAGGCCGCACGCGCGCCAAGCAGGACCGCGCGGGGGACCTCACGCGCTCCAAGAAGATCGCGTTCACGATCCACGGTGACGCCGCGTTCGCCGGTGAAGGCGTCATTCAAGAGACGCTGAACATGAGCCAGGTGGACGCGCACACCATCGGCGGCACGATTCACGTCATCATCAACAACCAGATTGGCTTCACCACGCCGCCGTCCCAAGCGCGCTCGACGACGTACGCGACGGACGTAGCCAAGATGCTGCAGATCCCGATCTTCCACGTGAACGGCGAAGATCCGGAGGCGGTCGCGCAGGTCATCCGCCTCGCGATGGACTTCCGCGACACCTTCTTGCGGGACGTGGTCATCGACATGTACTGCTACCGCCGCTTCGGTCACAACGAGAGCGACGAGCCCTCCTTCACCCAGCCGCTCCTGTACGCCGCGATCGCGGAGCGCAAGAGCGTGCGCGAAGGCTACCTGGGCCATCTCACCAAGCTCGGTGAGATCACGGTGGAAGAGGCAGACAAGATCGCGGTCGAGCGGCGCGAGCACCTCGAGCGCGAGCTCTCCGAGGCGCGCCGCAAGGACTACGTGCGGGTGCAGGATTGGCTCGGCGGCTTTTGGAAGGGCTACCGCGGCGGCGCCGAGAACGACGTGCCGGACGTGGACACCGGCGTGGACCGCGCGCGTTGCCAGGACCTCATTCTCCGCCAGCAGCAGCTGCCGGCCGACTTTCATCCCCACAAGCAGATCGAAAAGCTCATCGGTGATCGCACCGCGATGGCCAAGGGCGAAAAGCCGGTCAACTGGGGCATGGCCGAGCTGCTCGCGTTCTCGTCCTTGGTCACGGAGGGCACGCGCGTGCGCCTCACTGGTCAGGATTGCGGACGCGGCACGTTCAGCCACCGCCACGCCGTGCTGCACGACGTGACGGACGGCCACACGTACATGCCGCTCTGCAACATGGCTCCGGACCAGGCGCCGATCGAGATTTACAACTCGGTGTTGAGCGAGGCAGGCGTGCTCGGCTTCGAGTACGGCTACAGCTTGGACTGGCCGGACGCGCTGGTCTGCTGGGAAGCGCAATTCGGCGACTTCGCCAACGCGGCGCAGGTCATCATCGACCAGTTCATCGTCAGCGCGGAAGACAAGTGGAAGCGCCTCTCCGGCTTGGTCATGCTCCTGCCGCACGGCTACGAAGGCCAAGGCCCGGAGCACTCCAGTGCGCGCCTCGAGCGCTTCCTCGCCCTTTCCGCGGAGGAGAACATCCAAGTCGTTCAGCCGACGACTCCCGCGCAGTACTTTCACGTGCTGCGACGTCAGGTGCTGCGCCCGTGGCGCAAGCCGCTGATCGTGTTCACGCCGAAGAGCTTGCTGCGCCTGCCCCAGTGCGTCAGCGCTCTGGAGGAGTTTGGCACCGCCGGCTTCCAGCGCGTCATTCCGGACATCCGCGGCCTGAAGAAAGCCTCGCGCGTGCTGCTCTGCACGGGCAAGGTCTTCTACGACCTGGAGAAGCGCCGGGCCGAGCTGGGCCGCAACGATATCGCGATCGTGCGCATCGAGCAGCTTTACCCGCTGCCGGACCGCGTGCTGCGCGCCGCCGTGGACCATTTCGACGACGGCACTCAGTTCGTCTGGGTGCAGGAAGAGCCGGAGAACATGGGCGCGTGGCGACACATGCGCGTCCGTCACGGCTCGATGATGTTCGGGCGCTTCCCGTTCTCCGGCGTGTGCCGCACCGAGTCCGCCAGCCCCGCCACCGGCTCGGCGTCTTGCCACAAGCTCGAGCAACAAGAGCTGCTCGAACGCGCCTTCGCCTGAGCGCTCGCCCGTCTCCCCCGACTCCCCCACGGAGTCGGGCGGAAACATCGAATGCTCGCGGGGTCGGGCGTCACGTCGCAAAATCCCTGCGCGGCAGCGCGACCAAAATCTCGCCTCCTCGGGTCCTGACCTCTCGGTGAAGTCGCAGGTCTTCGAGTCGTTGGTGCGAGCGATGGGGGCGTGAAGTAACGCGCGAGGAGGTGGGGAAGGGGTGCCGGGGGACGACACGGGAGCTTCTGCGAGCTGGGCTGCGGCTTGGCAGCCCCTCGTCACGGGTTGGAGACAGGACGAAAGAGGCCGAAAGAGCGGGCGTCTGTGCTGCTTATCGAGCCAGTTTTTCGCGGGGTTTGTCGGTTGACGAAACGGGGGCGCAGGCGGAGAGTAGCGCCGCTAATTTCATCAAGGAATCATCTGCAAGATGCCCATCGAGCTGAAAGTGCCGCCCGTCGGCGAGTCGATCACGGAAGTCCAGATCGGCGATTGGTTGAAGTCTGAAGGGGACGCCGTTTCGCGCGACGAGGTAGTCGTCAAGATCGAGACGGACAAGGTCACGGTGGACCTGCCCGCGCCCACGAACGGCACCATCACCCAGATCAAGTTGAAGAAGGGCGCCGTCGCGGCGGTGGGCGACGTGATCGGTTACATGGAAGAGGGCGCGGTCGCGGCCGCACCGAAGGCGAACAACACGCCCTCCGTGCCGCCGCCTGCGGCTCCGGCTCCGTCAGCCGCGCCTCCTGCGGCTCCGGCCCCCGCGGCTCCGGCCGCGCAGCAGCCCGCGCGAGAGACAATCCCGCCCCAGGGCTTCGCTCGCGTGATGCCCTCGGCACGTCGCGCCCTGAAGGAGCGCGGAATGCAGGCGGACGAGGTAGAGCCGACAGGGCCCGGCGGCCGCGTCTTGAAGGAAGACGTGATGCGTGGTCCGGCGCGCACGGAGGCGAAGGCTCCGGCGGCGGGCGACAAGCACGAAGAGGTCGTGCCGATGAGCCCGTTCCGCAAGAAGATTGCCGAGCGTCTCGTGCAGTCTCAACAGACGGCGGCGCTGCTCACGACCTTCAACGAGGTCGACATGACGAACGCGATGGCGCTCCGCAAGGAGTACCAGGAGAGCTTCCAGGAGAAGTACGGCATCAAGCTCGGCTTCATGTCGATCTTCGTCAAGGCCGCGATCGACGCGCTCAAGCTCATCCCGGCCGTCAACGGTGAGATCCGCGGAACGGACATCGTTTACAAAAACTTCTACGACATCGGCGTCGCCGTCGGCGGCGGCAAGGGCTTGGCGGTGCCGGTCATTCGTAGCGCAGACCGCTTGAGCTTCGCCGAGGTGGAGCAGACCATCGCGGACTTCGGCAAGCGCGCGAAGGACAACAAGCTCGAGCTCTCCGAGCTGATGGGCGGCACGTTCACCATCTCGAATGGTGGCATCTACGGCTCGCTGCTTTCCACGCCGATCGTGAACCCGCCGCAGAGCGGCATCTTGGGGCTGCATGCGATTCAGGACCGTCCGGTCGCGCTCAACGGTCAGGTCGTGATTCGGCCGATGATGTACATCGCGCTGACCTACGATCACCGCCTGGTGGATGGCCGCGAAGCGGTGACCTTCCTCAAGCGCATCAAACAGTGCGTCGAGGCGCCGGCCCGTATGCTGATCGAGGTCTAAATTGGCAAACCAGCACGATTTGCTCGTCATTGGCGCGGGTCCGGGCGGCTATGTGGCGGCAATTCGTGCCGCACAGCTCGGCCTCAATACGGCCTGTATCGACGCGGAGGCGGCCCTGGGCGGCACGTGCCTCCGCGTGGGCTGCATCCCGAGCAAGGCCCTGCTCGAGTCGAGCGAGCGGTACCGCGAAGCGAGCCACGCCCTCGGCGACTACGGCGTGAAGGTGAGCGGGGTCGAGCTGGATCTCGAGCGCATGCTCAAGCGCAAAGACGGCATCGTCAGCGGACTCACCCAGGGCGTGGCCGGGCTCTTCAAGAAGAACAAGGTCACGCGCTACCACGGCCACGGCAGAATCGTCGGCCCCGGCCGGGTGGTGGTGACGGGCCCGGACGCAGGCGAGATCGAAGCCAAGCACGTGCTCATCGCCACCGGCAGCAAGGTTGCCCAGCTCCGCGGCGTGGAGCTGGATGGGGACCGCATCGGCGGTAGCACCGAGGCGCTCAGCTACCCGGAGGTCCCCAAGCACTTGGTGGTGATCGGCGCCGGGTACATCGGCTTGGAGCTCGGCTCCGTGTGGCGGCGCTTGGGTGCCAAAGTCACGGTGCTGGAGTACCTGGAGCGCATCTTGCCCGGCATGGACGCGGAGATGGCGCGCGAGGCGGAGCGCATCTTCGAAAAACAAGGCATCGAGTTCAAGCTCGGCGCGCGCGTCACCTCCGCCAAGCGGGAAGGAGACGAGGTCGTGGTCGGCATCGAGGGCCAGGAGAGCGTGCGCTGCGATCGTCTGCTCGTCGCGGTGGGCCGCACCCCGAACACGGATCACCTCGGGCTCGCCTCCGTCGGCATCGAGCTGGATCCGCGTGGCCGCATCCCAATCGACGATCAGTTCCGTACTTACGTGCCCGGCTTCTACGCGATTGGGGACGTCGTGCGCGGCCCCATGCTGGCCCACAAGGCCGAAGAAGAGGGCGTGGCCTGCGTCGAAGGCATCGTGACCGGCTTCGGCCACGTGAACTACGACGCCATCCCCGGCATCGTCTACACCCACCCGGAGATTGCCTCGGTCGGTAAGACGGAAGAAGAGCTCAACGCCTCCAACGTGCCGTTCAAGAAGGGCACGTTCCCGTTCGCCGCCAACGGCCGCGCCCGCGCGCTGGGCGAGACGGAGGGGCGCGTAAAAATCCTGGCCCACGCGCAGACGGATCGAATCCTCGGCGTTCACGTCATCGGTCCGCGCGCGGGTGACTTGATCGCGGAGGCGGCCGTCGCGATCGAGTTCTCCGCCAGCGCCGAGGACATCGCGCGCTCTTCGCATGCGCACCCGACGCTCGCGGAAGCGATGAAAGAGGCGGCGATGGCCGTCGATCGCCGCGCGATTCACATCTGAGCGCTAAGCGACGCGCGCCGTGAAGACGAACGCGCCGGTAGCGGCCGCTGCCGGCGCTTCGGCGCCGAAGTCGACGCTGGCTTCCAAGCCTGCGGTGCGCCACTCGTCGAAGAGGCCGCGTGAAAGCGTGGACAGCGCTTGACGCAGCCGACCGCTGCTACGCGCGGTGGCGCACAGCGTGACCTTGCCCGTGTGCTGCTTTGCCATCGCGCCCAGCGCGGCGGTCGCGAGGGTACGCCGCGCGCCCTGGGCGGCGTCATCGATGCGCTCGTTGCAGGCGACGGAGAGCTGGCCGAGCGCGACCCCGCGGGCGAAAGCGCCTTCTAGCGAGCTTGCGACGCGCTCTGCGAACGCGGCCGGGCTTTCGCCCTCCAGCTGCGTGAGGACGCGCCGGGGCGTGCCTTCCAAAAGCGGGAGCGTCGGAAACTCCGCCCCGAGCTCGACCGCGACTACTAGACCAAGCGCCTGAGCGGACCGAGCGCTCGCAGCCGAAACCGGCGCGGTTTTTCGTGATTCACGCGGAGGGCTGGTTTTCTTGCGCATGGTTGCTTCCTCTTACCTACACCCCGTCCATATTCCTCCCCGTAAAATGGGCCAAGAAACGGCCGTATGGGAGTGTGCGCAAGTGGCCGCGCTTCTCGCCGTGAATTGCGCTGCGCGAAATTTGCGGCTCGTTGGTATATAAGGTTTTCATGAGAGGGACTTTGCTTAGGACGCGTTCGTTCGTCGTATCGGCTGCGCTCGGCGCGGCACTGCTGGGCGTATCAGGGCCCGCTGCCGCCCAGAGCGACGAGCAACGCGCGGGTGCGCGCACGCTGGCGACGGAGGGAGCTCAGGCCTACAGCGAGGGCCGCTTCAAGGACGCGGTGGACCTGTTCGGCAAGGCGGAGTCGCTCGTCCACGCGCCGCCTCATCTGCTGTTCATGGCCCGCGCCTACACCAAGCTGGGCCAGTACGTGAAGGCGCGCGAAGCGTACCTCAAGATCGTCAAGGAGCAGCTGCCGCCCAACACGCCGCAAGCCTTCCGCGACGCTCAAAGCGCGGCGGACGAAGAGCGCAAGCAGGTAGAGCCCCACATCGGCCGCCTCAAGGTGACGGTGGAGGGCGCCGAGGCAGCGAAGGACCTAGCCGTCACCATCGACGGACAGCCGTTCCCGGTCGTGCTGCTCGGGGTGCCGCAACCGACGGATCCGGGCGAGCACACCGTGACCGCCACTGCGACCGGCTTCAAACAAGCGGCCGCCGCCACCGTTTCGCTGAAAGACGCCGGGAGCGCCGCCGTCGCAGTGAAGATGGTGGTGGACGATACGCTGCCGCCTGCGGGCGCTGCGCCCGCGCCGGTGGACAGCAGCGGCGTGCTCTCGGCGCCATCCGGAGCCCCGCCGAGTGATTCGGGGAGCGGCAACGGCCTGCGCGTTGGCTCCTACGTCGGGTTCGGAGTCGGCGCAGTGGGCATTGCGCTCGGCACCGTGTTCGTCCTCAAGTCTGCCAGCAACCGTAAGGATGCGGACTCCGCCGCCGGCGAGTGCGGCAGCCCCTGTTACAAAGACGACCCCGCCGCGATCAAGGTGGCGGATTTGGACGACAAAGCGCGCAGCGCGCAGACGCTGGGTATCGTTGGCTACGTCGTGGGCGGCCTGGGCGTGGCCGCGGGCGTGACCCTGTTCGTTCTATCCAGCAGCAAGAAGAGCGATTCGACGGCGTTCGTGGCGCCCTACGTCGGGCCGGGCGCGGTCGGCGTGCGAGGCGCGTTTTGAATTTCTTAGCGAGGGCCGCCGAGCGCCTTCGAGGCTTAGAGGAGTAACGGTCGGATGGCACAAAATCGAAGCAGTCAACGAGGCGTCCTGAAGATCGCGAGCAGCTTGCTCCTCGCCGGGCTCGGCGCGCTGCTGAGCGTGGCCGGGTGTGCGGCGGACGATGGCAGCATCGCCACCGTGACCGAAGAAGCACCGGGCGAGTCTTCGGAAGCGGTCGTCTGCGGCAACACGACGTGCAACGTCGACAACTGCACCGCCTACAAATGCAGCCTCAACTCTTGCATCCTCTCTTCCCAGAAGCGTGACGGCGAGGCGTGCCTCACGATCGGCGGCGGCAGCGGCCTCTGCATCACGCTCATGGAGGGGCAGTCTCCCATCTGCTGCACCGGCTGCGTGCAAAGGTCCAAGCTGGGAGGCTACATCTGCCGACCGGGTGACGGCCTAGCCGCGTGCGGCTCTGGGGGCGGCGCCTGCGAGAGCTGTGTTTCTGCCGACAAGTGCGTCGCGGCCGAGTGCGTGCCGGGGAAGTTCGCGTGCGACGCGAACCCGATTCCGGACGGAAAACCGTGCAGCGACGGTAGCGGTATTTGCCAGAAGGGCGCGTGCTGCACCGGCTGCTTCGACGGCGGCGTGTGCCAGCCCGGTACGGACGTGAAGCTGTGCGGCGCCGGTGGCGCGGACAAGTGCGAAAATTGCGACGACGGCAACCCGTGCACGGACGACATTTGCGGGCCGAAGGGTTGTGAGCACCCGCCGGTCGAGGCCGGTAAGAGCTGCGACACCGACACCAACTTGTGCAACGGCACCGCCAAGTGCGACGGCGCCGTCTGCAAGACGACTCCCGCCGTCGTCTGTAACGATGGCAACCCGTGCACCAACGACGCCTGCACGCCCGGAACCGGGCAATGCGTCTACACCAATAACACCGCCAATTGTAGCGATGGCAACGTGTGCACGCTCGTGGACAAGTGCTCGGGCGGGGCGTGCGTCGGTACGGGCGAGCCGAACTGCAACGACAACGAGGCGTGCACGACCGACACGTGCGACAAGACGCTCGGCTGCCAGCACAAGGCGGTAGCCGAGAACACCCTGTGCGACGACGGGAACGCCTGCTCCACCGGGGACAAGTGCGTCGCTGGCAAGTGCTCGTTCGTGGCCGGTAAAGACTGCAATGACAACAACCCGTGCACGACGGATGCGTGCGCGGCCAACGTGTGCGGCCCGATCGCGGAAGCCAACGGCACCCCGTGCGTGTTCGACCGCTGCCACATCAACAGTGAGTGCCAAGCCGGTAAGTGCACGGAAGGTAGCCTCGTCAACTGTGACGACGGCAACCCCTGTACGACCGACAGCTGCGATGCGGCTACCGGTTGCAAGCACGTGAACGCCGACGGCGTCGCTTGCAGCGACGGTGACCTGTGCACGGTCGAAGACAAGTGCGCGGGCGGCAAGTGCGCGGGCAAGGAGATGACCTGCACGCCTATCGACGATTGCCACCTCGGCGGCACCTGCAACACCAAGACCGGCACTTGCGACGACCCGCGCGCTCCGGATGACACGGAGTGCGAGGGCGGCACCGGCAGGTGCCTCACCGGTAAGTGCGACGTCCCGACGGGTGAGGGCGGCGCCGGGGGTGACTCTGCCGGCCAAGGCGGCGACGGAGCCTCGGGCTCTTCGGCTGAAGGCGGGAGCCCGACCGGCGAAGGCGGTGACGGCAACGCTCCGAGCACCGGCGGCGAGGGCGCAAACCCGAGCGGCGGCAAGGGCGGCACCGGTAACGGCAACGAGGCCGGCGAGGCCGTCGACCCGGCGCGCGTGTTCCAGCGCCAGCCTGGGGGCTGCTCGTGCCGCGTGCCTACCTCGCCGCAGCCCGGCCTGGGCTGGGTTGCCGGCCTTGGCGCGATGGCTCTCTTCGCGGCGCGCCGTCGCGCTCGAGGGACCACCGCTCACGGTGCGCGTTGAAGCTGCCCTGCAACTTCAGAAATCTTCGCCCTAGCCACCACTGATTACGTCGGAAGGAACGTATCCTCGAGACGAGCCACTAGCGAGAAGCCCCCATGTCCTTAGAACCCGGCCAGCTGATCGATGGGAAGTACCGAATCGTCAAACTGATTGGCGAGGGCGGCATGGGGGCCGTCTACATGGGCGAGAACGTGCGCATCAATCGCAAGGTGGCGATCAAGGTGCTCCACGCCGCCTACACCGGCAATCAAGAGGTGATGCAGCGCTTCGAACGCGAGGCGCAGGCGGCGGGGCGTATCGGTAACGATCACATCCTGGAGGTGCTCGACCTCGGTCAGCTGGCGGACGGCGACCACTTCATCATCATGGAGTTCCTGGAGGGCGAGCCGCTCTCCGGGCGCATCAAGAGCCGCGGCCGGCTGATGCCGCGCGAGGCCGCGCCCATCATTCGCCAAGTGCTGGAGGGGCTCGGCGCCGCCCACGCGGCCGGCATCATTCACCGTGACTTGAAGCCGGACAACATCTTCATCTTGCGCGAAAAGGCCGGCGTGCCGGACTACGTGAAGATCATCGACTTCGGAATCTCGAAGTTCAATCAGCTCGCGGGCGACGGCATGAAGATGACGCGCACCGGCGCGGTCATGGGCACGCCCTATTACATGTCGCCGGAGCAGGCGAGCGGCAGCGCGGAGGCGGACCAGCGGAGCGACATCTACTCCATGGGCGTGATCTTGTACGAGGCCGTCACGGGTCGCGTGCCGTTCGACGCCGGCACGTTCAACCAGCTCATGTTCAAGATCGTGCTGTCGGACGTTCCCCCGCCGGAGACGATCGTGCCGGACCTGGATCCGGCGTTCTCCAGCATCATCGCGAAATCGATGACGCGCGACCTGACGCAGCGGTTTCAAACGACTACGGAGTTCATTGCGGCGCTGGACAACTGGGTGCGCAGCGGCGCCTCGGTCTCGGTTCCTCCGCTCGCGGATCCGGCGGCGGCGGGCCTGCTGCCGGCCGGCGCGGTGACGGGCCGGGGGCCCATGGGCTCACAGGTGAACATCGGGCCCGGCACCAGCGCCAACTGGGCGAGCTCCCAGCCGGACACCTCGCCTTCGCTGCCCAAGAAGAGCAGCGCGGGCCTGGTCGCGGGCCTCGCCGCGGTCGCTCTCCTGGTGGCCGGCGGCGCCGCTTTCGCGGCCTATTCGGTCATCGGAAAGAAAGAGCCTTCGGCGGCCACTTCGGCGTCCGCGCAGCAGCCCGCTCCCGCGGCCGCGGCGCCGATTTCTCCCGCGGTCACTCCCGAGCCAAAGCCGGAGGCAACCGTTGCTCCGGAGCCCGTGCCGGCGGCCCCCGTCGCGAGCGCGGCTCCCTCCGCAGCCGCGGTTCCGGCGCCGGTAGGCAAACCCGCTGCCGCCCCGCGTCCGGCGGTCGCCGCGAGGCCCGCCGCTCCGGCCAAGCCAGCGGTGGGTGCCAAGCCCGCCCCCACCGCGAAGCCTGGCGCGGGCGCTCCAGATTTCGGTTACTAGGCTTAAATGAGTGCAGAGTCGGAGGCGGAAGGCCGAGGCCAAAGGCCCAGCGCGCCTCACCGCCAGCCGCGCGCGCAGCACGCCTTCCAGCTCGCTCCAAAGGCGCGGCCCCGCGCGCTGTACGTAGCCGAGTGATCACCGCTCAACTTCTGCGCGTCCTTCACTAGCAAGGCCAAGTCCCTGCGAGCGCGCGCGGCGGACGAGCCAAGCGCGACGAACGCGACGAACGCGACCAGCGGCGAGCGGCGAGCGCGACCGCGCAATTGATGCTTGACGAATTCGCGCTGAAGGCGGATAGATGCAGGTACCCTGGGAACCTGTCTGCGGCGCGCAAATTTTTAGCGCGATGCGGATGTGAGCCTGCGGGTATTGGGTTCATGTGTCGAGGCACCCGCTGCGTGGCGGGTAGAGGGAAAACATGCTGGAAAGCAGCGACGATTCGATGTCCATCGTCGTCTTGGAAGCGGGCGCGGCCTGGCCGGGCTGGCTCGCCGAGTACCAGCGGCTCGCCCCGAATTCGGTTGTCATCGCGCAAGCTTCGGCGGAGTCCCCCCAGTCTTTCCAGGCGCGTGTTCTAAGTCGTGTGGCTGAAGCACGCGCTCGTAGCGACGCGGCGCATGTTCGTATCGGCGTGCTGGTTGCAGCGCACGATCCGGAGCAGAAGCGCGCGGAGCTCCGCCGTCGAGTTGCGCGCTCCTTGGTGGAAGCAATGTCTCCCGCGAGCGCGCACGATCGGGAGCTGGTGCTCGCCGGCGACAGCGACGATCTCAATCAATCGCGGCACGAGCTGTTCGCTTTGGCTGGAACTCTCTGCGACGAGCTTCGCGGCAAGCGAATCAACGTGCGCGTCCGCTTTACCAGCGCACATAGTGGGGTCATGCGCACCGTGACTCCTTCCTCGCCGGACCTTCAAGAGCTCGCTTCCAAGCGCTGAGCCGAGGCAAATTGCCAGTAAAGACGCTGGCGGGCAGATCCGGGCCGCTCCTGAGGTAAACTACTCAGCCCGAGGCGCGCTCGGCGCCGCGTGTGCTTACTTCGGAGGATTGAAATGAAGCTTGCTCTTGGTTTTGCTGCAACTGGATTGTGCCTCGCGCTCGCTGCGTTGAGCGGTCAGGCCCACGCCGCCCTCTCGGACTGCGGCAACATCGATGTCGAGGCGGACGCCCGCTGCAAGGTGGAGGTGGATGTCGAATGCAAGGCGAGCTGCGAGCCGCCTCAGGTGCGGCTGGCGTGCACCGGGAGACTCGACGTCGAGTGCGCGGGCGAATGCGACGTGGAGGCCGAGGCGAGCTGTACCGGCTCATGCAGCGTGGACTGCGAAGCTAAATGCGAGGTGGATCCGGGCGACTTCGACTGCTCCGCAGAGTGCCAGGTGGACGCCGAAGCCAAGTGCAGCGGCGAGTGCAGCGCCGAGGCCAACGGCTCGGAAGCCCGCGCCGCCTGCGAGGGCCAATGCAAGGCGCACATCAAAGCAGACTGCGATGCGGGTTGTAGCGGGACGCCGCCCTCCGCCACTTGCAAGGCCAAGTGCGAGGCCTCCTGCGAGGGATCTTGCAACGCCGAGGTGCGCGCGGAGTGCCGCGGCACCTGTCGCGCGAGCGGCGCGGTAAAGTGCCAGGGGGACCTCAAGGTGAAGTGCGAAGCGCAATGCGACGACCCCGAGGTGGGAGCGCTGTTTTGCGATGGCCAGTACGTGGACCATGGCGACAACCTGCGCGACTGCATCTCGGCGCTGAACGCGGTACTCACGGTGGACGTGGATGCGAGCGCTACTGGCTCCGCGGAAGGCGAGTGCTCGGGCAACACCTGCGAAGGCAGCGCGGAGGGCAAGGCCGAGGCGAGCTGCGCGACCGTACCGGGTGGCCCGGCGGGCGCCGGTTTGGCGCTCTTCGGTATGGTGCTGGCCGGCGCGGCGCTCGCGCGGCGCCGCTCCGCCTGAGTCAAAACCCCTGAACGGGAAACGGCGCTGAATGCTCAGCGCCGTTTCCGCTTTCTGCTGCTTCGCCGACTTACTTGTTCGGCTGCGGCGTCATGCGCAGGTACGGACGCAGCGCGGTGAACCCTTTGGGGAACCGCTGCTTGATCTCTTCCGGATCCTGAACCGCGGGCACGATGACGCAATCATCGCCGTCTCGCCAATCCGCGGGAGTGGCGACCTTGTGATTGTCGGTCAGCTGCAGTGAGTCGATGACTCGCAAGATCTCGCCGAAGTTACGGCCGGTGCTGGCCGGGTAGGTGATCATGGCGCGGATCTTCTTGTTCGGGTCGATGAAGAACACGGAGCGCACGGCGAGGGTGTCGTTCGCCTCCGGGTGAATCATGTCGTACAGCTTGGAGACTTTGCGATCCGCGTCGGCCAGGATCGGGAAGTTCATCTTGGTGTTCTGAGTCTCTTCGATGTCCGGAATCCAGCGCTCGTGGTCGGAGACGCTGTCCACGCTGACCGCGATCGCTTTGACTCCGCGCTTGTCGAACTCGCTCTTGAGGCTGGCGGTGCGGCCGAGCTCCGTGGTGCACACGGGCGTGAAGTCTTTGGGATGCGAAAACAGGATGGCCCAGTTGCCACCGAGCCACTCGTGAAACTTGAGTTTGCCGATGGTCGACTCTTGCTCGAAGTCGGGGGCGATGCTGCCAATGTGAAGGCCCATGATTTTCTCCTCGAAAAGGCGCCGCCGGCGCACGCGCACCGAGCAGGCGAGGCGGAAACGTAGGTCGCTCGCCTGGGTCCGGCAAGCGCTGCCCGCTGACGCTTTCGCCACAGCCTGTTTGTGCTGGAAACCGGTCGCGGAGTTCGCTGAACTGTCACTGCGTGAGGCTCTCCTGGTCGCTCGTCCTCGTCTGCGCCGCGCTCATGGGGTGCAAGGCGGGCCCGGGTACCTCTTGCGAGCCGAAGGAGGCGCGGTGCCTGGACGAGCGACGCGCGCTGGTGTGTGACGAAGGCAGGTTCGTCGAGACGCCGTGCCGCGGGAAAGCAGGTTGCAAGACCAGCGAGCAGAAGACCCGCTGCGACATCTCCGCCAATCGAGCCGGCGACACGTGCAGCGCGGCCGACCAGGGAGTCGCGGTGTGCTCCAGCGCGGGCGCCATGCTCGCCTGTCACGATCGCAAATTCGAGAGTGTTCCGTGCCGCGGGCCGCAAGGCTGCGAGACGGTGGGTGACCAGCCGCACTGTGATCAGTCCGTAGCGGAAGCGGGCGAGGCTTGCGCGAAAGAAGGGGCCAAGGCGTGCGCCGCGGATGGCGCGCGGGTGCTGTCTTGCGCGGGAGGCCGGCTGAAGGAGCTCTACGTCTGCCGCGGGGAGGGCAGGTGTAGCGCGGCGCAGGGCAAGCTCGCGTGCGACCAAACCGTCGCCAAGCTAGGCGACGCTTGCGACCCGGCCCTGAGTGGGCACATCGCCTGCAGCGAGGACCGCAAGTCGCTCATCGCCTGCAGAGACCAGCGCTTCGTTCCTTCCGAGAAATGCCGGGCGGGCACGGTGTGCACCGTGAGCGGCCAGTCGACGAAGTGCGAGCGGCGCTGACCCTCACCTGAGGGTCAGCAGCAGCGCAGGAGGGGCGAGGCGGCTGACTAAAACGCGTCGCGCCGCTTCAAGATGAACAGAATGAAGATGAGCAGCCCCACCATCATGGCGCCCAGCACCGCGGGCGGAAGCCAGAAGAGCTGGTAGTCCGTGAACCCCCACGCGCCGTTGAAGTCCGCGCTCGCGATCTGAGCCTCCGCGCAGCGGAATTTGCCGGCGACGAGGAAGTTTTCGACGCTCGTCGTGTCTGGCTTCTTCAGGTCGATGATCCACGCCGAGTCGTTGGCGATGGCTTTTCGCTCTTGCGCGATCATGCCCTGAAAGCCCCAGCGCGCGGGCATGATGTACATGGGCCAGCGCAGCATCGGGTTCGTGGTCATGGGCACCATGAGTCCGCCCAACACCACCTGCGGAATGAGCGCGATCGGGGTGAGCGCCATTGCCGCCTCGGCGCTCGTGACGAGCGTGCTGAGCAGCAGCCCCGTCGCGACCGAGTTCATGGCGGTGATGATGAGCGTGACGAGCGAGATGCCAAACGCGGGCAAGCCGCCGTGGAAGCCGAGCGCGAAGAAGACGATCGCGAGCAGCACCGTGCACTGCACGATGCAGAACAAGCTCAGGAGCAGGAACTTGGAGAAGATGTAGTTGAACAGACCCAAGTTCACCATGCGCTCGCGCATGTAGATGGCGCGCTCGCTCACCACCTCGCGGGCGGCGTTGCTGGTTCCGAACCACACCGCCGAGACCACACAAAAGAAGATCGCCGCGGAGTGGTCCGGCGTCGCCTGCATGGACCGCAGCGTGTCCTCCATACCGGAGGCAGGGCCGCCGCTCTTCTTCGAGAGCTCCTGCAAGGCGCCGAGGCACCAGAACGGGATGCCTTCACGCTGGCCGCCGAATACGCCTGCGAGCAGCACGCCGATGATGGGGGCCTGGAGCAGCAGGATCAGCGTGCCGCCCAAGTCGCGCGCCTTGATCTTCCAATAGCGGCCGAACAAGAGCCCGAACTGGCCGCGCGTTGGAGGAGCGCTGCGCGGCAAGCCTTGCTGAGCCGTACCGGTACCGACGGCGCGGCGGCCCGCGAACATCTTTTGAAAGATGGGGTTCTGCGGGTTGAAGTACTCCGCATTCCATTCCCGCGCCGCGGCGGCTCGCGCCATGAAGCGCGGCGTGCTCGGGTTCTGCGCGCGCATGGCCTCGAAGATCGGGCGCTCGCGCTGGTTCAACATGTCGAACATGTCGCGCGGGTTGTCGACGTCGTTGTGCTTGCCGAGGCGCTCGCGGAAGGAGCCGAAGAACTTGTAGCCGTCTTTGGGCGGGCCGAAGAAGATGGTGAGGCCGCCGGGACCCAGAACCAGCGTCTGGTTGAATTTCTCGAACTCGTCCTTGGCCGGCTGGTGGATCGTCGTGATGATCGTTTTGCCGGTCTGCTTGGCGAGATCCGCGAGCAGCTGGACGAGCGCCTGAGTGTCGTCTGCAGCCAGGCCGCTCGTCGGCTCGTCCAGGAACATGATGACCGGGTCCGTCACCAGCTCCATGGCGATGTTCACGCGCTTGCGCTGACCACCGGAGAGGATTTTGCGCTCCGGCTTACCGATCTGCAGGTGCGCGACCTGCTCCAGACCGAGCTGGGCGAGGGTCGTATCTACCCGGCGCGTGATCTCGTCGTCCGAGTAGTCGGGCGGGAGCCGGAATTTGGCGCTGTAGCGCACGGCCTCGAAGACCGTGAGCTCCGGGTGAACGATGTCGTCCTGCGGCACGTAGCCGATGGAGCCGCGGAGCGCGTCGTAGATCGCATAGAGATCTTCGCCGTTGATGCGCACCTGACCGCCGCTGGGGGGCAGGTAGCCGTTGAGCGTCATCAGCAAAGTCGTCTTGCCGGCGCCGCTCGGGCCCATGAGCGCGATGAAATCACCGGGCAGAGCCTTGAAGCTGACGTGGTCCAGCAGCGTCTTCAGCTCGGCCGGATTGTCCCGGTCCGGCACTTGGACGAGCAGATCCCAGGCTTCGATCTCGTAGAGGGGGCGGCCTTCCCAGCTGACCGCGTCCTCCACCACGACCGCCACCTCTTGGCCCTCCACGTGGAGGAGCAGCGGCATGGGGCCGATGAACACCTTTTCGCCCGCGCTGACCGGCACGCGCTGCCCCGGGGGGATGCGCTGACCTCGAACGAAGGTGCCGTTCGCGCTGTTCTTGTCCTCCAGGAACAGCTGGTTGCCGTTGATGTGCAGCGCGGCGTGCTTGCTGGACACCTGCGGATGCGCGACCTGAATGTCGTTTTCCGGCGTGCGGCCGATGCTCTTGACGGACCCGCCGCCGCCGCCTTCCATGCGCACCTGACCGAGCACCGTTTTGTGCCGGGGCTTGCCGGCAACTGCGGCCGCGCTCGGGCGATCGCCGGCTTGGGCGAGCGGCGCGGCGACGGCTGCGACCGGAGCGTGCTGCGCCACGACGCCGGTACCTGCTCCAGACGTGAGGGCTTGCGCCAGCTGCAGGACCAGCGTGACCGGCACCGCCACCGGCCCGACGCCAACGAACGCGTGCGGATCCAGCGGATGCGGCTGCCCGGGAACGATGCGCTCTTGGCCGAGCCAGGAGCCGCTCGTGGACTGGTGATCCGTGATGCTGAGCGGGTTGAGCTGGAACGTCGCGTGAAGGCTGGAGACGTTCGGGTGGTTGACGACCACGTTCACGCGCGCCGGGTCCCGGCCGAAGATCAGCTGACCGGGATTGAGCTTGGCCTTGCCCTGCTCCATGAGCATCAGCGCCAGCGCGGGGTGGGCGAGCGGTACCGGGCTCTGACCGACCGTGAAGTGCGTGCGGAAATCGAACGGAGCGGAGCCGCCGGAGGGCAGCGGCTGCCCGTTCACCGCGGAGGGGCCGGCGCCCAGGTCCGTGAAGGTGACGTGACCGCCGCCGCTATGAGTGAGCCGCGCATGCTCCGGTGCGACCCCCGGACCGCCCAGCCGTACGTCGCAGTGCGGCGCGCTGCCGATCAGCAGCGTGGATTTTGAGAAGCCGGCAATCATGAGGTCACTGCACCGCCGCGCTGAACTCGATGGGACCGAAGCGGACGATGGAGCCTGGGGGCACCGGCGACCAGATGCCTGGCGACAGGCGATTGCCGTTCACCATGGTGCCGTTGTTGCTGTTCTCGTCCCGCACGTAGAGCTGACCGCCGTCCAGCTTGAGGCTGGCGTGCACTCCCGAGATGCGAGGCTCGTTCAGCGCGATGATGCACTGCCCGGCGTCGCGGCCAGCCCGCACTTCTTGACCGGCCAAGATCGTGTACACGCCGCTGGCGCCAGTGAGGATTGCGGTCGTCGCCGCCCCTGCGCCGTACGGATTGCCGGGAGCCGCTTGCGGTGCGGGAGCCTGCGGGGGAACACCGTAGCCCTGAGGAGCGCCGTAACCCGCCTGGGGGGCGCCGTAACCCTGAGGGGCGCCGTAACCCTGAGGCGCCGGCGCAGCGCCGTAGCCGCCCGCCACTACCGGCGCGGAGCCGCCGCCGCCCACAGGGCGCTTCTTGCCGCCACTGCGCACGATGACCACGACCAACAGCGCGACCACCACCAAGCCGAACAAGCTGCCCAAAATCAGCAGCATCGGTAGAGGGGCGGTGCCGCCCTTCAGCTGCAAGATCGTGGTCGCGGTGACGCCGCTCGTGCGGCGCGCTTTGTTATCGTAGATGACGACGCGAACGACCGCCTGGTCTCCGCTGCCGTGGAGGATCTTGTCGGAGTCCGGCGCCTGGAAGCTCGCGAAGGTGTCGCTCGCCTCGAGCGCCGTGCCCTTCATGCCCATCGCGATGAGCTGCTGCTGCGTGCGCTTCGCGGTCTCGATGTCTGCGCCGGTGAGGGCGGTGGGCACGGGCTGACCGGCGGGGAGGAAGTACACCTCCGCGCGCTCCTTCGCGCCGCCCCAGCAGAAGTCCCCGTAAACCTTGAAGGTGCCGCCGGGGTAGACCGAGCCGCTTTCGCGCTTGGACATCTCCGTCGTGTATTCGATGTTCACGTCCAGCGGCCAGGCGGTGGGGTCGATACCGACGGGCACGTCCTTGAACGTGTTGTCGCCGAGGATTGGCGGGTTCGTGTCCTGGAAGACGAGCTTGAAGCTCTGCGTGACCGTGGGGGCGACGCAGGACACCTTCCACTTGACGATGTTCATCTTCGAGAAGCGCTGCCGAACCGTGCTCACCACGTTGGCCGCGCGCCCACCGCCGCCCTGCTGCATGACGGTGAAGAACCCGCCAATCTCCGGGTTGGCGAGGTTCTGCATGAAATCCAGCGAGTTTTGCTTGAACTCGTCGAGCGCGGTCACCGGGAAGTAGACGCTGATCACCGGCACCGGAGTCTTGGGCAGCGCGGTGTTGTCCTCCGGAAAGCGGCCGGACGTCATGAACTGCTGCAGCTGCAACGCGGCCACGCCGGTGGTGCCCGGGTCCGCGCCCGCGTAGCCGTTGGAGAGCACGACCATCGCCTGGTGGAGCGGGATCTTCACGTCCTCGCCCACGTTGCCGAGGGCTTGGAAGCCGTTGGTCGCCGCGCCCTTGATGATGCTCAAGAGCGAGCGATTGCGACCGGTGTTGCCGAAGAGGTCCGTCGTGGAAGTGATGAACTGAGTGGCCTTCGCCTTTTGGGAGGCGGGCAACCACTTGGAGTCCTTCGCGACCTGGCGGTCGTCGAAGAACATGATGTTCACGATGTCGTTGGGGCCCATCGTGGCCACGAATTGCTGGGCGACCGCCTTGGCGTCCTCGAAGCTCCGGCCCATGCGCTTGTCCGCGTCGATGAGGATCAGCCACGACGTGCCGATGCCCGGCTGCTGCTGACTCTCACCCCACCGCGCCAAGCTGATGAACTTGGCGGGCATGTCCGTGCCTTCCACGTTGACCGTGAAGAGCGCGCGGTCCGAAGGGAAGGGGAACGACTGGTAAAGCGCAAACGGCTTTTCCAACGCCTGCGCCATGCAGTCCAGCTGCGCATTGCCGTTGAGGGCCGCGCAGCCGCTCGTCGCGTCCGTCACCCGCCGGCTCTGCGAGATGTCCACCACCGTGGTGAGCACCGGGTTGCCGTTTTCCTGAGCGGCGCGCGGATCTACCCGCAGCAGCTTGACCGCCGGTGCCGCCGCCGCCGGCAGCGCCAGGAGCGTCGTGACCAAAACCAAAAGGAGCTTTTCGATGAAGCGCATGGAGAAATCCCGAAATTGCACGCGGAGGGTGCGCGCTCGAAGCCGCGCACCGAGCGAGCCCTCACGAATCAGATGATCTTCACGATCACGTTGAAACCACCGAACCGCACCGACTCGCCGTCGCGTAACTCGTGCGGCTTGTTCTTCTCGATCATGTGCTCGCCGAGGAAGGTGCCGTTGGTGCTACCCGGATCCTCGACGCGCAGCCTACCCGGGCGCGCCGCAGCGTGAATGACCGCGTGCCGGGACGACGTGGTCGGGTTGTCGATCTCGATGTCCAGACCCGGCGCCGCGCCTTTGCGGCCCACCACGTTTTGCCCCTGATAGATCGGCCAAAACACGCCCAGCTCCGTGGACTCGTAGCTCACCAAAAAGCCGGCGAGCACGCGAAGGGAGGGATCCGCGGCGGGAGCGACCGAGGCCGAGGCTGCCGGCGGCGGCGCCGAGGGCAGGGGCTGCGGCGGCGGAGCTGCGACCGGGGGCGGAGGCGCTACGGGCGGGGCGTACACCGGCGGAGGTGCGCCGTAAGCCTGCGGCGGGGAGAGTTGCGCGGCCGCCTGCTGGCGGTCGAACTCCTCGTTCGTCGGAGGCGGCGCCGTCGCTGCGTAAGCGGACGGGTCCTTCGAGTGCACGGGCGCGGGGGCAGCGCCGAGCGGCGCGCCTGGCCCCGGGCCACCGGGCGGCTGCCACATTTGCGGCGGTGCGAGCGGCGGTTGCTCGGGCGGCGGCCCCCAAGCGGGAGGCGGAGCACCGTACGGTGAGGGACCGGGAGGTGGCGCGCCGTAGCCCGGTGGAGGACCCACGGTCGCCCCGAACGGGTTCAGGCCCTCGGGCGAGCCTGCTTGGTAGCGAGGCTGCTCCGGCGGGGCGAAGGGAGGCGGAGCCGCGGCGGGAGGCGGCGGGCCCCATGCCGGAGGCGGCGCTGCGGGTGGAGGCTGGTAGCCGCCGGGAGGCGCTCCCCACTGGGGCGGAGGCGCCTGCGCTGGCTGAGGCGGGGGCGCGTAGTGCGGCTGCGGCGGCGGGGCGCCCCATTGAGGCGGCGGAGCCGCGGGAGGCGGACCGCCCGGGGGCGGCGCAGGCGCGTAGTGCGGGGGAGGCCCCTGTGGACTGGGCGCCGCTGCGCCGGGGTGCGGCGCCGCTGCCGCCAGAGGCGCACCGCAAGAGAGGCAAAACTTGCTAGTGGGCTGGTTGGTTGCGCCACACCGCGTGCAGACGATCATGACTCAGACTCCCGAGAGCTGCGCGGCCCATAACGCTTGGACCGGCCCCGCCGCTAACCAGAAGGCGGAAGCGGCGGCAGCATACCCGGTTTCGCACGAAAAGGCGCGAAATCGCTCGGGGTTCGGAAGGATACATGGCCGGGGCAGATGCCCCGGGCCCGAAGGCTCAGCGGTCCTTTTCGTCCGCGACGCGGGCGGCCTTGCCCTTGAGGTCACGGAGATAGAAGAGGCGCGCCTGGCGAACGACGCCGCGGGAAAGCACCTCGATGCTCTCCACACGCGGGGAATGCAGCGGGAAAACGCGCTCGACGCCGACGTTGAAGCTCACTTTGCGCACCGTGAAGGTGGAGCGAGCGCCCGCGCGGTGCTTCTGGATGACGATACCGCGGAAGGTCTGCACGCGGAGCTTGTCACCCTCGACGATCTTGTAGTTCACGGCCACGGTGTCGCCCACGCGAAAGTCAGGCAAGTCCGTGCGGAGGGCCTGCGATTCGAGGGCGGCAATTTTCGAGAGGGTCAGCATGAGGATTTTCCGCGAAAACCCGGCAAAACAGCCGAGAGAGCGCGGCATTATGCATCCCGAACCCCGTGAGTCAAGCCATAGCGCGAAAGGGCGGTGGAAATCCTTGACGACAGGGGCGTTGGGGGCTAATCCGCCCCTCCCCACAGCCGTCCTCGGTTGGTCGAGTCCCGGTGATGTGGGTGGAAGCAATAGGTAGCAGATGAATCAGTACCCCGGCGTGATTGGGCGCAAGCTCGGAATGACTCAGATCTTCGCGGAAGACGGCTCGGTCGTCCCGTGCACGGTCGTGGAGACGAGCACGTTCGTCGTGGGCAAGCGCACGAAGGAGAAGGACGGCTACGACGCCCTCATCCTCGGCACCGGTGAGCTCAAGGACAAGCACGCGAGCAAGGCCGTCCAGGGTCAATTCAAGAAGGCTGGCGTCACGGGTCGCAAGATCGTGCGCGAGCTGCGCTGCACCCCCGAGTTCGCGGCGGGCTACGAGCTCGGCGCCGAGCTCAAGGTCGACGCGATCTTCGAAGAAGGTCAGAAGGTCGACGTCCAGGCGACGAGCCGCGGCTTCGGTTTTCAAGGCGTCGTGAAGCGCTACCACTTTGCCGGTAACATCCAGACGCACGGTACCCATGAGTACCGTCGTCACGGCGGTTCGATCGGCACCCGCATGACGCCCGGTCGCGTGAAGCTCGGCATGAAGATGCCGGGTCACATGGGCAACGAGACGACGAGCGTGCTCAACCAGGTCGTCGCCAAGATCATCGGGGACCAGAACATGATCCTCATCCGCGGCGGCATCCCGGGCGCGCGTGGCGGTCTGGTCGTGGTGCGCGGCGCGATCAAGAAGAAGAACGGCGGCAAGAAGAAGTGAGCCGCCGAGTCTGAGGGAAGCGCCCTTGGACTCCCTGTTCGTGCCATTTCGCGCCGAGCGAGTCATCGCTCGGCGCGACGGCATTTTGGTGGTCGATAAGCCGCCCCACATGGTCGTCCACGGGGGCGACGAGCTGCGCCGAGGCGACGTGGTTTCACGCCTCCGGGAGCTGCTCGTGCAGAGCGGCGAAGAGGGGTACCTCGGCGTGCACTCTCGGTTGGACGTCGGAACCTCCGGCGTTTTGCCCTTCACGACGTCGCGTGCGGTGAACGCGGCCGTCGCCGACGAGATCGAGCGGGGCGCGGCCGAGCGCGTCTACGTCGCCGCGGTCTCGGTGTCGGGCCGCTCGCGGCTGGGCAAGAGCGGCACACTGGAGCACCAGCTGCTCTCGGACAAGCGCCGCACACGCGTGGTGCCGAGCGGCGGGGAGCGAGCAGTCGCGCACTACCGCGTCCTCGGTGAGCAAGGTGGCCGCGCGCTCGTGGAGCTACGACCGGAGACTGGCCGCATGCACCAGCTGCGAGTGCAGCTTTCGGCCCTCGGCGCTCCCATCGCCGGTGACGAGCTCTACGGCGGCGCACCGGCTTGGCGGCTGCTGCTGCACTGCCGCCGTCGCCTCGTGCTCGGCGAGGCTTACGAGGCGCCCGTGCCGGCCGAGCTCGAGCGTTGGCTGAAGTACGGGTCGTCCTTTGCGGCGCTCGCGAGCTTTCGAGAGCGCGTGCTGGACGCCGCTGCGCTGCGCACTCCCCTGCTCGCGGAAACGGACGTGTTCCGGGTGGTCGCAGAGCAGGGAGACGGCTTGCCCGGCGTGACCATCGACCGCTATGGGGCGCACGCGGTCTTGTCGGTCGCGAGCGAGGAAGCCGAGCAGCACTCAGCCGAAATCGCGGATTTGCTCGCGCAGCACGGCGCGCACGGCGTCTACCTCAAGCGTCGAGAACGCCGCGATTTGCGCCGAGTAGGCGCGGCCGAGATCGCGCCCGTGCTCCCGGTGGTCGGCGAGCCCGCGACCCCAGACCTGACCGTGACCGAGCAGGGCATGCGCATCCTCTGCGAGCTAGGGGACGGGCTCTCCACGGGTCTGTTTCTCGACCAGCGCGACAATCGGCGCCGCGTTCGCGAGCTTGCTGGCGGCAAGCAGGTGCTCAACCTGTTCTCCTACACCTGCTCGTTCAGCGTCGCGGCGGCCCTGGGCGGCGCGGCCCGGGTCACGAGCGTGGACGTTGGCGGGCGCGCCCTGGAGCGAGGTCGCCAAAACTTCGTCGCCAATGGCCTGGAGCCTGGGCGCCACGAGTTCGTGCAGGCGGACGCGGTGCGCTTCGTGCGCGGCGCGGTCAAGCACGGGCGAAAGCTAGATCTCATCGTGCTGGACCCGCCGAGCTTCGGTACGGTCGGGAAGGCGACGTTCAAGTTCGATCGGGATATCGAGGGTTTGATGACGGATTGCCTACGGCTCCTTCAACCGGGAGGCATGCTCTTGTGCGTCACCAACCACAAGAAGACGAACCCGGCCGCTTTTCGCCGCTACGTGGAGCGAGCGGCCGCGCAGGCTCGCCGCGAGATCAAGCTGCGGGACCTACCGAGCCAGCTGGATTTTCCGGACGACCTGGACGGCCCGCACCCCAGCAAGAGCCTCCTGGCCACGGTCGTGGTATCCGAGTCGCGGAGCGCGCGTTGAAGAATCGCGGAAACCCTTACTCACGGCCGGACGCGAAGACGATGGAGGCGCGCGCCCAGGGCTACCCCGCGCGCAGCGTTTTCAAGCTGCAAGAGATCGACCGGCGGATGCGACTCTTCCGGCCCGGTCAGAACGTGCTGGACCTGGGCGCAGCCCCGGGGAGCTGGTCGCTGTTCGCGAGCCAGCGCGTCGGCCCGGGCGGGCACGTCTACGCCATCGACCTCAAGCCCATCCAGCAAGTGTTCGGCGAGAACGTCGTCGTGCTGGAGGGGGATGCGCTGTCGCTCAGTAGCGAGGTGCTCGCCGCCCACGCGCCGTACGACGTGGTGATGAGCGACATGGCGCCCAACACCTCGGGCTCCAAGTTTCAGGACCAGGCGCGCAGCACCGAGCTGTTCTTGCGGGCGCTCGAGGTCGCGATGGCGCATGGCAAACCCGGGTCGCACTTCACCGCCAAAATCTTCATGAGCGGAGACTTCAAGTCTGCGGAGACGGACGTGCGCAAGGCCTACGAGTCGGTCCGCACCATTCGCCCGGAAGGCACGCGCAACGTGAGCACGGAAGTATTCGTGGTCGGTATGGGCAAGAAGGGCTGAGGCTCGCAGGCCAGCTCAAGCGGCGGAGCGGGGCGCCGGCCAATAGCGGACCACCAGCGCCAACGCCGATGCGAAAGCGCCGAGCCACATGACGGCAGGCCAGCCGTAGTGGCCCAGGACCTGGCTCGCGGCAGCCGCCCCGGCGCCCATACCGAAAAACATGGAGCTGACGAGGACCGCGTTGAGCCGGCTCCGGGCCGCGCCGTCCAAGCCATAGATGATGCTTTGATGGGAAATCAGGCTCGCCTGCACGCCGAGGTCGAAGACGACCGTACCGACGATGAGCAGCGGGAGGGACGCGGGCCAGAGCGCCATGCCCGCGAACGAGAGCACGACGAGCGTCGCTCCGGCGCGAATCACCAGCTCCGGTCCGCGCTTGTCGGCCATCGCTCCTGCCAGCGGAGCCACCGCCGCCCCCGCCGCGCCGGCGAGGCCGAACAGGCCGGCCGCGGTGCTGCCGAGGTGATGAGGAGGGGCCGCCAGGGCGAGGGCGAGCGTCGACCAAAAGGCGCTGAAGGCGAAGCTCAGTAGCGCTTGCGCGAGCGTGGCGCGGCGCAGCGCGCCGAGATCACGCGTGAGTGAGAGCATCGACCGCAGCAGCTTGCCGTACGGCTCTTGCGTGGTCGGAGCCATCGAAGGCACGCGCACCGCCGATACGATCGCGAGCGCCGCGATGGCGCCCGCGGCGCCGAAGTAGACCACTCGCCACCCATAGCGCTCGCTCACCGCGCCGCTGGCGAGGCGGCTGAGCAAGATGCCCAGGAGCAAGCCAGTCATCACGCTGCCTACGATCTTTCCCCGCCGCTCGGGGGGAGCGAGCGCGGCCGCGGCGGGCACGAAGTCCTGCGCGGCGGTCGCGCTCAGACCGATGGCCAAGCTGGCCGCGGCCAGGAGACTCAGCGACGGCGCGAAGCCGGCGAGCAGGAGGGACAAAGACAGCGCGGCGAGCTTGACCACGATGACCTGCCGGCGGTCCCGACGGTCGCCGAACGGCGCGAACAGCAAGATGCCGGAGGCGTAGCCGAGCTGAGTCAGCATCGGGACGACGCCGACCTGCTTGGCGGTGGCGTGAAACGAGCTGGCCATCGCGGCCAAGACCGGCTGATTGTAGTAGAGGCTCGCGGCCGATAGCCCCGCCCCGAGCGCGAACGACGCTACCGGTACCGGGGACGTGCGGGTCGTTGCTTGCAGGCTCACGAGCACCGTATGCCGCAGGTTGCCCCCGCGCGGTAGCGCTCAATCTGCCGAGCAGACTCCGGCCACACAAGAGGTGTAGCACCCATCGTTGTAGGTGTTTTGGAAGGTGCCGTCGAAGCCGTGAGCACGCAGCTGCTCTTCGAACGCGGTCACGGCCGTGCACGGCACCGCCGTGAGCTGGAGCAGGACGTCCCCTTCGACGCGGAGGCGTGGGTCGAACGACAGCTGTCTCAGACCCACGTTGTTGATCCTCAGGTCCCCGCGCACGAGCCTCAGGCCGGAGAGCCCCGCCAGCGGGTCCGGCCCGCCTTGGACAGGGGTGAGGTTGGCGTCCTCGAGGGAGAGGGAGCCGACCGTACGGAGCGACTCGAGCCCGCTCGTGTTCTTCATCTCCGAGCTCGAGAGGCGCAGCTGGGTCTGCACCTCGACGACGTCGTGCATCAGCTGGATGTCGCTCGCGTCGCGCAGCGTAGCGTCGTGAATGACCCGCGGACCGGGCGCTTCTACCTGGCACGCGCAGCCGTCGCAGGTGGAGCCGTCCGGGCAATCGAGGTCCTGCTGGCAGGCGCACGCACACGCGCCGCGAGCGCACCGCTCACCGTCGGGGCAGTCGAGTGAGCTCGTGCATTCTGGTGCGGGCCCGGCCTGGCAGCGGCAGCCGTCGCAAGTGAGGCCACTCGCGCAGTCCACGTCTTCCCGGCAGGCGCAGGCACACTCTTCTCCGGTGCAGTCCGGACCGGCCGCCAGGCAAGCGCCGTCCTCGCAGCGCTGCCCGGTCGGGCAGTCGCGCGTTTCACGGCACTGCGCCACGCACGCGCCGCCCACGCACTGCTCGCCGCTCGGACAGTCGCTGTTCAGGCGGCAAGTCGCATGGGGGAGGGCTTGGGGCAGGCGGCCGGATTCGTCCAGCTCCGCCGGCTCTGCGCAGACACCGGCGGTGCAGACTTGCTCGCCCACGCACTCGCGGTCCGAAGCGCAAGGCTCTCGGCACGCGCCGTCGCTGCTGCAGACGAAGCCCGTCGCGCAGTCCGCGCTCGTCTTGCACTTGCCCTCTTCCTCCAGCTGGCAAACGCGCGCCGGTTCGCTTGCGCCTACGCAGCGCAGCGTGCCGTCACAATCGCGCGTCGTCACGCACTCGGCATGGCAGCGCTCGAACGCGCAGACGAGCGGCGCTGCGCAGTCACTGTTCACGAGGCAGCCGTGGCTCAGGGCCGCGAGCGGCGGGCGCTCGCCGTCGCTCTGACCGCAGCCGCTGAACAGCGCCGAGGCCAAGGGGAGCAGCAGCGCCGCGCGGGCGAGTAAGCGGTGTAAGGTCATGGGCAAAACGCTCCTGCGCAGCTGCAGTTGTCCTGGTCGAAGAATTCGCCGCCGAGCCCGTCACTGAGGGAGACCCTGAGCGAGGTCACCGCGCACGTGGGGAGGGCGGGGTTGGCAATGATGCTCACGTTGCCGAGGACCACTCCGAGTGAGCCAGCTCGGGCCTGGTCCAGGGTGTCGAGCTCACTGAGGCTAGTGCCGGTGACGTAGACGCTGCTGGCCTGCGTGAGCTGCGAGAGGTCGAGCGAATGCAGGCCCGGCATGGCGCTGACCTCCAGGTTGCCGACCTCCGTGAGCCTGGGCGCGGACAGCGAGGACACCTGGCTCGAGCCAGTAAACGTGAGGTCCCCCGTGCTCAGTAATGCGGGAAATGAAAGGGCGAGCGGGCTCGAGATGGAGGTGAATTGCGCGCGCCCCGTCACCCTCGCCAGCTTCGCAAGGTTCAAATCCACGAGCGATGGCAGCTGGCTGACCTCGACCTCGCGGACGAGCTCCAGGCCGCGCAGGTCGACGGACCGCAGCTGGTAATTGTTCAAGATCAAGAGCTTCTCGTCGAGCGAGCGCGCGCGCGGCAAGGACACGCTGCGCAGGCCGGAGCTCGCGCTGATGTAGAGGTAGACGGTTGGCTCGGCGAGCGGCAGCGACAAATCCCGCAGGCGCTCGGTGGCGCTCACGTTCACTGTCTCGACGGTCTTGAGCCGCGGGGCTTCTACGAAGGTGAGGGCGGGCAGACCGTGGAGCAGGAGCTCCTTGGCGGTCGCCAGCCGTGGCACGCGGAGGCCCGTCATGTAGGGGCTGTCTTTGAAGTAGAAGCTGCCTGCGGCTTCGAGCGCGGGCAGGTTCAGCTCACCCGCGGCCGGAGAGCTGAACGTGAGCTCGCCCACGACGCGCAGCGCTTCGATGCGGCAATCCATGTAGCAGGAGAAGCTTTCCGGGACCTCTTCGAGGGCCTCGAACACGACGGTGGTGTTCCTGCCCGCGGCCGCGACCCGATTGGCTTTCCGCAAGTGAGGCAACCGCATGACCCCGTAGCGGTAGCTGTCGATGGTCAGCTGTCCCGTGATCTCCACGACGTCCGACAGCGCCGCTAGCTCGCGGTCGTTGCTGATCGTGACGTCCCCGTCGATGACGCGGTTGGGCGCGCATTGGCACGCGCCTTCACACCGCTGGGTGGGGCCGCATTCGGCGTCCGTGGCGCACTCACAACGGCACGTACCGGACTCGCAGTGCTGCCCGTCGACGCCACAATCAGAGTCGAAGTCGCACGCGCTCGGTGCCGCCGCCGGCTCGCAGCGGCCCCCCTTGCAGACGTCGCCCTCACCGCAGTCCGAGCTTCGGAGGCAGGACCCCGGCAGCGGCGATGCGACGCACGAGGCATCCTCACAGCGCTCGCCCGCAGCGCAGTCTTCGTCGCGGGCGCACTCGGGTCGGCACGTCCCGGACGAGCACACCAGGGGCAGGGGGCAGTCCGAGTCGAACCCGCAGGGCACCGGCGTCGCCTGCGGACCCGGCGCCGGGGGCAACACGCCTCCCTTATCGAGCTCGACGGGGTCCGCGCACGTGGCGCGGCTGCACACTTGCTCGGACACGCACTCGTCGTCGCTGCGGCAGCCATCCCGACACTGCGCGTCCGCGCCGCAGACTTGGTCCCCGGGACACGGAAGCTCGTCCGAGCACGCGCTCTCGTCCGGGAGCTGGCACACGTTGCGACCCTGGGACGTGCGCATGCAGCGCGAGCCGCGCTCGCAGTCGCGGCTGCTCGTGCACTCCTCATGGCAGCGTTCGAAGACGCACGCCAAGAGCTCGCTGCAGTCGCTGTTGATGCGGCAAACGCTGCTCAGTCCGGCCAGCGCGACGCGCTCGTCGGCGTCCGTCTGACAACCGGGTAGGGCGGACGCGCCCACCAGCATCCCCGCGAGGGCATAGGCGGCTCGGGTAAACGGCGCCATGTCAGCCCCCCGCGCAGGTTTCGGCGACCGCGTTGCAAGCGCCGCTGCAATCGTCCAAGTTCCGAGCGATGACAGGCGTGTAAGGCGGCGCGCCGTCGGGGAGGAAGCGGTCCGTAAACGCCTTCACGGCGCACGTTCCGAGGAGGGGGTTGTCGGTGAGCTCGAGGCTCGCCGCGTCCACCTGCCAGTTCGGTGCTCCCAGGCCCGCGAGGCTGGTCAGCTGGGTGCCGGTGATCACGAAGTAGACCGTGTTTTCCTGGTCTCCGAGCAACTCGAGCTGGGGCGCGCTGAGCGTGGTGAGCTTGCCCGGTGACGCGGAATCAACGTAGAAGCCGCCCACGACCTTGGTGAGCCGCGGCAGCGAGATCCGCTCGAGCTCGAGCGCTTCGTTGACTTGGAAGTACGAGAGCTCCGTCGCGTTCAGCTCGAGCTCCGAGAGGTGTCCGAGACGGTCCGCAGTGAAGCTACCCTTTTCGAAACCCGAGAGGTCCAGGCGCTCCAAAGACGGCAGCGACCAGAGCGACAGCGCGCTCTCGCGGAGCAGCGGTAGCTCGAGGGTCTTGAGCCGGGTTGCGTTATCGACGATAAACCACGGGCTGGCCTCCAGCTTCGGAAAGCTGATTGCCTCCAGCAATTCGTTGCCGCCGAAGATGATGCGCCCCTGCACCGAGCGAAGCTCGGCGAAGGTGTCCCCCAGGTCCTCGATGAAGCTACCGTTGACGTAGAGGTCGCCGTAAATCTCGGTGACGCCGCGGTAGCGCGGCAGTTGCAGAGAGCTTTCGATGGAGACGGTGCCGCGGACGACGCCGCTCACGACCGTGTCCGCCGGCACGCAGCCGCAGCCGTCGCAGGCCTTACCCGCCGCGCAGTCCGAGTCCGCCTGGCATGCGCAGACGCACGCGCCGTCCCGGCAAGTGAGGCCGTCTTTCTCGCAATCCGAGTCGTAGTCGCAGGAGCCTTTCTCCGCGACGCAGCCGCAGCCGTCGCAGGTTCGCCCCCCCGTGCAGTCGCGATCTTCCACGCACATGCAGCGGCAGCCGCCGCCCAGGCACCGTTCACCGCGCTCGGTCTCGCACTCCGAGTTGTACGAGCAGGCGAGCGGCTGATTGCCGTCATCGACGCAGCGCGTGTCTTCGCAGACCTGGCCCGCGTCGCAATCACGATCCGCGCGGCATTGCGGTAGGCACGCCTGGCCGCGGCACAAGAGCGCGCCGGAGCAGTCCGACACGTAGACGCAGGGCGCGCCCTCGGCCCCGAAATCCTTGCCCGGAGCAGGGGTGAGCTGGCCCCCTTCGTCTAGCTCGTTCGTATCCGCGCAGGTGCCGGAAACGCACTCCTGGCCTTCGACGCAGTCGCTGGGGGTCAAGCAACGGTCGCGGCACTCGCCGTCCACCCCGCACACCAGACCCTCGGCGCAGTCCGAGCTGCGCTCGCAGGCGCGCTCTTCCTCCAGCTGGCACACTTTGTAGGGCCGCGCCGCCGCGACGCAGCGAGCGCCCGCGTCGCAATCCCGAGAGGATTCGCACTCGGCGTGGCAGGCCTCGAAGGCGCACACGAGCGGAGAGCCACAGTCGCTGTTCACCAAGCAGGACTGGGCCAGCCGGGCGAGGGCGATCTTTTCATCGACGTTGGAGTCGCAGGCGAGGGCCGCGAGCAGCGGGGAAAGGGCGGCCAAAGAGCGAAGCAAAGCGCGTTTCATGGGGTATCTCGGGCGTCGGGCGAGCAATTTCGAAGGTTGGAAGGCGCGCGGGGAGTGACCTCAAAGTCACTCCCGGGGCGCGCCGATCTGGCTAAGCTGAGGGGGGATCAGTCGTCCGGATCGTGGAAAGTCGCAGGCGAAAGCGTGGAAGGGGACTCGACGACGCGCGGCTTGTCCTCGCACAGGCCGAGGTACAGCATGACGCGCGCGCGGCTATCGGCGGCGCGCCCGGCGTTGTGGGCGTCGATGCGCGCCGCGAGCGCGGTTGCCTCCGTTCGAAGGCGGTGAAACAGCTTCTCGGCTTCCATGGCCATGGGGTGGCCGGGCCACACGTTGAAGGTCACGGTCGCGGTGGCGTTGTTCTCCGCAGTCGGCGCCGCGAGCGAGGTCGCCAGGGCGCGCACTACGGCGTGGTAGTGCTCGAAAACTACCGCCTCCCAACGCTCCGGCGCTTCCAGATCCGGCACCGTGCTCGTCGAGCCGAGGAGCAGGCGATCGCGCTTGGGTCGCTCGTAGATGCGGCCCGCTTCCTTGAGGCGCGTGAGCGCGTCGGTCAGCTCGGCGTCGGGCAGGCCCACGACTTGCTGCAGCGCCTCGCGGTAGAGCGGGCCTTCTCGGTAAATGACGGCCCACACGAGCTCGTCGCTGGGGGCGCGTCGCTCCGCCACCCGCGCGCCGAGCTCCGCGCCGCTCGAGGCGACGTAGCGGCTGTCGCCCGCGCGCGTCACGACGTCCACGAGGCCGCTCTCGCGCAGGTCGCTGAGCACCCCGCGCAGCACGCCCTCGTCATCACGGTGGAAGCGCCGGGTGAGCGCGGCAATTTCCACCCCGTTGGCGCTTTGGGCGATGTGCTCGTAAACGGCTTGCCAGAGCGAGTAGCCGTGCTCGGTGACGCTCTCTTCGGCGCGCCGCACCTTGCGCAAGTAGGCCCGCGGCACCAGGCCGAACATGTCGGCGGCCACGCGTCGTCGGATCTGCTTGCCGTGTAGCTCGGTGGCCACGCCGTGGAAGAAGCGATCTGCCAGCGGCCCGAGCGGCATGCGTGCCCCGCTGTGCGTCGCGACCGCGGCGACCAGCGTCGCCGTGTCGCGGATCAACGCGCGCGCCAGCGACTGCAGGCTCATCTTCTCAGAGCGCCTTTCCGAGTGAGAAACCGGCGCTGTTCGGTGAAAACCAGGGCGATAGTCGAAGAGAGCCGAACACGTCGCTCTCCGGAGCGGGGTCGTAGCGATGCGGGTCTTTGCCCGTCAGCCAGAGCACGACCCCGGTTCCCAGCGCCGCCGCTCCGACTCCGACTCCCACCCAGCCGAACACCTGGCGGTCTTTCTTCTTGCTCAAATCTTCCTCGCGGATCGCGGCGATCTCGGAGAGCGGCTCGCACTCCGCGGTCCGATTGGGCGAGCACTCCGGCTGCGCTTCGGCATAGGCGGCGTCGAAGGCCTGCTGCGCGTCTGCAATCTTGCCCCCATTCCAACCCAAGAAGCCCGCCGAAGCGCCGGCCAGCACCGCCCCGCCGACCCCGAGACCCAAAGCCCAAGTGCGGCGCGAGGAGGCGCTCGCGGCGTAATCCGCGCGGTAAGCGGCGGTCGGAGCGAGGGCGACCTCGATGACCGCTTCGGAGCCGCGTGGCACGACGATGGCGCGCTCACTGGGGACGAAGCCGTCGCGCTCGACCCGCAGCCGGTGCGCACCTTCCGGCAAGCTCACGCCCCGCAGCGCTTCGCTTTGAACCACGCCGTCCACGAAGACGACCGCAGAGTCCTCGCTGGCTCGCACGCTGAGCCGCCCGTCGTGGCCTTGCCGGCTCACGCCATCGAACACGAGCGTTTCACTGACCTCGAGCGCCCCCGCCTCGGGCACGACTATCTCTCGCGCCACGCCGCGGTAGCCGGAGCGCATCAGCTCCAGCTGGTGCTTGCCCGGCGAGACTGCGAGCTCCACCAGGTGGGGAGTCTTGCCCAGCTCCTGACCATCCAGCCGTACCGCGACGTCTAGCGGTTCGACCTGAAGCCGCACCCGACCGAGCGCTCCGGCGAGGGGCTCTAGCTCGAAATCGACCGATTTTTGCTCCTGGCCGGCGACCAAAACCGCTTTTCGGAGTGGGTGAAAGCCCACCGCGAGCACGCCGACCACGTGGCGGCCTGCGCTCAGGCGCAGCACCTGGTCCGCCTTCAGCGGCCCTGCGTCGGTTCCGTCGATCTCCACCCGAGCGCCGCTCGGGGCTGCGGTGCGAACCAGCACCTCGCCGACGCGCTGCGCTTGTTCCCTCTGCAATGCCTCGACCTGGGACCTGCGTGCGGGGCTGAGCTCTTTCGCGCTCGCGGCCAGCTGCTCGAGGGTGGCCAGCGCCGCGACCGGTTCTCCTGCGGCGGCTTGGACGCGCGCGATATTGTAGAGGACCGTGCTGTTGCCGGTGAGCTGGTACGCCCGCTGGAACTCGGCGAGCGCGCCCTGATTGTCGCCCTGATTGAACAGGGTAAGACCGCGGTCGAAGCGCTCTCGCGCCTCCGTGCGAGCGGCATCTTCCGGGGCCGCATAGGCGGGCGTGGCCGCGACGAGCGCGCGCAAGGCGAGGAGGGAGGCTGCGAATCGGAGCTTCATCGAAACGGGTTTTCTTCTTCGAGCGCGTGCTCTCGAACACGACTGGGGGTCTTGACGGACTTGCTGGTCCTGGGAGGCGAGGAGGGCGGGAGCGAGCCGTGATGCACGACAGGGGAGGAGCTCGGCGCAAGCGCGGTCGCGGCACTCGGCGCGGTCGCGTCCGCTGGAGAGGGAGCCAGGCTCGGGCCACGGGTGTCGACCGGCGGGGTGGTTACGACCAAGCCTTGTGGCGCCGCAGAGGCGCTCGTGTTCGGGGTCTTCCACCAGATGGCCGCCCCGACCGAGGTGAGTAGGGCCGCCCCCGCTACCAGCCAACGCCCGTTGCCGCGCGCAGGCGGGCTAGTGCCGGCGCTGAGCAGCGTCGCTTCGTGCGTCGCAGGGGTGGGAGCGGGCGTTCGGGTCGAGGCGGGGAGCGACGCCGGTGCCGTGGCCACCTCCAAAATCGTGGCGGCGAGCCCGTTTTGGGGCGTGGGCGCCACCAAGGTGGGTGCGAACGCTGTTTCGCTGGCGCGCTGGGTGCTGTCGAACGGCGAAGCGGCGCGCTCGGTCGCGCGGAGCGCGTCGCGCAGAGCGGCGGCGAGCTCGGCGGGCGTCTGAAAGCGCGCCTCCGGCCTGCGCGCCATCGCCTTTCCGATGATGCCGTCTACCAGGGCGGAGGTGCCGCACACCGAAGACGCTGGCTCGTAGTCGCCGAGATGAATTCGCACCACCAGCTGCGGGTAGGTATCGGCTTCGAACGGCTTCCTTCCGGTGACGCACTCGTACAGCACGACCCCGAGCGCGTAGACGTCCGCTCGCTGGTCCACGCTGGATGCCTTGGAGGTCTGCTCGGGCGCCATGTAGTAGGGCGTGCCCAGGGTGGCGTCACCGGTGAGCTGCTTCTCGCCGGTGAGCTGCTCGTCGAACTTGGAGATGCCAAAGTCCAAGATCTTGACCTTGCCGGAGCGCTGAACGAACAGGTTGTCCGGCTTGATGTCGCGATGGATGATGCCGGCGTCGTGCGCCGCCTGCAGGCCGTCGCAGGCCTGGGCAATCCAGTCCACCGCGTCTCGCTCGGAGAGGCGGCCGGAGTCCGCCAAGATGTCGGCCAGGCTGCGGCCGTCCAGCATCTCCATGACCAGGTACGGCTCCCCCCCTTCGAGCGTGCCTGCGTCGAAGGTCTCCACGATGTGCGGGTTGCCAATGCGCCCAGCCGCCGATGCTTCACGCAAGAAACGGGCGACCGCTTGCTGGTTGCTGGCGAGCTCGGCGTGCAGCAGCTTGAGGGCGCGGCGGTGTCGGGTGAGCTCGTGCTCCACTTCGTAGACGGTACCCATGCCCCCCATCCCGAGCGCGCGAACGATGCGCAGCTTGCCCGCCACCAAGGTCCCGACCGCCAGCGCCGGCATCTCGTCGCTCATTCCGCCGCGCCTTATACCTCGTGCGCGTCACTTCGCGAGGGTAACGCGCCCGTGGCCCGCCGCCCCCGCCGCCGCGTCGCGGCGAATGGCAATCCGCTTTGTCATCACTAGAACGCCACGGAGCTGGCCAAAGGGCCGCGCTCGTACCGCGCTTTTGCGCGGCTACTGGCCCAACTGGCTTCGGCATGACGCTTGCTCTCGAGTGAGAGCATGAAACGTTACCTTGCCCTCCTTATCGGCATGTTCGGTGCGGCTGGCTTGGTCGCGTGCAGCCGGCAACCGCCGTCGCACACCGCCGACGACTCCAGCTGGGTGCGCCCCCAAGCCTCGGCGGCTCCGCCTGCCGAGCCAGCCCAGAAAGCTGCGGATCTAAAGCAGGCGCTGAGTGAGCAGCCCAGTCCTTGGGCGCCTCCCAAGACGAGCGAAGCGGTCGTGCCGACGAGCATGAACAAGGCGCCTCCCGCGACCGAAGCGCCTGGGCTGGCCTCGCCACCCGTGCCGAACGGCATGCCTCAGCCCGACGCGCTCTGAGCCGCGCACAGCGCCGCGAGTCGCTCTTCAGCGCCGCGCGCGAGCTCCGCGACGATCGCAGCCGCTGGTTGAAGGCGGTTGGCGAGCCCCACGGCTTGGCCGGCGTAGATGTGAGCGGTGTCGTAGTCGTCCTTCTGCCGCGCGGCACCGAAGCGTGCTTTGGCCGCCTCATCCGCGCCGAGCTCGGCCTCCTTGCCGTGCCAAGCGTCCGTGAAAGAATTTCTGAGGGCGCGGCCCAGGTACTGCGGAGGCCAAGGAATGCTTTGAACGGCATCGAAGACCGACGTGAGCACCGTGTCGGAGGCTCCGGCCGTCATCACTCGCTGCCGCGCCCTCTCGGTATTGCGAGCCTCCTCTGCGACCAGAAACCGCGTCCCGATCCAGGCTCCGGCCGCACCGGCGGCGAGTACCGCCGCGAGCCCGCGCCCGGTTCCGACGCCGCCGGCCGCGACGACCGGGACGCGGACCGCTTCCAGCACCTCCTGCAGCAGCGGGAGCGTTCCGACCGCGCCGGTGTGACCTCCCGCTTCGGTTCCCTGCGCGACCAGCAGGGTGGCGCCCGCTTCTTCGGCAGCGAGCGCGCTCCGTAGATCTTGAACCTGCGCTGCGAGCTCGATGCCGGCTCCGCGCACGCGCGCGGCCTGAGCGCTGATGTCCCCGAAGGAAAGCGCGATCAGAAACGGCTGGGCGCGGATGGCCGCGTCGAGCAACTCCGGCCTCTGCGCCGCGGCCCAGCTCATGAGCCCGATGCCGAAACGGACGCCCTGCTCGGAGCAGGCGGCGGCTTCCTCGAGCAAGCGCGCGGCGGGCTGCGCGAAGGCGACGCCCAACATGCCGAGGCCTCCGGCTCGTGAGATGGCGCAGGCCAGGTCTGGACCTGCTTGAGGGGACATCGGTGCGCCGATGATTGGCACCTTGAGGTGCCAGGCTTCGGTGAGGTGCGTGCGCATGGCTCGAGACTAGCGTGGTCGCACCGCGACTCGAATGCCGTGGTGTCTACCGCCCGGCCAGGGCCAGAGCGCGAAAAAAAGGCCGCACTGCGGGCGCCCCGGACGCGGCATGCAGGTTGCTATGTCCTCCTTCGGACGGAGGGTAGACTCAGTATGATGCGCCGATTGAAGGTAAATTCCGTAATCGTGGCCCTAGGTCTGTGCGTGAGCCAGGCCGCTGCGGCCCAGTCAGCGCCGCAAACCGGCACAGCCCCTGTGCCGGTCAGGCCCACCAGCCCCGCTGTCGCTCCGGCGCAGCCTACTGGCCCCGGCGCGGTCGCTCCTCCGGCTCCGGTTGCGGCGCCCGCGCCGGTTGCCGCACCGGCACCGGCACCTGCGACCGCGGTGCCGCCCGGCTACAAGCTGGTCAAGGAGGATGAGCCTCAGGAGAGCACCAAGTACGAGGTGCAGTACCCGCAGCGTCGGGGAGCGCTGCCGCCCGGCATGGAGCTGCCGTACGAGGAGGGCGATCCGATTCCCCCCGGCTACCGGCTGCGCGAGCAAAAACGTCGCGGCTTGATCATCGCCGGCTCGATCGTCACCGGCATTCCGTGGGTGATCAGCCTGACCGCGGCGACGGGCGCGGACTTCGAGAACAAGAGCGGCTACCTCATCGTGCCCGGCATTGGCCCCTGGTTGATGCTGCTCGCGGGCGGCGCGTCCGATCGCTCGTGCGGCACGGACAGCGTCCTTTGCGAAGAGAGCCGCGCCGGGCTCCGCGCCGTTCTGGTGTTCGACGGTTTGGTGCAATCAGCCGGTGCAGCCATGTTCGCGGCCGGCTTCTTGTTCCCGCGCCAGCGTTTGGTGAGGCAGGACGTAACCGTGACCCTGCTACCGACCACGCTCGCGCCGGGCGCGTACGGCATCGGAGCGGTGGGAACGTTCTGAATTCCGAAGGTGGCCAGACCTCAAAAGGCGCTCTTACCGGTGAGCGCCTTGCCGAGGACGAGAGTATGAATCTCGTGCGTGCCCTCGTACGTGAACACGCTCTCTAGGTTCAGCATGTGCCGGATCACCGGGTAGTCGAGCAGGATGCCGTTGGCTCCGAGCAGGTTGCGGCAGGTGCGCGCGACCTCGAGCGAGATGCTCACGTTGTTGCGCTTGCACAGGGACACCTGCTCGGGCGTGACGCTGCCGTTCTGCTCCTTGAGGCGCGAAAAATGGTAGGCGAGCAGGTCCGCTTTCACGATTTCGGACGCACATTCCACGAGTTTTTCTTGCACGAGCTGCTTGCTCGACAGCGGCACCCCGAACTGCACGCGCTGGTTCGTGTAATCCACGGCCGTCTCTAGGCATGCCTTGGCGGCACCGACCGCGCCCCACGCGATGCCGAAGCGCGCCTGGCCGAGGCAGCGCAGCGGGGCGCCGAGTCCGGGCTTGTGCTCCAGAACGTTCTCCGCCGGTACGCGGCAATCGCTCAGCACGACCTCACCGGTCTCACTCGACCGGAGGCTCATTTTGCCGCGAATACGCGGCGTTTCGAAGCCCTTCATGCCGCGCTCGACGATGAAGCCGCGGATGGACTCGGGGCCGCCACCATCCACCTTCGCCCACACGACGCATAGGTCGCAAAACGGCGCGTTGGTGATCCACATCTTGGTGCCGGACAGCAGGTAATCCGTCCCGTCTTTGCGGGCGCGCGTGGTCATCGACCCTGGGTCCGAGCCGCTATCCGGCTCGGTGAGGCCGAACGAGCCGATGACTTCGCCGCGCGCCATACGCGGCAAGAAGCGCTGCTTCTGCTCCTCCGTGCCAGCCGAATAGATGGCATACATGGCCAGCGACCCCTGCACGCTCACGAAGCTGCGTAGGCCTGAGTCCCCGTATTCGAGCTCCTGCAAGAGCAGGCCGTAGGTGACCGCGCCCATGCCCGCGCAACCGTAACCGGGGATGCTGGCGCCCAGGAGGCCCATGGCGGCGAGCTCCGGGATGAGATCTTTCGGAAACTCTTCCTTTTCGTACAGCTCGCCGCTTCGCGGCAGGTAGCGCTCACGAATGAAGCGACGCACGGTGTCCCGCACCAGGCGTTCTTCTTCCGAGAAGAGCGGCTCGAGGGACGTGAGGGCGTCGAGAGGGGCCAACGACACGTTGCTCACAGCGTACCACGGCGCCTCGGCCGACGCCGGTAACCCCCCGGGAAACTTGGCCAAACGTGCGAGCTTTCGCTACGCCGAGACATGGCCCGCAGCGCCGCTACGTTCGTCCTCCTCGGCTGCGCCGTGGGCGCGGCGTGCTCGGCGGGGCAGCTTCGACAGGCCGGCAAGCGCGAGCAGGCGACGCCGACCCTCGCCATGCCCTTCGCCTCGGCTCCGGGCGCGCCCCCCGCGGTTGCCGAGCGAGATGCAGAAGCTCCGCTCCCCCCCGAGCCGGCAGCCCCGGAGATGGTGTTCGAGCCGGGGCCGGTTGCCGAACCACTTATCGAATCGCCGCCCGAGCCCGAGTACCGGGAGCCCACGCTCATTTCGGTAGCGCGCGAGACGATGATCTACGCGCGCCCCTCGTTCAAAGCGAACAGGGTTGGCTACCTGCGGGTCGGCGCGGTGGTGGGCCGGTCGGCGCAAGCGGTGGGAAACGAAGGGTGCAAGCGAGGCTGGTACCGCATTCAGCCGGAAGGCTTCGTGTGCACGGAGAGCGCCGCGGTTTTGGATACGGAGGGGCCGAACCCGTTCACCGAGCTCGCCACGCTGCGCCCCGATCGCATGTCCGGTTTGCCCTACGTTTACGGCCGCTCTCGTTACCCCACGCCACCCTTTTATTCCAAGCTCCCGACCAAGCTGGAGCAGGAGCGCGCCGAGCAAGACATGGTCTACCACCTTCGGGCTCGCACCGCCGACGCGTGGAAGACGGTGCCGAACGTCGCGACGCCCAGCGCGCTACTCGGCGGAGGCAGCGTGCCGTTGCCCTACGGTTTCTCTCGCGAGCCAGGGCCGGTGACCGGGCGCGCGATGCCCGACAGCGGCTTCGCGCTACTGGGAACGTACGAGCATGAAGGGCGCCGCTTTGCGCTCAATACCGACTTTCAGCTCGTACCGCTGGATAGGCTGAAGCCGGTCGAGGTGAGCCGCTTCCACGGCATTCGATTGGACGACCAAGTCACGCTGCCGGTCGCGTTCGTGCGGTCGCAGAACGCCAGCCTTTACAGCGGCGACCCCAAGAAGACGGGGCTGAGCATCGCTCGTAAGCTGGACTTTCGCGAGGCCGTACCGATCACGGGCCGGGAGGTCGTCGTCTCGGGCATTCACTACCTGGAGACGAAAGCGGGGGATTGGATCCGAAACGAGCGGCTGGTGCGGGTGGACAAGTTCAAGAGCCGGCCGGGGTGGGCCAGGCCCGGGCGGAGCTGGATTCACGTCTCGATCTTGCAGCAGTCGCTCGTGATGTACGACGGTGAAAAGCCGGTATACGTGACCCTGGTCTCTACCGGAGTGGACGGTCTGGGCGACCCCGTCGAAACGCATTCCACCGTCCGCGGCCAGTTCCTGATTCACACGAAGCACGTCAGCGTCACCATGGACAGTGACGCGGAAGGCGACGAGTTCGACCTGCGGGACGTGCCGTACGTGCAGTACTTTCAAGAGGGCTTCGCGCTCCACGCCGCGTTCTGGCACGACAGCTTCGGTCAGCCTTACAGCCACGGCTGCGTCAACCTCTCGCCCCTGGACGCGCGCGCCTTGTTTCACATGACGAGCCCGCCGGTACCGCAGACATGGCACGCCGCCATGAGCCTGCGGGGCGGCACGCTGGTGCACATCACCCCCTAGCGCGCGTGGCTAGCCAATGACGCGCCGGGCGTAGTCCGACGGCTGCTCCAGCTTGCGCCCCGAGAGCCGCTCGAAGGCCGAGGCGATGGGCAGTGCCGTGATGCCGCCGGGTAGCGCGACCCGGTAGGCTTCGCCGCGCGGGTCGCTACGAACGGCTTGCCACTCACCGCCGCGAGTGGCCCGCAGCACCTCGCCCACGTAGGCTCCAACCAAGATCGCTGCGCGTCGCACCCACCCGGCTTCTGGATCCGAAGGCGCTAAGGGCGGGGCGAGCAACGTGACGTAGCGGTCCAAGCTGCGCAGCGAGGCGAACGACAAATCCAGCGGCACCTCCACCCCCGCGCAGTACAGGCCGACCGGGGACTCGCGCAGCCGCCCACCGAGCTCCGGCAGCCGGCTCACGTCGGGCCACGGCTCGGGATCCCACGGAGTGGGAGGCGAGAGCGAGAGCGACACGCGCTGCCCGAGCGGCTCCGCGCCGGGATGAGGCACCGGCGTTTCGGCCACCTCGAGCGGCTGCGCGGACTGCAGGCGCGCGTTCATGTCTCGAAAGGGGGAGAAGCACAGCCCTTGCCCTTCCACGTGCAACCTGAGCAAATCCACGGCGCCGCCGAGCCACTCGCCGGCGTAGGCCTGGCGCAGACACTCGCCGCTGTATGCGCCGAGGCCCAGCAGCACACGGGTACGTAGCTCCGTGCGTGGCCCCACGCCGCCGCGGTAGAGAAGCCCCAGCGCGACGTCCAGGCGCGAGATGCTGAACAGCGAGAGATCGAACGGCGCGAAGTGACGAGAAACCGGCGCCTCCGTGAGGTAGCGCGCGGTGATCATGGCCGCGGTCGACAGCTCGTTCGGGCCCGAGCGCGCCGGGAGCGCTTCCAGCTTCCGGGCCAGCCCCTGCTCGAACTCGAACAAGGCCGCCTTACCGTCGCCGAGAGCGAGACGTTGCTCGCGCTCCTCCCACGGGGACCGCCCCAGGGGCACCGGCGCACGCGAATGCGGAGCCGGCGCCGGCGCTCGGCTCGCCGGCGAGGGCGCGCCGCGGGGCGCGTCACCCTCCTCCAAGGTCGCGAGTGAGGCGGAGAGCTCTTCCGCAGCGTGATGATCGAGGTCCAGCAGCCGGCGATGCAGCCGCTTGGCGTCGGCGCTGCGGCGCTGCTTCTGGGCGACGATGGCCGCGACGGCGAGCGCGTCTTGAGCGTCCTCCTCGAGCGCCAGCGCGGCTTGTGCGGTGCGACGCGCGGCTTCGAGTGAAGACCCGACCTGCACCAAAGCGCTCAGCGTGTGCGCCAGCACCGGCAGTGGGCTCGACTCGGGGGTGAGGTCGCCTACGAGCTCGGCGAGCTCGGCCGCGGCCCGGGGCGCGGGGAGCCAGGCGTCGCGGCGGGCGATGGCCCAAGCGAGAGAGAGGCGGACCAGCTCCGAGCGCGGATCTTCTGCGCGCGCGCGCCTCGCCTGCGCTTCGGCGCGATCCAGATCACCGAGCTCCACGAGCAAGCGCGCGACGGCGGCCCGAACTTCCGGCTCGAGCAGCGGCGCGCGGCAGAGCCGTTCGAGGGACCTCCGCGCCGCCGCTTTGCGACCCAGGCCTACGAGCGCTCGCACTTCCAGTAGCGAGAGCTCGGGGCTGCTGTCGGCGCCCAGCCGCTGAACGGCTTGCAGCGCTCGCTCGAAGTCTTTTTCCGCGAGCCAGTTGACGATCGCGAAGCCGCTCGGCGGTGCGCCGCTGCCTGGCCCAACCACGCCAGGTGAGGGCGCGGTGTTGCGCGCGCCCGGGTTCGGAACCTCCACGCTCTCCAGCGTGCCCAGGTCGACCGGCAGGCGAGCATGGTGCGCGTTGCTGCTGCTCGGCGGCGGCGCCGACACCGTGTCGTTCCGCGGACTTTCGGGCGCAGGAGTCAAATCCAAGTCGAGCGCGGGCCCTGCCAGCGGCGTCTCGGCTGGCGGCGCGTAGCTGGGCGCGAAGTCGTCGCGCGGGGTGAAGCGGGGGAGGAGAGGAGCGCGCGGGATACCGCCTGCACCCGGCGCGACCGGGGTCTTCAATCGCGCTTCCCAGTGCGGAGCGCTCGCCGGTACATGGCCGGGCTCGGTCAGCCGATCGCCGTCGTCGTCCGCCTCCGTCGCTTCTGGCACCGGCGGGACGGTGGCCTGATTGAAGCCCTGACGATCGGGGCGAAGCGTGCCGCGGCGAGCGGCGTCCAGCATGGCCTGAGCTTCTGCAAAGTCCGGACAAGCACGCACGAGCTCCCCGAGGCGAGCGACCACACCCGAAAGGTCCAGCTTGCCCCGCTGGTACAGGATGCGCGTCGCAAAGTAGGTGCTCGCGTGAACGTGCTCTTGCCCGACGCCGAGCTGCGCGAGCAGGCGTTGAGCTTCCTCGAAGGAGCCGGCGTTGAGCCGTGCTTCGATCTCGGTGTGAAGAGGGTGCTGGAGCAGGCGCGTTTGTCCTTAGAGTAGCGACAGCGACGCCTTTCCGTCTAGGCGCTGCCGCGCCCGAGCTCAGAGCGAGCGGGCGCAGCGAAAACCGACCCCATGACTCCGGAACTTGGGGTCGGCCGCGAACCGGAAGGAGGGGTGCAACCATTCCGGGTAGCTCCCGTTCCAGGACCCGCCACGGATCACGCGTTTTTCGCCGCTGTCGGGCCCGGCGGGGTCTTTCTGGTTTCCCGCTTGGTACGGACCCTGCCAGTCCGCGACCCACTCCCAGACGTTGCCCACGACGTCGTACGGGCCGAAGCGCGAGCGGCCGGCCGGAAACTTTCCCACCGGCGCGGTGGTCGCAAAGCCGTCGTCCGCTTCATAGAGAGCGCCAGGAAACTGCTGCGATACCTTGTTTTCTTTCGCCCAGGCGAGGCATTCCGTGCCGCAGGCGTTCAGGTGCTGCGCGGTCGGGGCTTCGTCACCCCAGGGGTAGACGCGCCCGTCTGGACCCCTCGTGGCGTACTCCCACTCCGCCTCGGTCGGCAGGCGCCGGTCGTTGTTCTGGCAGTACGTGCTCGCCATCTCCCAGTCGATGCAGTTGATGGGATGGTCGCTCTTCTCCGAGCTCGAGATGGTGCAGAGGCCCGAATAGACCTTCTTGTCGGCGGGGGTGATCTTTTCCCACTCCACCTCCGGCGTCGCGCGACGGCACTTACCTACGTCCGAGCATTCGCGGTACTGCTTCGCCGTCACTTCGTAGAGGTCCATGCAGAAGCCGCCGAGGGAAACGTTGTGACTCGGTTTCTGGTTGGGGTTCGCGTCCTTGGAGTCTGACCCCATGAAGAACTGTCCGGCGGGGATGAGCACCATACCTTCCGGGCAGCTCGGCGCTTTGGCAGCGCTGCTGCTGGCCGCGGCGGCCGCGCTGGGGAGCGGTGCGGCCGCCGGGGGCGCCTTCTCCGGTTCCACGTGCGCTCCGCTCGAATCCTTGCGGCCGAGCAGGAGGAACGCGACGACGCCGAGCGCGACGACGCCGCCCACCACCCCGACCACCGCACCGAGGCTACTCTTGCTTTTGACTCCGGTGGTCGTGACGGTCGAGGGGGAGCTCGTGTTCGTGCTGCCCGCACCCAGCCCACTGCCGAGCCGCGCGGCGGGCTCGGTCGCGGGGGACCTCGCGGGCTGAACCTCGCCCGGGTGCAGCACCGTGTCCGAGAACGAGCCGGCAGCCGCGCTCTCCAGGTCCTTCCAGAACTCGCGGGCGCGCGAGTAGCGATCTTCCGGACGCACCGCGAGGGCGCGCTGGAACACGCGCTCCACTGGATCCGAGACCGCGGCGCCCAGCGCGCGCGGCGTAGGGCGCTTTTCGGGGTTGCCCGAGGCGAAGGCGAGCTGAATCAAGTCATCGCCGTCCAACGCGTTCTTGCCGGTGAGCATCTCCACCGCGACGAGCGCGAGCGCGTACACGTCCGTCCACGGACCAGTCGCGCCGTAGCTGCGGTTGAACTGTTCCGGGGCGCCGTACTGCGGCGTGAAAGACGTGATGCCCATCCCGGTCTTTGCCAGCGCCGCTTTGAGCTGCGTGTTGTCGGACATCATCTTCGCGACGCCGAAGTCCAGCACCTTGACCGTGGCTTGACCGGAGCGCGCCTGTTCGCCCAGCACGAACAGGTTGGCCGGCTTGATGTCTCGATGCGCGATCCCTTTGCCGTGCGCGACGTCCAGCGCGCTGGCGGCTTGTCCGAGCACGTGTACGAGCTCGGGCAAGCTCCAAGGGGGCAGCCCCGCCGTGCGCTCCGTCTCGAGCAGCTCGTCGAGAGCTTTGCCCTCGAGCCACTCCAGCACCATGTACGGCATCCACTGGCCGTTCGGCGTGGTGTACTCTCCCACGTCGCGCGCCTGGACGATCCCCGCGGTTTGGCTGCTCAGCTCCGTGAGCAGCGCGCCTTCTTGAATGAAGGCGTCGCGGAACTGGTCGCGCTGATCCATGGGCGCGCTGGACAGGCCGTTGAAGAACTTGATCGCGACCGGCTTGTTCCAGATCGTGTGCATCGCGCGGTAGACGACCGCGAAGCCGCCCTCGCCGACGAGCTTTTCAATCCGGTACTTGTCGACGATGGTTTGGCCGGCGATGCCAAGCGGGTCTCTCGGGCTCATGGGACCTTGGGTGGGTAGCGTCGTAGATTACGAGCGTTCAGGGCAACTGGGTTTCACAAATCCGGTCCGGCGCCTGGCCATTTAGCCGGAGTCGGCCGCAGGTCCCCACACCACGCCTCGGTCCGCGAGATCCGCGAGGAGCTGAGCGGCTCCGGATAGAACCGTTTCCGTAAGCGCGGCGCCTTCCGCGGCGGCTGCGCCTCGAACGGCGTCGCCCAGCGTGTCGCCCGCCTGCAGGCGTTCGAGGATGCCGCTCGCCAGCCTCGAGAGCTCGAGGTAGCGCACGTCGTGCTCGGGGCTGCGATAAACGAGGAGTGACACCGAGCGCAACTCCGGCGCCGAGCGATCCGCTTCGTCTTCTGGCAGCTCGTGCACGGCGTAGCGGTACTGGACCAAGCGCAGCGCGGCCGAGAGCATCACCCCTCGATGCAGCGAGAGCGCAGACGGGACGTGGCCAACCGGCGGCGTCGGCATGGCGGAAACTTGGATGTGCAGCGCTTCGTGGCGGGCCAGCTCCATCAAAAACGGAGGGACGCGCGGGTCTGCCTCCCAGCGCGGCGCGCAAAAATCCAGCAGCTCCGTCGTGACGTCTCGCAGGTAGTGCGTGCGCGGGCCTCGTTCGGCGAGGAACCGATCGAAATATTCTTCGAATGGCGCTCCGAGCCGGGCAATGCTGCGCGGGATCGACAGTCGGAGCGCTTCCAGCAAATTGCCGCGCACCAGGTCGCGATAAATTTCGAGCCGAGGCAAGCTCTCGGCGAGGGCGGCGGCGTCTGCGGCGGAGACGCCGTGCTCGCGGCACAGCGCGGCGACCGAGGCGGCGCTCAGCGGGGGGCCCAGCGTCAGCTCGGCGAGCACGCGCTCAACTCCCGACATTCACGCTCCCGACGGCCCGATCATAAACGCTGCGCAGCACGGCGAGCTCTCGCAGGAGCTCCGAAAGGGGGGGGACGTCGTTGTCGCGCTCGAGGAGAACCGGCTTCGGGCCGGTCCTGCGCAGCGCGAGCTCCAGCAGCTCCAGTACTGGATCGGCGACGGGCGCGCCGTGAGTGTCCAGCACCAGGCCGGAAGGCTTTCGGGTGTGCCCCGCGACGTGGATTTCCACGACCCGGCTCGGGTCCAGCTCGCGGATGAGCTGAGCCGGATCCGTGCCGTGATTCAGCGCGTTCACGTAAACGTTGTTCACGTCCAGCAGGAGCCCCGCGTCGCTCGCCTCCAGCACCGAGGACAGAAAATCCAGCTCGGAGAGCTCCGCGCGCCCGGGGTGCGCGTAGTACGTGATGTTCTCGAGCGCGAACGGTACGCCGAGCGCGTCCCTCATCCGGCGCGCCCGATCCGCCACGCGCGCCACGTTGCGCCGGCTGTGCTGGAGCGGCAAAAGCTCGTGCAAGCTGCGCGGTCCCACCGAAGAAAAGCAAAGGTGGTCACTGTGCAGCGGCGAGCCGGTGCGCGCGACCTCGGCGCGCAGCTCGCGCAGGTACTCACCGTCCGGCGCTTCGTCCGCGCCGATCGAGAGGGTGAGGCCGTGCGTGACGAGCGGGTAGCGCTCGCGCAGCTTCTCCAGCTGGGCGGGGTAGTAGCCGCCGCGTCGCATGTAGTTTTCGGGAGAGACCTCGAAGAAATCGATGGGCAGCAGCGAGGGCCCATTCACTACCTCTTCGAGGAAATCCCATCGGAGCCCGAGGCCGACCCCACCGAGCGACCGCGGCGAGGGGGAAGACGACTCGGGCTCCGCCATGTCCCTCAGCCGCAGGTGCCAGCGCCGCAGCCGGCTTTGGCGCCAGCCGCCTTCTTCTTCGCAGCCGGCTTCGCGGCGGCGGGCTTGGGCGCCTCGCCCGCGGCGGGCGCCATCGGCGCGGCGGCGGCTGGTGCGTCGGCAGCGGGCGGCGCGGCAGGCGCGTCGGCAGCTGCCGACGGGCTGGAAGCATCTGCGGCGACGTCAGCCGGGGCCGCTTCCGTGGCCGTCGCGGCCGGGACCTCTTTGGCCTCCACCGGGCTCTCCGCCGCGGGGGCGGAGCCGCCACAGGCGACCGCGCCCAGGGTAGCGAGCGTTGCGAATATCGAGGTGTAGCTGAGCTGGTGCGACATCTTTGGAGAGTTCCTTACAGTTTCTGGAAATGGGGCGGAGGCCCCGACAGTCTAGCCCTCGGCGTTGGCCGAACGGGTACAGGCCGTACGGGAGCCAGGCCGCGGGGTTTCAAAATTTTCGATAAAACCGAAAAAGAAGAGCCAAAACGACTACTTGAGGGGCGCTTCGAGCTCCGCGAATAGGTCCAGCTCGACGCTCACGCTTTTGCCCACCCAGTCCGCCGCGCGCGCCGCCCCGCGCGCATCCGCTATTCCGGAAGGGCTGCGCGCGGTGAGATCATGCGTGCCGAGCACTACTACGAAGGGGCGCGCGGTGCGGATCGACAGCCGCTCGGAGCCGCCTCCGGCGATGAGCAGCTCCGCGTGCACCGGCGCGCGAAACCCGTGCAGGAGCAGCGTGCCGACGGCCATGACCCGCGTGAAGCCGGTGCGTCGCCGCGCGGCGAGCTCCGCCGGGCTCGGCCCCTCCAGGCTGGTCAGCTCGAAGCGGGCAGTCTTGAACGATTCGCGACGCTCCGCCGGTACCTCGGCTCCGAGCTCCAGCCACTGCAAGCCGATGACGTTCGCGGCGCCTCCGAGCTCGAGGCCCGGCGGCACGTCCGTCTCGATGGTGAGCGTCGTGAGATCTACGTCCAAGCTGGCGTGCGTGTTCTTGGGCTCGCGAGGATCCAGCTCCAGAGCGCCCTGCGAGATCGCGAAGCGGCCCGACACTTTGCCCTTCTTGCCGCTCGAGCTGAAGCGCACTTTGCTGTCGGGCGAGAACCGAAAGCGCTTGGGCCCGGCGACTACGGTCCCGGCCGAGCTACTCGCGCTCGGCTGCGCCGGCCACGGCTCGGTGCGGCGCGGCTTCTCCTCCGGCTTCGAGCAGGCGCCGAGTAGCAGGCAAGCGACGTAGAGCGCGCGCCTCAATGCCACATCCCAATCGAGATACCCCAGGCGAGGTAGCTACGGCTCGCGTCGATCGAGCCGCCGATGCGCCACTCCGCGTCGGGGGGCCAAGCTCCGAACACGTCCCACGCGAAGACTTTTTGGTCGAACCCGAACGTGGCGTGAAGACGCGAGCCCTTCTGGTTACTCTCGAAGCGCGAAGGCTCGAGGTACGTGCCACCGCGGATTTTTAGCCAGTTCGGCCAAAGCTCCGTCTCCAGCCCCAGGTGAGGGGAGAGGCTGAGCTGCCCGCCGGAGCGCTGCACGGTTCTGTCCAACATCGATTCGATGCCGACGGCGTTGTTGACGGTGCCGGAAATCATGAGCGACGTGGTGACGAGCACGAAGAAGCGCGCCTGGGCGTGGTACCGCTCGCGCAGGCGACGCACCAGGTCCTTTTCTACTCTCGCTCGCTCCGTGTCGTCGAGATCTTCCTCGGCCCGGAGCTCGGCCCGGAGCTTTCGCACGCGCCGCCGGCGCTCTCGCTCCGTTTCGAAAGGGGACAGCGCTATCTCGGCCTGACGGAGCCGGCGCTCTCGCTCGTGGGTTCGCCACTCCAGGTAGCGCCGCATGGGCTCCAGCACCGTGGAGGGGTCCACCCACCGCGGGTTGAGCGGTCGCGGTCCCAGCTGCGCAGCGAAGCCTAGGTTCGCGTCCCACGGCAGGGTCACCCGTGACGGCAAGTACAGGCGGTTGGCGAGGTCGTCCTCGTACAGCACGAAGGTGCTCTCCGGTGAGGCGCGCGTGTCGAAGCCGGCGCGGTAAGCCCCGCCGACTCGCACCTGCCAGTCGGTGGGGCGCCAAATGAAGCCCGTCACGAAGCCGGTGCCGACGGTGGAGAAGAGCTCCTGGCTCCCGAGCAAGGTCCCCGTCTCCTTGGTGACCGATAAGCCGGTGGTGCGCAGCCCCACCCCGAGGAGCAGCTGGCCGTCCAAAAACGAGTGGGCGATCTGCAGGTTGCCGATGGCGATGCGCCCGAGCAGGCGGTCTTTCTCCGTCCCGGCCATCGGCACCACGCCGCGGCTCAGCGAGTACTGCTGGAAGTCGGTAGAGAGCCCGAGCCCCCAACGCCCGAACTGCAGCTGCAGCGCCAAGTTCAGGAACAAGAAATTCAGTCCCTCGGTCTTGGGCAGCTCCGTGCGACTACCGGAGTTCCAAAAATCGGTGTTCTTGATGCCAGAAGGAAACGTGAGCCCGACGCCCATGTCGTAGTCGAAGTGCCCGTACGAGTAGGGAGTGCGCGCAGCGGTCGCAGCGGGGTTGATGGCTTGCCCTTCCGTGCCATCCGCGATGGCTACGAACGCGCCGCCCAAACCGATGACTCGGTTCGCGGACAGCACGGCCCCTTGATAGAGGTCGATGCCATAGTCGTTGGTGAGGATGGACTCACCCTCCGGCGGCAACGCCGCGAGCGCCGCTCGGCTCGCCCCGAGGAGCGCTAGCAGGCACCGCCCGACTTGCCGGAAGCGCACTCGATCACCCGGCCTGAGCGCGCGCCTCGCGGGCGAGCCTGAGCTCCGTCTTCAACACCGAAAATAGGATGCCGATCGCGGCGAGAGAGAAGACGCAGAGCATCGGTCCGAGCGCGCCCACCAGCGCGGCCACGAGCGTGAGCAGCACGAAGGTGTCGCGCTTGAAAAGAGGGGCCAAAAACGCCAGTTTCCCGCCCCCGCTGCTGGCCTGGCTCAACGGGTATTTCAGCAAATCTCCCGAGCCAATCTTGATCAAGTAGCGGTACTCCAGGCCGCTGGCGATCACCCCGCACGTGACGCAAATGGCCCCTGCGAGCAGGTACAGCTCTTGGCCGGTGGCGCGATACAAGCCGAGCCCGGCCCCGCCAAAGAAGCCGTAGTTCGTCAGGTCGTCGCCGATGGTGTCCAGCCACTCGCCCATGCGCGAGCCACGATGCGAGACGCGGCTCATCTCCCCGTCGCACCCATCCAGCACGCTTTGCGCCTGAAACAGGAACGCGCCGAGCGCGAGCGAGCCGTAGGTCCCTTGCGCGGCCGCGATCGCGCCGGCGACTCCGATCCCCAAAATCGCGACCGACACCTGATTGGGGCGCAGCGGCGTCCTCACGAGAAAGCGCGAAAAGAATAGCGAAATGTAGCGGTTGAGGTGGCGCGAGGTCCAACCGTCCTGCGGCTTTCGGAGTGAATGAAAGAGCGCGCGCTCGCCGGCGGCGGCTGCCTGATCCGAGTCGACCCGCAACGGCGCGAACGCGTACGGCACGTTTGGCGGCGAGGACGCGCTGCGCACCTCGATGGCGGCGCCTCGCGGCAGCCCCTGCGCGAGCTCGCGGAGCGTGGCGCGGTGCGCGAGCAGGTTGGCGGGGGCGACGAGCCGCGGGGAGCCCGGGGGCACCACCGACACTACCGGGATGCGCAGTCGCGCGTCGTGGAGCAGTGCCCGCAGCGCGGCGTCCGACTCCGGTACGACGACGCAGCCGGCCCCGGCCGCTTGGGCGTCCAGGCTCAGGCGCAGCGCTAGGGGCAGGCCGCCGATGCGGCGCGCGGCCGCTTCGGCCGGCTCGAGCACCAGCGCGAAGGGGTGCTCGCTTTCGGGGGGCTCCGGCATGAGTCGGGGCAGGGCTAACACCGGCGGAAGTCGCCGACAATCCCGCAAAACCGGCCCGGCGCGGCCCGATTCTCGCCCGGCAACGCAGGCCTCGACCGGTGCTATAACGCCGCCCGTGCCGTACTCCTCAGAGTTTCGTTGCTTCGCCGGTTGTGAAGGCTCGTGGCCCGTTACCCGGCCCATCTACCGCTGCCCCAAGTGCCAGGGCTTGCTGCAAGTCGTGCACGATACGCACGCCCTCAAGGACCGCAGCGGCGCGGCATGGATGAAGCTTTTCGACGATCGCTACCGCCAGAACGTCTGGCCGTACGGCTCGGGGGTATGGGGCAAGCGCGAGTGGGTGATGCCGCAAGTGCCGGACGAGATGATCGTCTCCATGTACGAAGGCGGTACCAACCTCTTCTGGGCCGATCGCTACGGCAAAGAGCTCGGCATCCCGGACCTCTGGGTCAAGCTGTGCGGCAACAGCCACAGCGGCTCCTTCAAAGACCTCGGCATGACCGTGCTCGTGAGCGTGGTGCGCATGGCGATCCAAGAGGGCCTCAAGGTCAAAGCGATCGCCTGCGCCTCCACCGGCGACACCAGCGCCGCCCTCGCTGCGTACGGCGCGGCGGCAGGCTTGCCGGTCGTGGTGTTGCTCCCGCACAATAAAATCTCGACCGCGCAGCTCGTTCAGCCCATCGCCCACGGCGCGATGGTGCTGGGCCTGGATACCGATTTCGACGGCTGCATGGAGATCGTGCAGCGCTTGGCGGCGGAAGGGCTCGTCTACCTCGCCAACTCCATGAATCCGCTGCGCCTCGAGGGCCAAAAGACGGTCGCGATGGAGATCGTGCAGCAGTTCGATTGGCAGGTGCCGGACTGGGTCATTCTTCCGAGCGGCAACCTCGGCAACGCCTCCGCCCTGCACGCCGGGTTCAAGCTCATGCGCGAGCTGGGCGTGATCACGAAGTACCCGCGGCTCGTCGTCGCGCAGGCCGAAAACGCCAACCCGCTCTACCGCGCGTGGAGCGAGGGCAAGCGCACCGTCACTCCCATTCAGGCCAAGCCCACCCAAGCTACCGCCATTCAGATCGGCAACCCGGTGAGCGCGCCGCGCGCCATCCTCGCGCTAGAAGAGCTCAACGGCATCGTCGAGCAGGCCAGCGAAGAGGAGCTGTGCGAAGCCGCCGCCCGCGCGGACCGCACCGGCATGTACACCTGCCCCCACACCGCCGTCGGCCTCGCGGTGCTGGAGAAGCTCGTCAACCGCAACGTCATCAAAAAGGGCGAGCGCGTCGTGTGCGTCTCCACCGCCAACGGCCTCAAATTCACCGAGTTCAAGGTCAAATACCACGAAGGCTCGGTCCCCGGCGTCACGGGCAAGCTCAAGAACCCGCCCGTCTTGCTCCCCCCCAGCTTCGACAAGGTGGTGGACGCGATCAGCCAGCGCTTCGGCTGAGCATCGCCGCCCACGCCGCCCACGCCTCCCAGGGCTCGGGCTTGGCCAACGACGGCGGTCGCGCTCCGGCACGACCGCCGTTTCCATTTGGTTCTCTCCGCCCGACGCGCTTTTCGTGCCGCGCCCGTCGCCTCGACCGAGGTGTCGGCGCAGCGCGTGCGGATTCGAAAGCGAGGGATTGCTGGCGGGCCGGCTCGGCCGTGCTTCTGCAACGTAGCCCGTGGAGCAGCCGATTGCTCCCGAGCCGGCAAGGTGTCGGCGCAGCGCGTGCGGATTCGAAAGCGAGGCGTGGCTTCCCGGCTCCTGCTGCCAACCGCAAGGCTTCTGCGAGTGAAGCGCATTCGTGCAGCCCAACAGTTCCGAGTCGCTCCCGGTGCCGGTGCCGAAGCAGGCGCGTGAGGCTTCGTGGAGCGTGACGCCGCTCACTGGTACCAGGTGCCGCCCCGTCAGCTTCTGCAAGGGAGCTGCGGTTGTGCAGCCCCACCTTCGCTGCCGAATTGCCGCGGGCCTCAGTAGGCGCGGGCGGATCTCAAAGGCGTGTGCAGTTGGTGCGATCAAGGTTGCCGACCGTGGGCCGTGCTTCTGCAACGTAGCCCGTGGGGCAGCCGATTGCTCCCGAGCCGGCAAGGTGTCGGCGCAGCGCGTGCGGATTCGAAAGCGAGGCGCGGCTTCACGGCTCCTGCGGCCAACCGCAAGGCTTCTGCGAGTGAAGCGCATTCGTGCAGCCCAACAGTTCCGAGTCGCTCCCGATGCCGAAGCAGGCGCGTGAGGCTTCGTGGAGCGTGACGCCGCTCACTGGTACCAGGTGCCGGCCGTCAGCTTCTGCAAGGGAGCTGCGGTTTCGCAGCCCCTCTTCCCCCGAGTTGCCGGGGCTGAACAGGCCCGTGAGGTTTCGCGGAGCGTGTGCACTGGGGTGCGCCCCTCAGGGTTGCGGAGCGTCGGCCGCGCTTGGCCATGTTTTCGAGCCGGCACGGTGCCGCGCCAGCGCGTGAGGCTTCGAAAGCGTGGCCCGGCTCGTGGGTCCCAGCTGCTGGCGGCGAGCATCTGCGAGCGACGCACGCTCGTGCAGCCCGTCGCTCCCGAGTTGCTTCGAGCGGCGGAGCAGGGGCTTGCGACTTCGAAACCGGCCGAAGTCGTGAACCTTCGTGGAGCGTGCCGCCGCTCACTGGTACCTGGTGCCGCCCCGTGAGCTTCTGCAAGGGAGCTGCGGTTGTGCAGCCCCTCACTCCCCGAGTTGCCGGGGCTGAACAGGCGTGTGCGGCTTCGCGGAGCGTGTGCACTGGGTGCGCCCCTCAGGGTTGCTGAGCGTCGGCCGCGCTTGGCCATGTGCTTGAGCCGGCACGGTGCCGCGCCAGCGCGTGAGGCTTCGAAAGCGTGGGCCGGCTCGGTGTTCCCCGCTGCTGGCGGCGAGCATCTGCGAGCGACGCGCGCTCGTGCAGCCCGTCGCTCCCGAGTTGCTTCGAGCGGCGGAGCAGGGGGCTTGCGACTTCGAAACCGGCCGAAGTCGTAAACCTTCGTGGAGCGTGACGCCGCTCACTGGTACCAGGTGCCGCCCCGTCAGCTTCTGCAAGGGAGCTGCGGTTGTGCAGCCCCTCTCCGCCCGAGTTGCCGGGGCTGAATCACGCGTGTGCGGCTTCGCGGAGCGTGGTGTTGCTCCGCACGCGACGGCTATGTTTTACGCCGCGCCTGTCGGGTGAGCGCCTCGTGCCGCGATTGTTCCTTGGCCGCGCGGACCTTATCCGTGCCGAAGTCCTTTTCGGCGGCGAGGTCGTTGTGCGCTCTGCAGAGTAGCTTCACGTTTTCCACGGTGTGCTCGCCGTTTCTTGCGAACGCCCGCACATGATGAAATTCCAAGCGATGGGTCTCGCGACAGCGCTCGTTGTTCTCGTCGACGTGCGTGCAGCGCAATCCGTCTCGTTCGAACACGGCGCGTCTTACGGCAGCCGGGATGTAGCGACTGCGCCGCCGAAGGCTTCCTTGCCCCTGGGGTGCTGTTTGCGAGGTGTGGTGTTCGTCCGCGGAGTCGCGCTCGTCGGCAGAGGCGTGGCTGTCAAAAGACTCGAGAGTATCGACAGAGTGGAGGGTGTCAGAGTGGAGAGTGTCAGAGTGGAGAGTGTCAGAGTGGAGGGTGTCAGAATGGAGAGTGTCAGAGTGGAGGGTGTTTTGCGCCGGTTCGGTGGGCTCCACTTGCTGGCTGCCTGTGGCAACACCGAGGCTTCCGCTTCCGCTTCCGCTTCCGCTTCCGCTTCCGCTTCCGCTTCCGCTTCCGCTTCCGCTTCCGCTTCCGCTTCCGCTTCCGCTTCCGCTTCCGCTTCCGCTTCCGCTTCCGGCTCGAGCTTGCGGCGATATGTGTTTGTTGGCACGCGGCGAGGTGCGTGATGCAGGTGCGTGACGCGCCGTCGTCGCGAATTTCTTCCGCTCCAGCTCGGCTACTAGTAACGCCATGGCGCGGAGATGAAGCTCCGCGAGCTCGAGTTGCGAGCCGGGGGAGAGGAGCGCCTGTGCGCGCGCGACCAGATCGACATAAGCTTGGCTAGCCGTGAACTGCACGGCATAGCGCTGCGGAGCGACCGGCGGTTCGACTTCGTGCCGGCCGTCCTCCGCGGCTGAGGCTTCATTCGTACTGGCATCGTGCTCGTCCGCTGCGGATGAAAGCGGAGTACGGTCATCCATCTGCGCACCTCTGGAGCCGCTGACTTCTTCGGTCGCGTTCGGGTTCGGATTCGGATTCGTGGATGCCGCTTTGGTGCTTGGCGGGCCGGGTGTAACGACGGCGCCGCTCGGGGTGGTGGATGCGTTCGCAACCTTTGACGGCGGAAGGAGCGAAAAAGGCGTGCTCGCCATCCAGTCTCGCGGCCGCTCGCCGGGTAGCAAGTGGTTCACTGGGCTCAGCCCATGAAGGTACTCGCTCCAAGTAGGATTGCGCAGCTTCACCGGCGCGAGCAGCACTGGCCCCAAGGGCTCGATGCTGGCGGGCACGTCCGGCAGTGGCTGGAGCTCGCGGACCAGCTTGGCGATCTCCTTTTTCGTGCGGTGCTTGGCGCGCACCAACACCTCCGAAACGTTCTGTGGAGTCAAGTGAGGCCCAATCTGCAAGAGACCGGTGAGGTGCACCTCGCCACTCGCAATCGCGTCGTAGAGGCAGGGAAATTTCTGCAAGAGGCGGGCGGCGCTGACGCGGCGGAATGCGGCATCCTCTGAAAAACGGAGCTCGTAGATGCAGTAGGCGTACAAGCTCGTGCAGAGTCGAAGGCGGTGAACGCCGCGCGCTTCGACTTCGGCCAGATGAGCAAGGAGCTCCGCGAGGATCTGATTGCAAGCCCCGACCAGTCGTCTCGTGCTCGCGAGCAGATCTTGGTCGGAGAGCGTGTGGAGCCGGCCGCCAGTTGTTTCTGCGAGCGGCGTGATGTCGTCGGCGACGCGAGCTGCTTCAGCCATGCGAGCAGACTACACCTCCGAATTTCTCCTTCCGGTGAGCCTTGCTGAGCGCGTTTAGTCGCATGCTTCGAGTTGCAAAGTGTCGCGCGCCTTTGGAGCGAATAGCGCCGAACCTGGCGCGATTAAGAAGGGAATAGGGTGCGGGGCGCGTCCGCCGCCCGGGTCTGTAAGAAAAAGCCGTCTACTTAAATCGACCAATCGTTGAGAAAACCAATGACCACGTTATCCGAGCGGTCCATACGCGCTGGCGCGGTGCGTGGCTCCGGGTGATGCCGTGCGCGTGGCGCAGGGTGACTACCGCGCTGGCGCGGGTCGGCTGCGCTCAAGCTCGCCGGTACGGTGGCGGGCACTTCGGAGAGGTGGGGCACTGGCGCGGATCGATGCGGCCGCTAGGTACCGCGCTGGCGCGGGTTGGTTTTCCGCTGCGGCAGCGCCGCTTGGCGACGCGCGACGCGCTGGCGCGGTGCGTGGGTCTGGGTGATGCCATGCGCATGGCGCCGGGTGACTACCGCGCTGGCGCGGGTCGGCTGCGCTCAAGCTCGCAGGTACGGTGGCGGACACTTCGGAGAGGTGGGGCACTGGCGCGGGTTTGGTTTTCCGCTGTGGCAGCGGCGCGGTGCTCGCGCGATACGCGCTGGCGCGATGCGTGGCTCCGGGTGATGCCATGCGCGTGGCGCTGGGTGACTACCGCGCTGGCGCGGGTCGGCTGCGCTCAGCATCGCGAGCGCTACGCGCTGGCGCGGGTCGGTACCGGCCGTGTTCTCTTGCAGGTACGGTGGCGGGCACTTCGGAGAGTACCGCGCTGGCGCGGGTTTGGTTTTCCGCTGCGGCAGCGCCGCTTGGTCGCGCGACGCGCTGGCGCGGTGCGTGGCTCCGGGTGATGCCGTGCGCGTGGCGCTGGGTGACTACCGCGCTGGCGCGGGTTGGTTTTCCGCTTTGGCAGCGCCGCTTGGTCGCGCGATATGCGCAGGCGCGGTGCGTGGCTCCGGGTGATGCCATGCGCGTGGCGCCGGGTGACTACCGCGCTGGCGGGGGTTGATTTTCCGCTGCGGCAGCGCCGCTTGGTCGCGCGATATGCGCTGGCGCGGTGCGTGGCTCCGTCGACGCCATGGGCGTGGCGCAGGGTGATCACCGCGGTGGCGGGGGTTGGTTTTCCGCTGCGGCAGCGCCGCTTGGTAGCGCGATATGCGCAGGCGCGGTGTGTGGCTCCGGGTGATGCCGCGCGCGTGGCGCTGGGTGACTACCGCGCTGGCGCGAGTTTGGTTTTCCGCTGCGGCAGCGCCGCTTGGTCACGCGATATGCGCAGGCGCGGTGCGTGGCGCCGGGTGACTACCGCGCGCGTGGCGCTGGGTGACTACCGCGCTGGCGCGGGTCGGCTGCGCTCAAGCTCGCAGGTACGGTGGCTGGCACTTCGGAGACGTGCCTCGCTGGCGCGGGTTGGTTTTCCGCTGCGGCAGCGCCGCTTGGCCACGCGATACGCGCTGGCGCGTGCGTGGCTCCGGGTGATGCCGTGCGCGTGGCGCTGGGTGACTACCGCGCTGGCGCGGGTTTGGTTTTCCGCTTTTGGCAGCGCCGCTTGGTCACGCGATACGCGCTGGCGCGGTGCGTGGCTCCGGGTGACGCCATGCG
>SECP01000005.1 GCA_004193285.1 Myxococcales bacterium | reverse complement strand
CGCCTGGAGCCTGAACCGGCGTGGGCTGGCCTCCCCGGCGCCGGCGATCGCGCCTCCGGCCGCCTTTGCCGGCGTCTGCACCATTGAGATTCCCGCCACTACCGCCGCCACCGCCACCGCCACCGCCACCGTTGGCGAGGTGGGGGAGAGGCTGAGGCGACGGCTGAGGTTGCGCTTGCGGCTGCGCTTCACGCCGCGGCAGGTGCGCTCGGGCGCGGTTTCGGACCGTGATGAGCAGCGCCGCGACGTGCTTGCAATGCTGATTCGTCTTCTGAAACGCCGGGCAGGTGCAGTTGGAGGTGATGCCTTCGCCGCCCAGACGAATCGTCACCTCGTACGGCTCGGGATCCGAGCCTTTGACCCGGCCTTGAGCGTGAGTCTCGTTCAAGCTGACGTCATCGACGACTTTTCGCTTTTCGTAGTCCAAACCGCGCAGAAAGGTGCGCGCGCCGAGCAAGCGTCGGAGACCGCGGTCGGACAAGGTAGAGAGAGCGTCTGCGAGTGATGACAACGTAGCCTCGTTTCAGAAGTGACAGCCCGGCTAGCGCAACAGCGGCGCCAGGCACAGAACGGTGAGAGCAAGCACGAGCGCGAGGGCTTCGACGCTGGCGGCGACTGGAACGATCAAGTCACCGAAAGATTCGGCCTGCGTGCTGGGAGGAGGGGTGCCGCGGAGGCGGGGACGCGTCTCGCTGAGCAGCGCGCGCGTCGCGCGGCCGCCGAGCGCAAAGATAAGGCCAGCGGCGGCGGCGGCAACACCGAAGCTCGGGAAGACGGAGTTTCCCGTCGGGACGCCGCACAGCCGAAGAAGCCACGCGAGAGCGAAGGGGCACGCCAGCATGAGCGCCAGCTCCATCGCGGAGACGGAGCGCGCCGCCGAAAGGGAGGCTTCCACGCTCGCCTTGTAGCTGGGCGCCGAGTCCACCGCAGCGGAACGCCGCTGCCGTTCGACCTCTGTCGCCACGAGACGCGCCCCGCTGACGGCCGCCCGCCCGGCGCGAGCACCAAACGCCGTGAGCAGCGCGATGCCCACCGCGACCGCGAGCGCGCTGGCGCCAACGGCTGGTGTCGCCCCACCCGCGGGAGCCGTGCCCTCGATAGCAGTCAAGCCGAGCAGCAGGCTCGCGCCCAGTGAGAGCGACGCGTACGTGCCGCCGGCGGAGCGCCCCAAGGCGGAAGCGTCCTCCAACTTGGTCGCGCGAGAGCCGCCCTCTTGCTCCAGGCGCGACAGCGCGACCACGCCGCGCGCGTGCTCGGCCAAAACGCCGAACCCGTGTAGCGAGAGCTCGAACGGTGCGAGTGACAGCGCTCCTGCGATGAAGCTGACGAGCAGGGACGACGGGGAAGCTTGAGCGCTCAGGAAGTGCTCCACCACGGCGAGGGCCACCGCGGGCAGCAGCAAGCTCGGCCAGGCGCTGGCGAAGCCGCGGCCCAAACCGCGGAGGATCGAGCTCGCTTCGCCGTGCGGGCTGGCTTCCGCGGTGCTTTCGCCGCTTCGAAGCGGCAGGTTCGCGCCGAGCGCCACGAGCGTCGTGGAGACCATGCCGGCGGCACCTGCCAAGAACAACGCGCTCCACTGCTCGCGCATCAGCCAGAAGAGCGCTGCGCCGAGCCCAAAGAGCGAGACGAGGAGAGCCGCGGCTTGTCCGCGCACCAGCGCGCGGGTAGCGGGCTCGTCGTCCGTCACGCGCGCAGCTAGCACGCCGGAAACCGACGCGACGCCGCCGAACGCGCGCACCAGCACGACGAGCACGAGGCTTCCCAGGGCGGCCGCGGCTCCTCCCGAAGCGACGAGCAGCGCGACCGAGGTGGTGGCGACCACCCCGCACGCGAAGCTCGACAGCGCGCTCGGCAAAAGCTCGCCCACGAGGTGGCCCATCAGCTGAGCCAGCAGCGCCGGATCGCGAGCGTCCGCGCTCTCGAGCCCGGACGAAGGATCGCTCGCGCGAGCTCCGCCGACTCGCGCCGCCGCGCTGGCCACGCTGCCCTCGCGCGAGAGAGAAAGCGCGGTAACGCCAGCGCCGAGCGCGAACGCGGGCAAGAGCTTGGCGATGTCCGCCGCGAGCTCGCCGCTTGGCTGGGCCGAGGCAAAGCCGCCGCGGACCGCGTACAGACCAGCAAAAAGTCCTGCCAAGCCGAGGAGGCCGAGTCCTTCGCCGCACACCGAGATCGCCACGGATGCGCGCAGTAAGGGGCGTAGGGTGCGGGCACTACCGCGGGCACGCGCGGAGGCCGAGGCCGAGGCGGCTCGGGCTCCCAACGAGAGCGCGACGCGAGCATGCAGCAGCGCCGCCAGCCCACCTGCGAGCAGCGCGATGACGACGAAAGCCGCGCGCCCTCCGCTCGAGATGCGGCTCGCCTCCGCGCCGTGCCACGCGAAGGCCGCGAGGCCCAATGCGGGAACCGCGAGCAGCCCCAGGGCGCGCCAGGACGCGGCTCGTAGCAGCGATAGGGAAGCCCTCTCCAGCGCGCCCTCCGCCCGCTTGACCGTGGCGGGCACGAGACCGTGCTTCAGCTCCAGCCGGCCGAAGACAAACGACAGCAGCGAGCCGAGAAGGCCGAACACGAGCAGGAGCGCTAGCTGAGTCACGGGTCGGGGGATGCGGTGCGAAGGCCGTCATCGACACGCAGCGCGCCTCCGCGCCGCATTGCCTCGGGCTCGCCTCACGAGTCCTCGGGCCATGACGGCGACGCTGCTGGACACGTGCTGCCGCGGAATCAGGGACTTCGTGAGCGGACCGCGCTTCAGTTGCCTCGCCGGTCTCGACCCACCATCACAAGCTTCGCGGAGCAGCGCCCGGCGGCACGGCCACCGGTGGCTCTCGGCACTCCCGAAGGAGTTAGCCTCGATGAGACGAACGGGTCGTACCACGCCATTCGGCCGCGGGGCAAGGGGCTTCGCCGAAAGGCGCGGGGGGCTACCGCGGTTCGGTCAGACGCCGCACCTTCGTGCGGCATCTCCTGCGGCTGGCTCTAGCTGGAGGCGGCGCGCGGCTGGGCAGCCGCCTCTGCCAGGCGGCGAATCAGCCGCCGAGCGTCTTCGATTGCATGACCATGAGGTGGTACTTGCCGTACTCGCTCTGGCCCAGAGTGAAGAGGACCTCCATCAGCAGCCGGTACGGGGTGCCCTTATCGGCGATGACGATCGCCTCGGACGAGGACGGATCCAGGCCCTTGGCGCGACGGACGGCTACGTCCGTCTTGCGCGCGGACATGAGAGCGTTGCCGAGCGGCACGATGAAGAGGTCGTTCGGACCGCTGCGCTTGAAGCGCGCGTCCACCCCGGCTTGGGCCAACGACTCGCGGCCCGGCAAGGTGAGGATCTTGTCGTCGCCGACCAAGATCTGCGTCTTGCTCACCGTGACGAGCACGCCCTCCTGAGCCGGCGCCTTCTTCATGATGGAAGCGGGCAACCGCAGGTCGTCGCTCTGCGGTACGGAGGTGCTCGACTCACCCAGCGTCTTCAGCAAGAAGACGAGGATGATGGTCATGATGTCGAGCATGGCCGTGATGTTGAGGAAGTTCACCTCCGGCTCGTGTGCGTTTCGGCGGATCGCCTTGCGCAGCTCGGCCTTGTACTGAACGACGGACCCGGCCTGGCTCATCGGGGCACCCCGAACTGAATGTTTTCGAACAAGGCGTCACCCGTGGGTGTGTTGCGCAGGGCGTCCATGACGGCGATGACCGTTTGGAACTCCACGCCCGGATTGGCGGTGATGGTGGCTTGGGTTTCGTCCGCGAACTCGGGCGAGAGCCCTTTGAGGCGCGCCGCGCACGCCGTGAGCGCGGAGAAGTCGTACTTTCCGCCCGCCTTCGGGACCGCGATGCCGGCGCCTCGGTCTTGACAGCCGGGGGCGATGTTGCCGCCGGATGCCTTGAGCGAGAAGCCGTCACTCACGATGAACACGGAGAGGTTCAGAGCTTCCGACGCGATCTCCTGACGTACGCCCGCGCCCTTGCTGGCGGGCGGATTCGTCTCGATGCTGGCGGTGAAGGTGACCGCCACCGTTGCGAGGACGAAGATCAGAATGTTCACGACGATGTCGAGGAAGGGGACGATGTTTAGCTCGCCGCCTTCCTCGTCCGGAGCAAGCTCCTTGGGCTGACTCAGACGGCGGATCTTGCTGCGCTGCGCTACGCTAAGCGACATGCTGCTTTGCCGGTTTGCGCGTCAGCCGGTCTTCGAGATGGTCAGCATGTTGAAGGTCCGCTCCATGGTGGCCTCCAAGTCATGCTGAATCGTCTTGGCCCGCGTGTGCAAGATGATGTGCGTGATCATGCAGAACACCGCGATGCCCAGACCGAGGGCGGTGTTGTACATGGCTTCGGCAATGCCGTTCGACAGCATACGCTGCTTGTCGGACTGGCTCAGGCCCGGAGCCGCGATCGCGCCGAACGTCGCGATCAGACCGGACACGGTGCCGAGCAGACCGATGAGCGTCGCGATGTTGGCGAGCGACCAGAGCGCGCCGATGCGCTTCTCCGATTGCGGTTTGAGCTCCGAGAGCTTCTCGCTCAAGGAGGCGTCGATTTCCGCCTCACCTTTGTTGGCGTGAGTCAGACCGGCCTTCACGAGCTGCAGGATGGGGTAGTCGTCCGCCTCGCAGAGCTTGATGGCGCGGTCGATGTTGCCCGCTGCGACCAGCTTTTTCACCTGCGCGAAAAACTCCTTCGAGTTGACGCGGTAGCGAGTCATCTGGAACGCGAAGCGTTCAATCACGATCGTGAGCACGATTGCGGACGTACACAAGTTCAAGACCATGAAGGTCGGGTTCGTCTTGAAAGCCTCGACGAGTTGGCTGTGTCCGCCTTCGGCCGCTAGAAGCAGGAGATGCATTCCCCAAGTCCCTTCTGTTGCTTTGGGTGCTAATGGTGTTTCGAGAGCCGAAACGTGGCGCTCGACCACTACTGAGCCGACGACTATAGCCGGCCAAAAACAAGTTTTACAAGTCCACGTTAACGCCACGTTTTTGGGCGAAACCGCAGCGGGAGGCTACGGCCGAGCGCTCGGCGCCGTAAGGGCGAGGGCAACTGCCGGCTCCGAGCACGCGCTTCGAGGCGCCCTGAGCGCGTAAGCATTTACGTAAGCGCTTACGCGGCTGACCGCTCCCCGGCGCAGGCTGAGGTGCCATCCGTGCGAGGCTTTGCGACTCGCGGGCAAGCACCGTCCTCATTCTTCGCTCGAGCTCGTCGCTCGGGTTCTTCGCTCGGTCTCGGTCTCGGTCTCGGTCTCGGTCTTCGGTCTCGGTCCGGTCCCGGTCTCGGTCTCGGCTCGAGCTGGCGCCTCCCTCCAAGGAAGAGCTCCGCAAGGGGGCGCCGCCTCGAGAGACTCTCGAGCCGCTGGCGTCTCGAGCCGCGGGGCGTCTGTCTGGCGGCTTGCTCCCCCCCGCAGATCGAGCAGGGGATGCGCGAATGTAAGTGTGAGTGCGAGCAGATGACGTTGGGAGAAAATTTTCTAACGGAGCGCGAACAGCTTCGTAAAATCCAATCTCTCTTGACTGCCGGGGTTCCAGTTTAGCAAGATGCCCCGCACCCAAAACCCCCGGTCCCCGTAACGCGGGCGGCGGGGCGTCCGAAATCGCTCTGGCCATTGGCGGACGACAAGGCGGGAACGAGGCGCTTTTCAGCCGAAATCCCCGGGTTACTCAACGAAGCATCAGGCGGAAGGTAAACGTACAAATGTCGGCAGCATGGCACCACTTCCAGGCAGGCGGATGGGCGATGTATCTCATCCTGTTTTGGCTCATCTGCGCGATCGCCACGATCGCCGAACGCTCCGTGTATCTGTTCGGCGCGTCGATCAATAAAGAGGTGTTCCTCGCGACCATGCAGAAGTGCATCTTGGCCGGCGATATCGCCAAGGCCGTGAAGATGTGCTCGGCCGCCAACGCGCCGCTCGCCCGCATCGTGCAGGCTGGTCTCGTGAAGGTGAACCGCCCGGACGAGGAAGTTCAGGCGGCCATGGACGAGGCAGCTCTCCGCGAGATGCCCAAGATCACCAAGCGCACGGGCTTTTTGGCTCTGTTCTCCAACCTGGCCATGCTCTGCGGCCTGTTCGGCACCATCGTCGGTCTGATCAAGGCGTTCGCCGCGGTCGGTGGCGAGTCGGTGGACCCGAGCCAGAAGGCGCGCATTCTCGCCGAAGGTATCTCGGAAGCGATGAACTGCACCGCTTTCGGCCTGCTCTCGGCCATCGTGGCCCTGATGGGCTTCGCGTTCCTGAACGGCAAGACGCAGACGATGGAAGACGACATCAACGAGGCATCCGTCCAGGTGCTGAACTTGGTCGTCGCCAACCGTCAGAAGGTCAACCTCCAGGGTATCGAGGGCTGACGCCCGCTCACGGCGCTGAGGGCCCGCACCAGCAAAGGTTCGGGCCCCCGCCGTGTTCAAGTTGTTCGTTGGCTGTTGTTTCGTAAGGAGCAAGCATGGCTGGTATTGACGTCGGCGGCGGTCACGGTGGCAAGCGCGCCACCAATCACGACATCCCGCTGATCCCCTTCATCGACTTCCTCCTCTGTCTCGTCGCCTTCTTGCTGGTGACGGCCGTCTGGTCGCAGATGGCGCGCATCAACGCAGACGCCCGCGTGCCCGGTCCGCCCAAGGACGAGCCGCCGGAGGAGATCAAGAAGGAGAAGCAGCTGCACGTGGAGATGAAGGGTGAAACCAAGTTCCAGCTCATCTGGAAAGAGGGTAACACCGTCGTCAACACGATCGATGTGGACAAGAAGGCGGTTCCGGCCGGTGCGGAGGGTGACATCCGCTACCCGGATCTGGCCAAGAAGATCAGTGAGGAGTGGAACCAGAACGGTTCGCACCGCGGTGACCTGAAGGACGACAAGAAGATCGACCAGGCCATCCTCCACACGGACAACACGACTCCGTTTTCGGACGTCATCGCGGTCATCGACGCCATCTACACGCCCAAGCGTGCTTGCTCGGTCTGCGGTGCGAACGCGAAGAACACGCCGGGTTTCAACGTGACTTTCTCGGTGAACTGATATGTCGGAAAAACCGCTCAGCCGCTTTCACCAGCCGATCTCCGTTCCGGGCCGGCGCCTGCTGCACCACGTCCCGCTTGCCTTCGTCCGTAAGAAGGTGGCCGGTGGTGGCGGTCGCTCCGTGAACCAGGAAATCCCGCTGATTCCGTTCATCGACTTCTTGCTCTGCATCGTGTGCTTCCTCCTCGCGAGCTTCTCGGCGAGCGGCGAGCTCCCGATCGACAAGAACGTGAAGCTGCCCAACGCGGAGAACGTCATCGACATGACGGACGCCCCGATGGTCGCGATCACGGGCGCGCAGATTCTGGTGGACGGCACGGCGGCCGGCAACACGCGCGCCATCGTGGAGGCAAACCGCCTCCAGCGCGTGGACGAGCTGTTCAACGTCCTCAAGAACAAGCGCGAGCTGTGGAAGCAGCTGAACCCCGGTAAGGAGTTCGGCGGCGTCGTGGTGCTCCAGGTCGACCGCAAGGTGCAGGCTCTGGTCGTCAAGAGCGTCTTCCAGACGGCGGCATTCGCCGGCTACCCGAACGTGAGCTTCATGGTCGGGCGCATGGGCGGCGCCGACGGCGGCGGCGAGCACTGAGGCCTGACAGATGAGGGAGCGCGGGCTCCCTTCACTGAACCAAGCGCGCGCCGAACGTCGGCGCGCGTTGGTTTTGGGGAAGGTCTCTATCCGCGCCATGCCGCCCCACTTCTGGCTGTGGGCGCTCGTTGGCATGGCCGCATTCGGTGTCATCTACTGGCGCGTGGCCGAGGGAAAGCTCGAAGGCCGGAAGAGCGCAGTGATGGCGAAGCAGCGAGCCGTTTCGGTTGCGCTCGGCCCGAAGATTCAGCCATTCCGCGAGCAAGTGGAGGGTTGGGCCCGAGAGCTCGCCGCAGACGGGGTGGCTGATTTCGTCGCGCCCGGTAACGGTCTGAAGGACCTGCGCGAGGCGCCGGGCGTCTACTTACGACTGCGCCGCGATAACGCGAAGTCACCGAAGCAGCTCCGGAAGGCGGCCCAGTCGTCCTTGCTGGACGGCTTCACCTCTTGCTTGTTCGTGAGCCAAACCGCGCTGCAAACGCAGGGCGCGGCCTGCCGCGTCACGAGCGAGTGCCAACCGGGCCAGCTCTGCAACGAGTGGAACGTCTGCGCCGCGCCGCCAAGGCCGTACAACATGCGCCTCGCGTTCCGCGCGCTCCGCGTTCTTTCCACGGAGTGGAGTGACGAGCTGAACGCGGCCGAGAGCGAGCTGGCGGTCAACGGTTACGACCGGGACTTGGACAGCGTCGCCAAGCATGACGTGCCGATCGCGGTCGAGATCATGAACAAGGCTAAGTTCGTGACGCTCGTCATCGACGAGGACCCGCCCGGTGGTTTGCCCCAGCAGCCGCCAGACGCGGGGGAGACGGCCGAGCAGGTCCTCCAGCGCACCCCGCATTTCGCTCGCATCGGTATCTGGGACATCGCGACCAAGGCGCCGCTCTTGCGGCTGCGGGCGGAAGCGTCGGCCGAGTTCGTGGCCCTGGGCTCACATGCCCCGACGAGCGCGGAAGCTCAGGCCGCCCAAGCGCGGCAGGCCAACAGTTGCGCGCTGGCGCTGGCGGTGCGCGAGAAGATTTCCCGCGCGCCGGAGTCGTCACCTCCCGCTCAGCCCGCCGCGCCGTAGCCTCCGCCGCCCGGCGTGAGCAGCGTGATCCGGTCGCCCGGCGCCACGTCGAACGTGGTCGTGCCGGGAAGAGCTCGGCCGTTTAGCTGATTTTCACCCGGCGCCCCCGGCTCTCCTCCGCGCAGACCGAGCGGCCCTCGGACTCGGTGCTCGGACAAGATCGAGACGCGAGCGGCGGCCAGGTACTCCAGCGTGCGCCGAACGCCTTCGCCCCCGGGTTGAGCGCCGCGGCCGCCGGAGCCGTGCCGCACCGCGTGCTCCACGACTCGCACCGGGAAGCGACGCTCCAGCACCTCCGCGTCGGTGATGCGGGTGTTGGTCATGTGCGTGTGCACCGCCGATGCGCCCGGGAAGTCGCGGCCCGCCCCCGCGCCGCCGGCGATGGTCTCGTAGTAGCCGTACGTGCCGTCTCCGAACGAGAGGTTGTTCATCGTGCCCTGGCTGCTGGCGAGCAAACCAGCGGCGCCGAGCAGCGCGTCCACCACACGCTGTGAGGTCTCCACGTTGCCACCCGCCACCGCGCGCTCCGGACCGGGCGAAAGCAAGCTCCGCTCCGGGATGCGGAGCTCGACGTGACGCAGGCAGCCGCTGTTCAGCGGGATTGGCTTACCGACGAGCACGCGCAAAAAGTAGAGAACGCAGGCGAGGGTGACGGCGCGCGGAGCATTCAGGTTCCCGGCATGCTCTGCGCCGGTGCCGGTGAAGTCGACGACCAAACCGTTCGGCGACACGTCCAGCGTGACCACGAGCGGCGTGCCGTCGTCCAGCGCGTCTCGAAAGGAGTGGCGCCCGGGAGTGAGAGCCCCGAGCGCTTGGCGCACCTCGCGCGCCGCGTTGTCTTGCACGAAGGCCATGTAGCGCTCCACCTCGGCTAGCCCGCGCTCCTCCGCGAGCCCGAGAAGCAATGCGGAGCCGGTTCGGACCGCAGCCAGCTGCGCCGAGAGATCGGCGAGATTTTCCGCGAATCGGCGCGCCGGCAGCGGTGTGTGGAGGAACGAGCGCTCGAGCAGGGCCTCGTCCAGCTCGCCAGCGCGCCCGACCCGAAGCGCGCTTAGCACCACCCCCTCTTCGGCGAGTGTGCGAGAGAACGCTGGCATCGAGCCGGGAGCGATGCCTCCGACGTCCGCGTGGTGACCTCGCGCGGCCGAGAAGAATCGAAGGGTGCCTTGGGAGTCGTGGACGGGCACCATCACCGTGATGTCCGGCAAATGGGAGCCCCCCTGATTGGGGTCGTTCGTCACAAACACGTCGCCCGGCTCGAGCGCGGGGTGAGCGGACAGCACCGCCTTCACGGACTCGCTCATCGCGCCCAGATGCACGGGAATGTGCGGCGCGTTGGCGATCAGCTCGCCCTGGGCGTCGAAGACGGCGCAGGAGAAATCTAGCCGCTCACGGATGTTCACGCTCATCGCGGTCTGACGCAGCGTGCGTCCCATCTGCTCGGCGATGGCCATGAATCGATTGGCGTAGATTTCGAGCAGTACTGGGTCCGCGCTCTCGTCCGCAGGGACGGTAGCGGCGGGGGCGAGCACGGCGCAAGGCCGGACGCGCAGCACTCGGTCTTGGTCGACGCTGAGCGAGAAGCCCGGCTCGAGAGCGATCGTGCCCGCCGCTTCCACGATGATGGCGGGGCCGACGAGACTGACGCCGGGCGACAGCTCCTCCCGATGGAGGACCGGGACGCGCTCCATCCACCTGCCGTCGAGGTACCATCGCGTCGCGCGCTGCGGGGCTGGCGCGGCCTGCCTAGGAAGATCGCGATTCGGAACGGGAGCGTCCGTGGCGGGCTTTTCGGCTAGGTGCATGGCGACGTGCGCCACCTCGAGGTCGCGACCGGCATGGGCGTAGCCGAAGAGGCTTCGGAAGCGCGCTTCGAACTCGGTGGAGAGCTCCGCGGCGCTTTCCTGGCGCTCGAGCTCGAGCACCGTCTCCGTGCCGACGTACCGCAACCCGAGCCGCGGAAGGGCATCGAGCTCGAGCGGATTGGCGCCGTCGCGCGCCAGGGCTTCTCTTCCTTGCGCCTCGAGCTCGTCCGCGACGTTGCGGAGCGCCGCCAGCGCTTCGTCGGTCGCAAGCGCTCCTCCTGCGTCGCGTCGGCCGTCCCAGCTGAGCGTGGAAATGCCGATGCCCCACGCCGAGAGCACGCCGGCTTGCGGGTGGAAGAGCACCTCACGAACGCCCAGCTCGCGCGCCAGCGCGCAGGCGTGCTGGCCGGCGGCGCCGCCGAAAGCTACGAGCACGTGGTCGCGTAAATCGAAGCCGCGCGCGACCGTGACGTCGCGGACGGCTTGCGCCATGTTCGCGTTCGCGATCCGAAAGAAGCCTTCCGCGACGTCGAGTGCGCCGTACGCATGACCGCGGGTCGAAAGCTCGCCCGCCAGCTCTTCCAGCCGGTAGAGCGGCGCTCGCACGTCCAGCGGCAGCGGGAACCGATCCGGCACGAGTCGACCGAGGGCTAGATTGACGTCGCTGAGCGAGAGGTCGCGCGCGCCCGAGCGGCCGTAACACAGCGGCCCCGGGCTCGCGCCCACGCTCTCGGGACCCACGCGGAGCCGCTCGCCATCGTAACGGCAGATGGAGCCACCGCCTGCCGCCACCGTGTGCACCGCGACCATTGGCGCGACCACGCTCACGCCCCCGATGCTGCGCTCTGCTTCGCGGGTCAAAAACGCGCCGTCTTTGAGGTGGGTGACGTCCGTGGAGGTCCCTCCCATGTCGAAGCCGACGGCGTGTGACCCCATGGCCGCACTTTTCACGACCCGAGCGAAGCCTTCCGCGCCGCCGGCGGGACCAGAAAGAACCGACGCGGCGCCTCGAAAGCGCGCCGCGTCACAGAGCCCGCCGCTCGATTGCATGACGAGGATGCGCGAGCCAGGGAGCGCGTCACGCAGCTTCTGCAAGTAGCTTTGGAGCAGCGGTGTGAGGTACGCGTCCAGCGCCACCGTGCTGGCCCGCGCCAAGTAGCCGAGTGCCGGCGCTACCTGGAAGCCCGTCGACACGTGGGCAAAGCCGCACGCGCGCGCCAGGTCCGCTAGCTCCGCCTCGAGCACGCCCGCGCGGTAGTCGTTGAGCACGGCGATGCCGAGGCTGGCGATGCCGCTCGCGCGAACCTCGGTGAGCTCGCGCCGCACCCGGGACAGGTCCGGGCGCGCCCGCACTGCGCCGTCCGCATCGAGCCGGGCGTCCACCTCCAGGACGCGCTCGGGCAACGCGCGAGCCCGCTCGATGCGCAGCGAGAACAGCTCCGGCCGCGTTTGATCCCCGAGACGGAGCAGGTCCCCGAAGCCGCGGGTCAGCATCAGGGCGGAGCGCGCGCCGCGGCGCTCGAGCAGCGCGTTGGTGCCGAGGGTCGTCCCGAGCCGAACCTCGCACCGAGGGATGGGCGCTTCGGGGGCCAAGCCGAGCAGGTGGCGGATCCCAATCAGCGGTGCATCGTCGGTCGATGGCACCTTGATCACCGACAGCTCGCCCGTGAGCGGGTGCTTGGCGATGCAGTCGGTGAAGGTACCGCCGCGGTCGACGAAGAACTGCCAGAGGCGAGCGGACATGCCGCCCGCCTTTTTAATTGAGGAGCTTGGGACCCGGCTCGGATTTCGTCGTGAAGGTGAAGCTCAGCTTCTTGTCCGCGACATCCACCCGCACGTGACCGCCGTTCTCCAGAGCACCGAACAGAAGCTCATCGCCCAGCGGTTTCTTCACTTCGTCTTGGATCAACCGAGCCAGCGGACGGGCGCCGTTGCTCTTGTCGTAGCCCTTTTCCGCGAGGTACTCCTGCGCCGCAAGGGAGAGCTCGATGGTGACGTCCCGTTCCGCGAGCTGCTTGCCGAGCTCGACGATGAACTTGTCCACCACCTTCGCCATCGTGCTCGGGGCGAGCGGGTCGAACGAGATTCGCGCGTCCAACCGGTTGCGGAACTCGGGGCTGAAGGTGTTGCGAACCGCGATGTCGTCCCGGCCCTGCTCGTCACGGCTGCCGAAGCCCATCAACCCTCGCGCGAGGTCCTGCGCGCCGACGTTGCTCGTCATGATCAAGATGATGTGGCGAAAATCCGCCTTTTTGCCGTTGTTGTCCGTCAGCGTGCCGTGATCCATCACCTGGAGCAGCACGTTGAACACGTCCGGATGGGCCTTCTCGATCTCGTCCAGCAACAGCACGGCGTGAGGCGTCTTTGCGATCGCCTCCGTGAGCAAACCGCCGCGATCGTAGCCGACGTAGCCGGGCGGCGCGCCGATGAGCCGGGAGACGGTGTGCCGCTCCATGTACTCGCTCATGTCGAACCGAATCAGCTCGATACCGAGGGTCTTGGCTAGTTGCTTGGCGGCCTCGGTCTTGCCGACGCCGGTCGGGCCCGTGAACAGGTAGGAGCCGATGGGTTTTTCCGCGGGGCGCAGGCCTGCGCGCGACAGCTTGATGGCCGTTACCAGCTCGGTGATGGCGCGGTCCTGACCGAACACGACCTTGTGAAGGTCCGCGTCCAGATTCTTGAGCGCGCTTTTGTCGTCCGTGGACACCTGACGCGGCGGAATTTGCGCGATGCGAGCGACGACCGCCTCCACGCGCTCCACCGTAACCACCGCGCCGTCGCCGGCGTCCAACTTGGTGTCGGCGCCGGACTCGTCCAGCAAGTCGATGGCTTTGTCCGGCTGCTTCTTGTCCCGGAGGTGGCGATCCGAAAGGACGGCGCACGCGTCGATCGCTTCGGCCGCGTACGTGACCTTGTGGAACTCCTCGTACTTGGGCTTGAGGCCCTTGAGGATCTCTTTCGTCTCCTCCAGCGAGGGCTCCAAGACTTCGATCTTTTGAAACCGGCGAGCCAGGGCGCGATCGCGCTCCACGTGACTGCGGTACTCTTCGAACGTCGTCGCCCCGATGCAGCGCAAGGTGCCGTTGGAGAGCGCCGGCTTGAGCAAGTTGGCCGCGTCCAAGGTGCCGCCGCTGGCAGCGCCCGCGCCCACGACCGTGTGCAGCTCGTCCACGAAGAGGATGGAGCCTTCCTGCTTCTGAATCTGCTTGATGACCGCCTTGATGCGGTTCTCGAAATCGCCACGGAAGCGAGTGCCGGCGACGAGCGCGCCCATGTCCAGCGCGTAGATGGTGGCATTCAGCAGGTGCTTCGGCACCTCACCCGCGACGATCTTCGCGGCCAGGCCCTCCACGATGGCGGTCTTGCCGACGCCCGCGTCGCCCACGAAGATGGGGTTGTTCTTGCGGCGACGGCACAGCACCTGGATGGCGCGGCGCACTTCTTTGTCTCGCCCGACCAGCGGCTCGATGTGGCCGGAGGCGGCGGCCTCGTTCAAGTTGAGCGCGAACTTGCTGAGCGGGTCGGCGACCTTTTCGCCTTCACCCTCGCCGTCCTCGTCGTCGTCGTCCGAGCCGGCGCTGTCGAGCGCGGAGTCGTCCTCGCCGTCCTTGGACACGCCGTGCGAGACGTAGCTCACGACGTCGTAACGGGTGAGGCCCATCGCGGTGAGCACCTCCACTGCTTGGGAGTCCACCTCCGCGAAGATCGCGACGAGCACGTTGAAGCCCTTCAGCTCCTCCTTGCCGCTCGACTGCACGTGAATCGCTGCGCGCTGCAGCACGCGCTGAAAGCCGCGCGACGGCGCGGGCGTCACCGGTTCCGCTCCCGGCACCTTCGACAAGTCACTCTCCAGAACGCGGTCGATCTCTTTCTTGAGCTTGTCGACGTTCCCACCGGCGCCGCGCACCACGCGCGCGGTCGCGTCGTCGTGGAGCAAGGCGTAGAGCAGGTGCTCCACCGTGATCAAATCATGCCGACGGCGCGCGGCCTCACTCTGGGCGAGGGAGCAGGCGATCTCGACTTCTGCGCTGACCTTCACGCTTCACCCCCGTAGCCTTCCGGCTCTGCAGTGACCATCAATGGATGTCCGTGCTCCTTGGCGTAGGCAGTGACTTGCGACGCTTTCGTCTCCGCGACGTCCCGCGAAAAGGTACCGACGATGCCGTAGCCCTTGTGGTGGACGTGGAGCATCACCCGCGTTGCCTCGGTCTCGCCCATGTGGAAGAACTTTTCGAGAACGTGCACGACGAACTCCATGGTGGTGTAGTCGTCGTTGTGCAAGACCACGACGTACTTGCGCGGCTTCTCCGTCTTCGGGCGCGTGGCGACGCCCAGCTCTTCTTCGGGCGATACCTTGGGCCTGTCGGTTGCCATCGTAGTCGGGGCAATTTGAGCACCTTCACCCCCGTTGTCGAGGGGGGAGGGTAGAGAAGCGCGCTCCACCTACCCGAACGACCAGGATCCGTCGCGAAATGGCGCCCGGCTGGCCTCCGGCTCGACTGCTAGTTGCTCGTCTTTTCTGCGCGACCGGGAGGCGGTCATTGGCTTGAAAGGCAATCGCCTTCAGCCGGTTCTCGCGTCGCGGTCGGTCGATCGCCTGTCAGCCACGCCGGGCTCGCACGGGATCGCGACGCGACTCGCCTTCGCGACATTCCGGATCTGGGAGCTCGGGCAACGCGCGCTCCGAGCGGAAGTCGCCGGAGGCGAGCTTGCCGGCGGGGCAGAGGCGCCACCGACGGACCAGACTGACACTTTGCGTGCGCCTACGGGCGTCACCCGCGTTCATGGCGGGGGCCGCGCTTTGCGCCGTGCCCAGCAACGAGAAAGGAGCTTGCGGCAGCGCAGACCCGCGCAAAAGTGCGCGAGTGTGCGCTGCTACTGCTGACGAACGCTCAGGTGGCCTTCTTTGGCGGCGCCTTCGGCTTGGCGGCCTCGGCGTTCTCGGCGGCGCGCTTCTGGTCCCAGAGAGCGTTCTTCTTGGCGGCGCGTTCGCGCTTACGACGTGCGGTGCGGGGGTCTTGCGGGCTTCCCATAGTGGCGCGCTTCCTAGCAGCTTTCCGGCCGAGTGGGACGACAATTTCGGCCCACCCGACCGCACGCAGGCCGATCGCCGGCGGACGCTCCTTCGAGCGGCAGGCGACCCGGAGAGCCCCCGCCGCTACCGGGGGCCCCGGCTCGAGCCAAACGGCCGCGGCCCCTGCGAGCTGTCAGGCCGTCTTTTCCGCGTGCTTCTCGAGCAATTGAGCGAGGCGAGGGGCGGCCGCTTCCACTTGGCCCTTGGCGAGTGGCCGCAGCTTTTCGTACGCCTTCTTCAGCATACCGTCCGCGCGTTGAGCCTTGCGATCCGTGACCCCGAGCAGCGCGTCGGCCACGCGGCTCTTGTTTTCCAGCAGGTAGGCGCCGGCGGGCCGATTTTTCTGCTTCGCCTCTTGGTACAGAGGGTCCATCGATTCCAAAAAGTCGTCGAGCAGGCCGGTGACCACGTCCTTGACGAAGCCGGGCCGGACGCCTTGAACGACCTTGTAGCCGCCCTTGATGGCCATGCCCGTCAGGCCTCCTTTGTCGGCGACTTCAGCGTCGAGCACCTTCATGGCGTCCTCGATCACTTGCTGTCGTTTTTCACCCGTTCCCAGTTGCTCTTTCAAACTCGACATGGCTTTTAGGCTCCGTTTCGAGGCGCCTTATACAGGTTGTGGGAGCCCGACGCGACTCGAAGGCGACGCGAGGGCAAGTCGCTGCAAGACGCCACGGCTCCGAACCCTCTTGGCCCTGCTGGCGCCCCGGTAGTACAAACGCTGAAGAGACTGCCGCAGGGACGTTTTGGCCGCCGCGTGGCCGCTCCTGCGAAACCGCCTGATGCCGGAAGACCTCAAGCAAGGATCGAAGCTCGGTGACAACGAGCTCATGCTCCGAATCGGGCGCGGCGGTATGGCGACGGTTTGGGTAGCGCGCGAGCGGGCCACGGATCCCAAGGACGACCGACTCGTCGCCGTGAAGGCCATGCTGACCGAGCTCGCGGACGAGACCGAGTTCGTGACGATGTTCTTGGACGAGGTGCGGCTCGTGCGCGCCATCAAGCACCCCAACGTCGTGGAGATCTACGACGTCGGCGACGCCGAGGGCGTCATGTGGATGAGCATGGAGTGGGTGGAGGGCGAGTCCCTGCACACCGTCATCGCCGAAGCCGGCAAGCGGCGCGCGATCCCCCCCGAGCTAGCCGTAAAAATCATCGCCGACGCCGCGTCCGGCCTCCATGCCGCTCACGAGCTGCGGGACCTGGACGGCAGCTTGCGCGGCGTGGTGCATCGGGACGTATCGCCGCACAATATCCTGATCGGTACGAACGGCATGGTGAAGCTGGTGGACTTCGGCGTCGCCAAGGCCGTCGGCCGCATCAGCGAAGCCACGCGAGCCGGCCAGCTCAAAGGCAAGTTCGGCTACATGTCGCCCGAGCAGGCCCTGGGCAAAGCGGTGGACCGCCGCAGCGATATCTTCTCGCTGGGCATCGTGCTGTTCGAGCTCACCACCAGTCGTCGCCTGTTCCGAGGCGAGCACGACATCGACACCCTGAAGCTCGTGATCGGGGGGCCGATCCCCAAGCCGACCAGCATCGATGCCAAGTACCCGCCCGGCCTCGAGAGGATCGTGCTCAAGGCGCTCGACCGCAACCCCGAGGCTCGCTACCAGAGCGCGCAAGAGCTAGCCGAAGATCTGCGCGGATACCTCAAGACGGAGCGCGTGGTGGTGGCGCAGAGCGCGCTCTCCGGCTTGATGAAGCGCGTGCTCGGCGAGCGCATCGAGCAACGGCGAAAGGCGGTCCGGGCCGCGCTCAAGGCGCTCGGCAGCGGCCAGGCCCCGCCCAGCGACTTGCTGTCGGGGGAGCTTGCCTTCACCCCCACCGGCAAAGACCGCCTCACCGTGAGCGGTGTTTCCTCCGTGAGCTCGGTGACGGGCAGTAATCTGTCCGGTATTTCGCAGCCGACGTCGCCCAGCACCGTGGGCCGGCCCAGCTCGAGCTTCTCGGGGCTGGGTCTCGCCGGGCAAGACCAGTCGCCGCGGATGAGCGTCGGGAGCATGATCGGCTACGCGATCGGCGTCTTGGGCCTGCTGGTCGCCCTGTTCGTGCTGCTCTTCATGCGCCGCTGAATCGAATCGAGACTTCTCCGGCCCTGCGCGAGTGGGTCGCACGAACGTGCGGCAGGGCAGCGGGCGGCGCCATGGCGGGCGGGGGCGGCTCCGTTCGAGCTGCCGTCCCGGGAGACTCCCCGGGGGAAGTAGTGCTAGATCCCAAGCAGCCGAGCCTGCAGCACATGGGAAAGATTCTCGTCGTCGACGATCAGCGCAACATGCGCACCACGCTAGCCATGATGCTACGGGGGCAGGGCTACGAGGTGGACGAAGCCGCGGACGGCGCGCAAGGCCGCGATATGGGGGCCACCGGCGCGTTCGACGTGGTGCTCACGGATCTGCGGATGGGGGAGTACGACGGCATCGAGGTGCTGCGCGCCACCAAGGAGGCGCAGCCGATGACCGAGGTCATCGTGATGACCGCCTACGGCACGATCGAGAGCGCGGTGGAGGCGATGCGCGTTGGCGCCTTCGACTACATCCAGAAGCCGTTCACGGAGCAAGAGCTCATCGTGAAGGTTGGCAAAGCGCTGGAGAGCCGCAAGCTGCAGGGCCAGGTGCAGGCGTTCGCGCGCGAGTTCAAAGAGCGATACCACCTCGAGAACATCGTCGGCCGTTCCCAGCCGATCCGGGACGTGCTGACGCGCGTGGTGAAGATCTCGCCGACCGACGCGATCGTGCTCATTACGGGGGAGTCTGGCACCGGTAAGGAGCTGATCGCTCGCGCCGTGCACGCCAACAGCAAGCGGGCGCACCGGCCGTTCGTCACCGTCAACTGCGCCGCCATCAGCGAGACGTTGCTCGAGAGCGAGCTCTTCGGTCATGCGCGCGGCGCGTTCACTGGCGCCATCTCCGCCCGCAAGGGCCTCTTCGAAGAGGCCGACGGCGGCACGTTCTTTTTCGACGAGATCGCGGAGACGACGCCGGCCTTCCAGGCCAAGCTACTCCGCAGCATTCAAGAGGGTGAGATCCGACGCGTCGGCGAGAACAAGCCGGTCAAGGTGGACATCCGCGTCGTCGCGGCCACCAACGTGGATCTGGCGCAGGCGGTCGAGGAGCGGCGCTTCCGGCAAGACCTGTACTACCGCCTGAACGTGGCGCGCTTTCACCTCCCGCCGCTGCGCGAGCGCAGGGAGGACATCCCGCTGCTCATCGAGTTCTTCCTCGACAAGTACAACCGCAAGATGAACGCCCACGCGCGCCTCGCGGAAGGCGTGATGGAGAAGCTCATCTTGTACGATTATCCGGGCAACGTGCGCGAGGTGGAGAACATGGTCGAGCAGTCGGTCGCGCTCTGCTCGGGCGGCGTCGTGACCGCTGACGACATCCTCCCGCAGATGCCGAAGAAGTCGCGCGCGAGCGGTCGGACGCTCGCGGACATCGTGGACGACGCGGAGCGCGAGGCGCTGCAAATGGCCCTGCGCGCCTCCGACGGCAGCCGTGAGCGCGCCGCGGAGGCGCTGGACATCAGCCCCACGACTCTTTGGCGGAAGATGACCCGGCTCGGCATCTCCTACGAATCTCGCTGACTTAGCGGCACTGGGGCTGGTTTCTGCTATGGGGCCGGGCCGTGCGCACGGAGCTACTCGACTATTCCTTACCCGATGAGCTGATCGCCAAGCGGCCGCTCGAGGAGCGCGACGCGAGTCGCCTTCTGGTGCTGGACCAAGGCGCGATTGCACATCGCCGAATCCGTGATCTTCCGGAGCTGCTACCGGAGGGCGCGCTACTGATCGTGAACGACACCCGGGTGCGCCGAGCCCGCGTCTTCGGCGTGCGTCGGCACAGCGGGGGCAAGGTCGAGCTGCTGCTCCTCGGCCGCCGCCCCGAGCTCGAGGGCGGAGATGGGCGTGAGGTGTGGCAGGCCCTCGGGCGTTCGAGCAAGCCGCTCCGCACGGGCGTGCTCATCGACGCGGGTCGCCTGACGTGCGAGGTGCGTGAGCGTGAGCCGGACGGCACGGTGCTGGTCAACGTGGCGGCGCCGGAGGCGGTCGAGGCAGTGCTGGCCGCCGAGGGACGAGTGCCCATCCCACCCTACCTGGGCCGTGAGGACGACGCGGAAGACGTCGCTCGCTACCAGACGGTGTACGCGCAGCGTGTCGGCTCCGTCGCCGCACCGACCGCAGGTCTGCACCTGACGCCGGAGCTGCTGAGCCGGGTCGAGGCGCGCGGGGTCGAGCTCGGGCGCTTGGAGCTCGAGGTCGGGCTCGGCACGTTCAAGCCCATCGTGGCGGACGACCTGAGCGAGCACGTGATGCACGAAGAGCGCTTCCAGGTAGGGCCGCAGCTCGTCGAGCAGGTCGCCCGAGCGCGCGAGCGGGGGCGCCCCGTGGTCGCGGTCGGCACCACCGTCGTCCGGGCGCTCGAATCGGCGGCGGATCCGCAGCGGCTCGGACAACTGCGGGCCGAAAGCGCGTCGACGCGCCTCCTGATAAAGCCCGGCTATGCTTTCCGTGTCGTGGACGCCTTGTTGACGAATTTTCACCAACCCAAGAGCACCCTATTGGCCCTCGTTGCCGCCTTTGCCGGTTACGACGCGATGCGCGCGGCCTACGCCGCCGCCGTCGCCGAGCGTTACCGATTTCTGTCCTTCGGGGACGCCATGTGGCTGCCGAGGCGCGCATGACCGTTCGTTACGAGCTCGATGGCAGCTCCGGTCACGCGCGCGCCGGGCGCATTTTGACCAATCATGGCGAGGTGCCTACGCCGGCGTTCATGCCCGTCGGCACGCAGGCGAGCGTGAAGGCGCTGTCGTCCGAAGAGGTCGCGGGGACGGGCGCTCGCATGCAAATCATGAACACGTACCACCTGTGGCTCAGGCCCGGGCCGGAGCGTGTTGCCGAGCTCGGCGGGCTCCACGGCTTCGCTCGATGGCCGCACGCCATCGCTACGGACTCGGGCGGATTTCAGGCGTTTTCGCTGGCCGAGCGCACGAAGACGACGGAAGACGGCTTCGAGTTTTCGTCGCACTTGGACGGCAAGCGCATGAAGCTCACGCCGGAGGAGGCGATGCGCATCCAAGGGCTGCTCGGCTCGGACATCGCCATGCAGCTGGACGTTTGCTCGAACGGCAACGCCGCCCTACCGGAGCTGGTGGCGGCCGTGGAGCGCACCACGCGCTGGGCGGAGCGCTGTTTGGCGGCGCAGGCCCCCGGCCAGGCGCTGTTCGGGATCGTGCAAGGAGGCACGAACGTGGAGCTTCGGCTGCAGCACGCCGAGACGCTGGCCAAGCTACCGTTTCAGGGTCTGGCCCTGGGCGGCTTCAGCGTGGGTGAGCCGCCGGAGCTGATGCACGCGGCGCTGGTGCAGATCGCGCATCGCATGGACGCCTCGCGGCCGCGTTACCTCATGGGGGTCGGAACGCCAGAAGACCTGCTGATCGCCATCGGCGCAGGGGTGGATTTGTTCGACTGCGTGATGCCGACCCGAAACGCTCGGAACGGACAGGCCTTCACGTGGCAAGGCAAAGTCACCATCAAAAACGCCCGCTACAAAGACGACCCGCGCCCGCTGGACGCGGAGTGCGGCTGCTCGGCGTGCCGTGGTGGGTACAGCCGGGCCTACCTCCGCCACCTCTTCGTGGCAGGTGAGATATTGGCGCTCCGCATGCTGAGCGAGCACAACCTGACCCTCTACGCGCGGCTGATGCAGGCCGCGCGCGCCGCCGTGCTCGCGGGAAGGTACGCGGATTTTGCCGCCGAACGGCTCGCAGTTTTCCGGAACTTGCCGGATACTAGCGATCTTCGATGAGCGAGAAGAAGCAGCTCGGCAAGATCCTGTTGCGCCAGAGGGCGCTCAGCCCCGAAGAGCTGGAACGCGCGCTGAGCGATCAAAAGGGGGGGCGGCTCGCCTCGCGGCTGGCCGCATCGGGAGCCATTTCGGACGTTGCGGCCCTCAAGGCGCTGAGCGAGCAGCACGGCATCCCCGGCATCGACCTCGGCCAGGTTTGCCTACGGCTGGAGGACCTGGAGCTCTTGCCCCGGGAGATCGCGGAGAAGCACCTCATCTTGCCGGTGCTCGTGCGGGACGACCGCCTCTTCATCGCGATGGCGAACCCTCGGGAGAAGAAGGTGCTCGACGAGCTCGAGTTCGTCACCGGCAAGAAGGTGTTTCCGTACGTCGCGCTGGAGGGGCCGCTCGCGGCGGTGATCGAAGAGGCTTACGACCGCAAGACGCGCGGAGAAGATTACTACGTGGGCCCGAGCTGCCCCGCCGAGGTGAAGGCCAAGCTCGGAGTGGACGCCGAGCCCGCCGCGGCCGAGGAGCACTTCCGAAGCCGTTCGGAGCCCAGCTTGCGGCCGCTAGAAGCGCCAGGAGTGGTCGTGGATGACGAGGTGGAGGCCCTGTCACGCCAGGAGGACGTGGAGGAGGCGGACTTTGGCGAGGTATCGGCGGAGCTGAGCGTCGTCACGGACATGCCCGAGCACGACTCGAGCCCCGCGGCGTCGAACGCGTCTGGAAAGACCATCTTGGTCGTGGACGACGAGACGGACATCCGCAAGATGTTGGTGAGGCTCCTCACCCGCGCGGGTCACCACGTCATCGAGGCCGACAAGGGCCTCACCGCGCTCAAGCTCGTCAAGGAACGTCACCCTGACTTGATCGTGCTGGACGCCATGCTGCCCGAGGTCCACGGGTTCGACATCGCGCGCCGTATCAAAGGGAGCCAGCGCTACGGGCAGATCCCGATCATCATGGTGAGCGCGGTGTACCGAGGCTGGCGCTACGCCGAGGATCTCAAGGCGAGCTGCGGAGTCGACCACTTCATCGAGAAGCCCTTCCGGATCGCGGAGGTCCTGGCGGCGGTGGACGCGAGCTTGCGCCAGATCCCCCAGGGCGAAGCTCAGGACGTATCTGGGGAGGCTGAGGCCGCGCTCAACGCCGGCGTGCAGGCCTACAAGGCCGGTCGGTTGGACGAGGCGGTCGCGCACCTCAAGCGGGGAATCTCCATCGATCCTCTGGCCTACCGGCTGCATTTTCACCTCGGCCTGCTCTATGGCAAGCGAGGCCAGGTTTATGACGCGGTGAGTGAGCTGGAAACCGCGGTCGAGATTAATTCGCGACACTTTCCCGCCGTCAAGAACCTCGCGATTCTTTACCAGAAGGCCGGATTCCGTAACAAAGCGGTAGAAATGTGGGGTAGGGCGCTGTCTCTGGCCCCCGATGACGAAACCAAGCACTCCATCCGCGAGCATTTGCTGAATCTTTTGTAAGACCGCGTCCGCCTTGTTCTTTTTTTGAAGCGCGTCTTTTTGGGCCCGGGCTAAGCTCAGCACCCAGTCTGTTCTTGGGTCTCTTTCGTCTTCGAATTCCGCGTTTCTCGAACACCTCAGGCCTCGTGCGACGGCGCTCCGCTGAATGAAGTTTCTCTGTCCCAGCTGTAAAGCGAAGTACCAGATCGCCGACGAGAAGGTAGCGGGGCGGTCCGTGCGCATGAAGTGTCGCAAGTGCGGCTTCATGATTCAGGTGTCGAGCGCCATGGCTGCGCCGGGCGGCGATAGCGAGCCGCCGGAGACGAGCGAAGGAATGAGCCTCGCGCCGCCTGCGGAGACATCTGCGGCGCCTCCCGTCGCGGTGCCCGCGCCCGCCGCTGCGCCCGCCGCGCCGCCGAAGAGCGCACCGCGGGCCGCACCGGCGGCGGCCGCATCTCCGGCAGCAGCGCCCACTGCCGCGAGCGCGGCCGCGTCACCCGCTGCGCCCGCAGCCGCCACCGCGAGCTCTCTCGGCTCCAAGCCGATGCCTCCAAAGCCGGCGGGCGCGCTCGCTCCGCGACCTCCGCCCGCCAAGCCTTCGACGACGACCGCGCTGCCGCGGCCGGGAGCGCCCCCGCGTGCGAGCGCTCCGAAGCCGGTCGGTTCGACGTCGGTCGTCGGCGCCAAAGCTCCGATTCCGCTGCGGCCTGTCGCCGCGGTTCCGGCCGCCGCACCCTCGCCCGCCGCGCCGGTAGCGGCGCCGCCTGCGCCGCCTGCGGTTGCGGTCTCGGCGCCGGTCGTGAAGGAGCTTCCGCGGGATTTCGAAGGCGACGACGAGGTCACGCGCATGGCCGACGCGGGCGCGCTCGCGGGCGCGTTCAGCTTGGCTTTCGGAGGCGGCGGCAATGCCGCAGCGCCAGCGCCGGAATCCGAGCCGCCGCTCAGCATGCCGGGCGACGAATGGTTCGTCGGCATCAACGGCGTACCGGTCGGTCCGATTCGCTTGAGTGAGCTGCGCTCCAAAGCCGCGTCCGGCGCGGTCACCAAGGAGTCGCTCGTCTGGCGAGACGGCTTCGAGGATTGGCGACCGCTCAAGACTTACCCCGAGCTGCTGGCGATCGTAGAAGAAGGCGTCTCCAGCGCGCGCGCTTCGCTGACGCCGTTCATTCCGTCGGTCTCGGATATCAAAAATCAAACCGCGACGCCCGGCATCGTTGCGGGCGCGGACTCGGCCGCGCTCCAGCCGCCATCACCGAGCGCGGTGACCGGCTCGGCGGTGGTGACGGACGACTTGTCCGCGCTCATACCTCGCCGGCGCGGTACGTCGCCGATGGTCTGGGTCGCGATGGTGATCGCCATCGGGCTCGGGCTCACGCTCGGGTTCGTGCTGTTCGGCGGCAAGCAGCCGGAGACGCGCATCGTCGAAAAGATCGTCGAGAAAGAGGTCCCTGCGAAGGACACGCAGGCGCCCGTCGCTGCCAACGAGCAACCCGGTGAAGCGGCGCCCACGGATCCGCAGGGGCCGAAGAAGGCTGGCACCGCTCAAGGCAAGGCGGCCACGACCGCGGCGCCGCCGACGGACGAGAAGCCGAATACTGGTTTGAAGGGGCTCACCGGCTTGAGCGGCCTGGGGCCCTCGAGCGGTCCCGCGACCGGCGGCCCCTCGGGCCAAACTGGCGGAGGCGCGCAGCTGGACAGCGGGCAGATTCAGTCCACCGTCTCGCGGTACACGGGCAGCGTGAAGCGTCGTTGCTGGCAGCCCGCGCTGGACGCGCGCGCGAGGGATGCGCCGATGACCGCCAAGGTCACCGTGACCATCACCGTGACCGGCACTGGCTCCGTGCAAAACGCGACCACGTCTGGAGACCCGCGCGGGTACACCGGCCTCGCGAACTGCATCGCCAGCAGCGTCCGCTCCTGGCAGTTCCCGGCCTCCGGCGGTACCACCATCGCCAACGTGCCGTTCGTGTTTGCCGGCCAGTGAAGAGCGCCGTGCGCTCTTCACGCGGGCTTCGTTTTTATTTCCGGGGCTTCGCTGCGCGCGCTTTGCGTCCTTCGCGTCCTGAGCCGCAACGTGCTCGGCCTCGCCGAGCGTTCTCATGGTCCTCTCATTCGTGGATCGTGATCTGCTGGTGCCAAGGTCGGGTGGGGGCGATCCAGCTCTCGCGCCTGCGGCGCGTGCGCGTGCGCGTGCGCGTGCGCGCGGTTCGGTACGGACGAAGGCGACTGTCAGCACTTTTGGTGAAGCGCGTTTCGGGCTCTTCACTGGTCCCCAGCGCGTGCGCGTGCGCGGCAGGGGGACCTGCCGACGACACGGGAGGTTCTGCGAGGCGAGCTGCGATGCGGCAGCCCCACGAAAAATAATGCTCTCGGTGAGTTGCCTCACCGAGAGCAGTACGAGAGCTCCGTAAGCCGGGTTCTGTTCGCCGCGTTCGTTGCCTCGCGCGGCGTGGCGGTCATTCCTCTAGGACGCGCGTTACCGCGCGCCTCGTGCGGCCTACCCAGAGGCTCGGGCGGGCAGCCCTCGAACGCCTCTCTACGTGGCCTTGCTCCGGATGGGGTTTGCCGTGCCAGAGCCGTTACCGGCTCTGCGGTGGGCTCTTACCCCACCGTTTCACCCTTACCTGATGCGACGTGAATCGGTCAGGCGGTTCGCTTTTCTGTGGCACTTTCCTCGAGGTTTCCCTCACCGGGCGTTACCCGGCATCCTGCCCTGCGGAGCCCGGACTTTCCTCTCGAGCCGAAGCTCGAGCGAGCGCCTGTTGCTCTCGGACGGAGGCACCATAGTGAAATGCATAGAGGGGAGCAATCTCTCGATCGCTCCCCTCGCGCTGGTCCGAGACTCGGTCGTTTAGGCCGCGTCCACGTCGATCGTGACGCCGGCGGCCTCCGAGAGCTCGCTGAGACGGCCCTTCAGCTTGCGCCGAGCGCGCGCTTCGAGCTGCCGGGCGCGTTCACGCGAGACGCCCAGGCGACGGCCAATCTCCGCGAGAGAGAGCTCGTCCTCTCGGTCCGCCATGAGGCGCTTCTCGACGATGTAGCGCTCGCGCTTGTCCAGGTGCTTGAGCGAGTCGCGCACGAGGTCTTGCACGCTGAGACGCGTCTCCTGGTCGCCCACCTGCTGCTCTTGGTCGTTGCCGGGCGCGACGAGCGTGTCCAGAACGGTGGTTGCCGAGTCGTCCCAAACCTGCGCGTCTAGCGAGAGGTCACGGGACTCCAGGCGGCGCACCATCGCGGTGACCTTTTCGACCGGCATGTTCATGGCCTTGCCGAGCAGCTCGTCGGCCTCGGGACCTTCGCCCACGAGGTTGGTGATGCGAACGCGCTCGCGGCGTAGCTTGAAGAACGTCTTGGAGCGCAGCGCGCCCGAGCCGACGCCGACCAAGCTCCACGAGCGGATGATGTAATTGAGGATGTACGCGCGAATCCAGTACGCAGCGTACGTGACGAAGCGGGTGCCACGACCGGCGTCGAACTTGGAGAGGGCGTGGACGATGCCGAAGTTGCCTTCCGCGACCAAATCCGCCACCGGCAGGCCGTAGCGACGGTACTTGAGGGCAATGGCAACGACGTGCCGGAGGTGGGCGCGCACCAGCGCCTCGCGGGCCGCCTCGCTACCCCCTTCGCGGTAGGCGCGTACGAGCTCCTGCTCTTCTTCGCGCGTGTGCTGGGGATAATGTTGGACGGTGCGAACGTATGTCTGAAAGGACGAGTCCTGGCTTGTCATGACGACCTCGGGCGAGGACTTCGCCTCGCATGGGGCCTACGGGGTCGTCGGGAACTAAGTTCCGCAAAGTTACGTTAAGCGGGAACTTCGTACGCCAGGTCACGCGCCGTGGACGTACAGACAAGCTTTGCGGGCCGGAATTATCCGTCAGACCAGAGCCGGCCCGCCGATCCGAACCTCAAACCTTGAACGACGAGCCGCAGCCGCACGAGCCCGTCACGTTCGGGTTCCCGAACTTGAAGCCGGCGCCATGGGCCCCCTCGACGTAGTCGATCTCGGTCCCATCCAGGTACTGGTAGCTCAATGGATCCACGAAGAGCGCAACGCCATGGGACTCGTAGCGCTCGTCCATATCGGTCGGCTTATCCTCGAAATAGAGGTCGTACTGGAAGCCGGCGCAGCCACCACCGATCACGCGCAGGCGCAGCCCTTGACCATCCAGGCCTTCGGACTGGGAAATTTCACGAACCTTGTCAGCGGCGAGGGGAGTGATTGAGATCATCTGTCAGCAGAGCTTCTGTAGGGCCCGGGCAGGATTCCCGGGAGCCGAGGTAGTATAAGCACGAGGACAACGTGAAACCAGCCCAGCTTATCGCTCGTTGTTTGGCTCTTGGTGTTGCCGTCACTTCGGGGACGGCGTTTGCGCAGGCTGCGGGGGAGGAGCCGGCCGCGTCAGCGCCCGCCGCCCCGCCCACGCCGCTGCCGCCGGCTTCCGAGCCGTTACCGCCGCCGCCGCCGCCCAAGGGACCGCCGGCCGGCCCCCAAGGCAGGATGGTGATTTCCTCCTCCCCTGTAGCCCCAGCCATCCCGCGCGGGGGTTATCACGTCCACGACGGCTTCTACCTGCGGCTAGCGGCCGGCGTCGGCGGCGGCCACGCCAGCATTTCCAGTGACAACGGCGGCCGGAACTACGGCGTGGGCGGCGCCGGCCTCGCGCTCAACCTGTGGGTCGGCGGTACGCCTTGGCGCGGCATTGCGCTGGGTGGCCTGGCCTCCCTTCAAACCCTGAGCGAAGGAGACACCGTGGTGGAGGGGCAGGAGACCGGCCTCGGCAGCTCGGGGCAAGTGTTCTTGCTAGGCCCGTTCGTGGATGCGTTTCCGGATCCCCTGCGCGGCCTGCACTTCGGCGGCTCCGTCGGGCTCGCGGCCCTCAGCACCGAGGGCGATAGCCACGTGCTGCGGGATACGTACCGCGCTCGCGACTACGACGGCGGCGGGCTCGGCGCGTCGGCGTGGTTGGGTTACGCGGGGTGGGTCGGTCAGGAGTTCTCGCTCGGCGGCCTGGTGCAGCTGACCGGCTACGGCACGCGTCAGACGAAAGACGACGTCGATTCGAAAGGCTCGGGCTGGGCCCTGAACGTCTCGCTCACCGCGCTCTACCACTGAGCGCGGCGCTCACTCGAGCCGCAGCACGTTGCCGGAACGGCATGCCAGCAGCACCGCGCGTGGGCCGGCCGGGAGCAAACCGAGCGGGTCCGGGCAGGCGCTGCCGGGCACCGTCGAGACTTCACCCGCAGGGGTGATGATGGCCACGTCCGCCCCCGCTCTGGCTACGAGCAGGCGTTCGTCGGCGAGCAACACGGCGTCCTCGCTACCGGGAGCCTTGCGCGCTCCGGGGTCGAAGGGAACGCGCTGCGCCTCGCTGCCGTCGGCGCGGTAACGAACCAGCAAGCCGTCGCTGCTGAAGGCGTGCGCCAGCCGCTCCGCGCCCAGGAGCACCGGGCCGTCCAAAGCGAGCGTCGCGTCCTCTACGGATGAGACGACGCGCCGGGACACCAGATCGAAGCTCACGAGGCGGTGCGAGCCGCTTCGGACCTGTAGCAGCCGCGCGTCTGCGGCGACGCTGCTGGCGCTGGCTACGCCGCCGAGCTCACCCAGCTTGCTCAGGCGGCCGGCGCTGTCGAGCTGGAGCACGGAGCCGAGCGCGCTGACGTAAAACAAGCCCGCGCTCGTCTCGAGCAGATCCAGCGGCGACTCCGGGAGCGAGCGGCGGAACACGATGTCACCGCTGGCGCTCAGCTTGACCATCCACGAGCTGCTCGCCACGACGACGCCGCCGTCACGAGTGGCGAGGATGCTGCGCGCGGTGAAGTCCGCGTCGCCGAGCGGCGTCTCGGCGCGCACGCTGCCGCGCTCGTCCACGAGAGCGAGGGCGCCTCCGCTCACGAAAGCGACGCGGCCGCTGGAAGTGACGACAGGAGCCGACGCTGGCTCGGCCGCGAGCTTCAGAGAGGACAGGAGCTTGCCGTGCGCGTCGAACCACGAGGCGCGCGGCGTTGGGTGCAGGACCAAAAAACCGCCGTCGGGCTGCGTGACGAGGCCGCGGCCGATGCCGTAGGCCACGCGCAAGCGGCGGCTCACGCGTGGCGCCGCGGCGAGGGTCACCGCGCCGTGGTGTGAGCGCCTCGAGTCGACGCCGGGCATCGCGTAGGGGGCGCGCGGCGGGCCGAGCGTCTCGCGCAAGCCACCGTGACCCCACTCCGCGTGCAGAACTGCGCCGTGCAAAACGAGAGCGCCGAGCGACGCGACCCACAAGGACGCCGTGCGAGCCTTCATGGCAGCGCCGTCACTTCTACCCAGTACGGCTCCTCACCGGCCGGGGCGACGAGGGGATGGGGAGTGGGCGCCCAAGGGTTCGGCACCAGCGTGAGCTGCACGCAGGGGGCGCGGCCCGCAGAAGGGTCCAGCACTGTGCTTTGCCAGGTGCCGAGGACGTCGCGCGGCGACGCTTGCACGTCCTTCGCGCCGGCGTGGTGCACTCGCACCGGCACCTCGGCGTCCGCGCCTGCGAGCGGGGTGACCTGAAGCACGGCCGCGCGCGCGCGAGGGCGCTCCGGGGAGTCCGTCACCTTGAGCCGCACCTTGGCGTCCCCGCTTGCGCACACCACGTCTAGGTCTCGCATCCACGCGAGCCGCGCCGATAGCTTCTGACCCGGTGCCAGGCGCAAGGCGTCCCGAGGGAAGTCGTTGGGCTCCAGCTCGGCGCCGGCCTCCAGGTTCGTCGTCACCGAGAGCTGGTAGCTCTGGGAGATGGACTCGAACGTGGCCGGCGCCGGCTCCTTCGTATACGCCTCGCGATCTTGCATCAGGCCGAGCACGTATTCGCCCGGAGGCAGACGCAGCGCTTCCACTCGCAGTCGGCGCTCCGCGATGCCGGGGCAGTATCGACCGAGCGGCTCCTCGGAGCCGGAGGCGTAGAGCAAGCCGCACCAAGCGAGGCCCGCCACCGGGCTCGCTTCCAGCGACACCGCGCTGGCTTCGGTCGGGACGCGGAACCGGTAGAAGTCGCGATCGCTGCGCTCCGGATCCAAGCGCTTGCCGATGACGCCCTTGGCGACCCAGGGAAACGGCACGCGGGTGGCGGTGCTCGCGGCGTCGTTGGGCTCGAGCTCCTCGCCGGTGAAGACGGCCGGCGCGGTCCAGCGCTGGTAGGCGCGAAAACCGAAGAAAGCAGCAGCCAGCGACAGCGCAGCCAAGAGCGCCCACGCCGCGCGGCCCCGTCGCCGCAGCTTGCGCTCGTAGCGCTCCACCTCGTCGCGGGTCACCGCGTCCGCGTCGGCGCCGGCGCCGGCGTGGCGCAGGTGCGAGTAGTCCAGCAGGCGCTCGACGTCTTGCTGTTTGCCGCCGTGCTCCAGCTCTAGAATCATCGCTCGCTGCAGCTCCTCCACGGAGGGGAGGCGGCGCTTGCGATCCTTCTCGAGCGCCGCCAGCACGATCTGACTCACGCTCTTCGGGATCTTCAGCTCCGGGAAGCGCTGGCTGGGGCTCTCGGGCAGCTCCGTGAGGTGCTTGGTGAGCACGCCCATCGGCGTGCGCGCGTCGAACACCACCGTGCCGGTGAGGCAGGCGTAGGTGAGCGCGCCCAGCGCGTACACGTCGCTCTCGGGGCCCACGTCGTCGCCGCGGATCTGCTCGGGGGACATGTAGTACGGCGTGCCGACGATGGCGCCGCGGGACGTGACTTCCGAGAGCTCGCCTCCCTCGCGGAGCTTGGCCAAGCCGAAGTCCAGCACCTTGATCAGATCTTCGTCCTCCGCGCCCGGCATCACGATGATGTTTTCCGGCTTGAGGTCGCGGTGCACCATGCCTTTGCCGTGCGCCTCACCGAGCGAGCTGCAGATTTGAATGACGATCTTGAGGGTGCGCTCCACGCCGAGGGGGCCCACGCGCCGGATGAGGTGCCCCAGATCCTCGCCCTTGAGGTACTCCATGGCCAGATACACGAGGCCTTCGGAGGCACCAAAGTCGAAGACCTGTACGGTGTTCGGGTGCGAGAGCCGGCTCACCATCTGCGCTTCTCGCTTGAAGCGCGCCACCTGCTGCGGATCCCGCGTGAGCTCGCCCGTGAGCAGCTTCAGGGCCATGAGCTTGCCGATACGCGCGTGCTCCACGCGGTAAACGACGCCCATGCCGCCCCGCCCGATCGGCTCCTTGATGCGGTAGCGCTCCGCGACCACCACGCCGATGAGCGGATCGGCCAGCTCGCGCGCGTCCGGTGTTCTTTCGAGCAGGGGCGATACGCTGCGCAACGAGAGCGGCCCGGGCGGGGCGTCCGCGGGGGGAGGTCGGGTGGACGCGACGCCCAGCGACCGATGGGAGAGCGGCAGCGAATGGGGCGGCGACGAGATGGTGAGGGTGCTTGCCTGCCAGCTCTTATCGAGGGCGAGCCCGCACTGACTGCAGAATCGCGCCTCCGGCAGGTTGCCGGCGCCGCAGCTCGGGCACGCGTGCGCGGAGTCCGAAGCGAGCGGGTTCACTTGCCTCCCGCGACCACCAGGTCCGCGCGCACCTCCGGGATGCGCTCCCCACTGCGCGGACCGTCGACGAAGCGGACCAGCTTGCCGGACGCCTGCAGCGCGCGACCCTTCTCCCACGCGGTCTCCGCGCCGTAGATGACCTTCGCCAAGCAAGGCCCTTTCTTGCAGCCGTTCTTGACGTCGAGCAGCAGCACGCTCGAGTAGCCGTCGTGCCGAGCGTCGAAGAGGGGGCCTTGCAGCCACAGGGTGCGACCAACGGAGGCTTCGGGTGCGTTGACCACGTCCGCGTAGGAGGCTTGCGCCATCGATCGCGCGAGCGCGGCGTCGCGATCGAGGTTGTCGCTGCGCCGCGCCACGACGCGGATCAAGCGCGGAGCGTGGTCTTGCAGGGTGGCGCGCACGTTGAAAGCGTTGTCTCCCACGACGAGCGGCTGCTTGCTGACGAAGCGGCCTTCTGCATCGAGGGTGACGGCTTGGCCGCCGATCTTGAGGGCGGCCCCCGGCGCCGTACGACCGGCAATCACCAGCTCTTTGCCGCCGACCACGATGCTCGCGCCAGGCGCGTCTACGATGAGCGGCGTGATGCCGATGCGCACCTCCACTTGACCTTGTTGCACCGCACCGCTCGCCGAGGTGGCCTTGTAAGGCACCGAGCGCTCGAGGGTCTTCACGGTCGCTTCGGGGCCGCTCACCTCCGCGGTCACGTCGTAGTCGAAGCGGACAGGAGCGATCGCGTCTGCGTTCGGCGTGACCGGCTTGCCGTCTACCTCCAGCTTGGTGCCGGCCAGCACGGTGGCGAGCACGGAGACTCGCGGCTCTTCTTGAGCAAGCCCCTCGGTGCTGCCCCGGACGCGGTACTCGATGGGCAGCGCCAGCGCGATCTCCTCGCGGCTTCGTCCGGGACGCTCCAGCACGAGGACGATCGGATTTTCCCCGACCTTGAGCTGCTGCTGCAAGCCGAGCGTCGCCTTGCCGCTACGAAACGCGACCGGCGCCATGTCGATCCAAACCTTGGTGCCGTCCGGACACTCGCTGCACGACAGCTCCAGCACCTCTTTGCCCTTGGCGTCCAGCACCGCGCGCGCGGTGACGCTGCCGTGGCCGCGGAGCATGAAGTAGGCGAGCACGGCCATCGCGAGCAGCATGGCGGCGCCGACGATGGCGAGCGTCGCGCCGAGCGTGATGCGGGCCGGTGGCGGCCGGCGCGGTGAGCTCGGACCTCGACTGCTCGGCGGCACGATGAGGGGCACCGCCGCGGGGCCCGGAAGCGCGAGCGGAGCGAGGGCGGCAGCCGTTGGCGGCGGAGGGTTCGACTTGGGCTGCCCCGGGTTGAGGGGAGCGATGCCGGGCCGGGCGACACCGAGGACCGTCTTCTGCGCCGAAGCGATGCGCGGCGCGCTGGCGTGCGGTTCACCCGCTGGCGGAGCGGGGGGCGGCGACGGATACGGGGCCTCCGGTCCAGACGGCAAAGGGGAGGTCAGATTCGGCGGCGCCATGCCAATCATGGTCGCCCCGAGCGGTCGAGCCGGGACCGCGCGCGGCTCCGCGGCCGCGGAGGGAGATGCGGAAGCGGGGAAGATCGGAGGTGCCAGGCCGATCATCGTCCCTTTGAGGTTGCCTCGCGGCTGCGGCGCCGCAGCGGGCGGCGGAGGTTGTGGAGGCTCCGGCGGCTGAATGACCAACGTGCCCCCCAGGGCGGAGGGCACGGCCGCGGGAAGGGGGGTGCCGCACGCGCTGCAGGCCGTTTGCTGGTCCAAATTCTGCGTCCCGCACTGGCCGCACTGCTTCATCGCGCGGGGACTATAGCTTTTCTGACTGCGGCGCGGGTGGTCTGTAGCCCCCGCGGGCCTGGCGACCGGCGCTCCGAATCGCCAGGGGTTTGTCCGGATTCGCCGTTTTGACTTATGGGGGTATTACCCGCACCAGAATGCTCGCAAAACGCATCATCCCCTGCTTGGACGTCCGCAATGGCCGCGTGGTCAAAGGCGTGAAGTTCGTCGATATCCGCGACGCCGGGGACCCCGTGGAGTGCGCCCGCCGCTACGACGAAGAGGGCGCCGACGAGATCACCTTCTTGGACATCACCGCATCGCATGAAGGCCGGCCCGCGATCTTGGACATCATCGAGCGCACGGCCTCCGTGGTATTCGCGCCGCTCACGGTGGGCGGCGGGGTGCGCGAGCCGTCAGACGTTCGTCGGCTGTTGGATGCGGGCGCCGACAAAGTCAGCGTCAATAGCGCTGCGGTCGCGCGGCCCGAGCTGATCGCCGAAGTGGCGGAAGCGTGGGGGCGCCAGGTGCTGGTGCTCGCGATCGACGCGAAGCAGAACGCTCGAGGCGGCTTCGAGGTGTACACGCACGGGGGCCGCCGCGGCACGGGCATCGACGCGGTCGAATGGGCGCGCCGCGGGGCGGAGCTCGGCGCGGGAGAGATCTTGCTCACGAGCATGGATCGCGATGGCACGCGCATCGGCTACGATCTCCCTCTCCTCAAGGCCGTCGCGGCGGCGGTACCGATCCCCGTCATCGCATCTGGCGGCGTGGGTGAGCTCGAGCACCTCCGCGAAGGCTTGTGCGAAGGTGGCGCGGACGCCGCGCTCGCCGCCTCTATTTTTCACGACGGCCAGCACACCGTCGGGGAAGCGAAACTTTATCTCAGGCAGCACGGCGTGCACGTGCGTGGAGGGGCTGCATGACCGTATCGCTCGTCGAGATTTTCGCGGCCGCGCGGGCCCACGCGGCGCCGCTGGCCGCAGAAAGCGCCGGCTACCTGCTGCTAGGGATCGCGGACCACGTCGTCTCTGCGCCGCGGGTCGTTGCCGCGGAAGAGGTCGAGCTCTCGAGCGACGGCGTCGTGCGGCTGCGCCCGAATCGCGGCGCGATCGGCACGACGGACGGCGCGGAGGCGAACGTGCGGCGCTTGCTGGCCCGGGCGCTGGAGGTTTCGAGCTCGGTGGGTCCCGGGCTGCGCCGAGCGGCCGAGCGCACCGAGGAGACGGGCCTGACCTCCCTGGTGCGCGAGCTCGAGGTGGCGCTCATTCCCGTCAACCGCTCGGCGGCAAAGCGCGCGCTGTCGCGCCTGCACCGCGAAACGGAGCGGGCGCGAGACGCGGGCAAGCTCGAGAGCTTGCTGCACGCGGAGCCAGCCATGCCCGTCGTTTCCGCGCTCGAGGCGCGAGAGGTTCCGGTCGCTGCGGCAGAAGCGCCAGAGCCATCGCCGGCGCGGCTGCCCATCGTTCGATCCGCGCCCCCGCCGGTGACCGAGGCTCCTCCCGTGCCCCGTGTTCGGCCCCCCGCGCCCGTGGTGGAGCTCACGCTGACCCCAGAGCCGCAGCTAGCGGTAGGAGAGCCGGCGCTGACGAAGCCGGAGCCGGTCGTCGTTCGCGCGCGCGAGCGCGGAAGCTCCACGCCGCGTCTGGGTACGCTCGTCACCGCGCAGACGCTGGCGGGCGAGGAGCAAGACCTCACCGAGCGCGTTCCTGAAGTCGAGGAAGAGCTGGAGATCGCGGTCGAGCTCTCGCTCGAAGAAGACGTCACGCCAGCGCTGCCGAGCAAGACGGCTACCGTCGCGATGCCGGAGCCGGAGCCCGAGCGCGAGCCTTGGAGTGACCCGGAGCCGTCGCGTCTGCCCGACGTGCTGACCGCGATGGTCGAGCTGCACACCGGCTTGGACAGCGACGAAGCGCCGACACGTTTGCGCGAGGTCGTGACCGAGCTCCGCGAGGAACCCGAGCCCGCGCTGGTCGTGGAGGCTCCGCGGGTAGCGGCCGAGCCGATCGAATTCTGGGACCCCCTGGTCGCTCTGCAGGAGATGATCTTGGTCGAGCCAATCGTCGCAATGGAGCCGAGCACGCCAGAGCCTCAGCAGGTGGAAGACACCTGGCTCACCGCGAGCTCGCTCGAGGGAGTGGTGAGCGCTCCCTCCCTCTTCGTTTCGGAGCGGGTCGACCCCGAGCTCCACGACGCACTGACCTGGAACCCAGGGCCGGTCGTGGTGAGCCTGCCGAGCCCCTTGCCGCCCGCCCTGCTGATGGCAGAGCCGGTGCTCGAGCCGTCCCCCTACGCGCCCGCCGTACTGCCGCTGCGCACCAGCGAAGTGTCGGAGCTGCTCGACTCGTTTTACGTGTCAGGAGCGGCCGAGGAGCAGGAGCTACGTTCGGCGCTCAAAGAAATGGCCGGCTTGGAGCTCACGCCCGCGCCGCACCCGCTGCGCGCTCGCTGACGGAGAAACGCCGAGCTTTTGCGGCCAGGCGCGATGTGAAAGGATGGCGCCATGCACGCTCAGAATCTCGCGGTCGTGAAGGGCTTGGTCAGCGTCGCGTGGGCGGACGGCCACGTCAGCCGTGAGGAGACGGAGGTGCTGGACGCGCTCCTCGAGGCGTTCCACGCCTTGCCCAGCGAAGCGCACGAGCTCCGAAAGTTCGCGCAGTCGCCGCGTAGCTTGGCGGACGTTCCCGTCGGCGAGCTCGGCTTTGCCGCCCGTCGCCAGTTGCTGCAGCACGCGGTGCTCCTCAGCTACGTGGACGGCAAGCAGGACGAAAAAGAGAAGTCCTTGCTCGAGGAGCTGGTCGTCGCGCTGGAGATACCCCCGCTGGAAGCGCGCGACTTGATGCGCGACGCGGACGAAAACGCGCGAAAGCTGCTCGAGCTGCTCTGAGGCGCTGCTTGCGCGCTCAGGCGCGCGTCGTGATCAAAGACTTGAGCCTATCGATCTCTTTGAGGAGCGCGATGGGGCTGAACGGCTTCGTGTAGTAGGCGGTTGCGCCCGCCGCGGTGGCGCGAGCGCGCGACTCGTCGTCGTCCATGGCGCTGATGATGACAACGGGTACCGAGCGGGTGGTGGAGTCGTTGCGCAGCCGCTGGCACACGTCGAACCCGTCGTACTGGCCGGGTAGATTGAGATCCAGCAGCACCATGTCTGGCGCGTCCGTGAGCGCGACGTCGATGGCTTTGGCGCCCGAGCTCACCGCCGTGACCTGATAGCCGCGCGCCTGAACCAACGCCTCGATCATGCGCCGGATAGAGTCCTGGTCTTCGACGACGAGAATCCTCATCAGTGCCTCTTTGATACTAGAGCGCCGCGCAAAAGTAACTAGCGTTTAAGGCTCGCTCCGAGCCCCCGCGGTTTGCCCAGCAAACTGCGGGCTTTCCGCGCTTTTTAGGCGTCAGCCGTGGGCAGTCAGGAGGGTCCACACCTCGGCTTCGCCGTCCGGACCGTCCCGCAGCTCCAGCGCGCCGCCGAGGCTTTCCGCGGCTGCCTCGGCGATGAGCAGCGCGACGCCGGAGGGGCGACCGAACGCGCTCGGATCCGTGCGATTTCGGAGCACGTCCGCCCGGTGCGCTTCCGTGACGGACGGGCCGCCGTCCTGCGCGGAGATGAGCACGCCTCCGTCGATTGCGTAGGCCGAGAGCACGACCTCGCCGTCGCGCGGGGTCGCCGAGATGGCGTGATGGAGGAGCGCGCGCAGCAGCGCCAGGAGCGTCTTTGGGCGCGTCGAAAGAGGGAGGGACGGCGGCCCTTTGACCACCACCGTGACCCCGTGACGCGCGGCCCGGGACTCCGCGTCAGAAACGGCGGTCTTCACTAGGTCCGCTACTGCGACTCGAGACTTGGGCTCGTCGAACGGGCAATCCGCGGCCAGCGCGAGATCGAAAGCCATCTCCGCGGCCGTGGCCGCGCGCTTTTGCAAGCTTTGGGCGAGGGGAGAGGACTCACCGAGCGCGCTCACGGCCATGGCCGCGTCCGCGCGCAGGCCCTCCAGCATCGCTTTCAGCGAGCGCTGCAGCGCTTGAGCCGCCCCTTGCAGCACCTCGAAGCGCTGGGAGCCGCCGCGGTGCGCGACCGCCGGCGGCGGCTCGGTGCGGATGTCCCCCGCGGTGAGCACGGCGGCGAGCTCGCGCGCGTACGTTTCGCCGAGCTGCTGCGCCTGTTCGAGCTCTTTGCGAAGCTCGACTACCTCGCGCTGATCGCTCGCGCCGTCTGCGGGCAAGAAGATCGACTGAGTGCCGCCCTCCAGCTCTACCCAGCCGCCGTGACGAGTCGCCATGCGGCTGAGCCAGCGACGCTCGAGCTCCTGCGTGCCCGCTTCCGGACCCAGCTCCACGCTGATCTTCACCCACTCCGCTTGGCGCCGGATCTTGACCTCGGCCGCGCCGCCTTGAGTGGAGCCGGCCTGCGTGACGAGCATGTTGAGCATGCGGCGGAGGTCTTGCTCGTCGCCGAACACTTCCGTCCCCGCGCCGGGCTCTATCGCGAGCCGAGTATTGGGGGACAGGTCCATCAAGAGAGCCGCCAGGTCGATCCGGCCGCGACGCGCCTTAGTTGCTCCGCGCGCTCCCGTGTTGAGGTCGCTGAGCATGCTGATCGCGTCGTCTAGCGCGTCCAGCGTGGTCTCGACGGCGGGGCCGTCCGTCGGGGTGGTGATGATGCGGGTGTCCGAGCTGGGGCCCGGCTCCTTGCGCAGCTGGCTCACCCCCTCCCGCAGAGCGCGCGCGGCTCCGCGCGCCTCTTGAGCCAAGAGCCATGAGATTTCGTGTCGAGTCAGGCGTTCTTGGGACACGATCCTTCGATCATGCCAAAACTTCCTCTGCATGACCACAGGCGCGCGCTACAACAGCGACGTTGCAACGCCGACTCCTCACTTTGGCTTTGGTTCTGGCGAGCGGTCTCGGGCTCGGCGCCCTCCCGTTGGCGTGCGGGTCGGACAAGGTAAAGAGCCCGTTCGGGCCGGGAGCCGGCGGCGCCGGGGGTGAGGCCGGCGCGCCCGGCACCGCCGGTTTCAGCCTAGTAATGGACGGCGGGGACGAGCTGGATCCCACTTTGGGAGGTCCGTGCGAGGACGACGGCCAATGCGATGACGGCGTTGCCTGCACCGCCGACCGCTGCGACCAGGACCTCGGGCGCTGCCGCTTCACGCCGGAAGACGCGCGGTGCGATGACCTCGTCTACTGCGACGGCGCGGAGCGCTGTGACGTTCGGGCCGGCTGCGTGGAGGGGGACGTGGTCGCGTGTAGTGACAACACCACCTGCACTATCGACACGTGCGAGGAAGAGACGCAGTCGTGCCGCCATGAGCCGCGCGACGCGGATGGCGATGGCGACCCGGTTCGGAACTGCGGCGGGGCCGACTGCAACGACGACGACCCGCGTGTGAACGGCACCGCGAGCGAGGTCTGCGGAAACGGCGGCGATGACGACTGCGACGGTGAGACGGACGAAGCCGACTGCAGCGCGCCCGAGCACGATACGTGCGAGACCGCGCTCGCCATCGACGCGCCTGGCTTTTTCGATCTGGACTTCGCCGCGACCGCGCTCGACTACCCGAGCAAGTGCGCGACCCAAGACAGCGCGTTTCGCGACGTAGCGGTGGCGGTAACGCTGCCGGAAGGCGGCCCGTGGGACCTCGACGTGACCGGCAAGGTCGACGCGGGCTCCATCGCGATTTCGTACGGGGACTCTTGCGGCAAGGTCGCGAAGCCTTGCGCTGGCTCGTTCGTTGCGCCTGCGGGCGGGGGCGCCGCGCGCCTGCTGCTACGCGGGCTACCGGCGGGAGCGCAGCCGCTGTACTTGGCCGCGGACACGGAGACCACGGCGCAGCTGCGGGTGGACTTTCGGCCCGCCGAATCGCAATCTGGCGACACCTGCGAGGACGCTGTCGCGCTACCGACGACCGGCGAACCAGTGCTGCTTCGGCTCCCTGGTTACGTGGCGGACGCCGAAACCGAATGCTCCACGGAGGAGCCGCGCAGCGGCGACGCTTTCCTCAGCTTCTCGCTCGACCAACCGAGCGACGTCACCATCGTCGCCGAGTCGCAGTATGATCTCGGGTTGCCGGTGCTGTCCCTTCGGGACGACTCGTGCACGTCCGAGCTCACGTGTCGCAAGAGCCAACCCGGGCGTTTGTTCGAGCGTCAACTCGAGGCCGGCAACTACCGCGTGCTCGTTGCCGCAACCGGGCCGGACGACGTCCTCGTTCGCCTGCAGGTCGGGCCGGTTTCCGACGCTCCACCGGGCGAAGGCTGCGAGGACGCGCAACCCCTCGTTGCCGGCGTCGAGCAGCTGGTGGACTTGTCCCAGCACGAGGACGCGGTGGACCCCGGTTGTTTGCCGGGCGCGCCCGACGCTACCTTCGAGCTTGCCCTGAGCGGCACCCGGGACGTGCTCCTCGTCGGGCGCTTTTCGGATGGCGATACAGGTAAAGTCTCCTTCGCTACCCCCAACTGCGAGGGCAACCAGGGCTGCAGCACCGGAGTGGGTACGGCGCGCGTGGTGCGCTATGGCGTGCCCCGAGGCGCGCACCGCGTCGTGGTGGAATCTGCCCGTGGCAACCCCGTGGGCGTGAGCTACCTGGAGCGCCCGGCGGCCTCGCCGGTACTCGTGCCGTTCGCAGAAAATTGTGATGCGCCGGTGACGATCCCGGAAGTGGGGGGCCGCTTCAGCGGTAATACCAGCAACGCTTTCCCGGACTTCGTTGCCGGGTGCGATGTGGGCGGACAAAGCGAGGGCGGCGCGCCCGACCAGCTGCTGCAGCTCAGTCTCAGTGCGCCACGCCGAGTCATTTTGGACATGCGCGGCAGCGCGTACCAAACGCTGCTTTCCGTGCGAAAAGGCGCGCTTTGCCCGGGTGCCGAGCTGCCGCGCGCCTGCGCGCCGGGCTACTGGTCGACGCGGAGCTTCTTGGACCTGGAATTGCAAGCGGGGGACTACTTCGTTCAGGTCGATGGCTACGATGGCGACAGCGGTGCGTGGAAGCTGGACGTTTTCACGGCGCCTCTCTAAGCAAGAGGGGGAGCCGTGAACGGGCCTGGTCGCCCACGCCGAACGGGGCTAACCTCACGGACCATGCGTCACGCTGCCGCGAGCTCGCTGTGGACTTGCGTGCTCGCGCTGTCGTTCGCGCTGCCGGCGGCGGCGGAACCTGGAACCGTTCCCAGCCCGTTCGCGGCGTCCTTCACCGCTCATGAGCGGGAGGCTTTAGACGCCGGGGGTATGGTCTCGCGCCCGTTGCGCTTTCAGCACGAAGGGGGGCGCTACGTCGGAGGCGTTTCGTACCAGGTCGTGGACGCGCGGCCGGAGCTCGTGCTCGCGGCCCTTTCGGACGTGAGCAATTGGCCGGAGGCCTTGCCTCGCACCAAGAGCGCGCGGTTGCTCACCTCGACGGACGGCCTATCGCGGGTGGAGCTCGTGCAGGGGAGCTCGCTCGTAGATGCGCGCTACACCGTCGTGCTGAATCGCGCGGACGCCGAAACGATACGCTTCTGGCTGGACCCCAGCGCGCCTCACGACGTCCAAGACGTTTGGGGCTTTTTCCGCGTGCGCGAGCTACCGGGAGGACGCTCACTCATCACGGTGGGCGCCGCGCTGGACCTGGGCAACGGCATCACGCGCATGCTGTTCGAGGACAAGATTGCCAGCATGCTCCTGCGGGCGCCGCACAAGATCCGCCAATTCGTCGAGCCGCGGGCGCTGGCGCTTTCACGGTAGCCCGCCCGTGGGCTAGAAAGGGCCGCTCATGCTGGCCCGCGTCCTGGTGGTCGCCCTGAACACGTACCGAGAAGCCGTGCGCGCGCGCATCCTTCACGGGCTGTTCGCGCTCGCTCTAACGACCACGGCGTACTCCTTGGTGGTGGGCGCGTACACTGCCAAGAACCAGCTGCGCGTGGTGAGTGACCTGGGAGCGGCCGCCATCTCCATCTACGCGATCATCGTCGCCGTGGTGCTCGGCGCCACGTCACTTTACCGTGAGCTGGAGCTCAAGACCCTGTTCCCCATCTTGGCGCGGCCGGTGGCGCGCGGCGAGTACCTGATGGGCAAGTACCTGGGAACGCTCCTCCTGCTGGCGGTGTTCGTCGGCGCGAACGCGGGGGTTGCGTTGCTGGCGGTGGCGGTCATCGCGGGGCGCTCGCTCGCGCTCGCGATGGCGCTCGGCTTCGGAAGCGCGGCTGCGCTGGGCGTGGTTGGCTATCTTGCTCGCCGTAGCGTCACCTATTTACCGATGGCGTGGGCGGGGTTCATGGGCGTCGCCGGCTGCGTGCTGGCTTCCGCGGCGCCGGACGATCGCCGCGTGCTCGTCGGCCTCGGAGTGCTCACGCTGTGTGAGGTGGCCATCGTCGCCGGCATTGCCACGCTGTTCTCCTCCTTTTCCTCCCCGTTCCTGACCGCCGTGTTTACCTTCGCGCTCTTCGTGGTGGGCCGCTCCGCAGATACCCTGGCCAGTTTGCCGGTGCGCGTCTTTGGCCCGACGGTTCAAGCAATGGGGGCCGCGCTCGCCAAGGTCCTGCCGAACCTGATGCTGTACGTGCCGCCGCGCTCGCTGCTGACGGGGGAGGTGTCGGACGTGCCGCTTTGGCCCTACGTCGGCAGCGCCGCGCTGCACGCGCTCGGTTGGTCGCTCTTGCTGCTGGCGGTGGCGACCCTGATCTTCCGTCGCCGCGACTTCATATGAGCTCGAACTTCCCGCGTGCGCTTTCGCTCGTGCTGTGGACGGTCGCGGCGCTCCTACTGTTTGGCTCGGTCGCTACTCTGCGCGCCCACTTGGATGGCGCGCGAGAGATCGCGGCGAGCGACGCGGCCTTCGACGACAACGACCTGCGGGGCGCGGTCGAGCACGCGCGCCGCGCGGCTTCCGCCTATGTACCGGGGGCGCCGCACGTGGAGCAAGGCTACGCGCGGCTCCGGGCGGTGGCGCGCGGCGCAGAGGCTTCGGGGAGGCCCGACGTCGCGATGCTGGCATATCAAGCGCAGCGCGCCGCGGTCTTGGAGAGCAAGTCGTTCATGCAACCCTTCCCCGGTCGCTTGGACGAAGCCAATCGCAACCTAGCTCGGCTCGCGGCCGCCAAGACCGCCGCCGAGGGCGAGCAAGCGGAGGCCGCTCGGCGCTTGTTCGAGGAAGCCCAGGCCGAAAGCGGCGCGCCCGCGGGCTGGGGAGCTCTCCTCGCAGCCGGGCTGCTCGTCGCGGCAGCGGGGCTGGCCGGCTTCGCCTGGCGTGCGCTGGGAGCCGGCGGGCGCATCGACTGGCTGCGAGGCCGCTGGGGCATCGTCACCTTCGTAGTGGGCGCCGCATTGTGGGCCGCCGCCGCATTCTACGGCTAAGCTCCGGCCGTGCGCAGCGCCCCCAGTAGTCAGCTCGGCCCCGGGCTCGGTGAGCGGATCGAGCGCTTTGCGGAGTACCTGGAGCACGAGCGAAGGTCCTCCAAGAACACCGTGCTCGCCTACCGCCGTGACCTGGTCGGTTTGCTGGAGTTCTTACGCGGCCGCCTGGAGCGCGAGCCGGTCCTTTCGGACGTGACTCGGCTCACGCTACGCGCCTGGCTCGGCACGGTGGGCGAGAACCTCGCGCCGGCCAGCATCGCACGCAAGCTCTCCAGCGTCCGCGCGCTTTATGTCTTCCTGGGGCGCACCGGTGAGGTGCGTGAGAACCCGGCGGCGCTGCTGCAGAGCCCGAAATTGAACCGCGGCCTCCCGCTCGTGCTCAGGCCCGAGGCGGCCGCGGAGGTGCTGAACGTCGCGCTCGAATCACCGCTGGGAACCGCGGCCGAGAAGCTACGCGACCGCGCGCTGCTCGAGCTCCTTTACGGGTCCGGCCTGCGCGTGAGCGAGCTGTGTGCGCTGGATTTGGAGGCGGTGAACGTGCGCGCGGCGGAGGTTCGAGTGCTCGGCAAAGGCCGCAAGGAGCGCATCGTTCCGCTCAGCGGCAAGGCGCTGGAGGCGCTCGAGGCGTACTGGCCGCGCCGCGGCGAGCTTCGGGACCCGAAGACGGGCGAGCTCGACGAAAAGGCGCTCTTGCTCACGCGGCGGGGCAAGCGGCTCGGCGTGCGGCGGGTGCAGGTGCTCGTGCAGCGCTACGGCGCGCTCGGCGCGGGTCGCCCAGATCTACACCCGCACGCGCTGCGCCACTCCTGTGCGACGCACCTGCTGGAAGGCGGCGCGGATCTTCGAGTCATTCAGGAGCTGCTCGGCCACTCGAGCCTCTCCACGACGCAGCGCTACACGCACGTCTCGCTCGACCAACTGCTCACCGTCTACGACAAGGCGCATCCGCTCGCGCGCGCCAAACGCAGCGGTGCGGGCTAAGCTGCGCGCGTGGTCGAGACCGAAACGAAGACTCGCCTCCTCCCTGGCGCAGCGCGCGGCGCCTGCGCGAGCGCGGCTGGCGGCAGCCTCGGCGCGCTCGTCGCGGCTGCTCTGGATGCACGCGCCGCTGGAGCCGGCACCTACGAGGCGTGCCTCGGGCTGATTGCTCCGCTCGCGCTGGTTGTCGGGGCCGGGGTCGCCGCGGCTCGGCTCGTATTCGCCTCGGGGGCCAGCCTCGCGCCCCTCGCGCTGTTGCGCTCGCTGAACGCTCGGCGCGGTCCGGAGCGCCAGGCGTGGCTCGGCGCGCCGCCGCTGGCGGCTCTATTCGGGCTGCTCGCTTTGGTCGCCGTCTCAGGCAGCGCGGCGCGATTGTTCGCGGCGGAGGTGAGCGGCGTGGCCGCCTTCGGCTGGGTGGGGCTGGCGGTGCTGCCAGTGCTCGTCGCCAGCGCGGCCGCGGTGCGCACCCTCGGGAGCGCGCTCGGTCCGCGGCTGGACGAACGCGGGCTGAGCCCGCGAGTCGTGCTGCTGGGCTCGGTCGCCCTCTTCGGGCTCGGGCTCGCGCTGCTCGTCTCCCTCGGTGAAACGAGCGGCGCTGGTGGTCCTTTCCGCATCCTCGGCGTACTACGCCGACAGGAGCTGGACCTAAGAGCGCCCGGTCTTCTGCTCCTCATAACCGTCGGCGCGTTGCTCGTGCCGAGCCCGCGTCGTGCAGCCTTGGCAGGGCTGCTTGCTCTGCTGGCGCTGGCTCCGCTCGGCTTTACGGGCGCTGCGGCTCGCGGGCTAGGGGAGGACGCGGCGCTCGCGATCGAGCGGCAGGCACCGCTCAGCCGCATCGCGCTCGCGGTGCTCCGCAGGATCTCGGACCGCGATCGGGACGGGGTGAGCGCCGCCTTCGCCGGGGGCGACTGCGACGACCAGGACCGCGCCATCAGCCCGCGGGCGGTGGACGTGCCAGGTAACGGAAAGGACGAAGACTGCTCCGGCGAGGACGAAGCGCGGCCGGAAGAGCGCCCCCGCTCGGCGGCGGAGCTCGCCGCGCAGCAGGGCGCGCGTGAGCACCTGGCGGACGACTTGAATGTCGTGCTCGTCACCATCGACACGCTGCGCGCGGACCTGGGCTACTTGGGCAATCCGCGGCCGGTGTCGCCGCATTTGGACGCGCTCGCGCAAAAGAGCGTGGTCTTCGAGCGTGCCTACTCGCTCGCTTCGTACACCGGCAAGAGCATGGGGCCGCTCTTGACCGGCAAGTACTCGAGCGAGCTCGAGGGCGGCTTTTTGCATTTCAACCGCTACAGCAAGCGGGAGACCTTCGTGCAAGAGCGGCTCAAAGCGGCCGGCGTCTACACCGCGAGCGTGCAGGGCTACTGGTACTTCTTCAAGGACGCCGGCTTCGAGCGGGGCTTCGAGACCATCGACAGCAGCGCGGCGCCGAAGGTCGTCTCCATCGAGGGCGACCAAACGTCCAACAGCGACGAGCAGAGCGACGCCGCGATTCGGCTCCTCGGCTCACCGGAGCTCGGGGCGCGCCGCTTCTTCATGTGGATGCACTTCGTCGATCCGCACGCGGAGTACGCGCCCCACCCCGAGCATGATTTTGGCCCCAAGCCGCGTGATCGGTACGACGGCGAAGTGGCGTTCGTCGACCATCACCTGGGTCGGTTCCTGGCCGCACTGGAGCAGGCACCGTTCGCGTCGCGCACCGCGATCGTGGTGACGAGCGACCATGGCGAGGCGTTCGGCGAGCACGGGATGATTCGTCATGGCTTCGAGCTGTGGGAAGAGCTGGTGCGAGTGCCCCTGATCATCAAGGTGCCGGGCGCCACGCCGCGGCGCGTCCTTGCCCGGCGCAGCGCGATCGACTTGGTGCCCACCCTGCTGGACCTATTCAAGGTGCCGTTTACCGCGCGCTCCGGAACCGACTTCGTGAGCGGTGAGTCCTTGGTGCCGGACCTGCTCCGCCCCGCCGCGGAGCCCGACCCAGAGCGGCCAATCCTCATGGACATGGCGCGTGGGCCTCACAACGCCGAGCGCCGTGCGCTCATCGAGGGCGATCAAAAGCTCACCGTGAGCGAAGGTCGAGTGCTGGGGCTGTACGACCTGGCCCAAGATCCGGCCGAAAAGACGGACCTTTCCCGCGACAAGGCCCGCGTCGCGCTCATGCGCGAAAAGCTCGGCGCGGTTACCCGCCGGCTCCGGCCCGTGCCCATGCCGCCGCCATGACCTCGCCCTCCGCGAGCAGGCCAGGCAGGCCGCCGGTGTGCAGGAAGAGCGCGCGAGCGGGCTTGTCGTGCAGGCGGGAGAGGCCGAACAGAGCCTTGCCCGTGTAGGTCGGCTCCAGGACTAGGCCCGAGACTCGGGCGACCCGGGTGAGGAAGTCCAACTGCTCGTCGCTGGCGACGCCGTACGCCGGGCCTTTGAATTCGTCGTGGATGTCCAGAGGGGCGGGCTCCGGCAAGCTGTCGTCCAGCGCGCGCGCCTCCTGGACGATGCTCGAGATGGCGCGCTCGAAGTACGCTCGGTCGTCGCACACCGCGAAGGCTGCGACCCGCCGCGCGACGCTCGGGCACCGCGCGAGGCCCAGAGCGAGACCAGCCGCGGTGCCCCCCGAGCCGCACGCGACCGCGAGCAGGTCCACTTCCGCGGGGAGGTCGCCGGCGATTTGCTGCTCGAAGAGCTCTTCGACGGCGGCGACGTAGCCGAAGCTTCCAAGCCCGTTCGAGCCACCTTCCGGGATCACGTAAGGCACCTCTCCACGCGCGGAGAGCTCGTCCGCGACCTGCGCCATGAGGACGGCTCGGGCCCGGTACTGTTCGGGGGTGATCAGGCGCACGTCGGCCCCGACCAAGCGATCGAGCAGCAGGTTGCCGCTGAGCGGCTGCGGCGCGGACGGATCTTTGGTCCGCAGCAGCAGCACGGGGGAGAGGCCCAGCTCGCGCGCGACGAGGGCGGTGGCGCGCGCGTGGTTCGACTGCAGCCCGCCGCACGTGATGACCGCGGTCGCGCCGCGTGCCAGCGCGTCCGCCATCAAGTACTCCAGCTTGCGGATCTTGTTGCCTGCGGCGGCGCCGGACGTCATGTCGTCCCGCTTCACCCAGACCTCGCAGCCGACGAGCGCGTCCAGAGCTGCGTGATGCCAGAGGGGAGTCGGGGTGTGGCACAGTGATAATCGCTTCATCGAGCCTCCAAACGCACCAGGAGCGCGCCCTTGTCCACCGTGCTCGGCGCGGTCGCCCCCACTTCTACGACTACGCCTGCGATGGGCGCGAGCAGCTCGTTTTCCATCTTCATGGCCTCGATGACCGCCAGCGGCTGCGACGCCTCCACGACGTCCCCGACCGCGACCGAGACTCGCAGCAGCTTGCCAGCCATCGGAGCGCGCACCGCGCCGAGGGTGGCCGCGGATTCGCTGCCTCGCGCGCTGGGGCGCATTCGCTCGACGCGCGCCGACAAGCGACGACCGGGCAAGTCCGCCCACAGCTCCGCGCCGCGCCTTGCGCTGTGCAGCACGATGTCACCCCAAGGAGTGACGGCGAGGCGGCTGCCGTCGGCGCGCGTAGTCAGCGCGATCTTCATCGGCTCACCACCAGCCGCGCGCAGCACGTAGGCGCCGTCCGCCTCCTGCACGTCGACCTCGTAAGTAGTGCCTGCTCGCTCCAGTCGGTACTTCATGCTGGCTCGTCAAAAGGTCAGGCCGAGGCCGACCGTGCTCAGGGCTTGGGTGCCCAGCTCGCGACCCTCCGCATCATCGAACGCGGAGCCGGGAAATGCCACTGCGCCCTCGATCGACAAGCGCAACGCGCTCGGGGCGGCGAGCGGCAGCACCAGCTCTGCCCCTGCGTCCAGCTCCGTGCCGAGGGAGCGGCTCGCCGCGGAGCCGCCGTCGAAGTTGCGACGCCCTCCGCTCTCGAGCTCGGAAGGGTCGACGAAGCTGCTCGTGGTCGACGCCACGACCGCGCCGAGCTTGAGCGTCAGGTCTGGGCTCGGGCGCAAGAGCACCACCGGGTTGAGGTAGGTCGCGCCCGCGACGCCCCCCTGTGTGGCGAGGCTGCCGACACGAGCGCGAAGCACGGACGCATCTTCGTTCATCCTCCGTGCTTCGGCGCGGGCCGTCTTGAAGCGCAGCACCTCGCTGAACAAGATGAGACCTACCCCGTGGTTCGGGTTCATCACGAAGCGGTGCAGCTCGTCGTCGGTGGGGTCGGAATCCCCGGAGGCGACGCCCCACTGCAGCGAGCCCACGACGTGCGCGTAACGTCGGAAATCTTCCGACCGTTCGAGGGCAAAGCCGGCACGGGCGGAGAAGGCCAGCGCCGAAAGGGTCTTTTCGTCACCCACCGCGAACGCGGCGGGCCCGTTCACGAAGCCGACGCGGTAGGCCCCCTCGTAGTCCACGAAAATCTCGCCCGCTCGCCCCGGCAAGGCGGCGCGGGTGCTACCGGACGCGTCCAGCAGAACGGTTTGAGCGCCGCCCTGAGCGCCGATTTTCTGCCAGGTCTCATAGCGCGCCAGCAGCGAGAGCCGGGTGCGCTGGCTCGGAGCAAAGTCCACCGTCATCCCCGCGCGCAGCCAATTGCCCTCGGTCAACGTTCGCAGGCGGTGGTCGGCCAGCAGCGCGTCCGCGCTCAGCCCAACCCGCAAGCTCGAGTCGGCAGAGCCGCTGCGGAGCTCGAGGCGCTCGAACGCAAGAGCACGGTCGGGGGTACCGAAATAACGTGGTTGATCGCCGTCGGCGTCGACCAGCCCCAAGCCTCGCTGCAGCGTGGTGCGTCCGAGCGTGACCTCGAACGCGCGTTGGCGGAGGGTGAGGCGCAGCATACGCAGCTGCGCGCCGAGGGGGTTTATCCGCGTGAAGTCCGTCCCGCTATCAACTACCTGTTCCGGCTCCTGCCCGTAAATCATGCCGCGCGGCAGGTCCGCCTCGGCGCGGACCTCCGCGCTCGTCCTGAACAGCACGAGGCCGCGAAGGCGGAGCCAGTGGTAGAGGCGCGCCGTCTGACCGAGCGCCGGAGCGCTGCCTTCCACGCTTCGTAGCGGTAGTTGAGTCAGGAAGCTTTGTCGGAGCTCGTACTCGCCGTTGATGCGGACCTTGACCGCGTCGGGCTCTGCTTGCGGCTCGGGAGCGCGCGTGCTCGGAAGCGCTAGCGATTCGGCGGGCGCCTCACTTCGGGGTGGGGGCGGGGGCACGCTGGCGGCGAGCGCGGGCCGGCCGAGCAGGGACGACCCGAGCCACACCAGGCTGGCGAGCCGCCCCATCAATCGGTCAAAATGCCAGGGTCTCATCGCCAGCCTGTCGCGCGCAGACGACCGTGATGCGTGACGGAGAGTACATGAACAGCGTGACGGCACCGGCGAGGACCGTGAACGGGTCGGCCGCCACGCGAATCTCCGCCCAGCCGTTCGGACAGAGACGCGACAAGTCGTACGGCTCCTTGCCGCGCACGGTGCCGAAGAGGAAACCAGGGTGCCAGCGCTCGTCGTAACCAGCCGCGGTGCGGCCCGGGGCCTCTCCCGAGCGCAGAGTGGTCGTGGCGCAGCCCGCGCAGGCGAGGGCGGCGCTCAGCGCGATGGCGCGCATCTCACCTTGGCTTCTCGAGGGGTGTAGACGCCGAGCGTGGCGAGCGATACGCCGAACGTCGCCCAGCTGGAGCCCACCGAAACTTCCCGCGGCGTGCCGTGCGGGCAGGCATCGCGCAAATCCAGATCTCCGCCGCCGAACGCTCCAAAGCCCCAGGCCGGTAGCCACAGGGTGCGGACAGGCGGGCGGTCCGTGCGCGCGGCGCAGGCAACCAACCCGAGCCCGAGGCCGAAGAGAGCCACTCTAGAAATCACCGGCCGCAGAGCGTACCGCACAAGACGCCGAATTCAGCGAAGGGTTTCGGGTGGGCGCAGCAGGGATTGAACCTGCGACTTCGTCCGTGTGAAGGACGCACTCTACCGCTGAGTTATGCGCCCGAAACGTGAGAGGCGGGCTTGATAGCGCGTTCAAAGCGAACCTGCAACGGAAGAAAATGTTTCCGGCAAAATGCTCGTCCGGGGTATGAAGCCCGCGCTTGGATCCTCAATCCCCTGTCTCGTCCGGCTCAGCCGGCTCCGCCGGCGACGCCGGGATTTCCGAGTCTAGCGGCTCCGCTGCTGACGGCGGCGCGGCGACGAGCACGAGCACGAGCGCCGCGGGCCCCCAGGATGGGGCGGTAGCAGCGCCGCCCGTGGGCGAGGGGACCGGCTCATCGTCCGCTCCGCCGAGCTCCTTCGGCAGCGCAGCCTCCGAGCTTTCCCGGAAGAGGGATCGCCTGCTCGGCCTCGTCATCGTGGCCGCCTCCTTTGCGGTGTGCCTGGCGCTGTCCTTCTGGGCAAAAGAGAAATCCGAGCCGGAGACGAGCGAGCCCCCCGGTCCGCCCACGGTGGCGGGCATCGTCGGCTACCCCAAAGAGGTGGACGCGGTCGAGACGCTCAAGGCGGCGCGCGGCTTGACCCGGCGCAAGGCGCTGCGGGGCATCGTTTTAGAAGGAGTGAGCTCGGCCGGTACCCTGGACCTGTCGGAAGCGACCGCGCGAGCGCGCTTCGTTTTCCAGAGCGAGCCCGGTGAGGGCCCGCAGCCGCCGCGGGAGCCCGGCACGCTCCCGAAGCGAGTGACCTGCGGTAAACAGAACGTCGTGCTTCGTACCGGCGGCATGGTCGCCGAGCCAGATCAAGCCGACCACCCCTGCCCGCCAGGGGGCGTCGAGGCGCTGCCCGAGCCGCAGTGCTCCGCGCGCGCGCTGTGGAAGCTCGCTCGGAGGCGGCACATCCCGAGCGAAAGCGCCGCCCGCATCGAGTACTACCGCGCCAAGGCCGGCCCCGCGTGGCGGTTCGAGGTGCCGGGCACGGTACATCGCTTCATGATGTACGGCGACTGCAAGCGCGAGCTGAGCGGCCCCGAAGCCCAAGGCTCCGTGCCCTGAGCTGGCCCCGCTCGGCTCAGGGCGCGGCGGGCGGCTGAGTGAGATCGGCAGCGCGGAGCAACGCGCGCCACACCGCGTCTACCGCGTCCGCGTCGTCGACCGAGAACGGCACGACCTTGCGCGCGTCCACGCGCTGCCCCAGCAGCTTGGGGCGATCTTTGGCCGGCACCTTGTCGATCTTCGTGGCGACCAGCACTACCTCGGGCACCTTGCGACTCACGCGCCCGTGCTGGGTGATGAGCTCGAGCGCGTCTGCTTCCTCCTCCAACATTCCGCGGCGGGAGTCGAAGAGCACCGCGGCGGCTCGCAGGGTGGAGCGCTCGAGCAAGTAGTGCTCGATGAGGCTCGCCCACTCATCACGCTCGCTCTTGGAGCGTGAGGCGTAGCCGTAGCCGGGTAGATCCACGAGCGTGAGCTCGAGCCCAGCCACGCTGCGCACGTCGAAGAAGTTGATTTGCCGGGTGCAGCCCGGAGTCGAGCTCGTGCGGGCGAGGCCGCGCCGATTCAGCAGCTTGTTGAGCAAGCTGCTCTTGCCGACGTTCGAGCGGCCGACGAACGCTATCTCGCTCTTGGTGGGGGGAGGCAGCTCTTGCGGGCGCCGTGCGGCCGCGACGAACTCGGCGCTTTGAACGTGGAAAAAAGGAAGCTTGGCTCGGGTCACGGCGCGCCACTATTGGCACGTCTTACTCGGCTACGCTGCCGGTTTCTTGCGCAGCCGCCGGACGATCGGGTGCACGACGATGAGCAGCTCGTCGCTTCGGAGCCCCAGCGCCAGCAACAAAAAGGCGAAAATGAAGGCGGCGGAGCCCACCAGGCCGGGCAACGCGAGACCCCAAGCGCCGCTGCCGCCCGAGACCGCGCCCGCCGCCAGACGGCCTACGACGACCCCGGCGCCCGCGGCCAGAAGCGTGCGCCCCGCGGACCAACCTATCTCGCGCAGCCGCAGCGCGGGGAGCCGCTTACCGAGCCAGAACCAGAGCAGCGCGGCCTGCACCAGACTGGAGCCGGTCACGGCCATGCCGATCCCGACGTGACCGAAGGGACCGCGCAGCGCGAGGCATAGCGCGATGAACACCACGAGGTCGATGGCGGCGACGACCACCGGCGTGCGCGTATCCCCCAGCGCGTAGTACGTGGAGGTGAGCTGCCGCACGCTGGCGACGAGCCAGATGCCGGCTCCCTGCGCGACGAGGGCGCGGGCCGTCTCGTAGGCGGACTCCGCGTCGAACTCCCCCCGTTGAAAGAGCAGCACGACCAGCGGCTGCGACAAGCCGACGAACAGCGCCGTAGCGGCGATGGAGACGAACAGCGTGAGCCGCATCCCGAACGCGTAAGTTCGCGACACCTCTTGCAGGTCACCGCGCGCCACGAGCTTGGCCAGGCTCGGCAGGGCTGCGGTCTGCAGCGACATGACGAAGATGCCTTGAGGGAAGTCGCACAGGCGCAGCGCCCACCCGTAGTAGCTCTGCGCGCCGAGACCCTCTTGCGAGAGGAACCGACGCGCGAGCACGACGTCGATGTAATAGACGCCCATCCCGAACATGATCGGAAGCATGCGCCCGAGCGCTTCTCGCACGCCGGGGTGCGAAAACTCGAAGCTTGGACGCTGGAGATAACCAATCGCGCGGAGGCTCGGCCACTGCGCCACGACTTGCAGCACGCCGCCCACCAGGACCGCCACCGCGAGCGCCATCGCGCCGTCCACCCCCGTCGCCATCAACCAGCCGGGTAGGGTGAGGGAGCAGACGATGAACGCGACGTTGAGGAGCCCCGGCGCGAACGACGTGGCGACGAATCGTTGATGGGTGTTCAGCGCCGCGACCCCGAGCGCGGCGGTGCCCATGAAAAAAATGTACGGAAACACCCAGCGCGTCAGCCGAACCGTGCGCTCGGTCTGCCCCGGTATCGCGTCATAGCCGGAAGCAAACAGGTCCACCAATTGAGGCGCCAGCAGCACGCCCAGCACGCTCGTCACGACCAGCACGCTCAGCGACAAGCCCCGCGTGGCACGGAAGAAGCGCTTGCCTTCTTCTTCGCCACGTTCCTCGCGGGTCTTGGCGAGCACGGGCAGCACCGCGCTTTGCACCGCACCTTCCGCCAGCAGCTGGCGAAGCACGTTGGGGATCGTGAACGCGACGAAGAACGCGTCCGTCACCGCGCGCGGGAACACTGCGGCGATGGTTTGATCGCGAACCAGTCCCAGCAGGCGGCTCGCGAGCGTCCCCGCCGCCACGATGCCGGCGCGCTTGGTGATCTGCCGTTGCTCGGCCGCGCGCGGGCTCGCGTTGACGGTCGTCTTTTCCAGCTTAGGGGCGCTCAATCAGGCACGTCTTACTCGATGCCGGCGTGCGCGCCCAGCGCGGCCTCCACGAGCCTCAGGGCGTCCGGCGCGTCGTCCGGCGTCAGCAATTCGGTCGCCCCCGCTGCGACCGCGGCCATGCGCCGCCGGGCGTCAGCTGAAAGGCGCAAGCGAGCACCGCCGCAGCTGCGGCAGATGAGGCCTCCTCGCGCCGCGTCCACGCTCCCCGATTGCTGGGGAAGGGCCTGACGTCCGCAGCGAACGCAGCGCTCGAAGTCGATGCCCCAGCCCAGCTCCGTGAGCAGCGACAGCCCGGCTTCGGCCAGCGCGACGCCGCAAGCCTCCGCGCTCGCCGCCGCGCTCAGCCGATCCAGCAGGGTGATGAGCAACCCATACGGCCCCGGCTCCGGCGTCCGAGGCGGGGCCGCGCGTCGCACCCAGCCGAGGGCCTTTCCGGCCGCTTCCATGGCCGGCAAGCTGCGCAGGATCGCTGCCCGCGGCACGTGCAGCTTCGCCTCCAGCAGCGTGAACAACTCGGCGCCGGGTCGCTCGTCCAGCTCTACCGCCAGCGTGTGCATGGGCTCGAGCGCGCTGCCAAAGCGCTTGCTGCTTTTGCGCGCGCCGCGCGCGAGCGCGCTCACCTTGCCGAGCCGCAGCGTAAGCAGCGTGAGCACTAGGTCCGATTCCCCGTACTCCACGCGGCGCAGCAAGAGCGCCTCGGTCGCGATGCGCGCGGAGGCTTTGCGCGAGGCCACGTTCAGCCGCGCGGCGCGGTGCTGGGCCCGGCGCCGGAGCGAGACAGCTCCTGCGGCATGTCGTCGCCACGTGGCCTGAGCACGATGCTGAGCGCCAGCGTGAAGAGGATGAAGAGCACGAAGCACGCGACCACGATCCCGAGCCGTCGCCCGCGCGCGCTCTTGGCGGGGGCGGACAAGGGCAGGGGCGTCACCCAAGCGACACGCCGCGACGCCGTGTAGCGAGCCAGCACGTCGTCCGCCGGCACGCCGACCGCGCGCGCGTAGGATTTGAGGAAGCCGCGGACGAACACCTCGCCGGGCAGCTCGTCGAACCTATCTGTCTCGATGCGCTCCACGCTCGCCATCGGCACGCGCGTCGCCCGCGACACTTCCTCTACGCTCATCTTGCGCTGTTCGCGCAGGTCGCGGAGGTATTGGCCAACGGTGAGCATCGGGAAGCGCGAGACTACCTAAACTTTTGCAGCATGGAGCTGCATTCTTTGCCAGTTTGGGTCTTTCTCGAGAGCTCCGCGCAGCGCTCGAGGTCGGCGCGAGCGCTGTCAGCGTTACCCAGGCGCTGTTCCACTCGCGCGCGCACGGCCAGCGCGTCTTGAAGGGTATTACAGCCGGGAGCAGGTGTTTCCAGTGCGCGCGTAAGTGTTTCCGCCGCCAGCGCGTCTTCGCGCTTTTTATCGTAAGCGAGCCCCAATCGGTAAAGCCCGACGCAAAAGAGCGGCTGCGCGGCGACGCTTCTCCGCAGGGAGTCGATCGCGGCATCTACCTGCCCCGCCTCTAGCTGAGCCCAGCCCAGGTTGCCCCAAGCGTTTTCCGGCGTTTCGTAGAGAATGTCCTCCGTGAGCGGCTTGAGGACTTGAATGGCCTCGGGGTAGCGCTTCTGGTGGATCAGAATCACCCCCAAGGTATTGGTCGCCTCGCGGTAGTCGCTCTTCGCCTTCAACGCCAGGCGGGCGTGCTTTTCCGCGTCCTGGAGCCGACACTCGTCGGTATTTCGACTGCAGAAATCCATGTAGATGAGCGCGACGAGGTGCGCCGCGTCGGCGTTCTCCTCGTTTAGCTCCACCGCCTTCAGCGCGTGGTCCAGCGCTTGGCGTGGGGAGCTGCGGCGCATCCACAAATCACGCGCCACGTCGTACTCGCTCTCGCTGATGCGCTCCGGATCCTTGGCGCCTTCGCCGCTGGTGCTGCTGCCCGCGCAGCCGGCGAGCAACGCCAGAGCGAGCGTCAACCACCGAGCTGAAGCGCGCGTCCTCATCGCGACCGCGCTCGGCCCCCGCCGAGGGCTTGCCCGCGAAGCTGGTCCTTGATGCCGAGTAGGCTGTAAAGGTCACGCAAACTGTCCAAGCTCGGCACCTCCACGCGCTCGTCTTGTATCCGCACGTGCCCGGTCTCGCGCAGCTGAGCGACGATGCGCTTTACCGTGTCCACGTCCAAACCGACCTGAGCGGAGAGCTCCAGGGGCGAAAGCGCGAGTGAAACTTCCGTCGCGTCACGCCCGACCTCTTGCGCGGCGGCAGCTTCTTGCTGCGCAAACTTGAGGAGCGCGACCACCACCTTGGATTGACCATCACGCAGCATCAAAATCTCGATCTGGTCTTCCGCGTCGCGCATGCGACGAATGAGCTGGTTCAAGACGCGGCCCGCGACCTCCGGGCTCGTTGCCAGCACCTGCTCGAACGTTGCGTGGTCGAAAGCCAACGTCACCACGTCGTCCAGCGCGACCGCGGTCGAGCTGCGGGCGGCGCCGCGAATGAGCGCAGATTCCCCGAAGAGGTCCCCGGGCCGCACCACGCGCAGGCTGCGCTCCATGCGCCCCGCCTGCTTCAGCAGCCGCACCCGCCCGTCTTGAAGCAAGAAGGCTTCCGTCGCCGGCTCGCCGTCCCGGAACAGCACCGTGCCGGCGGCGAAGCGGCGCCCATAGCGAGAAAGAAGCCGAGATTGGGCTTCGTTGCCGGCGCCGAGGTCCGTCACGGCTCCTCTATATCATTCAGTGACGGCGGGGGTGCCCAGATCCGGCAGCGTGGCTCCTGCATCCCGCACGTACACCGGCACCGGCGGGTGCTCGCTCGGCTCCAGCTCTTCGGCCAGCAGCCCGACCCAGAAGGCGGAGGGTTCATCGGCCCCCGACGCCGCCGCCGTCTGCAAGCCGCACAGCGTGAGGCCGCTGCCTACCCAGACGAGGGGCTCGGGGAGCTCGGCGCGCAATCGCTCTGCCGCGAGCTCCGCCGCCACTGCGAACGGCGCCAGGCGTTCGGCCGCCCGTGGGCCGGCCTCGTAGGCACCGGCGAAGACCTCGGCTCGCCGTGCATCCAGCACCGGCACGCGCAAGCCGGGTAGGGTCTCCGGCACCGCACGCGCCATGGCGCGGAGCGAGGTCACCCCCACGAGTGGGATACCGAGCCCGAGCGATAGGCCCTGGGCGCATGCGATGCCGACGCGCAGCCCCGTGAACGAGCCGGGACCGATGGAAACGCCGATTCGATCCAGGCTCGACGCCGGCCACCCCGCTTCCGCGAGCAGGGCCGCGATCAGCGGCAAGAGGCGCTCCGCGCTCTGCTTGGGGCGTGCGCTCGCGCGCTCGAGGACGAGCTTGCCGCCGCCCTCGAGGAGGGCAACGCCGGCTTGGCTCGTGGAGGTTTCGATGCCCAAGACGCGCACGCTTCCGAGGTAGCTCGAAAGCGAGCCTAGAGCAATCGAGGCCGTGTAAGCTCACCGGTCGTGCCGTCGATCCTGCCGCGCTTCGACTTTCGTACCGAGCTTGGGGCTGCGACCGACCAGGGGTCGAAGCGTAGCGACAACGAGGACGCCCACCTCGTGGCGCCGCACATCGCGGTGTTCGCGGTGGCAGACGGTATGGGCGGGCACCGCGCGGGTGAGGTGGCGGCGCGGCTCGCGATCGAGGAGGTATCGGCGTTCCTCGGTAGCCCGAGCGCTGTACGAGCGGTGGAGCGCTACGTTTCGAACGCGGTTCTCGACTCGCGTCGCAAGGTGCTGGCGCTGCTGCGGCGCGCGGTCGAGCAGGCCAACGCGCGCATTCGCCGCGAAGGGCAAGACAACCCGGAGTACTCCGGCATGGGCACCACGCTGGACGTGGTGTGGCTGGCGCGCGATCACGCCTTCATCGCCCACGCGGGGGACGGCCGGGTCTACCTAGCGCGCGCTCGCGCGGTGCTGCAGCTGACTTCCGATCATACCCTCGCCGCGCGCAGCGCACGCGCGCCAGACGGCTTGGGCATCACGATCGCGGAAGCGCCGACGGGCAGCGGCGTCACCAACGCGCTCGGCCTCTCCGACGCGGTCGAGGTGGACACGCTCTTCGTAGACCTCGGGCCGCGCGACCGCTTGCTCCTCTGCACGGACGGCGTGCATGGCCAGCTGGAAGGCGAGCAAGAGATCGCGGAGCTATTGCGCAGCGGCCCCCCGGACGCGACCGCGCGCGCGCTGGTTCAACGCGCCGGTGAGGGCGGACGAGACAACGCCACCGCGATCGTCATCGAGATCGCGGACCGCTTCGTGAAGAGGCCCGACCGCGATCGCGGGCTCTCGCCAGCGGACTTGGACAACGCGCGGCAGAGCCCGCTGCTGGCGGATTTGCCGCTGCCGGTCGCGCTCACTGCGCTATCGGCCGCGGTCGAAATCGAGGTACCGAGCGGCGCGGCGGTCCCGCGCTCCATCGCGAGCGACCTCGTGGCGTACATCGTGCTCGAAGGGCTCGTGCAGCATCCGGACGGACGGAGCGTCGGCGCGGGCGCGCTTTTGTATCCGGAGTCTTTGCTCGGCGTGTGGGGACAGGCGGGGCCACCGGTGGCCCAGCAGACGTCGCGCCTCTTGCGCGTGCGTGCGGACGACTTCGCCGAAATCTGTCGCGAGCCACGCTTTGCCGCGGAGCTCTACCGTCGGCTCGCGGCCCACCTCGCTCGTCTCGCGGTCAAGGCCGGCGGCGCGCCGGGCGGTACGCCTGCACCGGGTGCGCTTCAGCGGCGGGGGTGACACGCGCTCGTCGCCAAAAGGCGAAGGGGCCCAGCGGAGTCGTTAGAAACTAAAAGGCCCCGGTCACTAGTTCCTAGCGACCAGGGCCACCTTTTTTTGAATTCGGTCGGGGCGGCGAGATTCGAACTCACGACCCCTTGACCCCCAGTCAAGTACTCTAACCAGGCTGAGCTACGCCCCGAACCGCCTCGTGCAAGCGATTACGGCCGACCTAAGGCGAGGCGGAACCTAGCCTTTTCGATAGGGAATGCAAGCCTCAAACGGCGACGCCGGAGCGATTTTGGAGGAGTCAGGGCGCTGGCTGTCGCCGCAGCTCTTTCTCGGTGTCCGCAGCGGCCCGCGCGAGCTCCGCCGCTTTCATCTTCGCGGGCTTGGCCTCGAGCTTCTTCTCCGCGCGCCGGTAGCGCGCAGCTTGCTCCTTCCAAAACGTCGGATCGTTGGCCGGCGGCGCGAGGCCGCGAATGTAGGCGGCGTCGAGCTCGGCAAAGCCAGCGACGGGCGTCTTCGTTTGGGCGAGCGCGTCCAAAGCCGAGACGTCTCGGAGCTCGGCCGGTAGTGTCGGCGCTCCAAGCATCATCGCCGCGGCGTTGCGAGGCCCGCGCGCGAGCACCTTGGCGAGCGAGGCGACCAGCGCGGCGGCGCTGTCTTGCGGAGGCGCGGGGATCGCGGCTGCGCGCGCGAACGGCTCGGCCCAGAAGTACACCTGCCCGAGTTGAAACAAGCCGCGCTGAGTCAGCCTCGCCAGCTCGGGGCTCGGACTCGCCGGCGGCGCACCGAGCCACAGCGCGGGCGGCACGCCTTGCTCCAGGCGCGCTCGCAGCATGGGGGCGTCCTCGACCGCCGGCGAGCCCGCGAGCCTGAGCGCGTAAAACGCGGGCAAACGCGCGGCGATTTTCAGGGCGGGGGTGCTCTCGTCGGGCGGGGGCAGCGGCGGCAACAGCAGAGCGTCCAGAGCGTCCAGCCTTCGCCCTGCGTAGAGCTCCGAGAGGCGGCTGCGCACCAGCGATAAGCGCGCGTCCGTCGTGATGCCTTGCTTGGAAAATTCGCCCAAGCCGACGAGCGCGGCATCCCGCCCGCGCCCGACGCGCGGCTCCAGGGCCTGCTCCAGGGCCACGAGGTAAGTCTCGCGGATCTCCGGATCGTTTTTCATCTCGTCGGGTAGCTCGACCCGGCGCGCGACGTCCACGAAGCGCAGATCCGCGAGGCCCGCTTCGATCGCGACGACGCCTCGCGCGTAGCCGCTCAGCCGCGGGCCCATCTGCGACATCCCGTCTACCGCCTTGGCCTGCGCGACGATCCACGGGCTTAGCACCTCCTTGAAGTGCTTGAGGAACTGCGGCTTGTCGAAGGGGGCTTGGGGAAGGGGTGGGTTTTGGACCGAGCGCGAGAGTCGCGCGCCGACGCCGAGCGCCACTAGCGCGTCCGCCAGCTCACGCGCGGCGCCTGGCGCGCTCGCTTCGGAACCAATCACCAAGTCGCCGCACTCGCGCGGCGACAGATCCGCGCGCAGCGCGCGCACCCAACCCGGAGGCGCTTCTGTCGTGCTTTCCAAGCAGCGCAGCGCGAGGTCGCGCGCGGCGTCCTTCTGTGCGAGCGCGGCGGCCAGACGCTCCTCGAAGCTCCCGCTCGAGCAATCTTTGGGCGGCGGACCGCGGAACGCTTCGCATGAGCCAGGGGGAGGGGGAACGCCCGCCGGCAGGTCTCCCAAGCCGGAAGCTTTGGCCTCCGGCTCCGGCCGAGCGACGCCGGGCTCGGAATCCACGGGAGGCGCGCTCGCGGTCTGGGGAGGGACGGCAACACCCCCTGCGCCGCAAGCGAGCGAGAAGAGAGCGAGCGCGACCGGAGCTAGCCTTCGCAACATGGGTGCTGTGTACAACACCCGCGAGGCCGAGTCTTTGGGATCAGCGCGACGTGCTGGTGAGGCTGACCGCGACCGGGGCGAGCGGCGCAGGCGCAGTGGCCGGCTCGGAGGCGCCGCTCGAGGGACGCGCGTGGGTCACGCGGTTTGCGTCGCGGACGTGCGGCGGCGGCGTGTGCAGATCCCACACCAGCCCGACCCAGCTGAGCGCCTTCAGCACGTAGTACGTGACGTCCACCTCCCACCAGAAGAACCCCTGATTCGTCGCGCGCTGGTAGTAGTGGTGGTTGTTGTGCCACCCCTCACCGAGGGTGATGAGCGCGAGCCACAGGTTGTTGCGGCTGTTGTCCGGAGTGACGTAGCGCTTGCTCCCGAAAACGTGGGTCAGGGAGTTGATGGTGAACGTACCGTGCCACAGCAGGGTCGTAGACACGAAGAAACCCCAGTACAGCGCCCAAACGCCGCCAGCGAAGTAGAGGCCGACCGCGAGCGCGATTGCGGGCACGTAGTAGAAGCGATCCAGCCAGCGCAGCTCCGGGAACTTCGCCAGGTCCTTCACCTTGTCGAGGTCCGTGCCGTGGTTCATGGGCGCGAGGATCCAGGCCACGTGGCTCCACCAGAAGCCGTCTTGCAGGACCGAGTGCGTGTCCCCTGGCTGGTCCGACATGCGGTGGTGGTGCCGATGATGAGCCGCCCACCAGAGCACCCCTTTTTGCACGCTCGTCATCGCGAGGAGCGCGAGCACGAGCTGAAAGGGACGACTCGTCTTGTAGGTGCGGTGCGAGAAGTAGCGGTGGTAGGCGCCCGTTACGCCGAACATGCGCACGGCGTACAGCCCTAGCGCCAGCAGGAGGCCGGACCAAGACCAGCCCAGCCAGAAGACGCCGACGAGGGCCACGGCGTGAACCAAGAAGAAGGGGGCCGAACGGACCCAATCGGTGCGGTGCTCGGTGCTGGCGCGCATGACAGTAGTACGACTGTCATAGCGAAGGGTGAGTCACGGCCGTGTCAGAATCGGGTCACGTGTCTGCCCGCCCGCGCTTTTCAGGCCCTTTTGCCGGCTCAGCGACCGTTGCCGTAACGCGTCGTGTAGCGCGCGCCGCGCGGCTCGCACACCGCGGCCAGGGTATGGCCCACCGCGCTCCAGGTCATGCCGTCGCCCCCCAGAGTCTGGCTACTGCCCATGATGTAGGCCAAATCTGCCAGGGTGACGATGCCGATGAGCCGCCGCTCCGCGTCCACCACCGGGACGCGACGGATCTTGTGCTGCTGCATGAGCGCCTGCACCGTCGCGGGGGAATCCTGAGGCGTGCAGCACTTGATGTCGCGCGCCATCGCCGTGCTGACGCTCGCGTCCCCGAGCTGCGTGCCCTGGAGGTGGCTGGCCATGCAAATATCGCGGTCCGTGATCATGCCGATCACGCGGTGCTCCGCGTCCACCACCGGAACCGCACCGCAGTCGACTTCCCACATGATCTGAGCCGCTGAGCTGAGGCTCTCTTCGGGAGCGCAGCTTCGAACGTCTCGCGTCATGATGTCTTCGACCTTCATTGTTTTCCCGTTTCCTTTGGGGCGAGCGACTTCCTTATACCAAGCCCTTCGCCGTCCCCCACTCTAAAACTCCCAAAACTCGGCGGCGCGCTCGCTACAGCGAAGGTATAATCGATTGGTGGAGTTTCGCGAATACGCGCGCTCGAGCGACGACCGGCTCGATCTCTTGACGGGAGCACTGCTCATCGCGAGGGACGCGCACCCGGGGCTCGACTTCGAAGCGCAGCGCGCGCGGCTCGAGGAGCTCGCGCGCCCCCTGTGCGATCGCGGGCTCTCCGCGCTCCCGCCAACCGTACAAGCCCGGGTTTTATCGGACTACTTGTACGTCGTCTGCGGATTTCACGGCGCCAAAGCGGACTATTACGAGCCGCGCAACTCGTTCCTGAACGAGGTCCTCGAGCGCCGCACTGGCATTCCCATCACCCTCGCGGTCGTCTACATCGAGGTGGCGCGGCGGGTCGGCGTGGACGCGAGAGGCGTCGGCTTTCCTGGACACTTCCTCGTCCGGCTCGGCGCTCCGCCCGGTAGTCCCGCCGCCGAGCGCAACGAACCGGTCATCGTGGATCCGTTCCACGCGGGGCGGCTCTTGGACGAAAACGCTCTCCAGCAACTGCTCCGTCAAGCGAAGGTGCGGGCCCCGCTTTCCGCCGAGATGCTCGAGCCTGCGCCCAACCGCCACGTCGTGGCGCGCATGCTCATGAACTTACGTGGCATTTACACCCAGAGGGGTGACGGCCCGCGTCTGCTCCTCACGCTGGACCGGCTCATCGACCTCTTGCCGGCGCTGAGCTCGGAGCTCCTCGAGCGAGCCAAATTGTACGAAAGCCTGGGCGCCCCCGGTGCGGCCCTGGCCGACTATCAGCGCTACCTTGCTCAGGAGCCGGGCGGCGCGGACAGCGAGCTGGCCCGGGGGGCGGTGGCCAGGCTGGCGAAAAAGTCAGTCCGCAACTGAGCGCGGGGCGTGCTTACGACCCGGGCCTGCTCTTCGCCGCGCACTTCCATTCACCGACGAACACCATCTCGCGCTCACACGCGACGATGACTTGCTCCTGGCGCTTCTTGCCGCTGACGGTGCGCTCGACACGAAAGCCGTACTCGTGACCGAAGGAACCGCGCGCCTGCTGCTCGAGCGAAGCGGAGCAGTCCGCCTCGCCACAAGCAGCGCGCGTTGCGAACGCGATCGCGTCGGTGTTGTCGCCGTTGCTGTTGCGGTAGCCGAGCGCAGTGAGCGCGACGCAGCTCACCACCACCGCGACGCGCAGTAGGGTACGGCCCTGCATCATCAGGCTCCGAGCTCGAGCTCCCAAAAGGGCGGCGGCTGATCCTTCGCCCACCAAAGACCGCAGCCCACGCTGGTGAAGTGTTTGACGAGGATGCCGCGATAATAAGAGCCGTTGCGCACGTAGATGTCCGTGTCCGTGCGCGCTTTGTCGGCGCGGTCGCGCAAGTCTCCGCGGGTCGCCACCTCCACGTACACGAGCCCGCGTGACATGGCGGCCATGTTCGCGATCGCGGGCGCTACGTCCGGATCCGGCAAGTACTGCAGCACGCCTTGGCAGATGATGAGGTCGTGCTTTTTGCGATCGCGCCAGCGCGCGATGTCGCGGTGTTGGAAGCCGTGCTTCTTGCACATCGCCGCGCTCACCTCGGTGCCGGTATACGCGACACCCTTCTGGTGTTTCTCGACCCAGCTCTTCCACAGCCCGATGCCAGCGCCGATGTCGAGGACGCTCTTCATCTCGATCTTGTTGTACTCGGCGAACGAGAAGACGAACTGAGCCAGGTGATGATGCTCTTCGGCCGACACGACGCGGGTCTGGGGCGACTCGTAAAAGCGGTGGTAGTACGCTTCATCGAAGCGCCGAAACCGATCCATGACCTTCTAGTCTAGGCGAAGCGCTTCCGTCTCCGCGCACGCAAAGCGGCCGAATCGATCGGCACCAGCTGGCAGGACGGCCAAATTCCGCGCCGCAACTTACGGAATTCCCTAGTTTTATTATTACTTGCACATATGCAGAAGTGTGTAACTATCAGCTCGTGCAAGCCGCTGCGCCTGGTCTGGATGCGCGCTGGCAGCTCTACCGGCTGCTGAGCGACCCGTTTCGGCTTCGCTTGCTCGCACTGGCCAGCGCCGAGGAGCTCGCGCTCGGTGAGCTCGCGGAGCTCCTGGGTGAGTCGCAGCCCAATGTCTCGCGGCACGCCGCGCCCCTCCGCCAAGGGGGGCTCCTCGCGGAGCGAAAGCAGGGCACCCGCACGCTCGTTCGCTTGCCGAGCGACGCCCTTTCCGACCCCGTCGTGCGTGACGCAGTCACGGCTGGTCGCGCCCTCTGCGAGGCGGACGGCAGTCTTGGGCGCATCGCTGACATCGTGCGCGGGCGCGACGAAAAGACGCGCGAGTTCTTCGCCAAGGCCACACGTGAAGGCGCGGACCTCGGCCTCGCGCCGGAGCTGCCCGCTTACCTGGCCGCGTTCGGCGCGCTCTTGCCAGAGCGTGAGCTCGCGGTCGACGCGGGCACCGGCGACGGCGCGCTGTTGGATCTGCTGGCGCCGGTGTTCACGCGGGTGGTGGCCGTGGATCGCAGCGCCGCTCAGCTGGAGCGCGCGGCCCGCCGGGTCAAGCAGCGCGGCTACACCAACGTAGAGCTCATGCAGGCCGAGCTCAGCGCGGAGGACTTGCGTCAGCGCGTCGGGCAGGGGGCGAACGTGGTCGTAGCCGCTCGCGTCCTACACCACGCGCCCCTGCCGCGCGTCGCGCTGACAGAGCTGTTCGAGCTCCTTTCCCCAGGTGGAAAGCTGCTGGTCATTGACTACGCGCGCCATACGGACGAACAAATGGCAGCCGCGCAAGCCGACGTCTGGCTGGGCTTCGACGCGGGCGAGCTCCTAGAATTGAGCCGCGAGGCGGGCTTCGTCGGCTCGAAGGTTTTTCCGATACCGCAAAGCTACGCGGCGTCGGCGATGGACGGACACGTGGGCTGGCAGCTGCTGACAGCAACTAGGCCAGTAAGTGAAAGGTAAAGAAACATGACCCAGAGTGTTGTTACGGGCAGCGCGCCCAAGAGCAAAGAAATCAGGACCCAGGCTCGCACCGAGGCGGGCAGCTACTACCGCGTAGCGGACATGTCGCTGGCCGATTGGGGCCGCAAAGAGATCGCCATCGCCGAAACCGAGATGCCGGGGCTCATGGCGCTGCGCGCCGAGTACGGCGCTTCGCAGCCCTTGAAGGGCGCGCGCGTCGCCGGCTGCCTCCACATGACGATCCAGACCGCGGTGTTGATCGAGACCCTCAAGGTCCTCGGTGCCGAGGTCACGTGGACGAGCTGCAACATCTACTCCACTCAGGACCACGCCGCGGCCGCCATCGCCAAGGCCGGCATCCCGGTTTACGCCTGGAAGGGCGAGACGAACGAGGAGTACGACTGGTGCCTCGAGCAGCAGATCTACGCCTTCGAGGGCGGCAAAGGCCCGAACATGATCTTGGACGACGGCGGCGATCTCACGATCTGGCTGCACGACAAGCACCCGCTGCTGTTCTCGGGTGACGACGCCATCCGGGGCATCAGCGAAGAGACGACGACGGGCGTGCACCGCCTGTACGAGATGTTCCGCAAGGGTGAGCTGAAGTGCCCGGCCATCAACGTCAACGACTCGGTCACCAAGAGCAAGTTCGACAACCTCTATGGCTGCCGTGAGTCACTGACGGACGGCATCAAGCGCGCTACGGACGTGATGTTCGCGGGCAAGGTGTGCGTAGTCGCCGGCTACGGCGACGTCGGCAAGGGCTGCGCGCAGGCCATGCGCGGCCTCGGCGCGCGCGTCATCATCACCGAGATCGACCCCATCTGCGCGCTCCAGGCCGCGATGGAAGGCTACGAAGTGCGGCAGATGGACGACGTCGCCAGCGTGGGCGACATCTTCGTGACCGCCACCGGCTGCTGTGACGTCGTCACCGGCAAGCACATGGAGCAGATGAAGAACGAGGCCATCCTCTGCAACATCGGCCACTTCGACAGCGAGATCGACATGGCGTGGCTCAAGGGCCGCAAAGACATCAAGGAAGAGAACATCAAGCCGCAGGTGGACCACTTCGTGTTCCCGAACGGTAAGCGCATCACCGTGCTCGCCCAGGGCCGCCTCGTGAACCTCGGCTGCGCCACCGGTCACCCCAGCTTCGTCATGAGCTCCAGCTTCACCAACCAGGTGCTGGCCCAAATCACGCTGTGGACGGAGAAGCTCTCTCCCGGCGTACACATCCTGCCGAAGAAGCTGGACGAGAAGGTCGCTCGCCTCCACCTCGGCAAGCTCAACGTCAGGCTCGACACGCTGACGGAGAAGCAGGCCGGTTACCTGAACGTCGCGGTCGAAGGCCCGTACAAGCCGGAAATTTACCGCTACTGATACGCGGCGGGGGATGCCACACCCCCGCTCGTTGAAACGCCTCGTGTCTCCGCTGACGGCGGCGGCACGAGGCGTTTTTTCGTTTCAGGCGCCCCCGGTAGGGCGCGTCACGCGTCTGCCGTCAGTAGCCCGAGCTGCACCGTCTCGCCGTCGATGCTCTCTTGTGCGCTCTTGCTGCTGGTCGGAAAGCTCGTCGCTGCTGCCTTGCTCAGCGTGACCGCGAGCGTCTCGCGCTCGATGAGCTTCCTGAGCTCCACGCTGTCCAGCATCTGCGCGACGGGGCCGCTCGCATCCACGAACAGCTGGATGCGCTGGCTCACGCTGAGACCCGCGTCTTTCCGGAAGCTTTGGATACGGCTCACCAGCTCTCGGGCCAAGCCCTCCGCCGCGAGCTCCGGAGTGACGTTGGTGTCCAGCACGACCGTGACGCCGCCTTGAGTCTCCGACGCGCTGTTCGGCAGCGCCTGACGCGTGAGCGTGATGTCCTCCGACGTGAGCGCTTCGCCTTCGACCTCCACGCTCTCGCCTCGCTCCAGCCGCGCGATCGCGGCGGCGTCCAGCTGCTCCACCGCAGCCGCGACCGCCTTCATCTTGGGCCCGAGGCGCTTGCCGAGCTTTTTGAAGTTGGCCTTCGCCGAGAGCGAGCACAGGGCGGAGTCGTCCGCGATCGCGACGACCTCTTTGACGTTCAGCTCGCCGCGTAGCGCGTCCGAAAGCTGCTCCACCGCGAGCCGCACCGCAGGGTCCGGGCTGGCGACCGTGACCCGCGACAGTGGCCGGCGGACGCCTAGCTTTTCACGCTCACGAATCACGAGGCCGAGCGCGATCGCCGAGCGCGCAGTCTCGATGCGCTGCTCCAGCTCCAGGTCGATGAGCGATTTGTCCGCTTGAGGGAAGGGCTGGGCGTGCACGCTGTCGCCGGCGGGGGCTAGGCCCGTATCCACCATCAGCCGCTGGTGCAAATACTCCGTGAAGAACGGCATGACCGGCGCCATCGCGCGCGTCAGCGTGGTGAGCACACGCAGCAGCGTGGCGTACGCGTCCTGCTTGTCGCGGTCCCCCGAGTTGCTCTCGTTTTTGGCCCGCCAGTAGCGGCGACGGCCGCGACGGATGTACCAGTTGTTCAGGTCGTCGCACAGGCGAGTGAAGGCGGGGATCAGGTTGGAGAGCTCGTAGCGCTCGTACTCCAGGGTGAGCTCCTCCACGAAGCGCTCCACCCGACTCAGGATGTAGCGGTCCAGATCGCCGGTCGGGCGCACCTGCAAGTCCTCCCGCGTCGGCGACCAGCCGTCCGCCACCGCGTAGGTGGCGAGGAAGACGTACGCGTTCCAGAGGGGGAGCACCACCAGCCGCACGGTGTCTTTCACCGCTTCACCGGTCATGTCACTGGCGTCTTTACCGAACTTCATCGGCTCCGCGCGGACTACTGCGCTGTCGATGAGGTAGGCGCGCAGCGCGTCCGCCCCGAAGTTTTCCATCACGTCGTTCGGGTCGGGGTAGTTCTTGAGGCGCTTGGACATCTTCTTGCCGTCCGCGGCCAAGATCATCCCGTTGACGATCACGTTCTTGAACGCGGGCCTGCCGAAGAGCGCGGTCGCGAGCACGTGCAGCGTGTAAAACCAGCCTCGCGTCTGATCCAGACCCTCCGCGATGAAGTCCGCGGGGAGGTTCTGCTCCACGTACTGCACCTTGGACGGGTCGAAGGGGTAGTGGTTCTGCGCGTAAGGCATCGACCCGGACTCGAACCAGCAGTCGAACACCTCTTGGATGCGCTCCATCTTCCCCCCTGGCGTCTTCAGCGAGGGGAAGGTGAGGTGGTCGATGGACTCGCGATGCAGGTCCTTCACCGAGCCCGTCGGCAGGCCGGCGCGCTTCTCCAGCTCTTCTACCGAGCCGATGCACTCCATCTCGCTCGGCGCCTTGTCGCAGCGCCACACCGGGATCGGCGTCCCCCAGAAGCGATTGCGGCTGAGGTTCCAGTCGCGCGCGCTTTCTAGCCAGTTGCCGAAGCGACCGGAGCCCACGTGCTCGGGCACCCAGTGGATGGGCAGGTTGTTCTTGACCAGCTCCTCCTTGATGGCCTCCACCTTCATGAACCAGGTGGAGAGCGCCATGTAGAGCAGCGGCTGGTCCGTGCGGTAGCAGTGCGGGTAGGCGTGGACGATGGTGTCTTGGTCCACCACCTTGCCTTCGCTCTTCAGCTTCTGGATGATGCCCTTGTCTGCGTCCTTCGCGAACTGCCCCGCGAAGTCCGGCACGCGCTCGTCGAAGATGCCGGTGAGGCCCATCGGGCGGATCACGGGCAGCCCCTCTTTCAGGCCGACCTGGTAGTCGTCCTCGCCGAAAGCGGGGGCCTGATGCACGATGCCGGTACCTGAGTCCGTCGTCACGTACTCGGCGGCGACGACGCGGAAGCACCACCGTGAGCCGTCCTCTTTCGTCCGCTTGTCGGCGAAGTAGGGAAAGAGCGGCTCGTAGGCGCGCCCGACCAGCTCCGCGCCGCGCAGCCGCCCGAGCTCCGTGGTTTTACCCACGCGGCCGCGCGCTTGATAATCAGCGAGCCGGCCTGGCTCGACGTACGCGACCTCGCCCGTGTCCTCGACCCGGACCTTGGCGTACTGCACGTCCGGATGCACCGCGAGCGCGAGGTTGCTCGGCAGCGTCCACGGAGTCGTCGTCCACGCCCAGAGGTAGGCGTCCTCGTCCTCCAGCTTGAAGCGCAGCGTGACGCTCGGATCCTGACGGCGCTTGTGACCGTCCTTCTTGGTGACGGGGTCACGCTCCTGGGGTCCCTGCGCGACCTCGAAGTTCGACAGGGGCGTACCGAGCGCGGGCGAGATGGGCTGGATCCTGAAGCCCTCGTAGATGAGGCCCTTGTCCCACAAGCTCTTGAAGACCCACCACACGGTCTCCATGAACTCTGGGTCCATGGTCTTGTATTCGTGCTCGAAGTCCACCCAGCGACCCATGCGACGCACCGTCGCCTCCCACTCACGGGTGTACCGCTGCACGCTGGCCCGACAAGCGGCGTTGAACTGGGGCACGCCGAACGCCTCGATGTCGTTCTTGCCCCCGAGGTTCAGCTCCTTCTCGATCAGGCTCTCGATCGGCAAGCCATGGCAGTCCCAACCGAAGCGGCGCTCCACGTCGAACCCCTGCATCACGAAGTAGCGCGGCACGATGTCCTTGATCGTGCCCGCGAGCAGGTGGCCGTAGTGCGGCAAGCCGGTCGCGAAGGGAGGCCCGTCGTAGAACACGAACGGCTTGCGCCCTTTACCGGCCAGGCTCTTCTGCTCCGTGCCGTGCTCGTCCCACAACGCCAAAATCTCGTGCTCGAGCTTCGGCAGGTGAAACTCGGGAGAGGGCTTCTGAAACGAGGACTTCGCGGCTTCGACCATGGCTAAGGCGCGGCAATGTAATGCCTAGGACCGCCACAGGCCAGGGGGGGCGGCCGGGCTCTCGTTGCGCCGCGCCCCCAGGCGAATTTGGCTACTTCGGTACTTCCGTCACGGTGTCGCAGCCGAGCAGGATATCCAGCTTCGCCATCGAGTCTGCCGTAACCGTCGTGCACGACGTGGGGCACAGGACGATGCGGGTCGGCGCGGTGGGGTTATCGTAGTACCAGCCGGCTTGGTCCGCGCAGGCGCTTTCGCTGCCGACCTGGGCGAGGGTGGTGGGCGTTCCGCTCGTCGGCGTGAAGTTCACGTTGATGAGGCCCAGGTTCACGTCCACACCCGGCTTGGGCTCCGGCACCGCGAAGTCGCAGTCCAGCACCTGGCCGCGGATCGCGCCGAGGGCTTCGATCAGCTCTTGCTCCGTGGTCTCGCCGTCGGAAACGAAGATGCCTTGCTCGGTTCCGCCCGCGCGGGCGATCTGGTTGATGTCGCGCTGCTGAGAGCCCGTGAGGCCGATGGTGTAGGTGCGCACGCCGCTCGCGGCCAGCGCCTCCGAGGCGAGCTGTGCGATGTCGTCCACTTCGTCGCCGCAGCCATTGGCCTCGCCGTCCGTCACGAGCACGACCACGCTATTCTCGTTCGGAGTCTGCTGGCGCTGCGCGGTCGCCCACTGGAGCGCCCCGCCCAGGGCCGCGAAGATAGGCGTGCCTTGCCCAGGCATGCCCGGCGTGGCGGCGTTGGTCGCGTCGATGAGAGCCTTTTCTTGAGCGTCGGCCGGCGCCGTCGCCGCCGTCAGCGCACCGAGCCCAACGAGCGGCGTCGCGCAGGCCGCTTCGTCGCAGCCCTCGTTGTTGCAGCCGGCCGCGGGCTGATCGTGCGGGAAGAAACGCAGCGCCAGCTGCAAGCCGCTCGCATCCGGGCTCGCGAAGAATGCCTTGAGCGCCGCCGAGGTGACCTCCCAGCGCGTACCGCTGCGGTTGGCGCGATCGTTCATGGAAGATGAGCGATCGAACATCACGAACATGTTGACCCCCGAGAGCGAAGCGGACGCGGTGCCGGTCGCGCATGCCATGTCCGGATCGATGGTGACGGAGCCTCCCGAACCCAGCGTGCCGGCGCTCGCTCCGCCCCCCAACATCGTGGGGCCGTTCGCGCCCACGCCGGTCGCATTTCCGCTGCCCTGCCCGCCGTCCACCTGGCTGCCATCTTCCTTTCCGCCACAGCCGCTGGCGACGAGACCCAAGAGCAACAGCGTTGAGAGTGAGCCGGAAAAGGGGCGCATGGTTTCAGTTTCCTCTAGGCAAGGGAAGCGACCCGAGAAGGGTCGTTTAGACGAGCGGTACCCAAAGCGCGTGGGAGGCAGGCGCCAGCCCCCGCTATTTCTTCTGCCTGCTCCAGGCGAGATGAGCGGTTTTTCCAAGCGTCCGAGAAAGCTTGATTGCCGCTGCTCCGGACCGGAAGCCTCGATTCGCTGGGACAGATTGGCTATCTTGCGGAGCCGATGACCCCCAGTGAGAAGAACATCGTCAAGTCGCTCGTGGCCGTGGCGTGGGCCGACGGCAAGCTGGCGGCTCCGGAAGCTGGGGTGATCGAAGGGATGCTCTGCGGCTTCGACGCCTCGGAAGAGGAGGAGCGCGAGCTGCTGCAGTACGCCAAGCAGAGGCGGACGCTATCCGAGGACGCACCGATTCGGGAGCTGACGCGCGAAGATCGTGAGCTGCTCCTGGCGAACGCCGCCCTGCTCACTCACGCCGACGGCGAGCAGAGCGAGCCCGAGCGCGCGCTGCTGCAGAAGCTCATCGGGTTGCTCGAGTTCAACGAAGCCGAAGCTCAGCAAATTTTGGATTCCGTGCACGACGGCGCGCTGACGCTCGCGAGCAAGAATCTAGAGTGAGCCGCTCAGCGCATCGGCGGCTTGATGTTCACGCTCGTTAGCGTCGGCGGCGGCACCAACGACTGGCCGCGCCCGAACCCGGAGATGCCTCCGGAGACGATGAAGGTCATCACCTCCGAGCTGGCTGCTTCCAGCAGCTCCACATGCTCGCGTGGAACCACCGCGAGCTGCCCGGCAAAGTTGTAGGACTGGGGAAAGTAGACGGCGACGTGGTCCGGCATGCCGAGCGCGTGCAGCGCGTCTCGCGTGATGAAGCCGAGCATGCGCGCGCCGCTCGGGCTCATCAGCACCGCCACCGGCCGATCGAAGCTCTTGTCGTCGCCGACGAACGCGCGGATCAGATCCTTGAGCGAGTTGTACAGCAGCTTGACGAGCGGCATCCCGGAGATGAGCCGGTCCACCACTTGGAAGACGCGCTTGCCGATGACGTTCGAGGTGAAGATGCCGATCAACGTGACGACGGTGAGCGTCAGCACGAAGCCGACGCCCGGAATGCCAATCGCTGGCAGTTGGTCCACGAAGCGCAGCGTCACGAAGACGAGCCAGGCCGTCAGCGCGAGTGGCACCGAAACCAGGCACCCTCGAATGAAGTATCGAACCAGGCGCTTGCCCATGGGGGCGACCCTAGCAGAGTGCCGACTGGAGGGATGCGTAGCGAGACTGCGCTACGGGCTGTCCGACTGCAGGCGGGCCATGCGCTCGAGCCCCTCCAGGCGCTGCAGGACGAAGCGCTCCGTGGGAGAGAGCTGCTCGGAGGCGAGCCGCAACTCATCCACGTAGCTACGCAGCAGCGCGCGGTCCATGCCGCGCATGCGCCCCACCAGCGTGTACATTTCGTCCACGATCGGCAGCGGCATGGGCTGGGCGAGCGCGCGGTACAGCCGCACCGCGAAATCCAGCCAATTTGCCTTGTTCGTCGCGGCAGCGAGCTTGAGCGCGTAGCGCGCCGCGGTGCGAGCGATTTCCGGCGGGACGCCGCGCCCGGTGCTCGCGTCCGCGAGGGCGGCGACCAAGTGCGTGCCCAGCAAGTGCTCGGCCTCTTCCCCGCGCCCGAGCGCGAGCGCTTTGTCCACCACGCCGCTGAGCAGCTGAAACGCGTCTGCACGCCGCGTGGCGACCGACGCGTCTTCGTCCGAAAAGCTGGGGAAGCGCGGTGTCTGCTCCGGGCGCACCGGCCGCATGTCGGAGGTGTTGGCGCTACGACGAGCGGAAGGGTCCGCCACCTCCACGAGCGTGAGGGAGTCGTCACCGATCGTGATGACGTCTCCAGCGCGAAGCGCGCGCGAGCCGGTGATGCGCTCACCGTTGACGAACACGCCGTTGCGGCTGCCGTGATCGGTGACCTCGACGCCGCTGTCTGTCTGGCTGAACGTCGCGTGCCGGCGCGACACCAGCGCGCCGACGAGCGGCACGTCCGCCGCAGAGCTGCGGCCTGCGGTGGTGATGCGATTTTTGAGCGGGAGCTCCCGAGTGCCGAAGCGCAGGGCGAAAGTTGGGCGAGCTCGCTCGCGCAGACCGCTGTCCGCAGGCGTATCGAGCTCGATCGCCTTGCCTGTCATCGCTACCAGGAGTTAAACCAGCCGCCCACCCGTGTCTACACCCAACTACATGTCAGATAAGGCGAGGTGCCTCTAATGCATCGCGTTACGAGTCGACTCGGGTGCCGCGCTCGCGAAGAGAGCCAGCGATGTCGCAGAGCTAGCCCGGGGTCCGGGCGCGGGGGTAGCTGCCCAGAACGCGGACGAGCGCACCGCGTTCACTCAGCCGGGCCAGCGCTCTTTGAACCGAGGGGTCGTCACGGTGGCCCTCCAAATCGGTGAAGAACGCGTACTCCCACTTTTGGCTCCGCAGCGGGCGGGACTCGATCCGGGTGAGATTCAGGCCTTCCTCGTCGAACACCTCCAGCACGCGCCGTAGAGCGCCGCGCTCGTGCGAGGTCGAAAAAACGAGGGTCGTCTTGTCCTCCCCGGTGGGTGCGGTGAGGCGATGGCCCACGATGACGAAGCGAGTGGCGTTGCCTTCGTGATCCTGAATGCGCTCGCGCACCACGAGCAGGCCCGTCTCGGCGGCGAGCTTGCTGCCGACCGCGGCAGTCTGCGGATCCTGGAGCGCGTCTTGGGCCGCGGCCGTGGTGGACGAGGTCACCACGAGCTCTGCGTGAGGCAAGTGCTGGCGTAGCCAGTGCTTGCACTGGCCCAGCGGCTGCGGGTGGGAGGCGACGCGCTGAATCCGCGAGAGGTCGGCGCTCTGCGCGAGCAAGCACAGGTCTACGTCCAGCACGAACTCGCCGACGATGCTCAGGTCGCTATCGAAGAGCGCGTCCAACGTCGCGTTGACGCCGCCCTCGATGGTGTTCTCGATCGGAACGACCGCGACCTCCGCCTGACCTTCTGCGGCGGCCTCTACCGCGTCTGGAATCGTGCGCGTGACGACGAACTCCGCGCTGTCGCCGTACAGGGCGAGAGCGGCGGCGTTGGAAAAGCTCCGCGGCGGGCCCATGTAGGCGACGCGCGTGCGCGACTGCTGGCTTTGCATCAGCTTCGGCTTTCGAGCACGGCCCGAATGACCGACGCGGCGTGAATGCGCGAGTAGTCCTTCCACCCGGCGAGGTCAGCCACGCCCTCTACGATCGCGGCCCACGGATCGGCCTGCTCGCGCAGCTTACGGACGGTGGCGACGACGCGCTCGAGTGGCATGCGCTCTCGCACCGGGCGGGGCAGGCCGGCGTACAGCACGCCCGCGCACGCGTTGATGGCGAGCTGAAGCTCCGAAGCGCTGCGAGGTGTCTCCCGGATGGCGCTGTGAGCCCTTTGCACCACCCGGGCGATCTTGTGCACCTGCTGTTCGGTCACGCCGGCGAGTGAGAAGGCGGCCCACGTGCGGGCGATGGTCGCCTCCTCCAACGGCGTGACGTGGCCCCGCTTGATCCGCAGCTCCAGCCAATCCGCCAGCGAGCGGGCCGCGCGCATCCAATCCGGCGCGGCGGGCGGGAGTGATTCCCGCATCCGCCGCACCGCCTGTTCGAGGCGCTCGCCGGACTCCGGCGCGTCCGCGCTGGTCTTGAGCGCGTCCAGCTGGGCGGAGGGGGGCTCGAGGTCGTGGACGGTCCGCTCGGGATCAGCCGGGAAAGGCTGGGCGTCGTCCCCGAATAGAGGCCAGGTGATCTCGAAGGGCCGTTTTGGGCTGTCCATTTTCGGTGCAGCGGTCCGAAGCGCGAGCTACTTCAAGATGTCCATCAGCGGCTGGAGCCGGAGGGCGAGGCTCATGTCGCCCTCCACCTTGAGCTTGCCGGTGAAGAACAGCTGCTGACCGTTGGCCTTGCCCTCGGTGAGGTCCACGAAGTCTTGCGCGGTCATGCGCACGGTACACTCCGCCGGGCCGTCGCCCTCGACCACGCCGGGGTTGTCCTTGAGGTTGACGATGAAGTTACCGCCGCCGTCGCCTTCGAGAACGAACTTGAAGATTGCGCCGATGGCGCTGGCCTGGCTCTTCTTCTCCGCGATCTTCGCGCCCATCTGCTTCAGTTTGTCGCTGGCGGTCGTCATGGTTCTCCTCGTTCTCCGCGGGGTGCGGCAACGCCAGAATATCCTCGCGTTGACGCGTAAGCGCAACCGCTCAGATCCGGACGTCAGGGCTTTTGTGCTCGTGATTCGTCGGGCGCCTCGCCCGCTTCAGGGGCGGCGGCAGGGGCGCTCGAGCGCGGCGGCGCAACGGACGGCTGCGCGTAGCGGCCGAACTTCTGGGCCAAGATGCCGAGCGCCTCTGCGCCGCGTTCCGTGCTCGGCGCGTAGCTGTCCGGCGCTACGGGCGGTGGCCGCTCGCTCACCTCGCTCGCGGAGACACCGACCATGGCGTCCAAGTCGTCCAAGAGTAGCTGCATGTCCGGATACCGGTTGTCCGGATTTTTACGCGTCGCGGTCAAGATCATGCGCTCGAGCCGCCGATCCAAATCGTCTTCCAGCCAGGAGGGTGGGGGTACGGAGCTGAACAGCTGGTGGCGCAGTAGATCCGCGGGCGCGTCCGTATCGAACGGTAGGTGGCCGGTGAACAGCCGGAACATCACCACGCCGAGCGAGTACACGTCCGTGCGCGCGTCGACCTTTTCCATCAAGATTTGCTCGGGAGCCATGTACTCCACGGTGCCCAAGATGCTGTGAGTACCGCTGCCGGCGCCGGTCGACAGCTTGGCCATGCCGAAGTCGATCAGCTTCAAACCGTACGGCTCTCCGATTGGACCTAGCAGCACGAAGTTGTCCGGCTTCACGTCGCGGTGCACCACGCCCGCGCGGTGTGCGGCGCACAAACCTTGCGCGGCCTGCCGCATCAGCGTGAGCGCGAGCTCGAACGGCGGCGTCCCCTGTCGGCGCAGGTAGTCGCCGAGCGTCTCTCCGGGCAGCGCCTCGAGCACGAGGTAAGGCACGCCGCTCTGAGTTTCTCCGGTGTCCAGCACGCGGATCACGTTCGGGTGGTCGATGCCCCGTAGCGCCTCGGCCTCACGGCGCATGCGCGGAGTGAGCTCGTGCTCTTTGATGCTCTCGGAGGAGAGCATCTTGATCGCCACCGATGCGTTGTCTTGCAGATCCTCTGCCAAGTAGACGCGCGCGGTAGCGCCGCGGGTCAGGTAGCCGTGAACCTTGTAGCGGCCGCCCAGCACCGTGCCGGTGAGCTGCGACTCGGACGGACGAAACTCGTGAAGGGACGCCGCCGAGCGCCGCGCCGCGCTCGGATTGCTCGGCCTGGAGTCGGCCGGGGCTTGCCCACCGGCGCCCCGCGAGTCGGCCGGGGCTTGCGCCCCAGCTTCGCTCGAATCGGCAGGAGCTTCCGCTCCCGCCTTGTCACTGTCTCCCGCCAAATCTCCTTCAGTCCGTCTCGCGAGCGTTGCTCTTGAGCTCGGGCGTCGCCACTGCGGCGGTGCGATCTTTCATCTGCACGAACTTGCGCTCGTCGTAGCCGGTGTAGATCTGGCGCGGGCGCGCGATCTTCTGATCCTTGTCGAGGAGCATCTCTTCCCACTGCGCGAGCCAGCCGGAGGTACGAGGGATCGCGAACATGACCGGGAACATGTCGACCGGGATCGCCAGCGCCTCGTAGATGAGGCCGGAGTAGAAGTCGACGTTCGGATACAGCTTGCGTGAAACGAAGTAGTCGTCCGAGAGCGCGATCTTCTCGAGCTCCAGCGCGACCGCGAGCAGCGGGCTCTTCTTGCCGATGAGATCGAACACCTTGTCCGCGAGTCGCTTGATGACCTGCGCGCGCGGATCGTAGTTCTTGTACACGCGGTGGCCGAAGCCCATCAGACGGCCGCCCACGCCGCTCTTCACCTCTTTGATGAAGGCGGGCACGTTGGCGAGCGAGCCAATCTCCCGGAGCATGCGCAGCACGGCCTCGTTCGCGCCGCCGTGGAGCGGGCCGTAGAGCGCAGCGGCCGCGCCAGCGACGGCCACGTAGGGGTCGGCGCGCGAGCTGCCGACCGAGCGCATCACGTTCGTGGAGCAGTTCTGCTCGTGGTCCGCGTGGAGGATGAACAGCACATCCAGCGCCTTGACGATCTCGGGGTGCACCTCGAACTTCGGCTCCGCGATGCGCTTGACCATCTGCAGGAAGTTCGCGGAGTAGCTGAGCTCGTTCGAGGGGTAGACGAACGGCATGCCCATGGCGTGACGGTAGCTCCAGGCCGCGAGGGTGGGCATCTTCGCGATCAGGCGCACCATTTGCGCGCGGCGGATGTCCCGGTCCATCACGTGCTTCGCCTCTGGGTAGAAGGTGCTGAGCGCGCTGACGCTCGCGCAGAGCATGCCCATGGGGTGAGCGTCGTAGCGGAAGCCGTCGATGAACGTGCGCACGTTCTCGTGCACGAACGTGTGGTGCGTCACGTCGTCCGTGAACTTGTCGAGCTCGGCCTCCGTGGGGAGCTCACCGTTGATCAGTAGGTACGCGACCTCCAAGTAAGACGCGTTCTCCGCCAGCTGATCGACGGGGTAGCCGCGGTACCGCAGGATGCCCTTGTCACCGTCGATGTAGGTGATGGACGAGCGACACGACGCAGTGTTCATGAACGCCGGGTCGTACGTCATCAGACCAAAGTCGTCCTTGTCGACGGTGATCTGGCGAAGGTCGAGGGCGCGAATGGTGCCTTCGCTGATGGGCACCTCGTAGGTCTTGCCGGTCCGGTTATCCGTGATGGTGAGAGTGTCCTTGGCCATATTTCGCTCGCTCTGATCTTCCTGTCGGGCTTTAGCGCTTTGGGCTTTGGAGCCTTCCTCGACCACGCCGGCAGCGCAAGAGTTTCTGCCGCTTTCTTGGCCACCCCGCCGGGTTTTGGCATGGGCAAGGGGATGGCTAGGCTACGCGAGGCTCGCACCGTTCCGCCCGTGACCCGGGCCGCCTTCGCCGGGCTCGCCTGGCTTGCGACTTGGGCTTTGGCCGGATGCGACGGCAACAGTTGGCTGTCGCGCAAAGATCCAGCCGCGATGCGCGTGAAGCCGGAGAACGGCGCGATAGCTCCGCCCCTGGTGCAGGACTGGGTCCACGTCCCCGTGCCGCCCGCGGACGGCCCTCGGTTAGCGCCGATATCGATGCAAGCGCCGGTTTACGCCAAGCCTGACCCGAAGGCCGAGGTCGTTGGCTACTTGCGACTCGGCGCCCAAGTGGCGCGCTCCGCGGAGCCGCTCACCAAGGATGGCTGCCCGGAGGGCTGGTACGCCGTGCGGCCGCTCGGCTTCGTTTGCGCGGGCAGCAACGCCACGACCAAGCTGGACCACCCGCTGGTGCGCGCGATGTCGCTCGAGCCGGATCGGAAGAAGCCGATGCCGTATCCCTACGCATTCGTGCGCTCGATTGCGCCCTCCTACATGAAGGTGCCGAGCAAGGACGAGCAATTTCAGTACGAAATGCGGCTGGAACGGCACTTGCGCAACCACGCCCGGCTCAAGGAGAAGTGGGACGAGCTCGACGTGGGCGCCAACGACGTGCCCCTGGACGAGCAGGGGCTCGCCATCGGCGGCATCCCCGAGCACGCGCGGCCGCTGGATGAGAGCCAGCGCTTCGGCGGCGACGGCACCGACAAAGTGCCCTGGTGGCTGGAGGGCGGCCGGAAGATCCCCAATGTTTCGTCCTTCAAAGTGCCGTCTTACGCGGTGATTTCGAACCGGGTGAAGCGGCACGCGGGCATCTCCTTGGTCGGCACTTTCGTGGCCGGGCCCGAGACGCAGAATCGCCGCTTCGCGATCTCGGCCGACGCGCGACTCATTCCGGCCGACAAGCTGAAGGCCGACTCCGGGTCCCCGTTTCATGGCTACGACATCCGGAAGCTCGGCCTGCCGGTGGCGTTCGCGCGCAAGGAGGGCGTCAAGAGCTACCGCCTGGACAGCGGCAAGCTGGTCGATGCGGAGAAGCTCCCGGGCCGTTCCCTCGTAGCGCTCACGGGCAGCGTCAAGGAGCTGCGCGGGGAGCGCATGGTGGAGACCCGAGACGGCGCCTGGGTAGCGAGCGCCGACCTCAAGACCGCCGCCAAGACCAGCAAGCTACCTGGGTGGGCTCGGGGCAGCAGCAAGTGGATCGATGTCTCGATTCAGAATCAAGTGCTCACGCTGTACGAGGGCGCACAGCCCGTGTTCGTGACCCTCGTCTCGACCGGAAAAGATGGCCTCGGGGATCCCGCGAAGACTCTCAGCACCCCCGTCGGGCAGTTTCGCATCTACCAAAAGCACATCACCACGACGATGGACTCGGCGGTCGCGGATCACGAGTTCGAGCTACGCGACGTGCCGTGGGTCATGTACTTCAAAGCAGGCTACGCGCTCCACGCCGCGTACTGGCACGACGACTTCGGCCGCGCTCGCTCCCACGGCTGCATCAACCTCTCGCCCATCGACGCTCGCTATGTATTCTTCTGGTCGTCCCCGGACGTCCCCGAGCACTGGCACGGCGCATACTCGGGCCAGCGCGGCTTCGAGGAAGGCACCCTCGTCAACGTGCACCCCTAGCTTCGCGTTGGCAGACGGGTAAGCAGGGGCTGCGGCGTGGCAGCCCCTCCGGGCATAGCGCTTACTGCACGCTGAAGGACTTGGTAACCGTCACCGCATCGCCGGAGAACGCGGGCACTTTCGCGCTGCGGAAGAGGCGTGCCACGCAGCCGCCGACCGCGGTGCCGGCGAGATCGCCGGAGACCTGCGTGTTGGTGGCGCGACCGCTCGGCATGAACGTGACCGAGACCTTGCCTCCGCCGGTGGGGCCGTCCGCCGTTTTGCAGCTGCCTGCATTCGCGGCTGCGGCTCCGAGCGCGGCCTTGGCGGCGGCGGTGTCGAACGGCGCCGCGCCGCTCACTTCGGCTGGCTTCTCGGCCGGCTTTTCCGCGGGTTTTTCTGCCGACTTCTCCGCCGGCTTGGCGGGCTCACCCGGCTTGGGCGTCGCCGCGACCGCTGCGGGCGGAGGTGTGGCGGCTCCCCCGGCCGCGCCGGGAGTGACGGTAGCGGCGGCGCTTCCGCCGGCCGCCGGAGCAGCGCTTGCGGCGGCCGCGACCGAGTCCGCGGCGGGCGCGGGGGCTTCGGGAGTTGCGGCGGGAGCGGGCGTCGTTTCTGCCGGCTTGACCGCGACGGGGGCGCTCGGTGCAGGCGGGGGAGTAGAGGCGAGCTTGCCGGACATGACCATAGCCGCTGCCCCGCCACCCAGCACGAGCACGCCGACGAGCGCGATCCAGATGCCGGAGCCGCCCTTCTTCTTCTCATAGGGTGCAACGCCGCCGAGCCCGTCCGCCGCGCGCACCTCCGGGACGGGAGCGGCGACGACAGGGGCGTTGAAATCTGGAGCCGAGAACGCAGAGCCGAACGAGTTGCCCACGTTGGCGAGCGAGCTCGGGCCCGAGTCGAGGCCCATGAGCAGGGCGGCGGCGTCGTCCTGCTTGGGCGCGGCTTTCTTCGCGGCGGGCTTCGGCTCTTGCTTGGTGAGCGCGTCGAGCGAGAACAATACGGAGCTCTCGTTGCGCTGACCGGTCATCTTCGGTGCGGCTTCTTTCGCGTCCGTACCGAGCGACTCGTCGTCCTCGCTGCCGGCAGCGGCCAAGTCGCCGAACAAGTCGCCACCTCCTCGAGCCGCGCTACGACGAGCGGCGGCGGGCTTGGGAGCTGCGGTTGCGGGCGCGGGCGCGGCGACCGCAGCCGGGGCAGGGCTCGCGGCCGCGGCCTGCGGCTTGGGGCTGAGCGCCGACTCTGGCTTCTCGAAGGGCAGCGCCGAGGGCGACCGCAAATCGAAGGCCGCGGCTGGGTTGCTGGGCGCTTCCTTCGCCGGCTCACGCCACTCGCCCGCGACGTCAGCGGGGAGACCGTCGAAGGGCGACTCTTGGATCTTCGTGGCTTCGTCGTCCCCCAGGGCGGAGGCGCTGAAGACAGGCTTCTTGCCGCCGCGCGCAGCGATCGCCGCGGCAATTTCCGGGATGTCCAACGGAGCCTTCCAATCCGGCATGCCCTCGCGCCAGATGAAGGCTTCGTTCGTCAACGTGCCGGCCACGAACTTGTCGGCAAGCGCTCCGAGCGGGAGCGTCTCTTGTCGATCATCCGGGTAGGCGATGTCGAAGCTCGGCTCCGCTGGTGCCGCAGCGGCCTTCGGAGCAGCCGCAGTGGGAGCAGCCGCCACCGGAGGCGCTACGGGAGCAGGTGCCGGTGCGGCGGCCACAACCGAAGCCGGCGCGGGAGCCGCTGCGGGAGCAGCTTGTGCGGCCGCCACCGGAGCCGCTTCACCCTGCGCGTCGATCTTCGTGCCGTCCACGATGATGCCCGTGCCGCAGTGCTTGCAGGTGATCTTCACCTTCTTCCCGCGGACCTTCTCATCCGGGATCGCGTATTTGGCCGAGCAAGACGTGCAGCTGACGTTCATGATTTCCTTCGAATGGCCAGCCGCTGGGAGAGCGAAGAGGGCTGCCCGCAATCGTGGAGAAATACCATGAGAGCATCGTGGTCGCCAAGCCGGCCGATCTTAAGTAAGTACTTGTTTGCGCACGGGAATAGGAGGGCGCGCCGCCGGCCCTGGTCGGCCGGGCCTTGCCTTCGCCAAGCAGGAAAGAGGCGCAATATTCGGGGCAAGTCGCGAGGCCATGGCTCGCCTGACGGCGTTTGATACAGTCCCGCCCCCGCTCGGTCGCCGTGGAGGGAGCCGACGCCGGGCCACGCCCACCGCAATGCTTTCGAAGCTCACCGCTTTCTTCAACGAGCACTACCGCCGCGTAGACCCCCGTTGGCTCGGCATCTTCCGAATCTGTTTCGGCTGTTTGCTCCTCAGCGAGCTCTTCTACCGCTGGAGCTACGCGCGCCTCCTGTTCTCGAACGACGGGGTGCTGCCGAACCACTTCTCGTTGTTCGCGCCGATGGGGCAGGACCTCTTCTCGATCTATCACGTCTTCTCGACGGTCGAAGAAGTGCACTTGGCGTTTGCGCTGACCTTCGTCGTGTTCGCGTGCTTCACGGTCGGCTACCGGACGCGGCTGTTCCACATCCTTTCCGCCTTCCTGATCACGAGCCTGCACTCACGGAACCTGTTTACCGAAAACGGCGGCTCGGTAGTCACGCATTCGCTCGCGATCTGGACCTTGTTCCTGCCCCTCGGCCAGTGCTTCTCGATAGACGCAATACGCCGCTCCCTCGGCGCCGTGCACGAAAAGAGCGCTGCGCAATTGAATCAGCGCGAGACCGCGCCGGTCGAGCCGTTCGTTTCAATCGTGGTGTTTGGGCTGATCTTGCAGTGGAGCGTCATCTACTTCTTCAACTGCGTGCACAAGAGCGGAGCGGGCTGGCGCGATCACAGCGCCATCTATTGGTTCTTGTACCAAGATCGGATCGTGACGGGCCTCGGGGTTTGGGCCCGTGAGCACGTGCCGTTCTGGGTCTTCGCGGTTTTGACGCGCGCTACGTTGATCGTCGAAGGCGCGCTCGCGTTCATCTTGCTCGTGCCTTCCTCACAGAAGTGGATGCGCCGAGTGGCCTTCGTGCTCGCGCTCGGGCTCCACGGAAACATCGCGGCGCTTTCGCGGCTCGGGCCATTTTCTTACGTGATGGTGATGTTCTTCTTGATGCTCTTCGGCCAGGAAGAGCTGAATTTCTTGGGGCGCTGGTTCGGCCGCCCCACCCGCAAAGTCACGGTCATCTTCGACTCCGACTGCGGAATCTGTCTCTTCACGTGCCGGGTTCTCAAGCGCCTGGACCCCTGGCATGTCCTCACGTTCATCGGCAACGACGACCTCGAGAAGCTGCCGGCCGGCCTCGACCCCAAACAGTGCGAGACGAGCGTGGTCGTCGTGGACCATGCGGGGCGCTTCTTCATCGAAGAGCGAGCGGTGCGTCGCCTGCTGAGAGCGTTGCCGTTCGGCATCGTGGTCGCAGCGTGGATGTACGTGCCGGGGCTGTCGCAGCTGACGCGCTTGGCTTACCGCGCGGTCGCCGACAACCGCTTGGCTATCTCCAGCTTTTTCGGCTTGGGCGCGTGCGGTATCGCACCGCCGCCGTCCCAGGACTCGCCCTCGGCGGAGCCGTGGCTAGGTCGCATCGGCAATGATTTGCGCAACTTCCGGGCGATCGGCCGCGAAACGCTAGCCTTCGTGATGATGCTGGTGCTCTCCACCGAGGTCATCAAGAGCAACCCCTACGTGTCGCGCCGAGTGCACCTGAAAACGCGTCCGGAGTGGATGACGGAGGCCATCGGCTACACCCGGATGCTGGAGGGCTGGGGCATGTTCGCGCCCGAGCCGCCGTACGACGACGGGCGACTAGTGGTGGACGGCCGCACCGCGGACGGCCGAAAGCTCGACCCGTTCACCGGCGAGACGCCCGAGTTCGACCCCGAGTCTCCGCGCGGTTGGGGGCATGACCAACTGTGGTGCGACTACAGCAACCACATTCGCTGGCCCCACAACCAGGGCCGCCGCCAGTTCTTGCGCGCCTACCTGATCAATCGCCACCTGTACGTCGGAAAGCCCGCGGAGCAGCTGGTCGCTTTCGACGTTTGGTGGATTCAAGACAAGTCGCCCAAGCCCGGCGAGAAGCACGGAGTACCGCTGCCGCCCGAAAAGCTCGTGAGCTACGGCGCCGTCCGCGACTCAGGGGCCAAGCCCTGGCTCGAGCGCACCAGGGAAAGGGGGAGCAAGCGATGAAACGGCAGTTCGAGCTCGCGCCTCCCGCGCCTCCTCCAGCGCCTGCCGCTCCGGTCGGGGCGTGGGGCAAAATCGTGCGGCTCTACGGCTCCGCGGATCCTCGCTCGCTCGGTCTGATGCGGGTCGCGCTCGGCGCGCTCTTGTTCTGCGACGTCGCCCTCAAGCTGCCGGAGGTGCCCGCGCACTACTCGAACACGGGGTGGCTCTCGAACCACTTCGCTTTGTTCAAGCCGATGAGCGATCACCTGTTTTCGGTGTACCTCGCCTTCGGCTCTCCGAACGAGGTGCGGCTGCTGATGGGCGCGCACCTGCTCGTCTGCCTGCTGCTGCTGGTCGGGTACCGAACGAAGCTGATGCAGCTGCTCGCGCTCTTGCTCACCACCAGCTTGAACAGCCGAAACGTGCTCATCGAGAACGGCGGCTCGGTCGTCCTCAACCTATTGCTGGTGTGGACGGCCTTCTTGCCGCTGGGGGTGCGGTTCAGCGTGGACGCGCTCCGCGCCTCGCTCCGGGCCCGAAAAGAAACGAGCGTCGCGGCCCTGAATGATCGGACCGATCCGCCGCGCTGGCGCGAGCCGATCGTGAGCCTGGCGGTGACCGCGCTCTTGCTGCAATGGGCTGCGATTTACGGCTTCAATGCCGTGCAAAAGAGCGGCGCCCCCTGGCGGGATGGGACCGCCGTTCACTACTTTCTCCAGCAGGACCGCCTCGTGACCTGGCTGGGAGCTTGGCTGCGCGGGTCGCTGCCGCTCGGCGCCGTGAAGGTGCTCACCTTCACGACGCTCGCGATCGAAGCGGCAGTGCCGCTGCTGCTGCTTTCGCCGTGGCGGGCGCACGTCACACGGCTGGTGGCCTTCGCGCTCGTGGTGGTGCTGCACCTCTCGATCGATTCGGTCCTCCAGCTCGGCTCCTTTTCTTGGGCCATGCTGGTGGTCTTTTGCGCCTTCCTGCCGACTCAGGCGTGGGACTGGCTCAAGCGTTACTTTGCGGCACGCCGGGTCCCGTGCGTGGTGCACGTGGACCTGAAGAGCGGCTGGGCCCTCGCGCTGGCGCGTACGGTCAAGCGCCTGGACTTGCTCGGCTTCGTCACGTTCCGCGCGCGGGACGAAGAGTCGCCGAAGAAAGCCGAGAAGAGCTTGTGCGTGAGCGTGAACGGCACGAAATCCGTGGCCGGGTGGGACGCGCTGCTCGCCATCGCGGACGCCCTTTGGTTCGGAAGGCGGCCGCTGCGCCTGCTGGCTCCGCTGGTGCGCCGCCGCGTCGCGCGCCGTCTAACCCAGCTCGCTACCGCCCCCGACGAGCTGGATCGCGACTTTGGCGTGTCGCATTTGCCGGAGCAAGGCGATGCGCGAGCGGACGAGCCTAGCCCCGCACTGCTCTGGCGCAGCCGGCTCTTCGCGAGCGTGCGCGAGGCGGGGCTCGCGGCCCTGCTCGTGGTCTGCGGTAGCCAGCTGCTCATCGAAAATCCGGCGGTGCCGCCCGCGTGGAAGCCGCTGTGGCGCCCGCGCGCTTTCGAAGCGGTCATCGCCTACCCGCGCATCTTCCAGGGGTGGAGCATGTTCGCGCCGTCGCCGCCCATGAGCGACGGGCGCCTCGTCATCGACGGCCGCACCAAGGATGGCCGGAAGCTGGATCCGCTCACCGGCGGGGAGCCCGTGTTCGTGCTCCAGCCGCCCGGCGCGCCGCGCTCCAACTTGATCTGGGGATACTTCCACACCCGCATCGCCGAGGAGCGCTTCCGGGCGTACTGGGGCGGGGTGCGCGACTTCTTGCTGAAGCATCACGAGCTGACGGGGCGACCGGAAGACGAGCTCGCGTCCTTCGAAGCCATTTACGTCAGCCAGGCCTTCGCTCCGCCTGGGCAGGCTCGCCCCGCTCCCGAGCGACGCACGCTGTTTTCCAGCAGCTACGTACCGACAGAGGGGGCGCCGGCCCCAGCGGCGCGTCCGGCGAGCAAAGGGGCCAGGCCTCGGGCACAATAGCCGGGTGACGGCGACGCACATCGCTCACGCCATCTGGCAAACGCTGCGCATCAGCTTTCCGACGATCGTGGAGAGCCTACGCGGCACGCTCACGCTCGAGGCGAGCGACCGGCGGCTCATGCAGTGGTCGCGCGCCCTCGTCGACCGCGCTCATATCGACCTGCGCGTGGAGGGAGCCGAGCGCGCGCTCCCCGGCGAGAGCTTCGTCGTCATGTCCAATCACCAGTCGCTCTACGACATTCCGGTCATTTACCAGGCCCTGCAGCGCCGTATCCGCATGGTCGCCAAGAAGGAGCTGTTCCGGGTCCCGGTGTGGGGCCGCGCGATGCGCCGAGCGGGGTTCATCGCGCTCGATCGCGATGACCGGGAACGCTCGCGCCAAACATTGCTCGCTTCCGCCACCGAGCTCCAGCACGGCACCTCGATCTGGATTGCGCCGGAGGGCACCCGCAGCCTGGACGGCGCGCTGGGAGAGTTTCGCAAGGGCGGCTTCCACTTGGCGCTGCAGAGCGGCGCGCGCATCTTGCCGGTCACGATCGTGGGCACGCGCGCCGTGCTGCCCGCCAAAGGCGCTCACATCACGGACGGCTGCCAGGTGCGCGTCCTGGTGCACCCGCCTGTCGACCCCGCCGAATATGGAGAAGCTCGGCGGGACGAGCTCGTGGCGCACGTACGCAGTGTGATCGCGAGTGCGCTTCCGAGCTGAGCGTCAGGTGCGGCACCACACGCGCACCACCATGGTGCCCTTCGCGGTCCACGGCGTCACCTCGATGCGCTCCACGTTTTCCATCTTGCCCCCCGGAACTCGTCCCAGCAGGTGAGCCTCCACGAAGCGACGACGCTGTAAATCCGTCGAGAGCTCGCCAACCTGATTACCCCGCACGATGAAGGTGACGAGCTCGAAGATCTCGAGCGCCTCCGGGGCCGCGAGGGGAACCGTCGCGCTGGCCGCCGGCGTATGATTGACCGAGGCCTCGGCGGCAGGAGCAGGCGCGCGTGGCACGCGTGGCTTCACGGAGCTTGGCGGCGCGGGCGCGCGGCTCGGGGAGCGCGCGCCGGGCGCGTTGGAGATCCGGTCGCCGTACGGCAGCGTGTCTTGGCGCGGGCGGGCCGCTTCGGCCAGCTCTAGGGTGATCGCGGCCAGCGTTTCGCGGCCCGCAGGCGCTTCCGAGATCTCGATCACGGGAGCCTCGGCCGTGCGTGCCGGCATGGCGAGCTCTGCGTCGATCGCCGCGAGCGTTTCACGCCCGGCGGCGGCGTATCCGAGCTTCACCTCGGGCGACGAGGGCGCCGTGCTGCGGCGTTTGGGAGCAGACTTGGTGGCCTTCTTGGTCGGTGACAATCGACCGAAGAAGTTACCAGAGCGCCCGAGGCTGCCACCAGCCGCGCCGATGACGCGCGGATTTCAGCGCGCAAAATGAAGGAAGCGCGGCCGCACCCACATGGGCGCCAGCCGCGCTTTCGTCCCGCTGCCCGGGGCCCTGCGGCTTAAGGCAGCTCCGAGCGGCCCATCAGGTACGTGTCGCATGCCTTGGCGGCTTTGCGACCTTCGGCGATGGCCCACACCACGAGCGACTGCCCGCGCTGGCAGTCACCAGCCGCGAACACTCCCTTTTGATTCGTGGCGAAGGTCTCGTCCACCTGGATGTTGCCGCGGCCGTTGATCGTGAGGCCGAGGCCTTCCACGATGCCGGGGTGCTCGGGGTGCACGAAGCCCATCGCCAAGAGCACGAGATCGGCCGGGATGTCGAACTCGCTGCCGGCGACCCGCTGGAACTTGCCGCCCTTGAGCTCCACCTTCACGCAGTGCAGCTTGCTGATCTTGCCGTTTTCGCCGCTGACGCGCTCGGTGGAGACGCTCCAGTCGCGGTTACCGCCCTCTTCGTGAGAGGAGGAGGTGCGCAGCTGAAGGGGCCAGAGCGGCCACGGGGTGGTGCCGGCGCGCTCCTCGGGAGGCCGCGGCATGATCTCGAAGCTGGTAACGCTCTTGGCGCCCTGCCGATGTGAGGTGCCGATGCAGTCACTGCCGGTGTCGCCGCCGCCGATGACGACGACGTGCTTGCCCGTCGCGAGGATTGCTTCCTCGTCCGGCACCGCATCGCCCGCGACGCGTCGGTTCTGCTGCATCAAGAAATCCATGGCGAAGTGCACGCCAGAAAGCTCCCGACCGGGAACCTCCAAGTCACGCGGCTTGCGCGAGCCGATGCACAGCACGATCGCATCGAAATCCGCGCGGAGCTGGTCCGCGGAGATGTCTCGACCGATGTCCACGCTCGTCTTGAAGATGACGCCTTCTTCCGTCATCTGCTGCACGCGCCGCTCCACGAGGGATTTCTCCATCTTGAAGTCGGGGATGCCGTAGGTGAGCAGGCCGCCGATGCGGTCGTCGCGCTCGAACAGGGTGACGGTGTGACCCGCGCGGTTGAGCTGCTGCGCCGCCGCCATCCCCGCCGGACCCGAGCCGATGACGGCCACCTTCTTGCCGGTGCGCACGCGCGGCAGCTGGGGCTTGATCAGCTGGTCGTTCCACGAGCGGTCCGCGATGGAGCGCTCGATGAGCTTGATGCTCACCGGGTCGTCGTTGATGCCGAGCACGCACGCGGCCTCACACGGCGCGGGACACACGCGGCCGGTGAACTCCGGAAAGTTGTTGGTGGCGTGCAGGGCGTCGATCGCGCGTTGCGGCTCGGTTCGGTAGACGTGATCGTTCCAGTCCGGGATGAGGTTCCCGAGCGGACAGCCCGTATTGCAAAAGGGCACGCCGCAATCCATGCAGCGCGCGCCTTGCTTGACCAGGTCGTCCTGCAAGACGGGGAGCTCGAACTCCCGGTAGTCCTGCACGCGCTCCGTGGCGGGGCGCTTGGACGGATCTTGACGCTCGAACTCCAAGAAACCAGTGACTTTACCCACGATTTTACCTGTAACTAAGTCTAGAGCTAGGTGAGGGGTGAGGGGCAGCTCGCTCAGCCGCCGGCGATGACGCCGGATTTCGGCTCGGCTTGCATGGCGGGCAGCATCGAGGGCCGGTCCGGCCCCTTTTGCTTGAGCTGTTGCTCCTCGAGCACGCGCCGGTATTCCGAGGGGAACACTTTCTTCATGCGCTGCACGGTGTGTTCCCAGCTCGCGAGCAGCTCCTTGGCCTTGACGCTGCCGGTGCGCTTCACGTGCTCTTCCATCATGCCCGCCACGTACGCGGCGTCGTCTGCACCGAGCTCTTCGATGTCGTCGATGACGGCGCTGTTGCAGCGTTTCTCGAACTCGCCGTCTTCGTCCAGCACGTAGGCGAAGCCGCCGCTCATGCCGGCGCCGAAGTTGCGGCCCGTCTTGCCCAGGACGATGACGCGGCCGCCGGTCATGTACTCGCAGCCGTGGTCGCCCACGCCTTCGACGATGGCGGTGGCGCCGCTGTTGCGCACCGCGAATCGCTCGCCGGCTTTGCCGTTCAAGAACGCCTTACCGGAGGTCGCTCCGTAGAGCGCGGTGTTGCCGAGGATGATGTTCTCGTCGGCGCGGAACGTGACCCCTTGCGGCGGGCGTACGGTGAGCACGCCGCCCGAGAGGCCCTTGCCGACGTAGTCGTTCACGTCGCCTTCGAGGTTGAGCTCCATGCCGTTCGTCGCGAAGGCGCCGAAGCTCTGCCCGGCCGTGCCCTTGAAATCGAGCCGAATGGTGCCTTCTGGCAAGCCGTCCTTCCCGAACCGCCGAGCGACCTCACCGGCCAGCATGGCGCCGATGGTGCGGTCCACGTTGCGGACGGAGACGGTGTGACGGACGGGGGTGCGGTTCGTGAGCGCGGGCTGGCACAGCTCGATGAGCTTGTTGTCGATCGACTTGTCCAGACCGTGGTCTTGCTCCTGCATCTTGCAGACGCCGACGCCCGGCCCGGCCGTGATGGGGGTGAGCACGTCCGAAAAGTCCAGACGCGACGTCTTCCAGTGGTCGGTCTTGCGCACGGTGATGCGCTCGCTGTGCCCGACCATCTCCCGGATGGTGCGGAAGCCGAGCTGGGCCATGATTTCGCGCGCCTCTTCCGCCACGTAGAACATGAAGCGGATGACGTGCTCCGGCTTGCCGTCGAACTTCGCGCGCAAAACCGGGTCCTGCGTGGCGATGCCCACCGGGCAAGTGTTGAGGTGGCACTTGCGCATCATGATGCAGCCGGAAGCGACCAGCGGCGCGGTCGCAAAACCGAACTCCTCGGCGCCGAGCAGCGCCGCGAGCACGACGTCTCGCCCGGTGCGCATCTGCCCGTCCGTCTGGAGGACAACGCGGCTGCGGAGGTCGTTCTTGACCAGCACCTGGTGCGTCTCGGCCAGGCCCATCTCCCAGGGGATGCCGGCGTGCTTGATGGAGGTGAGGGGGGAGGCACCGGTGCCGCCGTCGTGACCGGCGATGAGGATCACGTCCGCGTGCGCCTTGGCCACGCCGGCCGCGACGGTGCCGACGCCGGCTTCCGCCACCAGCTTCACGCTGATGCGGGCCTTCGGGTTCGTCATCTTCAAATCGAAGATGAGCTGGGCCAGATCTTCGATGGAGTAGATGTCGTGGTGCGGGGGCGGGGAGATGAGCGTCACGCCCGGCGTCGAGTGCCGCGTCTTGGCGATGATCGCGTCCACCTTGTGGCCCGGGAGCTCGCCGCCTTCACCCGGCTTGGCGCCCTGCGAGACCTTGATTTGAAGCTCGTCCGCGTTGACGAGGTAGTTGGTCGTGACCCCGAAGCGGCCGGAGGCGACCTGCTTGATCGAGCTGCGACGTAGGTCCCCGTTGGCGTCCGGCACGAAGCGCTCTTCGCGCTCCCCGCCTTCGCCGGTGTTGCTTCGCCCGCCGATGCGGTTCATCGCGATGGCGAGGTTCTCGTGCGCCTCGCCGCTGATGGAGCCGAAGCTCATCGCCCCGGTGGCGAAGCGCTTGACGATCTCGGTGGCGGTCTCGACTTCCTCCAGCGGTACCGGCGCGCCGTTGGGCGCGAGCTCCCACAAGCCGCGGAGCGTGATGGGACCGCTCGACTGGTCGTTGATGAGCTTGGAGTATTCCTTGTAGCTCTTCACGTCCTCCATGCGCACCGCATGCTGCAGCTTGGAAACCGTGCCCGGATCCCACAGGTGACGCTCGCCCTGCGCGCGGTAGTGGTACTGGCCGCCCAGGTCCAAATACGGCGTGGGCTCCGTGGCCTTCGGGTACGCGTACTCGTGGCGCCGGCGCGACTCCTCCGCGATCACGTCCAGATCGATGCCGGAGATGCGGCTCGTGGTGTTGCTGAAGTAGCGGTCGATGAGGTCCGGCGATAGGCCGATGGCCTCGAAGATCTGCGCGCCCTGGTAGCTCTGCAGGGTGCTGATGCCCATCTTGCTCATGACCTTGAGGAGGCCCTTGTTGATGGACTTGATGTACTTCTGCCGCGCCTGCTCCGCGTCTTTGAGACCGGGCGCGCCCTGCTGAGTCATCTGGTGGATCGACTCGAAGGCCAGGTACGGGTTCACCGCGCCCGCGCCGTAACCGAAGAGCAGACAGAAGTGATGCACCTCTCGCGCCTCACCGGTCTCCACGATGATGCCGACCTTCATGCGCGTGCCGTTGCGCATCAGGTGGTTGTGCACCGCGCCCGTCGCCAGCAGGCTGGGCACGGGGGCCATGTGCTCGGTGGAGCCGCGATCGCTGAGGATGAGCAGCCCGTGGCCGTCCAAAACCGCGAGCGACGCCTGGCGACAGAGCTCGTCCAGGGCGCTCTTCATGCCTTCGCCGCCCTCGGCGACGGGGTAGAGCATGGGCAGAGTGGGGGGAGTGCGAACCGTGCTGAGCGGCGTCTCGCGCAGCTTGGCCAGATCTTGGTTGCTCAAGATCGGGTCCGGCAGCTCGAGCATCTGCGCCTGATCCGGCAGCTCGAACAGGATGTTGCCTTCGCCGCCGATGTAGGCCTTGAGGCTCATCACCATCGCCTCGCGGATCGGGTCGATGGCGGGGTTCGTGACCTGAGCGAAGTGCTGCTTGAAGTAGGAGAACACCAGCTGCGGACGGTCCGACAGCACCGCGAGCGGCGTGTCCGTCCCCATGGAGCCGCGCGGCTCGTCACCGGCGGCGGCCATCGGCGCCATGAGGATCTTCAGGTCCTCTTGGGTGTAGCCGAAAACCTTTTGCCGCTGCAGCAGGGTGGTGTGCTCGCGCGCGGTGGCGGTGGGAGGCGAGGCCTCGATGTCCGCGAGCGCGATCTTGTTCTCGCGGATCCACTTGCCGTAGGCCTTGCGGCGGCAAATCTCGTCCTTGATCTCCTCGTCTTCGACGATGCGACCCTTCTCGGTGTCGACCAGGAACATGCGGCCGGGCTCGAGGCGCCCTCGGCGCTCGATGTTTTCGGCCGGGAACTCGAGCACGCCCGTCTCCGAGCCGAGCACGACGAGGCCGTCCTTCGTTTCGGTCCAGCGAGCGGGGCGGAGACCATTGCGGTCCAGCATTCCGCCGATGCGCTTGCCGTCCGTGAAGGCGAGCGCGGCCGGGCCGTCCCACGGCTCCACGAGGCAGGAGTGGTACTCGTAGAAAGCCTTCTTGTGCTCCGGCATCTGCTCGTCGTTCTGCCAGGCCTCGGGCACGAGCATCATCATCACGTGGGGCAGCGAGCGGCCCGCTTGCAGCAAGAGCTCGGCGGTGTTGTCGAGCATGGCGGTGTCACTGCCGCCCGGGGTGATCGTCGGCAAAATGTGGCGCACGTCCTCGCCGAACACCTCGCCCTTGAATAGCTGCTCGCGCGCGCTCATCCACGCCGCGTTGCCGCGCACGGTGTTGATCTCGCCGTTGTGGGCCAAGACGCGAAAGGGCTGCGCCAGCTCCCAAGTGGGAAAGGTGTTGGTGCTGAAGCGCTGGTGCACCATCGCCAGCGCGCTCTCCATGTCCGGATCTTCGAGCTCGCGGTAGAAACCCGCGAGCTGCTCCGCGAGCAGGAGGCCCTTGTAGATGATCGTCTTGGACGACAGGCTGGGCAGGTAGAAGAAGCCCTTGCCGGCGATGTTCGACTCTCGCACCGTGCGCTCCGCCCAGCGGCGAATCACGAACAGCTTCCGCTCGAACGCGTTCTGGTCTTCCGAGTTCGAGCCGATGAACACCTGGCGAATCACCGGCGCGCTGGCGCGCGCGAGCGGCCCGAGCGAGCCCTCGTCCACGCTCACGTCACGCCAACCGATGAGGCGCTGACCGGTGCCGAAGATCTTGTCTTCCAAGATCTGCTGGCAGCGACGACGGTCGTTGCGGTCGCGCGGCAAGAAGACGAGGCCGACGCCGTAGCGCCCCGGCTCGGGCAGCTCGATGTCCGCCGAGTCACACGCCTTCTTGAAAAACTTGTGCGGCACCTGCATCAGGATGCCCGCGCCGTCCCCCGTGAGCGGGTCGCAGCCAGAGGCTCCGCGATGCACGAGGTTCAGCAGGATATCGACGCCCTTCTTCACGATGTCGTGCGACGCTTCCCCCTTGATGTTCGCGACGAAACCGACGCCGCAGGCGTCGTGCTCATAGCGGGGATCGTACAGACCTTGGCGTTGCGGAAGCGGCATGGATCGTTTGTGTTGGTGTCTTGGAGGGGGAGGGGAAGGGGTGTCGCCGGAGACTCAGCGGCGTGCAGTATAAGGTGATCGAGAGCCGCGGTCAGGCGCTCGCGAGCGCTCTGGCGCGTGTCGCACGGATTGACGCGACGCGCAAGCTAGGCGTGGCCGGCACAGAATCAGAAAGGCGAGCGCGCCTGTTAGCACGATGCGCGCGCGGTTCAATCTCACGCGTGAGACCGGAAACACGCGCGAAAACCGGACCGCTCGTAACCCTACGCGTTGGCGCTGAAATGACAGGCGGAGATGAAACCGCAATGCACAGATCGGCAGCGCGCCTCAGGCACGCTCGGCCACTCGTCAGTCGCGCGGGCCGCTAGAAATGCGCTCGCCAGCGCGCCGGGGTCCAGCTCCGCAGGGGTGAGCCACTCGGGCTCCTCGGCGGCCCCCAGCAAATGCAGTAGACCCACTTTGGGAACCTTGCCGAAGCGTTCGCGGACGACGCTGCGGTACAGCGCAAGCTGGGGCGCGTAGCGGTCGTGGTCCGCACCGCCGCCGCGAGAGCGCTTGTAGTCGATGACATGGATGCTGCCGTCGCGCAGCTCCACCAGCAAGTCCAACGTGGCCTTGACGACCAGCTCCGGGCCCGCGTTAGGCGCGCGCGCCAACGGCAGGGACGCGGCCGGACGAGGCGCCGGCGCGAACAGCTCCAGCTGATTCGGATTCACTTTGGGAGGGGGGCGACGCGGCGAAACCGCCCCGGAAAGCGAGACCGTGACCGAGACTTCACGCTCCACCCGCACGGCTTCTCGCCGAACCAGCGCCGCGTACGGTCCCTGGAGGAAGCGGGTCAAGCCGGCCAAGGTGCGCTGTCCGACGTCGGACCCCGCGGCCAGCCCACCCTGCTCGAGCGCCTCGGCCAGGAGAGCGGCGTCCGGAGCCTCCCCCCAACGCTCCAGCGGCCAGCGCTCGAGCGCATAGTGCGCGGCGATGCCGGCTAGGCGGGGGTCGGCGTCGGGCTCTCGCGCAGGGGCGCGCTCCCCGCTGCCCTGGCGCGGCTCCGCCAAGCCGTGGAGCTGCACGAGGCTGAAGCGCCGAGGGCAGAGCTGAAAGTCGCTCAGGGCGGTCACGCCGAGCACGGCCGAGGTGCTCCTCGGCGCCGGTCGAAGCGGCGGGTCTTGGCCCTCCGCAGTGCTGGTGGGGGTGAGCTTTTGAGTCGCCAAGAGCTCACTCACCGCCAATTGCCGGAGACCGGGCAGGTCGGCGAAGGCGCCCTCGGTGTGCAAATCCAGCACGGTCTTTGCCAGTGAGCCGCCACTCGCGCGCACCGGCAGCGCGATGACCAGCTCGTGCTGAGCGCGCGTCAGCGCGACGTAGCTCAGCCGTTGCCGTTCGGCGCTGGCTCGCGCCGAGGCGTCCTCGGAGAGCGCGGTCTGAGACTCGGTCACGATCGGGCCGTCCTCGCCGGCATGGCGGACGACGAGCAGCGGCTTGTCGGTGCCGCGCCGAAGCATGCCGACGGGGGCGTACTGCGGCTTCTCCACCGCCTCCGCATCGCCCAAAATCACGGTCGGAAAAGCCAAGCCTTTGCTGCCGTGGATGGTGAGCAGGCGCACCGCGTCGTCCGCAGCCGAGAACACGGCCGCTTCTGTCTCGTCCGTCTCCAGCGCGATTTGACGATTCACGAAGCGCACGAACGCGGCCAAGTTGCCGCCGTGCGTGGCCGCGATCTCCTGCAAGCGCCCGACGTTGGCGAGCCGCACGGCGCCGCGGGGCAACTGGCTCAGCACGGCGGCGAGCTCGAAGCGCTCCACCACGTCGAAGATCGCGTCGCGGGGCGAGACGCGCGGAGCGATACGCAGGTAATCCGTGAGGCGCTGCTGCAGCAGCTGCGCGAGCGTGGCGTCCTCCGAGCGGGAGAGCCGCGATGGCTCCCACTCGTGCACCGGGAGCAGGCCGCGCTTCGGGTCGCTCAGCTCCAGCAGTGCCTGGTCGGAGAGCCCGCCGAGGGGGCTCCGCGCGATGACGGCCAGGGCGTGGCGATCGCGCGGAGCCTGGCTGAGACGCAGCGCCGCGAACACGTCGCGCACCTCCGGAGTGCCGTAGAGGTCGCGGCCAGATACGACGTAGGGCACGCCGAAATGATCCAGCGCGAAGCCGAGGAGGGGCAGGGTGGCGCGGCGGCGGGCCAGCACCGCAAGGCTACTCAGTGCTCGCCCTTCCCGCACGGCGGTCGCGCAGTAGCCGGCGATGGCCAGCGCGCTGCGCATGCCGCCCGTGGCGCTGGCCACGAGCGGCTCCGCCTCCGGCGTGAGGCCGTCATCGATGATGAGGCTGAGCCTGCCAGGGTCCCCACCGCGACGCGCCTCCGGCAGGCGTAGCGCCTCCGCCGGTGCGTAGCGGATTTCGAAGCTTTGCTGCAACTTGGGCGCGAAGTCGCGCTCGGAGATGAGGTTGACGGCGTCCACGATGGCGCGATCCGAGCGGTAGCTGTCCACCAGGGTGGTCACGTCCGCCACCACTGGCGCGTCTTCGGGGGGAGTGGCGCTCGGCGGCAAATCCAGGAGCTGAGCGGCGCGCGTGCCTGCGAGGGAGGTGGAGAGCTCCGCGAAGACGGAGACGTCGGCGCCACGAAAGCCGTAAATCGACTGCTTGCGGTCACCGACCACCACCAGCCCTCGGTCCGCGATGTCCGCGGCGACAGGCAAGCTACCCGGCGAGCGCGCGCGGTTTCTTTCCGGCCGCTCGCGAAGGAGCAGCAATAGCTCGCACTGCACGCGGCTGGTGTCTTGAAACTCGTCGACCAAAAGCAGATCGATCCGGGCGCCCGCTGCGCGAGCCACCTCTGGAAAGTCTCGGAGCCCGTCGCGGGTCAGACGCAGCAGATCCCCGAAACCAAGGCTGTGCTGGTCGACGTGTCGCTGGCGCAGCCGCCGCTGAATCTCCGAAATGACCAGGCTCACGCCTTCGAGCCGGGCGTCGAGGGTCGGCCCTTCCACGATGAGCCTCACGATGGCGCGGGCGCGCTCGGCGTTGTTGGTGCCGCGCGTTCGCTCGAGCAGCAACTTCAGCCCCTCCGAACCTGGCGAATTGCGGCCTTTCTTCTCTGCCGCCAGCTCGGCGAAGGCGCGGCTCAGCCGGTCCGCGTCCAGGCGAGTCTCGGCCGTCGCCAAGGCGTCCAGCACTCGTCGAGCGAGCGGGGCGCGCGGCGAGCTTTCATCGCTCGCGAGCTCTCGGCACACCTCGTAAAGCGCGACCCGAGCGCGCTCGGCGGAGCGGCCCTCGTCGCCGCGAAGGAGCTCGCTCGCGTCCAGCCCCTCGTCGTCTAGACGAGCGAGCAGCCCCAGCATCCAGCCCCGCAAGCGGTCCAGCCCGCCGGAGGCATCCAGCAGCTGCTGCGCGCCGAGCTGGAGCAAGCCATCACCGTCCAGCGCTTCGCTCAGCACCTCGTCGATGGCCTGCTCGGTGTCCTCCAGCGCGCGTTGCTCTTCTAGGATGGTGAACGAGGGCGCGATGTTCAGCTCGAGCCCATGCTCTCGCAGGATGCGGCCGCACAAGTTGTGGAGGGTGTCGATGCTGGCGTCCGGCAGATCCTCGAGCGCACGAGCCGCTCGGCGCGCCAGCTCGGCTCGGCCGAGGCCTCGCTCCTGCGCGATCGCGAGCAGACCCGCCCCGAGTCGCCGCTCGTGCTCGGCCGGGTCCGAACCGGCCACGCCGGTCAGGCGTTTTTCCAAACGTTCGCGGATTTCGCGGGCGGCGGCGCGCGAGAACGTGGTGGCCACGATGCGGGTCGGCGACACCAGCCCCCCGTCGCCGTGCAGACCCAGGCAATGACCGAGGTAAATGCTGGTAAGCAGCTCGGTCTTGCCCGTCCCGGCGCTCGCCGCCACGACCGCGTTTCGTGCCAAGCCCGGGATCATTCGTCGGCCTCGTCTTCCTGAACCGGCGCTGAGAGCGGGCGACGACACAGCTCGCGGCCATCGCACTTGGCGCAGCTCTTGGGCCGCGTCGGCTCCGCCGCCACGTAGCCGCTCTTGAGTCGCTCGAGCTGCACCAGGGCGAACTGCTCCTTTTCCAACAGCTGCGGCGAGTCCGGCGGGCCGCGGAAGATCTCCGCGCGGATGGGGACGCGGCGAGTGAGCCCCAGGTACATGCTCTGCACGTCCGCCAGCTCGAGCTCACTGGCCACCTTGCGAGCGTAGAGCCAGCCTTGGAGGGCGCGTTCTTCGTGGCGCGAAGGTGGTTTGCCCGATTTGTAGTCGACCACGCGCGCCGAGCGGGCGTCGCTCGCGATATCGATTCGGTCGATTCGCCCCGACAGCCGGTAGGGCCCTAGCTCGAGCGGCCCCCACTGTTCGCCCTCGCCAAAGGCTTTTTCCGCATAGCGAAAAGCGTAGTCACGGTTCTCCAGGGACCAGCGAACGAGGCTGCGCACGTCCCCGCGCGTGGTGCGAAGCGCGGCGCCGCGCAGGGCCGAGCCGGTGTGGGCGGCCAGGGTGCGGTCCGCGGCCGCGAGCGCTTGCGCGAGCAGCTCCTCGTCCGGCCCTTGCTGGCCCTCGATGGCGGAAAGCGCATCCGCGACGGCGGCGTGAATCAAGATGCCGCGCTCCCTGACGCCGAGCGCGTCGGTCACGCTCTCGTCGCGCGTGGCGCGCAGCACGATCGAAGAAAAGCCAAGAAACGGGCAATCCACGTAGCGCTCCAAGCGCGTCACGGGCAGCGGGGGCAACCCCGGCCCCACCCAGGCCGAGAGCTCGCCGACTCGCCCCGTGAGCGCGGTGCGCTCGCCCTGCGCGAAGTAGAAGGCGTGTCGCGCGAGCTCCGCTTCCACGCGCAGCGTGATCTCTTCCGTGGAGGCGGGCAGCGATACGATGCGGCGCGCGCCCGGAGAAAGCGGCGAGCCGGGCTCGCTCACCGGTGTCTGCTTGCTGAGCGCCAGCAGCTCCTCCACGAACCGGCTTTCGCGGGTCTCGTTCGCGCCATCGCTCGTCGACCAAATCAGCTCGGTCTCCTCGGCGGCCGCGAGGAGCGCGTTCAGCGCAGTGAGGGTCGCGGCTTCGTCGTCGCGCGCGGTTGGCGGCCGCTGAAAGCGCGGCAGCGCTTCACACAGCTCGCTGCCCAGCCACAGCGCGTCCGACGCGGCGCCCTTGGGGCCGAAGCAGGCGGCCGAGGCCCGGCACACCACCGCCAAATCCAAAGGCAGCCCGGCGACCTCCGAGGGCCTGGCGATGGCGACGGCGGCCGCGCGCGCCGCGCCGCGCGACTGACCGACGCCCTCCATGGCGCGCAGCAGCTCCGCGGAGAGGGTGCGCGGACTCACCGCCTCGTTGGCGAGACCGAGGCGCTCAGCCGCTTGAACGAGCCGAGAGAGCGCCACCGAGAGGGTGCCGGCACCTCGTGCGTCATCAGACAGCGCCGTGAGCAGGCGGGGGGCGCCCGCATCGCGCGCGGACAGGGAGAGGCGCAGCGTCGGTGCTTCCACCTGCAGCAGCCCCAAATCATCGACCAATGCGGAGAAATCTCGCACCAGCTCGGCGCGGCTTTGGCTCTTCGCCAGCTGGGAGAGGTCCTGCAGCAGGCGCTCCAGCGCCAGCACCGCCGCCTTGCCGCGGTCTGTGGGGCGCTGTTCGGAGAGCCGCCGCGCGTGGGCGAGCAGGAGCCGCCCATCGCGATCGAAGCCGACCGGGGTCTTCGCGAGCAGCTCACGTAGGCCCGCCACGCCGCCGCGCCCGTCCGCGCCGAACCAGCGCTGCGCTCGCAAGCCGGGGGCAGCCAGTACGTCCAGCAAGGCGTCGCGCCGGATGGGGCCGCCCACCAGCCGCAGCAGCTCCAGCGTCGCGTGCACGTTCGGCCCCGCCACCGGAGGCCGACCCCGCGGCTCGCTGAAGGGGAGCTTCGCGGACCACAGCGCCGAGCGCAGCTCCTCCAGAAACGCCTCCGAGAGGTCCAGCGGCACGATCGCGATGCGGTCCAGGCGCGCTCCTTGCGCGAGCTTTTCCTGCACCGCGCGCACGGCCGCGCGCGCTTCGCTCGCCAAGTTTGGCGCTCGCGTGAACCGGAGCCGAAGCTCGATGGCCGGCTTGTCTTCGTCACGCGTGATGCTGGGGGCGTCGTTGAGCTCGGCCCAGCGGGCCTCGAGACGCGACTGCTCGCTCTCCACGGCGCGCGCGGTGGCGTCCCCGGACACGCCCGGAAAGCGCAGCGTGACGCCGCCTCCGCGGCGCCGGAGCTCCTCGTGAAGCCGTTCCAGGAGCGCCAGCTCCCCCGGACCCAGGCGCGCCCAAGCGCTGACCCAGAGCTCACGCACCCCCGGCAGGGTGGCGTCGCCGATCGCGCGTTGAGCGAGCCACACATCACCGCGCTCGTCGCGCAGCTTCGCCCGCGCGAGGGCCGCGTCCGCTCGCTCGAGCGCGGCTCCGAATAGCGTGCTCCGTCGCCCGGAAAAGCGCGAAACCTCCGCCGCGCCGATGCCGATGCGCCTCAGCGCGCCGATCCCCGAGTCCAGAAGCTCGGCCAAGTCCGGCTGCGGGGAGACCTGTTCGGCGATCAAACGTGTCGTCTCCGGACCCGCTCGGCCGCGGCCCTCCGCGGCGGCATCCGAAAGCGACAGCACGAGCTCGCGCAAAGTTTGCGCGGCTTGCCCGGCGCGCGCCAAGGCTTCTACCTGACGCTCACTGGGGACGAGGTGGAGTCGCACGCTCTGCCGCTAATGGCTCGCGCTGCCCCGGTCAAGCCGCGCGTGCCGAAGGCGGACGAGCAATGTCAGCCCGAGCTGGCGCGCTTCATCGACTCCATCCGAATTCCATTGACGGCCTTGGCGGCGGAGCCCCGCGCCTCGCTCGATAGAAGCGAATCCGGCACCGGCAGCTTGGGGACGACCAGGAACTCGAGCTGTAGCTCGGTGCGGTTGTCGGCGGCGGGCTTCAGCTTCCACTTCGCGCTGAGCTGGCTCACGTTGCCTTTGATCATCTTGCCGACCACGACCTCCGTATCGCCAACCTTCTTCGGCGGCTCGAAGCGGATGATCGCCCAGATTTTCGCGGCTCCCTTGAGGATCGGCACCTCCAGATACAAGTCGGTCTTGTCGCCGGACTTGCCGACGATGCGGCTCGCCCATTTTTTCTGGGGGTTCGTACCCTTGTCGGGGTCGAAGTAGTAAGCGTAGTGCCCGAAATCCATGACGACCGATCTCACGGTGTCGTGAGAAGCGGCCACGACGGTGCGGGCGCCCCCCGCCGGCCTATCGCTCTCTGGCAGCTTGGTGTCGAAGCGCGTGACTTCGTCGTTGGTGGCCAGCGCGTTGCCGGAGGCCAGAGCAAGCAGCGTAACTAGCGAAAGGGCTCGGAACGTCTTCATGTTGGCACTAGCTCGGGTTGCAGGGAGCATGCCGAGACGACGCAGCGGCGACGGTCCCAACGTGACTCCACCCCAACTTACGGATGCTAACCGGCATTTCTTTCCTAACGAGCGAAAAGAGGGACCTACTCAGCATCTGGTCCCCGGGCGATAGGGAGGCAAGGGGCGCTCGGGGTGTTGTAAAAAGACCACAGCCTGGCGTTCACGAGGTCTTTTTGCCCCGCCGCTGCCTGCGTTGCGCAGCGCGCTACTCAATCGGCGCCATCGTACAGCTCCCCGAGAATTGGACGCCCTTGTCCATGAACACCTCCGGAGCCTGGAGGGTGCCTGACACTTTGGCGGGAACGTAAAGCTCGATGGAGCGCCGCGCCCTCACATTTCCGCTCACGCTGCCGCCCTTGATGATCACGGTTCCGGCGAGGATTTCCGCCTCTACTTCGGCGCCGTCTCCCACGATGAGCGTGTCTTCACTGCTGATTTCGCCGCGGAAGCTGCCGTCGATGCGCACCCGGCCGTCGAAGGACAGCTTGCCTTCGAAGTGCGTACCCCGACCAAGCAAGGCGGTAATTTCGGTGGCGGGCAAAGCGGTGGACATGCGCGGCGCATGCTAGCGCGGGCAGAAGACGAGGGACAGCAGCGCCAATTATGCCGCGGCTAAAATGGTGATAGCCTCGGGCCGGTGACGCTTCGTTCGGCTCACAAGCTCGCGGCTCGGTTCATCGCCCTCGTCTTTTTCGGCAGCGCTCTCCTTCCGGCCCCCGCGCGTGCGCAAACCGCCGCCGCACGAGCGCCAGACCGGGCCGCGCGGACGCAGGAGCCGCCCGAGGAAGAGCTGCCGCCGTACCATCACAGTATCTTCTCGTGGGATCACACGGTCACGGCGGCGACTCTGGGCGTTGGCGACACCCCCCAATCGTACAACCCCACGTACACCATGGGGTTCGTCGCGCGCACGCGGTACTACTTGCTCGACGACTCGCTGCGAGGGCGGCATTTCAGCCTTCGGCTGGACGGTGGTTTGTATCGTGAATTTACGAACAGTGATGTCACGACCCAGCGCGGCGAGGTGACGCTGAGCGATCTCGAGCTGAGCAGCGTGTACGCGCACCGCATTCAGGGGCGAGCCAATACGGACGGCACCCTCGCCGAACTCCGGCCCCTGACGCTCACGCTGCCCACCTCGAAAACGAGCTGGGATTCCGGGCGCTACTTCGCACCGGGCGTGCTCGTCGGGGTCAGCAACGTCACGCCGTGGCTGCGCGGGCGTGCGCCTTTCGAGATCTCGTCCTTGGTGCGGTTCGCGGTCGGATACAAGCGCTGGCTCGCGCGAGCTACCGTGCCCACGAACCCAACCCTCGAGCGCGTGCGGCTCACACCGGACGGGCGCACGCTCCCGGGCGACACCCTGTCCGGCTCCAGCCTCATCCGGGACCAGCTCGACTTCAGCGCCACGCTCCGCCTCTCCCTCGGGAGCGACGTGTACTGGTCCGTGAGTGGTGCTATCGCACCGGCTTGGAAGTACGGCGTCGCCGACGAGGTGTCGCTGTGCGGCGTCGTGCTCACGGGCTGCACGAGCTTGAAGGTGAGCGGAAGCGACAGCCGGTACCTCGTGCGCACGCAGTTCAGCACCGAGGTCTCGCTGCGCGTGGCGAAAGGCTTTTCGGTGGAGCTCGGCTACGGCAACGTAGCCAACCAGCTGGGGGCAGATGGCCGTCGCCGGAGCTTCTTTTACAGCCCAGAAGCGGTATTTTACGCTTCCGTGAGCTTCTTCCCGCACGAGCTCGTTTCGGGCAAACGGCAGCTGGCGCAGCGTGAAGCGGTCTCGCCCTCGTTGTGAGCGGCTCGGCGTGGCGCTGGTCTGCGTCGCCGCCTCGCTGTCTTGGGCTCGGTCCGCGCGTGCGGAGGTGCCGACCGCCACCGCCGCGCCGGGCCGGGAGTTTCGCGTCGACTTCTCCGCGCGTCACCTCGACGTGGACGCCGAGCTCGGCGAGCTCTCGCTCTCGGGCGACGTGGAGGTCACGGTCGGGCGGTACCGGCTCGGCGGCGATCGCGTCAAGCTGAAGCGCGGCCCCCGCGGTATCGGGGTGGAGGGCGGCGGCGACATTGCCTTCTGCCGCTGCGACAGTCCGCCCGTCACCGTTGGCTACAGCCGGGTGACGATCGCGCCGCCGAGCGACGTCCTCATCGAGGATGCCGTGCTTCGGGCGGGAAAAGTGCCCATTTTTTGGCTGCCTTACTTGTGGCTGCGTTCGCCGGACCGACTCGCATTGATGTTCCCGAGCGCCGAATGGCGCGGCGACGAAGGCTTGCTGCTCGGCAGCGGTGTTCACGTGCCGTTCGACTCCAACAATGGTCGTCCGTCCGCGCGCGCGCTCGACATCGGCGGCTACGGCTACGTGGAGGGCGGAGCGCGCGTCGACGCGAAGCTGCTCACGCCGGAGACCACCTCGTTCGTGCGCTGGGATCACCAGGGAAAGTCCGCGCTCGTTCTGGACGCCCACGGCGCGGTCTCCGGCCGCAGCCGCTCCACCGTTGCTTTCGACGTGGACGCGTCGCTCGGCGCGCGTGGTCGCACCGTGCACAGCTCACTCGAGGCAGCTTCGCGGCGCTACGATCACGCGCGTCTCGGCGTGGCCAGCCGGGGCGCGCTGCTCGCAGCGTTTGGGCTCGGCGCGGACGCCCCCCGCGCCGCCTCCCTCACCGCGCCGCTTGCTCTGGGGCCGTTCGCGCTGCTCGCCACGGGCGGCGCGCTCGGCGATCGCACCAGCTACACGCTCGATGCGGGAGCCGTCTCCAGCCTGCGGGCGGGAGAAGGGCGACCGGACAACGCCGAACAGCGCGCGGCGGCTCGGTTCGTCCTGGAGTCGGCGACCACCGCGGGGCCGCTGCTGGCGCGTGGGGCCGCGTTTCAGCACGGCGAGCTGCTCGCGCAGCCCGCGCAGTCGCTCACGCGCTATCGCGCCGGCGCCGGGCTGTCGCTGTCTCTCCCGCTGCTGCGTCGCTTCAGCCGGCTCTCACACCTGGTCGAGCCCGAGCTCATGGGCCGCGTGGAGCGGCACTACTGGGCCGGCAGCGGTGAAACGCGGCTGCTCGCAACCGCCGGTACGATCACCGCGCTCGGCAGCCATGGCCGAGGCCCGGCGGCGCGGCTGCGCGTCGCGAGCGGCGTGGAGGGGCCGCCGGACGACCCGCGCCCGCTGCTGCTCGCCGCTCTCTCGAGCGACGCCCATCTGCTCGGGGTACGGCTCACGGGGGCCGCCGATCCGAGTCAACGCGCTGGCGAGGGTACGGTGCGGCTGCGGCTCGGGCCGCGCGGCGGAACCAACCTGATGGGCTACGCGGAGGGCCGCACGCTGCGCGCGCCGCGCCTCGAGTCCACGGTCGCCGCGGGGGACCTGGTCCCGAGCTTCCACGAGCTCGGCGCGCTGGATCGCGAAGGCCTGTCCACGGGAGCCGATCTGACGGTTGCCGTCGCTTCCGTGCTGTGGGTAGGCGGAGGTGCGGATTGGGAGCCATCCGGGGGCGAGTTGCTCGGAGTGCGGGGTTTTGCCCGCTACCGCCACGCGTGCGGCTGCGTGGCGCTGGGAGCTTTCTCTACGAAGCGGGCTGGTCGCGCCGGTTTCGACGCCGGGCTGAGCGTGGATCTCATGCCCTGAATTCCGCCAAAACGGCGCGGTTTGGTTGCGATGCTCGCCGTGGCGCTGTTACCCTGATGGGCCGTGCCGGACAGCGATCCTCCGCGCTCCCAGCCACTCGGCTCGCAGAAGCTCAAGGGCTCCACCATCGTGGTGGCCGATGACGATCGCATCACGCGCGAGCTCTTGGCGGAGACGCTCCGCGCTCACGGCTTCACGGTCGAAGCCGTGGCGGACGGCCAGGCGGCGGTCGAGCGCGTCGCCCGCGGAGGCGTCGACCTGGTGCTGCTGGACGTGCTGATGCCCCGGCTCTCGGGGCTGGAGGCGTGCCGGCTGCTCAAAGGCATGACCCAGGACACGTTTCTGCCGGTCCTGCTGGTGACGGTCAAGACGGACACCGCCAGTCGAGTCGAGGGTTTGAAGATCGGCGCGGACGACTACGTTTCCAAGCCCTTCGACGAGCGCGAGCTGACCGCGCGAGTCGAGGCCATGCTGCGCATCAAGCGCTTGCACGATCACGTCGTACAGGCGCGTGCGAAGTTGGAGCAGCTGAGCGTCCACGACCCGCTGACGTCGCTCTACAACTATCGCTACCTGCACACCCGGCTCACGGAAGAGTTCAAGCGCGCCGAGCGCTACCACGACCCTTTGGCGTGCATGGTCATCGACGTGGACCGGCTGCAGTCGCACAACGAAGCTCAAGGCCGCGGTCTCGGTGACGCGATCTTGAAGTTCGTAGCCGACGCGATCCGGCGCAGCGTGCGCGAGGTGGACGTCGTGGCTCGCTTCGGCGGAGACGAGTTCTTGGTCGTCCTGCCTAGCACCCACTTCGCGGGCTCCGTCACCGTCGCCGAGCGCATCTTCCGGGACGTGGTGGACCGGCCCTTTCCGCTGGAGTCTGGCCGCAGCACTCGCGTCTCGCTGTCGATGGGCGTGGCGCTGTACCCTTCGCGCGACGTCCGCACCAAAGACGCCCTGCTACGCGCGGCGGACAGCGCGCTCTCCACCGCCAAGCGAGAGGGCGGGGGACGCATTTGCGTGTTTCAGCAGCAAAATCAGATGTACACGCCCGTCACGAGCGATAGCCGACCCTCGTCCAACCGGCCCAGCCGAACGCGCTCTGACCGCCCGACGCCGCCGGCGCCCGCGGAGGAGCGGTCGTCGCCGGGGCGGACCTCGGACCGTCCTCCGCGTCGAGGCAATCCATGACGATGGGGCTTTCGGCTTCGCGCTCGGGGGAGCTCACGGCAGTGCGAGTGGAAGCGGGGCCGCCGAAGGTGCTGGTGGTCGACGACGAGCCGACGCTGCGCCGCAGCTTGTCGCGCCTTCTGCAAAGTCGCGGCTGCCAAGTGCTCACCGCGGACGACGGCGAGCAGGCGATGGGGATCATGGAACGCGAGCACATCGACGTCGCGCTCGTGGACCTGATGATGCCCAAGGTCGGCGGGCTCGAGCTGCTCGAGCACGTCCGCGAGAAGCACGACGGGGTGGAGGTCGTGATGATGACGGCCTTCGGTGACGTGGAGACGGCCGTGAAGGCCGTGCGCGCCGGCGCGTACCACTTCCTGACCAAGCCGTTTCGTTCGAACGACGAGGTCGTGCTCACGGTCACCAAAGCCGCCGAGAGGCGGCGCCTGGTGGACCGCGCAGCGGCGCTCGAGGAGCGCCTGCTCCAAATCGAAAAATTCGGGGAGCTCATCGGCAACTCGCCGAGCATGCAGGAGGTGTATCGGCTGGCGGTCGGCGTCGCCCCGACCTCCTCCACGGTGCTGATTTTAGGCGAATCCGGCACCGGCAAGGAGCTCACCGCGCGCGCCATCCACCAGCACTCGCCGCGCATGGCGCAGCCGTTCGTAGCCGTCAACTGCTCGGCCATTCCGGTGGACCTAGTAGAGAGCGAGCTGTTTGGTCATGTGCGCGGCGCGTTCACCGGCGCGACCGCGACCCGCGCCGGTTTGTTCGAGACCGCCGATCGCGGCACGCTGTTTTTGGACGAGGTCGGCGACTTGCCGCCCCTCGCGCAGGTGAAGCTGCTGCGCGCTCTTCAAGAGGGTGAGGTGAAGCGAGTCGGCTCGAACGACACGAAGACGGTCGACGTGCGCGTCGTGGCCGCGACGAACGTGGACCTCACGAGCCGCATCACCGCCGGCAAGTTCCGCGAGGACTTGTATTATCGCCTGAACGTGGTGCCCATCAATCTGCCGGCGCTGCGCGAGCGGCGCGAGGACATCCCGCTCCTCGCCATTCATTTTCTCAAAAAGTATGCGGCGCGCAGCAACAGCAACGTGACGAAGATCTCGACCGAGGCCATGCGGCTCCTCCAGGCGCAGCCGTGGAAGGGCAACGTGCGCGAGCTGGAGAACGCCATCGAGCACGCCATCGTCTTCTGCAAAGACGACACACTGCAGCCGAATGATCTCCCGTTCGCGCGAGGCCGGAACGGCGGCTACCACGAGGGTGGAAATTCCCCTGTGCTCACCCTGGAGGGGATGGATTTGCCCTACCGGGAGGCCAAAGAGCAGGCGCTCTCGGTCTTCGAGCACCACTACTTTTCGGCGCTACTGCAGCAAACGGGTGGCAACGTGTCGGAAGCCGCGCGAAAGGCCGGCCTGGACCGTTCGAATTTTAGGCGCGCGGTGAAGCGGGCAGGGTTAAAAACCCGAGACGACGACTGACCCAATGCCCCGCTCCGTGCTCTTCAAGCGTCGCCCCTGGGCGAGCGCGTTATCTTGTCTGCTCTTCTCCGCGACGACCGCGGCGCAGTCGAACGACGCTGCGCCCGCTCCGCCTACCGTCGAGCCTGCCGAAGGCAGCGCGGCGCCGGCTCTAACCACGCTGCAGCCGCTGCGCGGAAGCGGCAGCGCGTACTTCACCCTCGAGCGCTGTATCGCGCTCACCCTGCGCAACTGGCCCAAAATCCAAGAAGCACGCGCACGCTGGGGCAAAAGCCGGCAGCAGCAGGTGCAGGCGTGGACGCAGCCCTACAGCGAGTTCAACGTCACCGGTGGCTTGGCCCTCGCGCCACAGGTGCGAGGCACTGCCATCTACAGCCCTGATACGGACGCCGCGCTCACCAGCAGCATGGGGGTGGGCTGGAGCATTGGCTTGGAGGGCGTGGTGCCGCTCTACACCTTCGGGAAGATCACCAACCTGTGGGACGCCGCTGCCGCGCAAGTGAAGGTCACCGAGCAAGAGATCGAGAAAGAGAAGAACAGCGTCACGCAGGACGTGCGGCGCGCCTATTACGGTGTGCTCTTGTCTCGCGATGCGATCGCGCTCATGCGTGATGCCGAGTCGAGCATCGACAAGTACCTCGCTTCCTTGGAGAAGAAGGTCAAAGAGGGCGACGCAGACGAGGTCGCGTTCTACAAGCTGAAGATGAACCGCGCGGACCTCACGGCGCGGCACAGCGAGGCGACGCAGAAAGAAGCGATCGCGCTCGCCAGCCTCAAGTTCTTGACGGGCGTGAAGGGAGACCTGCCGCTCCCCGACGAGCCGCTCACGCGCGTACGGGGAGCGCTCAGCCCCCTGGCAACGTACCTGAGCGCGGCGCGCCTCCATCGCCCCGAGATCAACATGGCCCGCGCTGGCCTGAGCGCGCGCGAAGCCCAGGTGCGCCTGGAGCGCGCCCGCTACTTTCCGGATATTGGGCTCGGGCTATCGGCTCGCTGGGCCAAGGCGCCGGGCATCACGGACCAGCAAAACCCGTTCGTGCGCGAACAGATCAACGTGCTCGCGTACGGCGCGGCGCTGGTGCTCCGCTACAAGCTGGATTTCATGCCGACCTCGGCGCGCGTCGCGCAGGCGCAGGCGCAACTGGAGGAGCTGCGCGCGACGGAGCGCTACGCGCTCGGCGGCGTCGCGGTAGAGGTGGAGACCGCGTACCGGGAGGCGGAGGACGCCGGCCGGCGTCTGGACGCCTACTCGGAGGCGGCCGCTTACGCCAAAAAATGGCTGATCTTGGTGCAGCAAGGCATCGACGTCGGCACCAACGACGAAGAAGACATCGTCGACCCCGCCAAGGAGTGGGCGCTCAAGCGCTTCGCGGTCATGTCCGCGACGTTCGACTACAACGTTGCGGTTGGGAAGCTAGCCCTCGCCACCGGGTGGGAAGCGTCCGCCTCCGCATCGCGCTGAGCCGACGGCTTCCTTCGCGGAGTGGCGTTCGGAGCGCCCGGGGCGCTCCGTGCGGAGGAGGGCTAGGTCATTCGTCGCCGGAGGCGGCGTCGTCCGAGTCCGAATCGTCGTCGTCGTCCGAACCGGACGAATCGTCCCCCAGGTCGCTCAAGTCGTCCAAATCATGATTGGCGCGAGCGACGAGGGCTGTGGGCGTGGGGGGCGGGGTCTGCGTCATATCCGCTGCGGGAGCGCTGCTCGGGCGGGCGGCGTCGTACTCATCGAAGCGCTTCTCGATGCTGAGGAGCGCGTTGATGATCGAGTCGTTCGCCATCTGCAAGATGATGGGCAGTTGGCCTTTGAGGGCCTCGTAGTAGCGCTGACGCTCGGTCGAGTGGATGATGGCCGGCGGGTAGCCGGCGCGCATCAACAGCGCGTTCATCAGCAAGCGCGAGACCTTGCCGCTGTCGTTGGGGAACGGAAAGACCCGCACGAGGTCGTAGTGCACGCGCGAGGCGATGCGGATGGGGCTCTTGAGCTTCTTCGGCTCCGGCCCGTTCAACCAGTCGATGACCTGGCGGACGCGGTAGGCGATCTTGTCCGGTGCCGCGTACTCGTGGAAGTACAAGCGGTGCTGCGGGATGTCCTTGCGGTACTTGACCGACTTCACGTCGCCCTCGTCCGGCCGCAAGATGACGTAGAGCTTTTTGATCGTGTCTACGGTGATGGGGATGCGCTTGCGCTCCGCCAGCTCCCGAACGTATTCGATGGCCTGGCGGTGGCGGCGGATCTCGTCGCAGACCGGCTGCATGCCGTCGGGGATGCTGCCGACGGACGGGTCCGTCGCGGTCTTCAGCTCCTGGTAATTGTAGACGACGCCCTCGAGCGCGCTGTCGTGATAGACCCACGACATATCGAAGCTCTCGCGGTATTCACGACGGAACTCGGGGTCCACCGTCGCGAGACGCGCCTGGATCTTCGCCCAGCGCTCCTCGATCGGTAGCGAAGGAGCCACCGGGGGCGGGGGAGGCACCACCGGGCGGGCGGGCTCCGGCTCGGGCGGAATTTGCCCGGGCTCCAGCGAGCGCACCCCGACGAGCTTCTGTTGCCCGCTCGGTGTATCCAACCGGCGCGTGGTGCCGGACTGATTGGGGATCGCGTCGGGACGGTAGACGCGCGCGCCGGCGCCGCGGCTCTGATCGCGAGCGGCACGCTTGGAGGCGCGAGCTACCTTGCCTTCCAGGGCGCGACGAGCGGCTTCTTTATCGGCCCGGATACGCTCGCGCTCGGCTTCCTTGGCGCGGCGATAGGCCTCGCGTTCGGCCTCGCGCTTGGCCCGCTCCTCTTCCTTCAGCTTTCGGGCGGCTTCGCGCTCGGCCTCTTTTTCGGCCCGAATGCGCTCGCGCTCGTCGTCACGCTCACGCTTGAGGCGATCACGCTCGGCGGCGCGCTCTTTTTCCTTGGCGACGCGCGCTGCCTCGCGCTCCTTCGCCTGGCGAGCCTTCTCGGCTTCCTTCTCCTTGAGGATTCGGGCCGCTTCGCGCTCCTTCTCCTTTTGGATCCGCTCTTTTTCTTTGGCGGCGGCGAGAGCCTCTTTCTCTTTTTCCTTCTTGAGGCGCTCTTTTTCTTTGGCGGCGGCGAGAGCCTCTTTCTCTTTTTCCTTGGCCTTGGCGGCGGCTTCCCGCTCTTTTTCCTTGGCCCTGGCGGCGGCTTCCCGCTCTTTCTCGCGCTTGGCAGCCTCTTTGGCCTTCTCGGCGGCCTTCTGCTCGGCCTCGCGCTCCTTTTGGAGCTTGGCCTTCTCGGCCTCGCGCTCCTTTTGGAGCTTGGCCTTCTCGGCCGCTTGCTCTTTTTGGAGCTTGGCCTTCTCGGCCGCCTGCTTGGCTTTTTCGGCCGCCTGAAGCTTCTTCAGCTTGGCTGCGTCTGCCGCGCTGGGCTTGGCCGGAGCCTTCGCCTTCGGCTTGGGGGCCGTTTTGCTCTTCGCAGCTCGAGCGGCTTGAGGCTTGCCTTTGCTCGAGGACTTCTGCGGCTTGGCCGGCGCCTTCCGCTTGGCAGATTGGGCCTTAGAGCTCGTTTTGCCCTTGCTTTTCGGGCGAGATTTGGATCGAAGCGACATTTCCAGCCAAAAAATCAGACGGACCCGCCCACCCGAGAGCGCCTCAGGCACAAACCGCTGCACATCCGGGCGCGCCTGTGGCCCCGGTAGGGCGGTGGGCGGCGGGACCGGGGTCCCTGGGCATTAAGCCCTGCGCAACCTAGTCGCGCGCCACGCAATGAGTCAAGCCGGACATGAGCCGGGTCGGCCGCTCAGACTGAAATGGGCCTCGTGGCCGCGCGAGCGCGACTGAGCTCGTAGGCAGAGGGAGAGGGACCCTCGTCCGAACTAGCTAGCGAAGTAGCCCGCGAACAGCTCGCTGCCGACGAGGCTGGCGTCGCGGCGAGTGAGCACCTCTACGCCGTCGGCCGTCACCAGTACGGTGTGCTCGAATTGGGCAGAAAGTGAGCCGTCCTTGGTCACCGCGGTCCAGTCGTCCTCCAGCACCTCGACCTCCCAACCGCCGATGTTGACCATCGGCTCGATGGTGAAGGTCATTCCCGGGCGGAGACGCAGGCCCTGGCCCCATTGGCCGTAGTGCTTCACCTGAGGATCAGAGTGGAAAGTCCGGCCGATGCCGTGACCTACGAAGTCGCGCACCACCGAGCACCCCTGGCCCTCCGCGAACTCTTGAATGGCGGCGCCGATGTCGCCCAGGCGGGCGCCCGGCTTCACCTGCGCGATGCCCAACTCCAGCGACCTTCTTGCGACTTCCACCACCTTCTTGGCCTCGGGGCTCGGCTCCCCAATGTAGAAAGTCGCCGAAGTGTCCCCGAAGTACCCCTTGTAGATGTGGGTCACGTCGACATTGATGATGTCGCCGTCTTTCAGCACGCGCTTCGGGCTGGGAATACCGTGGCACACGACCTCGTTGATGGAGGTACAGACGCTCTTCGGAAAACCACGGTAGTTGAGCGGAGCAGGGCGTGCGCCGAGCTTCAGGGTGTCCGCGTGGACGAAGTCGTTGATCTCCTGCGTGGTGATCCCAGCGCGGAGCATCGGACCCACCCGCTCCAACGTACCCGCCGCGAGTCGGCAGACTTCGCGCATCATCGAAATCTCCCGCTCGCCCTTGATTTCAACGGAGCTCATTTGAGTGGCGCGTCCTAGCCTATCGTAGCTCGCCCCGCCAGCTAGGGGCAGCCCGTGCTCGCCTGGGAGCGCTCGTGAGGCCAGAATAAGTCGCGCGTAGCGCTCGTCGAATCGAAGACGACCCGTAGCTGTAGTGCCGCGAAGCCTTGAGCCCGTTCTCGCTCGAATGTTAGGTTGCCGGCACTCGCGGGACCCGGAGAAACTGCCATGAAGCTCAAACTGATCGCCACCTTCGCCGTAACGAGCCTGGGGGCTCTTTCACTTCTTTCCCCGGCGAGCGCCGCTCCGCCCAAGGAGAAGGCCGACAAGTCCGCGGCGGCGGACAAGGGGGCGGCGCCCAAAGCCATTCCGATGCCCGTCTTCTCGGGTCTCAAATTCGGAATGAGCCTGGAGCAGATCGCCAAGCTCAACGACAAGGATTTGGACGTCGAGTTCAAAAAGAGGTTCCTCGCCGCGAGCCCCTCGCAGTCGCTCCAGGTGGAGGACGAGCTGCGGGACAAGAAGGCGGTCTTTCGACGCAGCCGCATCGAGTTTTTGGACACGCCAACCGGCATCGATCAATCGGCGCTCAAGGGCGAATACAGCTACGGAAACAAGGAGAGCCTCGCGCGCATGCCCGCGCGCACTCGCGACGACGGCAAGGAGCTGCCCGCGCGCCACTTCTTCTTCTTCAACGATAAGCTGTGGAAGATTTACGAGGAGTACAGGCTGGGCCCCAAGTCGAACCTCGGCGCGGACTTCGACTCCGCGGTAAAGAAGCTCGCCAAGGTGTTCGGGGCGGAGCCGCTCAAGGTCACTGCGGATTACTCCAAAGGCCAGAGCTTCGACGAAGCGGTGTGGAAGGACGGCGAGAAGCTCATTCGCGCCGTCGACCGAGGGGACACGCTCGGCATCGTCTTCGTGGAGCGCGCGACGCAAGAGAACCTCGCCCGGTTCCGCACGAAGCAGGTGGTGGACCAGCACGAGCTAGACAAAGACGTGAAGGCGGCGACCGCGAACCCGCCGGTTCAACCCGGCCCGCCGCCGGCCGAAAAAGACAAGAAGGACGCGGCCGCCAAGAAAAAGAAGTGAGCCTAGCGTCACCCCGGTGACGGCTCGTGCCCGGCACTCCGCGAGGAGCCGCCGGGCACACTCGTTTTTGGCAGCCTGATGACTAGACCCCGACCCGCTGCGCCCCTTTGGGGACGAGGGGACCCGTCGTCATCGTCACGTAGGCGCCCGGTACGGCCGAGGCGATGAGCGGCTCCAGGACCCGGCGGCGCGCCAGAGTGTTGCCCGGGCAGCCAGAAAACCGGCCCGCAAGGTGAAGCGTAACCCCGATGTCATCGACGGAAACTAGGTAAAGCTCCCCGCCGTCCGCCTGGACGAGGGGGGCCAAAACCTCTTTCACCACGCGAACAATCTCGTCGCGAGGGGCGGGCGGCGCGGTCATAGGCAGGCCTGAAGCTATCACGCCGCTTGACCGAGCCGGAAGCTTCCTTTAAATGCCCGTCCCCAGTCCGGTTTTTCGCCGGCCTGGCGGAAGGCCCGCTACGTGCTACCGTGCCGGCCCTTTCGAATGATTTCGATTCTCTGAGGACTCATGGCTGTTCACATTCGCCTCTCGCGCTACGGCACCAACAAGGCCCCCTTCTACCGCATCGTCGTGACCGATCACCGCGCCCCGCGTGATGGGCGTCACATCGAGAACATCGGCACGTTCGATCCGAAGGGCCCCTTCGCGGTAGACCGCGCGCGGCTCGAGTACTGGACCAAGCAGGGTGCGCAGCCGTCGCACACGCTGACCCAGCTCTTGAAGAAGAACCCGGCTCAGCCGGCGGCCTGAGCGCTCGCTTCAGAGCACTGCCACCGAGCAGATCATGGCGCTCAAGCAACTCGTACAGACTCTAGCGGAGGCGCTCGTGGACGATCCCGCGAGCGTGGACGTCGCGGAGATCGAGGGTGACAACAACATCATCCTCGAGCTTCGCGTGGCCAAGAACGACATCGGCAAGGTGATCGGCAAAGACGGCCGCACCGCGCAGTCGCTCCGCACCATCGTGTCCGCGGCATCGATCAAAATCGGTCGCCGCGCTCACCTCGACATCATCGATTGACGGCCGAGCGCTCGCCTTTGCCGGGCGGCCTCTTGGCGGTTGGCCGTGTTGCGCGTGCGCACGGCCTGAAGGGCGAGTTGCGCGTCGAGACCTTCTTCGAAGGTAGTGACGCGCTCGCGCAAGTGGACGAGCTCTGGCTTTCACGGGAGCCGAGCGGCTCGGAAGGCGCGAACAAGCACGTCGTCGAGTGGGCGCGTCCCGTCCCCAAGGCATACCTCGTCAAGCTCGTCGGCCTCGCCGAGCGGGACGGCGCGGAGGCTTTGAAGGGCTCCACGGTTTGGGTGGAGCGCAGCGCGTTGCCGCAAACGGACGAGTCCCAGTACTACCTGGTGGATCTGATTGGCGCCAAGGTCATTGGTCCCGAGGGTGAGATTGGCATCGTCGTGGAGATCGCCACCCACCCGAGCGTGGACTCGCTCGTCATCCAAGCGGCGGACGGTAAGCGGCTGGAGCAGCCGCTCGTGGACGACTGGATTGCGCGGGTTTCCGTCGACGAGAAGCTCGTCGAGCTGTCCACGCTCGACGGCTTGATCGGTTGACGCGCTGATGCAGGTCGGGATTGTCACGCTGTTCCCGGAGCTGTTCACGCAGTTCTTCAAGACCAGCTTGATGGGGCGCGCCACCGAGAGCGGCGTCGTCCACATTCACTACGAAGACTTGCGGCCGCACGGGCTCGGCAAGCACCGGAGCGTGGACGACACGCCGTACGGCGGCGGCTCTGGCATGGTCATGCGTGCGGACTGCGTGGTCGCGGCCATGGACGCGGCGGCTACGGCCCTGGGCGAGGACGGCGTGCCTGCACACCGCATCTTGCTCACCCCACAGGGTAGGCGCTTCACCCAGGTGGATGCGCGCCGCCTCGCCGAGAAGCCGAAGCTCGTGCTCACCTGCGGCCGCTACGAAGGCTTCGACGAGCGCGTGCGCTCATTCGTGGACGAAGAGCTGTCCCTGGGCGACTTCGTGGTCACCGGCGGCGAAGTCCCCGCGATGTGCCTGCTGGAGGCGGTGATTCGGCTCCTCCCCGGCGTCCTCGGGAACGGGGACTCCGCGCGCGAGGAGTCTTTCAGCGAGGAGTGCGGCGGTTTGCTCGAGTACCCCCACTACACGCGCCCCGTGAGCTTTCGGGGCATGGACGTGCCGGAGGTTCTGCGCAACGGCGACCACGCCAAGATCAAGCGGTGGCGCGAGGAGCAGGCTCACGCGCGCAGCGCCGCTCGTCGCCCGGAGCTCTTGGTCGAGTCGCGTGGGCGCACCAAGGACCAGTCATGAGACGAATCTCGGCCGTGCTCATCCACCATCCCATCTTGGATCGCGATCGCCAGGTGGTGACCGGCGCGATCACGAACTTGGATTTGCACGACATCGCGCGTAGCGCCCACACCTACGGCCTCGACGCGTACTACGTGGCGCACCCGATCGCGGCCCAACGCGAGCTCGCGACGCGGGTCCGCGATCACTGGCTCACCGGGTCGGGCTCGCGGCGCATCCCGGATCGGGTACCGCCGATGCAGCAGCTCCGCATCGTGAGCAACCTGGACGAAGCGCTGGAGAGCTCGGGACCTGGAACAGAGCTGTGGGTGACGAGCGCCAAAGGCGGCGACCGGGCGCTCTCTCACGAAGGCGCGCGCGAGCGCCTCGGCGTGGAGGGACCGCCTATTTTGCTCGCTTTCGGGACGGGCTGGGGACTGGCGGACGAGGTGATGAACCGCGCCACCTTCTTGCTCGCACCCATCCGCGGCCCGCGCGCGGACGGCTTCAATCATCTGAGCGTGCGCGCCGCCGCCGCGATCATCTTCGATCGACTGCTCGCGCCCCGCTGAGCGCTTGCAGCTCCGGCGAGCGCGCCCGACCGATCCACTCGATGAGGGGCGGCTCCACCACCAGGCCGCCTGGGCGCGCGGCGCGCAGCTCCACGAGCGCGAGCCGCGCCGGTTGATCGCCGCGTGCGTGCACCAAGCGTAGCCGCTTGGCGACCAGGCCGACCTTCGTCGCCGCTACCAAGAGCTCCGGCAGCTGCGGCGCCGGGTAGCAGAACAGCGCACGCCCGGTCTTGCGCGCGACGAGGGTGGAAGCGGCCATGAGAAACGGCGTCACGTCTCCGCTGCGGGCCAGGGCCTTCGCGGGGGATTGGGCGGGGCGGTGGCTGTGCGCCGGGTAGTAGGGCGGATTGCAGAGGACGAGGGGCGCGGCGGAGCCGTGCAGCTTCTGCCGCGCCAAGTCCAGCTCGAGGGCCTCGCCGCGGAAGCCCCCGCGGCGCAGGTTCTCGCCCGCCAGCGCGACCAGCTTTGGGTCCGCCTCCACGAGCAGCGCTTGCTTGGCGAGGCCGCGCGACAGCGCCAAGAGGCCGAGTGCTCCGACGCCCGCGCCGAGATCCACGACGCGCTCCACGCGCCTCGTGCCCGCGAAGGCGACGAGCAAGAGGGAGTCCACGTTGACGCGGTAGCCGACCTTCGGCTGCAGTAGCCGGAGCGTGCCGCCGAGCAGCGTGTCGGTGGTGGTCACGACGGCGGAGGCCACGAGCCGACTCTGGCGCCATCTGCCTCGCTTGCCAAGTCGGCGACGCACAAACGCCGCTTGCGGGCACGCAGGCCTCGTGACACTCACGTGAGAGTATGAGCGAGCAGCCGCCGCGGCGCGAAAGCGCGATGCTCCGTCGGCTGGCACATTGGGGAGCGCTCTCCGGACCGCGGCGCTTCTTGAAGTACAGCCCGGCGCCGATCGGAGCGCTTTTCGGCTTGGCGCTGCCGGAGGTGCGGCGGCGCGTGGTGCGCAACTTGCGTCGCATTCATGGCCGGCGCAGCGCGATGGTCGAGCAGCTGGAGGCGATGGAGACGATCGCAAACTACGCCGCTTGCTTTGCGGAGGCCATCGGCTCGCAGCGTCCGGATACGGAGCCGCGCGTCCTCGTTCACGGCGAGGAGCGGCTCCACGAGGCGCTCCGGCAGGGCGGGGTGGTGCTCGTCACGGCGCACGTCGGCCCGTGGGACATTGCCGCGCAGCTGCTGGGGCGATCCCTGGGGGCGGACGTGATCATCGTCATGGAGCGCGAGGCGAACGACGCCGCGCGAGAGCTGCAGGATCGGCACCGCGAGGAGCGCGGAATGAAGGTGCTACACGTCGGCCGGCACCCCACGGACGCGCTGCCGCTGATCGCGCACCTGAAGAAGGGCGGTATCGCGGCGCTGCAGCTGGATCGCGTGCCGCCGAGCGGCAGGGTCGTGAACGTGCCGCTGTTCGGAGAACCGTTTCGGGTCCCGGAGGGGCCGTTCGTGCTGGCCGGGCTCAGCGGCGCCCAGGTGCTGCCGGTCTTCGCGAGGCGGCGGGGCTTCTTCGACTACGAGCTCAGCATTTCCACGGCCATTTCCGTCGGCCGGCGCCCCAGCGCAGGAGAGCTCCAAGTAGCCGCGGAAAGCGCGGCCGGCGCCATGGAAGCCTTCGTTCGCGACTGCCCGACGCAGTGGTTTCATTTCAGCGCTGAATAACGCCGCACCGCTCCTGGCCCAGCGGCCCGGGATACGCTATGACGCGCGCCCCATGCTCCTTCGAGTCGGACAAAGTCCCTCGGCGATGGCTATCGCCCGCTACGGCAAACATTTGGATTTGCTCGAGGTCAGGCTCGACAACGGCGCGCCGCGCAAGCGCACCATCGAGACGATGAAGAGCGAGTCGCCGCCGCACCTCGTGTTCGCGGTCGTCGTGCCGAAGCTCATCGCCGCGCTCGACAAAGAGCTCACCGAGGCGGACGTCCAAGCGACGGTGGAAACTGCACGCGCGCTCGAGGCACGTTGGATCGTGCTGCGCACGCCGCCGACCGCGCGCCCTGGTGCGCGGACCCGAGCGCGTCTCACGAAGCTCGTGGAGCTGCTGAAGGCTTCCGAGGTCGCGGTCGCGTGGGAGCCGACCGGGCTTCTTGCCGAAGCCGAAGCGGAGGAGCTTGCCGCTTCACTCGGGGTCACGCTCGCGCGCGACCCGGCGCGCGACGATCTGCCCGAGGGTCCCGTAGCGTACGGGCGTATCTCCTCACTCGGCACTGGCGGGCGCGTGCGCGGCTCCGCCATCGAGCGTGCTGCGGATCGCCTCGCCGCGTTCGAAGAGGCTTATGTCGTCATCGAAGGCGACAACGCGCTTCGCGCCGCCAAAGATCTCCGAAACTTGCTCGGGGCGCCGCTCGGCAGCGGCGGTGACGACGAAGAGGACTCGGAAGGCGGAGACGACCTCGAGGACGAGGACGAGGACGAAGAGGGCGACTTCGAGGACGAGGACGAAGAGTCGTGAGCCTTCGTCTGCGTGCGCTCGCGCGCTCCAACGACCCTGCTTGCGAAGCCGCAGCGGGTGAGGAGCTGGCTAAAGGTGCTAGCGCGGTGGACGCGGTGCTGGCCGGGTATTTCGCGGCCGCGGGCGCTTACCCGGCCGTGTTGCTAGGTCCGGTGACCTTGCTCGTCGGTGGCACAGGCTCCGGTGAGCGGGCGTTCGACGGGCGCGTGCGTCAGCCCGGCAAAGGCGCCAAGCGCCCCCGCGGCACCTTGCCCGGCGCAGAGCCGCCGATGGCGGCGCGCGTCGGCGTGCCAAACTCCGTACCGGCGCTCGCGGTGGCGCTCGGTTACGGCGGCACCGCCACTCTGGCGCGCTTGGTGCAGTCGGGGGTGGCGCTCGCGCGGGAGCGCGGCGCCGAGCGACGTGCGGCGGTCCTTTCGCGTGTTGGCGAGGTGGGCGCGCTCGCGTTCTCCGAGCCCGAGCTGTCGCGCGCTCTGGTGCGGGCGTTCGGTGCGCCGAACGGCGGCCTGCTCACTCCCGCAGATTTCTCGCGACCCGAGAACCTGGACGCGCCCGCCGTTCGTCGCGAGGGTCACCTCAGCGCGCCTTGGGCCGCAGACGCGCCCGCGCCATTTCTGCGCGGCACGACCGTTTCCGCCATCGACGTGAACGGCTTGTTCGTGGCTGCGGCCTTCGAATGTCAGCCGGAAGCGCTGTACGTGGACGAGCTCGAGCTCTCCGCTCCGCTCCTTGCGGTGCCGACGCTGCGCGGCGTTGCGCGGACCGCGCCGGGAACGCAGCTCGCGGCCCCCGCCCCGATTTGGATCGACTTCGACGACGCAGGCGGCGCGCTCGAGCTTTGGGCGGCGCCAGCGGCGCGCGCGGTGGCCGAACCGAACGTGCGTCGACTCGGTATCCGCCGCAGCGCGAGCAAGCGCACCGTTGAAGGCCTCGAGGGCTAGCGCGCCCGCTTCGCTTCCGGCGCGCTGACGCTCCTAGCCCCTTCTGACGCTCAGGCAGCGCGCTTTTCGTCCCGCATTCGTTCTTCGGATCCGAAGACTGGGACATCGGGAGGGCAAGCTCCGCGATGTTTGCGCAAAGAAGCAGCCGGCTCACTCGCCTGCGAGCGCGGCAGTCGCGCGGTCCAGCGAGGCGCTGTCCTTCGACTGCCGTAAACGAATGCGCGGGCGCGGTGCAGCGCGGGCGCGGTGCAGCGCGGGCGGGCGCGGTGGACGGAGGCAAGACGGGCATCAGGCATGAGCGCGTATCGGTTGGCCGGGTTGCGACGCCGTACGGGTCGGTGTGAAGGTTTGGCTGCGACCGCGAAGGGGGACGATGACCGGAGTCGGGGTCGAGGGGGGGCGCGTGCCTGCCAACGCATGGCTACGCCCAGGTTGGGGTCTAGGGAGTTGGTACGGAAGCCAGGATCTTCCCGAGGGTGGGGTCGCGGCTGCAGCATGCTGCCATCGAATGAGGGCGTGCTGGCCGGCGCCAAGCAATCCCTCACGGGGAAGGGATAGCCGCTTGAGGAGTAGACGCGCGCGGTTGGGGCGCGGACCCTCGCCGGCGCGGTTGGAGCGCGACCCTCGCTGGCGCGGTTGGGGCGGGGACCCTCGCTGGCGCGGTTGGGGCGGGATCCTCGCTGGCGCGGTTGGGGCGGGATCCTCGCTGGCGCGGTTGGGGCGCGGACCCTCGCTGGCGCGGTTGGGGCGCGGACCCGCGCTGGCGCGGTTGGCGCGGACCCGCGCTGGCGCGGTTGGGGCGCGGACCCTCGCTGGCGCGGTTGGGGCGCGGACCCGCGCTGGCGCGGTTGGCGCGGACCCGCGCTGGCGCGGTTGGGGAGCGGACCCTCGTTGGCGCGGACCCTCGCTGGCGCGGTTGGGGCGGCGTGGCGAGGTGCTGAGACGCGCGTGCGCGTTGAGAGCGAGACGCCGGCGCGCCAGCTGCGCGGCGCGCGCGTGGAGAGCGCGTTCAGACGGAGACGCGCGGGCGCGGTGGAGGGCGCGCGGCGACGCGTGGCGTTGAGCTGGTGAAGCGCAGCAACGCCACGGACGCGCCCTGCTACGAAGTGGCGACACCCCAATAGGGGCCACGACGAGCGCGATGTGTTGAGCCGAACCTGCGCGCGACGGAGCCCGGCGCGCGCGGCGAGCTCAAGCCAGCTTGATGCCGTGCTTCTTGGCGTAAGCGAGGAGGCCGACCTTGTCGATCGACCGGAGGTCACCGGTGGTGACCTTGAGCGTGACGTGGCGGCCCAGCTCGGCCACCCAGAGACGGCGACGCTGGACGTTCACGTTCTGCCAGCGCTTGGTCTTGATGTTCGAGTGGGAGACGTTTTGCGCCGACATGCGGCGCTTGCCGGTGATTTCACTGCGGGCCATGGCTGAGGGCGCGGAACGTAGTAGATGGCGGGCCTAAGTCAAGCGAGACCGTACTGCTCGGGCTCGCAGTGCGCCGTAGCGCGGCCTCATCGCGGGGCCGGCGCGGGCCTCATCGCGGGGCCGGCGCGGGCCTCAGGCGCGGCCGGCGCGGGCCTCAGGCGCGGCCGGCGCGCGCGACGGGGACCTGTCGCAGGGCCGCGAGATCTTGGACGAGGGCCCGGCAGAAGCTGCGTATTACGCGGAATTCATTCGGCTTTTTGCAGAGGGTTTGCTCGTCCATGTAGGTGCGACGGTTCAGCTCGATTTGGATCGCGTGGATGCCGGCGGCGGGGCGCCCATAGCGCAGGGTGGTGTGGCCGCCGCGGTACGGCTCGTCGTGCAGCAAGCCGAGCTGGAAGCGGGCTGCGACGCGCTCCGCGACGTCGATCACGGCGGGGGCGGCGGTGGTGCGCTGGCGGGTGCCGGGCACGACGTCCGCGCGGTCACGGCCGGGGTCGTCGTGACCGTCCCGACCGCGGCTGGGCATGGAGTGGCCGGAGAGCACGATGCAGAAGCCGTGACGCGCCAGGCGGTCGCGCACGAGGATGTCTAGCTGGTCGTGGTAGGGGCGGTAAAAGGCTTGAAGGCGACGCTCGAGCTCCGCGCGCGGGAGCGGTCGCGCGATGGCGGCGCGGTTGTCCGTGGTGGAGCGCCAGACGAGGCCATGCGGGCTCGCGCGGCCGGTGGCGCCCAGCACCGTGTCCCGGTCGACGTCGTGCTCGGAGCGGTTGAGGTCGCACACGTACCGGCTCATCCGCGCGGTCAGTAGCGCGGCGCCGCAGTCCGGCGCGTCCGCGTAGAGCTCGTCCACGTAAAGGTCGGCGTCTCTACCGATGGCGGCAGCGGGGGCGACGAGCGTCGCGAGCGTCTCCGCGTCCACCTCGAGGCCGGCGTGCGGCACCTCGACGACGACGGGCACCTCCGGGGCGCGTGGCTCTGTGAGTACGAACGACACCTGCGGTTCACTTTACTAGTGAAGTCGCGGCTTTCAAGCGGAGTCGTGGCTGGCCCTAGGCGCGCGGGTGCGCTTTCCGATAGGCGTCGCGCACGCGGTCCTGGGAAACGTGCGTGTAAATCTCGGTCGTGGCCACGTTGGCGTGGCCGAGCAGGGTTTGCACGCTGCGCAGATCCGCGCCGCCCGAGAGCAGGTGGGTCGCGAAAGAGTGGCGCAACTGGTGTGGGTGGACGTGGCCGCGGATGCCGGCGCCGCGCGCGGTCCGACCGACGATCTTCCAGAATGCCTGACGAGTCAGCTTCCCGCCGCGCGGGGAGGGGAAGAGCAGCTGCGTGACGGCGGCGGCGGATGCGCCTCGGGCTGCGGCGCGCGCCGCAAAGTCTGCCTCACGCGCGGTGAGGTAGGCCGTGAGGTGGTCCAGCGCCACCTCGCCGAGGGGGACGAGCCGCCGCTTCTTGCCTTTACCGAGCGCCGACACGACGCCTCGCGCGCGGTCCACGTCGCCAATCGTGAGCTGCACCAGCTCGCTCACGCGCAGGCCCGCCGCGTACATCATGCTGAGCATGGCGCGGTCGCGCAGGCCGCGCAGCGTATCGGGCGAAGGCGCTTCGATGAGGGTGAGCATCTCTTGCTCACCGAGCGCGCGCGGCAGCTTGCGGCCGAAGCGAGGCCGCGCTGCGAGCTCGGTCGGATCCGCGCGGAGGATGCCTTCGCGCATCAAGAACTTACACAGGCCGCGCGCCGAAGACAGGTGCCGCGCGCTGCTGCGCGGTCCGAGCCCGCTCTTGGACATCTCGCGGATCCAGCCCGAGACGACCCCCAGATCCACCTGCTCGATCTCGGCGACGCCTTGCGAGTCCGCAAAAGCCAGCAGCTTGCCGAGGTCGCGCCCGTAGGCCATGACCGTGTTGTTCGACAGCGCGCGCTCCACCCTCAAGTGCTGCAAGTAAAAGTCGAGCGCGGCGTCCAGCTTCACGGCTGGCCGAGGGTACGCCGGTGCGCAGCTCGGCGCGAGTTTTCAGCCCTGCGCCGCTGCCACGAGCGAGCCGAGCACCGGAGCCGGGTCATCGGCCCTCATGAGCGCTTCGCCGACCAGGGCCGCGTCCGCCCCGCTCCGGCGGATGCGCTCCACGTCCTCCGGCTTGGAGAGCCCGGAGAGGTGCGCTCGGACGACGTAGTCCGGCATCGCCGCGAGCACCCGCGCGGCCCGCGGCGCATCCATCACGAGGGTGTCCAAGTCGCGCGCGTTCACGCCGATGAGGTCCGCCCCCGCGTCGAGGGCGACCGCGAGCTCTTCTTCGGTCGCGACCTCCACGAAGGGTACGAGCTCGCGCGCCCTCGCGGCGGCCACGAGCTCGCGCGTCTGCGCGGCCGTGAGACAGCGCACGATCAGGAGCACCGCGTCCGCTCCGAACGCGCGCGCGGCGTCCAGCTGCACGGCGTCGATGACGAACTCTTTGCACAGCAGCGGCACGGTCGTGACCGCGCGCGCCTGGGCGAGGTGCTCGTACTCGCCGTCGAAGAACGACGCGTCGCACAGCACGCTCAGCATGCTCGCGCCGGAGCGCTCGTAGACGGCCGCTCGCTCGGCGACGCCGAGGACGGTGGAGAGCTTGCCGGCGGAAGGCGAGCGAAGCTTGATCTCGGTGATCAGGCTGAGCCGACCGGCGTTTTCGGCGCGACCGAGCGACACGCGTCGAAGCGCGGGCGGCGCTGGCAACCGCCGCTGTCGGAGCGCCGGCAGCTCGCGCTGCTTCTGAGCCAAGATGTCCGCTAAGACGCCCATGGCTCAGACCTTGGCGGGGCGGCGCCGGGTCGCGGCGGCAGCCCAGACGGAGAGGGTTTGCAGCGGCTTGCCGCTGGCCAAGACTTCGCGCGCCTGGGCGCCGGCCTCTCGCTCGCTCATGCCGCCCCACACCACGAGCGCGGCCGCGGCGTTGAGCGCCACCGCGTCCGCTGCAGGGTGCTTTTCGCCGCCCAAAATCGTGGTGAGGGCGCGCGCGTTGTCGGCCGGCTCGCCCCCGGCGATCGCGCCAGCGGGGCTCGGCACGAAGCCGAAGCTCTCCGGCGATACGACGTGCTCGCGCAGCTTGCCGCCGTCCACCTCCGTGACCCGCGTCTCCGCGAAGGGGCTGACCTCGTCCAGGCCGTCCACGCTGCGCACTACCCACGCGCGCGTGACTCCCAGCTTGACCAGCGCCTCCGCGAGCAACCTCCGCGAGGCGTCGTCGGGCGCGCCCAAGAGCTGGTGCGTGACCCCCGCCGGGTTCGAGAGCGGGCCGAGGAGGTTGAAGAGCGTGCGGATGCCGAGCTCGCGCCGCGTCGGCATCGCGTGGCGCATCGCGGGGTGGTGCGCCATCGCGAACAGGAACGCGATGCCAGCTTCGCGGAGCACCTCGCTCTGAGCGGCGGCCGGCACGTCCAGCGGGACTCCGAGGCTCTCCAGCACATCCGCGCTGCCGGAGCGGCTCGTGGCGGCTCGGTTACCGTGCTTGGCGACGCGCACGCCCGCGGCGGCGGCGACCAGCGCCGCGCCGGTCGACAGATTGAGGCTGCCCGATCCGTCACCCCCCGTGCCGCAGGTGTCCAGCAGCTGAGTGAACGGGTGGGCAACGGGCAGCATCGCGGCGCGCATGGCCGAGGCCGCGCCGGCGACGATGTCCGCGGTTTCCCCGCGCTGGCGCAGCGCTACCAAAAAGCCGCCAATCTGCGAAGGTGCCCACGCCCCCGCGAATATTGCGTCGAACACGGCGCGCGTCGTGTCCTGGCTGAGGCCGGCCGAGCTCATCAGCTCTGCGTAGACATCGCCGAACTTAGGCGCCAAAAACGAAGTGGGAGCCGAAACGGGGGCGGGAGCGCTCATAGAGACGAGGGGCAGTTTTGCACGAGCTCGGCGTCGCTTTCAGTCCGGATCGACTCCGGCTGGCACGAAGCACCTGGGCTCGCAGGACGCCCGAAGCCAAGCATTCGACGAGAGCGCGGTCAAAGGCTCTGCTCAGACGCGCCAGGCCGACCCCGAGCCGAGCTCGGGATGCGGGACCGCCGACCGGCCCAGACCTCTTCACGCTGGAAGTGGAATTTCAATCTTGCTCGGGCGGTGCGCTTGCCTGTACTGTCCCGGCCCGTCGCCCACCTGGCTAGCGCCCTTTTCGCGCCCGATCCCCACAGTAGCGACACAGTTAGTATGTCCGAGGACAAGAAGCCCAAGATCGATTTAAAGGCCCGGCTCGGTAAAAAGACGGTCAGCGCTCCGGTTCCGGGGCCGGGCGCGTCGATTCCCCCGCCTGCGGGCATTCCCAAGCCAAGCGGCATTCCCGCGGCCGGTATCCCCGCGCCGCCGTTCCAGTCGCCGGCCCAGACCAGCCGCCCCGCCGCGCCGGTCATGGACATGTCGAACCCGTACGGCGCCATGGCGCCCTCGGCGGCTCCTGTCGCGGCTCAGCCGCAGACGATCCGCATCGAGCTGGGTGACGACGTCGTTCGTGCGAACCGCGGCGGCAAGTCGAAGATCGCCGTGCTGGCAGGCATCACCGCGCTCATCGGTATCGGTATCGGTTACACCATCGGCGGAGCGGCCGAGCGTGGTGCCGGTGCGGACGCCGCGATCGAGGGCTCCAAGCAGCTCACGAAGGACGTCGAGGTCGCCAACGCCAAGATCACCGAGCTGGCGGACCTCCTCAAGTCTGCTCGCGAGAAGCTCGGCAAGTCTCAGTTCCCGGAGGACGAGGTCACCAAGCTCGGCGCGCTGAACATCCCGTTCGACGGAACGAACCTGAGCGGCAAGGGCATCGGCCGCTTCAAGTCGGACGTGGTGACCATGCTCATCAACTTCGCGTCTTCGGCCGCGGAGGCCAACGACAACAAGGGTGACCTGCAGCGCGTGCTGAGCGGCCAGAAGAAGGCCGTGCAGGACTTCCTAGAGTCGCAGACGAAGCCGAAGGTGCGTTGGTCGGTGATCGTGGGCGGCTCGCCCGCGGGTCCGGTCGGCTCCATGCAGCTGCTTCCCACCCCGTTTCCCGCCGCCGACAAGTGGCCGGACGCCTTCGAGCTTCCCGGCGAAAAGGGCAAGAAGGTCACCGTCAAGCGCTACCTCAAGGGCGACGCGGCGACGGAAGACCCGACCTTCATCCCGGTCGATCCGGGGACCCAGGGCGCCGTGTGCCCGGACGCCGCCGTGGTGCGGTTGCGCGGTCGCATCAGCGAGCTCGAAGAGGTGCTGCGCGGCAACCCGAATCCGGGTGAGGAGCGCACCGGTCTCCTGGAGACGGGCCAGACGCTCGTGAAGAAGCTGAAGGACATCGGCAAGACGGCGCCCTGAGCCGTCTCCGACTCGGCTCGAGACGAAGCGGGTCGTCCCTCCTGGTGAGGGGCGACCCGTTTTGCTTTGGTGCAGCCTGAGGCGGCGCTCAGCTTGCGACGGGGATGCGCGAGGACGAGCGGGGGAGGATCGACTCCGCCGGCGGGGAGCGGCGCGTGATCTCCACCTTGAGGACGCGGCGCTCATCCGCTTCCTTGACCTCGAAGTCCAGATCGAACGCCGAGAGCCGTACCCCTACTTCCGGCACCGTTCCGAGCTCCGCGACCACGAACCCGGCCAGGGTGTGGTAGTCGCCGTCGGTTGGTAGCTCGGCGCCGAGGTAGCGGCTGAGGTCGGCGATGGAGACGCTCGCGTCCACGAGCAGCTTGCCGTCGCCCAAGTCGGCGATCGGAGGCTCCTCGACGTCGTGCTCGTCGCGAATGTCCCCGACGATCTGCTCGAGCAGGTTCTCGAGCGTCAAGATACCGCTCGTCCCACCGAACTCGTCGAGCACCACCGCGAGGTGCTGCTTGCCGGCGCGCATCTCCCTGAGCACGCTGTCCGCAGGCTGGCTCTCCGGAACGAACACGACCGGTTGTCGCACCAGCGTGGGGAGGGCGACCTTCTCGAGGTCGCCCCGAGAGAGGTGTGGCAGCAAATCCTTGGCGTGGAGCACGCCCACGACGTTGTCGATGTTCTCGCGATACACCGGGTAGCGGGAGTGCTCGCTCTCGGCGATGACCGCGAGCACCTCGGCGATGGGCGTGTCGATCTCGATCGCGTGCACCTGAGTGCGCGGGACCATCAGCTGCCCGGCGGTGATGTCGCTGAAATCCAGCACGTTGCGGATCATCTCGGATTGCTCGTGGCCGAGGGAGCCGCTGAGCTCGCCTTCGGTCACCAGCGCCTGCACCTCCGACTCCACGAGCCCGGGCGCCGGGGTGGGGCGGGATTCGGACTTTTGCTCGAACAGCCTGCCGATCCAGACGATGGGCGCCGCGACGGGGGAGATCAGCAGCTCCATCGGGTAAACGACGCGCAGGAGCAGGGGCGCGGAGCGCTCCGGATTGCGCGTCGCGAGCACGCGGGCGATTTCGGTCGGGATGCCGTAAACCACGAGCGAGCCGAGCGCAGCCACCGCCGGCAGCCAGCCGCCGAAGTCCGGTAGGTACTTGGCGATGAGCAGCGCCGTCAGGGAGATGCCAAGCGCTCGGATCACGAGCCAACGAGCCTCGAGCGCTCCCGCGTTCTCCTCGTACCGCTCGATCGCGCTCCGCACGCCGCCGCTGGAGCCTTCGCGCAGCGCTGCCAGGCGTGCGTCGGACATGGCCCCGATGGACCAACTGGCAGCCGCGAAAGTGGCCGCGACCAGGGCCGGCACGAATGCTACGAGAATTGCGGGTGAAAGCGCTGGTGGAGCCGAGTCCAAATCGCGTGCCCGGCTATGGGCCGGGCCTCCTTACTCGCAGTTCTTAGCGGAGGCCTGCCTGGGGACGCAACCCGCCGAGCTGCGGGCCGAGTAGGTGACTATGGTCCAACCTCCTCCTCGAACGGCCCAGGGCGGCCCACCGGTCAATTCGCTCCCGTCGACCCGTTGCATGGAAGTAACGCAGCGTAAAGGTTCAGAATTTGCACACCTGATGCGCCGCGCTGCTTCACCCTTGGGGCGTCCCGGCGGAGAGCTGCGCGGGGGCGAGCCGGTGCTCGAAATGAGCCAGCCTCTTCCCACCGAATTGTCGAAGGGGCGGCCCTCCGAACGCGCCGAACGCGACCTTGCCCCCGAGGACCAACCGGGTATGAGCCGGGGAGGGGCGGACGTCGCGGAGCTGCTGGCGCTGCTAAGCCCTCCGGTAGGGGTGAGCGCCGTTTCCACCGCGGAAGCCGCGCCGGCAGGCCCCCTGGGAGTTACGCAGCTGTCAGAGCTCGTGGAGCGCTGGGTGCGCCGGGTTGCGCTGGGAGGGGACCAACGGCGCGGGGTCGTCCGCCTGGACATCGGGGAGGGACGCCACGCGGGTGCGGAGCTGCTGATCTCAGCAGAGGGTGGGCATGTCTCGGTCGAGCTCACTCTCCCTCAGGCGCCCACGGACTCGGCCCTCTCCGAGCGGCTCCGTGCCCGGCTGCAGCACCGCGGCCTCAGCGCGGACGTCACCGTGCGGTGAGTCAGAGCTCGCTGTTGAAGCCCCGCACTACGCGCAGCTCGCCGCGCGTCGTTCCGATCGCGAGCAGCTCGCCCTCCGGGGAGAGCCACGCGCCGGGACCTTCCGAGTCCGGCAGCTCATCGAAGTCTTCGGGCAGGAGCTGCTTGCCCTGCCGCGCGCGGAGCACCGCTTCCGGCTTCAGCCGCGCGAGGGGCATCACCGAGCTTGCCGCCTCCGCTAAGCCAAGCAGGGCCGGAGGCGCGCTGGGCGGCCAAGAGGTGGCCCGAGAGAGGTCGAAGGGGCCGCTCGCCAGCCTGCGTAGCGCCGACAGGTGAGCGGGAGCACCCAGCCCCGCGCCTAGGTCACGAGCCAATGAGCGCACGTAGTAGCCCTTGGAGACGTGCAGCTCCACGCGCACGACGGGCGGTGCCAGCTCCAGCAAGGTCAGCTCGAGCACTCGAATCGCACGCGCGGCGAGCTCGGGCGCCTCGCCTTTGCGAGCCAGCGCGTAGGACCGCTCGCCGTCCACCTTGATCGCGCTGACCGCGGGCGGCACTTGTTCCGCGCGAGCCCTCTCCAGAGCCAGCGCGTGCTCGACCGCCGGGGATGAGAGCTGGTCCGCGCCCAGCGGTGCCTCCACCGTCGTTCGCCCGTCGGCGTCGAGCGAGTCGGTCGCGCGCCCGAACGTGACCTCGGCCGCGTAGCGCTTGGAGTCCGCGGTCAAGTAGCCGGAGAGCTTGGTCGCTTGCCCCACCAGCAGGAGCAGCACGCCGGTGGCCATGGGGTCCAACGTGCCGGCGTGGCCCACGTCCTTTCGCCCCCACAAGCGCCGCGCTTGCGCGACCACGGTATGGCTGGTGACGCCGCGCGGCTTGTCCACGACGGCGACCCCGGAGCGGGCCTCTGCTTTCATCGCGGCTCGGTGCGGGGAGGCTTCAGAACCAGATGCTTTTGCGTTTCTGCAAGCCCGTATCCAGCATGCTCTGGATGGTGCTGCGCACGCGCTCGGAGAGCCTGCCGACGAGCAAGTCGTCGTCCGCGGCCTCGGGGCCGTAGTTGTCGAACGGGATGGGCTCACCGAACTTGATGCGCCACTTGGTGGGCGCGGGGACGAGCCCGAGCGCGCCCAGCGCAGGAAAGGTGGGCGTGACCGGCAAGTAGGGGATCCGCAGCAGATCAGCCAGCGTATCGAAGCGGTAAAGGAGCGGGCTCGACTCTTCGCCGCCGATGATCGCGCACGGGATGAGCGGCGCGCGGGTGCGCAGGCACAGGCGAATGTAGCCGCCGCGCCCGAACCGCTGCAAACGGTAGCGATCACGGAAGAGCTTGCGAATGCCCTGCACGCCCTCCGGGAAGACCGCGATGAGGTTGTCGCGCGAGAGCAACCGTTCGGCGTTCTCTTGGCAAGCGCGCACTGCGCCGGCTCGGTTCATGAACACGCCCGCGAATGGCAGGTAAAACAGGAAGTCTTCTGCGAGCCAGCGGAGGTCGCGCCCGGCGGGATGATCCGTGCGCAGCGCGGTCCGCAGCATGAGCCCGTCCAGCGGGATTGACCCCGAGTGATTGCCGACGACGACGGCCTTGCCCTCGCTCGGCACGTTCTCGATGCCCTCGGTTTGGACGCGGAAGTAGCGGCGATACACGAAGTCCAGCACGGGGCGGAGCTTGGCGTCGAAGCTGCGGTCCAGGCCGAACTCGTCGACCTCTTCCGCGCGGCTACGCAGGCCTTTACGACCCCACTTTTCGACGTAGTAGCGGCTATCCGCCAGCTCCGCCGCGCTCTCTACCGCGATCGCCTCGGCCGTTGCCGGCTCCCGCTCCACCTCCGCCTCAACGACGCCGGGCGGCGCCAAAGGGGCGCTTTCTTGGCCGCGGCTCGCGCCTTGAATCAGGCCATCTAGCCGCGCCTCGAGCGCGCGGATCTGATCCTCGACGTCACCGCTGAGCGCCGGCGCGCTCGGGTGGTAGCTCTCCAGCGCGTCCTCCTCGAAGCGGACATGGGGCGGCAGAACCCGCCCTCCGATTCCGAGCTCCGGTACGTCCGAGCTCAGTGCCTCGAAGTCGTCGCCGTCGGCGGTGAGCTCGTAGGCGGGCTCCAGAGCCACCTGCGGCAGCCCCTTCGCGTCCAGCGGGGCGCTGGGGGCGGGCGCAACCGGAGCCGCTGCGCTCTCGGCCTCCGCCTCTACCGGGCGCTGGCGCCGTTTCTTCGGCGTGCTGCCGCGGGGCGGCGACTCGCTCGTGCGCGCGCGCAAGGCCGCGCCCGCCTCCGCTTTGTGCTTGCCCTTGGCCTTGTGCTTCTTGTCCAAGCCGCGCTTGGTAGCAGGCCGCAGGAGCGAAGCGAGCTTTTCGTCTTTCTTGTCTTTGCGGGTCACGCCGGGGTCTCCGAGGAAAGCAACTTGGCTTCACGCAATTGCTCGGCGCTCGCGAAATCACTCAGGGCTTCGCGGCTGGAGAAGACGGGTACGAAGCCGAGCCGGCTTTTGGCGAGCGAGGTGTCTGCTACGCAGGCGTACTGCAGGTATTCGAGCAGGGCAGGGGCCGCATTGCCCACTTTGGCGAGCCAGAGCGCGCCGAGGGTGGGCTTCAGCAGCGGCCGCGGGAGGGGCAAACGCGCTCGGCCGAGCAAGCGAATGGCCATGCTCAGTGGCAGCACGCCTTCGCTCGCCAAGTTGAAGACGCCGGGTGCGTCGCGATCGACCGCGAGCTTCAGCGCCGCCACCGCGTCCGCCTCGTGCAAGAACTGCCAGAGCGGATCGAAGCCGAGCACGGTGGGAACGCGGGCCAAGCGGAGGTAGCGTGTCACGAAATTGTCCACGCTGGGCCCGATCACCGGCGCCGTGCGCAGCACGGTGACGACGCGCCCTTGCCCGGGTTGCCGGAAGCGCAGGAGCTGCTCCTCCACCGCCAGCTTGTCTTGAAAAAACGGGTCGGACGCGCGGGCGCGAAGTACGTGTTTTTCCGACAGAAAGGCCGGATTCGTTGCCCGAGCGCCGTACAGCCAGGTGAAGCTTCTGACGATGAGCTTGTGGGTGCGAGCGCGACGGCACGCGTTCAGCACCTGCATCGTCCCCACGCCCTCTAGCTCGTGGGCGTAGCTCGTCTCCCGTGACGGTGACTCCAGAAGGCCGAGATGGACGGCGGTATCCACCGCTTCCGCCGCGAACACCTCCGCAATCCGCTCTTCCGCCCCGGGCTGCACCAGGTCGAGCTCGTAAAAGCGCGACTTGGCGCCGACGGTGGGCGGCGACGTGGTGTCGAGACAGACAATTTTGCTGACTCGAGGATCGTCCTCCAGGAGGCCGATCAAGTTGAGTCCTAGGAATGATGCCGCGCCGGTGATGGCAACCACGCGACGTTTCCCAGAAACCTTGAGTACGTCACCGCTTGCCTTGCGGATCGAGTGGGGTGATGTGCGCTCCTCGCTCACTTTAGAAACCGTAGTCCAAAGCGCGCCCCAAATGGTCTTGATTTTTGTGAGAATGACGCGAGCTTCCGCGCTACGCTGACTAGTCACAATGCAAGGCAAGCCACGGCCGGCACGCACGGTGCTCGGCCCGTACGAGCTCGGCGAGCGGCTGGGTTTGGGCGGGATGGCCGAGGTGTTCGTGGCTTATCGCGCCGGCCCCCACGGGTTCGCGAAGAAGGTGGCGCTCAAGCGCATCTTGCCCGAGCTCGCCCAAGACTCGCGCTTCGTCGCGATGTTCTGCGACGAAGCGCGCATCTCCGCCCCGCTCTGCCACCCGAACATCGTTCAGGTCATCGATTTCGGGGAGAGCCAGGGCGAGCTCTTCATGGCGATGGAGTACGTGGAGGGGGTCTCGCTCGCCAAGCTGCTCCGGTACGTGTCCGGCCGGCGGGAGCGTTTCCCGCTCGGGGCCGCCCTCTTCATCGCGCACGAGGTGCTGACCGGCCTGTCCTTCGCCCACGACGCGTGCGACGAGAACAACAATCCGCTCCACATCGTGCACCGCGACGTGTCCCCGGGCAACGTGCTCATCGGCCGCGCCGGCGACGTGAAGCTCGCCGACTTCGGTATCGTGCGGAGCGCCTACGTGGACCGCCGAACGTACCCCGGCGAGCTCAAGGGCAAAGTCGGCTACATGTCACCCGAGCAGGTGATGGGCATCGAGGTCGACCCCCGGAGCGACCTTTTCACGGTCGGCATCATCCTTTCGGAGATGCTCATCGCCCGGCCACTATTTTCAGGCCAGAACGAGTTCGACATCCTGACCAAAATTTACGAGGCGGACTTGTCCGCGCTCGACAAGTACGGGACGGACCTGGCTCCGCCCGTTCTCGACGTGCTCCGGCAGGCTCTGGCCAAGGCTCCCGCCGATCGCTTCGACAGCGCGCGGAGCTTTGCGGCCGCGCTGCGCCGGCTCGCGCAGAGCTCGCAGATCACGCTAGACGACTCGGAGCTCGTACCCTGGCTGTCCGCGCTCGGCGTGCTGCCGTCGCGGAGCGGCACGCATGAGGTGACCCGCTTGCCGAGCACGCTGGGCCCGACCGCGCCGCCGCCGGCCCCCAGCCCGCGCCCGGTCCTCCGCCCCACGACGGCCGCGCCGCCGCCCTTGAGCCGCAACAGCGTGCCGGCCGCGCCCATGCCCGGCTTACCCTTCCGCCGCGCGCTGGTCCGCCCCGAGCTGCCGGCCCTAGTTTTCGCCATCTCCCTCAATGCGGACACGGGCGAGCTGCACGTGGAGGGGACTCACGGCGAGCTCCGACTCGCGTTCGAGGACGGCAAGCTGGTGGCGCCGCACGGCAGCGGCGCGGAGATGCTTTTGCGCGGGCTGTTCGCGTTCGGCGACGGCATGCTCACGTTCACCGCTTCGCGCAGCGAGCACCCGGTGCACATGCAGCGTATCTCGATCTTGCCGGTGGTGAGCCGCATCGTGCGCGAGCGCTTCACGGTGAACGAGATCGCGGCGTGGCTCGCCCCGATTCGCCGCTTGCCGCTGAACCGCGGCACCTCGCTGCGTCGGGATCCGTCCGAGTTCGGGCTGAGCTTGGGGGAGCGGCGAGCCATCGAGCAAGCGCCGCACAAACGCTCGTTGGACGAGCTTGGCGGCGCGCTCGCCTCGGCGGGGATGGCCGAGCCCGCGGAGGTGATGCGAGGCGTGTTTTTGGGGCTCAGCCTCGGGCTGCTCAACGCTCCCGGCTGGGCCTGGACGCAGGGCAGCTAACCAAACCGGTTCGAAGACGAGGGCGGTTCCTGCAGCAGGGTTTTGACCGTGTTGGGAGGCCCTGAAGCGGGGCTCGCGTCCTCCAGCAGCTCCAATAGACTCTTGAGCTCCACCGGCTTGAACAGGGTGGTGCAGCCAGAAGCACGCAGGTACGCCGCTTCCTCTTTGCCCAGCGCCCCACCGGTGACGAACACGAAGCGACGCGCCACCTCCGGCCTTTGCCGCGCTACTCGTGCGTGCAGCAGGTTGCCGTTCGCACCGGGCAAGAACACATCGCACAGCACGAGATCGGGAGTGTAACGAGAGTCCAGTAGCAGCGCTTGCGCCTCCGAGGCGGCCCCGCACGTGCGCACGTCGTGCGGCTTGAGTGAGCGGCGGATGGTGCGCGAAAAAACGGGGTCGTCGTCCACCACGAGGACCTGCTTGTGCCGGACCGGCGAGCGTGGCGCGCGGCTCGCGGCGGCGATGGGCAGCGCCAGCAAGCCGCTGTTCTCCCGAGCCCGGGGTAACAGCGCGCGAAAGGAAGCGCCGCCGCCGACGCGCTCGTGCACCTCGATGTGCCCGCCATGCGCGCTCACCACGTCCGAACAGATCTTCAGCCCGAGCCCGGTGCCCGCGCCTCGCTCCTTGGTCGTGAAAAACGGCTTGAATATGTGAGGAATCGCCGCCGCCGGTACGCCCGGGCCGTTGTCCTCGACGATGAGGGCCACGTGCTCGCCCGCCGTCTGCACGCGCACCGTCACCTCCGGAGGAGACGTGTCCAGGCAGGCATCCATCGCGTTCAGCACCAAGTTGATGACCACCTGCGCCAGGTTGTCTCGTCGCGCGATCGTGTAACAGCCGGGCTCGAAGCCGGTGCTGAGGTTCACGCCGCGGCGCTCGAGGTGAGGGCGCGCGATGCTGAGCGATTCTGCCACCACCTCGCCGAGCTCCACGTGCTCGGGCGCAACCTCTCGCCGGCTGACCATGCTCAGTTGCTCAACCGTCTCTCGCACGCGCGTGACCGCAGTGCCGATGTCCGCGGAGAGCTCCGACAGCTCACTCACCGACTCGTTCAACGCGGGATCTGCGCCGTCATCCAGCAGCTTCAGCTGCTCCGAGATGCGCTTCAGCTCCTCCTGCTGGAGCAAGAGCGCCCCCGCCGGACCACGTAGCTCGTGGGCCACGGTGGCGGTCAGCAGACCCAGGCTGACCATGTGCGCGGTTTGCTCTTGCTCCTCGGTGGTTGGCTTGATTTCCGTGCGCCGCTCCCGCTGGCTGCGGAGAGCAGCCAGATTCGCAACGCTGCGCGCGAACGTGATCGTCTCCGCGTCCACATCGGCAGGGCTAGGAAAGAGCAGCACGAACGCGGCCACCGCCGCGCGAAAGTCCAGGACCGGCACCGCCAGCACGCTGGGGGTGCCGAGCGCCAACAGCTCTCCGGCGTCGTCCACGCCGTCGCGGTCCGCGCGCAGGTCGACGGACTGGACCGGCTTGCGGGTTGCGAGGCAGCGCTCCGCGAACGTGCTTGCTCCGCGCAGGAGCGCCGAGAGCGGCTGGTGCGATGCGGGTAGGCCCCGGTCAGCGACCAGCTCCAGGCGCTCGTCGTAAGCGAAGGCGAGGCCGACTCTGGCCGAAGACCCGCTCTGTAGGGCGTCCAAACACTCGCCGAAGTAGCCCCCGACCGACTCGCCAGCCAAACGCTGGGACAGATCGTGGAGCACGTCTAGTCGGGCGAGACGAAGAGCCTGAGGCAGCATGAACGGCTTGGCGAGCGCGCCCGAGGCGCGATGAAGGCAGCCTCGTCAAGATATCCCGCACCGCCGGGCGGTGTCCAATCGCCCGCGACGCTCCGCCCTGGGCAGCTCAGCGCAGATGTAGGCGCAGCACGGGGTAAGGGCGGAAATCCGAAACGCGAGCGAACCCGGCGGCCAGGAACAGCGCCTCGGGGCCCATCCACACTTCGTCCGCCCGGAGGCGCTCGGCTTCTAGCTGCCCGCCGCGCGGAAAGGCTTCGAGCGCGCTCGCGCCGGCAGCCCGCGCCGCGACGATCGCTTCGCTCAGGAGCGCCTTGGCCACGCCGCGCCCGCGCTCGTCCTCGGCCACGTAGGCGCAGGCGATGGTGTACACGTCGGCGCGCGCGCCGGGCTCTGCGCCAAAGCAGGGAAGGCTCCGGTAGACGCGCTGCTCGTACAGCCGCGCTACCTCCGCGGCGCGCGTTACCTTCATCCAACCGCACAGCGCGCCGGAGGACGCGCGAGCGACGACGCCGCAAAGCTCGTCGCCGCGGAGCCGCTCTGCCAAGGCGACACGGTTGTCCTCCGGCCTCACGTAGCAGCGCTCCAGCCAGGCGTTCTTGTCGCCGACGAAGTGCCAGTAATTGCAGTAGCAGCCGCTGCCCGCGCTCTCCAGGAGCGCGAGCAAGGCTTCCGTGTGCGCCGGGCCGGCGCGCTCACATCGGTACTCGCCCTCGCTCATGCGGGCGGCCGCTGCACGCCGCCCATGCGACGCTCGACCTCCGCGGCCAAGGAGAACAAGCGCTCCTCCGCGAACGAAGGGCCGAGCAGCTGCAGCCCGACTGGCAAGGCCGGTTGGCTCGCGGTGGCGGGCGTGGGCCGGCACGGCACGCTGAGCCCAGCGATGCCAGCGAGGCTGGCCGGGAGGGTGAAGACGTCGGCCAGGTACATCGCGAGAGGACTCTCCACCTTTTCGCCGAACCGAAAGGCGGGAATGGGGCTGGTCGGCACGGCGATCGCATCCACCGACTCGAACGCGGCGTCGAAGTCCCGCTTGATGAGCGTGCGGACGCGCTGGGCCTTCTTGTAATACGCGTCGTAGTAGCCCGCGCTGAGCACGTACGTGCCGAGCAAGATGCGCCGCTTGACCTCCGCGCCGAAGCCAGCGTTGCGCGTCTTTCCGTAAAGAGAGGTCAGGTCGCTCTTCACGTTTTCGATGCGGAGCCCGAAGCGCACGCCGTCGAACCGGGCAAGGTTGCTGGACGCCTCCGCGGTAGCGACGACGTAGTACGTCGCGATGCCGTACTTGGTGTGCGGCAGGCTCACTGGCTTCACGGTGCAGCCCGCTTTCTCCAGCTCCGCGATGGCCGAGCGGACGCTCTCCGCGATCGCCGGGTCCAGCCCTTCGCCGAAGTATTCCTCCGGGATGCCGATGCGCAGGCCTTTGACGTCCTTGGAGCAAGCGGCTTCGTACTCGCCCACCGGCAGGTCCGCGCTCGTGGAGTCCATCGGGTCCGCACCAGAGATGACCTCGAGGAGCCGCGCCGCGCTCTTCACGTCGCGCGCAAACGGGCCGACCTGGTCCAAGCTCGAAGCGAAGGCGATCAGGCCGTAGCGTGACACGCGGCCGTAGCTCGGCTTGACGCCGACGACGCCGCATAGCGCCGCCGGCTGCCGGATTGAGCCACCGGTGTCGCTACCTAGCGCGCCGAGGGCGAGACCGGCCGCCACCGACACGGCGCTGCCGCTGCTGGAGCCGCCGGCAGTGCGCGACTTGTCCCAAGGGTTCCGCGACGGACCGAAGGCGCTGTTTTCGCCGGACGAGCCCATGGCGAACTCGTCCATGTTCACTTTGCCGATGAGGATGGCATCCGCCGCTCGCAGCCGCGCCACCACCGTCGCATCGTAAGGAGGGCGGAAGCCGCGAGTCGGGTCGGTCCCGCCGGCGTTGCCTTCTCCGACGCGGGTGAGGATCTTGGAGGCGCACGTGGTGGGCGCGTCCATCGTGCACAGCGCGTCCTTGATCGCGATCGGGACGCCGGCCAGCTTGCCGAGCGCTTCGCCGCGCTGGCGCTTGGCGTCCACCGCGTCCGCCGCCGCCAGGGACGCGTCCTTGGAGACGTGGAGGAACGCGTTCAAGTCTTGGGTGCGCTCGATGCGGGCCAAAGCCGCCTCGGTGACGGCCCGCGCGCTGAGAGTGCCACTTTTGACCTGGTCAGCCAGATCCGCGATCGAAAGCTCGAGAACGTCGCTCATCATTCATCCACGAAGGCAGGGACGGCGAAGCCGTCCGAAGAAGACCGGGGCGCCTGGCTGAGAGCCAGGTCGTGAGGGAGGCTGGGACGAGGCTCGTCGCCGCGGAAGGGGGCGGCGACGACGGCCACCTGGGTGGTGGCGGGGACGTCCGTCGTGTCCAGCTCGGAGAGCTGATTGACGTATTCCAGGATGCCGTCGAGGTCACGCTGCATGACGTCGATCTCGGCTTCCGTGAGCTCGAGGCGCGCCAGCTTGGCGACGTGAAGTACGTTTTCGCGAGTGATGGCCATGTTGAAGATTGCCCGGCGGGCCGAGGCGCGCGGAGCCTAGCCCATTTCGGCGGCGGGTCAGCTATGCTCGACGCCATGCAGTCGCCCCCGGGCGGATACGGCGGAGGCGGGCCCCCGCCGCCAGGTCAGTACCATGGAGCCCCCGGGCAACCGGGCGGACTCAACAAGCCGATCACCGGCTCGGCTCAGACCATGGCCATGCACGCCATGACCATCGACCCGAAGACCGGCCTGCCCAGGGGGGAGAAGCCACCCGCGAGCCCAGCAGCGGTGCTGTCGCTCGTCTGTGGGATCTTGCTCTGCCTCGGCCCCATCACCGGCCTCACGGCCATCATCGCCGGCATCGTCGCTCGCGGGCAGGCGGCAAGGAAGCCGGGCCTGGTCGGCGGAGCCGGCATGGCAACCGCAGGGATCCTGCTCGGCGTTTTGAACCTGCTGGGCTGCGTCGGGTACCTCCTGTACGCGCTGTCGGAAGCCTGAGAGGGCGTTCAGCAGCCGTTTTACCCTGGTTTCACCGCAACCCGGCCCCCGCGCGACCGATGGACCCGCGTGAGCCACCCCTCCTCTCGAGCAACGTCCGAGGCGCCTGACTCGACTCGCCACGTGGCTCTCGCTAGGCTCCCGGCGCGGTATCGAGGGCGCAGCCCCCACGCACCCAGGGCAGTGACGGACTATCGAGAGTTTCAAGATGGGGACCTCGTCCCCGGCACGCGCTACCGCGTGACTCGCCTCGTCGGCACGGGCGGCATGGGCCGCGTCTACGAGGTGGAGCACGAAGAGCTCGGCAAGCGCTTCGTACTCAAGGCGCTACTTCACGAGCTGTCGCGTCGGGAGGACTTGGTGGCGCGGCTGCGCAACGAATGGCGCGCGCTGGCCCGGCTGGAGCACCCGAACATCGTCGGCGTTACGGACGCGGGTACGTCCGACAGTGGCGTGCCGTTTTACGTCATGGAGCGGCTCGAGGGAGAGACGCTCTCGGCGCTGCTGCATCGTCAGCGGCGGTTGCACCCGCAGCACGCCCTCGGCATCGCCGCCGGCATTTTGCAGGGATTGCATGCGGCGCATCAGATCGGCGTCGTGCACCGCGACGTGAAGCCGCCCAACATCTTCCTCACCACCGCTGGCGCGGTCAAAGTGCTGGATTTTGGCATCGCCAAGATCAAGGACGCCAAGGGCGTCATCACCGCGCGCGGTATCGCGGTCGGCACGCCGCGCTACATGTCGCCGGAGCAGGCGCAGGGCGCGCCGGTGGACGCGCGCTCGGACATCTACGCGACGGGCTTGATGCTCTTCGAGATGCTCAGCGGCGTCGGGCCTTTCGACGACGCCAAGGATCACAACGAGCTGCTCCTCGCTCATCTGGGCCGCCCGGCTCCGCTCCTCTCCAGCATCTGCGTCGTCGCCCCCGAGCTGGACGCAGTGGTCGCGGCCATGCTCGCGAAAGATCCGCGCGAGCGGCCTCGTAGCGCGCAGCAAGTCGCGGAAACGGTCCTCGCCCTGAGCCAGCGCTACGCGCACTTCGTGGCGACGGACGCTCCGACCGTCAACGTGACGCCCCGCCCGCCCGCACTCGGTGACGTACCCACGCGTCAAGACGGCGGCCGCCGCTCGCCTCGTCCCGGAGCCCCGACGCGCCCGGACGGGCCCGCGGCGTTGGGCCGCACGGATGCAGACCCAACGACGCTGCGTCCAGCGCTGGAGAGCGCCACCACCGCCGCTCAGATCTTGCTCCCTTCGCACGCTGGCGGAACCCTGCGCTTGGAAGTGCCGGCGGCCCCGCCGTCCTTCTACGGGCCAGACACCTTGGTGAGCTCGCTCACCGGCGTGCCAACCGGCGTGCCGGGTGCTGCTTCCGAACAGACAGAGCTGCTGGTCGTGCAACCGCTCGTTCCCGGTGGGGGCATGCCGACCGATCCGGGGCCGACGCGGACCGCCGTGCCCCTCCCGGAGGCGAACCTCACCCCGCCGCCCGTGGTGCCGGTCAGTGCTTCCGTCCCGCCCAAGCGCGCTCCCGGAGCGAATCGAACGTGGCTTCTGTTCGTGGCCGCCGGGGTAGGGGTGGGCGTGCTGGGGGGCGGCGCGTGGCTCTGGCGAGCTCGCGCGCCGTTCGCCGCGGTGTCGCCCTTGGCCGCGCCGGAAAAGCGGCAAGTGGTCGCGGCTCGGCCCGGCGTGCCGGCTCCCGTCACCAGCGTCGCCGCGGCGGCGGAGAGAGCCGAGCCATCGGAGCCAAAGACCGAGCCCCCGCTCGTCGCGGCGCCGGCGCCGGCCGCCCCTTCGACGAGCGCATCCGTTCGAAATGATAAGAAGAAGGGCGTGTTCCTGGGAGCCGCCCCCCGTCTGGACGCCGCTCCTCGTCCGGCGGCTGCGGCTCCCGTGACCGCGTCTCCCAAGGCTTCTGGCGGGGCCGCCGCGAAGATCGCGCCGGAAAAGCCGACGGCGGCTAAACCGGGCGGCATGCCAGGCTCTGGGCTCTAGCTTTTCTCGGTGTTTTCAGGCTTGCGCAGGGCTGCCTCTGCGCGTAAGTTCCGCGCCCCTCGCAATCGAGCGAGGAACACCACACGTCCCAAGCGTAGCCAGAGCGTCCGGTGCCTCCTTAAGGAGGTTGGCGCTCGGTGGGACGGCGGCCTAACCGAAAGGAAACGCAATACCATGACCGACAATACCCAGCCGGGCGCCTTCGAAGCGGCCCCGGAAATGAATCGCACCATCCGCAACGCCGAAGAGCCCTTGAGCGTCAAGGAGCTGTTCGAGGCCGGCGTTCACTTCGGCCACCAGACGAAGCGCTGGAACCCGAAGATGCGCCCGTACATCTACGGCGCGCGCAGCGGCATCCACATCGTGGATCTCGATCAGACGGCTCGCCTCTTCAAGCGCGCCTTCGACTTCCTGTCGGAGACGGTCGCGCGCGGCGGCAGCGTGCTGTTCGTAGGCACCAAGCGCCAGGCGCAAGAAATCGTTCGCGAAGAGGCGCGTCGCGCCGGCATGTACTTCGTGACGAACCGCTGGCTCGGCGGCACCCTCACCAACTTCCGCACCATCAAGGGCGGTTTGGACCGCCTGCGCACGCTCGAGCGCATGAAGGAAGACGGCACCTACTCGCAGCTGCCGAAGAAAGAGACCGTGCAGCTCGAGAAAGAGCGTACTCGTCTCGAGAAGTACATCGGCGGTCTGAAGGGCATGGGCGCGGTGCCGCAGGCGATCTTCGTGATCGATCCGGCGCAAGAGACCATCGCCGTCAGTGAAGCCAAGCGCTTGGGCGTGCCAATCGTCGCCATCACGGACACGAACTGCGATCCGGACATGGTGGACTACGTCATCCCGGGCAATGACGACGCCATCCGCTCGGTGCGACTCATCTGCGGCGCGGTCGCGGACGCGTGCGTGTACGGCGCCGCGCGCCGTCGTGACTACCAGAACCAGCGCAACGACGCTCAGCCGCAAGGTCAGGGCGGCGACCGTCCGCAGGCGCAGGTCATCTACAACCGCGGTGGCCGCGGGGAGAACTGAGCATGTCGGCACCCACGATGCAGCAAGTGAAGGAGCTCCGCGACCGCACTCAGGCGGGGCTCAATGATTGTAAGGGCGCCCTGACCGAGTCGGGCGGCGACATCGAAAAGGCAGTCGAGATCATCCTGAAGAAGGGTCTCGCCAAGAGCGCGAAGCGCGCCGGCGCGGTGGCGTCTGAAGGCGTGGTCGTCTCGGCCACGACGCCGGACCACAAGCGCGGCGTCATCGTCGAAGTGAACATTCAGACGGACTTCGCCGCTCGCAATCCGGACTTCCTCGCGTTTGCGGACAGCGTTGCGCAAGCAGCCCTCAGCGCGAAGCCGGGCAGCGACCTGGGCGCAGAGGCGTTTCCGGGCGGCAGCGCCTCCGTCGAGGAGACGCGCGCCGCGCTCGTCGGCAAGCTCGGTGAGAACATCACCGTGCGTCGCTGGGAGAGCCTGAGCGTGGACGGCCCGGGCAAGGTGCAGTCCTACGTGCACATGGGCGGCAAGATCGGCGTGTTGCTCGCGGTCCGAGCCGGCAACGACACCATCGCGAAGGCGGCGGCGTTCGACAAGCTGGCGGACGACTCCGCGATGCAAATCGCGGCGATGGCTCCGCTGTACCTCTCGGCGACCGAAATCCCGGCCGACGCGAAGTCCAAGCAGGGTGAGATCTTCAAGGGGCAGCTCGCGGAGGACCCCAAGGCTCCGCCCGCGGCTTCGCACCCGAAGATCATCGAAGGCAAGCTCGCGAAGTGGGCGAAGGAAATCTGCCTACTGGAGCAGGCGAGCGTGCTCGAGGGCGACAAGTCGGTCGAGCAGGTTCGCGAAGCGGTAGCCAAGGAGCTCGGTGGTGACATCGCGTTCAGCCGCTTCGTTCGCTTCGAGCGCGGCGAAGGCATCGAGAAGCCGCAGGGCGACGACTTCGCAGCCGAAGTCGCCAAGATGGCCGGCGGCTGAGCTAAGCCTAGCCCCGAGGCTTCGAGCCCCGAGCACGCCAACTGCAGGCGCGCCGGGGCTCGCGGCTTTTTGTGGTGGCCTTGCCAGCGCTCGGCAGCCCGCGTATCGGGTAAGGCGTGGAACAGGGGACACACAATCCGTATCAGGCGCCGGCTGCCGACAAGGAAGCCGAGCAAGTCGTGGCGGGGCCGCTCTCGCTCGTGTTGGCCACGCGCGGCGCACGGCTGGGGGCGTCGCTCATCGACGCGCTGCTCGCGATGAGCGTGCTCGGGCCGCTCCAGTTCGCGGCGGGCGTCTACGACAACTTTCCCAACGTCACCAAGCAGTCACCGATGCACATCGTGCTGTGGAGCGCGGGCGGTTTGCTCTTGTTCGTGCTGCTCCACGGCTACTTCTTGAAGAAGAATGGCCAAACCATCGGGAAGCGGCTCCTGCGCATCCGCATCGCGGACGTGGAGGACGGGTCCACGCCAGCTCTGGATCGCCTGCTGCTCTGGCGCGTGTTGCCGGTGCAGCTCGTCGTGCTCGTTCCGTACGTTGGCATGCTGGCAACGTTCGTGGACGCGCTCTTGATCTTTCGCCGAGACCAACGCTGCGGTCACGATCACATCGCCCGCACTGTCGTCGTCCAATCGCGCTGAGCGCCGCCCGAGACAGCGAGAGCCCCGCGTCGGTCGCCATGGAAATAGGGCGCACCCGGGGCCGGCCTTCGTAACCGGACCCGGGGCGCGTCGTAGCGAACGTTTCGCGGCACTGCGCCGCCCACCCGGCGCCGGCGCTAGCGTTTGCTACCTAGTAACCCCCCCTCAGGACGAAGCCCGCCCACCCGCGTTCCCTAACCGCCGCAGCATCTGCACCCTCCTAGATGGCAGCAGCCCCCCCGGTTTGATCACATTCTGCGAAACTTTTTTTCGGAGCCCGGTCGAGCCGAAACTTGGGCCTTCCGTGGAGGCCGGAACCCGACCAGAATACGGCCAGGAGCCTTACACGTGAGTCGGGTGCTCGAACCGTCCTTCGACTTTGGCCATGCCGCACCGGTAACGACGCTCGGCGGAGTGGACGAAAGCCGCTTGCGGAACATCGTGCTCGAGCACTTCGAGGTACTCTGGCGCTTCCTGCGGCGCTTGGGCTTGCCCGACCACGAGACGGACGACGCGGTTCAAGAGGTCGTGCTCGTGCTTTCTCGCAAGCTGGACAGCGTGCAACGAGGCAGCGAGCGGGCGTTCGTGTTGAGCACGGCGGTCCGGGTAGCCTCCACCTTCCGGCGCACGGCGCGCAACCGACGCGAGGTGGACGACGCAGAGCTCCAGTGCCTCGAGTGCCCCGAGTTGAATCCCGAAGCGCTCATGGAAAAGCGCCGGCTGCGCGCGGCGCTCGACCGTGTCCTGGAGGAGCTACCGATGGACCTCCGGGCCGTGTTCGTCCTCTACGAGCTGGAGGAGCTCACCATGGCGGAAATCGCGGACACCCTCGGCCTGCCCCGCGGCACGGTTGCGTCCCGCCTGCGCCGGTCTCGCGAGCTGTTCGATGGCTTGGCGACGAAAGCTCTCGGAAGCGAGCTTCAACGATGAACCAGGACCCTCGACGCTTGAAGCACGCCGGCGGCGCCGCCCAGCGCCTTCTGAATTCTGCTGGAGGGGACGCACCGAGCGACGCATCACGGCGTCGCGTGGCGATGTTCACCTCCACGACAGGGGGCATGGCGCGAACCTCGGCGGGCGCCTCCCGCCGCCGACCCAACCAAGGGGCGCGCACCTTCGTGACCTGGATGGCGGTGGCCGCGGCCGCGAGCCTGCCGCTCGCCTTCTTGGCCTCCCGTTGGTCGAGCGCTCCGTCCTCCAGCGCGATGTCCGAGCTGAGCGCGTCGTCACCCGTGATCGCGCCCGAGCAGGTCGCCGACGTGCGAGCCATCGAGGACGCCCGTCGCGCCCTGGGCCGACGCGACGCGGCAGCGGCCCTAGCCGCCCTCGACACCTACGACCGAGCGTACCCGCGGGGAGCGCACCGTGCCGAGGCGCTCGCGCTCCGCGTGCGCGCCCTGCGGGAAGCGGGCAGAGCCGAGGAAGCGACCACCGCGGCGGGCGTCCTCGGCCGTGAATATCCTGGCTACCCGCTCGAGGGCCCCGCGAGCGCCCCTCGAGTCGAGCCTCAGAGACCGTAGACTTTGCTTCGGTCGCCGCTGATGTTGCGGAGAGCGTCGCGCGTGTCCAGCACGAGCTGAGACTCCTTCAGCAGCCGCTCACGTTCGAGGGCGGTGTGGTCCGTCACGATGACGACCAGGTCGTACTCAGCGAAGCTGCTCTTCGGGTCCACCGCCGTCATCTCCACGCCTTCCTCGTTCACGGTGGTGACGAAGGGGTCCATGATGGAGACGTTCGCGCCGCGCTCGAGGAGACCGTGGATCACCGCGAAGGCCGGCGACTCGCGCACGTCACTCACGTCTTTCTTGTACGCGACGCCGTAGACGAGCACCTTCGACCCGCGCACGGCTTTCGCCCGGTCGTTCAGGGCGGTGGAGGCTCGTTCGACGACGTAGCCCGGCATCCCGCTGTTGATCGTGTCTGCCAGCTCGATGAAGCGAGCTTGGTACTGCAGGGTCCGAAGCTTCCACGATAGGTAGAGGGGGTCGATCGGGATGCAATGTCCGCCGAGCCCTGGACCCGGGTAGAACGGCATGAAGCCGAAGGGCTTGCTCGCGGCGGCGCGAATGACCTCGAACGGGTCGATGCCGAGCTTCCGGCTCATCAGCGCGACCTCGTTCACGAGGCCGATGTTCACCGCGCGGAACGTGTTCTCCAGCAGCTTGACCATCTCCGCGGCCTCGGGTGAGGAGACCGGCACGAGCTTGTCGATGATCTGCGAGTAGAGCGCCTGAACGACCTCCAAGCACTGCGGCGTGCTGCCGCCGACGACTTTGGGCGTGTTCTTGGTCTTGTAGACTTCGTTGCCGGGGTCCACGCGCTCCGGTGAAAACGCCACGAAGACGTCCTTGCCGAGGACGAGACCCTTCTCGGTCAGCTTCGGCACCAGCACCTCGGTCGTCGTCCCCGGATAGGTCGTCGACTCCAGCACCACGAGCATGCCGGGGTGCTGGTACTGCGCGATGCCCTCCGTCGCCGAGACGATGAAGCGCATGTCCGGATCTTTGGTCTTGTTGAGCGGGGTAGGGACGCACACGACCACCGCGTCCGCCTTCGCCAAAATAGCGCGGTCCGTCGTCGCGTCCAAGCGGCCGGACTTGACATGGGGGGCTAGGTCGCCCGTGGGGACGTCCGCGATGTAGGACTCGCCCGCGTTCAGCAGGTTCACCTTAGCCGGGTCGTTGTCGAGGCCGGTCGTTCGAAACCCCGCGCGAGCGAATTCCGCGACCAGCGGCAGCCCGACATAGCCGATACCGATGACGACGACGTGAGCTTGCTTCGTGGCGATGCGATTGAGTAAGTCCGACATTTTCAGGGGCCCCGACCGGCTTGATGGCACGAAGCGCGGGTGCTTTCAAGGGGACGGAGCCGCGGCGACCATCCCGAGCGAAAGGCGCTTCGCACCTGGATTCCTCAAATGGCGCATGAAACGACCGCTGCTACCCGAGAGTGGCGCCGCAGCGCCGCCTTCCTTGGCTCCCGCTACCTGTCACGCACGTAGGTGACAGGGGCAGCGGCCTGCGCGAGCTGCAGCTCGTAGCGCGCCTCGCTGGCCGAGCTCTCTACGCGGACGAGCCCGAGGCGGTCGTAGAGGTCCGCAACGAGCGAATTCTTCGGGGTCTTTCGATAACTGGCGAGGAGTCGCTCGTAGCCCGCGGCGCGGGCGCGACCCAGCAGCTTGCCCCACGCGAACTCCTCGACGGTCCGCGCGATCGCGCGGCAGCTCATCAAGAACGAATCGACCTCGAGGGTGCCGGCTCCGCACGGTACGGCCATGAGGACCAAGATCAAACCGTAGTCACCGAAGCGATCCGACAGCCGGAGCGACGAACAAATGGCGCCCGGTCGCGCGCAGCGCTCTTCCACCTCCGCCCGCGAATACCGCGGGGTGGTGAGATTGAATTGATTCGTCTTGCCGAGGAGCTGCACGACCCGGCTCATGTCCTCGGCGTCCACGTCGCGCATGTCCGCTCGGAGCTCGAGCGAGGTCAGGTACTCGCCGAGCGAGGCGTGGTTGTCCCGTAGCTGCTCCCGGACTGCCTCCGCTCGGTACTGTTCGGCGCGCTCGCCGTCTTCTCGGGTCAACGTCGCGGTCTCGAACCAGAGCCCCCGCGTGAGCGCGCGGGTGTACTCCGCTGGATCCAGCGGGGCGTCCACCACATGAACCGCGGAGGCTCGCTGACGAATCTCTTCTCGCTCGGTCGGATTGTCGTCCAAAAATACGAAGCTATCGGCGCCGAGACGGAGGCGCTCCGCCATCCGCGAGAGCGAGCTGGATTTGGGCTCCCAATGGGCTTCGAAGCTGGCGATGTCCTCGAGCTTCAGGAGCATCTCTGGGTTGGAGACGAAGGGGGCCCGCGCTTCGGCCTCGTCGTTCTTGGACGCCACTCCGAGCAGCACGCCTTGCCGCTTCAGAGCTTTGGCGTGCCTCTGAAGCTCTCGATGCGCCTCGCCGGTCGGCGACTCGGCAATCTCGATGCCGCTCGCGCCAACCTCACCAACGACGCCGCCCCAAAGCGTGTTGTCCAAGTCCAAAACCAGCACCTTCTTTGCACCGGTCGAAACGGCGCGCACGCCCGCCCACAGGTGCCGTGCGAGCCAGTCCACTCCCGCTTCGCTGAAGGGTTGCTTGGTCCAGTGGTACCTCCGGCGGTCGTAGAACGCTCGTCGCCCGAGGTCCCCGGAGACCGCCGGCAGGTCTACGAAGTAGGAGCCTTCTGGTAGACCAGCTCGGAGCGCTTCGTTGGCTCGGCGGATCTCGCCGATGACGCCCTGAGGCCCGGTCCCGAGGTGATAGCCCTCCGGGCCCGGGTCCACCCAATCCAGCCCGACTTGTACGATCGCGGCGCTCAGCCGCGACTTCGCCAGCTCCTGCGCCCCCCGCCACTGAGCGACCCGGTCCGCGAGCGAGCCGCCCTGAAGCAACGGGCGATACCAGGGCACGAGCACCACGACGTGCGGAGCGAAAGCGGCGAGGGACGGGCCGTGCAGCTCTTGCTGCACGTTGTCGTATTCACCCTCGTGGAGCACCAGTTGCTGGCCGTCCCCGAGAGCCACCGCGGCGAGCGCGTTCGTCAGCCAGTTGGTCGTGCACTCTCCGAGCACGGCGACGCGGCGCACGTCTTTACCGCCTCGATCCACGAGCTTGCGCGCCAGCGCCCCCGCTCGCTCCAGCTGCACGGAGTCCAGCTCTTCGCGCCTGACCGCGTCCGCCAGCGCTGCCAGCGCGCCGGGCGCGTCGCCGCTCTTGGCCCTCGCCCGCGCCGCAACCCAGCGCTCGTCCGCCATCGCCGTTTTACGGGGCTCCGCCCCGCTCCTTCTGCTGGACATGGTGAGTCACCAAATCCACCAGCTCGCCTACGTTCTTCAACTTGGACACCTCCGAGCTGCTGAAGCGCACGCCGAACTTGCGCTCGATGTGGACCATCAGCGTCACGTGCATGAGTGAATCCCACTGCTCCACGTCGGCCGCCGTCGTCTGCCGTTCGACGACGATAGTGTCGTCATCGAATACGTCCCGGAACACGCTTTGAATCTCAGGTAACATGACTCGCTCCAGCAAAGGCATCGCATCCGAACGGTGGCTTTTCGACCAACTCCACCTGCCCGATGTCCCGCTCGTAAAAGAACACCACCGGCCTACCCCCGAACGCCAGCGCCGGCGCAGGCTCAGTGAGCGGCATGAAGCCCCGTTCACGCAGGTACTCGATGCCCGCCGCCAAATCTTCGACTGCGTAGCAAGTATGGTAGGGCCCGGGAATGGCCCGGCGCTTCAGCAAAGCGTCAAGCGGCCCGCCCTCACTCAATGGCGCCAGGACCTCGATCAGCGGCTCCCCCGCGCGACGAAGGAAGGCGACGCGCACGTTCAGGCCGGGGTCATTCAGGTCGACGAAGAGCTCGTACCCGAGGGACTGGTACCGCGCGACCGCATCTTCGAAGCGCGCGGTCCCGATTCCGATGTGATGAAACTGCAGCAAGCTACCCTCGCCCGACGCGGCCGATCACGCACACGGAAATGGCGGCGCCGAACTTCCGCGCGCGCGCCTCGGTGTAGCCCGTCGCAGGGGCGTTCGAGGACTCTTCGATCTCGAAGCCGGCGCTTTGCACGAGCTCCACGACTTCCTCGGGGGTGCGAAACAAACAAATATGGTCGATTGCCGGCGAATTTACCGGGACGTTGACGAAGATTCGCCCGCCAGGCGCCATGACGCCACGGAGGTTGGCAAGCGCCGCGCCGGGCGCTTCCAGGTGCTCGCAAACCTCGCTGAGCACGACGCTGTCGAAGCGGTCCGTGAAGTCCAGAGGGCGGGCGATGTCTCCCACGAGACAGCGCGCTGGCTTCGTCGCGCCGAGGCGCCCCAGGGCGCGCTCGGTTTGAGCGAGGCTCTCGCCGCTGATGTCTAGCCCGGTGACGGAGGCGCAGCGTGAGTCCTCGGCGGCCATGTACAGGAGCAACCCGTGACCGGGACCAACTTCCAAATGCCGGTAGCGGTCGGTGTTTTGCGCCAGGAAGCGCTCGGTGTAGCTCACGAAGGAGCGAGTGTGATTCGCCCACAGCACGGAGGACGCGAGCAGCCCGAACATGTAGTCCGCCATGCAATCGCGCTGCTGGTACACGAGCGCATTGACCTCGGCGAACGACGAGTAGCGGTAGCGGCCGCTGCGCCGAAATTCGAGCTCTTCCTCCCGCACCATTTCGCACATCCAGCGGTAGCCTCGAATCAGCTCCGCGGACGCACCTGGGTGCAGGCGCTCGACCAACGTGGCTAGTTGCTCGGTCATCGCGAGCTCCGAGGCGCTGCGCCCCTGAAAGCTCCGCTCCACGTACGGACCGTGCTCGGGCCAACTGGCCTCTACCAGCCCGACAAGCCGTTTCGTCGCCGGACCGGGCAAGGAGTCGTACCAAGGCATGAGCGCGGCAGCATCGCTCGTCATAGGGCCCGCTTCAAGGCCGTCGTGAGGGCCCCGCGGCTGCTCCCCGTGACGTGCACTTCGTCGGCAAACGCGTCGTCCGGCAGAGCTCCGCGCAAGTCGATGACTCGCACGCCCGGCCCGAGGGCGGCGTCCAGCCGTGCGCGCGCCAAGGGCTCCGGCACCACCGCCCGCAGCTCCGAGTGCTCGGGCATGAGAACGACGACGACCTCCCCACCGCGGCGGAGCAGCCTCACCATCTCGCCAAGCGCCGCGGCTTGAAGCTTCGAATCGGCGCCGGTGCTCTCGCCCTCGGCGCGGCGCCATCGCTGCGCGATGCTCTCGACGTGCCGCTGCCGTACGGAGGCATGCATGTGCCCCCGGGCATTGACGCTGTCTTGAAACGGATCCGCGAGGGGCGAAAACGCAACCGAAGGAGACTGCCCGAAGTGCAGCAGCAGCCGCTCGTGCCACGCTCCGAGCCGGGTCTCCAGCGCGTTCGCAGTCGGAGCCCTGTTGTTTCCCAGCCACGACAGCGTGAATGAGCGTGACAGCTCGCTGGACGAGTGAGTCTGCCGCAGCCGGGTCGCGATTTGAGCGAGCCGTTCGGCGCGCGTGATCGGCTGCCGGCGCGCGCCGAGCAGCATTCCATAGTGCACGCAGAGCAGCGTGCGGTCCGGCGCGAAGCCGGGCACGTCTAGTCGCTTCACGACGTCCAGTAAGTTCCGGAAGCTCGAAAACTCGCCGGTGACTTTGGCGTAACGTAGCGCCGGTGGGCTGCCCTCGAGAGCTCGCGAATCAATGCCCCAGTCCGCGGTCGACATGCCGACCACGAGCCCCACCCGGGCTCCGCGCGCTTGGGCGGTGGCGAGCGCTCTCGCCTTGGCGCTCGCGAGCTCGAGCCGGCTGAAGGTTTGACCCTGTTCCGCTCCGCCGAAGCTGTCCCAACCCGCCGTGAGCGCGACCGCTACGTCGATACCGACGAGGCAAAGGCCCAGTAGCAGCAGCGCCCGCCAGGTCGGTATCGCGCGTTTCGCCTCATACGCTCTCATCGAAAAGCCTCGTAAAAGAAGCGAAGATCCGTGTCCCAAAGCAAGAACGCGACGTAGAGCATCGCCGCCAGCAAGGCCAGACGCAGCGCGACCGGTCGGGCCTCGTTCATGGCTGACCTGCGACGATTGAGAGCGACCACGCGACGAATTCGAACGTGAGGACGATGCCGATGAGCCGCGGAAGGGGGCGCTTGCGGTACGCCACGTACGCGGCCCGCCCGTGACGCTTCACGTACAGCACCTGGCTCGCGTTGGCCGCGACGACGCCGCATGCGTGCATGAGACCCCACAGCGCGTACCGAACACTCACCATGTGCCAAAGCCCGCAGAGGCCGAACGCTACCAGCAGAGTCATACTGGACGTTCGGAGGGAAGACACCTCGGGCAAGCGCCGCTGCAGCAGCATCTGCAGCGGCATGAACACGTTGCGCCTGATCCACTGAGAGAGCGAGATGTGCCAGCGCTGCCAAAAATCCACCAGGTCACGGGCGAGGTAGGGGCGGTCGAAGTTCTCCGGCGTGCGCACCCCCAAGAGACGGCCGACCCCCACCGCGATATCGCTGTACGAGCTGAAATCCAGGTAGAGCCAGGGCAGGAACAACTGCACCTCGATGAAGTAGTAGAGACCCTCCGAACGAAACCCGGTCAAGAACAGTCGTTCTAGCGCGTGGGCGAGGACTAGCTTTTTGAAGAGGCCGAGCCCGATCCGCTCGCAGGCCGCGAGCGCTTGATCGAAGGTCAGGGGCGCGGCGACCGCGCCTTCGCCGCGAAAGTCCGAGAAAGCCTGGATCGGCCCCGCCGCCAGCATGTGAAACGGGACGAGGTAGTTCAAGTGCTGCGCAAAAGTGGGAGCGCCGCCTTCGTCTCGGACCACGGCTAGCTCGTCGATGAAGCGCAGGGCTACGTAAGAGTAGCCGAGCGCCGAGAGCCAAACCGACAATGCTGGCGGCAGCAGCCCCGCGATCGCAGGCGCCTTGAAGGCGGCGAACAGCGCGAGGGCGGCACAGGTGGCGGCCGTGAACCACTTGCTGGCGCTGGGGCGCGCTCGGTCCAGCATCGTGACGGCGGCGTAGCTGCCCAGCAAAAGAGCAAGGCTTGCCGCTAGCCAGGGCCCCTGAACCAGCGCCAAGAACGCTAAATTCAGCGCCGCGAGCGCGGCGTCTCGATGCCGCGACTTCGTGAGCGGTACGACCCCGAGCAAGCCCACGATGGTGACGAGCCAGAAGGCGCCCGACGTGACGCCCATGCCACCTGCGTTCAAATTCGGGCCTCACCCATCGACGAGCGCGGATGCTAGGTCGGAATTCGGCTTCCGCGCAACAGCTCCGCGACCGCTTCTTGCATGCCCAACTTCCAGGAGCGCGGGCTGAGCTCGTAGGCCGCTTCGAAGCGAGAAGTATCCAGCACGGAGTTTGCGGGGCGCCGAGTCGGCGTGGGGAACTCGGCGGTGGAGATAGCTTGCACGGCTGGTCTTTTCCCGGTGATTGTCGCTTGTTCAGCCACGATTTCCGAGGCGAAGCCGTGCCATGACGTGGCTCCACCACCCGCAAAGTGGAAGGTACCCCACGCCGCGCGACCCCGCGCAGCCGCCCCCGCCACGCACAGCACGGCGTCGGCAAGATCCGCCGCCGCAGTAGGGCGCCCGATCTGGTCGGCCACCACCCGCAGGTGCTCACGCTCGGCCGCGAGCTTGAGCATCGTCTTCAAGAAATTGTGACCGTGCGCGCTGAAGACCCACGACGTTCGAAGCACCACGTGCTCCTGCAGGCGCTCTGCGATCGCGGCTTCTCCCGCCAGCTTGCTCTGGCCGTAAACGCCCAGCGGAGCTGGCTGGTCCGTCTCCACGTAGGGGCTGCTCTTCTGACCGTCGAACACGTAGTCGGTCGAGACGTGAATCAAGGCCCGGCCCCGCTGCTTGCACCAGTCCGCGAGGAGCGCCGGCCCGGCTTCGTTCACCGCAAAGGCGCGGTCTCTCTCGCCCTCCGCCCGGTCCACCGCGGTGTAGGCGCTGGCGTTGATGACGATGTCCGGCGAGCACCCGTTCAAGAAGCTGGAAGTCGCGGGGCCATCCGTCACGTCCACGCGCTCGGGCGGTGAAAGGGTGATGTCCGCCGGGAGAGGACGGCGCCGCAGCTCCGTCGCCAGTTGGCCGGACACGCCGATAATTGCGCAGCGCATGGGGCAGCTTCGCACACGCTCGGGCGCGGTGGTAGCGTCGCTCGATGCGTTGCTCGGTCGCGCTCGTCGCCCTGTGCGCCGCGGGCGTGGCCGCGAGCTGCGGTGCTCCCTCGAGCTTTCGCCCCAACCGCGGAGGTGCTCGCCTGGAGCCCTCTCCGGCGCGCGCTAGCAGCGCCGCGGCGGCTCCGTCGTCGGCTCCGGTAGCGCCGCGCGTTGCTCAGCTTTCCACGAAGCTGCGGGTGCGGATCAGCGGGCTCCCGGTCGGCGCACCGGCGCGCGCCGCGTGGCGCCAGGGAGGGGAAGGGCTAGGCGGCGCCGTACGTCGAGGCGATTTGCTAGGAGAGGACTCGAGCGGCCCGCTTCGCGTCGGCGAGTGGTCGGCGCCGGTTGCTCTCGCGGACATTTTACCCGGCGCGGAGCGAGACGCCTACTTCACGCTCACGGCAGGGGCTAGCGGGCGCGGCAAAGGTGAGCCTGCCTCCAGGTCCGTCGCCTTCGAGGTGCAGCAGTACGATGGCGAGAAGCTCGTGCAGGAGCTTCGCAGCGTCGAGGCCGATGGCGGCACGTTGACGCTGTTCGTGCCCGGCACGAGCTCCACCGGCTTCCTGGAGCGCCTGGCCACCGCTGGGGAAGTGGCGGAAGCCCGGCGTCTGTTCCTGGCCGGGCTCGCGGGAACGACTTCGGGCGTCTTACCGCGGCGGCTGTCCATCGTGAGCGACCTCGGCGGCTACGGGGAGGGCTCGGGTTACGGCATTCGCGTGAGCGACCGGGCGACGGTACAGAGCGAGCTCGGAACGCTCCTCGAGCTCGGAGTGACGGGGCTGCGCGCGGCGCCGCCATTCGTGCTGCAAGGCGGGCTCCCGTCATCGTCGCGCTTACGCGCGAGAGTGATCGGGCCGGTCGGGTACCCAAGCCCCGAAAAACGCCGGGAGCCTGCCGCCGCCGGTTGTCCTTTCGCTGCGGGCCGCGAGGAGCGGGCCCGGCTGCAAGCGGAAACGGCTCTCTCCCGCGCCTTGCAGGAGGACGCAGAAGACGTCTGGGTGCTCACCGTCGACGAGATCGGGGCGGTCACCGATCTTGCGACGGAGGGTAAGGCTCACCTCGCCACGTGCCCTCGTTGCCGCGCCGGCTTCGTGGCGTGGCTGAAGCAGCTAAAGCAGACGCCGGCGGCCGTCGGCGCCAACAAATGGAGCGACGTCGCGCCGCTGGGCATCTGGGGCGCGAGCGAGAGGCGCTGGCTCGCCAGCGCGGGGCTCAGGAGGCGCGCCTACCTCACGCGCCGGTTTTTGAACGTCGCTTCGGCCTCGATGTTTTCGCCGCTGCGCGACGCTTTGGCGGCCTACAACGCAGCGCCGAAGCCGGACCCGCACGCCCCTGCCCGCGTCATCTCTTACGCGCTCCGGCCGAGCACGTTCTCGAGCAACGGCAGCAGCCTGGACATGTTCGAGTTCTACCGCTACGCCGACAACGCGATCGTTTGGGAGACGTCGAACCGTGACGCGCGCGCTTGGGGTTGGGACGCGTACACGATGGATGTCCAGCGCGTCGTGGCGGAGCGTTACGGCCTCTCCGAGGGCATCTACGTGAAGCCCCACCGCGGCGCGGTGATACAGCGCGCCTTGAGCGCCGTGGCGAGGGGTAACGACTTCGTCTACTGGTACACCTACGGGCCGGACTACTGGAAGGGCGACGCCTTCTCCGCGGATCGTGGAATCTTGCAAGCGACGCAGCGGGCAGCCGAGCTGCTCGGCGTGAGCGAGCCTTGGCTCCTCGGAGCTCGGCTGGCCGTCCCCCCGCGGGTGGCGGTGATCAAGCCGGAGACCACGCTAGCTTGGGCGAATTTGTCCGCGGATCCTCGGCTGCACGTTGCCCAGCTGGAGAACGCGAAATGGGTCTACACGGCGCTGCAGCACGGCCATGTGCCGGTCGATGCTTTGGACGAAGAGCTGGTAACGGACGTGGACCTCTCTCGGTACCGCGCCATCTACGTCAACGGTTCGCACGTGACCGCGCGAGCGGCGGCAGCCCTCGAGCGCTACGTGCATGACGGGGGAACCGTCGTGACGATAGCAGGCGGACTCTCGCGCGATGAAGCCGACGAACCCTTGCGCCGATGGGAGCGCGTGCTGGGAGTGAAGCGTCGCGAGCCGGCGCAGCTCTCGTGCCCGATAAACACCTTCCGCGCCGTGCGCCTCGAGCCGTTGTCGGGCTGCGCGGAGGTGGGCCGCGTTCAGACCAGCTTCGACGCGGAACCGACGAGTCAGGTAGTCGGCTCCGAAGCGCTCTACCCCGAGGGGGAGACGGAGGTGCTCGCCCACTGGCAGGACGGCGCACCCGCGATGCTCAAGCATCGGTTCGGCAAGGGCCAGGCGTACTTGCTGGGCACCTTCGCCGGCCTCGAGTACGCCGCGCCGGTGCTGCGTGACGGATTCGACATGACGCGCGATTTCACCGCCGCGCGCCGCAGCGGGTTGCTCGCGCCGATCGCGGAGCTGCTGGACTACCCGGTGCGCTGCTCGAGCCCGCTGCTCGAGCCGCAGCTGCTGAGGAGCGCGGACGGCTCCGGCTACGCGCTCTCGCTCGTGAACTGGGCGTACGCCGCGACCGACGCGGCCCCCGACATGACGGGCAACATGCACCACGTCCAGCTCCAGCCATCGCTCGGCGTGAAGCTGGAGGTGTTCGGCTTACCCACGGTGCACCGCGTCTACTCCGCAGTCATGAAGCGCGAGCTGCCGTTCGAGCAAGACTCGCGGAGCTTGCGCTTCGAGCTCGAGCGCGTGGACGAGGCGGACGCGGTGCGGCTCGAGTGATCAGGAGAGCGCGCTGGGGCGGGCCGAATCGTCTCCGTCGCCATCCGGGGGAGGGGCGGGCGGGACTTCCGAGCCGTAGCCAGCCTTCTTGTACGAGTAGTAGTGGTAATAGCCGTAGTCGCGACGCTCGAAGTCCACCGCGTTGAACACGGTGCCGACGATGTGCCCGCTGACATCACGAAGCGAGCGGACCGCGCGCCGCGCGACGTCCTTGCGCGTCACCGCGGCGCGAACGACGACGACGGTGCCGTCGACGCGAGTCGCGAGGATGGCCGCGTCCGTCACGGGCGCGATGGGCGGGCTGTCGATGACCACGCAGTCGAAGCGTTCCCGCAGACCTTCCAGCAGCTTGCCGAACGCCTCACTGTGTAGCAGCTCGGCCGGGTTCGGCGGCAGCGGGCCCGTCGGCAACAACGACAAATTGTGGATCTGGGTCGTGTGGATGGCTTCGCGGAGAGTCTCTGGCGCTAGCAGCGCGGTGGTGACGCCCACATCCCGCGGTGCGCCGAACACGTTGTGCAGGCGGGGGCGTCGCATGTCGCAGTCGACGAGGACGACCTTCTTGCCGGCTTGAGCCATGGCGATCGCGATGTTGCACGCCACTGTCGTCTTGCCCTCCGAGGGCGAAGCGCTGGTGACGAGCAAGGTACGGTACGGGCGATCCGGCGACATGAACAAGATGTTGGTGCGGACCGCGCGCGCGGCTTCCGCTACCCCGCTCGTCGGGTGCTCGTGCACGACCAGCTCCGGGTACCCCGGTTTGATCTTGTTCTTGTCGCGGTTGCGACGCTTTCGGCGATTTGTATATCCACTGCCTTCGTCCTCATCGTGCATCAACGGAACGAGGCCCAAGTTGGTCAAGGCGAGCTCGTGCTCTGCTTCGTCCGGCGTCTTCAGCGTTCGGTCGAGCTGTTCACGGCCGATGGCGCCGATCAAGCCGAGGGCCAAGCCGAGGGCCAAGCCGCTGGCCACGTTGAGAGGCATGTTCGGGGTGACCGGCACGCGCGGCAGCAGCGGGCGATCGACGACTCGAATATTGTTGAAGCGCAGCAGGCGCGTGAGGTCGTTCTCCTTCTCGCGCTCGGTGACGAGCCCATAGAGCTTCTCGTTGCCGTCCTTGGAGCGCCTCAATCGATTGAACTCGATCTCCAAGAGGTTCAAATCTAGCGCGCGCTGCTTGGCCTGCTCGAGCAGCGCGGTCAGGCCGTTGATGGCGTTACTGGCCACGTTGAAATCGTGGTCCACCGCGCCTTGCACGTTCTTTACCTCCATCAGCAGCGCGCTCCGCGTCGCATCGATGCGCGCTTGAGCGGCCAGCGAGTCCGGGTGGCTCGAGCCCTTGCCCTGAGCGGCGAGCACGGACAGCTCTTGCACCGCGGTCACGTAGTCGGAGCGGAGCTTGACGAGCAGCGAGCTGTTCAGCAGCTCGGTCGCGGGCACGTTCGCCGGCACTTCCGGGTTGATTTTCAGGAGCTCGGTGCGGCGGGCGGCGATCTGCTCGCGCTGGGTGCGGCTCGCGGTGAGAGCTTGATTCAGCTGCTGAATCTCTCCCCGCAGCATGTTCGACTGATCGTCCATGGAGACGGACAAAATGTTTTTGTCCTTCTTGTAGTCGTGGAGCGCAAGCTCACTCGACTCGAGGTCCGTCTTCAGCGTTGCGACTTGGCTGCCGAGCCAGTCCGCCGCGACGCCCATCGCGTCCAGCGCTTGGTCCAGATTGTGCTGCGCATAAACGTCGACGAGCGTACCCAGAACGCGCTGGGCGCGCTGGGGGTCCGCGTCCTGGTAGGAGACCTTGGCGAGCTGGCTGTCCTTGACCTGTTCGACGCTCAGCCTGGACCTCAAAATCCTGGCCGCGTCCTCCACGCTGACCGTCCGCGCGGATGGTTTCGAAGCGGGCGGCAGGTTCTCGACGAACCGGGCGTCTTGGTGGAGCCGCAGCTGCTCAACGACCAAGCTCGCGATCTTTTGCGACTGAATGACCCAGAACTGGGTGCGGTAGTACTCTCGCTTGTTCTGGTACTCGCCGCTGATATCGACGACCGCCTGCACCTCGCGGCCCAGGGGGCGCGGGGGCTGGGGATCGAACAGCATGGTCGCCTGCGCCTCGTAAATCTTGGTGCGCCCGAGGGTCAGGAACATGGCGCCCAACCCACAGAGCACCATGGCGGCGATGATGACCATCCAGTGCTTGCGAACTGGCGTCCAAAGAGAAGCTAGGGTCAGGCCGGGAGCCTCGGAGGCCTGCGGCGCGGGAGCGGGATCATTCATCGCAAAGTCGTTTCGATGCACGGACGTCGGCGAGATTTCAGCGTCTCGAGCCGAAGGGCGGGGATCCTGTCACTTTCGTAGTAACTGTTCAACCGTGTCATGACGCAGTGAGTCAAACTCTTTAGTCAACGCGGCGTCGTTCGGGCTCAAAGCTCGAGCTCGAGACAGCGCGGCGGCGGCCCGTGCAAATTGTCCGTGCTCTCGAGAAATGCGCGCCACCTCACGCCAACGGGCGACCGAGCCTTGGCTCGTGGCGCCGCGCTCCAGGTATTGCAAAGCGAGCTCCCGATCGCCCAAGGACGTTCCGGCAAGGCCTGCGGCCCAGTACAAACCCGCGCAGCGGCTGCCGGAGCAGTCCTCGCTTTCGAGGGCGGCCATCGCCTGGTGCAGCGCTCGCCGGTCACGAGCTCGCTTGGCGGCCTCGACCCAGCTGCTGATGCAAGGCATGCGCCGAGACGCTCGGGGACACTCGTCGTTGAGGAGCTTCACCGCTTCCGCGGCGTTGTCCTGCTCCATCAGCAGCCGCGCCCGGAGCTGGATGGCCTCGGTGCTACCAGCTTCGGCGCCATCCAGCAGGCGCTGGGCCTCTTTGAGGCAGCTCGCGGCGTCGGCGCACGAAGCCGCGCGTCGCTCGACGTCCTCCAGCAGCCGTCGAACCAGGCTGAGCCTCACTTCCCCCGCGTTGGGATCTCGGCTGGCGGCCTGACGCAGGAGATTGGTAGAGAGCTCGGGGCTCACCGCGGAAAGGTTCTTGGAAAGTGCCAGGAGGAGCCGAGCGCCTTCTTCGCCTTCCGGGACCGCGCGGAGCAGCTCGTGCTCGTCTTGAGTGAGGCCCGCGAGCATGGTGGCAATGGGCCGAACCAACGTCTCATCGAAGCTAGCGGCTAGACGCAGCTCGAGCAGAGCTTGAGGGCGATGGCCGCGCGACGCGAGGTACGCGCCCAGCAAGTAATGCGTGCGCCCCGCGCTCAGGCCTCGGTTCAAGGCGTGGTTGATCCAGGGCACCGGGTTCTGACGGCCATCACGCCATGCGGCGATGGCCGCGAGGCGAGGAAAGTAGGGCTCAGCGGGGTGCCGCAGCATGGCTGCGCGCACGCTGCCGCGAAACGCAGTCCACGAAGGCTTCGCGGCAAGCTCCGCAACCAGGCTCTCGCGGTCCCGCTCCAGAGTGTCACGGCCGAGCACGTACGTGGGTCGGAGCAGGAGCGCCCCCAAAACGAGGGCGACCACCGGCAAGAGCAAGCGGCGACGAGGACTGCGGCTGAGCTTGCCTGTCCGCGCGCCCCAAGCCACGCCCGCGGCCGCGATGCCGGCGACCACCACGCCGGGCACCTCGGAGCCGAGGTCGAACAGGTTCTGCACGACGAGCGACAGAGTCGCGGCGAACAGCCCGCAGGCAGGAATACTGGTGTGCACCCCCCAGTTGCGGGGCCGCAGAAGCAGGGCGAAAGCCACCAGCGCGAGCAGCGCCCCGGGCACGCCCCACTCGGTCAGCCACTGCACCAGGAAATTCTCCGGGTGCGAAGCGATGGTGTTGCCGCTGGTCCGCAGGGCGGGGAAGACGCTCTCGAAGGAGCCGCGCCCGATGCCGAGCCAGAAGTGGGCCGGCACCAGCTTCATGGCGGTAGCCATCACCGCCAACTTGCCGTTGCCCTGCTCGAACAACAGGTGTTTGAGCCGCGGGCCAGCCGCGCCCGCTGCGAAGAGAGCACCTAGCAGCACCAACCCCGCTCCCATCGCCAGGAGGTGCGCAGGCGCGATGGCGTCGCCCCGCGGCTTCATCAGCTTGGGGCGCAGCAAGACCAGCAGCACAATCAGCCCCGCTGCGAGCCCCAGGATCCCTCCGCGCGAACCGGTGAGCAGGGAGATGCCGAGGAACAGAGGGAGCGAGAGACCCGGTAACCAGCGCGAGACGGGCGGATGACGCATCGCGAGCAGGCTGAAGGCACACAGCGCTCCGAAGTTCAGGTAGCTGGCCCGATTGTTGGCGTTGAGCAGGGGAGCGACGGAGAACCCAGTGCCCCGCGTGCTCGGCTGGTAAACGCCGAAGACCCGGGTCGCCTCGACCAAGCCGTGCCCCAAGCACACGAGCGCGAACACGAGCACACAGCCGAACAGGGCCGTCGCGCCGTAGCCGGCTCCGCGTCGCGCTCCTAGGCCGGCCGCGGTGATGAAGATGCACGCATAAAGCCAGCCCTTAGCTACCTCCAGCCAGGTCGCGCCGGGGTCGAGCGAAGTCGGCAACCACCGGGGGGTGGTCTCGTCGAGCACGCTGAACGCGGCGTCCCACGCGTCCCGGTTGGCGGGCGCCAGCGCTCCTTGCAAGAACGCGGGCAGCTTGAGGAGCTGAAGGAGCGTGAGCAGCGTGAGGCTCAAGATCACCCACGCGGGCGCCGGCACGGAGGACCACGCAAGCCGACGCCCAAACAGCGCGGCCGCTGCGCCGAGCGTCGCCAGCGCGGTCACCACGAGGAGGGCGGGGGGAGGGATGGAGCCGAGGGCCAGCGCGGATGCGGCGACCACCACGAGCAGCAGCCAGCGCGACGCGCGATCGAACTGCGCGCTCGTCTGCTGCATCCTCCCCGGTGCTCCAACCATCGATTCTATTGGCGCACGGCTAGCGGGACCAAGCCGGGCGCCGCTGGGTCTGGCGTCGTGACGGTGGCGACGGGCGGGGCTTCGCTCGGCGAGGGGTGCTCGATTTGCTGGTACTCCGGCACCAAACCTCGCAGCGAAGCCATGAGATCCGCGCTGCGCTCGGAGGTCAGCGCGGCTCGGAGCCGCGTAAGATGAAGCTGCACTTCCGCGCTTGGTACGCGCTGGAGCCGCCCCACGAAAATCTTGGGGTGACGGGTCTTGTTCACTCCCTCACCTAGGGTCGCGAGCTCTTCGAACAGCTTCTCCCCCGGCCTCACCCCGGAGAAGACGATGTCGATGTCTTCCTTCTCTCTGAGGCCGGAGAGCGCGATCAGGTCACGAGCGAGATCGACGATTTTGACCGGCTCGCCCATGTCCAGCACGAAGATCTCGCCGCCGCGCCCCATCGCGCCCGCTTGCAGCACGAGCTGGCACGCCTCGGGGATGGTCATGAAGTAGCGGCGCATTTCGGGGTGGGTCACGGTTACCGGCCCTCCCTGCTGGATTTGCTCCCGGAAGATCGGAATGACGCTGCCGGCGGAGCCGAGCACGTTGCCGAAGCGGACCGTCACCACGCGCGTCTTGCTGTCTTCGGCCAGCGACTGAACGTAGACCTCCGCCGCGCGCTTGGTCGCGCCCATGACCGAGCTGGGGTTGACCGCCTTATCCGTCGAGATCATCACGAAGGCTTCGGCGCCGTGACCGACGGCCAGGTCCGCCACCGCTTTCGTGCCGAACACGTTGTTCTTGACCGCCTCGCCGGGATTCCACTCCAGCATCGGGACGTGCTTGTGCGCAGCCGCATGCAAGACGAGGTTCGGGCGCTGCGCCGCGAACAGCGCGCTCATGCGCGGCTGGTCGGTGATATCGGCGATGCACGGGACGATATCCAGCTCGGGATGAGCCGCGGTCAGCTCGCGGTGGATGTTGAACAGCGCGTTCTCCGAGCGCTCGACGAGCAGCAGGCGGCGCGGACCGAGCGCGCACAGCTGACGGCACAGCTCGGACCCGATGCTGCCGCCGGCGCCCGTCGCGAGCACCACCTTGCCGCTCACGAAGCTCAGGACCTCTTCGCGATCGAGCGTGACCGCGTCGCGGCGTAGCAAGTCTTCGATCGCCACGTCGCGCATGCGCGAGAGGTTCACCTGACCGCCCACGATCTCGTAAACCCCGGGGATGATCTTGGCGGGGACCCTCGCCGACTCGCACAGCTTGCTGATGCGCCGCACCACGCTGCCCGGCACGTTCGGCATCGTGATGAGCGCCTGCTTCACGCGCAAGCGGCTGCAGAGGCTGGGCAAATCAGCGGTGGTGCCCAGCACCGGCAGCCCGTGAATGACGCTGCCGGCCTTGCGCGGGTCGTCGTCCACGAAGCCGACCGCTCTGAGCGCGAGGTCCGGCCGACTGGTGAGCTCACGCGCCACGAGCACGCCAGCCTCACCGGCGCCGACCAGCAACGTGCGGGTGGCCGGGGCGACGGGGCGACGGCGCTTGCTCTCGATTCCCTCTCCCAAAGTCCGCCGCGCGAAACGGACGCCAGTCACCGCCAGGAAGGCCAGCGGCAAGTTGACTCCCAAGACGCCGTACGGAATGAGCCCGTAGCGGATGAGAGAGGGCTCGCTGATGAAGCCGATGGCGAAGCGGAGCCCCCCGAGGATGGCGGACGCGCTGACGCACGCCGCGAGGATTCTGCGCGTATCTGGAAGCCCGATGAAGCGCCACGACAGCCGGTGGATGCCGAACGCGAACAGCACGCCGTATTCCAGGGCGACCGCGTAGGGACCGGTGAGCAGGAGCCGCACCACCATCGGGGCGGGCAGGTCGCCGTCGAAGCGAATCAAAAAGGCGAGCGCGAAGCTCGCGCTGAGCACGACCAAATCGATGACGACTTGCGAGATTCGCAGCAAGCCTTTACTCAAGCGCTCCTCCGCTTCCGCTCCAAAATGGTCTCACGCACCACTCCGATCACTCGATCTTGCTGCGAGTGATCGAGAAAGCTCGAGCTCGGGAGGCAGATGCCGCGGGCGAACAGGTCTTCGGAGACGGCGCCGCCGTACCGCTCGGCGCTCGCGTACAGCGCCTGCAGGTGCATGGGTTTCCACAACGGGCGCGCCTCGATGTCCTGCTGACCGAGCGCAGCGAGCAGCTCGTCGCGCGAGCACCCGAGTCGCTTTTCGTCGAGCAAAAAGCAGCTCAACCAGTTGGTGTGCAGGCCCCAGTCCGCTTGCGGCATCAAGCTGAGGCCCGGAAGGTCCGCAAACGCGTCCCGGTAGCGGAACGCGATTGCCCGCCGCTGTTGCACGCGTTGGTCGAGCACCGCCAGCTGCCCGCGGCCGATGCCGGCGAGCACGTTGCTCATGCGGTAGTTGTAGCCGACCTCGCTGTGCTCGTAGGACGCTCCGGGGTCCCGAGCCTGCTGGGACCAGAACCGTGCTTTTTCCGCCCACTCCGGACGCGGCGTGCAAAGCATGCCGCCGCCGGTGGTGGTGATGATCTTGTTGCCGTTGAACGAAAACGCGGTCGCCGCACCGAAGGTGCCAACGGGCCGGCCTCGGTAGGTGGCACCGAGCGCCTCGGCCGCGTCTTCGATCAACGGAACCCCGTGCCGGTCACACAAGGTAACAATCGCGTCCAAGTCGGCGGCCTGGCCGAACAGATGAACCACGACCACCGCGCGCGGTTTTCTGTGGCGCAGCGCGTGCTCCAGCACGTTGGGGTCCAAGTTCCAGGAAGCGCGCTCACTATCCAGGAACACCGGCCGCGCACCGAGGTACGTCACCGGATTGACGCTGGCGACGAAGGTGAATGTGGGACACAGCACTTCATCTCCCGGCCCGACGCCGACGAGGCGCAGCGCGAGATGAAGCGCCGCGGTGCCGGAAGAAACCGCCACCGAGGGCAAGCCGACCGCGGTCTGGAACTCTGCTTCGAATGCGTTGAGGTTCGGCCCCACGCTCGACAGCCAATTGGTTCGAAACGCCTCAGCGACGAACCCTTCCTCGAGACCGCTCATATGGGGGGCAGACAGGTAGATGCGGGTCACGGGTTCCGGCGGGAAGGGAGGGGGCGCCGAACGACCCACGGTGCTGGGGGGCGTTCGGCATCGCGGCTGAGCGATGTGTTGCGCCTCGGACCTTCGACGTTCACGTCGTCGAAAGTCGCAGGGGACCCGGTCTTAGGTGAGGGGCGATTCGAAGGAAAGCGTAAAGAGCTTGGGCCGCGCCGCCTTCTCCTTCGTACTGGCTGTGCGGCGCGGCGGAGCGCGGCCCGGAAAGCGGCGCCTCGGGGCGCGCGAGCGGACCTTCACTCGGCCGCAGGTCTTGTTGCTCCCTCGGGGGCTTGCATATAAGGTTATGTTCCTTGGAGAGCCGTCGTTCTCATTGCGGTGGACCAGGTGGTGAGCTTTTGCCATGAAGACTAGACTCTGTCGGGCGGTTAGTGGTGCGTTTTTACTCGCTTGTGCCGCCGCTTCGAGCGCCTGCGGCTCGGCGGTCCCTGGGGAAGGCGTAGGCGAAGAGGAGGCGGGAGAGGTCGCTCTGGCTCTCATCACCTCGTGCCCCGCCGGCTATCCCAACAACGGCGGCGTGACCCGCATCGGCACGGCCGCGGGGGAAACCCTCACTGGCACCGCCGGTGGCGACTGCATCATCGCCAACGCGGGCAATGACATCATCAACGGCCTCGGCGGTAACGACTACCTGGTCGGCGGGGCGGGAGACGACACCATCAACGCCGGGGACGGCGCTGACATCGTCGCGCCAGAGACCGGGAACGACACGGTGTTCGGCGGGGCCGGGGACGACACGATCAACTCGCTCGTCAACAGCGGCGGCAACGACATCCTGCACGGCGAAGCGGGCAACGACTACATCCTCGGCGGCAACGGCGACGACCAGCTCTTCGGTGAGGCCGGGGCTGACTTGCTGAAGGGCAACTTCGGCAACGACGTGGTGGACGGCGGGGCCGACAACGACAACCTCGAGGGCAACGACGGCAACGACACCGTCACCGGCGGCCTCGGCGACGACAAGGTCTACGGCAACGAGGGCAACGACACGCTGAACGGCAACGAGGGCAACGACCTCATGTTCGGCGGCGGCGGCCTGGACATCATCAACGGCCACGACGGCGTGGACACGATCCGCGGCGAGGCCGGCATCGACACCATCAGCGCCGGCAATGGCAACGACATCGTCTACGGCGGCCCCGATGCGGACGTAATCCACGGTGACGCGAACGACGACATCATCTACGGCGAGGACGGCGACGACCAACTCTTCGGTGACGACGGCGATGACCGCATCGCGGGCGGCGCCGGAGTGGACGCGCTGCAGGGCGGTAACGGCAACGACCTGTTCGACGAAGGCGCCAACGGCGGCAGCATGGTCGGCGACACGGGCAACGACGCCACCATTCAAACTGCGGTCGCGAACGGCGGACCCGGGACCGACGCCTGCAGCGGCCTGTCGTGCGAGCTTGCGGAGCCGGCCATCAACTGCGCGGGCGGTTGCGGCACCGGCCGACGCTGCGCGCGTGAGGTCAGCTTCTGCATCTATTGTCAGTCCAATAGCGAGTGCGGAGCCGGTAAAGAGTGCGTGCCGACCCAGGGCTGCCGGGCGGTCGAGAGCAACTGTTCCAACAACGCGGACGACGACGCTGACGGCGCGGTCGACTGCGAGGATCGCGACTGCGCAGATTCACCCGCCTGCACGGAGAGCGCGTTCGGGTTCGGCGGCGGCGTAGGCAACTGGCACGGCTGCGTGAAGTCGTCGACCGGCACTGTCTCGTGCTGGGGTCGCAACAACCTGTGCCAGCTCGGCTTCAATGGCGGCGGCGCGACCCCGGCCGCAGCCGCGGGCGTGACGACGGCCACCTCGGTGCGGCTCGGGTCTTACAACACTTGCGCCCTCGAAACTGGCGGTAAAGTCCAGTGCTGGGGCTCTAGCACCAACGGCGCGCTCGGAGACGGCGGCGTCTTCACGGGCGACTGCACCAAGGTCGCTCAGAACGTCGTCGGGCTTTCGTCCGGCGTGGACCAGCTCACGGTGGGCGCCGGCCATGCCTGCGCGCGGACGGCCGGCTCGGTCAAGTGCTGGGGTCTCAACAACACCGGCCAACTCGGCGCCAACAGCGCCCAGGTCACCCACAACACGCCGGTTAGCGTGGTGGGTCTTTCCACCGCCACGCAGGTCGAGGGCGGCAGCCAGAACACCTGCGCGGTACTCGCCAACGGCACGGTCCAGTGCTGGGGCCGCAACCACCGCGGGCAGCTCGGCAACGGGACGACCGGCAATCCGAGCAGCGTGCCCGTCACCGTCTCCGGGCTGACCAACGTGGCCCAGGTGGCGGTCGGTCAAGACTGGGCGTGCGCCCGCACCTACGCCGGCACGGTCAGCTGCTGGGGCGACAACGCCTTCGGCCAGGTCGGCAACGGGACGACTGGCGGCACCCGGCCTTCCCCGGTGCCTGCCACCATCAGCAACGTGATCTCCATCGCCGCGGGCGCTTACCACGCCTGCGCGATCACCCAAGGCGGCACCGTCTCCTGCTGGGGCAACAACACGGACGGGCAGGTCGGCATCGGTACGACGTCTGCTTCCCAGGCAACCCCAATCGCCACCGCTCCCGCGGTGAGTGCGGTTTCACTGGAGATGGGCCGCGCCTTCAGCTGCGGCAAGGATCGCAACAAGGTCGTGCGCTGCTGGGGCGACAACCTCTACGGGCAGGTCGCGTCGGACCTGCCGACGGACCATCCGGCCGCGGTCGTGAAGACGGGCCTGCCGGCGCTCTGAGCCGAACGCCCTTTAGGCGACGTTACATGCAACTGGATCAGCCGGCGGGCGAGCTTTGCTCGGTCGTGATACCCACTCACAACCGCGCGAAGCTCGTCGCCCGGGCGATCCGCAGCGTTCAAGCGCAAACGTACACCGCTTGGGAGCTCATCGTGGTGGACGACGCGTCCACGGACGATACGGCGCAAGCGGTCGAGCCGCTCTTGAGCGAGCGAATTCGCTACCTGAGGCAGCCCCGTAACGCCGGGGCTGCCGCGGCTCGAAACGCGGGCGCTCGGGCCGCGCGCGGTCGGTACATCACCTTTCTAGATAGCGACGACGAGGGGTTACCGACTTGGCTCGAGCAGCTCATGGGCATGGTGACCTCCACCGGCGTCGCCCTCGTGTGCTGCGGCCTCAGTGAGTTCGAGCCGGATGGCCGGCACCGGCTGACGCGGATCCCGACCGACATGGGCGCGCTGTTCGATCACACCGTCGCGCAGCTCACTCATGGCAGTGACTACCTGGTCGAAAAACGTGTGTTCGACGCGGTGGGCGGCTTCGACGAGCTGCTGCGCTCCGGGCAACACACGGAGCTTGCGCTTCGCCTGCTGCCCTACCTGCGGGAGCAGGGTCTTCGCGTCGCCAACGTGTTCGAGCCCCTCATCACGGTGCATATCCACCGTGGAGCCCGCATCCGCACCGACTGGGAGGCAATGTTCCAAGGGCACTCTCGGGCCGTCGAAAAGCACCGCCTTTTGTTCGAGAAGGACCGGCGAATGCTCTCCAACTACCTGTCGATCGCGGCCGTGTGCGGCGTACGGACACGTCGCTACGGGGAGGCACGAAAGCTGTTCAAAGAGGCGGCGTTCGCTCATCCGCAGCGGCCCGTGCTTTGGGCTCGGTTGGCGGCGTCGCGCTTGCCGCTCATCCCCCGCTTGCTCTGGCGCGCCTGAGCGCCTCAGCCTCGCTGCGGGGGTAGCCGCTCTAGGAGCGGAACGAGCACGCTGCGCGCGGCCGCGTAGTCGAAGCGCTCGAGCGCGACCGCGCGAGCGCGGGCGCCGAGGCGCTCTTGATGCGCCGGAGAGCCACACAGATCTTGCAGCTTGGCAGCGAGGTCCGAGACATCGCCGGCATGAAATCGAACCGCTGCGTCCGCGTCCACGTCGCTCGTGTCGTGCGCGTCCGAAATCACGAGCGGCTTGCCCATCATCAAGGCGTCGAACAACTTCGCGGGGATCTGACCAGCGGAGGTGGCTCCGGGCCGCGACGGGATGCAGATCACGTCCGGAGCCGCGAGGTAGCTCGGCAGCTCCCGGAAGGGAAATTTGTAAGCGAAGCGAACGCGGTCCTCGCCGAGCCGTTCTTGCGCGGCCGCGAGCAAGGCTCGTTCTTCCGCGACGTGCTCCGCGCTGAGCCCCGCCAGCAGCAGGCCCGGCGCGTTCACGCCGCCAAGTTGCGAAAGCGCGGCAATCAGATCCTCGATGCCCTTGTGCGGGCGAATGGTGCCGATGAACCCGACCCACGGACGCGCCGACAGTGCGAGGGCGGCGCGGCGCTGCTCGCGGTCCACGCCTGCAGGATCGAACATGCTGCTGTCGCGCACGTGCGGTAGCAGCTCGCCGCCGACTTTGCGCCTCAACCAGCCGTTGGACACGATGCGATGGGGGAAAGCGGGGATGAGACCGAACGCCGCGCGGACGCCCAAATAGCTGTTGAATCGCCCCGGATGCAGCAGGGTCTTCAGGTAATAAGGCGCGCGTCGATACAGCTCCCCCCGCGAGCCTGGAGCGTCACCGAAACCCAAGTCCCAATCATCCACGTCGAGCACGGCCTGGCTCGGCCGCACGCCCGCTGCGAGGGCGAGGCCGAGGCTCGTCGGCTTCGGTTTGCAGACGATGACGCGCGCGCCCTGAACCTCCTTGCGCAGCCACGCGACCGCGTTCGGAAGCTGCGCCGCGGAGCGGATCGGGAACGAGCGCACCGGCACGTCGAAGGATGCGCCCGGTTCCCAAGGGCGCGCCGTCGTCTGCACTCCTACGACGGACGCATCCCATTGCGGCCGCAAGAGGTCCGCAAGCAGGAGCGATCGGCCGAGGCAGTTGCTGCCGTTGTTGGAGCAAATGATGGCAACGCGCCCGGACCGGGGGTTGTTGGATCGCGGAGGCATGGCCTATGGTTCGGGCCGAGCATGACCCGACTCTTGGCGTTTTACCTGCCGCAATATCACCCCATCCCAGAAAACGATGCGTGGTGGGGGGCAGGTTTCACCGAGTGGAACAACGTAGCGAAGGCCAAGCCGCTGTTCCCGGGGCACTACCAGCCGCATCTGCCGGGGGAGCTGGGGTTTTACGACCTGCGCTTGCCGGAAACGCGCAAGGCGCAGGCCGAGCTCGCACGGTCCCACGGTATCCACGGGTTCATCTACTACCACTACTGGTTCGAGGGGCGGTTGCTGCTCGAGCGGCCACTTCGGGAAGTGCTGGAGAGCAGGCAGCCGGATCTCCCGTTCTGTATTTGCTGGGCCAACCACAACTGGAGCCGTACCTGGACCGGCAGCACGGAGGAGCTGCTGCTCGAGCAGCGCTACTCTCTAGAAGACGATCGCGAGCACATCCGCTGGCTGCTGCCTTACTTGAAGGACCCTCGCTACATCACCGTGGCTGGTAAGCCGGTCGTGTTCTTTTACCGCGCTCAGCACATTCATCACCTGCCCGAGACAGTCCGGCTGTGGCAGCAAGAGGCGAAGTCGGCTGGCCTGCCAGGTCTCTATCTGTCCTGGGTAGAGGGCAATCATCCCAGCGAAACACCGGATTTGACCGGGCAGGGCTTCGACGCCGCCTGCGAGTTTCAGCCGCGCACCGGGACCGCAGGCCCGCCGCTCCCAACATGGTTGCGGGGGCGCCTTCGCACTTTGGCCCCGGCTGCTTTTCGCCGGCACCACGTGCGTGACTACGCGCGGCTAGTGGAGGGAGCTCTTGCGCGCGAGGCGGCGCCCTACAAGCGCTTTCCTTGCGTGACGCCGGCCTGGGACAACTCGGCTCGTCGTGCGCCATCACGTAGCGCGAACGTCTGGATCGGCAGCACCCCCGCGCTCTACGAACGTTGGTTGCGTACGACGCTGGAACGGTTCACGCCTTTCGGTCCCGACGAAGACTTCGTCATCGTCAATGCGTGGAACGAGTGGGCGGAGGGCAATCATCTGGAGCCGGATCGCAAGTGGGGTCGCGCTTACTTGGAAGCGACCCGCCGCGCGCTGGATGCGAGCCAGCGAGGGTGCTAGGGTCCGCCTCGAAACGGAAGGCAAATTTGGCCTGGACCTCGTACGCACAGAACGCCGAGGACGTGCGCCTCAGACGCGCGTTCGCCGGTCAAGCAACCGGCTTCTACATCGACGTGGGAGCCAATCATCCCGTCACGTTCTCGCTGACCAAGCACTTCTATGACAGCGGCTGGTCAGGGATCAATGTCGAGCCTCTGCCGGCCCAGTACGAGCGCATCCGCGCCGCCCGGCCACGCGACACGACTCTCAACGTGGGGTGCAGCTCGCAGGCGGGGACCCTCACGCTCTACGAGGCGCTCGGAGGCGTCTCGGGCATGTCCACGTTCACTTTGGAAGAGGTCGCCGAGCACCGCCAAAAGGGGTTCGAGTTTCGCGAGGTCAGCTGCCCCGTGCTCACGCTCGCAAGCATCTGCGAAGAGCACGCCGCCGGCCGCACCATCGATTTCATGTCGGTGGACGTAGAGGGCCACGAGGCGTCCGTGCTGGCGGGCGCGGACTTCGAGCGCTTCCGGCCGCGCGTCATCGTCGTCGAGGCGACGCGTCCGAATAGCACCGAGCCGACCCACGAACGCTGGGAGTCGCTGATCGTGAACCACGGCTACTTGTTTGCCGTCTTCGACGGGCTCAATCGCTATTACGTCCGGCGCGAGGACGAAGCGCTCGTCCCGGCGCTCTCGTTGCCGCCCAATGTTTTCGACGACTACGTGCCCTTCATCTACCAGCGCCGCATCGAGCTTTTGGAGTCGCGTCTGGCGGAGGCAAGCCTACTCGGCAGACTGAAAAAGCCGGTCGTCAGCGTGAAGCGCGCTGCGCACAAGCTCCGCCGCTGGGTGGAAGCTCGCCGGTCGGGCGGGGGAGCTTGAGTGCGGCTCTCGGTCTGCATCACCACGCGAAACCGCGCGCACTCGATCGGGGAGACACTCGAGTGCATCCTCGGACAAGCGCGGGCCGATGTGGAAGTCGTCGTGGTAGACGGCGCGTCCACGGACGAGACAGTCGCAGTAGTGAGCGAGGTCGCGACCCGTTACCCGCAGCTTCGGCTGATTCGCCCGGAGCAAAACTCGGGGCTGGACGCGGACTACGACCGCGCGGTGCAAGAGGCTAGCGGCGAGTACATCTGGCTGTTCGCCGACGATGATTTGTTGGTTCCCGGCGCGGTGGAGCGTGTGCTGGAGGTGCTGCGGGAGCAGCCTCTCGTCCTCATCATGGACGCGGCGGTCTACAACAAGGATTACACCGTCCTCGAGAAGGAGCGGCGGCTCCCCGCGGTGGGTCAGGAGCAATACGCGCCGCAAGACACAGAAGCTTTCTTCTCGGATTGCATTTGGCACCTGACGTTCATCGGCGTCGTGGTGATGAAGCGCAGCTTCTGGCTCGAGCGCGAGCGTCGCGCTTACTACGGCTACGAATTTCCGCACGTCGGGGTGCTGTTCCAGTCGCGCATTCCTGGCCCTATCCGCGTGCTGCGTGAGCCGCTGGTCAAAATACGCAACGGCGTTGGCAACTGGATCCCCCGCTGGTTCGAGATCTGGATGCACAAATGGCCGCGGCTCATCTGGTCCTTCAGTTGGATCGCGGAGGCCCGTCGAGCTCGGATCGTGGACGTGGAGCCGTGGAAAAATCCGGCCCGCATGCTGCGTGCGCGCGCCGCCGGTACCTACGATTGGAAGAGCTTCAAACGGTTCGTGGCGCCCCGAGCCAAGCGGCGCCCGGAGCTGCTCGCGCCGCTCCTCGTCTTGGCGGTGCCGACGCGCTCTGCCGACGCGGTGAGGGGCTGTCTGCGCGCCGCGCGCGGCGTTCTGCAGCGCGTGGGCCTGGCCTGAGACGCGCTCAAATCACGTCCGCGAACTCACGCTCTGCTTTGCGGAAGTAGCGCACGCCCGTGACGAACACGAAGAGGCTGAGTACCGCCGAGGCGGCCAACGGTAGCGGCTGAAGAGGGACGTTCCCGCCGAGCAGGCACCAACGAAAGCCGTCGATGACTCCGACCATCGGGTTCAATGAATAGAGTAGCCGCCACTCGGCGGGCACCACGCTGCTGCTGAAGCCGACCGGCGACAAATACAGGCCGAGCTGAAGCAAGAAGGGCACCACCACGAGAAAATCGCGGTACCGCACCGAAAGCGCGGCGCTCCAGATGCCGGCGCCCGCGGAGGTCATCAGCGCGAGCACGATGAAGGCCGGTAGGCACACGATCTGCCAGCCGGGAGCGGCGCCGAAGTACAGCATGAGGCCCACCAGCATGACGGCCGAGATGGCGAAATCGATCAAGCTGGCGATCACGCTGCTGCCGGGAATGAGCAGGCGAGGGAAGTACACCTTCGTGATCAGGTTGGCATTCGTGACGAGGCTGCGGCCGCTTTCGCTCAAGGCGGAGCTGAAGAGCTGCCAGGGGAGCATTCCGCTGAGCACCAACACCGGGTAAGGAATGCCGGGGGAAGGGAACTTGCCGATGCGGCCGAACACGACGCTGAACACCACCGTTGCGATGAGCGGCCGCAGCGCGGCCCAGGCAATACCGATGAGCGTTTGGCGGTAGCGGACGGAGATGTCGCGCCAAGCCAGCATGTAGAGCAGCTCGCGGTAGCGCCACAGGTCTCGGAAGTACTCTCGGTCCGAGCGACCGGCTTGCAGGACGACGTGTCTCACTATGCTTCTGCTTTCCTATCGGAGCGCGGCGCAATCGGCGTCCACCAGGAGGTCTACCAATTGCTCGAAGCTGAGGCTTGGGGCCCAGCCCAACGTTTCCCGGGCTCTTTTCGCATCGCCAATGCGCGGGACCGCCTCCTTCGGGCGTTGGAACCGCGGGTCCGTCGTGACGTGCTCGCGAAAGTCCAAACCGACGCGCGCGAACGCAACCTGGCACACGTCGCGGACGGTGTGCGCGCCTCCGCTAGCGATCACGAAGTCCTCAGGGTCCTTCGCGGCCAGCATCAGTCGCAAGGCCTCCATGTAGTCGGCGGCGTAGCCCCAATCCCGGGTCGCGTCCAAGTCGCCCAACGCGAGGCCGCGGTCCAGCCCGGCCGCGATGCGGGCCGCGGAATGAGTGACCTTACGCATCAAGAAGTGGACGGGCCGTCGCGGGCTCTCGTGCGGGTAGAGTACGGCCGAACAGGCGAAGAGGCCATGGGTGCGGCGGTAGGCGTTCACCAGGTGATCCGCGTAGGCTTTCGCGGCGCCGTACGCGCTGCACGGCACCGGCCGCGTGGTCTCATCCTGAGGGGATACCGCCGCGCCGGCGAAGATTTCGCTGCTAGAGGCTTGGCAAAAGCGTGTTTGCGGGCTCTCCAAGCGAATGGCTTCCAGCCAGGACGCGACCTGCAAGCCGTTCACCTCAGCGGTCGCAAGCGGATCGTCGAAAAGCTGCGCGCTCGAGGCGCGCGCGGCGAGGTTGAAGACCAACTCCGGGCGTTCCACGGCCAGCAGGGCGCGCAGAGTCGGCTGCAGCGTGTCCGCGAGGGTAACGACGCGCACCGAGCTGCCCTCGACCTCTAGCGCGTTGACACCCTCGCGGTGTGAGGTCCCAACCACCTCGTGGCCCAGCTCGAGCAAGTGCTTGGCGAGGTACCAGCCGTCCTGTCCGGTGATGCCCGTGATGAGCGCCCTAGGACTCGCCACCATCACCGGAAACCGTAGGTTTTTTGTGGCGAAATGGCGCGGGGTGGGGAACTGCGCGCACCGTAACACTGCCAGCTCAAGATGGGCGCCATCGTAGTGATCCGGCGGTTTCTGAGCAAGCTGCTCTTGATCGCGGTTGCGAACCTTGGCCGGGGGCGGCCGCTTCCATTGCCCTCGCGGCTGGCTTAAGGTGCCGCCGATCCATGTCGAAAACACCGTACGTTCAGGTCGACGCGTGCCGCGCGAGCGGCAGCAAACACTTGATCAGCGTCCTCAACTTGGGGACGCAAGCGCTGTCTGGAGTCTTTCCGTCGAGCGCCTCCGAGCCGTTGACCGCAGGCCCGCTCGAGCTCGTGTGGTGTCCGGACTCCGGTCTGCTCCAGCTGAATCACAGCTACGACCCAGAGGAGATGTACGGCAGCAACTACGGCTACCGGTCCGGGTTGAACCAGTCCATGGTCCGCCACCTCCAGGGCAAAGTCCGCAGTCTGGAGGCTCTCGTCAAGCCGCGCGCCGGCGACGTCGTCTTGGACATCGGGTCCAACGACTCCACCCTCCTGCGCTCTTACTCGACCTCCGGCCTCACGCGCATCGGTATCGACCCGACGGGTAAGAAGTTCGCGCAGTACTATCCCGAGGACATCCAGCTCGTACCGGATTTTTTCTCGAGCCAGAAGTTCGACCAAGTCAGCTCGCGGAAGGCGCGCGTGGTGACGTCGATCGCCATGTTCTACGACCTGGAGAACCCGGTGGACTTCTCGCGGCAAGTCGCCTCCGTACTTGCCGACGACGGCGTCTGGCACTTCGAGCAGAGCTACATGCCGGCGATGCTACGCACGAACTCTTACGACACCGTTTGCCACGAGCACATCGAGTACTACTCGCTCGGCGTGGTGAAGTGGATTGTCGAGCAGGCGGGGCTGCGGATCATCGACGTCAAGGTCAACGCCATCAACGGCGGTAGTTTCGCCGTCACTGCCGCGCGGGCGGACGCTCCGTATCAACCAGAGACCGCGACCATCGAATGGCTCCTGGAGCAGGAGCGACGGATGGGCCTGGACTCACCGCGGCCGTTCCGCCAGTTCGAGGAGCGCGTCTTCCGCCACCGCGAGGATTTGCGACGCTTGATTCATTCTCTCGTGCAGGAGGGAAAGAAGATCTTCGGCTACGGCGCCTCCACGAAGGGCAACGTCCTTCTGCAATTCTGCGGGCTGACGCCCGCCGAGGTACCAGTCATCGCCGAGGTCAACGAGGACAAGTTCGGCCGCGTCACGCCGGGCACGCACATTCCCATCGTCTCCGAGGCGGAGGCGCGCGCCATGAAGCCGGACTTCTTCTTGGTGCTGCCGTGGCACTTCAAGAACGGCATCCTCGAGCGAGAGAAGGCCTTCCTCGAGCAAGGGGGGAAAATGATCTTCCCCTTCCCGGAGATAGAGATCCTGTGAGCGAGCCCGTGATCGTCGCCGAAGGACTCGGCAAGACGTTCATCATCAACCAGAGGGCTCACCGGCGCGCAGAGCGAAACCGCACCATGCGTGACTTGATCGCCAACAAGGTGCGGCGAACGTTACGTGGTGAGCGAAGTGAGGGCGAGGCCACTCGTGAGGAGTTCCACGCTTTGCGGGACGTGAGCTTCGAGCTCGCGGGTGGGGACCGCTTGGGTGTCATCGGTCGCAACGGAGCGGGGAAGAGCACACTCCTCAAGGTCTTGAGCCGGATCATGGAGCCTAGCTCCGGTAAGGTGACGATCCGCGGCCGGGTTGCGTCGCTGTTGGAGGTCGGTACCGGCTTCCATCCCGAGCTGACCGGTCGCGAGAACGTGTACCTGAACGGCGCGATACTCGGGATGAGCCGCGAAGAGGTCCGACGCAAGTTCGACGAGATCGTCGCGTTTGCCGAGGTGGAACGGTTCTTGGACACGCCGGTCAAACGGTACAGCAGCGGCATGTACGTTCGGCTCGCGTTCGCGGTGGCCGCGCATCTAGATCCCGAGATCCTCATCGTCGACGAGGTGTTGGCGGTCGGAGATGCGGCGTTCCAGCAGAAGTGCCTCGGGAAGGTGGAGCAGGTGAGCAACGAGGGCGGACGGACGGTGTTGTTCGTCAGCCACAATACCGGTGTCATCGCGCGGCTCTGCAATAAGGCCATCTTGCTAGACCACGGTAGTATCGTCGCCAGCGGCGAGACGTCGGAGGTGGTCGACCGGTACGTGCGTCTCGACGAAGAAGCCATCGGTGGCATCGAGAAAGAGGCAAAGCCCGGCACGAACCAGTTCGTGCTCGTCCACATGTCTGATCGTCAGGGCTCGCGCCGTGCTGACTATCGCTACGACGAAGAGGTCGTCGTTCGAGTCGAGCTCGCCTTGAACGAATGGGCGGATGACCTGGAGCTCGCGATGCGCGCCATGGACAAGCTCAAGCGCTCCGTGTTCACGATCCACGAGAAGCTGGCTCCACACTATCGCGGACCTGGTGAGCCGATCCGCTTGAACGTCGTGTTGCCCGCGGTGTTCCTGACGCCGGGTCGCTATTCGTGGCTCATGTGCATCAACAAGCCTGGAGTCCGGAATTACGACCTCCAGGAGGATATCATGCCGTTCAACGTCGTCGAGACTGGCTCCGAGTTCTCTCGCTACAAGAACGCGGACTATGGCTGTGTCTTCGCCCGCTACTCGATCGAGCCGCTCTGACGATGCGACTCCGTAGAATATCTAAGTTACTCGGGCAGATGCTCGGTCGCGGCTACATGCGCGGTACCTGCGACGTCTGTGAAAGAAAGACGATCTTCGTTCTGAGGGGTCCCTGGATCCGCGGAGACCTCCTGTGCAGCCGCTGCGGGAGTCGACCTCGCAACCGTGCGTTGATGGCGGTGCTCAATGAGCAGCTTCCGACTTGGCGGAGCGCGTCGTTTCACGAGTCGTCGCCAGGCTCGCCGCTGCTGCAGAAGTTCCGCCGCGAGTGCCAGGGTTACGTCGCCTCACACTACTATGACGATCTAGCGCCGGGCGCGGTCCGCGGAGATTTCGTATGCCAGGACCTGGAGCGGCAGACCTTCGCGGACGGTTCGTTCGACCTCGTCGTAACGCAGGACGTGCTCGAGCACGTCTTCGACGCACGTCAGGCCTTGAGAGAAATCACGCGAACGCTGAAGCCCGGAGGGCTGCATGTCTTTACCGTACCCTGGTACTACTGGCGACCGACGGTCGTACGTGCCCGCCGTGACGCGAGTGGGTCCGTTGAATACTTGTTGCCGCCGGACTACCACGGTAACCCAATCAAACCTCAGGCTCGGTCCTTGGTCGTAACCGAGTGGGGGCGGGAGTTGCTCGAGGTGATTGACGGCGCCGCCGGCACGACTACCGAAGTCCATCGCTTGGACGACGCCAACCGTGGCATTAGCGGTGCGTTCGTGGACGTCTTCGTCAGCCGTAAGCCGTTGTAGCCGTGTCAGGGCCTGCCGCGCGGGTACAGCACCCCAATGCCGTAGCCCCGCTGGTCCCAGCTCTTGACGATCTCACGGTGCTCGAACTGGGCCTTGAGCTCTTGCCAGAGCTGCGGCACGCCGCCAACCTTCTCGGTCGCCCCGGGCACGATGTCATGAAAAGCGAGGAAGCCGCGCTCGCCGAGCAGGTGTCGGTACAGCTCGAAATCGCGCTTCGCGCCTTCGTACGAGTGATCGCCATCGATGAGGATGAAGTCCGCTGGACCGTCCAGGGCTCGAGAGACTCGCTCGCGCGTCTCCTCCAGGTGCGAATCACCCCGGAGCAGGCTCAGGCTTTGCCCTCGGCGAGCGAGTGAGCGGAACAGAAGTGCCTTCCAGTGCGGGTAGCCGCCGCCGAACGGCCCGCTCGGTAGATCCACGCTGACGAAGCGACCGGTGGGCGAGAGGCTCCGCAGCAGGAGGAACAAGGTGCCGCCGCGCGCGGTGCCAATCTCAACGACGCGCTCCACCTTGCGTTCGCGCAGCTCGCCGATCAGGCCCAGGATTTCCTCATCCACCTGGTGAGCACGAAGGCTATAGCCGCGCAGGCGGAGACGCTTCGTGACCGCGAGCCAATCGTTAGGCGTTTTGGCGCGAACGCCGGCCAAACGCACGGCGGCGGCATAGCCCGGGAGACCGGTCAGGTAGGCCGCGTTTTTCAGCCAGTAGGTGAGTGTCGCTTCCCGATGCGGAACCGCAGCCATGCGGCACGCTAACCCGACAATTGGCCGCTGACCAGCCGGCTCACGACTCGCTGCGGCGATAGGTATTGTAAGTAGTAGGCACGAGCGCCTCGCTCGAGTCGCTTCCGGTAGTCGTGGTCACGCGTGATGCGCTCGACGGCATCCTTCATGGCCTCTTCGTCGTCAGCGACGAAATGGACGTGCTCACCGTGAGCTAGCTCCCCGGGGACGCGGCGGGTGAGAGGCAGCGACACGATGGCCTTCCCCAGAGCGAGGAATTCTCCGAGCTTCCAGCCGAGGCACTGGTGGACGGCGGCGTTGTTGAACACGGCGGCCGAGCGACGCGTGAGCGCGACCCATTCACGATAAGGATAGTGCCGCTCCGCGGTTATCTCGTCGAGCTCGGGCATCGCCCCGCGCCTTCTGGGGGAGAAGCCGCCTTCGAAATGTATCGTAGGAAGGTCCCGGCAGGCGCGCATGAAGCGGGCGCGCGGTGGGTTCACATCCGCGTGCTTCTGCCAAGGCCATGCGACGAAGTAGACGTAGCTGGCGTCGGATTGCCCGGGTAATAGCTCTTGCTCCGAGAGGCGCTCGAAAAAGTACCCGCGCATCGCTCGGAGGCGGCGGTAGAGCTCCCGCGCGGGATACCTCATCCGCGCGAAGATTTCCGCGACGTCCCGGTACGTGCCGCGCAGCGAGCCCCACTGGCGGATCCCGAAGCTCGGGCCGAGTGCCAGCAGCTTGTCCGGGTAATCCTCTGCCGGCGCAGCGTTCACGATGCCGTAGCGATCGCACCAGTCGAGCGCTACGCCGTCTACGCGGGCGAAGTCGTTGGCCGAGATGTAAAAGCGACCGTGGCGCTTGTCGCGGCCAGCGCCGCTCTCGATCGTGAAGGCAAAGCCGTCGTTGAATTCGGTGGAGTCCGGAAAGTCTCGTCCGTCGTAGCGAATGGACCCGTCGCCGAACAAGCGAACGAGACCCTCGAGGTACATCGAGTAGTACGGAACGACGAAGCGAGGGTGGACCCTGACCGTCGTCATGGCCGGAACGAGGCCCGTGCCGGGGACAGGACCGGGGTTGGAGCGACGACTGCGCTGGCTCGGGTGAGCTTGATCGCAGCCAAGAGTGACAACATGAACGGCAAGATGATGCTGCGCTGGCGAGCGATGATACCTAGGTTGGCGAAGGCGAGCCCGTACATGAGCGCGATGCCGAAGGTCAATGGGGCCGCGAATCGAGTGAAGGCGCTGTCACGCCAAGCCTTGATGAAGGGCCAGATCCGTCGCCATTGGACGAGCGCGATCCCCCAGAAAATCGTCATCTCCGCGGCGCTGAGGATGGCAATTCCACGCGCTTCCCAAGGAAACGGGCGCGCCAGAATCGTAACGATGGCGGTTGGGACTGCACTCCAGCCGGAGGCGATCGCGATGCGGCTGCCGCCCTGCTCCGTTTGACCGGCGCGGAAGTCGAACTGCTCTTGGAGACCGTCGAGATCAGCGTCCCCGAGGCCCATCTGGTTCAGTCCCGCGCGGATGCTGTAGATCGCGAGTCCCGCTGCCAACAGCACGCCGGTCACTCTTCGGACGTTGGTGAAGGAGCCTCGCGACGCGGACTCTGCGGCCAAGACGGAGCCGGCGATGACGGCCGCCACGTGTGGACGAATCGCAGCGCACAAGGCGATGCCCGCGGCGAGCGTTACCCACCGCCGCGCCGCACCGGTCCCCACGTAACCGTAGCTGGCGAGACCGACGCCGAGCACCATGAGCGCGTCCTTGCCGATGCTCGAGGGCCAAAAGCACAAGGACGGCCACAACCAGACCCACCGTGCGAAGTTCAACTCTGCCTGCCGTCCGAAGGCCGTGCCGTACGCACGCACGCACAGCACGAGGCCCAGAAAAGACAAGAGCGCGAAGACGAGGAAGCCTGCTTGAAAGCTTTCACCGGTCAGGAAGACGACGAAGCTCGTTACGCTGCAAATAAATTGCGTGCCCCACCACTTGCCGCTGATCGTTCCTTCGCCGAGGACGAAGCCGAAGTCCAAAGAGCGGATCTGGTCTGCGTAGATGCGAGCCGTCTCGAAATACATCTTGGCGTCGCCCACGCCCGAGTAGAGCTGCTCAATCACCTGCAGCCGCGCCACGCTGCCGCTCATGTGCAGGACTAGCCCCCACGTGAACACGGAGACCATCTGCGGCGACAAGCGACGTTGCGCCCAAAGGATGCCCGAGGGCAGGGCCACGACCGCGACGATGATGAACGGGATCCACTCGGACATCGGCAAGCTGGCGCAGACGGACCGGCTGGGGGCGTCGGTCCAAGCTCCTTCGTAGCGCGGGAAAGGGCTTCCGTTCAAGCTCACTGGGGCCAGGGGCCGGCAAACGTCGATTCCACGTCGCAGGCGCCCGTGCGCCTGCGGCACCCTTGAGGGCGAAACGTGGTCTTGGAGGAGCGATCGAACGTGCTTCGCCCTTCTCGCGGCCAGCCTCGCGGAAGCGCGGAGAGGCCCGCCAGCTAGGTCGCGAGGAGTCGCTGCAGCAAGGCTGACCAGGCCTGGACGCTGGAGTCCAAGCTGAAATTTTGCACGCAATGGGCCCGCGCGGCGGCGCCCATGGCTTCTCGCAGCGACGGGGATTCCAGCAGCTCGCGGACCCGGCGGGTGAGCTGCGCGGGAGCGTCGATGGGCACGACGTAGCCGCTGACGCCGTCGACCACGCAGGAGCGAGCGCCCGGCACGTCCGTGGTCACGATGGGGAGGCCGGAGAGGCCGGCTTCGATGAACACGCCCGGCATGCCCTCGCCGTCGGCGACGCTGGTGAAGACGAACACGTCACCTTGGCGTAGAAGGTCCGGAACGTCTTGCCGCGCTCCGAGTAACGTGACGTTCGCGGCCGCGGCGTCGCGGCTCAGATCCGTGAGCAAGGGGCCGTCTCCGATCAAGAGAGCGCGGCACTCCACGCCCGCTTCGCGCAAAGCGCGCACGGTGGCGATGAACGAGCCGGGCCGCTTGCTCGCGGAAACGTGACCCACGAACAGCAGCGCCGGCAGGGACGAGAGCTTGGGTGCGGGCCGAAAAACGGCTGGATCGCGACCGTTCTGGATGAGCGCGAGGCGGCGCTCCGGAACCGCGAAGAGGTCACGCGCTTCGTCCAGGCATTCTTGACTCACCCCCGCGACCACGTCCGCACGGCGGAGCAGCGCGGCGTGTGCGGCTCGACGCAGCGGCGCGCGCGCCTTCGGGTGGACGACGCCGATCTTGTAGTAGACGAGCTTGGCGCGCTTCGGCAGCGCGGCCAAGTACTTGAGCGGCTCACTCCCATGAGCGACGACCACGGCCGGGCGAAGCTCTGCGAGCTTGGAGGCGAGCGCCACGAGCGCGCGCGGTTCGAGCCCCAAGCGGGCGAGTCCGGTCTTGCGAATCGATAACTCGAAATCGGCGTGCAGCGCCACCCGTGACGACTCGAATAGGCACAGCGTGCGGTGCGCCGCGCCTAGCCCGTCCAGCCGAGAGCGCATATCGCGCGCGTAGCGCTGCGCGCCGCGCGGTAGGTCGTAAGGGAGCACGTGCAAGACGAGCGGAGGCGAGCTCATGCGCGTCCCGAAGCCGCATGCTCGCGCCGAGCTCGCTCGAACAGCTGCCGCATTTGCTCCGCGCTTTTGTCGATGGTGAGGGCGTCCTCGAAGCGCCGGCGCGCGGCCACGACGCGGGCTTCTACGTCCGAGCCTCCGCCTAGCGTGCGGCTCAGGGCCGCCGCGAGCGGCCCCGCCTGCGCTGGCGGGACGAGCGTCGCGTGCTCGAGCACGACCTCCTTCACGGGCGCGAGGCTGCTCGCGACGATGGGCAGCTCGAGCGCCATCGCTTCGATCAGCACGCAGCCGAGGCCTTCCCAAAGTGAAGGTAGGGCGAAGACGTCGGCGGCCGCCATCAAGTCCGGAACGTCTTCTCGGTGGCCCAGAAACCGAACGCCGTCTCCCAGCTTGCTCGCCGCCTCGCGCAGGGAGTCCGTCGCGCTGCCGGCTCTCCCGACGATGAGGAGCTGGGCCGCCGGGTTTACCGCCCGGACCTGCGCCATCGCCTCGATCAAGAAGCCGTGACCCTTTTGGAACTCTTGACGCCCCACGCTGATGACGACGGGTGAGTCGTCGGCCAGGCCAAGCTCCGCGCGCACGCGCTGGCGGCGCGCCGACGAGCGACGCCCAAGCCGCCCTGGATCCCGGCCTCGCAGCACCACGCTGACCTTTCGCCGCGGGATCCACAGCCGCTCGGCCGCGGCGTCCTTGACCGCCTCGCTGATCGCGTGGAAGTGATCCGCGCAAGCGAAGCCGGTCGCGATCTCGAGCGCGCGCGCAGCCCCGAGCTTGACCGCGTTGACTCTTCGGTCGTGCTGGAGCCGCGCCGGCTCGTACGGCATGTTGACCAGACTGGTAACGATGGGCACGCCCAGGCCGAGCAGCGCCGGGCGGCCGAACACGTCCGCCTCGAAGAGGGTCGTGTGTACGAGGTCCACTCGCTCTTCACGCGCGATACGGCGGAGCTCGCGCATTTGCGCGGCTCGTCGCGCGCCAGGAAGGAACCGGACGTCGTGGTCCTTCAGGAGGTGCTCCACGCCCTCTCGTCGGCGACTGAAGCAAGCCACGATCGGCACGATGCCGGAGCGCGCGAAAGGTACTAGCAGCTCCTGCAGGGAGCGCTCTGCGCCGCCGGCGCCGAGGTTGTCGACGACGAACAAAATCTTCAAGCGTGACTCCGCACTTGCATCAAAAAAGCTCGAGATCGCCGATGGAGGTACGAAAGCTCCGCACGTCCGCGCGGTTGGGAGCGGCCGCGTCTGGCCTCAGAGCATTGGTCGTCAGGAGGGGGCCGCGGCCCGGCACTGGCATGAAGCCCGCCCGCGTGAGCACCAAAGCTTGCAGTGCGCTGCGCTCGAACGCTACCAGGCCGTAGTCGGCCCGCGCCCGCGCTCGTGCCTCGGACAGGGCCTTGACCGCTGCGCTCACGCCGGCCCGGGTCGGCTCGAACAAGAGCTCCGAAATCGAGAGCTCGCGCAAGCCGCCTCGCTCCCGCACGCGGTAGATGACGAGAGCCCGCTCTGGGTCCGGCGTCGCCCCATGGTAAGTCGCGGCGGGGCAGCGCACGTACCGCCAGGTGAGGTACTGAAGCGACTTGGGCGTTCGATAATGCCGCGGCGAGCTCGCGGTCGCGGCGCGAGCCATGAGGCCGTGACCGTCCGCCTCGGCGAGCCACCGCGTTAGCTCGGAGCCGCCGCTCACCTCCGCGCTCGCGGGAGCGCGGCTGATGCGAAGCGCTTTGAACACGAGCCTCGAGCTCGCTTCGGGGCGAACGAACAGCGGCGCGACGCCGGCTATGGACCAGCCCATCTTCAGGTACCCGGGACGACTCTTCTCGTTGGGCGTGTTGAAGATGAAATCGACGCCATCCCGGCGCACTTGCTCGACCAACTCGAGCGTGAGCCGCTTGAAGATGCCGCGCCCCTGGAAATCAGGGTGAGTAGCCGTGTCTACCGCGCGCACGGCGCGGCTCTCTTGGCCAGCGCCCCAGCGGAAGCGCCACGGCATGAAGATGCGCAGCCCAACGAGCCGGCTGCGCTCCTCGGCCAACCAGATCGGCGACGGCCCGAAGGGGCTTTCCCGGTGCTTCCAGTCGAAGAACTCGCGCGTTCGAGGGATGTTGCCCTCGCCCAGCGCTTGACGCATGAGCTCGAGCACGGACGGCAAGTCCGCGTCGTTCGCTACGCGCAGTTGGAGGTCGTCATCCTTGCGCGGCACGGCGATAGACCTCCTCCAGCTCACGGGTCATGCGCACGGTGCTAAATCCGCTGGCAATGCGCTCCCTCGCGCGATGCCCCATAGCGCGCCGCGCCTCTGGCCCAGCCTCGAGCAGCTGCAGGAGCGACGCGGCGAGCCCCACGGCGTCGCCCCGCTCGTGGAGCAGGCCGCTAACGGTGTGTTCGACGACCTCCGGGATGCCCCCGGCGCGGGTCACCACCGGCGGTAGCTGCATGGCCATCGCTTCCAAGAGCGCGATGGGCACGCCCTCGAAATCCGAGCTCATCAAGTACGCGTCCATCGCCGCGAGGTAGGGGACGACCTGCGGCTCGAGCCCGGGCAAAATCACCTGCGCGCCCAAGCCCAGCGCACGAACTTTAGTCTCTACCTCGGCGCGCAGCGGGCCGTCACCGACGAGCAGAAAGCGCGCTTTGGGGTCGCGCTCGGCTACGCGCTTCGCGACCTCCAGCCAAACGTCCAGGCGCTTTTGCTTGCGGAATACCGCGACGGTACCCACCACGAAGGCGTCAGGCTGGATGCCCCAGCGCTCCCTGAGCGCCGCGCCGTCGGCCTCGTTTCGCGAAAACCGCTCCAAGGAAACGCCGTTGAGGATGACCTGCACCGGCACTCGCTCCCCGAAGCGGCGCACGATCGAAGCCTTCACGTCTGCCGATACCGCGATGACTCGACGCTGCAGCGGCCAAGTCAGCCGCGCGGCAGTGCGGGTCGCGGGGTGGTAGCGCTCGAGCACGTTGTGCTCCGTATAGACGACGGGCACCTTCGCCAGGCGCCCCGCCAAGCGCCCGACGACGCCGGCCAAGGGCAGGTGGCAATGAAGCACGTCCGCACGCCACGCCCGAAGGTGCCGAGCAAGCTTGCTTGCTTGCGCCAGCATGCCGAGCCCCGAGCTCGCGGGGAAGCACATGACATGACCGAACTTCTCCTCGAGCTCAGCGACGAGGGCCCGCTTGTGCGGCAAAAAATAGCCGAAGCCGTACTGAAAGGAGTGAGGGTCGGAAACCGCCGGCGCATCCGTCAGGAGCATCTCTGCGCCGCCGCGGCCGAGGCTCTTGATGAGGTGGAAGATACGCAGCGGGGGGCGGCTCACCTGCGCCATTGCCGAACCTCGCTCGCGAGGGCTTCCGTGAGCCAGAGCCGAGACCGGATCATCGGCTCGAAACGAGCTTCGTCGCGCCGCACCGGAAAGCGGGGAATGCGGTGAGGTCTGCCGCCGAGGTGACGTCGGCCACCCGCCGCCACCGCGCTCTCGTAGTGCACAGCGGTAGCGCGCTCGACGCGTGCATCCACCTTGGCCTGCGGGTAGCAAAAGCTCGGCACGGCGCGGCCGAGCTCTTGCTCCAAGACCTCCCGACTGCGCCGGAGCTCTTCCGTCAACGCGGCGTCCGACGCGCGTCGTAAGTTCAGGTGGTTGACCCCGTGGGACCCAATCTCGACTCCGGCGCTCGCCGCAGCGCGCAGGTCCGCGAAGGTGCAAGCCGGGAGCGCGGCGCCGGTGAGCGGCGCTTTGGCGGTGCCCTGCACGAAGCCAATCGGAACGTAGAGCACGGAGGGGATACGCCGCCGCTCCAAGATGGGGAGGACTACCTCGACGAAGTTGGCGTACGCGTCATCGAAGGTCAGCACCGCGCGGGGTTGCGGCGCGGCGGGAGCAGCGAGCAAGTCTTTCAGGGTGCAGAGGTGGAAGCGCTCGGTGAGTAGGTCTAGCTGCCGTTCGAACTCACGGACGGGCAGATCCACGACCGCGCCGGTGCCGGCGCCGACGAGGTGGTAGGCGAGCACGACGTCGCCTCGCGACGCCTCCGGCAACAAGCGCTGGACGAGATTCAGACTGCGCTTGAGAGGCATGATTCAGCGCGGTATGGCGAGTCGAGCGCTCACGTTGGGTCATTGGTAGCGTGGGGCCGCCTCGAAATTCAAGATTTAACGCGCTCGTACGCTCGCACGAACGCTACGGCTTGCATTACGGTGGGGTAGATGCGCTCGCTCGCTCTGAAACGAATCATGGACGTCGTCGGTGCCGGGGCCGCGCTCATGGTCGCGGCCCCGGGCCTCGCGGCGGCGGCGGGAGGGGTGGCGCTCTGGCTGGGGCGGCCGGTACTTTTTCGGCAAGTTCGGCCTGGCAAGGACGGAGAGCCGTTCGAGATCCTGAAGCTTCGCAGCATGTTGGACGCGACGGACGCGGAGGGCCGACCGCTGCCCGACCATGTCCGACTGACGCGCTTCGGGCGCTGGCTGCGCGCGAGTAGCCTGGACGAGCTTCCGGAGCTGTGGAACGTGCTCCGCGGAGAGATGAGCCTCGTCGGCCCGCGGCCTTTACTCATGGAGTATTTGCCTCGCTATTCGGCGGAGCAGGCGCGGCGGCACGCGGTCAAGCCGGGGCTCACCGGCTGGGCGCAGGTCAACGGTCGCAACGCGCTCACCTGGGAGCGCAAGTTCGAGCTCGACTGTTGGTACGTCGACAACTGGTCGAACGAGCTCGACCTGAAGATACTCTGGCTGACCGTGCGAGCCGTGCTGTGGCGGGATGGTATCAGTCACGACGGTGAGGTCACGATGCCGAAGTTCGTTGGAGCGAGCGAGGCATGACTCGAGTGCTGTTCGTGCTGGGTGCAGGAGGGCACGGCCGCGTGGTCGCGGACGCGGCCATCGAAGCCGGGTGGAGCGTGCGAGGCTTCCTGGATGCGCGCCCGACGCGCGCCGAGCTTCTCGGGCTGCCGGTCCACCCGCTGGCGAGCGAAGACGTCGCCGAGTTCATCCGTGCGCGGGACGCGAGCGTCGTCGTGGCGGTGGGTGACAACCGTAAACGCCAGGAGCTCCAGCGCGCGCTGGCAGACGGCGGCGTGCCGATCGCCACCGTCGTTCATCCTTCGTCGGTGGTAGCTCGCAGCGCGCGGCTCGGCGCGGGGGCCATGGTGCTCGCGTCGAGCGTGGTGGGTGTGGACGCGAGCATCGGTGCCGGGTGCATCATCAACACCGGCGTGCGCGTCGACCACGACGGCGTCATCGGCGAGTACGCGCACCTGTCGCCGGGCGTCTCGCTCGGAGGCGAGGTCACGGTCGGGGAGGGCACCCACCTCGGGGTGGGCGTCAGCGTGCGCAACCGAGTCTCCATTGGCAGCTGGTCCATGGTGGGAGTCGGCGCCGCGGTCGTGAAGGACTTGCCTGCCTCCGTGAAGGCGCTGGGCGTCCCCGCGCGCGTCGTAGGTCCCTGGGGAGGTCCGTGAAGTCCCCTCAATCCACGTCTGCGGGCGCCGCGCCTCACCTCGTCTACCTCGCGACCGACCCACTGACTGCGTTTCGTTTGATGGACGGGCAGCTCGGGGAGATGAAGCGCCGCGGATTTCGCGTTTCGGTCATCACCGCGCCCGGAGAGCTCTTGAGCCGCGTCGCGCAGCGAGAAGGCGTGGAGGTGCACGCGGTGCCCATGCGCCGCGAAATCTCCCCCGCTTTGGACGTCGTCGCCCTGGCTCGCTTGATCTGGCTACTGCGGCGGCTTCGACCGGATTTGGTGAACGCCGGCACGCCCAAAGCGGGCCTACTCGGCTGCACCGCCGCGCGCCTCGCGGGGGTGCCCGTCGTCGTCTACCTGCTCCGGGGCCTCCGCTTCGAAGGCGCGCGCGGCGCGCGGCGGCTGCTTTTGGCGCTCACGGAGCACGTGTCGGCAGGCATGGCGCACCGAGTCTTCTGCAACAGTCGCAGCTTGCAGGAGCGGTTCGTGGCGCTCGGTTGCGCGCCCCGCGAGAAAACGCTGGTGCCCGGAGCGGGGACCTCCAACGGGGTGGATGTCGCGCGCTTCGCGCTCACGCCGCCCGTGCGCGAGTGGGCGCGTGCCGAGCGACGCAGCCGCGGCATTCCCGAGACGGCGGCCGTCATCGGCTTCGTCGGACGTTTCGCGCGAGACAAGGGCTTGACCGAGCTGCTGCAAGCCTTCCAAGCGCTGCGCGCCGCCGGGCAGGACGCCCACTTGCTGCTGGTCGGCGACGAGGACCAGACCGATCCCCTTCCGGTGGAGGTCGCCCGTCTCCTCCGAGAAACCCCAGGAGTACACCTGACCGGCTTCGTGCCCGAGCCGAGCCGCTACTACGCGTTGATGGATGTGTTCGCTTTTCCCTCCTATCGCGAAGGGTTCCCCAACGCGCCGCTGGAAGCGGCCGCCGCCGGCGTTCCGTGCGTCGCGTTCCGCGCCACCGGAACCGTCGATGCGGTAGCGGATGGTGAAACAGGAACGCTCGTCCCGCTCCACGACGTCGCGGCGCTGACCCAGGCCCTCGCCGCCTACTTGCACGATGCGCCGCTACGACGGCGTCACGGCGCCGCCGCGCAGGCGCGTGTGGAGCGAAGCTTCCGTCGTGAGAAGGTGTGGGACGCACTGGAGCACGAGTACCGTCGCCTGCTCGCCGAGGTCGGTCATGCTGCTGTCGGTTAGCGTCGACCTGGATCGAGTGAGCGAGTACGAAGCCATCCACGGCCTCTCCCGAGGGGAGGCGTCGGATCGCGTGCTGCAGGTAGCGGTCCCGAGGCTGGTCGACTGGGCGACCCAGCGCGGGCTGCCGCTCACCTGGTTCGTGATCGGCGAAGACGCGGAAGCTCCCGTGCAGGCGGAGACGCTACGCCGACTTGCCTTGCGCGGCGACGAGCTGGGCTGTCACTCCTTTTCTCACCACTACGATCTGACTCGCCGCTCCGCCGCGGAGATGCGCGCCGAAATCGAGCGTGGCGTCACGGCGGTCGAGCGCGCAGCCCGGGTCAAGGTCCGCGGTTTTCGCGCCCCCGGCTACCTGGTGACGGACACGCTGCTGGACTTGGCGCGCGAGAGCGGGCTCACCTACGATTCGTCCGTCTTCCCGTGTCCGCCGTACTACGCGCTGAAGGCAGCGGCCCTCGCCAAGCTCAGCGCGCAGCGCCGCGTTTCGAGAGCGATCTTGGGCAGTCCGGACGTGCTGCGCGCGCCGACCAGGCCCTACCGCGTGGGCCGGCCTTACTGGTATCGAGGCACTGGCATTCTCGAAATACCGATTCAAGTGACGCGCAGAGGCAGACTGCCTTTCATCGGCACCGCGCTCACGACGCTGGGCGCCCTCGGAGCGCGCCTACTCGCCAAGGGGGTGCTGGGCGAGCCGTTCGTCAACTTGGAGCTCCACGGCATTGATGCTCTAGACCAGCATGATGGTCTAGCCGAGCTGGCCAAACATCAGCCGGACCTTCGCATCCCGTGGTCGAAGAAGCTGGACGCCATCGACGCCGCGGTGACCTTGCTCAAACACCAAGGTTACGGCTGCGTACGGATGGACGAGCTCGCGGCACGCGCTCAGAGCTAACTGCTTACTTCGCCGACGGCCGAGCAGTACCAGTCATAAAAGCGCTGGGCGCCGTCCGCCACGCTCACCTTGGGATCGTAGCCGAGCAGGGCGCGCGCCTTCTCGATGTTGGCGTACGTGTAGCTCACGTCCGCCCTCATCATCGGCTCTTCGCGCACCGGCGCGGTGCGGCCGGCCAGCGCTTCGATACCTTTGACGAAGTCCGAGAGCAGCACCGGCTCGCCGCGCCCGATATTGATGATCTCGTAACCGAGGCGCCGGTCCGTCGCGGCGACGACCCCCTGCACGATGTCGGTCACGAAGGTCCAGTCGCGGTACATCTGCCCGCCGTTGTAGAGAGGCATCGGCTCGCCGAGGCGCATCGCGTCCAGCAGCTTGTAGGCGAGCATGTCCGGGCGGCCGCGCGGGCCGTAAACGGTAAAGAAGCGCAGCGCGGTGAAATCCGTGCCGTGAATATGATGGTACGAATGACCCAGCAGCTCCGCCGAGCGCTTGCTGGCAGGGTAGGGGGCGAGGGGACGATCGGCCGAGTCCGTCTCCACGAACGGAACTTCCTTCGTGTTGCCGTAAGCCGATGAGGTGGATGCGAGCACGAAATTCGGCTGGCCGTGCTCACGGCCCGCATCCAGCAAGTTGAGCGTCCCGGTGAGGTTGACGTCGTAGTAGAGCCACGGGTCGTCCACGGAAACGCGCACGCCGGCCATGGCCGCGAGGTGGGCCACGGCCGTGAACGAGTGTTCGCCGAACAGTTTACGGAGCAGGGCGCGATCGCGGATGTCCCCCTCCACGAAGGTGAAGCGCTCGGCGGCGCCGGGCAGCGCCGCGAGCTCCTGCAGGTTCACACGCTTACGCGCGGGGTCGTAGTAGTCGTTCAGGTTGTCCAGCCCCACCACGCGATCGCCACGCTCGATGAGCGCGCTCGCCGTGTGGCTACCGATGAAGCCGGCGGCACCGGTGACCAAGATGGTTTTACCCGTCACGGGGCGAAGCCTACACCATCGCGCGGCGGCTAGGACTATCCCTGAGTGGGAGCGGGACGAGCCTTTTGGGCTTCGCGCTCCGTGAGCAGGCGTGCGGCGTCGATACCGCTCGCGCGGACGTATTCCGCGACGATTTCGTTGTCGCCGTCCACGAGCTCACGTGGTGTGCCGGATGCGGCCACGCGGCCTTTCGAAAGCACGAAGATGCGGTCCGCGATCTGTAGCGCGCCGCCCATGTCGTGGGAGATGACCACGCTCGTGACGCCGAAGCGATCGCGAGTCTCCAAGATCATGTCGTCTACGGTGCGGCTGGTGATGGGATCCAGGCCGCTCGTCGGCTCGTCGTACATGAGCACCTCCGGCTCCAGCATCAGCGCGCGCGCGAGGCCGACTCGCTTGCGCATGCCGCCCGAGAGCTGGCTCGGGAAGCGCTCGCTCGTGCCCTCCAGCCCGAGCACCTTGAGCTTATCCAGCACCTTGTCGCGGATTTCTTTGGCTTTGAGCTTGCTGTGCTCGCGAAGCGGGAAGGCGACGTTGTCGAACACGTTCAGCGAGTCCAACAGCGCGGAGTACTGAAACACCATGCCGAATTTCCGCCGCGCGGCATTCAGGTCCCGCTCGGAGAGCGCGGCCAAGTCCACTCCGGCGACGAGGACCTTCCCGCTCGTCGCGCGGTCCAGCCCGACCAAGACGCGAAGGAGGGTGGTCTTTCCGGCGCCGGAACCGCCGATGATGACCGCGACCTCTCCCTCCTCGACGCGCATGTTCACGCCGCTGAGCACGTGCGTCTCACCGAAGCTCTTTTCCAGCTCTTCTACGAGGATTTTGGGCTCCGGCATACGCGTTCCGCGGCCCGGAGCGTCGCATGGCGCTTGACGCGGGGCTACTGGGCTCAGCATAACCTGCTCTAAGAGGAGCCGCGCCCATGACCCTAGAACACTTTGCCGCGCTGATCGAAGCTTCCGGAGCCAAGAAGGACGACAGCGGCTTTTTCGCCTCGCCAGAGGGCAAGGTCCTCACCTTGTACGTCTCTTCGGGCAGCGCGACGCTCAGCGTGCAGCGTATCGAGGCCGTGCGGCAGGAGCAGGGGCTCGTGCACGCCAAAACGAAGAAGGGGGAGCTCTTCGTGCTCTCCCTGCAAGACGTGTTCGCCGGCGCGGTGGAGGAGACTCAGGGCTCCACGCGCAAAGCCGGCTTCGTCTGAGCGGAGGCCGCGGCGCGGCGGCCCTCGCCGCACGCCGGCCGGTGGTTGCGGCGCGGGAGCCTACGCGGTAGCGAAGAGGCCATGTCTCAGGCGGATCCGCTCCAAATTGGCCGGTTCACTTTTGGCTCTCGGCTGTTCATCGGCACCGGCAAGTACAAAGACGTCGAGGAGACGCGCGCCGCGCTGGAGGCATCCGGCGCGGAGGTCGTCACGGTCGCGCTGCGGCGGGTGGACCTGAAAGATCGCGCCGCCGGCTCGATGATGAGCTTGCTGTTGCAGAAGCGCTGGACGCTGCTACCCAACACCGCCGGTTGCTACACGGCGGACGAGGCCGTGCGCACCCTCCGGTTGGCGAGGGAGCTGGGCCTCGGGGACATCGTGAAGCTGGAGGTCATCGGCGACCCGAAGACGCTCTATCCCGACAACGAGCAGACGCTCGAGGCCGCCAAGCTGCTGGTGAAGGAAGGCTTCACGGTGCTGCCCTACTGCATCGACGATCCCATCATCTGCAAGAAGCTGGCGGACGCCGGCTGCGCGGCGGTCATGCCCCTCGCCGCTCCCATCGGCTCCGGCCTCGGCATCCGCAATCCCTACAATTTGCGGATCATCCTCGAACATTCGAGCGTGCCCGTGATTGTGGACGCGGGCGTCGGCACCGCGAGTGACGCGGCGATCGCGATGGAGCTCGGCTGTCATGGCATCTTGATGAACACGGCGGTGGCGGGCGCCAAGAACCCGCTCCTGATGGCGGAGGCGATGCGCGAAGCGGTGAGCGCGGGGCGCAAGGCCTACCTGGCGGGACGGATGCCCAAGCGCCTGTACGCGAACGCTTCGAGCCCCGAGGCGGGGCTCATCGAGTGAGCTCACCGGCGCCGTTCACCAGCTATCAAAAGCGCCTGTTCGTGTTCCTGAGCGTCGCGAACTTCTTCGAAGGGTACGATTTTTTCGCGATCACCCAGCTCTTGCCGAGCTTGCGCGAGAGCTTCGGCATCACGCTGCGCGAGGAGACGTGGCTGGTCACGCTCATCAATTTCGGCACGATTTTGGCCTTCCTGCTGGTGCGCCGCGCGGACCGTTGGGGCAGGAAGCGCGTGCTCTCGGTCACGATCGCCGGCTACGCGCTCTTCACGTTTCTGTCCGCGTGGGCTCCGAACGCGCTCGTGTTCGGAGCGCTGCAGATGGTCGCGCGGATCTTCCTGATCGGGGAGTGGGCGACGAGCATGGTCGTGGCCGCCGAGGAGTACCCGGCCGAGCGTCGGGGTACGGTGATCGGCGTGGTGAGCGCGGCCGCGGGGCTCGGCTCGATCGTGTGCGCCGGCGTGGTCCCGCTGCTGCTGAAAACTCCGCTCGGTTGGCGCAGCGTGTACCTGGTGGGCGTCATCCCGCTGGTGCTGATGATGTTCGCGCGGCGAGGGCTACGCGAGACGAAGCGCTTCAGCGAGAGTACCTCGAGCGAGGGTGCTCCGCCGCTTTGGAGCGTGCTGCGCGGGCCGCACCGGCGCCGGGTCCTGCAGCTCGGGGCCATCTGGTTTCTGTCCTACGTTTGCACCAATAACGCGGTCACGTTCTGGAAGGATTTTGCGCTGGAAGAGCGCGCGCTGACCCACGGCCAAGTGGGCCTGATCATGACCGTGGCGGCGCTCGTCTCGATGCCTCTCGTCTTCTTTGCCGGCCGCATGCTGGACGCGATTGGCCGCAAGCGCGGCGCGGCGGTGATTTACGCCGCGACCATCCTCGGGGTCCTCGGCGGGTACACGCTGTCAGGCATCGGGCCGCTCATGCTCAGCATGACGCTCGGCATCTTCGGGATCAACGCGGTGCTCACGGTGCTCAACACCTTCATGACCGAGCTGTTCCCGACCGACGTGCGCGGCAGCGCGGTAGCGCTCTCCAATAACTTACTGGGCCGCATCGGCTACGTCTTCTCTCCACTCTTGCTCGGTGAGCTGGTAGGGCAGCTGGGGCTTGGCGCGCCGCTGCGAGCGAGCGTGATCTTCCCGCTCATCGCGCTCGGTTTGATCTTCCTCTGGCTACCGGAAACGAACCGTCGAGAGCTCGAGGAGACGGCGGCGCTCGCAAAAGCGTGATGACCTTCCTCGGTAAGCTCTGGCTCCGCCCGCGCGGGCCCTGGCTGGATGCGCTGCCCGCCGTGGCCTACCTGGCGGTGCTCTTCTGGTTCGGCCTGATCCCGCTCAAATCGCTGCCCGGGCCTGATTTCGAGCTCGCGGACAAGGTCTGGCACGCCGGCGCGTTTGGAGGCTTGGCGGCTCTGCTTTCGCGCGTCGGGCTGCAGCTCGGGCTTCGAGGCCTGGGAGCTGCGCGCTTTGGGGCCCTCGGCGCGACGCTGCTCGGGGGAGCCCTCGAGGTGCTGCAGTCGTTCACGCGCTACCGCTCCGCCGACTGGGCGGACTTTCTGGCAGATGCGCTCGGCGCCGCGCTCGCTTACGCGGCCCTCCGTGGGCTCCGCGCGGGGGCGCCCCCGGAGGGGAGCGGCTGATGCGAGCGCTGCCGCGGCTCATCGCGATCACGGACGTGAGCGTGCTGCCCGCGCCGCAGCTCGTCGCGCGCTTTCGGCGGCTAGCGGCGCTCGCCAGGCCCGGCACGGTCGCCCTGCTCTTGCGGGATCATGCGCTGTCGGCGCGGGCACGGCTCGCTCTGGGCGGAGCCTTGCGAGACGCCGCGCGCGAGCACGGGCAAGCGCTGTGGGTCGCGGATCGTCTGGATCTTGCGCTACTGCTCGCCGCGGATGGTCTTCACCTGGGCGAGGCGAGCGTGAGCGCCCGCACGGCGCGCCAGTGGTTGCCGGCCGCGATGAGCGTCTCGCGCGCGTGGCACTACGGTGCTCTCGAGCAGTCGCCGGTAGCCGAGCTAGAGGGGGTCGACGCGCTGCTCGTCTCGCCCGTCCTGGCGCCCCGCAAAGAGCGACCGGCCCTTGGCCTGCCAGCGCTCAGCGCGCTGGGCGAGCAGCTGCGAGCCCGTCACCAGGCCTACCCCTTGTACGCGCTCGGCGGCGTCACCGCGGACACCGCCGCCGGCTGCGTCGCCGCGGGGGCGGCGGGCGTGGCCGCTATCGGCGCCGCGCTCGCACCTGAGCCGTCCCCGCTGCTCGCGGCCCTCGCGTGCCTCCGCTGAGGGCTCAGACCTTGCTCAACGCGACCGGCTTCCCGAGCTTGGTCGTGAGCACTCGCGAGAGCGCGGCCCACAGCTCGTCGCCGGACTTTTTGGCCACCCAAGCCGCCCGCTCGTCGTCCCAATCGAAGTGCCAAGCGTTGCGCTCGGCCGCCATCCAGATCTGGCGCGCGGCGCGGTGGCTGTTGACGACGTAGCGGTCCCCGTTGGCGTGCTCGATCGTCAGGATGTCACTGGCGAGCTCGCACTCGACGTTCGGCAGCTCGAGCGCGTCGAGCGCATCCACGAGCGCGCGCAGCTCGGGGAGGGCGCGCGCTTCGTAGTCTTCTTCGCTGATGGACATGGCGCGCGAGTGTGACCGCGCTCGCGCCGGAAGGCTACTGCCCCGGCATCGCCGGCAAGCAGGCGCCGGCCATGCAGCGGTTGGGCGCGATGCAGTCGTTGTCGTTTTGACAAGGGAACACGCACTTGCCGAACTGCGTGTTACAGCGAGCGGTCGCGCACTGGGCGTCCGAAGTGCAGGGCAGGGCCAGCGGGCCAGGAGGCGACAGGGTTGCGGCCGCGGCGGGCACCGTGCCGACAGGGGCGGGAGTCGTCCCGACCGGCGCAGGCGTCGTCGCCACCGGCTGGCCATAGCCGGGCTGCTGGGGCGCCTGCCCCACTGCCGCGGGTTGCGTCTGCTGAGGGTAGCCGCTCGTCTGCGCGGGCTCCTCGCTCTTGCACGCAAGCGAAACGATCGAGACGACGACCAGGCCGATGCTCGTGGCTGCCAAGTTCTTGAGCTGCATGGAAAAAAGAGCCTCCAAAAAAACTGCGCCAGAAAAGACGCGACTGAGAACTCCTACAAGCCCCGCTGGATGAGGTCAATGTGAGTGCGACCGCGAAGGTGAGGCGTGGCGCTCTTGCTCGTGTATATTCGCCTTCCCGTCATGGGATCGACGAGCTCATCGTGATCGGCGAGGTAGCCCTGGCGCGGCTGGTGGGTGAGGTGCGCTCGGCCCTGCGGCGGCGTCCGGCGCACGAGGCTCGTTTGGCCGGGACTCTGCGCGCGCTAGCCGCGCACTCGGCGGAGCTCAAGCAAGAGCTGCTCGTCGCCGTGCAGACGGTCGCGCGCCGTGGCTCGTTCGAGAGGCCGCTGTACGGCGCGGCGGTGCGGGCGCTCAGCGAGCAACGCGAGGCCGGCCTGGTGCCGGTGCTCGCCAAAGTGCTCGGCGCCGACGACGCGGGCGGGCTCGCGTCACTGTCGGCTGCGTGCTTCACCCGAGACCCATCGCTGAGCGAGCCGCTGTCGCGCGCCGCGCAGAGCCGTCACCCGGTCGTCGCGTTCGCGGCAGAGGTGGCGCGGCTCTCGCGCGGGGAGGCGCGCGGCGGCCGCATCGCCTCGCTCGCACCCAAAATCAAGGAAGCGCACCGCATCGCGCTCTGTAGCGAGCTTTTCCTGTGGCTCCTGTCGCAGCCAGCGCTACCGGTCGAGATCGCGCCCGCGATCGCCGTGCTGCGGGACGCAGAGCGCCACCTCGGGCGCTGGCTGCTGCTCGGCGAGGTGGCGACGCGCGCGGGTGACGACTCGCCCCTGCGCGAAGCCACGTCGCGAGCCAAAGACGGGCCGGAGAGCGCGCGAGCGGCGTGGTCGCTCGTCGCGTGGTCGTTGGACTCGCGAGCGGACGCGCCCACCGCCCGCCCCACGCTCGAGCTGATGGCGCGGCTCAGCGACCGCCCGAGCGCCGAACGTGACGCGACCTTTCTGTTTCGCCTCGCGGCCGCGCAGGTGCCGAACGCGCGCGCGGCCCTGGAGTCCCTCGTGAAGTCCACTCCGCCGGGCGATGAAAACGCGGTGCGAGCGGCGCTGCACCTGTGCCGGGACTACGGGCAGCAGGGCTACGCCTCGGTGCTGCTCCAAGTCGGCAAATCGCCCAGAAAAGACGCGTTGCGCGCGCTCGCCGCCGCGGCCCTGTTCGACTGCGGGCAGCCGAAAGACGCGCTTCGTTTGGTCAGTGAGCTGGACAGCTCGCGGCACCTGCCGGCGTTGGGTTGGTCGTCACTCGTACGGGTGAGCGCAGCCGGGCAGCTCTTGGGTTCGGTCGTCTCCGAACAGAACTTCCGCCGGGTGCAGCAAGGCGGCTGCGCATGAAGGCGCTGGCGGCGGCGATCGTGCTCTTGAGCGCCACCGCGCGGGCGCAGGCGCCGATCGCGTTCGTCACGGCGATGAACGAGCGCGGGGCGGAGCGAGCGTTCGCCGCGCTGTCGCGCACGCTGCCGGCCGAGCTGGGGCAGATACCGGGGCCTGACGACGAGGCCCTGCATTTTTTGCTCATATCGCAGCCGGACGCCACGCTCGAAGGGCTGCAGGCGCTCACCTTCGGCGCGAAGGGCCGGCCGCTGGACGTGCTCGTGAGCCTGCGCGCGGAGCCTACGACCTGCCCGGAGGGCGTCGCGCCGGAGCTCGTGTGCCGGCGCACCGCGGCCCTTCGGTTGGTGGCGGACGAGCTCGAGCGGCGCCACCCCGCCCTCGAGCGGCGGTCGCTCCGCGCTGAGCTGGGCGGCAAGCTGCGGCTCACGAGCGCGGGCCGGACGCTCCTGGAGCTACCGGTGACGGGGCCCAACGGCAGCCCGAGCTTGGAGGCGAGGCTCCGGGTGCTCGTGCTGCGCGCGTACCCCCGCGGCGCGCCCGCGGTGGGCGGTACGGATGCGGGCGCACGCCAGGTGGTCGAGCGCGAGCTCGCGACGGCAGCCGGGGTGTGGGCCCAGTGCGGCGTGCAGCTAAGCGCTCTGAGCGTGGAAGTGGTGGACCCACCACGGGGGCAGCTCGTGGCGGTGGGCTGCGACGCGGGGCTGCCGGCCGCGGGCGGCACCGTGACCTTCAGCCAGGGCTCGAAGCAAGCGCAGGTGCAAACTCGGGCCGGGGAGAGCCCGCTCTCGGTCGCTCGCCGCTTGGCCGACGCGCTCGGAGTCGCCGGCTCCGTCTTCGAGAACCAGCGTTCGGCCGCCGAAGCGCTGCCGAGCGCGGACCTCTGGCTTCGCGGCGCGGCGGCCCCGCGCGTCGCCGGCTCTTCGGATCCGAGCCTGCCGGTGTGCGTCACGGAGCTGGACTTGAGCGATGGCCTCTCCCATTTCGGCGACGGAGACGCCTTCGTTGGCACGCCGGAGGAGCGCGCGCTGCTTCGCGCGTACGACGACGGGGATCCGAGCACGGTGGAGTTGTTCGTGGTTCCCCGCTTCGAGAGCAGCGAGCGGATCGGTGAGTCGTTCATTGCCGCGACGGGCTCGAGCCTCACGAGCGCGGTCGTGCTGGATCGCAATGCCATCGCGGCTGGCGCGCGCTCGTTCGCGCTCGCCCACGAGCTCGGCCACGTCTTCCTCGCCATGCCGGGGCACCCGGACGATTTCGGCGTGGACCAATCTTGGTCGCTCATGGATGCGGACGTCGCCGATCCCACCATCTTCGGTCCGCGACGGCTCTCGCGTGCGGATTGCGCACGAGCGCTCGCTCAATCCGGCCCGAGCGCGCTCGTCCCGGTGCTGCGCCCGGCCGTCAAAGCGGGACGATGAAAGACAAGTCCGTACCGGCCGCGTACGCGTAGCTCACGTAAAAGTCGAAACCGTCGACGATGACTCCGACCGGCTCGTTCGCGAGGATGCGATGCACGCCGTCGTTCTGTCGACCCGGCGAGAGATTGTCGGGCCGCGGCCGGCTCATGTCCACGGTCGGGAAGCTGAGCTGGCAGGTGTAAACGACGAGCGCCGGCGGGCCGCCGCGCTCCTCCTCCGTCAAGCCGTCCGCGGCCGCCTGCTCGCAGCTCGGATTATCGGTCACGAGCCGGCCGTCTAGCCCCACGCCGGTGCGAGGGCTCGCGATGATGCGTACGAAGTCGAAGCTGTATTTGTCCGGCGTCAGGAACACGTAGCTGCTGCGAAACTGCTCGATGGGCGGCACGATCAGCAGGCTCGGGTCACCGCCGGGCAAGGAGCTCGGCACGTTGCCGTCTTCTTGGCTGGGGGAAACCGCGGAGAGCTGCACGGGGGCGTCGCTGTCGAGCGTGAAGTGGCGCGTGCTGCGTAAGTCCGCGTAGTCGCCCAAGCCGCTGAGGGTGACCTCGGCTTGCTCGCCCTCCAGCGAGGTCTTGATGCGGGCTCCTCGCTCGGTGGTGGCCATGACCCGAAAATATTCGGTCTGCTCTTGCGAGCCGATGTCCGCGCCGGCCGCTGCGAGGGCGCGGGTGCGGTTCGGCGAAACCGTGGCCACGAACTGCTGCCCCGAGGTGCGCACATGGTCGAGCTGCTCTTCGAGATGATCCGCGCAGCAGCGGCGGTCGCGCAGAGTCTCGAAGAACGGGGCGTCGCTCGCCTCCGTGCCGGTGAAGCCAACGACGGGGTGGTCGGCCCACACGATGCTGCCGGTGAAGTCCGCGTTGAACTCGTCCGTCTCCAAGTTGGCGACGTCGAACGGGTTCAGCGTGAAGGTCACCTCGCCGCCCGCCTCCGTGGCCGGGATGGGGCCGCCCCCGAGGATGCGCGCCTGGGTTTTGACGCGAACCCGCGTGCGCTCACGCGTGCCTACGAGGGTAAGAAATGCCCGGAAATTCGCGGGCTCCGAGCTCGAGAAGTTGGTGTCGGGGTTGCTGGTGTTGGCGATGGTTTGGGGCCAGCCCAGCACCGCGTACATCAGCGCCTCGCCGCTCCCGCCCGGGTCCAGCGCCTCCGTCGGCTTGAGGAGCGACGCGTCGTTGGAGAACACGTTGACGTTCTCGAGCGGATTGAACTGGTAGGCAACGACCGGGAAGTTCGAGCGCACGCGGTAAGCGTGGCGGGTCAGCGCGGTGTGGGTGCCGGTGTTGTAGCTGCCATCCTCCGAGCCATCCACCTCGCGAGGCCCGAGCTTGATGACTCGCAAGCTGAACGGAGGGATGCGCACGCGCGCGACCTCCGCGAGCCGAGGCTCCTCGCCCGGCTGCGAGTCGTCTTGCTCGACGACGACCTCGGTCGTCACCTCGGGCTCCGGGTTGGAGACGACGACCGCAAACTGCTGGGCGGCGGCGTTCAGCGTGTCGTCCACGCGAGCGTTGTCCAAATCGACCGGCCAGTACTCGCAGCCCACGTTGCTGCGATTTCGCCGTGCGGCCGCGCACAGGTTCACGCACGCGCCGTCCCGGCACGCTTCGAGCTTCTCCGGGTCGCAGGTGCCCGTCATCACGCGCTTCTGGCCCGCGGCGTCGCACTCGTAAGTGTCGAGCCCTTCGCAGGTGCCGTCTCCGGGTAAGCACGGGGTGCACACGAAGCCGTTCGGGTTGCAGACCTCGCCGCGGGCGCCGCAGTCGTCGTGGTCCTCGAAGTGAGGGCCGGAGACGCCAGACAAGCAGCGCTGCACGACCGCGCCGACGCACCGCGAGGCGTTGAGCGCGCACTCGGGCGGCGGCGGCGTGATGCCCTGCAGCCAGCGATCCGTGCGGTCGAAGCTGCACGCGCCCAAGACCGCGAGGGCGAGCGCGACGAGGGTCAGGGTTCGAGGCTTGAGCACGTCAATGCTGCGTGTAGTTGGTGTCGGTGGCGTAGGCGTTCCAGCCGCGGGTATCGAGCTCACGGTAACGCAAGCTGCCGTAGTTGAAGCCCTCGATGTGAGCGAGTGACGTGAACACCTTGAGGGAGCCGACCGGCAACGCCGCGTCTTGGTCGAGGGCGGCAAGATCCGGCAGAGTCATCGCCTCGCGTGGTCCGGGCGCGACCAGCGTCCACTCGTAGAGGCCGCCGCCGGCTTGCACTCTCGCTACCGTGAGGTCCACCCGCTGGCCGTCCTTGGCCTGCTGGATGACCAGCGAACGGAGATCCCAAGTGGCGTTGGGGGCGGGGGTGGTGACCACCGGGAGGGGGACGAAGCCGCCCAAATTCAGCGTTTGCGCGGTGCTGGTGGCGGAGAAAAAACCGATCACGGAAAGCGGCGTCGTCTCGCTCTCGCCAGAGACGGCGCGAGCGCTGAGCACGTACTTGGTGCCCGCGAGGGTGCCGACCAGCGGCGGAACTCCGACGAGCGAAAACTTGCCGCTCCCGGGCAGACTGCGCGCCACGCTGCCCCCGGGCAAAATCGCGTAGCCCTGATCTTGAATCTGCAGCGCGACGCTCGCGCGGATTCGGTCCGGGCCGCGCGGCCCCGGCGTGGGCGGCTCCAAAGACAGGGTGAGCGCGTGATCCAGAGGCACGTCCACCTGGATGTACACGGACTCCGCGGTTTTGCCCGGTTTCACCGCCACCCCGCGCAGCACACCCATCGCGTAAGCGGAGAACGTGCGCGGGTTTTTGCTCGAGTCTTCCAACCCCGCGAGAGCGTACATCGTGAAGTTGCCGGGGGAGGTCGACTGAAAGAACTTGTAACCGACTCCGCCGACCGACTCGAGGGTCACGCTGTTGCTGGTGGAGGGCAGCTGAAAGCGCGCCTCCGGTGAATCCGCCAACCGAAAGACGTACGCCACGTACTTCTCGGTGTCCGAGGCGGGGGGCGGCACGTTGCTCCAGCCTCGGCGCTTGAACTCGCCGTCCGCCGGCCACACCACCTCGCCCGTGATGCCGGAGCCGACGCCGGGGGTGCCGCCGCCCGGAGGTAGCTCTCCGAGCTTGCCGCAAGCCGGAGAGAGCACGGGGTCCAGGTAGGCGGTCACGTGGTCCACCGGCACGTCGTAGAAGGTGATCGGTTGAAAGCACTTCAGGGCGAGCGTGACGGTTTGCTTCTCGCCCAGGTCTCCGCCGAAGGTGACGACGCCGTTCTTGTCCGTGCTCTTCACCTGACCGGCGGTCGCGTCCTCGCCGAGCAGCACGTGCACGCCCGGGATGGCCTGGCCTTCGTAGTTGTCGAACGCCAGTACCGTGAGCTGCTTGGTCGAAGAGAGCGGCTGGCCCGAGAGGCCGCCCCGGAAGCCGTTGTCGGTATTTCCGTAGGTAAATCCGTCCAGCACGTCTTCACGGTCGCCCTCGTGGATGACGCTCAACACCTTCGCGCCCGCGTCGCTCGGCGGCGTCGTGCACGTGAGCTCGTCCTGGGCGACGACCTCCAGCTCCACGCACGGCATGCGGTCGATCTCCACCTCCGTAGTTTCGTCCCAGCTCGTCTGATCCCCGTGGACGGTGATGATGGTGCCGCCGGAGGTGGGCCCGCTCGACGGCGAGGCGTAAAAGCGGTCGTAGGTGAAGCCGCCCTCGAGGGTGCCGCGCGTGGACTCCGCGTCGCCGTTCTGCACCGTGACGTCTACCGCGCCCGCGGCGCCGGCCGGCGTCAGCACCTGAATGCGCTGCGGATCGATGGGGGTCACGTTCTCTCGAGGCGCAGGTACGTCCCCGAACCAGACGCGGGCGTTGCTGTCGAAGCCGTTGCCGCGAATCATCACCAGCGTACCGCCGGCGAACGGGCCGTGCGGCGGATCGATGCCGAGCACGGCGTGGGGCGCTAAGTCCAGCGCGTCGGGCGAGACGTCCGGGACGTCTGCGTCCTCCAGCGAGATGGCGTCGGGCGGGCCGGCGTCGTCGTCCGTGATGCGCGTGAACGGCTTGTCCCGGCGGGCCAAGCAGCTAGCAGCGAACGCACCGCCCAAGAGGGCGACCCAAACCACGGCGTGCAAGCGGCGGCGCATCCTCGCGCAAGGCTACGAGCCGGACCCGCTTGCGGCAAACGCCTTTCGCTCAGCTTGCCAAAATCGCCCCGGCGCGGCCGGCGGAGACGTCGTGCGCGGTCAGGCCGAGCGCCGCCAGTAGCTCGAGCGCGACGCGCTTGCGTGGGCTGGATTCCGACCCCGGCCCCACGCAGGCGGGACAACCCGCCGGGCAGGGGCACGACCGGATGAGCCTGCCCGCGGCCCAGCACAGCTCGCGAGCTCGCTCGAAAATGCGCTCTGCCAGGCCGACGCCGCCAGGTAATGCGTCGAAAAGGAACACGGTCGGATCGAACTGGCCGGTGCGCCCGGAGTGCGGATCGCGCCCCGGGGCGAGCGGAGCGGCGCCGCCCTGGCCGTCTTGACCGCCGTCCCCCAGCGTTTGCCCGAGGTCCCGCGGGTCGCACATCAAGAACAAGGTCGACACCGTCTCGAGGGCGGCGCCGAGGCCGCGCAGGCCGTCGATGAGGGTGGCGCGGGAGTGAGGCAGCGACTCGAGCACGGCCTCGGGCACGGTGAGCCAGAAGCTCGTGGTGTGCATCTGCATCTCCGGCAGGTGGACGTCCCCGTAGCCGGCGTTCTCGTGGGTGAAGAATTTGATCTTCTTGTAGCCGGTGACCTTCTCGATCACTTTCACGTCGCCGAAACCGATGCGCGCGCGGCCGAGGCTTCCGTCGTTTCGGGGCTCGATGACGCCGACCGTGCGGTAGGTGAGGGCGGTGGTGAAGTAATCCGGCTCCACCTTGCGTACGAAGGCCTTGTGGTTCTCGTAGTCCAGCCGCTCGACTTGGTACTGTTCGGCGTCGTGCTGGTAGATTGCCTGCTCGTGCAGCATCGTGTGGGTGGCGCGGAAATCCAGCTCCGCGATCGACTTGTTGGTGGCAACGTCGATGATCACGAAGTTGTCCCAGCCGATGTTGCGCAGCGAGACAGAGCTCGCCGGGTACGCCTCGCCGGCCCAGTGGTAACGCCCGCCGGACTCGTGCACCAGGCCGTGACCCCGCAGGTACTCGAGCGCGTCGCGCGTGGCTTCCGCGTCCAGGGTCAGGTAGGTCTCGCCGAGGGCGGGCTCGGGGGATGCCGGGCGCGGCCCGGGTGAAGACACCTCGAAGGGCGCCTCGAACGTCGCGCATTTGAGGTGCTGAATCAGGATCTCGACGTTGCTGGGGTCGATGCGCGCCTCTTCCGCGCCCGCCTCGAACAGGTACTTGGGCTCGCGCGCCAAGTACTGGTCCAGCGCGTCGCTGCCGCAGACCAGTACCGCGATGCTCGTCTCCCCGCGCCGCCCCGCGCGGCCGAAGCGCTGCCAGGTACCTGCGACCGAGCCGGGGTACCCGGCGCACACCACCGCCGACAAATCCCCGATGTCGATGCCTAGCTCGAGCGCGTTCGTGGCCACGACGCACAGGATTTGGCCTGCGCGGAGGCCAGCTTCGATGCGGCGGCGTGTTTCCGGCAAATAGCCGCCTCGGTAAGCCATGACCGCGTCTGCACCGGCCACGTCCCCCACCTTGGCTCGCAGGTACTTGAGCATCACCTCCACCGAGTTACGGGAAGGGCCGAACACGATCGTCGGTACCTTGGCGCGCACCAAATCTGCCGCCAAATTGACGGCTTGCTTGAGAGTGCTGGCGCGGATTTGCAGGTCCTCGTTCACGACTGGCGGGTTGTAGACGTAAGCCTCGCGGGTGGCGCGGGGAGCCCCGGATTTGTCCACCAGCTCCACCTGCTCCTCCGTGACGCCGATGAGCTTGGCGCCGTGCTCGCGCGGGTTGCCAATCGTCGCGGTGGCAGCAATGAACGTGGGCCGCGAGCCGTGAAAGGCGGCGACGCGCCGGAGCCGCCCGAGGACGTGCGCCATGTGCGTGCCGAAGACGCCGCGGTAGGTGTGGAGCTCGTCCAGCACCACGTACTTGAGCCCCTGAAACAAGCTGGCCCAGCGCGCGTGGTTCGGCAAAATGCCGGCGTGCAGCATGTCCGGATTCGTGAGCACGATGCGGCAGCGCTCGCGCACGGCCCGCCGCGCGTCGCCCGGCGTATCGCCGTCGAACACCATCGCGCTGTCCCCCACGCCGGCCTCGCGCATGAGCTCGCGCAGGTTGTGCTCCTGGTCACGCGAGAGCGCCTTGGTCGGGTAAACGAAGAGTGCGGTCGCGGTGGGGTCCTCCGCGAGGGCGGCGAGCACCGGCAAGTGAAAGCACAAGCTCTTACCGCTCGCGGTGGGCGTGGCGATGACCACGTGGCGACCCGAGCGCGCTGCATCGATGGCTTGCACCTGGTGTGAGTAGAGGGAAGCCACCCCGCGTTTGGTTAGCGCGTCGCGCAGGCTCGCCGGCAGGCTCGCCGGGATGTCGCCATACTCCGGCGAAGCTGGCGGCATGCTCCGCTCCGCGGTAAAGCACCGCTTGACCGCGCCGCTGGCCTGCCACTGGTCGACGACGGCGCGGACGCCGGTAGGGTGGGTCCAGGGAGGCTGAGGCATGCCGGAAGACTAAACAGATGTGCGGTAGTTTGCAATCGGCCAGTCGGCCGTTGTTGACCCTTGGAATGGACCGGCGGCGGCGCGAGTTCTGCCCCGCGCCGGAGTAACTGACTGGCCCTTTCTACCCACCTGTCGTAAACGGCGCTCTGGTTTCCCCGTATGACCGACCCGCAAGACAGCACGCCCGGGCAGCCTGGGCCCTCTGCTGACGCGGCGCCCGAGGCGCTCGCTCCGGCCGAGCCTCGCGCCTTCCCCGAGCCCGCTCCGCTCTCCGCCGACCAGGCGCCTCCGACTCTGATGACCGGCGCCGCGCCCAGCCCTTCACTGGCCCCGAGCGGTCTCCGCCCCACGTTTCGGTTCTTCGGTATCGTCGCGGCGGTATCGCTGATTTTGGACGTTTCCAGCAAAGCCTGGGCGGAGATTCGCCTCTACCCGCGCAGCGGCGCGCAGGAATCCATCGAGCTCATCAAGGACCACCTCGGCTTCACGCTGGCCTACAACCCCGGCGGCGCTTGGGGACTTTTTCAGCACCACAGCGAATACATTCGCCGGCCGTTTTTCCTGCTCGTCAGCCTGCTCGCGATCGCCTTCATCATCAACCTGTACGGCCGGCTCTTGCCGCAGCAGCGCGCCCTCAAGTGGGGCCTCCCGCTGGTGCTGGGCGGCGCGCTCGGCAACTTGTCGGACCGCATCGTGCGCTCCAACGTGATCGACTTCATCGATTACCAAGCCAAGTGGATCGAGCAAATGAACCGGCTCGTCGCCAAGTTGGTGCCGGGGTGGACCATCACCGATCACTGGCCCACGTTCAACGTGGCAGACATCGCGATCTGTGTGGGGGTTGGTTTGATGGCGGTGGATATGTTCACGTCCCGTCGCGGAGCCTCCGTGTCGATTCCGCCGCGCCCGCCAGCCACCGGCCACCTGCCGGTCGCGCCCGTAGCTCCCGTTTCCGCTCCGGAGCCCTTGAAGCCGGACGCCTGAAGCTCGAAAGTTCCAAGGCATGCAAAGCCGCCTGTTCACGCTCGACTTCTCCGCGTTCGGCGGCGACTACACGGTGCCGGCGCCGAGCTACTTCGTCCTGCTCCTCATCGGCTTCCTCTTTGCGACCGTCATGGGTTGCTTGTGGGCCAAGCGAGTCGGCCAAGATCCGGACGTGATTGTGGACTTGGGGTTGGCGATGCTCCTGGCCGGCGTCGCCGGTGGCCGCTTGCTGCACGTCTTCGCCGACGGGTACTTCTGGGACTACGTGCACCTCTGCACGGATCCGAGCAAGGTGGACTGGCACGTCACCCGCAGCGAATGCCTCTCCACCTACGACGGCGTTTGGAATGCGGTGGACGGCGTGTGTCGCCCGAAGCAGACGGACTGCCTGGCGTGGGCAAAGTTCTACGGTGGCGGTTTCGCCTACTACGGCGGGTTCATCGGGGCGTCGGTTGCGGCTTGGTTCCTGCTCAAGGCGGACCGCTTTCCATTCTGGAAGGGTGCGGACATGGCAGGCATGGTCGTGCCGGTGGGGCTCGCGTTCGGCCGCATGGGCTGCACGCTGGCTGGCTGCTGCTTCGGCACCCGCTGGGACTCGAGCTGGGCCCTTTCGTTCCCGGGCCACAGTCCGGCGAGTGAGGCGCAGTGGAAGGACAAGCTGCTGGAGCAGCCCTCCGAGCCATCCTTGCCGGTGCACCCGACGCAGCTCTACGAATCGGCCGCGTCGCTGGCGATCGCCGCGTTTCTGACGCTGTATTTGCACAGCCGCAAGAAGTACGACGGGCAGATCTTCATCGCGTTCATGGCCCTGTACGCTGGCGCGCGCTTCCTCATCGAGTTCTTCCGCGACGACGACCGCGGCGGCCTTCTCGGTCTCAGCACCTCGCAGCTGATTGGCGTCGTGCTCATTGGGGTGGGCGTCTACTTGCACCTGCGCCTGAGCAAGGGCGCCGCGCCCCCCGCGGCGCCGCCGGTCGCGCCCGTCGCGGCCTAAGAGAATTGGCGCAAAATCGCGGACCGGCCTACGCTTCCGCGATGCGAGCCTCGATGCTGGTCCTCCTTTGGGCCTGTTGCGCGTGCAGCGAAAAAGCGGAACATCCCGCGTTCGCGCCCACGTGCGACCCCGGCGAATGCCTCCCGCCGATGCCCGGAAAGGGCAGCACCGGTAGCGAGGGTGGGAGCGACTCGGGCGGCGGCAGCGAGCTTGGGACGTTCAGCGGCGACGTCATCACCTTCGCCACCGACTTCTTCGACACCGGCACGGTCCTGACCACGGGAGCCAACGTCTCCGCAGAAGGGGAGAACGGCGGGCGAGTCCGAGCCAGCTACGACGGCAGCTCGTTTCAGCTGGAGGGAGTGCTCAAGACCTCCAGCAATTGGTTCTTGGTCGAGCCGGTATCGACCGGGCTCCTGCCCACGCTCACCCCGCTCGACACGCGCTCCGCAACCGGCGGGCTGTCTCCAGGCCTGGCCCAGAGCCTCACCGTGGACGGCATTTTCGCGCTCATGGGCACCGAGCGGGCCGAGGAGCGCGCTCAGATCGTGCTGCACGTCGTGAGCGCGCAGGGCGCGTCCGTCTCTGGCGTCAAGGCGGAGGTCACCGCGGAGCGCATCGGTTACCGCACCTCGGGCACTTGGCTCGCCAACGACGAAGGTACGGACGATTCGGGGCTGATTTTTCTCGGCAACGTCCAGGTCGGCTCGGCGCTGACGACGCTGAACGTGGATTTCTCCGGTAGCGCGAGCGGCCGCGCCGAAGTGGCGCTCCAGGCCGGCGCCGTCACGATCGCCACCGTGGTCGTCGCGAGAAAATGACGCGGGCCCGCAGGCTGGTCAGAGCGCCCCGAGCCTGCTAGAGCCCCGCGCAAATGGCGCAAATCATCGACGGCAAGGCGGTCGCGCAAAAGGTTCGGGACGAGGTGCGGACCGGGGTGGAGGCGTTCCGCGCCGCTCACGGGCGCGCGCCCGGGCTGCATGTCGTCCTCGTCGGGGACGACCAGGCCTCCGCAGTCTACGTGCGCAACAAGGAAAAAGCGGCAGAAGAGGTGGGGATGGCCGGCAAGGTCTACCGGCTCCCCGCCAGCACCACCGAGCCTGAGCTGCTGAAGCTCGTCCACGAGCTGAACCAAGACGACGCGGTCGACGGCATCTTGGTGCAGTTTCCGGTACCCGCCCAAATCAGCCAAACCCGCGTCATCGAAACGATCTCGCCGGCGAAAGACGTCGACGGCCTCCACCCGATCAGCGCCGGCTCGTTGTGGGCCGGGGTGGACGGCTTGGTCTCGTGCACGCCCTCCGGCTGCCTTCGGCTGCTCAAGGAGGCGGGAGTCCAGCTCGCGGGGGCCAACGCGGTCGTGGTCGGTCGCAGCAACTTGGTGGGCAAGCCGGTCGCGGCGCTGCTTTTGGCCGAAAACGCGACCGTGACGATCGCGCACAGCAAGACGCGGGACCTGGCGTCGGTGTGCCGCCAGGCGGACGTGCTGGTCGCAGCGGTGGGCCGCGAGGCCATCATCAAAGGTGATTTCGTCAAGCCGGGCGCGGCCGTGATCGACGTGGGCATGAACCGCAACGCGCAGGGCAAGCTGTGCGGCGACGTGGATTTCGAAGCCGCGGAGAAGGTCGCCGGCTTCATCACCAAGGTGCCCGGCGGCGTGGGTCCGATGACCATCGCGTGCCTGCTGGAAAATACGCTGAAAGCCGCAAAATTGCGCAAGCTACGCGCGTAGCTTGGGCAGCAGCGCGTCCACCTGCGCCGCCAAGTCCTCGAGCGTGCCGTCGTTTTCGACCACGTAGTCCGCGCGCTCGCGCTTCACGGAGAGTGGAAGCTGCGCGGCGATGCGGGCGCGCGCCTCGAGCTCGCTGAGGCCATCGCGCGCCAAGATCCGCGCAACCTGCGTGCTCTCTTGCGCGGCCACGAGCACGACCGGGCGCAGCGCCGCATCCAGCCCGACCTCGAACAGGAGCGGCACGTCGTACGCTGCGAGCTCGGCCCCTTGCTTCTCGAGCTGGCTGAACCGCTCCTGGGAGAGGCGGCGCACGATCGGGTGGGTGATCGAATTGAGCCGCTTTCTTAGCGTTTCGTCGCTGAAGACGCGGGCCCCGAGTCGCTTGCGGTCCAGCGCGCCGTCCGGCCCGAGCAGGTCTTGGCCGAGCTCCGCCAGCACTCGTGAAAGCCCGGCGCTGCCCGGCGCGACCGCTTCTCGCGCCAGCTCGTCCGCGTCCACCACCGGCACGCCGCGCTCGCGCAGCAGCGCCGCGGCCGTGCTCTTGCCGGAGCCGATGCCGCCGGTCAGGCCAAAAACTCGCAGAGCCATCTCACCTCTGTCATGCCCCAGACCGCGGGGCGAGGCCACAAAGCCGCTTGCCCCCGGGCCTGCTTTTCCGCAGGGTAGGCGCGTGCGTGGCCGCTCGCAGCTCGTCGTTCTCGTAGCCCTCCTGGCGGAGGCGAGCGCGGCCAACGCCGCGATGGAGCCGCGCGTGTCCTTCCGATTTTCCGCGGGAGCCACCCTGTTCGCGCGACCTGGAGTCGGCGAAAGCGGCGCGATTTACGTGGGCGCAGGCGACGGTTACGTGCACGCGCTGCACGCAGACGGCGGCTACCGCTGGAGCTACACCGTCCAGGGTCGCGTCGCCGCGCCCCCGGTGGAGGAGGCACGGACGGGTCGCGTCTTCGTGGCAACGAGCGAAAAGCGGCTGTACGCGCTGGAGGCGGACTCACGCTTGCGCTGGGTGTTCCCGCTTCCTTCCGCGCCGCAGAGCGAGCTGTTGCTCACGCCCTCCGGCACGCTGCTCTTCGTGGGCCAAGACGAGCACCTCTACGGGGTGACGACGGGCGGCGGCCTCAACCTGCGGCTCGCGGCGAGCGGCGCGCGCTCCGCACCGGTGTGGCTGAGCACGGCTCAGGCCGCGCTCGTGCTGGGCGACAGCGTCGGCGCCCTCAAGGGATACGGCTACGAACGGCGCCCGCTGGGAGCGCGGCTCGGGCCCTCCGCGCTGCTCGCGCTGGGCGCAGACCGCGCTGTTTTCAGCTGCGACGAGGGCGTAGCAGGGGCGCCCGGCTTGGCCTTCGCCAGCGAGTGCCTGGCCCCGCCCGTGCGCGGCGACGACTTCGTAGCCATCGCGGAGGCGGGCGCGGTGCGGCTCGTCCGAGCGGATGGGAAAAGTCAGCGGTGGGAGCTCCCGGCAGTGCCTCTGCGGCCCGTTTGGGACGGCGCGCGGCGCCGCCTGATCCTTGCGACGGCGACCGGTGACGTCACGGCGCTGGAGCTGCCGCGCTAATCATGGACTTCAAGCGCAAGCTCGGCTTTTTGCCCACGCCGACGATGCCGCCCGTCAACGTGCCGGTCGCTTCGCCGCCGCCGCCGCCTTCGCCTTCGCCGCCCGAGCCGCCGAACATCATCGAGCAGCTGCGCGCGAAAATGGCGGAAATCCTCGATCGCCCGCGTTACCACACGCCGCCGGCCGCCCCCGCGGATCCGAGCGAGACCGCGCTGCCCTTCGTGCGGTTGGAGACGCCCAACGGGCCGCTTTATCGGCGCCACGTCATCCTCCCGCCTTCGCACCACGTCGGTCGCATTCCGGTGGACTCGGCCTACAGCAGCCGAACGGAGCTGCTCGCCCTCTTGGCCCTGGACCCGCGCTTGGCCGAGCTGCGCGTCGCCGGAGCTCTCTTCTTCGACACGGAGACGACCGGGCTCGCGGGCGCAGGCGCGATCGCGTTCTTGCTCGGCATGGCGTGGTTCGATGCGGACGGCCGCTTGAACGTGGAGCAGCTGCTGCTGCGTAGCCCGGCAGACGAGCCTGCGCTCCTGGACGCGTTCACGGAGCGGCTGGCCCAAACCGAGCTGCTGGTTTCGTACAACGGCAAGACCTTCGACTGGCCCTTGCTGAAGACGCGCTACGTGATGAATCGCCGGGCAATTCCCCAAGATCTGCCCCATCTGGACCTGCTCCACATCGGCCGGCGCCTGCACCGCGCGCGTCTGGGTGCCTGCCGCCTCAAAACGCTGGAGAGCGAGGTCCTCGGCTTCGACCGCGGGGTAGACGTAGCGGGCGCGGACGTCCCGGCGCGCTACCAGCACTTCCTCCGCACCGGCGACGAGCAAGCGCTCCGTGAGGTGGTGGAGCACAACGCGTGGGACGTCGTCAGCATGGCAGCGCTCGTCGGGCTGTACGGCGAGCCGTTCGACCTGATGCACGGCGAAGACTTGGTCGGCTTCGCGCGCACGATGAAGCGCGCGGGAGCGCTCGCGGTAGCGGAGCGAGCCGCAGATCGCGCGCTGGAGCTCGGCGCTACGCGCGCCCTTCGAGTCCGCGGGGACGTACACAAAGCCCGCGGGGATCGCGCCCGCGCCCTCTCCGATTTCGAGGCATTGGCGGACGACCTGGACGACCCGGCGCTGCGGCTGGAGCTCGCCAAGCTGTACGAGCATTTCGTCAAGGATCCGGCCCGCGCTCTCCAGATGACCGAGCGCGGCACCAGTGAGGCGGAGCTAGCGGCGGTGAAGCGCCGTGAGCGGCTCCAGCGCAAGGCGCGCAAGACCGACTGATTTGTGGCGGCCCCCGGCGGGGCCTTGGGTGCTATATCCGCGCCTGATATGGCTTACGAGCACCGCGCGATCGAACCGAAGTGGCAACGAGTATGGGAGGAGCGGCAGACCTTCAAGTCGGTCCGTCGCCCCGGGCGCCCGAAGTTCTACGCGCTCGATATGTTCCCGTATCCCTCCGGCTCGGGCCTGCACGTCGGGCACCCGGAAGGCTACACCGCGACGGACATCGTGACGCGCTACAAGCGCGCGCAGGGCTTCGATGTTCTCCACCCGATGGGTTGGGACGCGTTCGGGCTGCCGGCAGAGCAGCACGCGATCAAGACCGGGCAGCACCCGTCCAAGACCACCGCCGAGAACATCACGACCTTTCGGCGCCAGCTGAAGAGCCTGGGCTTCGCTTACGACTGGTCGCGCGAGGTGGACACGACCGACCCTGGTTACGTCCGCTGGACGCAGTGGATCTTCCTGAAGCTGTACGAGCGCGGGCTCGCGTTTCAGGCGGAAATTCCCGTCAATTGGTGCCCCGCGCTCGGCACCGTGCTCGCCAATGAAGAGGTGATCGACGGCCGCAGCGAGCGCGGCAATCACCCGGTCGTGCGCCAGCCGCTGCGCCAGTGGCAGCTCCGCATCACCGCCTACGCGGACCGCCTTTCGGAGGAGCTGGAGCCGCTGGACTGGCCGGAGACGAAGCAGAAGCAGCGCGATTGGATCGGCAAGAGCGAAGGGGCGGAGGTGGACTTCCCGCTCGTCGGTCGTACCGAGAAGCTCCGCGTGTTCACCACGCGACCGGACACTCTGTTCGGCGCGACGTACATGGTGATCGCGCCCGATCACCCGCTCACGCTCGAGCTCACCGCAGAGGCGGAGCGCGCCGAGGTCGCCGCCTACGTTGCCGCCGCTTCGCGAAAGAGCGACCTGGAACGAACCGCGCTGAACAAGGATAAAACCGGAGTCTTTACGGGCGCTTATGCCCTCAATCCGCTGACCCGCACGCGCATTCCCATCTACACCGCGGACTACGTGCTCGGCGCCTACGGGACGGGCGCGATCATGGCCGTGCCGGCGCACGACGAGCGAGACTTCGAGTTTGCCAAGCAGTATGGCCTGCCCATCATCGAGGTCGTGAGCCCCGACGGCGCGCTGCACGACACCGTCGAAGCGGTGTTCAGCAGCGAGGGCGTGGCGGTTCGTTCCGGGCAGTTCGACGGCCAGCGCACTCCACAGATGAAGCAGAACATCTTGCGCTACCTGGAGGAGCAAAAGCTCGGGACGCGCAAGGTGAACTACAAGCTCCGTGATTGGGTGTTCTCGCGCCAGCGCTACTGGGGCGAGCCCATTCCAATCTACTTTCCGATGGAGTGCGACGGGGACCCTCGCCAGGGAGCCCCCCACACCATCGACTACTCCAAGCCCATCGCGGTGCCGGACAGCGAGCTGCCCCTCCGCCTGCCGGACCTGGAAGACTACCGGCCGGGGGACCCTGCCGGCGCGCTCGTCAAAGCTCTGGATTGGCGCTTTTTTCAGAAAGACGGCAAGTGGTTCGCGCGTGAGACCAACACCATGCCGCAGTGGGCCGGCTCGTGCTGGTACTACCTGCGATACCTGGACCCTCACAACGCGGACGCGCCATTCTCCAAGCAGGCCTACGACGACTGGATGCCGGTCGACCTGTACGTTGGCGGCAACGAGCACGCGGTGCTCCACCTCCTGTACGCGCGTTTTTGGCACAAGGTGCTGTTCGACGTCGGCGTCGTGAAGCACCCCGAGCCGTTCCAGAAGCTCGTGCACCAGGGCATGATCTTGGGCAACGCCTACCGCTGGTACGCGGTGCTGGACGCGGAGGGCAAGCTCGTCCGCGCGCTGAGCGGCGACGACAAAACGCTGGTCGCGGATGCGGACGGCACCCTGCACACTCCCGAGGGTGACAAGGTGGAGGCTCGCTACGTCGGACCGGATCAAGTGGTCATGAAGGACCGCACGCCGACTCACCCGGAGCATGGCGTGCCGCTCCACACGACGCTCGAAAAGATGGCCAAGTCCCGGGGTAACGTCGTGAATCCGGACCACGTGGTGGCCGAGTTCGGGGCGGACGCGCTGCGCGTCTACGAGATGTTCATGGGGCCCTTGCGTGAGACCAAGCCCTGGCAAACCGCGGGTATTCAGGGCACGCGCCGCTTTCTGGACAAGGTGTATGCGGTCGCGAACAAGCCGCTCACGGAAGGGGAGGGGGACGAGGAGACGCGCAAGCTGCTGCACCGCACGATCAAGAAGGTGGGTGAGGACATCGAGACGATGCGCTTCAACACCGCGGTGAGCACGATGATGATCCTGGCGAATCGCCTGGCATCGCTCGAGGCGACGCCGCGGGCGGCGCTCGAGAAGCTGCTCGTGGTGCTCGCGCCTTTCGCTCCCCACCTGAGCGAGGAGCTTTGGAGCGAGCTCGGCCATCAAGAGCTGATCGCGGACGCGGCCTGGCCTCGGTTCGAGCCCGCGCTCTGTGAGGACGACTTCGTCGAGATCGGCGTGCAGGTGAACGGCAAGGCGCGTGGCCGGGTGAAGCTAGCCAAGGACGCCACCGAGGCGGCCGCCAAAGAGGAGTCCTTGAAGGACGAGAACGTCGCTCGCTTCTTGTCTGACAAGACGCTGAAGAAATTCATTTACGTCCCCGGAAAGATTGTCAATTTCATCGTGGGGTAGCTGCGGCGCAGTCCCACTGAACGGCTGGTCGGATGTGGATAGGTTGTTGTTTCCCGTGAAACTTGCCTCGGAACCGGTGGATGTGCTTCGGGTTTTTCCCGAAAGGGGGCTGGGGGCAACTCCGGCCGGGCCGACCAAACGGCGTCGGTTGCCCAGCCGGTGGGCCGCCCTTTTCGCGCTCTGCCTGGGGGGCTGTGGCTATCAGCCGGCCTACTCGTCAGGGGCTCGGTACGTCGTGGTCGGCGGTGAGCTCCGCTCGTCGCTGTTCGAAGTGGGGCAAGCGCTGCTGGGCGGAGTTCGGAGCGAGCTGTCCGCGGCGGCGGCGGAGAGCACCAGCGGCTTCCCGCGGGTGGAGGTGGACGTCGTGCGCGTGGACGAGCGCAGCATCGGGGTTCGCAACACCGCCGCCGACGTGCCGCTGGCCCGCGGAACGGAGATCGTGGTCGTAGGTCGCGCGCGCGTGGTGGACGGCCCCGGCCTCCCCGCCTCGTTCGACACGGGGGACATGAGTCGAGCCGCGCAGTTTGCTAGCGGCAGCACGCCTGGCGCGGATGCGGACGCGCGCAGCAGAGCCGCCCGCGACGCCGCTCGCAGCCTTGGCAAAGCGCTCGGGCGCGCGGTGCTGGGCCTGCCTGAGCCGGCTGAAGGCTAAGAGCCGAAGCGCGGGGATACCGCGCTGGTCAGCCGGGGCTCAGACGCCCATCGACTTTTTGAAGCGCTTGGCGTCCGCAAACATGTCCACGTTCGTGAACACGTAGGTCGCGTCTTGCGCCTTGCCGCCCGCCGCGATGCCCGCCAGCTTTTCGATGGCGGGGTCTTCGTAGCGGGACTTGTGACCAGCTGGCCCGGGCAAGCGGTAGTAAGCGACTTTGCGTTGCGAGAGGCCCTGGTGCAGCGGGTCGCGCGCAGCGAGGGTGTTCGTCTCCTCGGCCAGATCGTCCGCGTCGTCCGGCTTCCAGGCCGGGCCGGCTTCGAAGACGACGGTCTCGAACTGCTTACGGACGCTCTTCAGGAAGTCCCTCAGGGCGGCGCGGTTGGCGCGGCTGCTCGTAAAATCCGGCGGGGCAACGAACACGGCCGCCTTGGAATCCAGCTCTTTGGCGACCTCTCCGAGCGTCTTCAGTGCGGTTTCCACGACTTTGCCTTCGCGGAAACCCTCCTGCGCGATCTGGCGCGGGCCGAGCAGGGCAAACTCGAAGCCCTCCGGCGCTTCACGCCGCCAGCGACGCACGGTACCGGGACCCGGCACTGCCATGTGCGTCTCTTGCACCTCGACGAAGAGGTACTCTTTGAAATATCGCGTGGCTGGAACAGCGAAACCAGCACAGCCGACGACCATCATGATTGGGCGAGACGCTAACACACGACCGTTACCCACGCCCGCCCCGGCCGGCGTTTTTCCCGGGCCGCGCGTGAGCGTAGCGACGAAAGGCGCCAGAAACCCGCCTCACAAAATGGGAAGCGCCCGAGAGACCAGCTCTCGGGCGCGCTGCTTCGGCCGGACGGGCCTAAAGACTGATGAGGTTTACTCGGAGGGGAAGCACTCGTCCAAGCACTTCTCGTTGGCGCAGGAAACGACGGCGAGCGTGGTGTCCGTGACGTAGCCCATATCGGCTTCGCCATTCTCGCACTGGTTCAAACACTCGGACGCGCAATCCTCCTGGAGCGTCTCCAGGTCCGTGGCGTTGGCCAGGCCATCCAGGTAGCAGAACTGAATGCAGTCGAACTGGCCTGGGTCTTCCTCGGTGGCGCCCGAGCCGCACGCGGACGTGGGGGTGTCCCCGTAACAGGTCCTCCACTCCTCGCAGCACTGCGCCTTCAGGCAGATCTTGCAGGTCTTGCCCTCGTCGTTCGCCCCTGGGGCGCACGAGGGGACCATGGTGGGGTCGTCCCCGCCCTGACAGACGCCAGGGACGTAGGCGGAGCCGCTGCCGCTGGAGCCGCCCGCGGAGGTGCCGCCCGCGGAGGTGCCGCCCGCCGTGGTGCCGCCCGCCGTGGTGCCGCCCGCCGTGGTGCCACCGGTCACGGTGGTGCCGCCATCACCCCCTTCATTGGAGGTCTTGCCCGCGGTGGAGGAGGTGCCGCCCTCACCGCCGTCGAAGAAGCTGTCGTCGTCTTCGCCGTCGCCGGAGGTCACGACGCACGCGGTTGCCATGATGGCAGCGGTGCCCATCAACATCGTCCACTGCAGTACGCGGTAAGAAGCCTTCTTCATGTCAGCGGTCTCCGAAAGGTAGGGTGCCGGCTCGGGCAGGCAGTGCGCCCCCCAAGCTGGAAAGTGAGATTAGCCGGATCGACGTGCAGCTTTGCACGTTATTCGCTCGGAGACCTATGAGGCTTCCTGCCCGAGAGCTATTGCCCCGACTCGCCCGGCTTTGGGAAACCTGGCCTCGCCGGAGCTGATGTAGGCGAGTCTTGCAATTCTGCCGGAAGCGGATCGGGTGGGGCAGGGAGGCCAACAGTGGACACGACGGGCGCACTGGCCGGCGCCGCCGGCGGTTCGGGCGAGGACGGTTCGGGCAAGGGGGGAGCCGCCTCGGGGAGGGCTGCGCTGGTTACGGGCAGGTTTGGCTCGGGCTCCGGGCCTGCGACCGCGTCTGCAGCCGCCCCGGGCAGGGCACGGCGCCTCTTCCGCAAGGCGAGGACCACGCTAGCAACCGTGACGAGGTACCAGGGCACGTCACCCCACAGCGCATACGGCGTCTTACCCTTGAGCCAGCGCAGGGTGGCGCGCTGGGAGGTCTCCACGAAAGTGCTCGTGTTCGAGATGATGCGCCCGTTCGGGTCGATGAACGCGCTCACGCCGCTGTTGGTCGACCGCACGAAGAACTTACGCTGCTCCACGGCTCGAAACTTGGCGAGCGCAAGGTGGATCCAAGGCTCGGTCGTGTCCCCGAACCAGGCGTCGTTGGTCAGGTTGGCGAGGAGCTCGGGTTCCCCTTCGCTCACCATACGGTTGATGAAATGGGGCAGCAGGTCTTCGTAGCAAATCATCACCGCGATCTGCTTTTCCCCCAAGCTGAGCGGCTTGAAGGACGTACCGGCTTGGAAATGGCCGCTGTGCGGGGACCACTCGTAGAGGATGGGGAACGTTTCCCCGAACGGCAGGTACTCACCGAACGCGAGCAGAAGCTGCTTGTCGAAGCGACCGACGACTCGGCCCTTCTTGTCCGTGAGCAGCGCGGAGTTGAAGAGCGCGTACTCCCGCGCGTCTGCCACCGGGCGCACCAGGACACTGCCGAACAGCGCGGGCACGCCCAGCGTTTTCGTGAACTGCTGCCGCAGGGCTTTGTCCGCCTCGTCCTCCAGGACCGCGGACATCACCGAGGTCTCGCTCCAAACGACGAGATCCAGCTTGCCCTGCTTCTTCAGCTCTTCCGTGAGCCGGAGGTGGCGGTCCAGCCCCTCGCGCTTGTTCTTGCGCTTGCCCATCAGGCTCATGTTCGCCTGGACCAGCCCGACCTCGACTTTTTCCGCGGCTTCGCTGCGGGAGTCCACCAGGGGCATGCGAATGAGGCCGTACGCCGCCGCGAGCACGGGAGCGGCGGCTGCGGCCAGGGCGAGCGGGCGAGGACGCCTCCGCTCCAGCCGCGAGAGCACGAGCTCCGCCAGCGCGTAATTGACGCCCAGCACCACCAAAGACACCAGGATCGGCCCGCCCAGCTCCGCGACCTGAATCAGGGGCGTCACCTGATGCACGGTGGCCGCGTAGAACCACTTGAACAGCAGGGGAAACACTTGCTCGCTCGCGGCAAAGGCGAGCGCCAGCGTGAGCCCACGGCCCCACCCGCGCTGCTCGCCGCGCGTGGCGAGCCACCCGAACAACCCGATGCGCCCCGCCTGGTAGGCCGCCAAAATGGCCTGGAACAGGAAGCAGAGCGGCAGCGGGAAGCCGCTGAACTCCTGCAGCGTGTAGCTGAGGAAGTAGAAGCCGGTGACGGTCATGCCGAAGCCGGCCAACCACCCGAGCCCGAAGCCGTGCTTGGGCCGTTGCCCCGCAAGCGCGACGATCAGGGGGACGAGCGCCACGAAGGACAGCGGCCACACGTCCATCCCCGGGAACGCGAGCCAGTACAGCAGCCCGGTCAGAAAGCTGAGCGGGTAGGCAATCCGCAAGCGGAGCGGCACGCTCATGGTCAGCCGCCTAGCGCCTTTTTGACCTTGGACAGCACGTCGTCGATTTTGAACGGCTTCGTGATGTAGTGGCGCGCGCCGCTCTGGATGCCTTTGATGACGTCCGTCGCGCCGGCCTTCGCGGTCAAAAAGATGATGGGGACGCCTTTCAGCTCCGGATTCTTCTTCACCTCCGCGGCGACGCCGAGGCCGTCCAAACCCGGCATCATCACGTCGAGCAAAAGCAAGGCGGGGCGGGGGGGCTGACTGGCGAGCAAGATCGCTTGCTTACCGTCGTGCGCGACCGCGACGTCGTAGTGCTGAGACAGCACCTTTTCCAGCATGGACGCGATCGCCGGGTCGTCCTCGGCGATCACGATGCGTCTGCGATTCCCAGGTGCGCCGGACAAAGGGTTACTCGGTGCGCTTGATCACGTGAAAGCCGAAGTCTGTCTCGACCACGTCGCTGATGTCTCCGGGCTTCATCGCGAAGGCGGCGTCTGCGAAGGGTTTTACCATTTGCGGCTTCGTGAACTTCCCCAGATTGCCAGCGCGCTCCTTGGCCCCTGGCTCGTCCGAGTACTGCTTGGCGAGGGCGGCGAAGTCCTGCCCCTTTTTCGCCTTGGCTTGCACCTCCGCGGCCAGCTTCTTCGCTTCTTCCTTCGAGCGCGTGATATTCGGCCCCGACCGCAGCGAGCCCTTGTACTGAATGAGCACGTGGCTCGCCGCCACCGTCTCTTCGGGAGCCGGAGGAGGGGGCGCCGGCGCCGCGGCAGCTTCCGCCGCGGGAGCCTCCGCCGTTGCCTCGGGCGGGGCGGGGGGCGGCGCGCCGTCGCCGGGCTCCGTCAGCGAGGCGCAGGCGGTGAGCGGGAGCAAGAGCGCGAAGGCGAGAGCTCGAGCCGGAGCGATGCAGGGGAGCTGGGACATGGAGGGCGCCTACGTAATTACGGTAGCCGTCTGATTTCAAGCGCGGAACGCCCAAAGCTTGCGAGCCATGCCGGGCGGGCCTCATAGTCACGCCTAGATGGCGAAAATCCTCCACATCGAGGACGATCCGGCAAACCGCCTGCTGGTCCGAAAGCTGCTGACCTCCGCGGGTTTCGAGGTGGTGGAGGCGGCGGACGGGCTCGAGGGGGTTCGCAAGGCCATCCAAGAGCGTCCGGACCTGGTGCTGGTAGACATCGCGATTCCAGGGCTAGACGGCTATGAGGTCACGCTGCGGCTCCGCTCGGAGCCGCAGCTGCGCGGCATGCCGATCGTCGCCATCACGGCTGAGGGTGATCGCGATACGAGCCTCGCGGTGGGCTGCGACGGCTTCTTGCAGAAGCCCATCGACGCGCGCTCGTTCGCGGACAAGCTGCGCGGCTACCTAGATGGCTGGCGGGAAACGACGAGCCCGGACGCGACCGGTCAGCGCTTGAGGCAGCAGAGCCAGCGCATCGTCACCCACCTGGAGGCCAAGGTCGCCGAGCTTTCCAGCATGAATCAGCGGCTGCTGGAGGTGGACTCGGCGAAGAAAGAGTTTTACCGCAACATCTCGCACGAGCTTGCCACGCCCATGACGCCGATCGTCGGCTACCTCAAGCTCCTCATCGACGGAGAGCTGGGGGACTTGACGACGCCGCAGCTCAAGAGCCTGCGGGCGATGAGCGATTGCGTGCACCGCCTGCGCCGCTTGATCGACAGCTTGCTGGACGTGACCGCGCTCGAGACGGGTCGCATGCGCTTTGCCCAGCGCGAGTATGATCTGGTGGAGCTCGTGCAAAAAGCCTCCAAACAGCCGGCTTTCGACGACGGCCGCATCCACCTGGTGGCGGACTTGCCCAAGCGCGGGGCGCTGCTCGGCACGGGGGACGTGGAGCGCCTGTCGCGCGCGTTCGACCAGATGTTCGACAACGCGACCAAGTTCACGCCCGAAGGCGGCACGGTGGGGGTACGCCTACGCAAGCTCCCGAGCGGCCACTTGGAGCTGTGCATCGCCGACACCGGGCCGGGCATCCCGGCGGAGAAGGCGGGCAAGCTGTTCGAGCCGTTTTACCAAGTAGACGGGTCGCCCACGCGCTCGTTCGGCGGCACCGGGGTGGGCCTCGCCATCGTTCGCGGCGTGGCGCGGGGCCACGGTGGGGACGTGCGCGTAGCCTCCCCGGCGAGCGAGGAAATCATGGGCGTGCGCCTCAATGGCGCGGCCTTCTACTTCGTGATCCCGGAGCGCCCCGGCCCCGTGAGCGAGCCGCCGTCCCGCCCGCTGTGACCTCGCTCATTTATCTGGACTGGAACGCCACCACGCCGCCGCTGCCCGAGGCCATCGACGCGATGGCGGAGGTGGCGCGCGTCGCTTGGGGCAACCCCGCGAGCATTCACGGCAGCGGTCGCGCCGCGCGCGACGTGGTGGAGACGGCGCGAGAGGAGCTGGCCCGGCTAGTAGGCGCCAGCGCACGCGACGTGATCTTCACCTCCGGCGGGACAGAGGCGAACAACCTGGCGCTGCGGCGCGCGCCCGCGCTCGTGACCAGCGCGCTCGAGCACCCCTCAGTCACCCGAGTCGCGGAGGCGCTGGAGGCGGAGGGTCGGCCCGTGCGCTGGCTGCCCGTTCGCGAGTCCGGCTGGGTCGAGCCAGAGGCGGTAAGGGAGGCCCTGGCCGGCTTGCCGACCGCTACCGTCGTCGCGGTCGCCGCGGTCAACCACGAGACCGGCGTCGTCCAGCCGGTGCCGGCCATCGCGGAGCTGGTTCGAGCGGCCGGCGCGCGCTTGCACGTGGATGCGGTGCAGGCGGTCGGCAAGCTGCCCGCCGAGCACTGGGCCGGCGCCGACACGTTCGCCGTGGCCGCGCACAAGCTGCGGGGGCCAAAAGGCATTGGGGCCCTGGTTCACCGCCCGGAGCGCGCCCCCAAGCCCCTGCTTCTCGGTGGCTCGCAAGAGCGAGGGCGCCGCGCCGGGACGGTGGACCCGGTCGCTGCGGCCGGCTTTCGGGTCGCAGCCGCTTGGGCGGCTCGCTCGATGCCGGCACGCACCGAGATCGCGACGCTGCGAGACGCCTTCGAGGCGGCGCTCGTCGGTCGCGGAGCGCGCGTGAACGGCGAAGGAGCGCCGCGCCTGGGGCACGTATCCAACGTGTCGTTCCCTGGCGTCGCCGGCGACGAGCTCGTAGCGGCTCTGGACCTGCTGGGCGTCGCGGTTTCGAGCGGGAGCGCCTGCAGCGCGGGCACCACCGAGCCTTCCAAGGTGATAGCGGCCATGGTCGGAGTCGCGCGGGCGCGCGAAGCGGTGCGGGTGAGCCTCGGCGATACGACGACGGCCGAGGAGCTCGCCCGTGCTCTTTCTGCGCTCGATCGCGCGCTGGGCGGCCCCTCAGCCGCAAACCTCAGGTAAAGCCTGATCTAGGTGGCCCTCGTTTCGATCTACGCGCGAAGGCTCGTGCGTAACCGATCCAAACTACTCGGGTTTGCGGCGCCGCTGCGGGCGCCGGCAGCGATCCACTGAATGGAACGGACCCCCGCGGCTGTTCAGTGAAACTTGCGTATCTAGAATCTGCCTGAAATACGGCGCGTAAATCTACGAAGTTACTCGCTGATTCGACGCTTCATACAGCGCGATGGCGGCGGCGACCGAGGCATTGAGCGAACCGATCCGGCCTGACTGAGCGAGTCGAGCCGTGGCGCTCAAGGCGCGTCTGACCGAGCGGCTCATCCCTTCACCTTCGGACCCCAAAACGAGCAGCGTCGGCTGCTTGAGGTCGAGCTCCCGGAGTGCCTTGTCGGCTTGCGGATCCAGGCCCACGACTTGCACCCCGCTCGCCACCGCTTCCGTCAACGCCGCGGTGAGAGATGGGACGCGGCACAGCTTCGCGTGCTCGACCGCGCCCGCGGAGGCGCGGAAGGTCGATAGGCTGAGAGGCGCCGAAGCGTTCTCGCCCCAGATGACGGCGGAGGCGGCGATGCCGACCGCGCTTCTGACCACGGCCCCGAAGTTTTGCGGATCGGAGATACCGTCCAGCACCATGCCGAGCAGCGCCGGGTCGCGGAGGAGCTCCGCAAAGTCCGCGAGCGCGAGCTCGGGCGCCCAGGCTACGACTCCCTGATGGACGGTTCCTTCCGTCAGCGCATCCAGCAGGGCTCGCGGCTCGCGCGTCACCTCTGCCACGCCGTGGTCCGCCGCGAAGCGAGCTACGGCCTCGAGCCGCGGGCTGTCGCCGTGCTCGATGCTGACCCGGCGCACCGCCCGGCCGTGCGCGACGATGGCCTCGCGCACCGGCTGCAAGCCCGCTACCAGGCGACCCTCCACCTCAGGCAAGGGGACGCTCGGACGCGGCGGGCGCCGCGCGTAGTCAGGCCGGCGTCGCAAGGGCCCCGCTCATTTCGGTGAGGATACTGCGCGCTGCGGCGACCGGGTCGGCGGCGTCCCGGATGGGTCGACCGACGACGAGCAAGCTCGAGCCGTCGCGCAGGGCGGAAGCGGGGGTGCCGACGCGCTTCTGGTCGCCGACGGCCGCGCCGGCCGGGCGGATGCCGGGGGTCACCAAGATTGCCTCGGGCCCCAAGGCCTGGCGGAGCGCCGCGACCTCCGCGGTGGAGCACACGAGCCCATGGATGCCGACGCTGCGAGCCAGCTTGCCGAGGCGCAGCACCTGCTCGGCCGGCGGCGCGCTCACGCCCACCGCTTGGAGATCGCTCGCGTCCAGCGATGTGAGCACCGTGACTGCGAGCAGCTTGAGACCCGCGCCTTCGCGGTCGGCGCGCTCGGCCGCGGCCTGCAACATGCGCGGCCCGCCGGCGCCGTGCAACGTGAGGTAGCTCGCCCCGAGCTGGCCTGCAGTGGCGACCGCGCGCTCCACCGTCTCCGGAATATCGTGAAGCTTGAGGTCGAGGAAGATGCGGCTGCCGAGCTGAGCGCCGAGCTTCACGGCCGCCGGCCCCTCCGCGACGAAGAGCTCGAGCCCGACCTTGAGCACGCCAACGAGCTCGGCCACCTGCGCGGCGCCGGCCGAGGCCTCGGCGAGGGTGGGGTAGTCGAGGGCAAACGCTAATCGGTCGCGCATGAGCACGGGTCCGTAGCGCAAGCCCTCGAAGGGGCCAAGCTCTTAGACGCTCACAAGCAGGAGCAGAGCGGATCGCCCGGGGGGCAATTGCACGGCTTGGCGCCGCCGCCCGCCGGCTTGCTGCCACCGCCGCCGCCGGAGCGGACGGCTGCGCCGGCGCGCTGCGCCTGGCTCTTTTCTTCGGTCGCCTTCTTCAGCTCGGCCTCGAGCTTGGCGCGAGTTGCTTCGTCCTTGGCGCTGGCGAGCGAGGCCTTGAGCTCCTCCTCGCGCTGCTGCGCGGCGTCGAAGACGTCCTTCAGGCGCTTGGACTCGGCCTCGGCGGCGGCGATGCGTGCGTCTGCCGCGACCTTTTCTCGTTCCGCCTTTTCCGAGGCGCTCTTGAACGCCAGGCCGCCGCCCACGATCGCGACCACCAACACGCCGACCGCAATGCCGACGAACATCTTCAGGCGTTTCTTGCCCTGATCGCTGTTGAGCGCGGCGAGCTGCTGCTCGTGAGCCTGCTGGGCGGAGAGCGCCTCCATGCGCGACCTGTGCTCCGCCTCGGCGCGAGCCTTCTCGATCTCGCCCTGGCGAATCGCCTCCAGGCGCGCCGTTTCTTCCTTGCGGCGCATGTCCTCGAGCCGGCGGGCCTCTTCTTCCTCCCGAATACGGCGCTCTTCCGCGTCGCGTGCGGCGCGCTCGGCCGCGGCCTTGGCCTCGGCTTCCTGGCGGGCGCGACGGTCCTTGTCGGCCTCCTCCTGCTTGATGCGATCTTCCTCAAGGTTCATCAGCTCCTTGAGAGAGAAGAGAACCGAGCTTTCTTTCTGTTCGGCCATTCGATGACTGTTCCTGGGCAGGGCGGTCCCGCGTGGAGGCGAATACCAATCAGCAAGCGATCTCGTCAAGGGAACGCTCGTAATAGGCGGGCGCTGTGAATGTAACGGAGCTTTCCAGTCCTGTCAGCTTTTGACAGGGTCATTTGCGAGTCCTTGGGTTTACCTTCCACCCACATCGCCCGACACGGGCGCCGGGGCGCGCTTTCGTCTCCGGCGCGGCGGGCTGTCTGGGCTGCGCGAGCGGCGAGAAGCCCGCTAAGGTGTTGGTCATGGCGACCGAGGTGCAGGCGCACATCACGGGGACAGTTTGGAAGATCTTGGTCCAGGTCGGCGACGCGGTGACGCGAGATCAGACGCTCGTCATCCTCGAATCCATGAAGATGGAGATGCCGCTCGAGGCGCCCGAAGACGGGCGAGTCGCGAGCATCACCACCGCCGAGGGCGCGAGCGTTGACGAGGGAGACGTGCTGCTGACCTTGGAGAGCCCATGAGGCTCCTGCGCGCGAATGGCGCGCGGCGCGTGACCCTGCCGGGCGCCGCGGTCCTCGCCGTCCTCGCGGCGTGCGGCGGCCCCCAAAAGCAAGGCGACGCCGGGTCCACCTGCTTTCGGGACGACGACTGCGCTCCGGGGCTGATTTGCGTGGCGCCCACCGAGGCGGCGGCTCGAGTTTGCAGCAGCGACCCAACGCCGCTGATTTCGATGGTGGAGGGGCCGCCGGTGGCCGAGCCGATGGGCGGTAGCGCCGGTAGCGGCGGAGCGGCGACGGGCGGCGCTGGCAGCCCTGCGGGCGGCTCTTCTACGGGCGGCTCGGCCGCGAGCGGCAGCGCGGGCACGGACGGCGGTGGCGGGCCCAGCGCCGGCGCAGGTGCAGGTGGTAAAGGCGGAGCCGGCGGCGGGAGCGGAGGCAACGCGGGCGGCCCGACCGGAGGCAGCGCCGGCACCACGACGGGCGGCACCACAACGGGCGGCGGGGGCGGCACGGATGCGGCCGGCACCGGCGGCACGGACGCTTCAGCGGGCACCGGCGGCACGGATGCAGCCGGCACCGGCGGCACGAGCTAGCGGCCGCTCTCGGTCATTCCTTCCAGAAAAACTTCCACGGGTTGTGCTTCAGGTCGCGGATGAGCTCCTGCAAGTCGTCGTAGACCGCTTCGTCCATGATGAGGGCGCCGACCGTCCCCTTGCCGGATTTGACGTGCTTCATGAGTCCTTCGGCGTCTTGCGCTAGGCCTTTGGCCCGGCCACTCGCGTCCGCGAGGTCCCGAGTCATCCGGTCCAAGCGCTCCAGCTGCTCTTCCGTGGAGAGCTTGCCGGTGAGCTTCTTGGCGTCGCTGAGCACCTTGCGGCTGTCCTCCAGAACCGGCGGCAAATTCTCGGCCGCCGCCTTGCTGGTGCGCTCCACGTCGTTGAAGATGCGGGTCACCTGCGGGCCGTCCACGTAGCGCTGGCGAGCGGCCTTCATGGTGTCGTTCGCCTCGACCGATAGCTTGTCGACGTTGTCCACGATGCGGTCGAGCTTGTCGCTGTTCTTCTCGAAGAAATTGCCGCTCGCGCGCAGCGTGCGGTGGAGCCCGTCGAACGTCTCCGAAATCTTCTGCTCGTTGTTGGCGACGCCCAGGTACGCTTTGTGAAGCAGCTCGTAGCTCTCACTCAGGAGCAGATCCAGCCGGGGCGGGCTGATTCCTTGCACGGTGGCGTCGTCCGCGAGCGTCGGACGGTCCGGCGAGCCCGGCTCGATGGCGAGAAACATTTCGCCGAGCACGCCCTGGCTCGTCACGAACCACCGGGAATTGTCGTGAATTGCGGTTTGGTAGCGGCGCTCGATGCGGGCGACGGCGCGGATCGGCGGCTCGGGCTCCCGCGTTTTGGCGTCCACCTTGCCGCCGCGGAACTCCAGCTCGCTGACCCGGCCGACCTTCACGCCCGAGATGCGCACCGGAGCGCCCGCCTGCAGCCCGCCAGGGTTCTGGAAGGTCACGTAAACCGTGAGGGTCGGCTCGAAGCTGAGGCCGCCCATCACCACCACGAACGCGCCGAGCAAGCCGAGTGCGACCAAGATGAGCGCGCCTACTTTGACTTCGATGGAGCGCTGGCTGCTCACTCGATGGGGCCTTCCGCGCGGCCGTTGATGAACTGCACGATCACGGGGTCGTCGGTGCTTCGAAAATCAGCGGGCGTACCCAATAGCCTCACTTTTCCCTTGTACAGCATCACGATGCGATCGGCGATGCCGAAGATACTCGGCAAATCATGGGAAACCACGATGCTCGTCACCTTCAGCCGGTCCGATAAGTCCCGGATCAGGCGGTCCACGCGCCGCGCGCTCACCGGATCCAGGCTGGTAGTGGGCTCGTCGAACAAGACGTAGCTCGGCTCGAAGCTCAGCGCCCGCGCGATGGCCACACGCTTCTTCATGCCGTCGCCCAGCTCGTTCGGGAAATGGTCGGCAAACTTCCGCATCTGGGTCTGGTCCAGCAGCTCCAGGGCTGCGCGGCGAGCCGCTTCGGGCGACAAGCCGCGGTGCTTGCGGAGCGGCAGGGCGACGTTGTCCACGCAGCTCATCGAGTCGAAGAGCGTGGAGTGCTGGAAGACCATGGCGCACTTCTTCCGCACCGCGTACATCCGCTGTTCATCGAAGCCGGACACCTCCTCGTCGTCCAGCCAGATCTCACCGGTATCGGGCTGGAGCAGGCCAATGAGCTGCTTGATGAGCACGCTTTTGCCGACGCCCGACGCGCCGATCACGAAGAACACCTCGCCCGGCCGCACGTCGAAGCTCACGCCGTCCAGGATGCGCCGCTCGCCGAACGACTTCTTCACGTTGCGAAAGGAGATCAAGCCGAGCCCGAGTCTGCCAGATTTGACGCGGGACCTAGGGCAAAGTAGCCAAGCCCTGCATGGGCTTCTCCAATTGGCCGCGTGCGCGTGACCTCTCGGCCGCGGCGCTCGGCCTGTCGGTCCTCTTTGCCATCGCGGCTTGCGCGGGCGGCAAGCAGAAACCAGCCGATTCCGCCGCCGGTGACGACACCGGGCCACCTCCGCCCTGCAACAAGGACGAGGTGCGCGAGTACCTGTGCGACGACCTGCTGCCCTTCAAGGCAGAAAAAGCCGCCCCCGAACCCTACCAAACGTGCCCCGGCGCGCTGAGCGTGAAGGGCAACGTGTTCAAGCCCACCTCGAGCGTGGCCCGCCTCGATCAAGCCCGCACGGCGTGGACGCGCAAGCGCGTGCCGCCAGGCCATGCCTGCTGCTACTCGTGGTGCTCGACCTTGGTCGTAGCTGACACGGACGACGTGGACGTCGCCGCTTGCCAGCAACCGAACGCGATGCGAGAGCGGCTCTGTATCAGCAGCGCGGAGGCGGGGGTGTCGGACGCTTCGGCGGCCCCCAACGAAGGCTGCGCCGCGGCGGTGGCCCCGCCCGCGAGTGTGGCGTTCACTCCACCCAAGGCGGCCGCGCTGGATCTGCAAGCGACGGCGGAGAAGCGCAGCCAGGGAGTCTCGGACTGCTGTTACGGCTGGTGCAGCAAAGCGCCTCTGGGTACCGGTCTGGGCGCGAGATAGCGGCGCGCAGCGCATGCGGCTCGGTCTCGTCAGCATCGGTTGGATCGCTGCGCTCTGCGCGGCGCGCCCCGCGGCGGGCGCGGAGGCCGAGGCAGAGGCCGAGGCGGAATGGTCCCCCGCCGTGGAAGAAGCGCGCGCGCCTCACCACGGGCGCAGCCTTTGGCAGATGGGCGCGGGCCTCGCGGTCGGCACCGCGGGCTACTGGGCGCTCATGCGCCGGAACGTGGCCGACTGGGACAATCCGCGGCCGCTCTCGCGCTTCGACGGGTCGGCGTGGGTCCTCGACAACAACAGCATCGGGGTCAACTTCCTGGGGCACCCGTACACCGGGGGCGTTGCTTACAGCTTCGCGCGGGGCAACCACCAGAGCGTCACCGGCGCCTTCGCCTACAGCTTTTTGACCTCGCTCTTGTGGGAGCTCGTCATCGAGTTCAAAGAAAAGGTCAGCGTCAACGACGTGCTGGTGACGCCCGGCGCGGGCCTGCCCATCGGCGAAGCACTGCACAAGCTGGGGCTCTACCTGGACACCGGTCATCACGACTCGGTCGCGCTCTCCGCTTTGCGGGCGCTGTTCGGCACGGGGGTCGTGGTGGATCGCGCCCTGGACGGCCGCCCCGAGCCCCGCGTGACGAGTCGGGATAGTCTCGGCTTTTCCTCGAAGGTCTGGCACGATTTCGCGCTCTCGTACGGGGCGGGAGTGATCGAAGCACCGGGGGTGAACGACTACGCGCGGTACGAAGGGGGGCTGCGGCTGCGCTTGGTTACCCTCGAGGGTTATGGTCGGCCGCTCGCCTTCGGGGCGGGCTTCTACGGGGCGGAGATCTCCACGCTGGGGCTGCGCGTCGAGGCCTCGGCGCACGGCGCGGGAATGGCCGTGGAGGCGGACACGGTGCTGGCCGGCTACCACGCGCAGTCGCTGTCGCGACGCGGGGGCGCGCTCGAGGGCGCCTCCTTCACCGTCGGAAGCAGCGTGGGCTTCGATTACCTGCGCTCGTCTGCCAACCGCTACGGCGCCGTCGAAGACGCGGTGAGGCAACCAGGGCCGGATCTGAGCTACCACGCCCCCAACCGCCGAGAGCAATACGGGGCCTTGCAGCTGCCCGGGCTCGCGGTGGAGCTGCGTTTGCTGCAGCGCTGGGGTGGCCTCGAGCTTGCCAGCCGGCTGCAGCCGAGCTTTGCGGGGCTCGGGGCGCCGGCGTTCTACGACTGGGCCGCCGAGCACCTGGAAGAGCGCAGCAAGCACGTGCTGCACCGCCAGGGCTACTTTTACGGATGGGGAGTTGCTGCCCACGTCTCGGCGAGCCTGGCGCTCGGCGCGCTGCGTGGAGGCTTCCAGCTGACCTACGGCGCGTACCGCTCGCAAGATGGCTGGGACCGTCACCCCGAGCAACTGAGCGCAGACGTGAAGGTGACGGGTGACTTCTTGAGCTATCAGGGCCGGTTCGGAGTGGCGCCGAGCCCGACCACGAGCTTGGCGCTCACGCTCGGCGTGCGGCGCTTCCGAGCCGACGCGGGCGGTTACGACCGGACGGCGCGCGGCGTCGAGCGAGGCGTCACGGCGAGCTGGTTGTTTTGACGGGCGTTCGCCGGGCGCACAGATGAAGAGCGCGCGGCGAAGACGACTTCAAGGACCGAACACGACGTAGCCAGCGCCGCTGATCAGGAAATTCAGGACGATCACCGCGAGCGAGGAGCCGACGACAGCGCGCGTGGTTGCGGAGCCGACTCCCTCCGAGCCCCCGAACGCGGTGAGGCCGGCGTGCGCGCTGATGATGGGAATCGCAGCGCCGTAAGCGACGCACTTGGTCAAGCCGACGACCACGTCTCCCGCCGAGAGCAGCTGGAGGCTCAGGAATGTGCGCGGGTTGAGGTCGAAGAAGGCGGACGCGGTCCAGGTGCCGGTGGCGGCTGCCACGCACGCGGCGAGGACCACGAGCAGCGCGAACACCAGCAATGTCGCTAAGAATCTCGGGCAAACCAGGTGCTTGATCGGGTCTGCGCCGCACATGTGAAGCGCGTCCACCTGCTCGGTGACGACCATGGAGCCGATCTCCGCCGCGATGCCGGCGCCGACGCGGGTCGCCAGCATCAGCGCGCAAATGCTGGCGGCGAGGTCGCGGATCAAGAGCTGCAGGAAGGTTGCGCCGAGCTGCGTCAAGTCCGGAACCACGCGCTGCGTTTGGAGCCCCGCCTGGTAAGTAAGGATCATCCCCATGAACCCCATGACGATGCACAAGAAGACCAGCGAACGATTGCCGATTTCGTACATCTGCCGCATCACGGAGCGCCTCTCGAGCCCGCCCTCCAGGCAGCAGCGCACGGTGAGCACGAACAACCGGTAGAGCTCCGCCAGGGTCACGCCCAGCCCCGGCCCCGAGTCCGCCCGACTACCTTGACTCATGGGATGGCGAACGAGATGAGGTAATCCAAGACGAAGATGCCCGCCGCGCTCACCACGACCGCGGAGTTGACGGCGCGGCCGACGCCGGGCGCTCCACCCTCGGTGGACAGGCCGAAATGACAACTGGACAGCGCGATCGCGACGCCGAAAACGACGCTCTTCACGAGCCCGTTCACGACGTCCGGAATGCCGAGGAGGCCGCCGGTGAGCCCGTTGTAGAACACGGCCGGGTCCACGCCGAGCAGCGCCTTGCCGGCGAGGGACGCGCCGATGAGCGCGAGCGCGTCCGCCAAAATCGTCGATAAAAACAGGGTGATGACGATGCCGAAGAAGCGCGGCGTCACGAGGTAGCCGATGGGGTCGATGGCCATCGCGCGCAGCGCGTCTACCTGCTCGGTCACGGTCATGGTGCCGAGCTCCGCGGTGTTGTTCGCGCCGACCCTCCCCGAGATCATCAAGGCGGTCAAAAGCGGGGCGATCTCGCGCAGCGTGCCGAAGCCGGCGGCCCAGCCGAGCAGCCCCTGCGCGCCGTAGCGCTGCACGGTGGGCGCGGCTTGAATGACCATGATTCCGCCCACGAACAGAGCCGTTACGGCCACGATGGGCACCGAGCGGATGCCCATGCGATAGAGGCAGCGCACGAGCTCCGCGCGGTCCACCTCGCCGGAAAAGGTGCGGCGAGCGATGCGGGTCAAGAGCACTCCCTCGGCGCCGACGATCGCGACCATGTCCGTGAGGCTGCCGAACAGCTTCCCGAGCGGCGGCTCGGCGGCAGACGCGTCGGGCGAAGGGCTCACCGGGGCAGACTACTGCCGGCTGCCGCTACCGCCAAGCGCCCCGTCCGTATAGGATGCGCCGCCTCATGCCCCTGGACGGTCGGAAAATCGCGCTGCAGCTCTGGACCGTAAGGGACTACCTCGGCAGCGAGGCGGAGGTGGCCCGCACCTTCGCTCGCGTGCGCGAGATTGGGTACGAGCACGTGCAAGTGAGCGGCATCGACGCCCTGGCCCCGAGCCGCATCAAGCAGCTGGCGGAGGACGCCGGCCTCTCCATCTGCGCCACGCACGAGGACGCTCGCGAGATCATCGAAGAGCCCGCCAAAGTTGCCGAGAAGCTCGCCGTGCTTGGCTGTCGCTTCACCGCTTACCCGCACCCCCACGTCCCGCTGGACACGCTGGACCAAGTCTTCGCCCTGGCGGACGACCTCAGCCGCGCGGGGGAGGTGCTGCGCCGCCACGGGCGGCTACTCACGTACCACAACCATGCGCTCGAGTTCCGCAAGCTAGGCGGCAAGTGCATCTTGGATTGGCTGTACGAGCGCAGCGATCCCATCCTCTTGCATGCGGAGCTGGACACGTACTGGGTTCAAGCGGGCGGTGGGGACCCAGCTGGCTACTGCGCGCGGCTGTCCGGTCGCTTGCCCCTCATTCACCTCAAGGACTACGTCATTTCCCGAGATAACACCCCGATTTCGGCCCCGCTCGGCGAGGGCAACCTGAGCTTTCCCATCATCCTCCGCGAGGCTGAAATGGCGGATTGCCACTGGTACATCGTGGAGCAAGAGGACTGCCCAGAGCCTTTTGCCGCGATCGAAACGAGCTACCGCTACCTGAAGTCGCTCGCCGCGCCCTAAAGCGGTCCGTCCGGCGAGCCCGTCACGAACTGCCGCACCGCCTCGTGCGACGACGCTTTGGCGTCTGCGACGCTGCCGTCGAACACGAGCTTGCCGTCCAGCAGCATTCCGATGCGATCCGTGACCGGCAGCAAGCGATCCAAGTCGCTCGAGACCATGATGACGGTCGCCCCTGACTGCTGCTGCTCGGCGCGCAGCAGGTCGAAAATGCGCTGCGAAGTGACCGGATCCAGGCCCGCCGCGGGCTCGTCGTAGAGGAGGAGCTCGGCGGAAAGCGCGGTCGCGCGAGCCACGCCGACCCGCTTTTTTTGCCCGCCGCTGAGGCGTGAGGGCAAGCGACTCTCGAAGCCGCTCAAGCCCACCCGCGCCAGACGCTCACTGACCCGCGCGTTGATTTCTTCGTCCGCCACGCCCCGTTGGCGCAGCGGAAAGCCGATATTTTCGGCCACCGTCATGAAGTCGAACAGGGCGTTGTTCTGGAACAGCATGCCCATGCGCCGGCGCAGCGTGGACAGCCCGACTTCGTCCAGCTGCATCACGTCTTGGCCGAGCACGCGCACCTCGCCGCTCTTCGGCCGCACCAGCCCCGCCAAACATTTGAGCACCACGCTCTTGCCGCTCGCCCCCGGGCCCACCAGCCCGTAGAGGCAGCCTCGGGGGACCTCCAGGCTGATGCCCCGCAGCACCGGCCGCGAAAACGCGACGTGCAGCTCCTTCAGCGCAATGACTGGCTCCGCGCTCACCGCGCCGCCGCGTCCGTCGCGGCGCGCGCTTGCCCGAGCGCGTCCTCGGTGCGCCGAACCTTGGCCCAGAGCAGCAGCACCGCACCGAGCAGGGCCAGGTTCAACGCCACCGCCCCTGCGGCCACGAAGCGCAGCGGCGAGAGCGAGGCGCGCGTGACCGTGATCGGCCCGACATGGCGCAGCTCCCGCTCGGGAGGCCGCGCGCTGCTCGGCGCAGGCGTGGCCACGACCGATACGTCTTCCGCAGCCAGACCGGCGACGGCGCCAGCAACCAGCCGCTGCACCTCCGCGGGCGCCAAAGGGGGCGCGGCGCCGCGGTGGCGAACCAGCACCGAGGCCGAAGGCTTACCGGGCTCCGACTCCTCGAGTGGGCTGCGCTCCGGAGAGGCAAGGTGGACCCGCGCCGACACGATGCCGTCCACCGCTTGCAAGGATTGCTCGAGCTCACCTGCGATTCCGGACAGGAGCCGCGCGTGCTCCGCCAGACGGCTCGGCACCATCGACCCTGACCCCAAGCTCTGCAAGACGCCAGGAGCGTCCCGCCCCGGTACGGCCTCTTGCGCGAGCACCCCCGCGGCGGCTGCCGCTTCGTCCCGCCCCACGTTGACGCGGAAACGGCCTTCGGCCTCCGGATCTCTCTCTTTTTCCGCGAAGACCCCGTGCTGCTCGAGCGCGACGACGGCGCGGTTGGCCTCGGACTCGGGTAAGTTGCTGGCGACCGGCGCGCTGCAGGCGCAGGCAACCAGAGCCGCTCCAAGCGCCAACCTGGCTGGCTTCAGCTCTCTCCCGCCTCTTGTATCCCGCACGGTGATTCGCTTTTAGAACCGCGTGGTCGCTACGTCCAGCTTGGGGTTACTGGGGAAGGAGAGGCCTCGGACGCCGGCGGCGACGCAGGATTGAATGCGCCGGTCTGGCGGCTGGGCCGTGACCGTGACGCCTACGGCGCGGCCGTTTTGGACCGCCGCGCAGATCGTCAGGTGCATGGAGTCCGGCACGCCGCAGTGGCCGAAGTACGAGCCGCGGTTCAGGACCGAGCTGTACTGGCCCTGCGTCAGGTCCGCTTGGCCGCGCGGGCCGCCGACGCTCATCTCTTCTATGTAAGCGTTGCGTGCCGACTCGCAGCTCTGGCCGCTGCCGAGGATGGGGTAGCCGCCGCTCTTGCCCATGACGCGGGCGCCGCCCCCGCTGCCGCCCTTCTTCGTGGAGGTGAGCCCGCCGTCGACCTCCACATTGGAGAGCGCTTCTGCTTGCACCGCGACCTCGTCGCTACGACGGCCGCGCGCGGTGAGAAACCAGACTCCGGCCGCGACCACCAGCGCGCCGACCACCGCGATGCCCACGAACGCCTTGCCGCGCGTGCTCCGCGTTTCCTGGACTACGACGCGCTCGATCGCCTCCTTTTCGGCTTTGACCTCGCGGTGCAGCTTGGCGTGCTCGGCGAAAGGCGCAAACTCGTCCCAATCCTTGATCGCCCGCTCGTCGTTGCTGAGCGCATCTCGGATGATGTCGTGCTCGACGAAGGTGTGACTGGCAATTTGCTGCAGTAGCTCCACGGCGCTGAACGGGCCGTGATCCATGCCGTCCTTCACGACTACGTAGCGCGGGCGGGGATCGCTCTCCAGGCGCGCTTTGAGCGAGGCGAGCTCACTCGTGGCATCCGGCTGCCGCGCTGAGGTTTTCGCGGCGGTGACGCCGATGTTGTACCCCCCGGCTTGCGGCACGGGCGGAAGCATCGACATCGAGACGTCCACCTCGAAGCCGGCGTCGTGATCCAGATGGGACATGTCCGCCGGAGGAGGCGGAGCGACGCTGCCGGCCGGGGCAAATTGATGCAGCGCCTGCGCCAGGGCGTTCAAATCGTCAGGGCGGTGGGCGGCGTCCGATACCAGCGCTTTCGCCAGAACCGCTTCGAACTCGGGCGTCAGCCCCGACACGACCTCGCTCGGCCGCCGCATGCCGGGCCCGACCGCGGCGCCGGTGACGAGCTCGTACAAGATGGCGCCGACGCCGAAGACGCTCGTGCGTGCGCCGCCCGCCACGCCCGCTTTGGACTCGGGCGGTAGACAAGCTTTGTCGCGCGGCAAGATGGGCGGCTGCTGCGCATGCTGCGGCGACACCTGGAAGAACCCGTACTGATCCTCGATCAGCATCGACGGGTGGAGGAACAACCGGTGACCGGCGCGATGCAGCTCCGCGAGCTGCACGCACAAGGGCACCACGATTCCGACCGCCTGCTTGAGGTTGAGCTGCGAGCCGCGCGCCCTCAGCTCTTCGAGTCGGGCGCGGAGCGAACCGGGAGCCACCGCAGTGCCGACGGGGAGAGGCGTGACCAAATGTTGAGCGCTCGTCATTCCAGGGCCGCGGATGCTAGCGCTGCGACCGGGCGTTTTCTAGCCCGGCAGAATGCGAGTGCGGGTAGAACTTTACAGGGTCGTCTCGCCATCCCTCAGGGGACGCGACCAAGGGTGCCGGCGGCCGGCAAACGCGTGCTTCACGAACTTGTCCAGCACGGGTGCGATATTGGCGGGGATGTCGGCGTCCCACTCACCACCGTGGATGTGGTCCTGAGCGCGCGCTTGCGAATCGAGCAAGGTAAACCCAGGCACGCTCTCGAGCGGCACGCCCAGGCGCCGCAGCTCCACCTGGAAGGACGCGGCATCGGCTCGAACCAAGCGCACCTTACCGAGCGCCTTCTGCATGCGCGCGTCCGGCAGGGCACGCCCCACCGCGTCGCACGGCTCGCAATCGGTCGTGACCGTCCACAACACGACCTGCTCGCCTGAGCTCCGCGAGTCGGCGAGCGCCGCCAGGAGCTGCGACTCCAGGGCCCGCGAGACGTTGGCGTCCACGATGGAGATCTTGCCGACCCGGGCCGGCAGCGCGGGGAGGGCAGGCTCCACTTCCGCCGCCTCCGCCGGCGGCACCGCGGGAGCGGGAGCGGGGGCGGCGGAAGTGGAGCCTGCCC
>SECP01000084.1 GCA_004193285.1 Myxococcales bacterium | reverse complement strand
GCGGGCGGGTGGGCATCTCGGTCCACGCACACCTGCACCTGGCTACGTACGGAACCCTTGCGCTAGTGGGGCTGCGGCTCGGCGACCCTCAATGCGAGAAGGCCCTCGACGGTTCCGTCGCAACGGCCTCTATTCGCTACCCGTGAGTCGCCGACGGCTGCGAGATCGGCTGGCTGGACCCGCGTGAAGGTCTGCGGCGCGAACGTCGGCGACTCTTCTTCGGTGACGACCTGCGGCCGGGTCGAGAGTGATGACGCATCGTTCCTAACCCGCTTGCCCGATACTCCTCGCGTAGGTATGAACGTGGCGATGCGAGTCGCAATCGCTCTGGGGGTGGTGGCCGCGTTGGGGTGCTCGTCCGAGCGTCAGACCGCCGGAGGTAGTGCTGTTTCGATGCATGAAGTGTCGCCCAGCGCTCGTTCGCACTCGGTAACCAGCCCGGCGGCGGTGACGAAACCCGCGATGGCGCTGCGGGTCGCGCTCACCTTCGATGATCTGGGCGTCAGCCCACAAAGCTCGGATCCCGCGCTCTCACAGCGCATCTTGAGCTCGCTCATTGCACAGCATGCGCCGGTTGCGGTGTTCGCGAACTGTCAAAAGCTCGATGATGCCGCGCTACGGCTGTGGCAGCGAGCGGGTGCCACGTTCGGCAATCACACCGCTTCGCACCTCTCCGTGGATACCGCTGGCCCCGACGATGCCTGGTGGGTCGACGTCACGAGCTGCGACGAGCGTCTGCGAAGCGCGCTCGGTGAGCCCGTGCATTTTTTCAGGTTCCCCTACCTCCGCTATGGGAAGACCGCTGCGTCTCACGCCCAAGCCGCGCACAAGCTCGCATCGCTCGGTTACTCGCTGGCGCACGTGACGGCCGCCACTTCTGAATGGCTGCTAGCCGGCTACTATGATGAAGCGCTGAAGCGCAGAGACGCCGCTCTTGCTCAGGACCTGGCCCGCGCTTACGTCGACCACATGGTGCAAAGCCTGCAAGCGGCACGCGAGATGGCCTTCAAGAAGGCGCGGCGCGAGGTGCCCCATATCACGCTAGCCCACGTCAATCGCCTCGCCGCCGACCACTTCGCGGACGTGCTCAGCGGGCTCCAGGCCGCGGGCTGGCAGTTCATCACTCTGTCAGCAGCGCTGGCTGATCCGGTCTACGCACTCCCCGATGCTTATGTGGGCGGTTGCGGCTGTTCTTGGCTCGCGCGCATCGAGCCGGCTCTGACGCCCGAGGAGACCTACGTCTTCGGTGACTACGAAGACCAGCTTCGCAAGCGCTTCGAGGAACGAGTGAAAAGGTTACCCCAGCCGTAGTGAGTCAGGGGCCGCTCGAGTCAAACCTTCAGCTTCCAACCCGTCTTGAAGATCCACCATACCGCGATCAGGCAAACTACCAAGAATCCGGAGATGGCACCGACGCTGATCGCGATGGGCACGTCCGCGAGTCCGTAGAAGCTCCAGCGGAAGCCGCTGATGAGGTACATGACCGGATTGAACCGGGCCACGGTTTGCCACGCGGGCGGCAGCATACTGATCGAATAAAACGCGCCGCCCAAAAACGTCAGCGGCGTCATGACCATGAGCGGGATGACTTGCAGCTTCTGAAAGTCGTCCGCCCACAGACCGATGATGAAGCCGAACAAGCTGAAGGTCACCGACGTCAGCAGCAGGAAGCACACCATCCAACCGGGGTGGTGGATGTGGTACGGCACGAAGGCGCGCGCGGTCACCAGGATGAGGACGCCGAGCATGGTCGACTTGCTGGCGGCTGCGCCCACGTAGCCCAGCACTACCTCCACGAACGACACCGGGGCAGAGAGAAGCTCGTAGATGGTGCCGGACCATTTCGGCATGTAGATGCCGAACGAAGCGTTCGAAACGCTCTCGTTCAGCAGCGACATCATGATCAGGCCGGGAATGATGAAAGCGCCATAGCTGACGCCGTCTACGGCGCCCATTCGCCCGCCGATGGCGGAGCCGAACACGATGAAGTAGAGGCCCGTGGAGAGCACGGGCGAGGCGATACTCTGCGTGATGGTCCGGAACGTGCGGGCCATCTCGAAGCGATAGATGGCGCGGACAGCATGCCAATTCATGCGGGCTCCTGCACGAGGCTCACGAAGATGTCTTCGAGCGAGCGTTCTTGCGAGCTCAGGTTCTTGAAATCGATATCGTGCGCGGCCAGCCGTTGGAACAGCGCGGCCATGTTGACATCCTCAGCATGGGTATCGAAGCTGTACGCGAGTGAACGGCCGCCGTCCGCGAGCTCCAGCTTCAGGTCCGCGAGGGCATCCGGGATTTTCTGTAGTGGCGTTCGCAGCTCCAGCGTGAGCTGCTTCTTTCCGAGCTTGCGCATCAAGAGCGCCTTGTCCTCGACCAGCACCAGCTCGCCCTTGTTGATCACGCCGATGCGATCGGCCATCTCTTCCGCTTCTTCGATGTAGTGGGTCGTGAGGATGATCGTCACGCCGGTGTCGCGAAGTTTCCGAACCATCTGCCACATGTCGCGCCGAAGCTGCACGTCCACCCCTGCGCTCGGCTCGTCGAGAAAGAGAATGCGTGGCTCGTGGGCCAGCGCCTTCGCGATCAGCACGCGTCGCTTCATGCCTCCCGACAGCGCCATGATCTTGGTGTCTTTTTTGTCCCACAGCGCGAGATCCCGCAGAACGCGCTCCAGGTGCTGTTCGTTCGGCGGCTTACCAAACAAGCCTCGGCTAAACTTCACGGTTGCCCAGACGGTCTCGAACGCGTCCGTCGACAGCTCCTGCGGCACGAGCCCGATGTTCGAGCGCGCCGCGCGGTAATCACGGACGATGTCGTGACCGTCCGCTGTCACCTGACCAGAGGTCGGGTTGACGATGCCACAGACGATGTTGATGAGCGTCGTCTTGCCCGCGCCATTGGGTCCGAGCAGCGCGAAGATCTCTCCGCGGGCGATCTCCAGATCGATCGGCTTCAGCGCCTGGAAGCCGGAAGCGTAGACCTTGGTCAGCTGGTTGATGGAAAGGATTGCCTGCATTCACGCCTCGTCCGCCACGCCTGCAGCACTGTCGGTGTCAATCTTCACGGCGTTTGGCTTTATAGACTAGTCGCTCATCGAGACGACGAACGGCGCGCCCTCGGATCGACACGCCCATCCATTATGCTCACTAAGACGGCCCAGAGGCCGACCTGGCAGCGCGTTGCAGATGCCGGTCCGCGCGGTGAGATCGGTTGCTACGCAGTGGCGGAATCCCAACGGCTTGCCGGGCGACGAACTGCCTATAGAGTGGTGCGGACCGCGAGCAGCTCGCGTGGGCTCGAGGAGCGCAGGAAAAGTGAGCGGTCGGATTTCACTAGAACACTACCGAGCCACCTTCACTCCGATGGGTGATGGCTTCCACGGTTATGACCCCGACGGCGCCCTCATCCAGCTGGGAATGCCGACGAGCGGCTCGCTCTTGGTGTGGTTCGTGCCCCGCCGCGGGGAGCCTGCCGAGCTGCGCGTCGAGGTATCTACCGTGGACCCCAGCGGCTCGGAGGCGAAGGTCGACGCCCGCGAGGAACGCGCGCAGCTCAGCGATAATGGCCCCCTCCGCCTGCAGCTGCAGGAGCTCGAGGCAGACCAGCCTTATCGGCTGATTGCGAGCTTCGTCGAACGCGGCGTGGAGCAGAGACGCGTGCTCGACGTTCGTACCGCGCCAGCGGCCGGCACATCGTCCGCGTTCAGCTTTTTGAGCAGCAGCTGCATCCAGCCGTTCGCGGAGGAGAAAGGCGAAACGATTGTCACGGAGCAAACGGTGCGGAGCCTTTGGCTCTACCGCCGTCGAGCGCAGGGTACCTCGGCGCCTGCCCCTGCGTTCGCGCTCGGTCTGGGAGACCAGGTGTACGTAGACTCGGGAGGTCGGGCCATGCTCACAGGGATGCACCGGCAACGAGCGCGCTATGGCCGCGGCGAGGCAGCCGCGTTCTTCGAGGCTGCTTACCGCGGGCAATTCTCGCTACCACCGCTCGTCTCGGCCCGCGCCGCCCTGCCGAGCGCGATGATGTGGGACGATCACGAGATTCGGGACGGCTGGGGCGCGCAGCTCGACGAGAACGCCCGGGAGGGCAGCGAGCTGCGGTGGGAAGAGCACCTGCGCGCAGCACGACATCACTTCATCGCCTGGCAAAGCTTTCGAAACCCGATGCGAAGCGACGCCGAGCCGGACGTCCGAGCGCGGGCGCTGCTTGGCCATGATCTCACCCAGTCGCCAGAGCTGGATTTCGAAGCCGAATGGGGGGCGAGCGCGAGCTTCTTCGTCATGGATCAACGAAGTGCGCGCTCTGCGGCCGCCGCGCGCGTGGTGAGCGACGCCCAGCTGGAGCGCCTGCGCCGCTGGTTGAATCGGCCACGCTTCTGCCCCACGCTGCTGGTGCTGGGCTCTCCGATGCCCATCACGCAGCTCCGACGACCAGTAGAGCTGGTTGAATACTTGATACCCGCGCGGTGGGATGATTTGCGGGACTCGTGGTGGTCGAAGGCGTGCCGCGGCCAGCGCGATACGATTCTCCAGCTATTGCAGAGCTTCTTCCGTGCGCACCCCGAACATCGCCTCTTGATCCTGAGTGGCGATGTGCACTTTTGCGAAGTGCTGGAACTGAGCGACCAAGGGCGAATTTTCGGCCACGAGGTGGTGTCATCCGGCCTCGCGCACGACAAGCTTCACCGATTCGGTCGCGGCTCCCCTCGGAATGCGAAAGCCCTGGCCTTCGGGCTGGGTAGCGCGGGCTTGGGCGCTTTCCACGGGCCCTGCTTCGCCGAGTTGTTCGTCAACCCCGCCCTCAATGGACCACCCGACGTGGAAGTCACCTTCCACACCGCCACGAGCGCAGATGGCGCCTCTCTCGCCAACCCCGACGGTGCCATGCCGCCCCGCTTGCCCCTCCCGCTCTCGTCCCGCGCGTCTTGCGGCGAAGACTTGCTCCAGCGCTTCATCCTACGGCCGGAGCCCGGCAGCTGCCCCAAGGCTCGAGCCGCCGGCTTTCAATGAAGCCGGCGTCCGCGCCATCAACGCCGGTGGTACTGCCTCCTCAACCGCGCCCGTCTCGCGGCACATGACTCGAGCTGGGCCTGGAACTCGTCCCTCAGATCACGCCGAACCTCGGGTCGAGCAACCAGAAGCGCACGTATGATCACGTTTGACACCGGCCTGATTCCCTCTTGAATTTGCTCCCGTCAAACTGATCGGCGCTCTAGGGCAAGGCGCGCACGAGGCGGAAGCCGAGGCCGGGGCTCAGGAAGCGAGCAGAGAGCCCCACGCGTGCTGCGGCGCGACAGGCACCGCCGCCAACCGAAGTAGCCGCCTCTACGCTCGCCCGACTCGCGATGGGGAAGAAGAAGGCATTGTCCAATTGGTCGGGACAGATGCGTCCAACGGGCAACGTCGCCGAATCGCCGGGTCTTGCAGAAGCGCGAACACGAGAGTTGGTAGCCCCAGTACGCTGACAAGCAACGAGGAGCAGTCCGATCGCAAGGAGGACTTTCATCAAGGTTTTGCGATCTCGGAAAGCGCGCTCGCGACGTGCTTTGGGTGTCGACGCGCCAGGGATAAACTTCGTCCGCCCAACGTACCGCCGTTCAGCAGCGGCCACATCAGGAAACCCAGAGGCAACAGGTGGGAACGAGTGGAGCCCGTGGTACTTCACCACGGGCGACAGGGAGGACGGCGCAGGTCACGACGAGGTGCGGCGGTCTGTCTTCGACGGCTTGTTGGGCGGCTGCGTGCAAGATGGCGCTAGCTGTTGCGAGCCTGCTCGTCGTATGCGCCCAGCAGGTCGCACCCCAGTGTGACTCCACTTGCGATGGAGGTCGGCGAGCATGCCGCGCGGCGGAGTCTCATCGCACGAGGCCCAACCTGTCATGATGTCCGGAGTTTTTGCATAGCGTCCATTAGGTCGGACAGAAACCGAGCCTGCTCCGCCGAAGACCCGCCGTTCGGCCCTGGTCACCCAGAAGGCGCGCGCAGAGACAGACGGTTCGCAGAACGGTGATGCAAGCGAGAATCTTGAATCGGGGCTTGGGTCCGATGGTCAGGTGGTGAGGTCTTGAAAATGGCGTGGTACCAAAACGCCTTGGGGTTGCGAAACCATTCCCGGTTCGAGTCGTTTTCAAATTGAGCCAGCTGCGCCATCGAGATCTTGTACCGGCGAAACATGGCGATCAGTTCTCGAAGGTTGTTTTCCGAAACGCGCTTGCTGGAAACGTGAAGCAGAATGGCGTCTCCGCGACCTTCCACTCGGAGGATGCTCCTGATCTGGCCAAGCCAGTGGAAGAACACAGCTTCATCCCCGGCAGCGTAGAAAGTGACCCGCCTGCAAGTAAGAGTGATCAAGCGTTTCGTCTCGGTCCGCCCAACGTACCGCCGTTCAGCTACGGCCGCACCAGCAAACGAATGGGTGACAGTTGGCGACAACCGAGCCCGTGGTAGTCCACCACGGGCGAGAAGCACGACGGCTCAGGTTGCGATGACGTGCGGCCGACTGCTGCAACCGCTTGTTGGGCGGCCTCGCTCCGCCGGCGCGGTCATGGTCCAATGGGCAAGCCGACGCGGTCAGAGAACACCAGGAAATCGCGGACGGTTCGATCTCCTAGGTCAGGATCAAGGTAGCTAACCTCTCCAACACGAATTGCCGGCACTAGCGATTGCAGGCGGGTGGCGACGAGCGCTGCTGCGCTGGAGTCGAATCGGATGTCTGGCAGGTGCAACGGGAAGTTCTGGGCGTTCGGGTTGGGCGTGTGGAGATAGGTCGCATCAGCCCCGGCGTGGACGCCCGACAAGAAGATCCAAGCTTGGAAAGGCACATGAAATTCATGCGACCGCGAGGCAATCGTCTGAAAGACGGTGGCGAGCGCGCGGAGGTGCGGGCAGCGAAGGCTCCAGCCCCGATTCCCCCAGCCGTCCCAGTCTGCATGATAGTGCCAGAGGTCCCACCACATGTCCGGTCGAAGGTCGATGTCGAACGACGCGGCTCGGCGTTGAACACCTCGCAGGTAGCGCCGTTGGCCTCGCAACCGGCGCTTGGGTCCTGGAAGAAACGTGCGAAAAGGATCACCGCCCACGGTCCGCCCAACGTACCGCCGTTCAGCTGCGGCCGCATCAGCAAACCAGACATGTCAGGTAGCGACGACCGAGCCCGTGGTACTTAACCACGGGCGAGAGGGAGGCGGCGCAGGCCACGACGAGGTGCGGCCGTCTGCTGCAACGGCTTGTTGGGCGGCGCGCGCCAGGGTGCACTCGTCGTTCATTTCGACGGCAGCAACCGAATTGACAGGTTCAAGGACTGCCCTGCAGAAGTAGCGTGGTCGATGTCAATCGATCCAGCAACACGGAGGCCGTCGACCGGAATTGAACACTCAAACGTGAGTGGGAAGATGGAAGCAGAATTCTTACCTAAGATTTGGCAGGCCGAGGCAATGACGGAGCTGGGAGCCCTTTCGGACCAAAGAGATAGGTGACCGGCATCCGTGAGAATTACAGGCTGCAGGTAGTCGAGTCCCGACGGATCCGAAGGTGAGCACAAGCCGGCTAGCTCGGAGCCGTCCGCCAAGCGAAAGGCCGTCAACGCGACGAATGTGTTGGCATCCCGCTCGAACAGCCGCGGGCGGTCATCGACCTCAAGCCAGGCTGAAGCATCATCCCTTACGCTGTGATATCGCCAGACTGGGTGCGACCGGAGGTCGGCGAGGGTAAGTTCATCGAAAGGCTTCATTCCTCGCCCGCCCAACGTACCGCCGTTAAGCAGCGGCCGCATCAGGAAATCTGAAGGGCACAGGTAGCGACGAGCGAGCCCGTGGTACTTCACCGCGGGCGAGAGGGAGGACGGTGCAGGTCACGACGAGCCGCGGCCGTCTGCTTCAACGGCTTGTTGGGCGGCGCACGCAACTACATTGACGAAGCCTAGGGTTCGGCTGGCTTGGTGCGCCAGTCGGTGGTGCGACGGGACTTGGGTTCGGTGAACCATCGCAGTGCCGGCAACTTTGCGAGTGCTAGGTACCAAAGGAGCGGGAGCACCGGGAGGAAAACCCACGTGAACAAGCTAGCGGTAGCGAATTGCACAGTGAGAATGCCGCTGAGAAGTGACAACGGAAGGCTGAGGACATGCGGGCGCGCGACTCGAAATCGCCGGTTCAGCAAGGCCGAGCCGGCCGCGAACAAGATCCACAGCGGAAGGGCGAAGATGCTGGACGCGACAGTGCATACCCAAAGGCACCCGAGTGACTCGGAGCAGCCTTGGCATCCGCCATCGGCAAGCGCCAGCCTCGGAGGAGCGACCAAAACAAGGCCCGCAAGCAACGCCAATACGTGTCGTTGGGGGCTCACGTGCATCCGTCCGCCCAACGTACCGGCGTTAAGCAGCGGCCGCATCAGGAAAGGAGGAGGCAGCAGGTGGCAACGAGCGAGCCCGTGGTACTGCACCACGGGCGAGAGGGAGGCGGGGATGGTCACGACGACGCGCGGCCGACTGCTTCACGGCTTGTTGGGCGGCGCTTACGAGGACGGTCAGTTCGTGTCCCATCCCGGCGGTGCGTACTCCGGGTAGTCATCCCAAACAGCTCGCGAGAGATTGGTGAATACGGAACCGAGTACGTCGGCGATCATCAACAGGAACGGACGACGCTGTTCTTCAGGCAGCGACGCCTTGGCAAGCTCGACCAAGTCGTGGGGCGTTCCTCCGAGATGGCCGCCATTCGAATGGATGATTGCCGCAAGAGCGGGACTGGGTTGCTTCACCGGGACCCACCGCGAGTCGGGACGCTGCCCAAGGGCGACCTCTCCGGCGAGAATGGCCCGCGCGAAACGAAGAGTGTTCATGGTGTCGTCCGTCGCTTCCGCGAGCATGTGGGCATCGGCTTCCGGTAGGCGGTTCGCGTTGCTCTGAATCGCGGATACCTTTTGCTCGAGGTCATCGAGCCAGCGCCCAGCCGCCTCCCTCAGATCATCGGGAATAGTTTGTCCCCTCGGAGTCATGTCGCCCGCCCAACGTACCGCCGTTAAGCAGCGGCCGCATCAGGAAACCGAGAGGTACTCAGGAGGCGACGAGCGAGCCCGTGGTACCTCACCACGGGCGAGAGGAAGGCGGGCACAGGTCACCACGAGTTGCGGCCGTCGCTTCAACGGCTTGTTGGGCGGCCCGCCGCAGCGCCGCGAGTGTACACGAGCCCTCCCTTGCTTCAGTTCGCGCTCTGATTGTCGACCTCACAGGCGGGGCGCACTGTGCGTTGTGCCGATATCCCACTACGCCAGCAGGTCATCGTCACGAAATGGATGGGCCGACAGAATTATTGCGTGCCGTGCTGCGCCGCGCTCGGCCCACTCGGCGGACAACATTCCAAGGAGTTCGACTTGCCTCGCGAACATGATTCTACGCGAGTCTTGCCCCGACTTGCGATGAGCTAGCTCGAACTGGCCCGCGAGGAAGAACGTGATGTCTTCGAATACTCGAAACAAAAGAAGGTTGATGTCGACGTGCGTTAGGCGTTCGAGTTCTCGACCTCGCTCGACCACCACGTAGTGCATACGGCCGCTGGCTTCCACTTCGATGTGAGGTCGAGCACCGTCTTGTGAATGGCCGAAGGTTGGCAGAACCTGATCGGGCGCAGCGATGATCAGGGCTAGTGCGCGCACACGGCGTTCAATTTCTACGCGGTCGATGGCTCCCACGTCGTCCGCCCAACGTACCGCCGTTAAGCAGCGGCCGCATCAGGAAACGCGGAGCCATCAGGCGGAGACGAGCGAGCCCGTGGTAGTCCACCACGGGCGAGAGGGGGTCGGCGATGGTCACGACGAGGTGCGGCCGTCTGCTTCAACGGCTTGTTGGGCGGCGTAGCGTTGCAAGTCGCGCTGTTGTCGATCCGTATTTTGCGCCCTCAATTCCTATGGGGCTTGCTGTTGACCCGTGTCACTGAGACTGAGTTCAAGCAGATGCACGCTCCGGTCGGGATGCTGCGGACCGCGATCGCGCCATCCGTGCTTTAGATAGTAGGCTAGCGCGCGCTCGTTGGTCGTGCTGACGCTGAGGGTGACGCGGCGAGCGTAGCGCACTCGCATAAAGTCGAGCGCGTATGCGTGCAAGGCACCGCCGAGCCCGTGACCTCGGTGGCTAGGGACGAGATAGAAAAGATTGATGTAGCCCTGATCTGGACGATCCGGCCGCAGGTGCATCTCAATCTGACCGATGATGGTATCCCCATTCCACACGTGGACGTGACCAGCTGGATGGCGCGCGATGCGGTCGGCAAGCCATCCGAGGTACGTTTCCCGTCCCCCGAACGCGTCGTCAGAGCCGAAGCTACAGACGTAGGAATCGCGCCTAAACTCGACAGTGGTGTCGGCATTGCGCGGAAGCTCAATCGTGCGGAAAACCAGCGCCTGTGAGCTCGTCATAGACGTCGCCTGCCCAACGTACCGCCGTTAAGCAGCGCCGCACCGGGAAACGAAGAAGTGTCAGGTGGCGAGGAGCGAGCCCGTGGTACTTCACCACGGGCGAGAGGGAGGCGGGGCAGGTCGCGATGAGGCGCGGCCGTCTGCTTCAACGGCTTGTTGGGCGGCTCTCGCGTCCAGGACGTCGTCTCTGAGACGGGGACCATTCACGGCCGCGGCAACGCCCTGATGTCCACGTGGGCAAGGTCGGGCCGCCGAGACAGCCGAATCTACTGCGAACTCTCAAAAGCAGCTTCCAGTCGAATCAATCTACTGAAGTCCGTTTTCCAGATGTCTAGCTCGTACAGGCGACCGTGTTGGTCGACATTCAAGGAGGCGATGACGTCAACGCCGTCATCGTCCCTAAATTGGTGCTCAGCAACTCGTCGGGCGAAGAGACGCACGGCGCCGTCTGCTGTGTCCGAACCGATCTTGAGGTTGCCCATGCCGCCGTCATTCATGGCGCGGACTCGAACCCGTTCAAGCCATCCCTCGGGCAGATCGATTTCGCCAGCCTTTTGGACCAAGAAGAGCAGCAGGCTTTTCTCACCTAAGGAGGGCTCTCGCTCTGACTCGCCGATTGTGGAAGTGCGTGTCATGCCTGCACGGAACTTGGTCCGCCCAACGTACCGCCGTTCAGCAGCGGCCGCATCAGGAAACCGGAAGGTCACAGGTGTACACGAGCGAGCCCGTGGTACTTCACCACGGGCGAGAGGGAGGCGGCGATGGTGGCTACGCGGTGCGGCCGTCTGCTTCAACGGCTTGTTGGCCAGCCACGTCGGTCGGTGGCGATGAGTTACAAGAACAGCGTCTTGGCTGAACTCGCGTCGAGCACGGACTCCGTCAGCGCGAGTGAAGGAGCAGTCCAGCCAAGCCCGGCGCAATTCATACACACGACAGAGAAGGGCCGACCGCTTAAGTCCTGGAGTTTTCCGTGGGCATCGAACCATCCAGTGGCGGAGCATTCTGGGCAGTCGACCGACGCCTCAGGTCGCGGCGTAAGCAAGCTGAGAGGTCGAGAATCCCGGTCTTCTTCACTCCCGCCAAGATCGACGCGAGTGCCTCGGCACGAGTTCCAACAACGCCCCAGCCATCGTCATCCCAGACGACGCGACCATCGCTCGATAGGTAAACTGGCGGACCAAGTCCGGGGTCGAGCATGAATGCGTCGTGCGCCTCCATGATGTCGTCGGTTCCGCGAAGGCGCCGCTGTTCGCCCAACGCTGCAAGGAGTTGTGCGCTTGGGTCGAACATGCGGACCGAGACAAGTGTGCGTCGCTTGGATTGGGACAAGTGAAACGAAAGCCGGCTCGAGTGGCCCGCACGGGGTGACGTTCAGGTCTGGCCAACGTACCGCCGTTAAGCAGCGGCCGCATCAGTAAAGGCGGAGGTGTCAGGTGGCGACGAGCGAGCCCGTGGTACTTCACCACGGGCGAGAAGTAGGCGTGTCTGCCCACGACGAGGTGCGGCCGTCTGCTTCAACGGCTTGTTAGCCGGCGACGCGCAGAAAGGCTCGCTGACGGAACGGCGCGCAGCTGGAGCAGTTTGGTCATGGCTCCTTCAGGTCGGCGAGCTCTTCCTCGCCGCACCAGTCCGCGCTGTCATCAATCGCTGACTTCAGCCATTCCCAGAAGCTCGCGAAGCGCTTCGCCTGAGGGTATCCCGGAATCTCTGGACCGCCTCTGTAGGTGAGGTGGATCTCAATGACTGCTTCCCGCACTTCACCGTTATCCACGACGAATCCCGCAACGTCATCGCAGTCTTGGCGATGAGCGAACGGAAGCATATCGCGCTCGGGCAGGGAGCCACCACTGACCTCGAGCACGTACTCGCGTCGGAAGCCGGCGCTCATTTCGTCGTTTTCGATCAAATGCCACGGGGTAAGGCTCCTGAGGCCGTGGGCCCGAACCCAGCGAAGCGGAAGCGGCGCAGTTTGGGGCTCGGACATGACTGCTCCAGTCCAGCTAACGTACCGCCGTTAAGCAGCGGCCGCATCAGGAAACCGAGAGGGCATCAGGTGGTGATGAGCGAGCCCGTGGTACTTCACCACGGGCGAGAGGGAAGCGGTGCAGGTGGCAACGAGGCGCGGCTGTCTGCTTCAACGGCTTGTTGGGCGGCGCTCGTGCCGAGTGGGCGCTAGGCGGTGCCCACCGCTTCGCTTCCGTCGGTCCCTGGTCCGTCCGGTGGAGGAAGTCGCATCGTGAGAGCTTCCAACCGCGGAAGGGCGTCGCGAACAGAATCCCGCGTCTTGTCCAGATCGAAGGGACCAGGGAATCGTAGGAGGAGGACGTAGCAGGAGCCGTAAGTCCGGAGGTAGGCGTGCCCCATGCTTCCCGACAAGGCTATGTCGAGCTTGCCCCCTCGGGTCAACGTGACGCCCTTTCGAGTAGCGGCGGCATGAAGGAAGTCGGCAAGATCTTCACGAGGTGCTTCAGAAAAGCCGCGAGCCGCGCACCAGAAATTGTCCCAGACGTCGAAGACATACGCGTTGAACGACGACGACGCTGCTGTGATTGCCTCGAGCTCCGCTCGTAATTCCTCCCATTCGGGTGAGGGCGACAGTCGGAAACCTCCTCGCGTTAGCGCCGTGTTCTACGCCCGCCCAACTATAATTGGATTGCGAGCGCTGGCGCTAGGGGGGCGGCGCCGTGCAGTGTTAAGCACGCATGCAGCGGGTCTAAGCTGCCTTTTTTGTCGAGACTTTGTGGGAAGAGGCTCCGGCTGCCAGGTCCGTATAACCCGTTAAGGGTAGCCCTTGGGTTTGGGGATGGTGCCCGTGGTCCAGCCGGTCCAGAGGGCTTTGGACGCCGAGGGGGCCGCGGTTCAGGACGTGGGTGTAGATCATCGTAGTGCTGACGTCGCGGTGGCCGAGGAGCTCTTGGATGGTACGGATGTCGTAGCCGGCTTCCAGGAGGTGGGTCGTGAAGGAGTGGCGGAGGGTATGGCAGCTGACTCGCTTGGGAACACCGGCGTTTGCGGCGGCTTGTCGGATACTGCGTTGGACGACGGTTTCGTGGAGGTGATGGCGACGACGTTCGCCGGTTTCTGCGTCGGTATAGTGGCGGGTGGCAGGGAAGGCCCATTGCCACGCCCACTCGCGGGCCGCGCTGGGATACTTGCGATGGAGGGCCGCCGCTGGGAGCTCGACGTATCCGGCTCCGTTGAGTACGTCGGCCTGATGTTGTTCAGCCACCGTGACCAAATGTGCGCGCAGCTCGGCTGCGATAGTGCGCGGAAGTGGGGCGACACGGGATTTGCCGCCCTTGGCTTGGTGGATGCGCAGCTCGCCGCGCTCAAGGTCGACATCCTTGATGCGAAGCCGGGCGCACTCGAGCAAGCGCAGTCCCGAACCGTAGAGAAGCGAAGCCATGAGGTGGACTTGGCCGCGTAGCTCTCGCAACACCGCCGAGACCTCGACGGGGGTGAGCACGGTCGGAAGGCGCTGTGGCGTCGCCACGCGCGGCAGCGACAGGTTCTTCTCGAGCCCAATAGCGAGCACTTCCCCGTACAAGAAGATCAGGGCCGCGAGAGCTCGGTTCTGGGTGCTGGCGCTAACACGGCGCTCCGTTGCAAGGTGCTCGAGAAACGCTCGAACGTGTTCAGCCTCGAGGCGGCTCGGGTGCTGCTTACCGTGATAGATGATGTAGCGCTTGATCCAGTGGCAATAGGCGCGCTCTGTTCGCGCGCTATAGTGGCGCAACCGGAGCGCCCGCCGCACGAGCTCCATGAGCCTGGGTGCTGCTGCCTGTTCCGACATCACGCGCTCGCATTGCGAGTCCCGCGCCAGATATGCGTCTTGTCAATGAGGCTCGGATTCGAGGGAAAGACGGTGGCTGCCGCGCAGAGGAGCCAAGTGGCAGCCGCTTCGCCCGCCGAGCCGAGGGGGAAGCGCCGACGCCGGTCTTTCCCTGCCCCGCGCAGGCCGGCGCTGGTGGCCCAGACGGGTTGGGAAGGCGGAGCCAGAGCACCCGCGCGTTGCTGCAGGAGCGCCAGAACGAGGAAGGCTCTAGGTCGTTGCCGGCTTCCTCCGCCCCACGCGAACAACGCTCCACGCCAGACCAGAGCAAGGCGGCGCCGCCGAGGAAGTCCGCCAGCCCGTTGCCGTTGGCTTTTGGTGGGGGCACGGGGACGCCACGAAGCGGGCATGCGGGTCGTGTCTCTCGCCCCCGGCGATGAGCTGAAGTTCAGCGTCCGCGGGCGACCATCGGGCAACGCGACAGCGGACGCACGCCGGGACCGCCGCGTCCAGCACGCGGGCTACCGCATCGTTCGGCTGCCCGCCGACCTCGTGCTCCCCGACCTCCCAGCCGCCGTATCCGGCGAAGCCGGTTGAAGCCGGCGCGCAGCGGCCTGGACCGCGACGAGCACGCGGTACCATCGGGACGGCCGAGAGAGCTCTCCCGCCCGTGTGCGTCGGCCCTCGCACGGCGCCCTATCAGCACCACCACAATCACCCGCCGTAGGCGATCACGATCATCCTCCGCCGCGAATCACGATCACCCCGCCGAAGGCGGATCACGATCACCCCCACGATCACCAGCAACGGCGGCGAAGCCGACGGCGTCCACTCCTCACCCCCACTCAGCAACGCCGGCGAAGCCGGCGGCGTCCACCAACCCCGCTTGCGGGCGAAGCCCCGCGGCGTGGCGCGGGAGGACGCAGGGGCGGGCGCGTGGGCATCTCCGTCCCAAACCGCTCGGCTGCACCTGGAGGCGTGCGGAACCCTTGCGCCGGTGGGGTTGCGTTTTCGGCGGCCACCAAATGCGACGAAGCCTCCCGACGTTTCCGTCGAGAGGCTTCAGTCACTTACCCTCGAGGGTTACTTATTTGTCGCCAACCGCGACCAAGTCCGCCGGTTGCACCCGCGTGATGGTCGGCGGGGCGAACGTCGGCGATTTCTCGTCGACACAACGCACAGCCCGAGCTCACACTTGGGTCGAAGTGGAGCCCGTGCGCTGCGCAGGTCTCGAGTCGCTCCCTATCAGCCATCCTGCTAATGTGAGTCTACTCGGTTCTCGCCTGCTCCGCTCGGGCATCGCTCTGGAAAGCGCGGCTCGGCTGCGTGCCGCGCCTGCCGGTTTACTCTAGGCGAGCTCGCTTTCCCGCTCGCTGGCCATCGATACACCCAGTCGGTGCGAGACGCAGGGTACGCCGGGGCCTCGACTGCGCCGGCCGACGCGTCTGGCGGTCGGTCGGTACCTTGATGAGGTCGGGTGCTCCACCTCACCGTGGCAGATGCAGCTCCGTCTCGAGCTTGAGTCGTGGGAAATCGTGCCGCCAGTCAAAATCTGCCCACTGTCGGACCGTCTCATGATCGCCGTAAATGTTCAGCTGTTGCAGCATCGTGACGTGTTCGGGCTTCGCCCTTGGTGATCGTGATCGTATCGGGCTTCGCCCTCGTGATCGTGGTCGGTTCCGAGATCGCGTCGCGATCACGGCCACGGACCACGACCACGACCACGACCACCCACCGTAGGCGGATCACGATCACGATCACCCCGCCAAAGACGGACACGATCACCGCCGCCGAAGGCGGCTCCCGATCACGATCACCAGCAACGCGGCGAAGCCGCCGAGTCCACCCCTCCCCCCCCCCACACACCAGCAACGCGGCGAAGGCGCGGCATCCCCAGCCCCGCTCGCGGGCGAAGCCCCGCGGCGGAGCGGGGCTGGGGATGCCGCGCCTTCGCCGCGTTGCTGGTGTGTGGGGGGG
>SECP01000050.1 GCA_004193285.1 Myxococcales bacterium | reverse complement strand
CCCCCGCCACCGCCCGCCGCAAAGAAGGCGACTGATTCGCGCCCCAAGACCCGCCCCGTCGAGCTCAAGCCCAACGAGATCGTCGTCCCCAAGGACACGAAGGACGAGCAAAAGCCGGTCGCGGAAGAGGAGAGCAGCGCTGGCCAAGAAGGCGGCCAGGTCGGCGGCGTAGAAGGCGGCGTGGTGGGCGGCGTTCAAGGAGGAGTGATCGGCGGGGTGGTCGGCTCGCCGACGCCGCCTCCGCCTCCGCCCCCCAAGCCGACCGGTCCGAAGATGATTTCGGCCAAGCTCGGTCGCGGCCAGCTGCTCATCGACCCGAACGACGAGCGCTACCGGGTCAAGCTCCCCCCGCCCTTGGCGCGGAGCGGTGAAACCTACGTGGCGATGCTCAAGGTGTGCGTCTCCGCGCAAGGCACCGTCACCAGCGTGCAGCTCATGAAGAGCGCCACTCCCGCCATCGATGGTCAGTTTCCCAGTGTGATCGGCCGCTGGCGCTACCGGCCGCTCGTGGCCGACGGAGCGCCCACACCGTTTTGCTATCCCCTCCGTTACGAGGTCAGCGGCCGCTGAGCCTCCGCCCTAAAAGAGAAGACGAACATGGATTTCTCACTGCTCGGACTGTGGAACCAAATGGGCATGGTGGCGCGCATCGTCGTGCTCATCCTGCTCGCGATGTCGGCGTATTCGATCGCGATCGCGCTCGAGCGCTTCGTCACGTTCCGTCGGAGCCGCGAGCGCTCGATCGGCTTCGTGGGCGCGCTGCAGCCGCACTTGGCCGCCGGCGGCAAGCTGGCGGAAGCGCGTGCGCTGCCGGAAAAGTGGAAGGACGCCCCGCTCGCGCGAGTGATCGGCACTGGCTTGAACGAGTTCGAGCAAGGGGTTGCAGACTTGGGCCCCGCCGCGGCTGACAGCGTGGAGCTGGAGCTCTTGATGCACGGGGTGGAGCGCTCCATGGAGCGCGCAAAGAAACGTGAGCTGGCCGGCCTTTCGCGCGGTTTGCCGGTGCTGGCGACCATCTCCAGCTCGGCCCCGTTCGTCGGCTTGTTCGGCACCGTCTTCGGCATCATCACCGCCTTCCAGCACATGGCGGATCCCTCCAAGGGCGGCGGCGGCGGCCTCGCCACCGTGTCCGCTGGTATCGCAGAGGCCCTCCTGACGACCGCCGTCGGCCTCGCGGTCGCGATCGTCACGGTCTGGTTTTACAACTTCTTCACCACCAAGCTGGACCAGCTCGGCGGTTTGATCGACGACGCGACGGGCGAGCTCTCCGACCGTCTGATGCGCCACGGCAAGCGTGGCGCCAGCTCTGCAAAGGGTGGGGACCGCGCGGTGACGGCATGAGTGGAGCTGCGGATCCCCGTCAGGAGCGGATCCGCGCCCTTCGCCGCGTGCTACGCGGCCACGGTGAGGAGCGCCCGCCGCCCGACGTGAAAGCGGACATCAACGTCACGCCCTTGGTGGACGTGGTGCTCGTGCTGCTCATCATTTTCATGGTCGTCACCCCGCTCATCGCGAGCGGCGTGGCGGTGGACCTGCCGCGGACCGCGAACCACTCCCGAAAGCCGGACGACGGCCGGGACATCATCGTCTCCGTCACGCACGACGACCGCCTCTACGTGGGCACGCGTCTGGTGTCGCGGCCGGACGACCTCGGCGCCGCGATTCGCGCAGAGCAGCGCAAGAGCCCGGAAAAGACCGTCTTTCTGAAGGGTGACTTGCGGGCGCGCTTCGGCACGATGCGCCGCACCATGCACGCGCTGCGTGAGGCCGGCATCGCGGACGTCGTCATGGGTACGGAAGAGCTGCAGGAGCGTCGGTAGGAGGCATGGCTATGGACGTCGGTGGCAAGAAGGGCGGCATCCGCGGCGACATCAACGTCACCCCCCTGGTGGACGTGGTGCTCGTGCTGCTCATCATTTTCATGGTGCTCACGCCGTCCACGCTCAAGCACCTCACCGCCAACGTGCCCAAGAAGCCGGACGACCCCGCGCCGCCCGCGCCGACCGACACGTCCATCGTCGTGGAGTATTCGGCGGGTCGCGAGATCACGGTGAACAGTGAGCCGGTCGCGGTCGAGGCGCTCGGCCCCAAGCTCGTGGAGCGGCTGCGCGGCTCGCGCCAAAAAGTCGTGTTCTTCAAGGCCGACGACGAGGCCGCGTACGGGGACATCGTGCGGCTGATGGACGTGGCGCGCGGCGTGGGCGCGCAGACGCTAGCCGTCGTTACCGAGTAACGGCCCGAGCGGTTCCGCGCTCGTCATCCGACACGGTCGTACATCCGCCGCTCGTTCAGTGGGGATGCAATGATCAGCGCTGGCTTGCGTTCGTCGGTGCCTCGGGAGAATCTAGCTAACGATGGCGCTGCGATTCATGGGGGTCACCTTGGGCCTAGCTCTGTTCTGCGTCACCGCGCTCGCCGCGGCGGAGGTACCCATCTCGCAAGAGGCGCGAACTCACTTTTCGGCGGGGGTCAGCTTCCTCCAAGATCCGGACGGAGCGCGGTACGAGGAAGCTTACCGCGAGTTCAAAGCGGCTTACGCGGCTTCTCCGTCGTGGAAGATCTTGGGCAACCTCGGGATCGCGGCCTTCAAGCTGGAGCGAGACGGCGAGGCGGTCGAGGCGTTCAAGCAGTACCTGAGTGAGGGTGGCGCTCAGATCGAAGCCGAGGAGCGCGCGCAGTTCGAGCGCGATCTGCAGACGCTGCAGTCCGCGGTCGTGAAGCTCACCCTGCAATCGGACCCGCCGGGTGCGACGGTGGTGGACGAGCGCATCCCGGCCTCTGGCTCGCCCATCCAGAACCGCTACGGCGCCCTCACCCAGCCGACCGAGCTCGGGCTTCACCCAGGGCACCACCGCATCACCGCAAAGCTCGCCGGCTACCCGGACGCGGTGCTCGAGCTGGACCTGGAGCCGCGCCAGACCCTTTCACAAACCCTCACGTTTGCTCGCGCGGCCGCGCCTGTGGCTAGCAGCTCCGGGCCGGTCGATGCGGGCAGCGCCAAGAGCGGGCTTCGGACCGCTTCTTACGTTGCGCTGGGAGTCGGCGTGGTGGGCATCGGCGTTGGCACGGTGTTCGGTCTGAAGTCCAAGAGCGACTACGGCAAGGGCAACGACTTGTGTCCCGCGTTCCCGTGCCGGCTCACCGCGCAGCAGGCGCAGGACCGAGAGAGCTTCGGCAGCGACGGAGACAGCGCGAAGACGCTCTCCCTCGTTGGCTTCATCGCAGGCGGCGTCGGCATCGCGACGGGCGTGACGCTCTTCGTGCTGAGCAGCCGGAAGACCGAGCCTGCCGCGCAGGCGAAGGTCGTGCCGTGGGTTGGCTTGGGTTCGGCAGGCATTACCGGGAGCTTCCAGTGAGCAAGGGTCGCGTTTCTTTCGGTTTTTCGGCTTGGTTTTGGCTCGGCGGCGCACTCGCGGCGTGCGGTAGCCTCAACAGCGGAGTCATCGAGATCGTCGAAGGTGACGACGGAGGGACCGGCGGCAAAGGCAACGGCGGCACCTCCACCAGCGGCGGTGACTCGAGCGCCGCCGGAACCGGTGAGCCCAGCGGTGGCAGCCCGGATGGTGAAGGCGGCGAGCCGCCGATTGTGATCTCGGACGATCCTCCGACCATCGTTTCGATCTCGCCGGAGGACGAAGCGGAAGCGGTGGAGCCGACGACCAAGGTCGTGATCGAATTCTCGGAGACGTTGAACGAAGACAGCCTCGACGGCGCGATCGTCATCAAAGAAGGCGACGAAGAGGTCGATACCAAGCTAACGTTCGCCGGGACCAAGGCGACGCTCACGTTCGCGCGCCGCCTGGATCTGCTCGCCACGTACACTGTGAACGTCAGCGCGGACGTGACGGATCTGGCGGGAAACGCGCTGGAAAGCGACTTCAGCTCCAGCTTCACGGTCCGCGAGGGCACGTGGGGGAGCTTCGTGACTCTGAGTAATCCTACGACTTCGGGGCGCGTAGATAGCGGCCCATTTGCAGTGCCCGTGCTGGACGCGGCAGGCAACGCGCTCGCGGTGTGGGCTCAGCAAGATGGCGCGGACGGTCCGTCCGTCATTTGGGGACGCTTCTACCGGCGTGGCAGGGGCTGGCAAGCGGCGGTCAAGCTCAGCACTGCCACCACCGGCTGCAGCATGCCCTCCGCGTCGATGAACGCCAGCGGTGACGCCGTGGTTGCCTGGGAGCAGGGCGACACCGGTAACTACACGCGCGTCTTCGCCCGGCGCTTCCTCTCCGGGGCCTGGGAAGCAACTCCGCTCCGGGTGGACGTCTCGAACGTCGCCGACGTCTCCGGCGTCACCACCGCAATGACCGAGACGGGCGACGCGCACGTGCTCTGGCAATACGCCAGCACGTACCGCTACGTGGCCGGCAACAACGCGAGTGGCGCAGGCGAGTGGAAAGCCTCCGACACGTATATTTCGGGGCAATTCGATAGCCTCGGTGGTCCGAAGATCGCTTTCAACTCGAGCGGCGCCGGTTTCGCGGTGTGGGTCGGCTCGAACGGGACGGCCAGCACGGTGCGGGTCGCTCGGTACCTGACCGCCACCGGCTGGGGGAACATCGAGAGCATCGCCGGCAGCGCGGGCGCGACGACGTCTTACCAAGGCGCGCCCGACATCGCGGCCGACGCAAACGGCGGAGCGATGGCGGTCTGGAACCGCAGCGCGGACATTGCGAGCAGCCGCTTCACCAAGGCCACTGGCTGGTCCGACATCGCGCTCGCGGACGGCGCGGCGAGCGGCACCGTCGCGAACTGGCAGCCGCGCCTTGCCAGCTTCGGGAGCGACTTCATCGTGCACTGGCACCAATCGGTCGGCAGCATCACGAACGCGTTCGCGAACGTGTACACCGGCGGCGCCTGGGGCGCGCAACCCCTGCTGCTCAGCGACGGAGACACCCCCGTCTTTGAGTGGTCGGAGACCGGCTTCGGTCTCGACCGTCATGCGAACGGGCTCGCGGTGTGGGTTCAGGGCAGTCAGGTGCGCTTCGCACGCCTGGTCGGCTCCGAGCGAAAGTGGAGCGCGGATGCCCTCGTCCAAACCCTCGGAGGCGATCCCACCGAGGCTCGAACCGGCGTGGGGCCGAGCGGCGTGGCGGCCGTGGTGGCGAGTACCGGGTACCCTTACTACGAGCGCCACGATGACCTTTTTGCCGGCATTTTCGAGTGATCGCGCGACCCGACAGCATCAGAAGAGCTGACGTTCGGCCCGCTTTCGAGCGCTGATCGCTTCCGGAATACGACCCCGGGGCCCGGCGTTGGAGCGACCGTGCGTTACCGATCGTTGGGCTGGGGCCTGGCGTTGTGCGCTTGCGCAAGCGGCGGGGAACCGACGCTCGCAGCGCCGGAGGCCGCTCAGGTGCGTCGCGAAGTGGCTCGAAGCTTTTTGGGGCGGAAGTGCTCGCGCCCTATCGCGGCCGCACCGGGCGAGCGCGATCAACTATTCGTGGAGGCGCTCGTGCTGAACGTTCCTCGGAAGTTGGCCGAGAGCGCTTCCCTGCGCACGTTGGAGCAAGTCTTGGCCGAGCCGACGGTAGAGATGCTCGGCACGCCGCACCTGGTGGTGGACGTGGGTCAGGAAGGCCAACTGGCGCTCGTGGACGTCCAGGGCAGAACCGAGGGCCCCTCGCTGCATCGAATGCGCCTCATGCCACGGCGCGCGGAGCCAGACCTCACCGTCTTGGAGCTGGAGGTCACGCTGCAGTTGCCGAACCCCACCGCCTTGCGACCGAACCCCACGCGCGCCGTCGCCCTGACCTTCAGCGCGCGGGACGACGTGTCCGCCCTCGCAAGCGCGCCTTGGGACGAGCCCGGGCAGCGCTCGCTCGTGGTCGTCGTTCGCCCCCGCAGCGTGCGCTCGGATGCGGATTTCAAAGCAATTTTCGGTTGCAAGATGCGCGAGCGGCTCGAGCTGCGCCGCCCCCCCTGATCCGGGGAATGGTGACGACGGGCGCGCGGCCCGAAGCTCAGCCCATGAACGTGACGCGCTGGCTCAAGACAGTCGCGCTGGCGGTGCCGGCGCTACTGGCGGTGGTGGGAACCGTCGGAGTGACACGCTTTCAAGCGAAGGCTTTTCAGGTGCACCGCATACCGGAGCCATCGCTCCCCTGGGCCCCGCCGCCGACCGCGCTCGAGCGCGGCAGGCACCTGGCGACGACCTTGGGCGGCTGCGCGGAGTGCCACGGCAGCAACTTCGCGGGGCGCGTGATGGAAGACAACGCGCTGGTACGGCTGGCTCCGCCGAACATCACACCAGCCGGCGTCGTCAGCGGCTACACCAACCGCGATTGGTACCGCGCGATCTTGCACGGGGTGGACCCTCGTGGCCGTAACCTGCTGCTCATGCCTTCGAGAGAGCTGCGCACCTTCTCGAACGACGACGTACAAGCCATCATCACGTACGTGAAGAGCGTGCCGCCGGTGCGGAGCGCGGTTCCGGAGACGCGCGTCAGCCTTTTGGGCCAAGTCGTGCTCGGGCTCGCCGGAGAAAACCTATGGGCAGCGAACAAAATTCGCCACGACGAGCCTCGCACGGAGCGGGCCACGCCCTCCGGCGCGACCGTCGCCCACGGCGAGTACCTGATCGCGATGTGCAAGGGGTGCCACGGCCAGAACCTACGTGGCGGGTTGAAGCCAGGGCCGGACTCGCCTCCTTCCGCGGACATATCGCCCTCTGCGATGACGAATTGGACTCTGCCGCAGCTCCGAACCTTGCTCCGCCAGGGCAAAAAGCGCGACGGAACCGACGTGAACCCCGCCATGCCCTGGCGCGCAATGACCGCGCTGACGGACGAAGAGCTCACGGCCATGTGGCTTGCGCTCCGGGAGTGATGGCCTGATGTTGTGGGGCGTGACTCAGAGTCTGGCGATTTCTGACGTGCGCGCGCTGCTCCAACTGCTGGGGGAAGTGCGCGAGCTTGGTGAGGACCCTGCGGCGTGGCGCGCGCATCTTGCCAAGGAGCTCGCGCGCCTGTGCAACGCGCGCGCGGTGGTCTCGGGCGAGCTCGGCGTTCGCAAGCCGAAGACCGCGGCCCACGAGCGCGCAGTGAACGGCGGCACCTGTGAGGCCGCGGTCACGGCTCTGGCCGTCGGCCTCAGCGGCATCTCGGAGGGCGAGGAACGCAAATTCATGGCCGACGTCTTTTGGTACGACCACCAGAGTGACTCGACCTTGAACGGGCTCATGCCACTTTACGGGTCCACGTTCGTGCGGAGCCGTGAGGAGCTGTCGGCGAATGGCAGTTGGTACCGCTCCGCGCTCGCCAACGAGCGCTTTCGGCGCCACGACTGCGACGACTTCATCATGGCGATGAGCGCGGTGCCGGGTGCGAGCGCGATTTGCAGCTTGGAGCTGTTTCGCGCGTGGGGCGCGCCCCGCTTCGAGGAGCGTGAGCGCTTGCTCGTGCAGCTCGTGCACGAGGAGCTCTCGCGGGACTTTGGAGCGCGCGTCGCGCAGCAACCCCGGCTCTCGCCCCGGCAGCGCCAAGTGTTGGCGCTCCTTCGCCGAGGGTTGGCGGAAAAGCAAATCGCCGCCGAGCTGGACGTGAGCCCCCACACGGTTCACGACTACGTGAAGGCGCTGTACCGCGCGCATACCGTACAAAGCCGAGCGGAGCTCCTGGCGAAGCTAGCGGAGCCGAGTCCCCCGCTCGCACGCCTCGTCGCCACCGCCGGCTTCTGAGCGCTCCCGCAAGCCCAAGCGCTAGCGCCGCCTACCCGCAGCGACCGTTGGCGCAGAGGCCGCTCGCGCACTCCGAGTTGGCGGTGCAGTGCTTTTGGTCCAGCTCGTACTGCGAGCTGGAGGCGGGCTTTTGGCCACCCCCACACGCGGCGAGCGAGGGAAAAAAGACGAGCAGCGCGGCGATGAGGTGCTTCATGACGTACCTTGGACCCCCGCAGCTTGAGCAAGCTTTTAGCTGCCGGCAAGGGTCGGGAACCGTCTTTTGTGGGAGGCCTGTCTAGCGGCCCAGCTGGGCCGCAGCGCCACGGACGAAGACCCGGCCTACCCCTAACACCCTCCTCGGCGCACGCCGCCGTATGCTGCTGGGCTGCACGGCCCGGTCTGCAGCAGCGAACGTTCGAGTGAAGGCGGTCAGCGCGCCCAGCGCTCCAGCACGTCGTCCGTGACGAGGCGTTCGTCCGGCTCGAGGGGGCGATGCCGGTGCCGCGCGCCGAGCTTTTCCAGCCAAAATCCCTCGTAATCCGCCAAGGTCTGCGCCTCCACTCGGTCCGGCTCCAGCGAAGCGCCGACCTCCAAGTAGTGCTCGAGGTTCTGAAACCGCGGTCGCGGCAGCTGGCCGGTCAGGTGCTCGTTCCACATGCGCTGGTACAGCGTCTCGAGCTCACGCACGAGCAGCGGTGTATCGAACAAGGTGCAAGTGGCGCGGCCCGCGACCAAGCGCCGACGGTAGTCCTCGAGCTCGGAGCGCTGCGCTGCGAGCTGCACTGCGCGCTCCACGAAGCCTTGCGCCGATTCGCACACGAGCTCCGGGAGCCCCGCCGCGCTGACCAGGCTGCCGCACACGCGCGCCGCGAACGAACGACCCGCGAGTGTGAGCACCGGCACGCCCATGAACAGCGCGTCCGAAGCGGTGGTGTGCGCTCCATAAGGCGAGGTGTCCAAGAACAAGTCCGCCAGCGCGTAGCGCGCCAGGTGGAGCGGATTGGCGAGCTTCGTCGCGAAAATTAGCCTTTCTGGCGCTACCCCGCACTGCGCGGCGTAGCTCCGCAAGCGCTCGTTGGTGGGCTCGCTACTGCCGAGCAGCCACAGCACGCTGCCGGGCACGCGCGACAGTACCGCGAGCCAGCGCTCGAACGCGAAGCGGTGTATCTTGTGCGCTCCGTTGAAGCAGCAGTAGACCATCGCGCCCTCCGGCAACCCCGCCTCCGCGCGTGTGGGTGTGCGCTCGGCCACTGCGCGGCGCCGAAAGCTCGGCTGGTAGCAGGGCAAACGAAGGACTCGCTCGGAGTAGTAGCGCTCGTGCGATGGCGGCACGATGAAGTCGTCCGCCACCAGGTAGTGATGGTACGGGCTCGCCATGGTGCCGGGAAAGCCGAGCCAGTTGACGATGACCGGGGCGGGACGGCGCGCCACCAGCTTGAGCCGCGCGTCCCGCGTATAACCGTTCAAATCCACCAGAATTTGCAGCCCATCCGCTCGCATTCTTCGGACCGCGTCGTCGTCCGAAAGGCCGCTGACGTTCGTGAAGTGGTGCGCGGTGCTTTGAAAATGCCGGTGAAGCGGGTCCTGGGAAGGGACGCCGCAGTAATAGGCGAACGTCTCCACCTGCGCGCGCTGGTGCAGCTCGAACACCTCCGTCATCAAGTAACCGACGGCGTGCTCGCGCAGATCGGACGACAAGTAGCCGACCCGCAGCGGTCCGGCGCTGGCCGTGATGGGGGACCGCGGCGTTTGCTCCGGCGGATCGCCCACGTCTAGCTGGTTGTAGTGCCAGGCGAGCGCCAGCTGGTAGAGCGGGTCGTCCGTGAGCGCGGCGGCCGAGAGCGGCGAGATGCCTCGGAGCAGCCGCCGATGCTCCACGCGCTCGGACGGCAAGACGACGGGCCACTCGCATTGGCGCTGCCGGAGCGCGATCAGGTGCTGAATGGCCTCGCGCTGCGTCGGGTCCAGCTCGAGGCTGTGCCGCAGCATCTGCTCGGCGGCCGCGTCGTGCTCGGCGGCCTCCAGCGCGCGGGCGCTCTGGTTCAGGGCGGTCGTCTTGTGAGTGACGGCGGTGCCGGTCACCGCGGTCATGCGCGCCAACGCCGCCGACCATTGGCCGATCGCCGCGCCCACGTTGCCTTGCCGCTCCTGAACGCGGCCCAAGTTGATGTACGCCGGGATGAACTCGGGGTTGAGCGCGATCGCGCGCTCCAAGCACTGCCGCGCTGGCTCCAGCTGCTCGGAGTCAGAAAGAGCCACGGAGTAGTTGAACAGCACCGCGTACAGCAAAGGGTGCGCCGCGTTGTGTTCGATCCAGGTGGCGTAGAGCGCGGAGGCGGCTGCGCTTTGACCGGCGTGCTTGAGCACCTCCACCGCGCGGATCAGGTCCGGAACACCGAGCTCCTGCGCCGAGTGCTGCGAGGCTTCATCCGTCATGAGAGTGGGCCCACGACCCGTGATTTAGAGCCTAAAGGCGCGCGTCGAGCAACGCCTGGATTTGCTCGGCGGTCATGGAATCCATCTGGGCTTGGGTGAAGGCCGCGAGCTGAGTCGGGCTCAGCGCCTCGATGTTCGTGGTCGTCAGGTGGTCGATGGTCGTCGCCGAGAGGGCCGCGATGGTCGTCGTGGAGATTTGGCTCAGCTGGGTCGGCGCGAGCGACGCGAGCTGAGCGCCGCTCATCACGCCGAGCTGGAGCGCGGTGAGCGCCGCGAGCTGCGTGCCGGAGAGCGCTCCCAGCTGCGCGCTGGAGAGGGCTTGCAGCTCACCCGCCGTGAAGCTGGATACTTGCTCGCCGCTCAAGCTCGCGACCTGGGTCGTGGAGAGCGCCGCGAGCTGAGGCAAGCTCAGCGAGCGCACTTGCAGACGCTGTAAACCTTGCAGCTGGCTCGTCGTGAGCGACGCTACTTGGCTGGTGGTCAAGTAGCCGATTTGGCTGCGAGTCAGGCCGCCGATTTCGGTGGCGGTGAGCCCCGCGAACTGAGTGGTGCTCAAGGCCGCGAACTGGGCCGGCGACAGCCCGGAGATGCCGCTGGCAGACATGGAGCCGACCTGCGCCGGAGTCAGCGAGGCGATTTGAGCCAGGGTGAGGGAGCCGACCTGGGAGGCGGTGAAGCCCTTCAGCTCGGTGGGCGTGAGCATGCCGATCTGGGCGCCGCTCAGCTGCGAGATCTGCGTCGTGGAGAGGCCGGTGATCCCGGTCTCGGAGAGGCTCTTGAACTGCGCGCTCGTCAACGAGGCGAACTGCGCGCTCGTCAGGCCGGACACCGCGCTCCCGGAGAGCGCGCCCATTTGCGTCGCGGAGAGCGCGGCGAGCTGGGTCGTGCTCAAGGCGCCGATCTGCGCGGGGCCCACGCCGCTCATCGCCGTCGACGTGAGAGCAGCGAGCTGGGCCGTGGTCAGGGCCCCGAGCTGGGCGCCGGAAAGGACCGAGATTTGCGTGGAAGTGAGGCCGCCCAGCTCACCGCTCGTGAGCACCCCGAGCTGCGCCGTAGAAAGCCCGGAGATGACGGCGGTCGAGAGGAAGCCAACCGAGGCCGGGCTGAGCGCGGAGAGCTGCGTCGTGCTGAGCGAGTCCACCCACGTGGGGCTGAGACCCGCAGCCGCCGAGGTGGAGACGCCGGCCAACTGCGTCGCAGTCAAGGAAGCGAGCTGCGTTCCGGAGAGCGAATCGAGCTGAGTCGCGCTGAGGCCCGACATGCCGGTGCTGGAGAGCGTCGAGATCTGCGTCGTCGTCAGCCCGCCGAGCTGAGCGACCGACAACGCGCTCACCGCGGTGGAAGAAAGCGACGCCATGTGCGGAGGCGTGAGCACACCGAGCTGGGCCGGGCTCAGCTGGCTCACCTGTGTGGGTTCCAGAGCGCCGACCTGGGCGCGGCTGAGCGCCGCCACTTGCGACGTGGAGAGCACTTGGAGCTGATTCGTGGTGAGCGCGGCGACCACGGTCGGTCGCAGGCCGAGAAGCTGGCTCGTGCTCAGGGCCGAGACCCGACTTTCCGGGAGATTCTGAGCCTGCGTGGCGCTGAGGCCGGTCAGCTCGTTAGCCGTGAAAGCGCCGAATTGCGCGGAGCTGAGGGCGGCGAGCTGAGGCACCGTGAGGCCGGCCATCGCCCCCGGGGTGAGCGACGCGAGCTGAGCGTTGGTCAAGCTGCTGAGCTGCTGAGGGCTCAGGGCCGCGATGGCGGTCGACCCGAATCCGTACAATTGCGCCGTGCTCAAGGCGTCGAGCTGGGCCGAAGAAAGCACCGCGACCTCGTCCGCGCGGAGCGCGCCGAGCTGAGCTCCCGTGAGGTCACCGATTTGAGTGCTGGACAGCGAAGCGACCTGGGTCGTCGTGAGCGACGCGACCGCGGTGGTGGAGAGCGCGGCGATTTGCGTGCTGGAGAGAGACGCCAGCTGCGCGACCGAGAGTGCCGGCGCCTGCGTCGTCACCATGCCCGCCAGCTCCGTCGCGGTCAGCACCGAGATTTGGGCCGACGTGAGCGAGCCGAGCTGCTCCGCAGAGAGCGCCCCGAACTGCGGCCCTGTCAGCGCCGCCAGCTGGCGGTTGGAGAGCGCTCCCAAACCGGCGACCCCGAGGCCGCGCACCGCGCTCGTGCTGAGCGCGCTGACTTGCCCCAAAGAAAGGGCTGAAAGCTGCGTTGACGCAAGCTCGGTCGCGTCCGTGCTGCTCAGGGCGCCGAGCTGCACGGAGGTGAACGCCGCCACCTGGGTGGAGGACAGCGCGGCCATTTGTTGAGCGTTCAGCGAGCTCACGTGGGTACCGGTCAGCCCGCGAATTTGCGTCGGGCTCAGCGCCGCAAGCTGCTGCCCGCTCAGCGCGTCGATCGCCGATGAGCTCAGCCCACCGAGCGCGTTCGCGCTCAATGCGCCAAGACTGGCCAGGGACAGCTCACCCATCTGAGTCGCGGTGAGGCCGCTCAAGGTGAGCGCGCTCAAAGCGCCGAGCTGCGTGGTACTCAAGGCGCCGAGCTGCGTCGCGTCCAAAGACGACAGCTGAGCGGACGACAGGCCCGCAAGCGCAGAGCTCGAGAGCGCGCCGAGCTGCGCCGCATCCAGCGCGCTGAGCTGCGCGCTGTCCAGCGCACCTACCGCCGCTCCGGCGAGCCCCTTGACCTGAGTGGTGCTGAGCGCGGCAAGCTGGTCCGGGGATAGACCGGGGACCGCGGCGGCGCTCAGGGAGCCGAGTTGGGTCGCGGTTAGCGCGCCGAGCGCCGCGGGGCTGAGCGCAGCCAGGTTTTCTTCCGTTAATCCGCGTACTTGCGACGCCGTGAGGGCGCCGATACCGGCGCTTCCGAGGGCGTCGAAGCTGGTCGCGGAAAGCGCGCTCAGACCGGTCGCGTCGATGCCTTTCACCTGCGTCGTGGTCAAGGACGCCAGCTGCTCGGGCAGAAGCGCGTCCGCGCCGCCCGCCGTGAGGGCGCCGATTTGTCCCGCGCTCAGCCCACCGATTTGGGTCGTGGTCAGCGCGCCGAGCTGGGTCAACGTGAGCGCCCACAGCTGCGGCGTTCCGAGCGCACCCAGTTGCCTGGAGCTGAGCGCGGAGAGCTGCGTCAACGAAAGCTCCTCCACGCTCTCCGGCTGCAAACCGGCAAGCGAGCTGGTTCCGAGCGCGGCGAGCTGAGTGGGCTGAAACGCCGCGAGCTGCGCCGGCTCCAGCGCGCTGAGGGAGGTGGCAGTGAGACCCGAGACTTGCGTGGTCGAGAGCGCGCTGATGTGCCCGGGCGTGAGGCCTTGGAGTGCGGTGGGGCCGAGGCTCGCGAGTTGAGTCGAGCCCAGCGCGGACAAGGCCGCGGGCGTGAGCGCAGCCACCGTTTCCTCGGAGAATGCGCGCATTTGCAGCGTGGTCAGAGCCCGCAGCTGAGCCGCCGAGAGAGCCCCGAGCTGGGTGGCGTTCAGGGTGCCGACCGCGGCGGTGCTCAGCCCGGCGATCTGCGAGGTGACGAAAGCCGAGAGCTGGGCCGCGCTGAGGCCGTCGGCCGCGCTCCCACTCAAGCCGGTCAGCTGCGCCGGGGAGAGGCTCGCGAGCTGAGTCGCGGCGAGCCAGCTCACCTGCTCGGAAGTGAGCCCGGAGAGCTGCGGCGCCGACAGCGCGCCGAGCTGCGCGGTCGAGAGGCTGCCGAGCTGCGTGATGGTGAGCGAGCCGACCGCGCCCGCGGTGAGCCCGCCGAGCCCGCTGCTGCTCAGGGCTCCCAGCTGCGCGACGCTGAGCGATGCCACCGCGGTAGCAGACAAGCCGCGCGCCTGCTGCGCGGACAGCGCGCGGAGCTGCGTGGCGGCGAGCGTCGTGGCTTGCGTGCTGGTGAGCCCCGAAAGGCCTGCGGCGCTGATTCCCGCTATTTGCGGGGCGCTGAGGGCGCCGAGCTGGGTCGCGGACAGCGCGGCAACCGCACTCGAGCCGAGGCCGCTCAGGCTCGAAGAAGAGAGGGCGGCGAGCTGCGCGCCCGTGAGCGCGGTGAGCTGAGTCTCCACCAGCGCGCCCACGCCGGTGCTACCGAGCGCGCGGACCTGGGTCGTGGAGAGCGCGGCGAGCTGCGCGGGCGTGAGCGCGCTCACGAGCGACGTCGCGAGCGTCGCGAGCTGCGCCGTCTGGAGACCAGAGAGCTGCGCGGAGCCGAGCGACTGGAGCTGTTCGGCAGACATGCCGCGCAGCGCCGTAGTCGTCCATGCCGCCACCTGCGTCGCCCCGAACGACGACAGCTGCGTCACGCTCAGCGCGCCCAGCTCGGCTCCGGTGAGCCCCGCGAGCTGAGTGCTGGTGAGCGCCGCCAGTTGCGTGCCCGCCAGCAGCGCGACCTGCGTGGTCGCCAGCGAGCGCAGCTGGCCGGCGGTCATGCCTGCGAGCTGGGTCGTGGAAATAGCCGCTAATTGCTGAGCGTCGAGGGAGGCCAGGGACGCTCCACCGAGCGAGCCGAGCTGCTGGGCGCTGAGCGACGCGAGCTGAGCCGACGTGAGCGCAGCCGCGCCGAGCGGAGTCAAGCCGGCGAGCGCGGTGGTGGTCAGCGAGCCGAGCTGCGCAGCGGTGAGCGAGCCAACGGCGGTGGTGGTCAGCGCGCCGAGCTGCGTGGCGGTGAGCGCGCGCAGCTGCGAGCTGGTCAAAGAGGCGAGCTGCTCCTGAGTCAAACCGACGAGCGCCGTCGCGCTGAGGCCGGCTTGCTGAGTGAGGGTGAGCGCGCCGAGTTGCTCCGCGCTGAGCTCGCTCAGGTCCTCGGCGGTAAGCCCGCGCACCTGCGTGGTCGTGAGCGAGGCGAGCTGAGCGTCGCTCAACGCAGCCATCTGCGTCGACGACAGCTGGCTCACCGCCGCGGAGCTGAGCCCGCGCAGCTGGGTGCTAGTCAAAGAGCCGAGCTGCGCCGTGGTCAGGCCCCCGATCGTGCTCCCCGGCAAAGTCCCGAGCTGCGTCGCGGACAGGCCGGAAATCTGCGTAGTAGAGAGACCGGCGAGCTGAGCCTCGCTGAGCCCCCGCAGCGCTCCCGCGGTGAGCGAGGAGAGCTGGGTCGAGCTGAGCGCGGCGAGCTGGCCGTCGCTCAGCTGCGCCGCGCCATAGCCGGTCAGACCGGAGAGCGCCGCCGCAGTCAGGGCGCCCATCGGCGCGGAGCCGAGCTGAGCGAGCTGGGTGTCGACCATCGCCGCGAGCTGTACGCCCGTGAGGCCCTTGAGCTGCGCCGCAGAGAGCGCTGCGACCTGGTCCTCGCGCAGGCCGCCCACTGCGCCCGCGCTGATGGCCGAAAGCTGCGAGGCGCTGAGCGCGCCCAGCTGCGCGAGCGTGAGCTGACCCAGCGCCGTCCCGGTCATACCGCGCACCTGCGTCGTGGTCAGCCCCGCGAGCTGGCTGGCAGACAGCGCATTCAGGTCCGTGCCGAGGCCAGACAACGTGGAGGCCGCCATCCCCCCCACCTGCGCCGCAGAGAAAGCCGCCATTTGCGTGGCGTCCAGGCCCACCGCCGCGGTCGCGCTCAGGCCGGCGAGCTGCGTCGGGCGCAAGGCCGAGAGCTGCGCGGGCCCGAGCGCCGACACCTGCTCCGCTTTCAAGCCCGCGACTTGGGCAGAGCTGAGGGAAGCCAGAAACGTCGCGCTCAAACCGGCCACTTGCGTGGTCGTCAAGTGACCGAGCTCGGTGCCGCTCAGGCCGCTCACGGCGTTGCCGGAAAGCGAGCTGAGCTGAACGCCCGAAAGCGCCTGCAACTGCGTGTCCGCGAGCGCGCCTACCTGCGTGCCCCGCAAGCCCGAAAGCTGAATGGTGCTGAGCGACGCCAGTTGCTGTTCGGACAAGCCGCTGAGCGCGCGCGCGGTGAGCGCGCCGAGCTGACTGGAGCCGAGGGCGGTCAGCTCGCTACCGGAGAGCTCGCTCGCGTCGGCGGCGCTGAGAGCCGACAACTGCGTGCTCGTCAGTGACGCCAGCTGGGTGTTGGAGAGAGCCGACATCTGCTGCGGAGTCAGCCGAGCAATGGCGCTGCCGGTCAGGCCGCGCAGCTGGAAGGTGCCGAGCGCGCCCAGCTGCGTGGCGGTCAAACCTTCCACCGCGGTCGCGGTGATGCCCGAGAGCTGCGTGGCGGAGAGCGCGGCAAGTTGCGCGGCGCCGAGCGCCCGCACCTGGTCCGCGCCGAGACCGCGCATCTGCGCCGGACCCAGCGCGCTCAGCTGCGACGTCGCCAGGCTGCCCAGCTGGGCGGCGCTGAGGGTCCCGACCTGGGCCGCGCTGAGACCAGTGAGCGCCGCCGGCGAAAGCGCGCCCAGCTGAGCCGCAGCGAGGCCGCTGATGGCTTGCGGGGTGAGCGCGCCGAGCTGGGCCGCGCCGAGCGCTCGCAGCTGGGTCGTAGCGAGAGCCGTTACGTGCTCGGAGCTCAAGCCGCCTATCGCGGCCGCGGGCAGGGCGGCGAGCTGCGAGGTGGAGAGGGCGCCGACCTGCGTGGTGCTCAAGCTGCCGAGCAGCGTGCTGGTGAGCCCTCGCAGCGCGGTGGCGGAGAGCGCGCCGAGCTGGCTGCCGGAAAGAGCCGTCAGTCCGGCTTCACCGAGGGCCGAGAGCTGCGCGGCAGTCAGGCTGCGGAGCTGGGTCGTGGAGAGCGCGCTGAGCTGGGTCGCGGAAAGGCCCTGCAGCGCGCTCGGCGAGAGCGCCGAAACCTGCGTACCGGTGAGCCCAGCGAGCTGAGTCAGGCTGAGCCGCGGCGTCTGCTCGGCGCTCAAGCCGCGCACCGCCGCCCCGCTCAGCGCCCCCAACTTGGTCGGGGAAAACACCGCGAGCTCGGCCGCGTCCAACGTGGCGACCTCCGCCGCGCTGAGCCCCGCAATTTGGGCGGTGCTGAGCGCAGCCACCTGCCCGAGACTGAGCGCCTCGAAAGCGGTCGCGCTGAGAGAGCCGAGCTGCGTCGAGCTGAATCCAGTGAGCTGGGTGAGCGAAAGAGAGCCGAGCTGGTCGTCGCCCAAGCCCTTCAAGGCCCCGACCGAGATCGCCGAAATCTGCGTAGCGCTCAGCGCTCCTAGCTGCTCGGCGCCGAGTCGCCCCACGAGCGCCGGCGTCATGCCCTTGATCTGAGTCGTGGAGAGCGAGCCGAGCTGCGCGGGTGAGAGCGCCGCGAACGACAGGGGCGAGAGCGAGCCGAGCTGCCCCGCGCTGAAGCCCGTGAGCTGCGCGCCCGAGAACGTGGCGACTTGCGCTTCCGTGAGGCCGCTCATGGCGGCTGGGCTCAGTGACGAGAGCTGCGACGAGCTCAGGGCCGCGAGCTGAGACACTTCCAGCCGAGGCGCTTGCGTCGCGGTGATGCCGACGAGCTGCGACCCCATGAGGCCGCCGAGCTGCGCGGTGCTCAAGCCGTTGAGGGCTTCGCCGGTGAGGCCGCCGAGCTGCGCGGCGCTCAGCGCGCGCAGCTGCGTGCCCGACAGCACCGACAGCTGCTCCGGGCTGAAACCGCCCATCGCCGCCACCGACAAGCCCGAGAGCACGCCCGGCGAGAGCGTCGCCAGCTCGCCGGAAGTGAGCACCGCGACGTCCTCGGCCGCCAACCCGCCGAAGGCGGAGGCAGTCATCGCCGACAGCTGACCGGCCGAGAAGGCCGCGAATTGGGTGCTACTGAGCGCGCTCAGCTCGGTTCGCGTGAGGCCGGCGACTTGCGTCGTGAACAGCGAGGCGAGCTGGGTCGTCGAGAGCCCTTCGATCGCTTGGCCCAGCACCCCGAGCTTGCTCGCGCTCAGCCCGCCGAGCTGCTCGGGCGTGAGCCACGAGAGCTGCTCCTCCGAGAGGCCGCGAATTTGGGTCGCGCTGAGCTGACCGACCTGCGTGCTCGAGAGCGCGCCGAGCTCTGTCGCGCTGAGCTGGCCGACCTGCGTCGAGCTGAGCTGCGCGAGCTGCGTCGCGGTCCATGAGCCGAGGTCGAGCGCGTCCCCCTCGCTCGCGACGGCGTAAAACTGCTGCGCCGTGTAATCCAGTATCTGGCTCACGGTGACGGTGGAGACCTGCGAAGCTCCCGCCTTCGCAGTGCCCAGCTGAGTGTCGAGCAGCTGCGCAAACTCGGTAGCCGAAGCGCCGCTCCCGCCGGACGTGGTCGTCCCGCCGGTCTGGTCGGTGTTGAGCTTGGAGATGCTAACGGCCACGTGCGCTCAGAGGGTGGCATGAGCACTCGGCCGAGTCCGCCAGAAAAGGCAGCAATGCCGGGCACTTACCGTGTCAATGCCCTGACACCCTCGCCTCGTCGGAGATCTTTCATGGACCGTCAACCCGCTGACCGGTGGGAGCGGGTGCGCTAAGGCTTCGCGCATGGCCACGCTCCACAACTCGGTGAGGATCGCCGCCGCGCCGGAGGCAATCTGGGAAGCCGCGCGTGACGTCGGCGCGCTACACACGCGCTTGGTTCCTGGCTTCGTCGTCGACACCCGCCTCGAGGGTGATGTGCGCGTGGTCACGTTCGGAACCGGCCAGGTCCTGCGCGAGCCCATCCTCTCGGTCGACGACGAACGACGACGACTGGCCTGGGCCGCGCTCGGCGGAAAGACCACCCACTACAACGCGGTACTGGAGGTTCAGGCAGACGGCGCGGGCTCACGCGTGACGTGGACCACGGACTTGCTCCCGAACGAGCTCGCGAGCGCCATCGACGCCATGCAGCAGCAGGCGCTCGCGATCATGAAGAAGACCTTCGAACGGACCTGATCAGGCCGGGCTCTTCATCCGAACGTTGCGCTCGACGGGCGGGAACTGCGCCTCCCCTGCTACCGCTACGATCGCCTTGTTTCCCTCGAAATAGACCTGCCAGTAGTGATCGGTGTGAGTGAACGGTCGCACCGCGAGCACCGGCCCGAACTCCGTGAACGTCAAGATTTCCACGTCGGGCGCGGGCACCGTAGCTACGTTCGGGATGGCGGCGAGCTTCTCCTTGAGCCGTGCGATCGCGTCCGTCACGTTGACGGAGTAATGAAGCTGCGCGGTGAGGTCGACGCGACGCACCGGATTGGCGGAAAAATTCTGAATCGTGCCGCTCAGCACCTTTCCGTTGCCGACGTGCGTTTGGACGTTGTCCGGCGTGTCGATGGTCGTGACGAACAGGCCGATCGCGCGCACGGTGCCCGTCACGTCCCCCGCGCTCACGAAGTCCCCCACGCGGTAGGGCCGCAAAATGACCAAGAAGGCGCCCGACGCGAAGTTGGAGAGCAAGCCGCCCCACGCGGTGCCGATTGCGATGCCGGCCCCGGCGAGCAGCGCCGCGAAGCTCGTCGTCTCCACCCCGAAGTAGCCGAGGATGGCGATGACGAGGGCGATGTTCGCTAGCACCGAGATGACGGTGCCAACGTAGCGAAGGAGCGTTGGGTCGACTTTCTGCCGCTCCAGCGTGCGCTGCACGAGGTGAATGACCCAGTTGATCAGCGCGCGGCCAATCAAATAAAGGACGATGGCGCCGAGCACCTTGAGCCCCACTGCGGTCAAGGTCGCGATCACCGTGGTCATCGTGGTTTCGAAGGTCGTCTGACTCATCGGGCCAGGGTCTACTGCCCGTGACGCGCGAAAACAACGGCCGACGAGCGGCGCTAGCTTCGAGCCCGTGCGAGGGCGTTTTGTACGAAATCCCGCAGCCGCTCGCGAATGAGTGGGGGCGTGAGGTCGCTCCTCCCGGCGTCCAGCCATCCCGGGAGCCACGACACCGGGTCCGGGAAGGCGCGCAAGCACGCTGCCAGATCGAAGCGCGAAACGTCCTCGACGCGCCGCTGGGCCTTGGACTCGTAGGCGGCAAGGAACAGGTCGGGGGCTTCTCCGCCGAGCAGCATCGACAAGTCCACCCGGCAGTACGCAATGTCCAGCTCGCGTCGGCCGCGCCGCGCGGAGGCCCAATCGATGACGCCGGTCAGCCGCTCGCCCTCGAAGAGCGCGTTGCCGAGGTGGTAGTCGCCGTGCAGGAGCTCGCCCCCGCCCGAGTCGAGGCGCTCGACGTAGCGCCATACCGCCGACCAATCCGGCAGATTCACGTCGTCCGGCACGGGCTTACTCCGTTGCTTGTCGCCGACCTGCGAGTAGTCCGGCAGGGAGTCCGGGCAGGGCCGCTCGAGGTGATGAAACGCCGCCAGCGCCTCGCCGAGCGCGTGCACGCGCGCGCCCCAAGAGTCTGCCTCGATGGCAATGCGGCCGGGAACGCGGCTCATCAGCAGCGCTGGCACGTCGCACTCGGAGCCCGCGTCGTCCCGACCGAGCACGCGCGCCACCTCATAGGGCAGCGCCGCGTGTGCCAGCGCTTCCAGGGCGTCCGCTTCCCACGCCACGCACGACCCGCGACTCACCTCGACGAAGCGCTTGAGCACGACCTGGAGCGGTTCGTCGTCGCGCCTCGCCACCGCGAGCAAGCGCGTCTCCGCCGAGAGCCCACCGGTGAGACGCGTCCCGCTCTCCACGGCGGTCGCCCCCGCCACTCGGGAGAGGACCCACGCTGTCGCGCGCGGTGGAAGCTCGCCGCCACCGCTCACGACCGGCTCAGTTGTGGCGCTGCCTCAGCGCGCGCTGAACGATCCGTTCGGCTCGCTGCAGGTCGGTGCGACGGAACGCGTGACCCGGACGGGATAGCTCCAGCATCGCGGTCAGCTCCTTCTCGACGAAGAGCGGGATCATCGCGACCGCGCCCGCGCCGCCCTTGCTACCGGCAAAGCGCATCGCCAGCGCGTCCTCCGTCGGACCATAAGGAGGGCCGAACACGGGGCGCCCGAAGCGGGCTGCGATCAGCAGCAGGTCACTTTCCGGAAGCGCGTAGCCCAGCCGCTCGTTGGAAATTGGCCCGAGCACGGAGCGCGTGATGAGCGAGCGCGCGCCGCGCCCGCGGTAGTGAAACATGGCGCTCTCGGCCCCGGTCGTGACCATCGATAGCCACGTGACCGTGTGCGCGAGCTCCATCTCGTCTTTGATGCGCTCGACGGGACGGCCCCACTCCGCCAGCTGCTCACTACTCGGCGCTTTCGCGAACGCCTTGCTGTTGAGCGCCGAAATCTCGCGCACGGAGTTGAGCGTTCTCCAGTCCCCGCGGTAGGTGCGGACATGGCAGAAGTCCGGTACGCGCCCATACTCGACGCCGCGTAGCAGAAGCCCCGTTACGACGGGACCCACCGTGAGGTCGCCATTCGTGACGTACCAGAGCGGCGGAGGCTGAACTTTGAAAACACTCTTGGGGAGTTGGAGCTGCATGGTTGTTGGGCCTGAAGCTTCCACGACATTGCGCGGCCACTTCAGGCTGGGCCAACAAAACGCTCAACTCTGCCGGGTGACAGGCCTCACATCAGTAAGTGGCCGACTCTTCTGCACGAAAACGGCCGCTCGATGCTGGGCCGCGGCGCGAAACGCCGCGACCCATACCGAAGGCGATGCGGACCCTTAGCGGACGGCGGCCCTCGCCGCGCGTGCCGATGGCGACGTGATGCGCCTTACTTGCCGCCGCGTCAGCTCCGTTGCGGCTTTGATGTGCCCCGAGCTCTTGCGCGTCGACTTGCGCGACTGCTTCCCGGTAGCGGAGCTCTCCAGCACTGGGCCCCTGCCCACCGCGCGTTTGGTAAAGTTGTGAGGCGACGTACCGAGCCCATCCAGCAAGGTCTTGTCGATTGCTTCGTCGCGCGTCGGTTTCCGAATCTTCTTCGGCCGTGGGGGCCGACTCTGCCTGAGAAGCTCGGCCATGTACGCTACTGCCTTCGTCGCCATACGGTCCCTTTTTCCTTTCAGGAGCCTATGAGGCTCACGATGAAAACGTGACGATGCTCAGAACGCTTGCGATTCGCCTCTCCCTCCGTGCTGGGGATACTACACGGCTAGTACAGCGCTTGTCGCCCAAGAATTCCCGTCACTGGCCGCTACGGCCAAGCATTTCAACGCGGCAGCATTTTCGTTTCCGTAGCGTTCGAGCCCACCGCCGGACGCTGTCGTCCGCTCATGTGCTCGAGGGCCCGCTCGCGCCACGCATCAAGATGGAACGAAGCTTGTAGCTGCCGTCCTCGCCGCGCAGCAGCGTGTAGGACGACGACTCCTCGCCGAGCTCTTCGTCGTGTTCGTTCAGGTAGGGCCAGCGCACGGTAGCGACGACCAAGTCGGTGCCGACCCAGTCCAAGTGCTGTATTTCCGCGCGAGTTCGCGTGATCCCGCGCTCGTTGTACGCGTCTTTGGACCCCTCGAAGAACTGCTCGACCTCTGACTCCGACTGCACGACCCGTGCCTCGGTGCGCCCGATCACGAACGCAGGCACGCCCCACAATTGGGTCATCGTCCGCATGTCGCCGGAGGTCATCGCCTCCGCAAAGCGGTCCAGGTAGCGCTGAACGCTCGCTTGCTCGCGGTGTTCAGTGGGTCGTTTCGGCGCCACCTGATGGTGCCCGCTCCCCAGCTCTCGCTCCTGCTCGCTGGCTTCGATGGCGTCGCTCCGCGCTGACCTTGCCGTCGTCATTGGCTCTTGCTCCTCGTGGTTCAAAAAACAATCGTGACTGCGAGAGCCGTGCCAACGGTGTGCGCTTGGACCTGCGAAAAAAGCACCGTGGCCGGGAATGAGAAAAACGCAGGCTCTGTTCTTCGCATACCCAATCGGGAGCAGAGGAGGCCACAATGGCCAACGCGAAGCCTGGAGCGGTGGCGCGGCTCACGGCGCTCTCGCTCATTCTGACGGCCGGCACGGCGGGAGCCGCCTCACTACGTGACGTACCCACGGAGGTGCTGTGCGACCTGATCGACGACGCAGAATCTACGGAGCCGACCGGCCTCACGAGGGTGAGGCTGCTCGCCGCTCTCGCCGCGGATCAACGACCCACCGTGCGGGCGGAAGTAGCAGCGGCCATGGGTAGCCTTTGGCCCAGCGCGGGCGCGGAAGCCGCGGAGGAGTTGCGCAGGCTCGCCCGTGACGTTTCGGACAGCGTGCGCGTCTCCGCCGCAGTGGGCTTGGCTCGCGCCATCGAGCGCGCGAGCGCTCCGGAGCGGATCGACCTCGTCTGCACCTGGGCGCTCTCGACCGACCGCGACGAGCGGCTGGCCCTCGCGCGTGCGCTCACGTGGAGCACCCCCGTATTCGTGGCGGATCTGGTGCTAGAGCAGCTGGCTGCGGACGAGAGCACGGCGGTGCGCGCCGCGGCGCTCGCGGCGGTTGCAAAACATTTCCACGAGGACTCTTCGGTCTACGTGCGCATCGTCAGTACGTGCGTGGACGACGCGGACGTGAACGTGCAGCGGCTCGCGCGCGCCTTGTTTCAACGCGCGCGCGGCTGATCTGCAAGCGCTGTCTAAAACTTCATGCTGGGCGGCGCCAGGTCGTAAGACTCCTGGTAGTCCGTGAGCGAAGCTTTCACGACCTCGTGGGCGTGATCGCGCCCGTAAATGCCGGACACGGAGATTTGGTTCTCGGTGCCGGGCATGAGCTTGTACGTGGTGAAGTAGTGCAGCAGGCGGTCCACGATGACTCGCGGCACTTGCTCGATGTCGTTGGTGTCGTTGTAGTAGGGGTCGTTGTCGAGCACCGCGACGATCTTGTCGTCGGCCTCACCGCGGTCGATCATTCGAATGCCGCCCACGACGCGCGCCTCGAGCAGGATTTCCGAGCGCGTGATCGGGCGCTCGCTGATGATGCAAATGTCCAGCGGGTCGCCGTCCGCCGCTTCGGTGCCCGGCACCGAGAGCGCCGCCACACGCTGCGCGCAGTAGGTGCGGGGGATGAGCCCGTACAACGTCGGCGGCTGCGCCGAGCCGCGCTGCGGTCGATCCACCTTCAAGTAACCGGTCGACTTGTCGATCTCGTACTTCATCGTGTCGAAGGGCGTGATCTCGACATACGCGTTCACCACCTCCGGCGCGCGATGACCAGCGTCCAGACCGTGCCAGGGGTGAGGGCGAAAGCGATAAAAAGGAGGAGGAGGCATCGTCATGAAAGCGCCGGAGCGTAGCTTCATTTTAGCTCCGCACACGTTTCAGCGAATTTGCGGATTCTTCGTGGCCGCTTCCGGCGACGCAAGAATGCGCGCGAGGTCGCGCCGTCTGCGCGGCACGCGGTAACGTTAGGATATTACGTGTGAATTCCAATAGGCCGGCGTCGCTACCGAACGAGCGGGCTCGAATCAGCACGCGGGCCGGCGAGCCGCTCGATCTTGAGAGGGAAGCCGAGCCCGCATCGAGTCGCGGCCGATCGTACGAAACCACCACCCCATCGAGGACCTCGCAAGGGCGAAGCGTGGTGAGCGCCTCCACCCACCGAACCATCGAACCCCGAGAACCTCTCGACACGTGAAGGGGGAGGCTCCACGCGATTCCGAAACGCTGTCGACACCTGACGCAGCCGACCACTCGCGGGGTCGCTTGTTGCTTGACCGCCTCACGCGTCTGGATTCTACCGCCGGGCGTGAGCCATATTCATTTCATCGGGGGCGAGAAGGGCGGCGTCGGCAAGAGCGTGACGGCGCGCCTGCTCGCACAGTACTTCATCGACCACAACGTGCCCTTCGCGGGCGTGGACAGCGACGCTTCGCACGGCGCGCTCGTGCGCCACTACGGCGACTTCAGCCACTTCGTCGATTTGCGAAGCAACGAAAGCGCCGACCAGATTCTCGACCGCGCGCTGGGCGCGGACCGGAAGGTGGTCGTCGATTTGCCGGCTCAAAGCGCGGACGCCCTCGAGCAATGGCTGAGCGGCGCGAACGTCATCGCGCTCGCTCGCGAGCTCGGAACGCCGATCACGCTATGGCACGTGACGGACGGCGGGTACGCCTCCGTGCAGCAGCTGGAGCGCGCGCTCAGCCGCTACGGCAACAGCCTTGCCCACGTGGTCGTGAAGAACCGCGCGCGCGCCAAGGACTTCAGCCAATTGGAATCCTCCGCTGCGCTCGCCAAGCTCCATGCTCTCGGCGGCAAAGTGATCGACCTACCGGAGCTGGACGGCACCGCCATGTATAAAATCGACGGTAGCGGCGCGAGCTTCTGGGCAGGCGGAAACGTGGGCGACGGCGAGCACGCGCTGAAGCCGCTCGATCGCGAGCGGGTGAAGATGTGGCTCAGCCGAGCGTACGCGGAGCTGGACAAGCTGGACGGCTCGCTCTGAAGACGCCCTGCTAGGGCTCCCAAGGCAAGCCGATGCGCAAGCCGCCGCGGAAGAAATGCGTCGGCTCGCGCCCTCCGCCTTCGAAGTAGTACTCGTAAGATACGGCGAGGCCCGCCCAGGGCAGCACGTTGCGGCGACGCAGCGCCGTGAACGCAAACGCGCCGCCGATGCGCGCGCCCCAGCTCAGGCGCGTGTTGTCCGCCTCGAATAGCGCCACCGGCGCCGCCTCGAGCTCGTAGTGCCAGGTGAGCGCGCGAGAGCGGATGAGGATGGGCACCGCCGGAAAGTAATTGATGACGAACTCGGACGCGTTCGTGTTGGGGCGGAGGAGCGCGCTGCCGCCCAGCTCCGGGCCGAACAGAAGCGTGTATTTACCGTCGAAACCCCAGCCTGCGAGCACCCGACCCGAACCGCCGGCCCCGAACGTGAGGTGGTGTTCGGTGTAACGAAACTGAACGTTGCCGCCGGACTCCACGCTGAACGTGAGCCGCTTGCGATCCGACTGCAGGCCGTGAAACCCCACCTTCGGGCGGATCCAGAACGGACACTCGTTTTGCCGCGCCAGCGCTCGCTCATAGCCGTGCAGGCGACGCTCCGCGGTGAGCGCCGCTTGCACGCGAGAGTCCACCACCCCGCCTTGCTCGAACAGCGCCTTCGCGTCCCCCGCCTGAGCGTGGGCGCTCTGCAACCTCACGAGGGCGGCCTCGCGCGCCTCCACGCTGGCGCGGCACACCGAAGGCAAGAGATGCTCCTCGATCGTCTTGAGCGCCTCTTCGTCCGTGAACCAGTCGTCCACCTCCTCCGCCGCGACCACGCGCGCGACGTCCTCCAGCAGGGAGTGCGCGCCTTCCGCGTCTTCGGCGTGGGCCAGGGTCGGCAGTAGCAGCAGCGACACGGCCGCGAGCCACGGCGCCTGGGGCCAAAACATGGTCGTGCTTCTTTGGGGGCTACGCGCGAGGCGTCAAGCGCCTTTCCGCGGTTTTAAAGCTATTTCATCAATAGCTCGCGGCGGCTCCTGGCTCGGATTGCCGGTCGCCACTTAGCGGGGCCATGGGCCGGCCGTAACGGCACCAGGATGAGCAACATCGAGGCGATGCGGCGCGCGCTCACCGAGGTCGTGTCTAAGGGGGACTTCACCGTGCCGCCGTACCCGGCGGTGGCGATGCGACTCCAAAGGGTGCTCGCGCGCGACAATTACGCCATTGCGGACGTCGCGGACGTGGTCGCTACGGACGCGCCCCTCGCCGCCACCGTGCTCGCCGCTGCGAATTCCGCGCTCGTGGCAGGGGCGTCTCCCATCACGAGCTTGAGCCGCGCGGTCAATCGGCTCGGAGCGCGGACGGTCGGCTCCATCGCGCTGGCCAGCGGCGTGGGAGCGCTCGCGACCTCGGGCGGGGTGCTCCAGGACGTCAAGTTCCGCGTCTGGCGGCGCGGCGTCACGTGCGCGCTGGCTTGTCAAAAGCTCGCACCCGCGAGCCAGCTCGACCCCGAGGAGGCCTTCTTGGCGGGGCTGCTGCACGGCTTCGGCCGCTCGGTGGCGGTCGCCTCGCTGGAGCGCTTGCTCAAGACATACCAGCCGCCTCGCCCGCTGACCGCCGTGGAGTGGCTGAACATTGCGGATCAGCACCGCGCGGTGCTCGCCCACGCCGTCGCCGAAAGCTGGCAACTGCCGACGACCATCGCCGAAGCCATCGACCCGGGCGCCACCGCGGGCTCATCGGCGCTCGCGGACCTCGTCGTTTACGCCGACCAGCTCGCCGCAGACTTGGACGCGGGGCGAATGCCAGCCGCGCGAGCACCGAGCGAGACGCCGCACCTGGACGAGCTGATTGCGAGTCTTCCCGCGACTCTGGATGCCTTGGCGCCCCAAGCGTCCTTGCGACCGAGCGCAGCCAGCCCGTTGCTTGCGAAGCCAGAGCGCGCGCTGACCGGCGAGCTGAGACACAAATCGCTCCCGGTGGTCGATCGCAAGAGCAAAGGTGCCGCGGAGCTGAAGACGCTCGGGCTCACCACGACCGGGCTGCAAGTCGAGAGCTCCCGGCCCTTTCAAGAAAGCTCCATGGTGCGCTTGGCCGTCGGCGGTGGCGACGCCCCCTGGGACATTTGGTTCAATGTCGCCTTGTGCGTGGCTAGCGGCGCTCGCTACCGAGTCGAGCTGGAGCTTTTCTCGCCGACCCGAGAGTCGCGCGAGCGCTGGCGTGCCCTGTTCGACGCGCCGTAGTAGCGTTGCGGCATGCTGCTCGCTCGCGCGGTGTGCGTCTTGGGCTTCGTCGGTTTGGCAGCGTGCTCGCGCAGCACGCCAGAGGCTCCTGCCAAGTCGGAAGGAGCGTCGGAGCGGCCGACGACGGCGGCCATGACCGCTGCTCCCGCTTCCGCAGCGCTGGAGAGTGCCCGCGTCGGAGCTCCGGCTCCTGATTTCGAGCTGCCGGATTTGGACGGCAAGCTGGTGAAGCTATCGAGCTTCCGTGGCAAGACGGTGGTGCTGGAGTGGTTCAATCCAGGCTGTCCGTTCGTCAAGGCGAGCCACACCAAGGGCTCGCTCGTGGACGCCGCTTCCCGTCACGGCAAAACCGGCGTGGTGTGGCTCGCCATCAACTCCGGCGCCCCAGGAAAGCAGGGTCACGGCGTGGAGGAGAACCGCGCGGCGCTCCAGACCTTCAAGCTCAGCCACCCAGTTTTGCTGGACGAGCAGGGCGCGGTCGGCAAAGCGTACGGCGCCGCCCACACTCCCCACATGTACGTGATCGACGAGCAAGGCACCCTCGTCTACCGCGGCGCCATCGACAACTCGCCGGACGGCGAGGGGGACTCTCCGACCGGCGGCAAGCTCGTCAACTACGTGGACAGCGCCTTGGCAGATCTCGGCGCGAAGCGCGCGATCGCGGTCGCCGAGACGGAAGCGTACGGCTGCTCGGTGAAGTACGCGTCCAAGTAAGTTTTCTTGCCGGCGCTGTAAGCGCCGCGGGCGCGGCTCGTTGCTCGGTCCATGCACAGGATTCCGGGTTTTGGGGCCGCGCTGCACGCCTCCGTGGCGCTGCTCTTGAGCGGGTGCGGCGGTGGCATGACGGCAATGAAGGCGGAAGCAGCGACGGCGCCGGCACCTCCGCCCGCAACCACCGCGAGTCCGCCCCGGGACAGCGCGCCGGCGGGTATGCCTGGGCTCCCGGGGAGCGCCATGGTCGGACCCGAACCAACGGCCGCGGCGGCTTCGGAGATGCTCGACATCGAAGCGAACGCGTCACTCGAGGTGCCGAAGGTCAAGCTCGCGCTGCGGTCGCTACGAGAGCTGGCGGCGCGCGTTGGCGGTGTGGTCACGAGCGAGCGCGTGGACGCCGCCTCCGGCTCCGGGAGCGCCGAGCTCACGCTGCGCGTCCCGAGCCAGGCCGCGCCGAGCGTCTTTCAAGAGCTGGAGAAGGTCGGAAAGGTCACCGAGCAGACGGTGACCGCCCGCGACGTCGGCAAGGAATACTTCGACGCCAACCTGCGGCTCTCCAGCTTGGAGGCGACGCTCCGCCGTTACGAGGAGATCCTCGGGCAAGCCAGCAAGGTGGAGGACCTGCTGCGTATCGAGCAAGAGATGGCTCGAGTCCGAGGGGAGATCGAGGCGATCAAGGGGAACCTTCGCTGGCTGAAGGACCGCGCCGCGCGCGCGACCTTGCACCTGACCCTGCGCGAGCGCGCGCTGGAGGTCGCCAAGTCGCCGGAGCCCGAGCCGAAGTTCTATCCCGGAGCTCGGGTCGGGAGCTTGTTCGACTTTTCCCGGCACGGGGACCGCGCGCTCTGGGGCGCGGGGTTCTCGCTCCGCTTCTCGCGCGCGCTCAGCGTCGACCTGGATTTGTACGAGCCGAACCGCTCCGAGGTGCGAGGTCCAGACGCGATCCTGGTGACTCTCGGCGGTGAGATGTATTCGGACCTTCTAGGAGGAGGCGAGCGACGATTCCTCCTCCCTTACGTGGGCTGGCGCGCCGGCTACGCGCGTTTCGGCGACCAGGATCAAGCGCTGCTCGGAGCCACGCTCGGGGTCACGCTCGTCAAGAGCTCCTGGTTCGGGCTGGACGTGGAAGCGCGGAACTACGTGGCGCTGCTCGATGATGCCGGCGCACGCTACGCCCTGGCTCCCGCCGCCACCGCCAAGGTGGCGTTCTAGCGTGGTAAAAGCCGGCCCATGCGTGCAACCCGCGTTCTCCTTCCGAGCATCTTCCTGGCCGCGTCGCCCGCCTGCGGTGATGGCGAATCGGTCCAGGCGCCGCTCACTCCGCTTTCGGAGTCGAGCCCGACCGGCAAGTGCTCGGCCATCTTGCGTAGCTACGAAGGAGCCACCGCCGCGCACGTGGCGGAGTGCAGTGACATCGAATACGCCACGAGCCCGCCGGTTTTCGGAGATCACTACCCTGCGTGGGCTGCGTACAAGACGTACGATTTTCCGGTCCCGCTCGGCTATTTGGTGCACGACCTCGAGCACGGGGCCGTCGCTTTGCTTTACGACTGCCCAGAGGGCTGCGCGGACGAGGTCGCCGAAGCGCAGGCTTTCGTGGACGCGTTGCCCGCGGATCCGCGGTGTTCCGCGGACGTGCGCGTGCAGGTCGTTCTCGGTCCGAGACCCGGTTTGGCCTCGCGCTGGGCAGCGTCAGCCTGGGGCTATTCGCTCAACGCGGACTGCTTCGATGCACGAGCTTTCGGCCAGTTTTATGCTGAGCGCGTCGGCCATGGTCCGGAAGACCTCTGCACCCAGGGCGTGGCGCTGGCCGCCGGAGCTTGTCCGTAGAACCTCCGCCAAGTTGCTTTTCTGAGCAAATAGCGCCATGAGAGAGCCCAGGGCTTTGGCTTTCGGATGGCGGTTCCGCATCTGACAGTTTCGGTCGACGAGCGCTCGCGCCTCGCCAAGGCGCGTTTAGGCGAGGTCGTGCTCGGAAAGTGGCGCCTGGAGCGCCTCATCGGCCTCGGCGGCATGGCCGCAGTGTTCGAGGCCGTCCATCGCAACGGGAGCCGGGTCGCGATCAAGATCCTCCACCCGGATCTGGCTGGCTCGGAGGAGATGCGTGAGCGCTTTCTCGCCGAAGGCTACGCCGCGAACCGCGTCGCCCACCCCGGGGTCGTTACGGTGCGGGACGAAGGCACGACGCCGGACGGCGCCGTATTCCTCGTCATGGACCTGCTCAGCGGCCGCACCCTCGCGCAGCGGCTGGAGGAAGGCACGAAGCCTTTCAGCGTGGGAGAAGTGCTGGAGATCGCCACCCAGCTGTTGGACGTGCTGGTGCAGGCCCACGGCCGCGGCGTGGTGCACCGAGACATCAAGCCGGAGAACGTGCTGCTCACACCAGAGGGCCGCGTGCGGCTGCTGGACTTCGGCATCGCACGGGTGGACTCGGCAGCGCGCAGCCAGGATACGGCGCTCGGCACCACGCTCGGGACCCCGGCGTTCATGTCGCCCGAGCAGGCCTTTGGCCACTGGGAGGACGTCGACGGCCGCAGCGATCTTTGGGCGCTGGGCGCCACGATGTACCTGCTGCTCTCCGGCGCGCCGGTGAGGGACGCCGGCAGCGACCTGGACCAGCTGCTGTGCGCGATGACCCGACCGGTGGTTTCGCTGGGGGACGTCGCGGCCTTACCGCGCTCGGTCGTGGCGGTGGTGGATCGCGCGCTCGCCTTCCATCGCGACGACCGCTTCCCCGACGCCCGCTCCATGCAGCTCGCTCTCCGCGCGGTACTAGACGAGCTGAGCGCGCCCGCCTCGCTCGCCACCTTGCCGCCCCCTTCCATCGAGCCGGTAGCGGTGTCGCTGCGCACGCCGCGCCCGGAGCGAGCCCATCACCGGGCGAGCGTGACCACCGTGCGTCCGGTCGCGGCGAGCGCCGCTCCTTCCCCGGTGGCGAGCGGCGGCTCCAAGCCCGGCGCGCTCCCGTTCTTCGTGTCGCTCGGCTTCGCGGTTGGCATCAGCATCGTCGTCGCCGCGCGGCTCGGCGTGCAGCAGCCGGGGGTAGAGGGTGCGCCGGACCGAGCGCCCGCCGCGGCCACGCCCGCTTTCGTCTCTCCGGCGGTGGAGCCGCCGACAGCCCCGACGCCAGCCACTGCCTCCGCCGGCCCGCCGCGATCCTCCGCTTCCGTCGCGCCGCGACGCACTCCCCATGCTCGTCCTGGTCGCGCGGGGGCTGATCGCTCGGGCGCCGGAGCTCGCCCAGTACTGAACAGCTTTTCAGAGTAACGCCTGCTGCGAGCAAGCAAGCAGGTGCGCGAGTTGCGCGCGGGGTGCGATGCGACTAGCGTTCCGTTCCCTTTCGTTTCGCCCTGGAGAATCAATGGCCCGCGTAACCGTAGAAGATTGCTTGGAGAAGGAAGAGAACCGTTTTGCCCTCGTGGTGCTCGCTTCCTCTCGCGCGCGCTCGTTGATGAAGGGCAACCCTTCCTTGGTGAACGCAAAGAACAAGCCGCTCGTCATCAGCCTGCGCGAGATCGCGGCCGGCAAGGTGCGCTTCAACCGCCCGACGAACGACGCGGTGCTCGAGTACATCACCGAGCTCGGCCGCGCGAACTACTGAGCCCTCTGCTCAACGCGTGAAGATCAAGTCGCTCGGGCGAGTCGGTGACGCGGGTGCCACGGAGCACTACGCGGACCCCTTGTACTACACGAAGACGTACAAGGACCGAACGCACGACGTCGACTACTACGCGAAGCTGGCGAAGCGCTCGAAGGGGCCGGTGCTGGAATACGGCATCGGCAACGGGCGCGTTGCGCTCGCGATCGCGAAGGCGGGCGTCCGCGTCACCGGGGTGGACCTCTCGCAGCCCATGCTGGAAAGCCTGGCCGCGCAGCTGAAGACCCTGCCCAAGTCGTTGCAAGCGCGCATCGATTTTCAGCAGGGCGACATGCGCGAGGTCTCGCTCGGGCGCCGCTTCCCGCTCGTCATCGCTCCGTTCAACTGCGTGCTCCACCTGTACGAGCGCCGCGACATGGAGGCGTTCTTGGCGCGCGTGCGCGAGCACCTGGCGCCGGGCGGTCGCTTCGTCTTCGACTTCTCGGTGCCGCACGGGGAGGACCTGTGCCGCGATCCCGAAAAGGCGTTCGGAGCCCCGCGTATCCGCCACCCCACGACCGGTGAGCTCACGCGCTACGCAGAGCGCTTCGAGTACGACCGGCTGCGCCAGCTCCTGCTCGTGAAGATGGATTTCTCACCGGAGGGGAAGAGCAAGCCGTGGACGGTGCCGCTCACTCATCGCCAATACTTCCCCCGGGAGATGGAGGCGCTACTGCACTACAACGGTTTCGGCGAGATCTTCTTCACCGCGGATTTCACGGACGAGGCCGCCGATCAGCAGGTGGACTCGCTCGTGGTGAGCTGCGCGGCCCGCTAAAGCGGTACCGGCCGGCGCGCATGGGAGATTTCGTTCGCGCCGCCCTTGCGAGCGTCCGCCCCGGCGCTTAGCTTCGAGGGTCGGTATGGCCACGGATCTATACAAGGAGCTCGGCGTCGCCAAGAGTGCCAGCGCCGACGAGATCAAGAAGGTCTACAAGAAGCTCGCCGCTCAGCTTCACCCTGACCGTAATCCCGGCGATCAAAAGACCGAGGCGCGGTTCAAGTCCGTCAATCGCGCCTACCAGGTGCTGAGCGACCCGGAGAAGCGCCGGCTCTACGACGAGTTCGGGGAGGAGTCCCTCCGGGAGGGCTTCAACGCGGCCGCGACGCGTGCGTACCGCAACGCCGCCCAAGGCGTCGGAGCTCGGCGCGCTCGCGGCGGCGGCGCCGGTGGTTTCAATTTCGAGGACCTATCCGGCGGCGGCGTCCCGCCCGGCGGCTTCGGCGACTTGTTCGGGGACCTATTCGGCAGCGGCGCGCGCAGCTCCCGGCGCGGCGGCCCAGCCATGAAAGGGGCGGACGTGGCAAGCGAGGTGGAGATAGACTTCGTATCCGCGATCCGCGGCGCAGAGCTCCGGTTGCGGGTGCAAGACGGGGGCGAAGAGGTCACCGTGCGCGTACCCCCCGGCGCCGGTGAGGGCGACAAGGTGCGCGTCTCGGGGCACGGCGCGCCCTCCATGAACGGCGGCGCGCCCGGCGACCTGGTCATCACCATCCACGTGGGCACGCATCCTCACTTCGAGCGTGACGGCCTGGATCTGTATCTCAACCTGCCGATCACCGTGGGCGAGGCCCACCGCGGCGCCAAAGTGCGCGTCCCCACGCCGGACGGCCCGGTCACCCTCAGCGTGCCCAAGCACGCGCAGAGCGGGCAGGAGATGCGCCTCAAGGGTAAGGGCGTGAAGCGCGCCAGCAAGCAGGGCGACCTCTACGTCCGGTTCCTCGTCAAGCTGCCCGCCCAGGATTCGGAGGCGATCGAGGAAGCCGTCGCCACCTTGGAGAGCGCCATGTCCGGGGACGTGCGCGGCGCGCTGCACTTCTGAGCCGGCGCTTTGTCGCAAGCTCGTAATTCGTTGTAAAGGCTCATCGGCGGCGGCTGCCCGCTCGGCCAAGCGGTGTCAGGCTCCCAGCATGCGGCGGGTGTCCTCACGCTGGGTGGTGCTGGTAGGCGCGCTGATTTCGGCGTGCTTGCTGGGCTGGGCGCCCACATCCCGGCACGTGAGGGCGGCCGAGCTCCTGCAGCGGCTGTCCGAAAAGCAGGCCCCCGCGGCGGCGCAGGTGCTGACGGAAGAAGTCACGATCGCGGGTGACTCGGGGCCCGTCCGCGCTCGGCTGTATTTTCGCGCCGGGGCCGGGCGAGCGCCGGGCATCGTCGTCGCGCACGGCGTGCATTACCGCGGCATCGACGAACGACGACTCGTGCCATTCGCGCGGGCACTCTGCGAGAGCGGGCTCACCGTGCTGACGCCGGAGCTCAAAGACCTCGCGGACTACCGGATCACCGAGAGCGGGGTGGAGGTCATTCGCGACTCGGTCCGTTACCTCGCGTCGCGCCGCGACCGCGTCGAGGGCGAGAAGGTGGGCCTACTCGGCTTCAGCTTCGCGGGCGGGCTCTCGCTAGTAGCGGCCCAGGATCCGCAGACGGCGCGGCTGCTCAAGTCAGTGACCAGCTTCGGCGGCCACTACGATTTGCGACGCGTACTGCGGTTCCTGGTCCACGACGAGATAGAGACGCCGAGCGGCATCGTCCGCCAAAAAGCGCACGATTATGGCTTGGTCGTGCTCGTTTACGGCAATCTGGAGCACTTCGTCCCTGCGGTGGATCTCCCGGTGATGCGCGAGGGCTTCAAGCAATGGCTGCACGAAGACCAGAAAGCCGCGCGCGCGGCGGCCGAGGCGCGCCTCACGCCCGAGGCCGAGCGACTCTGGCAGCTGCTCGAAAGACAGCAGCTGCAGCAGCTCGCGCCCGAGCTGGACCAGCTGCTGCAAAAACAGGGCGCGGAGCTGGCACGGCTCTCGGCGCGGGGGCACCTCCGCAAGCTCGAAGTGCCTGTCTACTTGCTGCACGGCTCCCACGACTCCGTCATCCCGGCTTCTGAAACCGATGCCGCGAACCGCGAGCTGGCAGGCGCCGAGCATCAGGCCCTGGTGTCGCCCCTCCTCGAGCACGTGGAGGTCGGCAAAAGCGCGCGCCTACCCGATAAGTTGGCGCTGGTCGCGTTCATGGCAAAGCTACTTTGAGCCGAAGCGCGCTATGCTCCGCCCATGCGGCGGGTGCTTGGTCGCGGTGGGTATCGACTGATGTTTGCGGGCGTCTTGCTCGTCGGCGCTTGCGGTGAGCAAGACGCGACCACGCCTCCGCCATTCGCTGGCGGCGCGTTCGCAGCCGCGGGAGCGAGCTCGGCTGGTACCTTCACGACTGGCGGGAGCGTCACCACGGGAGCTCAAGGGGCCTTCTGCAGCGCAGCACCTCTGCGCTACCCGCTCGCCCGCTACTCCGTCGCGGACATCAACGGGAGCCTGGATCTCGTGTTCGGCGAAGCCGACCCCCAGCTCGCGGATTCGAACGACGGCTTCGGCAGTGGTTACGCTCGCCCGCTCACGCCTCAGCTCGTCACCGAGCTGCTCGCGGTGACGCGAGAGCGAGTGCAGGGCGCGGCCGCGCTCGCGACGTGCGAGGGGGCTTCCGACGCCGTTTGCCTGACGAAGTGGCTCCATACGTACGGGGACCAGCTCTACCGGCGCCCCCTGGCAGACGAGCAAGTAGAAGCTTACTTGGTCGCGTTCATCGGCGTGGAAGGCGAGGCGGCTCGCCAAGAAGTCGCGGTAAGTGTGCTGACTTCCATGGTCCTGTCCCCGTACTTCTTGCTACGGCTCGAGGTGGGGGACGCCAGCGGCCGCATCTCCGCGTACGACGTCGCCTCGCGGCTCGCGCACCTCGCCACGCGCCGCGTTCCCGACGCGGACCTGCGAGCGAAAGCAGCCTCGGATGAGATCTTCGATCCTACCGTGAGGCTGAGCGAGCTGCGCCGGCTGTGGCGAACGCCAGCAGGCCGCGCCGCCCGGGAGCTCCAGGTGCTGGAGTGGCTTGGCCTCTCCAGGCCGGCAGCCGGAGCCGAGCCGCGCGTCGCGGAGGACATGGCTCGGCAGGCGCGAAACCTCATAAGCCAGGTCTACGACGACGAAAATGGCTCCTTTTCCGAGCTCTTTACGACTTCTCGCTTGCCGCTCAACGATCGGCTCGCGGAGCACTACGGCTTGCCCCTACCCGGCACCGAGCAGCTAGAGCCCGTGGAGCTCGACCAACGGCTGTTTGCCGGGCTGCTTTCGACGGGCGCGTTCTTGTCTCGCTACCCTCGTCCGAGCCAGCGCGGCGCCGTGCTGTTGAACCGGCTGCTGTGTGTGGACTCGCTCACCGCTCCTCCCGAAGCTCACCTCGAGCCTGCTCCGGTCGCGGATACACCGCGCCTCAGCATCCAGGCCGCGCTGCGCGATCAGCCCGGCTGCGTCCCCTGTCACGACGCCTTCGATCCTACCGGCTTCGCGCTGGAGGCGTTCGACGACCAGGGGCGGCTCACCGGCTTCCCGACGAGCGGCGCATTTCGGGCGTCGCTAACCGGCATTTCCACGCCCGTTTCAGGCCCGGTCGCGCTGGGTGAAGCGGTAACCGCCAGCCCGGCGGCGCAAGAATGTCTGGAGCGGCGCAGTCTGGAGCTCGTCACTCAGCGATCGATCCCGACCAGCTACCTCGCCCGGACCATCGCTCCCCCCGGCGGCGGCCAGCAGTCGCAGCCGGTCGTCGTTCGCGACATTCCCGAGCGCGAGTGGCTCAGTTGCTTGACCGCGAGCACGCAGAGCTCACCGGAGCTCAGCGTCACCGTGCTGATGGAGAACATCGCCCAAAGCGAGCTCTTGCTCACGAGGGATGACCAACCGCGCCGCGTGACCGCGCTAGACACCAACGTCGACCCCATCGAGCACGCTTACCAAGAGGCGCTGCAGCTCCAGGGCGCCTACGGGGAAGAAGACTCTCTCGTCCTCCAAGCCTACGCCCAGGCCTTGCTCCAGGCCCAAAGTGGCCCGCCGCCGGAAAATGTCGGCGGAGCGGGCGGCGTCTCGGCCGAGGCCGGCGCTAGCGGCGAGACCAACGCGGCTGGCGCCGCCGGTGCGGGCGGCGCTGCCGGCGCGCCTTGAGGGCTGCGCTTTACTCCGCGCTGGGGTGCACGCTGGTGGAGCTGCGGCGCTGCACGGCCGGCTCGGTGGAGGCCGGAGCTGGTTTCAAGCTGCCGTCCGCGTCGTCGTAGCGCTCCAGCTCCGCCGCGACCCGGCGCACCGAAGCTTGTTTCTCGTGGAAGGGCTGAAAGCTCGACTTCACCCCCGCCAGGATCATGCTCTTGATGTCCACGAACGGCACCCCGAGCTTCGTGTGAATCAAGAACAGCTCCTTGGAGACGGAGGTGTCCGTGATCAATCGGTTGTCCGTGTTGACGGTCACTCGCACGCCGAGGTCGAAATACAGTTTGAGCGGGTGGGTCGCGAGGTCCTTCACCGCGCCGGTTTGCACGTTGCTGGAGGGACAGCACTCGAGCGGAATCCGATGGTCGATGACGTAGTGCAGCAGGTCGCCGTCCTCACGAAGCCGGCAGCCATGACCGATGCGGTGCGCCCCGCAGACGTGGATCGCCTGGGCGATTGACTCCGGCCCATAGGCCTCGCCGGCGTGAATCGTGCAATTGACGTTGTTGTCCCGCACGAGCTGGAAGGCCGCGCGGTGGTGTTTTGCCGGAAAATCCGCCTCTGCTCCCGCCAGGTCGAAGCCGACGACGCCGCGGCCCTTGTAGGCGACCGCCAGCTCCGCCATCTGGTACGAAGACTCGGCCGAGATGTTGCGAATGCCGCAAACGATGACGTTGGCCTTGATGCCGTAAGTCTCCCGCGCGCGCCGGAGCCCGGCGAGCACTGCCTCCACCACCTTCGTCAGCTTGAGCCCGAGCCGGGTGTGGAGCATCGGCGCGTAGCGCACCTCCATGTAACGCACGTTCTCGCGGTGCGCGTCCTCCGCCAGCTCGAACGCGATGCGCTCCAGCGCTTCTTCCGTCTGCATCACCCGGAGCGTGATGTCGAAACCGCGCAGGTACTCCACCAAAGAGCCGAAGTTGCGCCCACACCCAATCGCCGCGTCGAGGCCCGGCAAGTCGATTGCGGGTAACTCCACCCCTTGCTGACGGCCCAACTCGAGGATGGTCTCCAGCCGCAGCGAACCGTCCAGATGCACGTGGAGATCGGTCTTCGGAAGCGCCCGAAACACCTCGAAAGGCACTTGGCCCGGGCCCGGGACGAGGCCCTCGTCGTTCGATAGCTTAGCCATGTAGGAGTGTAACACGGGCTCGCGACTTGGCCCGCGCGTCACTCGCTCGTGGTCAGCTGGTCACTTGGTCACTTGGTCACTCGGCCTCTGCTCGGGCCGCGCGACGAGCACCGAGGCGGAGGGTGCCGAGCGCCAGCAACGCGACGAGCGCGAGGTAGACCGAGCCGGAAATTCCGACCGCGGAGTCGCCTTTCTCTGCGCGCTTCAGCGCGTCCGCCACCGCCTCCGGACTTTGTACGCCCAGCAAGCGCTTGCCGCCGATGTAGGTGGTGGGCAGGCCTTCGAGCTCGGGCGGAACGAGCAGCGCGGCTTCGCGCTCCACGCGCGCGCGGGTCGCCGGGTCCGCCAGGCATGCATCGAAGCGCGCGGAGTCCAAGCCGAGCCGACGCGCCACCTGGGCGATGCCATCGGCCGAAAGGTCTTCGGTTTCGAACAGCGCCTCGGCCATGGGTTCAGCGCGACCTTGCGCCTCGCCGCACACGGCGGCCCGCGCCGCGTGCTCGGCGAAGGCATGCGAGGCGAGCGGCTTGTTCAGCCGCACGAAGTGCACGCGCTCGCCGTACGGCGCGAGCTCATTCTTCAAAATGCCGGCAAAACGACGGCAAGCCGGGCATTGGAAGTCAGCGAGCTCGACGACGTTGATCTTGCCTGGCCGGTAATAGGCGAGCACGCGGGCCGGCACGGGAGGCGCGAGCTTCACCACCGGCCAGAGCAGCGGCGCCCCCAGCGCCAGCGCGCCGAACGCCCACCACGCCCACGGCCGGAGCCAGCTCCGCGCCTCGGCTTCCCAGGTGTCGGGCCCCAAACCGAACGCCGCACCGGCCGCGAGCACCGCCGACACGTCCGCCGTGACGCACAGCCAGCACAGCTGCTGCAGCACGAACACTTGCACGTACAGCAAGTACAGCGCCACTGCCGCGCCGACGGCGGCCACGATCTGCGTCAGCCGCCGCGACAAGAGCGAGCAGCCGTAGAGCGCCGCGAAGCCCGCCACACCAAAGGCCGGGAGCGGTACGAAAGTGCCCTCTCCCAGCGGCACGTGGCTGAAGGCGCTGCGCCGAACGGCACCGCAGCCCGAAGCCACGCCGCAGAAGCTCGGCGAATCTGAGAGGTAGTCGCTCAGTAGCGCCGCCGAGGCGGCCAGGGCGACGAGCGCCAGAGCGCGCAGGACCACGAGCCAGGGCAACTTCGACACAGGGGCTCTATACCCAATGTCTCCGTGAGCATGGAGCACGCCCGAAAGACCGCGCCAAATGCCGGTCAATTCCCGGCCAAGCGTGATTCCTGCCGCTTTCGGCGCGACTGCCGAGACTGCCCAAGCTATGAACCGGCCCTTCATGGCACGTCGAAAGCCCGAAAATTCCCGTCCTTCCATGCCGAGCCGGCCGCCGGGCAAGAGCACCAATACCTTCGAGGGGCTGCTCAACATGAACCCGCGAGGCTTCGGCTTCGTCGGCGGCGGCGCCAATCAAGACGACGTGTACGTACCGCCGGACGCAATCGGAGGCGCGTTGCACGGCGACCGGGTCATGGTGACGGTCGTAGCGCGCACGGAGCGCGGGTCTGAGGGCCGCATCGAGTCCATCGTCAAGCGCAGGAGCCCGCGCGTCGCGGGCGTGCTGCGCCGGCGCGGCAAGAGCGCCTGGCTGGAGCCAGACGACACCCGCCTCCGCGGCCCGATCGTGCTCAGCGACCCCGGCAAGCAGGGCAAAGAAGGAGACGCTGCCGTCGTCACCATCTCTCGCTTTCCGGATTTCCACGACGAGAACGCGGAGGGCGAGCTGGTCATGGTGCTCGGGCCGCCCGGCGACCCGAACGTCGAGATCGCCAAGATCCTCGTCCGCGAGGACGTCCGCGAATCACACTCCGACGCCGCGCTGCGCGAAGCCGAGGTCATGGCCCAGCAGCTCCAAGCCGCTGCGACCGTGGGCCGCACGGATCTCCGCCAAATTCCCCTGCCCACCATCGACCCGGAGGACGCTCGTGATCACGACGACGCGGTTTGGGTAGAGCGACTCGGCGAGGGTTATCGCGCCTGGATCGCCATCGCGGACGTGAGCGAGTTCGTGCAACCCGGCACGGCTCTCGACGAAGAGGCGCTAGCGCGCGGCTGCACTGTCTACCTCCCCACCCGCGCCATCCCCATGCTGCCGGCCGCGCTCGCCGCCGACCTGTGCTCGCTCCTCCCGGAGCGCGAGCGCCTCTGCTTGTGCGTGATCGCGGACCTCGACAACTCGGGTACCCTCAAGAGTTACGAGATCGTGGAAGGCGTGATGCGCTCCGCCGCGATGTTGACCTATGGCGGCGTCGCCCGCACCTTGGGCTTCAGCGACACGCCGCCCAAGAGCGCGGCCGCGGAAGCCTTCAAGAAGGACCTGAAGGTCATGGACGAGCTCACGCGCAAGCTGCGTAAAGCTCGCATGAATCGCGGGGCGCTCGACATGGATCTACCGGAAGCGCGCGTGCTGGTCGACGCGCAGAGCGGCGCCCCCACGGACGTAATCCGTCGTGCCACGGACTCGGGCATCAAGCGCGCCTACTCCATGATCGAGGAGCTGATGCTCCTCGCCAACGAAGCGGTCGCGCTGTGGCTCGGCAGCCGCAAGGCCCCCACCGTGTATCGCATCCACGGCCAGCCCGACGAAACCAAGCTGGAGCGCTTGGGCGAGGTCGCCAGTCGGCTAGGGGTGGACTTCGACATGGAGGAGATGAAGGAGCCGCTCGGCGTGAGCCGCTTCCTCGCGCGCATCCAAAAGCACGAGCGCAAGCAGGTGCTGGAGATCCTGATGCTCCGCTCCTTGAAGCAGGCCGCTTACGACACCACGAACATCGGCCATTTCGGGCTGGCTTCGAAGAATTACGTGCACTTTACCTCGCCTATCCGGCGCTATCCGGACGTCCAGGTGCACCGCGCCGTAAAGAGGATCCTGCGCGGCGAGAAGCCGGACACCAGCCCGGCGGCGCGAGAGTCTCTGCAGCTCTCGGCTACGCTCTCATCGGCGCGCGAACGTGCGGTCATGGACATCGAGCGCGAGGTCGTCGATCTGTATCGCTGCCTACTGATGCGGGAGCACGTGGGGGAGACGTTCGAAGGCACCGCGAGCGCCCTCGTCGGCAGCGGCGTCTTCGTGACCCTCGACGCGCCATTCGTGGACGTGCTCGTCCGCTACGAAGCGATGGGGCCCGACAACTACCAGCTCTCGGACGACGAGCTCTCCGTCGTCGGCTCACGCTCGGGCGATACCATCTCGCTCGGGGACCGGTTGCTGATCACGGTGGAGGACGTCGCGATCCTGCGTCGCCAGACCTATGGCCGCCGTATCCCACCGGAAGCCTTGCTGAATAAGCTGAAGGACGCTCCCGAGCTGCCCCGGCGCATGCAGCGCCTGGAGAGCTCGCACGGCGGCCCGCGCGGCAAGCAGCGTGAGGTCCCCGGTCGCGTGCAGCAAGACGCTCGCGCTGGGCGCGGAGGCCAAGCCAGTCAAGGCGGCGGGCAGGACAAGAAGAAGCGCCGCGAGGAGCGCCCGGGCACCCGCAATCAAAACACCTCCAAGGATCGCGAGCCCAACCCCGCCAAACGCGCCGGCCGCCCTTCGCGCAGCGACGCGACTCGCGTCACCTCCTCCCGCAGCGACGCCACCGGCCGTGCCGCCACCTCCCGGAGTGACGCCACCGGGCGCGCCACTTCCCCCCGCAGCGACGCCACCGGGCGCGGCACCTCCTCCCGCAGCGACGCGACCGGCCGCGGCAGGCCGGGACGGCAAGGCGGTGGCGGCGGCGGCGGCAACGGCGGCGGCGGTAGCAGCGGTGGGCGCCGACGCAGGTGAGCTGGGCGTGGCCGGAGCAAAGCCGGCCACGCAGCACCAGCGGCGTGGGCACCTCGCTAAAGAGCGACGCCGGTGATGCGGTCGGTGCCCATGAAAGCGCGGAGCGGATCCGGGACGATCACGCTGCCGTCGTGCTGCTGGTACTGCTCCAGGATAGCGAGCCAGGTGCGGCCGATCGCGAGGCCAGAGCCGTTGAGGGTGTGCAGCAGCCGAGGCTTCGTCTTCGGGTCGGGTCGGTAGCGGATCTTGGCGCGCCGAGCCTGAAAGTCTCCGAACGTCGAGCAGCTCGAGATTTCGCGAAAGGTCTGCTGCGAAGGGAGCCACACCTCGAGGTCGTAAGACTTCGTGGAGGAGAAAGTGAGGTCGCCCGCGCAGTGCTCCACCACCCGGTAGTGCAAGCCGAGCCGGCGCAGAATCTCCTCGGCGTGCGTCGTGAGCAGCTCCAACTCTTCGAGCGCAGTCTCGGGGGTCGCAAAGCGAACCAGCTCTACTTTATCGAATTGATGCTGGCGGATGAGCCCCCGCACGTCCCTCCCATGCGACCCGGCTTCGCTCCGGAAGCACGGGGTGTAGGCGCAGTAAGCGCGCGGTAGCTCCGCTGCCTCCAGCACTTCGTCGGCGTGAAGGTTGGTGACGGGCACCTCCGCGGTGGGCACCAGGTACAGCGCCGAAGGATCGTTCGGATCGGTGCGGCGCGTTTTGAACAGGTCGTCTTCGAACTTGGGCAGGTTGCCAGTGCCCACCAGCGCCTCCGCGCGCACGAGGAAGGGCGGGTAGACTTCGGTGTACCCGTGCTCGCGAGTGTGAACGTCCAACATGAACGTGATCAGCGCGCGAGAGAGCCGCGCCCCTGCGCCCCACAACACCGAGAAGCGCGCCCCGGAGAGCTTGGCGGCGCGCTCCAAGTCCAAGATCCCCAGGCTTTTGCCGATCTCCCAGTGGGGCTTGGGCTCGAAAGAGAACGCGGGCGCGCTGCCCCAGGTGCGCACGGTTGGGTTGTGCTCGTCGCTCGCACCGTCGGGGGTGGACTCGTGAGGCACGTTCGGGATCGTGAGCAGCCGATCTTGCATCTCTGCTTCGATGGCCGAAAGCTCGCTCTCCAAATCCTTGATGCGCTCGCTCAGGGCTTTGAGCTCTTCGCGGCGCGCCGCCATCGCCACCTTGTCACCGCTCTTCGCGAGCTGGGCCATGCCGTCATTGGCCCCATTGCGCTCCGATTGCAGCTTCTCCGTCTTGCCGATCAAATCGCGGCGCTTGCTGGACAAGCTGCTGATGCCGTCCAGCAAGGAAGCGGCCCCGACCGAGCGCCGCAAGAGCATGCGACGGACTTCGTCCAGGTTGTCGGCGACGTAGCGAGCGTCGAGCATTCACTAGCGATTAGCACGATCAAAAGCCGACGCCGATGCCCACTCCGACCCCGACTCCCACTCCGACGCGCGGAGCCCGGTAGTGCTGAACGGCGAGGAGCTGCGTCACTAGCGTGCAGGAACGCAGCACGGGCCCGCTACACCCCCGCCAAGCTCCGCCAGAGCTGCGCTGCCCGTCTTCGTCGAAGTACACGACCTGGCCGTTCGGCATCACCGCCAGCCAGGCCTCGAGTGCTCCCGGTGGCGATGCGTTGGTCACGCCCAAGCGACCGAGGGACGTGCGGTCGGTGCCCACGAGCTGGCCGTCCGGCAGCAGGATCGCAAACGGCTCGTACTCGTCGTCCGTCACCCGACCGACCCGATCGATGACGAACACGAGGTCCCCATCGACCAAGACGCGACCGTCCGGCCGCAGCTCCACGTCGTCTGCGCCCTCGCGCGCCCAGTGCGCGGAGCCGAGCGCGAGCCCCGCGCCCCCTTCGGCCCAGCGAGGAGGCTGCGCAGGGGTGCAGCCGAGGAGCAACGACGCCAAGAGCAGCGGAATCGAGCTTCGCACGGCTGAACCATAGCGCCGCTCGCCTGGAGGCGCCGCCGCGCGACGCTTAACGAAGGGCGGCGGGCAGCTTTTTTGGCCGGGCCAGCGGCTTGAGGCTAGCGATGGTCCGTGGGTTACCCGTCGCGTGCGTCCGAATTTCCGAACGACAACGCCTCCATCTCGAGCGGCGCTCGCTGGCTTAGCGAGCAGCCCATCGGGGCGGTGGCGCCCGAGCTCCCGCCGGAGCCCGCACCCGCGTCGTCGACGGTGCACGAGCTGGTGGCCAGTGAACGCTTCGTGCTCGGCTTCGATGACGACGAGCCGTACGACGGCCCTCCCCTCGAGCTCCACCTGGGCGCAAGCGGTCCGGTGGTCGTCGTGCGAAGCGCCGAACGGGCACCCGAGCCGGAGCCGGACGCGACGCCCGCCTTCCGTCACTTCGAAAATGCGCTCACTCGGGCGCTGATGGCGCGATCCGCCACCCGCGCCGCCGCCGTCGTACCGCGGCTGCTCCGGCTCCAGTCGCTCACGCCGGACTCGCTGTCACCAGAGCTCGCTGCGAGCTTGAAGAGCCACGGCTACCTGGACGAAAACTTCAGGTATTCCGCGAAGTTTCGCGACTTGTGGGCAGCTTGGTCGGCGGTGCTCTCCGGCTCGTCCAACGACCTCTCGGCCTGCGGCTCCACGACGCTGGACACCTTTGGAGCGCAGCTGCTCGCGGCGCTGCTCACGGTGCCGGGAGGTCGCGCGGAAGAGCTGCGACGCGAGCTGCGCAGGGACGGCATCGCCGCCTTTGGCGTCCTCGAGGCCGCTTAGGCGGAGATGTCCTCACCCAAGTACGCCCCTTTGATTCGGGGATCCTGGCGCAGCTCCGCGCACGGGCCCGAGAGCGCCAGCTCCCCAGTGACGAGCACGTAGGCTCGTGACGCCGTCTCCAGCGCGAGCCTGGTATTTTGCTCGACGAGCAAGATGGTGAGCCCGCCGCGGGCAATCTCCACGATTGCCTCGAAGATCTGCTCCACGAGCTTCGGCGAAAGTCCCAAGCTGGGCTCGTCCAGCAGCAGGAGCCGAGGCTCGCTCATCAGTGCACGCCCGATTGCGAGCATCTGCTGCTCACCGCCGGAGAGCGTGCCCGCCTCTTGGGCCATGCGCTCGGAGAGCCGTGGAAAAAGCGCCAAAACCCGGGCCAGGCGCGAAGCCAACGCGACCGGCTCGCGCTTCAAAAAGGCTCCCAGCTGCAGGTTCTCGGCGACCGAAAGGTTCCCGAAGATGGCGCGGCCCTCCGGCACCAGCGCCACTCCTTTAGCCGCGATGCGATGGGTGGCGACGCCGCGTAGGGACTCGCCGAACAACCGCACGTCTCCGGACTGCGGAGGAGCCAAGCCCACGATGGCCTTCAGCGTGCTCGTCTTGCCCGCCCCGTTGGCGCCGATCAGCGTAACGATTTCGCCGCGCGCGACCTCCAGCGAGATGCCCTTCACGGCGGCGATGCCGCCGTAGCCGACGCGCAAGTTCTGCACGCTCAGCGCGACCTCGCTCACGCCGCGCCCTCCGTCGACTTTCCCAGGTACGCGGCGATGACGGCCGGATCCTTGCGGACCTGCTCCGGCGAGCCGTGCGCGATGGTCTCGCCGTGGTCCACGACGTGAACCTCTTCGCACACGCTCATCACGACGGCCATGTTGTGCTCCACCAGCACCACGGTTAGGCCCATTTCGTCGCGCAAAACGCGAATCTGCCGCTCCAGCTCCGCAGCCTCCTGGCTATTCATGCCCGCGGCCGGCTCGTCCAGTAGCAAGAGCTTCGGCTGCAGCATCAGCGCCCGCGCGATCTCCAGGCGTCGCTGCGAGCCGTAGGGCAGCGAGCCAGCGATGTCTTGCGCGTGCTTGCCGAGCCCCATCACGTCCAGCAGCTCGCGAGCGCGCTGACAGAGGCGCGCTTCGTCCTCGGCATGGGCGCGTGTGCGGAACATCGCGCTGAGCAGCGAGGCGCGGTGCAAGTGATGTCCGGCGACCATCACGTTTTCCTCCACCGTCATGGCGCGGAAGACCCGGATGTTCTGGAAGGTTCGCGCGATGCCTCGGTGCGCGACTTTCGCCGGGGCCTCGCCACCGATGGGCTGGCCTTGAAAAAGGATCTGCCCGCCGTCCGGCGTGTACACCCCGGTGATGACGTTGAAGAGCGTCGTCTTGCCTGCGCCGTTCGGACCGATGAGGCCGAAAATCGAGCGCTCCGGCACCGAGAAGGAAACTTGCTTCAGCGCGCGCAGCCCGCCGAAAACCTTGTCCACTCGATCGAGCGAAAGCAGAGTCATTCCGGTACCTTGCGCCTTCGTAGGCGGGCCGCGATCAAGGCGGGTAGCTCGCGATTGCCGAGGAGCCCCTGGGGTCGCACCAACATGATCACGATGAGCAGCAGCGCGTAGAGCACGAGCCGGTACTGCTGCAAGTCCCGCATCAGCTCCAAGGTCACCGCGACGAACACCCCGCCTACGATGGCGCCCGAGATAGAGCCGAGCCCGCCGATGATGATCATGACGACCATGTCGATCGACTTGTCGAAGCGAAAGTCCTCCGGGCGGATGCCGGACTGCATGAAAGCGAAGAGCCCCCCGGCGATGCCAGCGCTGGCCGCGCTGAGCGAGAACGCGAGCACTTTGAGCCGCGTCGTCGGCGTCGCCATGGCCTCTGCCGCGATCTCGTCTTCGCGAATGGCGGACAACGATCGCCCTGTCTGCGAGAACGTGAGGTTCCGAATCAACACGACGATGGCAATCGCCCAGCCGTAAACCCAAAAGAAGTCCGTGTAAGCCGGCAGCCCCACTGGCGAGTCGCCGAAGTAGCCGGTCGCGGCCCCCAAGAACTCCGCGTTATTAAAGGAGATTCGAATGATTTCGCCGAACCCCAGGGTGACGACGGCCAGGTAATCGCCGCGCAAACGGAGGCTGGGCGCGCCCACGAGGAGCCCCGCCAGGCCTGCCAGCAGCGCGCCGATCAGGAGCGCCACGTTGAGGGTGACCGCGCTCGCGAGCGCTCCCTCCCCCACCAGGCCTTGGACTGCCGGCCCGAGCTTCACCCCGAAGAACGCGGCACCGTAGGCGCCGACCGCCATGAAGCCCGCATGGCCAATCGAGAACTGCCCGGTGGTGCCGTTGATCAGGTTGAGTGACACCGCCAAGATCACGTTGATGCCCGCGAGCAGCACGATGCGCTGCCCGTACTCGACGAGCCCCTCCGACAGGGCCATGCCGATCACGTACAGCAGCGCAACGATGGCGAGCACGACCGCGAGGCGCCGCGCTAGCCGCATCAAACCTTCTCCGGGCGCACGACGCCGAGCAAGCCCTCGGGCCGTGCGATGAGGATCACGATCAGGATTACGAACGTGATGGCGTCGCGATAGTCCGGCGAGAGGTACCCGGCCGTGAGCTGCTCCGCCAAGCCAATGAGCAAGCCCCCCACTACGGCCCCGCGGATGTTGCCAATTCCGCCCAAAACTGCGGCCACGAAGGCTTTGAGCCCCGTCAGCATACCCATGAGCGGGTTGATGACGATCTGGTCCAGCCCGAACAAGATACCGCCGGCCGCTGCCAGCGCCGAGCCAACCGCGAAGGTTGCGCGAATGATGCGGTTCGTGTCGATGCCCATCAGGCGCGCGGCATCCAAATTCGTCGACACCGCCCGCATGGCCTTGCCCGTCCACGTGCGTTGAACGAACCAGTGGAGCCCGACCATGAGCGCCATGGCCACGACGAAGATGGTGAGCTTGACGTTCGTCACGATCACGCCGCCGAGCTCGAACCGCACCTCCCGGAGGATGGGCGGATACGGGCGTGGGTTGGGCGAGAACGCGAGCATGGCTGCGTTCTGCAGAAACAGACTCACGCCGATGGCCGTGATCAGCGGGGTGAGGCGCGGCGCGGAGCGCACCGGGCGGTATGCCAAGAGCTCGATGCTGACGCCCAGGAGCGCGGAGACGCCCATGGCGATGATGAGCACCAGCGCCGCCAGGTACAGCGGTAAACCAGCGGCGCCGTAGCTCTCCACCCCCAGCGCGCCGGCCGCGAAATAGCCGGCATAGGCGCCAATCATGAACACCTCGCCGTGCGCGAAGTTGATGAGCTTCAGGATGCCGTAGACCATCGTGTAGCCCAGCGCGATGAGGGCGTAGATGGAGCCGAGCGAGAGGCCGTTGAGGAGCTGTTGAAGGAGCTGGCTCACGTCGCCGTGACCTACGGCTGAACCAGGGTTTCGTACTTCGCTTTGCCGCCCTCGATCTTGAGGACCACGACGCTCTTCTCCGGGTTGCGCTCCTTATCCATGGTGAGCGTTCCGGTCACCGCCTCGAGCGCCTTCGTTGCCGCCAGCGCGTCGCGCAGCTTGGCCGGTTCCGCGCTGCCCGCGCGCTTGATGGCATCCGCGATGACGAGCACCCCGTCGTACCCGAGCGCTCCGAGCCCGGTCGGTGCTTGGCCGTATTTCGCGGTGAAGTCCGCCACGAACTTTTGAGCCTTGGGGGACGCTTGATCCGGTGCGAAGTGGTTCGAGAAATACGAGCCGTTCAGCGCATCACCCGCGATGGTGAAGAGCTGCGGCGCGTCCCAGCCGTCACCGCCGAGGAGCGGCACCTTGAGCCCCAGGCGCTGCGCGGTGCGAGCGATGGAGGCTACCTCCGAGTAGTAGCCCGGTACCCAAATGCCTTGAGCCGCGGAGCCTTTGATCGCGGTTACCTGCGCGCTGAAATCCGTATCGCCAGCCGAGTAAGATTGCTCGACCGCGATGGTGCCTCCGAGCGCGGTAAACGCCTTCTGGAAGGCCTCCGCCAGGCCCTTGGAGTAGTCGTTCTTCACGTCCTTGAGGATCGCGACCTTTTCCAGCTTCAACGTGGTGCGCGCAAACTGCGCCATCACCTTGCCCTGGAAGGGGTCGATGTAGCAGACGCGAAAGACGTAATCCCCAATCTGGGTCACCTTGGGATTGGTGGAAGAGGGCGAAACCATGGGGATTTTGCGCCGCTGCGCGATGGGCCCGCCTTGCAGCGAGAGGCTACTTGCGACCTCGCCCAGGATGGCCGTGGACTTCTCCACGTCGATCAACCGGGTGACCGCGTTCGCTGCGTCCGCGCCGTCACCGCGCGTATCGAGCGTGACGATCTTCAGCTTGCGCCCGAGCACGCCGCCCGCCTCGTTGATCTGCTCCGCGGCCAGGCGCGCGGCCTTGTCCGTGTCTTGACCGAAGTGGGCGGTGTTGCCCGTCATCGACGCGTAGTGACCGATCACGATGTCCCCGCTCGCGGCGCCGCTCCCGCTCCCGCTCGACGACCCGCCCGCCTCGTCCTTTTTTTTACAAGCCGAGGCCGAAACGGCCAGACCAAGCGCGACGAACAAGCCTAAGAGCGGGCGGCGATGCATGAGCGAAGCTCCTTGTAACAGGGCGCGACGCTAACACAATTACCCAGATTTTCGGCTCATCCGCGCGCGTATCGGCCCGAGTGGCAGGGTCTGGCCTAGAAAGCCAGTTTGCACGCCAGCGAGCGTCGCCAGCATGAGCCGCGCCGTGGGCGGGAAGCGACACAGCTGCCCCAGCAGCAGATCGCGAGGGGCCGCGAGGAGCTGGGAATCCGACTGAAAGAAGGGGGTCAAGGCCCTCGAAGCGCGCTGGTAATACCGCACGTGCGACCGGCGCAGCGCGCTGAAACGCTCGAGCCCTTGCGCGAGGTCGCGACCCGCGGAAACACACGCGGCCAGAATCCGCGCGTCCTCCAAAGCCAAGTTGGTGCCCTGCCCGAGCTGCGGGCTGGTGGCATGCGCCGCGTCGCCGATGAACGCCGAGCGCTCGGCGTGAAAGCGCGGCAGCACGACGTCGAAGTAGCTCGCTGGCAGCAGTTGCCGGGCGTCCTGGATTTGTTCGAGCAGCGACTCGGCCCTCGGCTCCAGCTCGAGCACGACGTCCTTCCAACGGCGCAAGTCGAAATCCGGCCGCCCGAGCTCGGTGACCGGCACGCTCCAGAACAAGCTGACGAGCGGCACCTCTCCGGCGCGTCGCGGGCCCAGCCCGCACGGCAAAAATCCCAGCAAAGTGGTCGTCCCGTCCGCCACCTGCTGCAAGCTACCCGCGAAGGTGCCTTGCGGATCCTGCCCGACGAACCAAAGCGCTCCCCACGGGTACGGGCTCACGCGCGCCTCCGGCAACGCGCGCCGCAGCGCGGAGCGAGCGCCGTCGGCCACGACCAAGAGCTGGTGCTCGGAGAGCTCGGTACCGTCCGCGAGCAGCGGGCGGATGCCGCTCCGCGTGAGCCGCGAGCCGCGAACGGAGGCGGCCGTCACCAGCTCGACCCCGCGCGGTGAGAGCTCACCGTGCAAGAGCTCGAAGAGCGCGCCTCGATGCATTCCGAGCCCGAACCAGCCGGACTCCAGATCGCGGTAGGAGAGCGCGAGGACGGGGCGGCCTTGGGGCGTGCGGCAGACGAGCGAATCCACTCGGCTCCCGCGCTCCAGGGCGCGTGGAAGTAGCCCTAGATCGGCCAAAACCGCCAATCCCGAAGGCTGCATGAGGATGCCGGCGCCCACCGGCTGGGGGCGAGCCGCCTCTTCGTACAGGGTAACCGCGTGCCCGCGCTCGGCCAGGAACAGCGCCGCGGAGGCGCCGGCGAACCCGGCTCCGACGATCCCGATGTCCAGCTTTACTGGCAGGGCCGGAGCACTTTCAAGTCCCCCACCATGACCTCGCACATCCGCGGCGCGGCGGGCGCCCTGACCGGCGCCGCGAGCTTGATGGTCACGGTCTGATCCTTTTGGGCCAGCACCTTGGCCTTCCCGCTCATGGCGTCCTTCTGCGCCGATAGCTCGAGCGCTTCGTTCACCGTCGCGTTCACCTCGCAGGGGCTGGCGTCGCACACCTGGAAGCCGTTTTTCAGCACTTTGGCTCCGGGAGGGTCCGTCACCACCTCGAGCTTCACTTCATTGCTGACGACCAGCGGCGGCGCCGAGGGCGCGGGCGCCGTCGTGGGGGCGGCCGAGGAAGCCGCCGGCGGGGGCTCGGGCAAGGCGGGCGGAGCGTCCGCCTTGACGGGCGCGGAGGGCGTCGCCGTCGGCGCGCCGCGCAGCAGGTACGCGGCCGCGCCGCCGCCCAGCACGAGCACGCCCAGCAAGGCGGCCGCGATGGCTCCGCCGCTGCTCGACTTCACCGGAGCGCGCGTGGCTACTTCACTGCCGAGCTGCGTTTCGGCTCTCGATTCGGCGTTGGGTTGAGCGGCGAGGGTCACCGCCGCGCGGGCCGCGTCCGTCAGCTCCGGGCCGGACCCGCCCGAAGGCTGCGGCGTGCCGGCCTTGTTGACGAACTGCTGCGCGGTCGGATTGGGGGTGCCGACGCCGGGAGCGTAAGAGCCGCGGCCATCAGCGCCGATCTGGCTGTACGGGCCGCGGAGCCCCGCATACTGCCCCTCCGGCGTGGTCGCGAGCGCGGCCGCGAGCTCGTTCATGTTCTGGTAGCGGTGATTCGGATCCTTGGCGAGCGCGCGCTGCACCACGCCCACCAGCTCGTCCGAAATCTGGAGGTCCGGATACACCGCGCGCATCTCCGGCGGCATGTCGTTCAGGTGCTTGGTGAGAACGCCGAGGAACGTTTCCCCGGTGAAAGGCACCGTGCCCGTGAACAACTCGAACAAGATGATGCCGACGGCGTAGACGTCGCAGCGCAGGTCCGCGTGCTTGCCGCTCGCCTGCTCGGGCGCCATGTACTCCGGGGTACCGAAGATCATGCCCGTTCGCGTCAGGCGGCGGTGCTTGGTGGACTGAGCCTGCGCTTCCTCGTTGGTAGGCTTGAGCTGAGCGATGCCAAAATCCACGATTTTGACGATCTCTTCGCCGTCACCGGTGCGCTGCAGGAACACGTTTTCCGGCTTCATGTCCCGGTGGACCACCCCTTTGGCGTGCGCCGCGGAGAGAGCTCGGCAAATCTGCATGGCGATCGGCAGCGCCCGCGGCGGCGTCAGAACCCGCGAGCGCGACAGCTCGTCCGCCAAGTCGTTCCCCTCCAGGAACTCCATCGCCAGGTAGAAGCAGCCGTTCTCCAGCTGCCCGAAGTCGAAGACGTCTAAGACGTTCGGGTGCTTGATACGGGAGGCGCTGATCGCCTCCTGTTGGAACCGCGTGACGATCTCGCCCTTATGCGCGTACTCCGCGCGAAGCACCTTGAGCGCGATGCGCTTCTCGATGGCCGAGTGCTCGGCCAGGTACACCTGCCCCATGCCCCCTTCCCCGAGGAGCTTGATGACCTTGTAGCGTCCCGCCACGGTCGTTCCGACCAGCGGGTCTCCAGTGGGTTGCGAGTGCATGGCAGAGGTCGGCCCAACCGGCCCGTAATACCAGTGAAGGTACCACGGACGGCCCCGTCAGATCCTCAATGATTGTTCGCGTTTGCTCGAGGGCGTGGTGGTACCGTGGCGACCCAGATGATTGTGGTCATGGAACCGGACGCGACGGACGCGGCCGTTGAGAGCGTGATTTCATTCTTGGTGAGCGCGGGCTTCGACGTTCATCGGTCGAGCGGCGCCTCCACGACGATTTTGGGCGTCGTCGGCGATCTGCGCAGCACGGACGTGACCGTCGTCAGCGAGTTTCCGGGAGTTTCGCAGGTCGTCCGCGTGAGCGAGCAGTTCCGCCTCGCATCCCGACGATTCCGCCAGCAGTCCACCGTGGTGGAAGGGCCATGGGGCAGCATCGGCGGGGACAAGCCCTGGATCGCCATCGAAGCGGTCGGACCCGGCATCGGACAATCGGCGGAGGGGAGCGCGCCACCCGCGGCCGGCAGTGAGCCGCCCGGCTCGCGCGAGCTCGCGTACGAGGTGCGCGCCGGTCGCCCATTCGACGCCGCGGTCACGCGCTCACCGCACGCGGTGGACACCATTGGCGCGCTGGTGTGTTTGTCCGTGCACCCGAAGCCTTCTGACCAACGTTTTGCGGTGCATTTCGTGGAGCGGCAGCCGAGCTGGGGCGCCAACAAGTGGATAGGCGCTGCGGAGCGAGAGCTCGCGCGCGGTGACAGCAGCATCGTCTTGCTGGAGGCCGGCGGCGAGTACCCGAACGGCGCTCGCTCCCTGGAGATCGCGGCCATCGCGCGGGCCAAGCAGCGCACGCATTTGCCCATCGTGGTGGACGCGCCCACGATCGCGCAGCGCGCGCGCTACGTGGAGTCCGTGGCGTGCGCCGCGATCGGCGCGGGAGTAGACGGCGTGATCCTGCGGACCTGGATCGGCCGCGCTGGAGAGGTACCGCGCGTACCGGCGACGCTCAGCTGGAGCGACGCGGTACAGCTCGCGGAGAAGCTGCGCCGTATCGGCCAGGCCATTCGCGGATGAAACGGATCGCGATCGTCGGTTTCGGTCTCATCGGCGGCTCGCTCTCGCTCGCTCTTCGTCGCAACGCGGGGGTGCACGTCACTGCTATCGATCGCGCTCCGGTCCTCGCGCGGGCGGAGGCGAAAAGCGCCGCCGACGAGCTCCTCCCGTTGGACGACGCGGAGGCCATGAAAGTAGCGCTCGAGCGTTCGGACATCACGGTGCTCGCGGTGCCGGTGAGCACGATCGTGCGGCTCGTTCCCTGGAGCCTGAGTCACGCGCCGGTCGTCACGGACTGCGGCTCCACCAAGCGCGAAATCGCGCAGACGGCTGCGGCGGAGCCGCGCGGCACGTGGTTCGTGCCGGGTCACCCCATGGCGGGCCTGCCGGACGGGGGCATCGAGAACGCGCGCGGTGACTTGTTCGAGGGCCGCACCTGGATCCTCTGCCCCGAGTACGCCGATCCGGCCGCCCGCATCGCGGTCGCGGAGATGGTGACGCTCACCGGCGCGCACCTCGTCGAGCTGAGCCCCGAAGCGCACGATCGGGCCGTCGCCGTTACGAGCCATTTGCCGCAGCTCCTGGCGAGCTCGCTCTTCACGTTGGCCGAAGATCAACAAGCGCGCGTCGCGATGGGTCCAGCCTTCGAGCGCGCCACTCGCGGCGCGGGCGGGCTGGACTCGATGTGGACGGACATTTTCGAGACGAACGCGGACGAGGTTGCACGCGCGGCGGAGGCGCTGAGCCGGGAGCTGAGCCAAGTAGCCGCCAGCCTGCGGCGGTCGCCGCCGGACGTGCAGGCCGCGCTGGGAGTTCTGGCCAAAGCTCGTGCTCGCCGTCACCGCGGGTGATGCGCGGCGGCAGGCTTATTGCTAATCTTGGGTCCGTGAGCCGCACCTCGCCTAGCCTCCTGCTTTGGCTCGCCTCGCTCGTCGCGGCGGCGTCGTGCAGCCTCAACCCGCAGCCCGGGTTGCCCACGTCGGACAACGACGGCGCGTCCGCCGGGGCGATGGGCGGTAGCTCGAGCGGAGGCGGCGCGAGCTCCGGTGGCTCCCCCGTGCTTGGGCCGGGGAGCAGCGGGAACGCCGGCTCGGAGCAGGCCGAGCCCGGAACGGGCGGCACGCGCGGCGAGGGTGCAGCCGGTGAAGGGGGCGAGAGCGGAACCGTGGCGGGCGGAGCTGGTGGTGAACCTGCAGATGCCGCGGGCGGCGCAGCGGGAGAGCCGAACGGCGGAGGTGGCGGCCCTTAGCAGCGTCTAGCGGATCGCTCGGCCCGGCTTTGTGCCAACGTGTGCCAAGCGCCGTAAGACTGGTTTCATTATGTCTGCAGTAAAATCCGCGACCTCGTCCCGTCACGGTGGTGGCGCAAGCCGTGCACTAGGAGTGAGCCGGATGCTCCCGCGCTGGCCTTCCATTTGGCTCGTCGCCGCCGCCCTGCTCGGGGTGGGCGCGTGCGAGCTCAACCCGCAGCCGGATCTTCCCAGCCGCACTGGAGGCGCCGAATCTCCACCCGGGTCGGGGCCGATTCTGGGCAGCGGCGGCTCCTCCGCCGGAACTCCGGCCCAGCCTGGCATCGACTTACCTGGTGGCGCAGCCGGAGGGAGCCTGAGCGCAGGGGGCGGCGGCACGGTCGACGACCGAGGCGGTGAAGCGAGTGGCGGCGCGGCCGCGGGCGGCGACAGCGCCGGCGGCGCACCGCAGGAAGGCGGCGCAAGCGGCGCGGCCGGCGATGGCGGGGAGGGCTCGTAGCCGCGAAGCTCAGCCGGCGGCGGGTCGGGTCAGGTACTGGTCCATCACGTTGGAGATCAGGTCGGCGAGGATGCCGTCCGCCACGCGCAGCCGCCGGCTCAGCTCCCGCGCCAAATTCAGGATGATGATCGCGTAGCTACGTAGATCGTGACGGTACAAAGCGTCCAAATCTGCCGAAGAAATGCGTAAAAGCCGGCTCGGCGCGAGCGCGCGCACCGTGGCCGAGCGCGGCTGGATGTCCACGATGCTCATCTCGCCGAACCAGTCGCCGGGTCCGAGCACTGCGACGCGCGCTTCCATCGCGCGCTTGCTCTTCTTGAGCACCTCGACCTCGCCGCTGATGACGACGAACATCGCGCTCGCGTCCTCCCCCTCTCGAAACAGCGTGGCGCCGGCGGGCGGGGTCTCGACCGTGAGCAGCGTGGACAGGTACTCCAGCACGTCGTCACTCAGCGCGCCGAACAGGCCGATGTTGCGGAGCTCCGCGGGACCTACGGGGCTATGCGGCTCGCTACTCATGGACTCTCACCCTTACTACGGAAGACTAGTCGTCGAAATAGAGCGGGGGCCGGCTCGCACAAAACCGAGCGATATGGTCCAGCGCGATGGGCGAGATCTGGGTAAAGGCAACGCCCATTCCTGGGGGCGCATGGCCGTCTTCCAAGCTCTGAGCGCGCGTCCAGCGCACGACGCCCTCGGCGTTCACCACGAAGCCGTCCGGCAGGACGAAGTACAGCGTCACGGACGTGCCGGGCGTAGAGGCCTCGTACGTCGCCACGAAGACGCCACCGGTGGAGACGTCCAAAGAGATGCCCGTGTAGATGTGCGACTCGGTCGTCAGCCCAATCTCGACCTCGATGTAAACGCGCGGAACGGCCACGGACCGGCGGTCCTCGCCCTCGAAGCCCGATGGGCGCCGGCTTCTACCCGTTGGCGAAGGCGCACGCGGGTAAGTGGCCATCGCGCGGAGCTCCCTCGCGTCCGAATCCGAAAGCTGCTGCCGCGCGCGGCGCTGGCGCATGCTGTGCTGCAAAACCGGGTACAGCAGGGCGAGCGTACGAGCGAGTGACGTAGCCGCGAGCTCGAGCTCCGCGTGCTGCGGCCGCAAGAGCGCCACGTCTGCCATGGCGCGCTGCAAGAGCTCCACCGCGCCATGGATGAAGCTCGCAGCCGCTTCCTCGGTCTGCGACTCGGCTTCCGCGCTGTAGAGCGCGCTGGAAGCCGCCGCCGTTTGCTCCACCGCTCGCTCGATGCCGGCGTCGACGATTCCCGCGGTTTGCAGGGACAAAAGCGCAACCGCGAGCGCTTCGCGCCCCTGCCTCGCGGCGGCGAGCGTGGCGCTGACCGCGGTCAAAGGGTCTTGTGGAAAACGACCCGCGGACGCGCAGGGCCGGCGTAGTCCTCGATGTTCGAGACGCTCCAACCGGTGGCGTGATGAAACGCGATCGAGCCCTCGTTGCCGGTGGTCGTGATCGCCTTGAGGCGCGTGCAGCCAGCGGCGCGCGAGTCCTCTTCGAACGTCTGGTACAAAACCTTACCGACGCCGCGCCGGCGGTAGTCCGGGTGGATGCCGACGAGGTGCACGTAGCCCGTCTTGGGCGGCCCCGGCGCGACGAAGCCGAGCAAGAAGCCCACGAGGATGCCGTCGTGCTCGACGACGCGGGCCATCGCCCCTAGCTCGTAGAAGAAGATGGGGTGCGCGAGCGCGGTCGTCGGACCACCCCACCATCGGTCGATGATCTGAACGATGTGATCGTAGTCCTGCTTACCGAGAGGGCGCGTGATCATGGGCCTTTAACGACTGCTCCGTGGAGGATGCGAGGGTAACATGTGATTTTCGACTCAGGATGGGAAGTGGCGTAAAACACTTGCCGTTATGAAAGCGCTCGGTCCTCGCCCGCCGGTCAAGCTTGCCCCCTCCATCTTGAGCGCCGACTTAGGACGGCTGGCCGAAGAGGTCCGGGAAGTGGAGGCCTTGGGCGCCGAGTACATTCACGTAGACGTGATGGACGGCCGATTCGTACCAAACATCACCGTGGGGCCGCTGGTCGTCAAAGCAGTGCGCGCGGCTACGAAAGCCGTCGTGGACTGTCACTTAATGATCGTGGAGCCGGAAAAGTACATCGCGGACTTCGCCAAAGCGGGCGCGGACAGCATCAGCGTCCAAGTGGAGTCCACCACCCACCTACAGCGTGCCCTTCATAGCATCCGTGAGCTCGGCAAGCGGGCGGGGGTGGTGCTCAATCCACACACACCGGAGGAGAGCATCCGCTACGTCCTCGGGGACGTGGACCTCATCCTGGTGATGAGCGTAAACCCAGGGTTTGGCGGGCAAAGCTTCCTGCCGCTCGTGCTGCCGAAGCTGCAGGCTCTTCGCGAGATGATCGATCGCAGCGGTCGTGACATCGAGCTCGAGATAGACGGCGGAATCGGTCCGGAAAACGCCAAGCTGGTGTGCGACCACGGGGCGAGCGTGCTGGTCGCCGGTAGCGCGATCTTCGGTCAGAAGGACCGCGGCGCCGCCATGCGCCAAATCCGTGAGGCGGCGGCTGGATGAAGCGCGCTCGGAGCCTTCTCGCCGCCAGTCTGTGCCTCGCTACTACCGTCAGCTGCGCGTCGGGCAGCGCCGTGGAGGTTGCTCCGGCACCACCCGCGGTGGCCCCCCCACCTGCTCGAGCAGCGTCGACCCACAGCGAAGAAGATCCGAAGGAACGCGCTCTGCAGGGGCGGCTCGCGAGCGCCTTGGACTACGTGTCCCGCATCCGGAGCCTCCCGGCGACGTCCGAAGTCAAAGGGCGACTCATTGGACGAGCGGAGATCGAGACCTTCATCCAAGGCGAGCTGGACTCCGACGCGCCGCCCGACGTGCTGGAGGCGACCACCGCCATCCTCTACGGCTTCGGGACCGTGGACGCGAGCTTCGACTACCGCGCAACGATCGTGAAGCTGATGACTTCGCAGCTGCTCGGCTTCTACGACCCGAAGCGCAAGACGTTCTTCGTCGGTGGAGACCTCTCCGGCGATGAAGCGGACGTGACGCTGTGGCACGAGCTCGTGCACGCTTTGCAAGACCAGCACTACGACCTTTCGCACCTCACGGAGTACGCGGTCGACGGCGGCGACCGCCAGAGCGCCGTGCACGCGCTGGCCGAAGGGGACGCGACGAGCGCCATGCTGGACGCGATGCTCTCCCCTCGCGGCTCGACCGCTTTGGACGTGCCGGAGAGCCTATTTCAAGCCCAATCCGTGCTCGGTGCGGCGGCCGTGACCGAGGCCCCACCGGTGCTGGTGCGCTCGCTCCTGGCGCCGTACATCGACGGCCTGTCCTTCACCAATGCGCTCCGCCGGCAGGGAGGATTCGCAGCGGTGGATGCAGCGTGGCGGACTCCCCCCGCCAGCACCGAGCAGCTGCTTCACCCCGCCAAGTTCCTCTCCCGCGAGGCCCCTTTGATCGTGCCTCTACCGTCTGCGCCCAGCTTCGCCCCCGAGCTCACGGAGCGCTTCCACGATGTCATGGGGGAGCAGATGGTCCGCTTGCTCCTGGAGGAGTGGTTGCCCGCGCGGACCGCTGCTGCCGCTGCCTCGGATTGGGGTGGCGACCGCCTATCCGCTTTTGCCGACGACGCACGGCAGCGGTGGGCGGTCGGTTGGCACCTTCGCTATGACAACGTGGCCGCCGCCGAGCGCGCATTTGACGCTTTTGCACGCGCCGCACCTTCGATGGAGCGTGGCAGCAAAGCTACCGTCGCGGCCCCCACAGCCGCCAAAGGGCCGCGCGCGCCGGCAAAGCTGTGTCTCCAGCGCCACGGTCAGGGAGCCCTCGCGCTCGTCCGTCGTCAGGCTGATCTCGCTGTCGCGGTCGGCCCATTCAGTCGCGGCGGTGCTGCAGTCCCGGGGGACCCGGGTTGCGCCCTGGTTCAGGCGTGGGCTGAAACCATCGCAAGCCAATGACCTTTCTCCGTTTTTAGCCCTGAAGCCGCAGACCCTGAGCGCCCAGCGCGTCGCGACTGACCCACTCCCTGGGTTTCATCTGACCTGCCTTGTCGCCAATCAAGACGCCTTGGACGACGTCTGAAACGGATGAGACGGCGAAGAGTCGCGCACTTGGAAGAAATCTTAGTCGTGGCATGAAACCTGCTTAGGTTCTCCTCCGTAACGATTGGAGAACACCGTGGCCGAACCGAACGACATCAAGAAGATCCCCGGGCGCGTGAGCCGAGCGGCCACCGTGGTGGCGTCCTCGGCTGCCGTTGGTGCTTCCTGGATGGCCCTCGTGGCGGCCACGACCATGGGCCTCGGCCACCTGGACCGCGTTCGCACGCAAGTCTCTGCGGACACCGGTTCGCTCGGCACCAGCGGCGGCCGTTACCGCCTCGTCGTTCAGTCTTACGAGCGCGACAGCGTGCCCTCCGGCAACGTGCCCAACGCGCGGCAAAGGCCCCTCGCCTCCGCTCAACGCTCCGTAACCGCAGAAGAACTGTCGCGCGGCGTGGCCCTGGATCTCTTGCGCGTGGGTGACAACCTCTCGTCTTCGCAGGTCATCGTCGCGTGGATCGAGCAAGGCGAAGCCGATCTGGAGTTCGACGGCGCAGAGGCTCGCCCCAGCGCAACCGCCTTGTACGGCGCCGCGGATTCGCGCGAGCTCGGGGATGCGCGCGTCGTCCTCAAGTCCCGCAGCGCGTAACACCCGTCCGGACGACTGTCCGCCCCCTCGTCCCAGCTCGCCCCCTCGCGAGCTCCCTGCCCGCGCTCCATGGCGACGCTCCGTATCGCGCTCCATGGCGACGCTCCGTGCGCTCCACGGCGACGCTCCGTACCGCGCTCCATGGCGACGCTCCGTACCGCGCTCCACGGCGACGCTCCGTATCGCGCTCCATGGCGACGCTCCGTGCGCTCCACGGCGACGCTCCGTACCGCGCTCCATGGCGACGCTCCGTACCGCGCTCCATGGCGACGCTCCGTGCCCGCGCCCTCCGGCCGCTGGCCGCTTTCCCACGAGAGCCGCGCCGGATGCGAGGGTCCGCGGCGCTCATCTGACGCTCGGGAAGGCGTTCCTCGCGGCTCCAATCAAACTTCGGATCCGAAGAATGGAAAAGGTGTCCAAACCGGGTCTCACAGGTGCCGGCAATCATGGAGGATTTACTGTCGTCCGCCCGTCGGGCGGGAGCGAGTTCGGATCCGAAGAAGGGGTCGAGCCAAGGAACCCCTCCTCCGGAGACGTCGACCCGCTGGGCCGTCGCGCGATCGCGAGCTCGGAGGTCGAACTTCGGATCTGAAGAACGAAAAGGTCTTCCCCCGTCGTGCGTCGGAGGTGCCGGCAATCATGCAGGATTTACCGCCGTCTACTCGGCGGCCGGCAGCGACTTCGGATCCGAAGAACGGATCGAGCCGAGGAAGCCGCCCCCGAGACCTCGGTGGACGAACGCATCGCGCGTCGCGCAGCGTCGAAGTTGTCTGACTCCGGAGAGCGCTGGGGTTCGTTAAGCTGCGCGCGGCTCGCGGGGAGGCTTGGCTAGCTCTCGCACTTCGCGCAGGTACTCGCGGCGTTCGTCGGCGGAGAATGCCTGCTTTCCGAAGCGGGCGCGCAAGTAGCGCTCGGTGAGCCGCAGCGCGGTCTCCGCTGCGGGGTGACCGAGCTGCTCCAGGGCGCGAACGTGGGTGAGCGGCGGCGTTCCGCTGGGACGAGGCGCTCCGCGTTGCAAGAGGGCGGCGTCGAGCGCGCGGTAGAGCTCAGCCGTCTCGCGACGCTGTGTTTCTTCCGCGCCGGGCGGAGCGGGCTTGAGCTGAACCTTGCGGCGGCGCTTCCAATAATAGATAGCGCCGCCGATGAGCAGCCCGAGCCCGAGCACGGTGAGCGCGGCCCGGCGAGGAGACGCGAGCATGGCTCCCGCGACCTTGTTCTTGGTTTTGAACGAGCCGATTCGGCTCCGGACGGCGTGAAGCAGGCCGACTTGCTGCTTCATGTCGTAGCCGATGACGTTGCGATCCCAGCGCTGGGCAGCGGCCTCGACCATGTCTCGCATGAACGCCAAGACGCCGGTGATTTCGCTCTGCGGCGCCGCGTCAGAGGGAGGCGTTGGGTCGAAACGCACGAAGCCTTTGCCGTCAATCCACACCTCGACCCAGGAGTGCGCGTCGCCCTGACGGACGGCATAGTAGCGACCAAAGCGGTTGTAGGTGCCGCCGATGAAGCCGTTGACGTTGCGCGTCGGCACGCCTTGGGTACGGAGCATGACCGCCATCGCGGTCGAGTAGAACTCGCAGTGGCCTCGCTTGGAGACGAACAGAAAATCGTCCAGCGGGTTCTTGGCCCCGCCCGACGGCGACTCCAGATCGTAACGGTAACCCCTGCGAAGCGCGGCTTCGACACGCTTGGCCCGGCGCTCTGGGTCCGTTTCCCCCACCGTCCACGATTTGGCGAGCTCGGCCACACGGGGCGGTAAATCAGCGGGAATAGCGAGGTAGCGGGCGCGCGCCACCGGGTCCAGCGCCGGAAGCGGAGCCTCCGTGCCGTCGGCCAGGGAGACCTCGTAACGGAGGCCTGCGTCGTTCATCGAGCGATAGGAGTACTGGCCCTCTTGGCCCACGTAGATGGCCGGCGCGCTCGAGGGCAGAGCGCTCCCGGGAGTGAGCAAGGTGAGCGCGGCGGCGTCCGGCGGCACGAAGACGACGCTCGGGTCGATGGGCTGCAGGTCGATACGCAGACGGCGATCGCGCGCCGGGTCGGGCCAGCGTCGGATACGCACGGCGCTGCCGATCTGCTCTGCTCGCCCCTGGCCGGGGTTCGTCGTGCGGGACCAGGAGTGCCCGTTGTAGCGGTCGAACGACGCGCCGCGCAGGTAGAGCGCGAGCCGAACGGGTGGCTCTGCCGGCAAGCTGGGGTGCTCGACACGCATCACGATCGTCGGGTCGGAACGGAGCCTTCCCACGCCGCCCAGATCCACGCGGTCTGAGAACCCCACGACGCGCTCACGCCGGTCCTGCCCGAGGAGGAGCAGAGACAGCCCCACCCGCGGGAACATCACGAAAATGAGGGAGGTGAAGAGGAAGATGGGGATCGAGAGCAGGCACGTGAAGACCAGGAATGGTCGCCCGATCACGCGCCGGCTGCGCAAGATACGCGGCACGTCCACCGGCAAACCGGTGCGGTCCCGCGCGCCCTGGCGGTAGTTGCCTTCGACCTCGCGGCGCAGGTGGCTCAGCACCAGAGCTCCCGGCGCGACCACCAAGAAGCCGACGAAGCAAAGCCCGTAGGAGATGCTGGTCCCGAGCACCGTTCCCGCGATCAAGTGCATGAGCGCGAGCACGATGACTTGCTGGTCATGGGCAGCGCCCCGGCGCGTGGCCAGACGTACGACTTGCAGCGCCGCCGCGAACTCGACGGCCAGCGGGAGCAGCGTCTCCCCCGAAAAGAGCCGCGAGGTTTGCAGCGCCAACAGCGATAGGGGCACGACCACCGCGACGCGTCGCAGGAGCGCGCTGTCTTGGTAGCGCTGCGGCAACAGCACGGCGATCACGAGCCCAATGAGGGTGACGATCACGAACCAGCGGTTGAGCTCGCCGCTGGCCAGGAGCGACAGCAGCCCCAGCGCTGCCAGCGCGTCCGTCATGATGCGGTGGATGAGTCCGAACCTCATGCCGAAACCTTAGACTTTTCGGGCACTTGCGTGGCCGGTGACTTGGCCGACTCCGGGCTCGGTTCCAGGAGCGCGAGGAAGCGCAGGAGCGGGTCCGCCCCGACGGACGTATTGGCACGCACGCGTTCGCCGCCGCTCGCGACCACCGCTACGCCGTCCCCTCGCTTGAGATGGGCGACTGCGCGTGACGCTACGTCTCTGATTCGCCGCTCGAAGCGCAGCGACCAGTCGTCGTCCGGCGCGGCGCCACTGAACGACGATTCAATCGCGAACGATACGTCACGGCGCGTGTCGGTCGCGCGTTCACGGAGCACCCGCTGGCCCGGCAGCGTGCTCTTTCGCCAGTAGATGTCGCGCGGATCGTCGCCTTCACGCATCAAGCGCAAGCCGTGGATCTCGTCACCGGCGCCGCGACCGAGCGCGCTCTCCCCGCCCGTTCGTTGGCCCGACTCGGTCTGCGGGAGGCGCACCGGGTCCACCGCCGGATAGATGATGAGCTCGTCGTCCGCGCTCACTTCCCGCGATTTTTCGAACAAACCGAAGGGAAAGCGAGTCGCGACCCGAAAGCCCACGTGGTTGTCGCGGCCGCGCCGGGCTGGAGTGCGCCGGTAGGCCGCCACTTGGGCGGAGCGCGGGCTGATCTTGAGGAAGAAGCAGCGCTTGTCCGCAGGCTGCCCAGCGCGCAAATCTTCCACCTCGATTGCGTAGGAGGGGATGCGCTGCTTGTGGTTGTACACCTCGATCTCCACGAGGTGAGGGCGCCCAACTTGGGCGCGAGGTGGGAGCCGCCGCGTCACGGTGAGGTGCCGCAAGCTGAGCTCGCTGAGCACGCCCGAGACGATGATGAGCGAGAGCAGCATCCCGAGCAGGAGGTACAGCAGGTTGTTGCCGGTGTTGATGGCCGCAACGCCCACGCCGAACGTGATGAAGATGAAGTATTTGCCCTCGCGCGTGAGCTTGAGCCTTCGGGGCCAGCGTCCCCAAAAGCCTCGAGTCAAACCGCCCTTGGGCGCACCCTTGGCCCTTTGAGGCTTGAGCGAAGGCGGCGCCGCCACGGCGGCCGTGGTCGCCTTGAGTGACGGCGGCTGCGGCGCTCCTGAGCTTTCCACGGTTTAGAGCGGTACGGGCACGCGCGCGATGACGTCTCGCACGGCGGATTCGGATTCTTCGCGGGACGGAGCGTAACCCTCCGCGTGCGCGGCGAGTCGAACGCGGTGGGCGAGCACGGGGACGGCCAAGCCGTGGATGTCGTCCGCGATGCAGTAGTCGCGGCCGCTCAGCAGCGCTCGCGCGCGGGCGGCGTGCGCCAAGTTCATACCGGCGCGCGTCGACGCGCCCAGCGATAGAGTCGGGCTCGTTCGGGTGGCGGTGATGAGCCCCTGCAAGTAGGCGCCGAGAGCGCCGTCCATCGACACTCGGTCTACTTCGCGCTGGAGCGACACGAGCGACTGAGGGTCCAACACGGGGTGCACCAGCTTCACGCGGTCTTGATCCGGGTCCAACATGAGCCGGGTCTCGACGTGCGCAGGCGGGTAGCCGATGTGGATGCGCATCAGAAAGCGGTCCAACTGCGACTCGGGGAGCGGAAAAGTGCCGGCAAAATCCGACGGATTTTGGGTCGCGACGACCAGGAACGGCTCGGGCAGCGGCAGAGTGCGGCCGTCTATCGACACCTGCTCGTCACTCATTGCCTCCAGCAAGGCGGATTGAGTGCGCGGGCTGGCGCGGTTGATTTCGTCCGCCAAGAGCACGTTGGCGAACACCGGCCCCTGACGGAGCACGAACTCGGACGTCCGCTGATCGAAGATGACGACGCCGACCACGTCGCTCGGCAGAAGATCGCTCGTGAACTGGACGCGGCGCATCTCGCCGCCAACCGCGCGAGCCAGGGCGCGTGCCAGCGTCGTCTTGCCGACGCCGGGCACGTCTTCGATCAGGATGTGGCCGCGAGCCAGCAGCGCGACGAGCGCCAGCTCCACCACCTCCGCCTTACCCTCGAGGGCGCTCTCTACCGCGTTGCGAAGCTCCGCGACTCGCGGCGCCTGCTCAGCTGGCAGAGCCAAGACCGAAGACGACATATCAAACGGCATCGTAGCATGCTGCCGTACGGCCAGCTCCAGCCAGAATTTGCATCTCGGCTCACGGGGCGCCGCATCGCGCGCTTCTCCGGCCTTTCACGAGGTCTTTATCGCTTGGCACAGGCGCCTTTCGCAGATTGGGGCAACGGAGCGCCACCGCATTTGACTCGGCTCGAGCAAGAGTGAAGGCTCGCCGCGCCCCTGAATGGCTCCACCTGCTTCGCCCGCTCCGACCACCGTGACTCGCATCGAGGTGCGCAGCGTGACCCGCCGCTACGGCGCGACCCTCGCCCTTCGGCAAGTGACCACCAGCTTCGAGGCAGGCACGCTCACGTTTTTGGAGGGCCCCAACGGCGCAGGAAAGAGCACGCTGCTCGCCATCATCGGCACGGTGCTCCGCCCCACGTCCGGGCACGTTTGGTACGAGCCCCTCGGCGAGGATCAAGCCGAGGCGCGCCGCCATATTGGCTGGGTGGCGCACGAATCCCACGCCTACCGCGAGCTCTCGGGACGCCGGAATATCGAGCTCGTAGCTCAGATTCACGGCGCTCGCGACGCCGCGGCGCGGGTCGAGACAGTCATCGGCCGGGTCGGGGCGGAGCCGTTTGCGAACCGGCCGGTGGGCACGTTATCTCGAGGGCAGCGGCAACGCATCGCGCTCGCTCGCGCGCTGGTCCATGACCCGACCGTGCTGCTGCTCGACGAGCCGTGGACCGGCCTGGACGTGGCAAGCGTGGACAAGCTGGAGGCGGTGATCCGCGAGGAAGTCGGGCGAGGTTCGCTGGTCATTGCGGTAACGCACGGGACCGGCATTGCGGAGCGCTTGGGCGCGCGGCGCTTGCGGATAGAGGGCGGCCGAATCGCCAGCTAGGCCCGCGGGCCTGAGACCGACTCCTCAGATTTGAGGGGACTTTTTTGTCATACGATCCAGCAGCCATTGGACGGTGGTGGTGGCTTGCTGTGCTCCCGACGAGAGCGTTTCCAGCACCTCGCAAATGTCTAGAGCTTTGAGCTCAGCCGCGTTGCTGCCGGTGCTCTGATCCGCGGGCCGGGCGCCCGACAACAGCACGGCGTCCGGCGCGCGTGGTAGCGCGCGCAACGTTGCGGTCACGTCGTGCAAGACGCCGAGCGCGTCCGGACCGACGAGGATCCAAAGAGCCGGCTCGAGAGCGAGGGCGAGCTCCACGTTGGTGGTGCCGAGGCCCAGCGGTGAGAAGGCGCCGCCCGCGGTCTCGACCAGCGTGAAGGTGGCGGGCGCGGATAGCTCTGCCGCTTGAACCCAGCGCACGACCTCGGCGATCTCCAGCGAGACGCCTTGCTCCCGCGCCGCGAGGTGTGGAGACACCGGTCGGCGCAGCCTCCAAGGCGACAGTCGTGCCGCGTGGCCAGCCGCTTCAGCGATCGTGCCGGCGTCCCCGAGCGCGGAGGCGTCCGCCACACCGCTCTCGATAGGCTTCAGCGCCAACACGCTCGTCGCGGCGCGGAGCCCTCGAGCGAGCAGCGCCGTGACGTAGGTCTTGCCGACATCCGTGCCGGTGCCGAGCATCACGACGCGCATGCGGCCTCCACGGCGGCTGCGATGCGGTCCACCGCGTCTTCGGGCCAGTCTGCGTGGGCGGTGAGCCGCAACCGCGCCGCACCGACCGGCACGGTTGGAGGGCGGATTGCTTGGGCCAAGATGCCTTGATTTCGGAGCGCGGCCATCGCCGCCATCGCCCTATCGTTGGAGCCGAGCACGACCGGTACGATCGGGCCACGCGAGGCGGGTGGCACGTCGAGGCCCCGTGCCCGCAGCGCGTCGCGCAGCTTGGCTGCCTGTTGCAGGAGTCGGGCGCGCTGGGCGTCTGCGAGGCGCGCTTTCCGGACTTGATGGAGGGTGAGGCGACACAGGGCAGGGGACATTCCCGTTGAGAAGACGAAGGACCGCGCTCGGTTCCACAGCCAGGTGCGCAGCAGCTTGCTGCCTCCAATCACGCCGCCCTGCGACCCGACGGCCTTGCCGAGGCCGGCCGTGATCACATCCGCCCTCACGCCCAGCGCGGCGCATGCTCCCTGTCCGCCCGGTCCAAAGACTCCGAGCGAGTGAGCCTCGTCGACGATGAGGCCGGCTCCGAAGCGGTCACAAAGCTTGCGAAGCTCCACCAGGTCCGGGCTGTCGCCGTCCATGCTGAACAGACCCTCGGTCATCACCCAAGCCGGCTCACCACCGGTGTGACTGCGAAGCGCGGCCTCCACCGGGGCAAGCTCCAGGTGGGGCGTGACGACCACGCGCCCCCGAGCCAGCCGACAGCCGTCGACGATCGAGGCATGGTTCAACGCGTCCGAGACGAGGAGAGCTCCCGGGCCGACGAGGGCGGGTACCAGGCCGACGTTGGCCGCGAACGCGCTCGAGGTCACCAGGGTGGCCTCTACCTCGAGCCAAGTCGCCAGCTCTGCTTCGAGCGCCAGGTGCTCCGGGAAGGTGCCCTGAACCAGCCTGGACGCGCCGGCCCCGGCTCGCGCCTCCCGACCACTGTCCATTGTTTCACGTGAAACAGCTCGCGCACCCAGACCCAGGTAGTCATTCGAGCAGGCATCCACCCAGCCACCGCCTCCCGGACCCGATGTGGAATGCAGCTCCGAGTCAGCCGGGTCGCGCATCAGCCCGTTGGCCACGAGCTCGTCCACGCGTGCCTTGAGCCACTCTTCCATTCCCTCCAGATAGCGGCCCTCGACCCCCGAGTCGAGCCGCACAGCCGCGACCAAACGCCCGCCGCGCGTCCCTCCACCTGACCCCGCCACCGCCGCTGCCCAGGCGCCCAGGCCGTCCCGCCCGCGATTCAGGTTCCCGGTCCGCGGACGTACGCCCCGGCGACTGCCAGCGCGGGCGTTAGCCCGGGCCCCTGAGCCACGCACGTTGTCTTCCGTCGAGTGCCCCTGCAGCACCCGGGCGCGCCAAGCCGCGAGTGCCCACCGCAGCTCACGACTTATCGTCGCTGGGCAGTCCTTGGGCGGCGCGGGAGAGTGCCCCTCCGACACGGCAGTGGGCCCATCGAGCATCTGAGAGCGAGCAGCGTGCAACGTGGAACCTGCGCTTGTTGAACCGCCGCCTCGTAGTCGCCAGCCGGGTCCTCAGCTCCGGCGAGCCACCGTCGAGCACCGAGCTGATGGAGTTCAGAGCAGGACGCGTTCGACCCCGCGGCAATCGGGACGCCGGCTTCTCTGCCGCGACGCCCGTCCTCATTCCATGCGGACCTGCGGAAGCGCGCGGGTCGGGCGCGCTCAGCGGCAGCGGTCCCCGCTGTTCCGGACCGCGGTGCCAGGCGCTCAGCAGCGAGGTCCTGGCGAAGGCCAGGGACTACAGGCAGGCGGACTCCGTCTGTGCGCGATGCTCCGGCCGCCCGCGGCACTACCGCGGCGCGGGTCGCGGGAGCGCGACTTCGACAGGGCCGCTCGACGGTAGGGACGCAGCATCCGTCCGGACCCACGTGCTTCGGTGATTCACGACCGATGAGCCTGGCGGCTCTGCCCGCCTCGGACGCGGCTTCATCAGCAAGCCGCCGCGCAGCCTCAGGCTCGACCGAGCCCGGGGTATCAGAGGGCCAGCCACTCGACACTGGTCCGCCGAGCCCTGACAGCAGGTCCAGCCGGTGCCGCAGACGCGGAGCGCCTGCCAACATCCGGACGCGCTGCTCTCGGTGCGAGCGTCGCGGGCGCTCGCTGCGACTTGAACAGGGCAGGGGGCACCGCCGACGGGTCGATGGACGGCCCCCAAACCGACGCTTCGTGCGCGAGCGCACCCGCGCATCAGCGGAGTACGCCTCCTGACGGCGCGCGCGCAGCGAAGGGCTCTGCGACTCAGGCGGCCGCGTCCCGCGTGGTCGCTGGAGGTCTGGCGACGCGGTGCCGCCAGCCGCGCCGAGCGCTCGAACGAATGGCGTCTACCGGTTGCTTCGCCCAGTTCGAGCTTCGGCACGAGTCGCCAAGCCCGCTGCCGTGGCGGTGCGCCAGCCTGTCGATCCGCTCACGCGGCGCCGGGTCCGTCACTCTGCTCAGGTCTGGCGTCACGAGGCGAATGCGGCGTGGATGAGCAGCGACGTTCCCTGCGCTCGCCCTCTCGCATTCGTTCCGTCGCCCGACTTTGCCGCCGCGAACGCCCCGGCGAGTGTCTTGCGCCGCCGGCGCCTCGCCCGGGTCTAACCTTCGCGACGAGACTCCACGCAGGCTCGAGCAGCGACACTGATTCCATGCCGGGCATCGGCTGCGGCAGACGGCCCGCGTCCTCGCACGCCCCCGGGCTTCACCGCGGCCTGCCGAACCCCCTCGTCTCGGTCCCGCACTCGGCCCCGCTCTCGGCGCGGTCCGGCGACCACACTGGTGCCGGAGGCAACAGCGGTGCTGGCGCACCGAGCAGCCCGCGCGGGGCGGCGCGGCGATGGGACGTTGCGACACCGTCGCGGGCTCTGGAGGACGGATCCGCCCGCCGTGCCGGTTGCGAAAGAAGGCGTGGGGGATGTTTCACGTGAAAAAACCGGAGCCCGTCGACGGCGCCCTCCCTCGGCTCAACGCTGGCGCTTACCGCGCTACGCGGACGCCCGTGGGCACCGAGAGCCCCAACTCCGCCGACCCACCAGCGCATGCCCAATGCTCACCTCCGAAGCCATCGCTCAAGGGGCTTGGGAAGCGCAGCGGGGGAAGCAGCGAGGCGGCGGACGGACGGACAGTGGCGGCCCCAAGCCGCGGGACCGCGACGGGGCGAGCGAGCAACGAGGGCGGGGTTCCCCAAGCCGCAGAGGGCAAGGTGGCGCGCCGAGCCGACCGGATCCAGAGCAGACGCCGCCCCCGCCCGACCGCCGGCCTCTGACGCCAGATCTGAGAGCGACCTCGAACCCGACCCCCATTCGCGACGCGTACCGGTCGTGAAAGACGGGTTGGCTCAGGTGACCTGCACGACGGATCATCGGACAGCGCGCCGGCTCGCGCGTCACCTGAGACGCGCCTCCCGGGTCACCCGACGGCGCGCCTCCCGGAGCACCGCACCGCGCTCTGGGCGCTCTTCGCGGCGGTGGACGACGTCGAGGTCGTCGAGGCTCGCTCGCTCCGGGTCGTGCTCGAGGCCGAGGAGGCGCGGGTCGACATCGCGATCGACCTCGCGTTCGGGTCGTCGGCCGCCGCCGCGCGACGGTCGCTCGCCCCCTGTCTGACCGTGCTCCGCCTCGTCTCGGGCGACCTGCGGGTCGACCGGGCATCCTCGCATCTG
>SECP01000049.1 GCA_004193285.1 Myxococcales bacterium | reverse complement strand
GCGCTACGGCGGGAGCGCGCTCGGCCGCGGCTACCGACGCCGCAGCGGGAGGCGGCGCGGCCGCGACGGGCGGAGGGGCCACCGGGGTGGGAGCGGGAGCCGGCGCCGGACGCAAGATGAAGGCGATGGCCACCGCGGCGATCGCGGCAACGGCGATGCCGCCGCCAATGTAGAGGCCGTTCTTGCTCTTGCCGGACGACGAGCTCAGGTCCATCGCCGGGGAGCCGAGGCCGCCGGGAGTGCCGAGCGGGGCGGCGATGCCCAGCGGAGACGCGGCGAGGGGCGAAATCAGCGGAGCGGCCGGGATCGCCGGCGCGGCGGCCTCCGACGACTTCGTCGCGGCCGCGGTGAGCGCCTTGAGGTCGATCAAGCCGGAATCTTCGCGGGTAGCGGCGCCGCTCGGCGCGGGCGCGATGGGGCGCGAAGAAGGCCGGCTGGCAGCCGAGGTCAACGCGCTGAGCGAGAAGAGGACGGAGGACTCGTTGCGAGCCCCCGTTCCGGAGCCGCCCGCGGCGCTCGAAGAGCCGAGGCCGCCTCCGCGCGAAGCGGACGAAGAGTGATCCGGTGCGCTGGTAGCCACGTCGTCCTCGCTACCGGCGGCGTCGATACCGCCGAAGAGATCCGGCGCGGGGGCGCGGGCGGCAGTTCGTGCCGCGGCGCGAGCGGGGCTTGCGGCCGCTGACGCCCACGGTGCTGCTGTGGGCGCAGCCGCGGGGGCAGGGACGCCGAGCGCGGAGACGACTTCTTCCACCTCGGAGAGCGGCTTCCAATCTGCGAAGCCTTCTGCCCACAGGTAGGTATCCTGCGTGATTTGGCCCGCGCCGTACGCTTGCGCGATCTCGGGCACGGTCATGGTTCGCTGGTCGCCTTCACCGAAGTCCACCGTGAACTCGAGGCCCTTCGCCTGGCTGTCGCCCGAGTCGTCACTCGCTTCGGTCGTGGCTTCCCCGGCAGCGGTGTAGACGCTGGGCGGGTTCGCTTTCCCATCGATCACGATCGTCGCGTTGCACTTGCGGCAACGGATCTTCGCCAAACGGTCCGAGACTTTTTCGTCAGCAATCGAGTATTTGGCAGCGCACGCAGGACAGGAAATCTTCACTAGCGGCCTCGCGTCTGGGGCATTCGAGTAGAAAGGTACGTTCCTACTCGATGTTCGGTCTGATTCTGGATGCGGGGTCAGTGGCGATGAGCCAGGCACCGCCGGGTCGAAACGGGGCCCCTTTTTACCATCCCTGTCAGGATTCGCTAGCGCCGTGTTCACTCTCATAAGAAACGTCGGACCCGGCGCCTGAACAAACCTTGGGAGAGCAGCTGCGCGGGGAGGCTAGCGCCCCCAAAAGCTAGCTGCCCATCGCGTACAAGGCGAGGTCGATGGCATCCAGGCGTTCGGCCAGGTCCGGATTGTCCCCGTCTTCGCGCAGCGCCATCTGCAACTCCCGCTTCGCCCCGGTCAGGTCCCCGGCCGTGATGAGCCCCTCGGCCCTTTTCGCGAAGCGGCGCGCCCCGGGAGAGCGACACAGCTCGTCTAGGGAGCGAATGTCGGAGTTTCGGGCCAGGGGTGCCGGCGCGATCGTGCTGTCCAAGCGAAGCTGCCCTTTGGCGAGCGCCAGGTCGTAGTCGGCGCGGGAATCCGGCCGCGCCAGCACCCGGTACGCCTCCGCGCCGCGCTGGAAAACGCGCCGCAGTGCGTCAGCGGTCTCTTCGTCCGCCTCCGGGAAGGCGTCCGGATGAAAGGAGACCGCGAACTCGTGAAACGCTTTGCGGATCGCGCCCGCGTCCGCGATCTCGAGCAGGCCCAAAATCTCGTAGTACGAGGATTGGTCGATGAGCGCGTCCCACTCGAAGATGCGCTCGATATCCTCGAGGTCCACCCTTCAGACTCCGCGCCCCGCTTGCCGCGCCGCCATCCGCGCCACCTCCTGAGCGTCGGGCAACCCGACCAGGTGCACCTGAGTCGAGGTCTCGCGACCGGTGCCGACGTCTCTGGCGCTGACCACGAGCATGCCGCTCGAGTCCAGGGCGAACGAGACCGCGACGCGCACGTCACCGCGGCGCGCGGGGCGGAGCCCGGAGAGCTCCACCTCGCCGAGCAACGTATTTTCGACGAAGCGGCTGGATTCCCCCTGGCTCACGCGCACTCGGACCGTCGTTTGGTTGTCGGCGGCGGTTACGAACTCGCGCGTGCGCGAACAAGGCACGGTGGTGTTGCGTGGGATGAGCGGGTCGCAAAAGCCGTCCACCGTTTCGACCGCTAGCGTCAGCGGCGTCACGTCCACCAGCAGTGGCGGCGCCGGCATCGGCGCGGGGGGCGGCGCGGTCGGCAGCTTCTGCGTCGTGGCGCCTACCGCTTGCAAGGGAGCGGTGACCGTTCCGACCGGGCGTGACGGAGGCGGCGGGGGCAGGTCCAGATTCAAGCTTCCGAAGCCGTGCCCGTGCGCGGTCGCTGCGAACATCGGTGGAGGCGGCATGACCGCGGGGGGCGGCGCGAAAGGCGCAGGCGGCACCGGGATCTCGAGCTCGTGCTCGCTGACTGCTCGTTGCAGCGCGGCTTGCTCCCGCGCGGCTTGCTCCCGCGCGGCTTGCTCTCGTTCTTCGGCCTCGCGCTGGCGGAGCATGGCGAGGCCTTCCTCGCGCGCCCTCTCCAACTCGGCCGGGGAAGGGGAGCCGACCTTCGTGGGCTCGTCGTCAGGTATTTCGGGCAGCTCCAGATCGCGCTCGGTGAGCTCGTCCGGCGGCCTGAACGCCATGGGTTGCGCGAGTGGCCGCACGCCTCCCCCCGAGCTTCGGGGCGAGGACGCGGGCGAAGCAGGAGCCGGCGGCGGCACCGGCACTGCCGACCAGTCTTGAAGGTCGTCGTCTCCCAGTTGAAAAGCGGCGCTCTCTTCTCGCGGCTTTTTGGGAGTCACCGCGGTTTGCGCAGCCGCGGGCCTCGCGGAAGGCGCGACGGGGCTCAGCGGAAGAGGCGGGGCCGGGGGCGGCTCCGGCAAGACCAGGGGCAAGCCCGCCTCCGCGGCTATTTTGGCGCTCTGCGCGGCTTCGCTCGCGCTCACCAAAGTGGGGCCGCTGGCCACGCGTTGAGCCGCTGGTCCGAGGCCAGTTCCCGTCTTCTGTTTCGGGCGCTCGGCTTCGTCGGGCTGGCTCGCGCGACCGAGCACGCCCAATGCCGGATGCCGCGTCGGCGCGGCAGGATCTGCGCCTTCCTGGACGCCAGGCGTCGTCGGCATGCGCGGGCGACCGCCCTGGAAGGGTTGCGTGCTCGGGATACCGAAGGGATCTGGCGAAGTATCCACCCGCTTGCGGGTCTGGCCGGACTGCAGCGCGGGCCCCGGCGCGGTGTCCGAACGCAGCCGCGGCTGCACTCCCGGAGGTAGCGTACCGCCCTTGCGGCGCGCGAGCGCGGCTGGACGATCGGTCGCGCCGGGCATGGTTTGGCGGGCGGGGTTGGGCGGCGGCGGAACCGTGGCCTTGCGGCGGGCCTCGGCGCCCGAGAGCGCGCTCGCTTGAATTGCGGCCCCGATCGCGACGACTTCGTCCGGGCTGATGTGCGAGCGCACCTCGCGCTTCCAAAAGTCCTCCACGCGGCGCTTCACGAGCGGCACGCGGGTCGAACCGCCGACGAGCAGCAGTTGCTGGAAATCCGTTTGCGACAGGCGCGCGATGCCGAGGGCCTCTTTGCATACCTCGAACGTGCGCTCGATGAGAGGAGCGGCGAGGCGCTCCAGCTCGCCGCGCGCCATCGAGAAGGTCAAGCCGAGCGGCTTGCCTCCAGGGCCGTGGGCGATGTCTTTGATCTCGACCGTGACCTCGGCCTCGTCCGACAGCCGGTGCTTCACTTCTTCCGCCGCCACCTTGAGGTGCTCGTAGACCTGCGGCTCTTGCCGAGGGTCGTAGCGGTGCCGAGCCAGGAACGTCTCCGCCATCCGTTCGGCGATGGCGAGGTCCAGGTCGTCGCCACCCAGAAAGGTGTTGCCGGCGGTGGCGAGCACCTCGAACACGTTGTCGGACAAATCCAGCAAAGTGACGTCGAACGTGCCGCCGCCGAAGTCGTAGACCGCGATGCGCTCGGACGCGGACCGGCCGTAGCCGTAGGCAAGAGCCGCGGCGGTGGGCTCGTTGAGGATGCGCATGACCTCCAAGCCAGCGACGCGCCCCGCGACCTTCGTGGCTGCGCGCTGCAAGTCGTTGAAGTTGGCAGGAACGGTGATGACCGCTCGCTCCACCGTGGTGCCCAGCGCGGCCTCGGCGATACCCTTGGCCTTGCGCAGCACGAAGGCGCTGATCTCCGGCAGCGTGTAAGCCTCGCCCCGGGCGACGACCAGGGCCGCTTGGCCCGGCCCTTCCTTCATCTGAAACGGGAAGCGGGAACGAGCTCGCCGCACCTCCTCCGAGTCCCAGCTGCGGCCGATCAGGCGCTTGACCGAATAGATCGTGTTGATCGAGTCCACCAGGCGGCGCTCTTTGGCGGCTCGCCCGACCAGCACGTTGCCGCTCGGATGGAACGACACGACGCTCGGCATGAGCACGTTGCCGCTCTCGTCGGCAATAGCCGACGCTTGTCCGTCCTTGACCACTGCGACGACGGTATTCGTCGTCCCCAAATCGATGCCGATGACCGGTGCCGCCACCCTATGCCGCTCCTTCTAAGCCGCTATCGCGGGCGAGCTCTTGCAGCGCGCGGTCGTACCAGCGCTCGACGCTCGCGCGAAAAGGCCACATCCAGCCGTAATCTGGGCCGGTAAACCGTCTGACGATTCGCTCGCGCAGCTGCGGGTCGCGAGCTGCCGGCAAGCCGCACAGCTCCGCGGTTGCCCGCAGCGTCTCCACGTACGCCTCCCATTCGATGCGCGCCCGGCCGTAGGCGAGGCCCAGCGGCAAGAACGGCACGAGGTACAGAAAGGCCATCAGCGCGGCACCATAGCGCCGACGTTGCCGCAAGTGCACGCGCTCGTGCCGCAGCAAAATCACGCGATCTAGGTCCGCGAGCGCGTCCCAAGTGTCCGGGACGTACAAGGTGTCGCCGATGACCGTGTGGTAGTGGGTGAGGTAGTGACGCTGGCCGTTGAACGTTACGAGCCTGAGCGCCAAGTCGATGGCTCGTGAAAACGGGTCGCGGCGCTTGGGCACGATTCGAAAAGCGGGAAACTCCGCTCTCAGGTCGCCCAGGAAGCGCTCGGACAAGTCCACGCGCCTGACCCTAACACCGCCGCTGTCGGGCGCGGAAAGTTTAGCGGTTTCATTGAGTTGAACCGGATTGCGGGGCTTGGCGCGCAGCGAGGTTGTCCGGTGAGTCGCACGTGCCGTGGCTCGTCTTCGCCGGTCTCGCTGCGTCCACCCTCAGGCGCCGAGCACCGCGCCTTCGGTCAGCACGCGGCCGTTGATCAGGTCCACCGCCATGAGCGCCTTTTTGCCTTCCACTTGAGCGTTGATGAGCTCCAGCTGGCCTTCACCGGTGGCAATGAGGGCTCGCTTGCCCAAGATGGAAACCGTGCCCGGCGCGGCTCCGGGTGGCATCGGCCCTGCGGTGGGGCGGGCCTCGTGGAGTCGGAGCACCTTTCCGCCTAGCAGCGTGAAGGCGCCTGGCCGGGGCGCCATGCCACGGATGAGCCGCGCGATTTCTAACGCGGAGCGCCGAAAGTCCACCTGCAGGTGCTGGCGCTCGATGAGCGGCGCGTGCGTCGCAGAGTCGTGATCTTGCGGCTCGGCGGTGAGCTTGCCGTCCACCGCCGCGGCCAGATCCGCGCGGACGACATGGGCCGCGAGCGTCGCCATGCGCTCGGCGAGCGTGCCGGCGGTCTCTGTCTCCGTGAGCTCCAGCGCGTGCCGCGAGTAAACCGGGCCCGTATCTAGCCCCTCATCCATCTGCATGAGCGAGATCCCGGTCGTGGACTCACCGTTCACGATCGCCCAGTTGATGGGAGCCGCGCCTCGATAGCGTGGCAGAAGCGACGCGTGCAGGTTCATGGCTCCGCGCCGTGGCGCGCTGAGCACGTCCGCCGGCAGGATGCGCCCGTACGCCATGACGAGCGCCACGTCCGCGTTCTTTTCGCGAAGCCAAGCTGCGAGCTCGCCCGTACGCACCTTGGTAGGCTGATGTACGGAAAGCCCCAGCTCGAGCGCAGCCTCCTTGACGGGCGGCGCTGCGAGCTTCAACCCTCGGCCGCTAGGCCGATCCGGCTGGCAAACAACTGCGGCAACTTCCGCCACTTGCGTGAGCGCGCGCAGCGCGGAGACAGCGATCTGGGGAGTGCCGAAGAACACCGCGCGCATGCTGCCGCGCCTATAGTGCGGGGAGGTTCAGAGCGGAAGGGATTGTGCCGTAGACGAGCGTGGTTAGCTTCGTTTGGTTTTCCGGTTTCCTGGTGTCTGTGCCAAGAATGAGGCTTCATGAGTGACAAGAAAAAGCAGCAGCAGCCGCAATCGCCGCCCCCGCCGCCTCCGTCCGAGGAGGACATCAAGTTCGGCGACGAGCTAGCGGTGCTGCCGATTCGCAATGCCGTGCTGTTTCCCGGAGCCGTCGCTCCGTTCGACGTAGGTCGCGAAAAGTCCGTCGCCCTCGTCGAGGACGTGCACAACCTCGACAGCCCCGTCATCGCCATCTTCGCCCAGCGCGACCCGGCGACTGACGACCCGGCTGCCGATGATCTCTACCCGGTTGGCTGCGCTGCTCGCGTCCTCAAGGCGCTCAAGCACAGCTCCGGCAACTACTCGCTCATCTTGCAGGGCTTGACGCGTATTCGGCTGGACCAGGTGACGCAGTCCTCGCCGTACATGCGCGCGAAGGTGACTCGCGTGGAGTCCCCCGCGATCGAAGACGTGGAGGCCGAGGCGCTGGCGATGAGCCTGCGCGACGTCGCCAAGCAAGTCATTCAGCTCATGCCGGAGCTGCCGCGTGAGGCGGGCTCGCTCATCGACTCCATCCAGGCGCCCGGCGCCTTGGCGGACTTGGTGGCCGCGAACCTGGACGCACCGGTGGAGGAGAAGGCCCAGCTCATCGAGACGGTCGAGGTGAAGGAGCGCATCCGCAAGGTGCTGCGCCTGCTCACTCGCCAGCTCGAGATCCTCAAGATGCGCGAGCGCATCAACTCGCAAATCAAAGAGGAGATGGGCAAAAACCAGCGCGAGTACGTGCTGCGCCAGCAGCTCAAGGCCATCAAGGAAGAGCTGGGCGAAGACGACGGCGACCAAGGCGACTTGGACGGCCTGGAAGAGCGCATCTCCAAAGCCAGCTTGCCGAGCGAGGCGGACAGCGTCGCGAAGAAGCAGCTCAAGCGTCTGCGCTCGATGCAGGTGGGCTCGGCCGAGTACACCGTCGTCCGCACGTACCTGGACTGGATCCTGGATCTGCCGTGGACCAACACCACGGAAGACAACATGGACATCGCCGAGGTGCGGAAGGTCTTGGACGAGGACCATTACGGTCTGGACAAGGTCAAGAAGCGCATCGTCGAGTACCTGGCCGTCCGCAAGCTGAAGAAGGACAAGAAGGGGCCGATTTTGTGCCTCTTGGGCCCGCCCGGCGTCGGTAAGACTTCGCTCGGCAAGTCCATCGCGCGCGCGCTCGGACGCAAGTTCGTTCGCGTCTCGCTCGGTGGCGTGCACGACGAAGCGGCCATTCGTGGCCACCGCCGTACGTACGTGGGCGCTCTGCCCGGCCAAATCATCCAGGGGATGAAGAAGTCCGGCACCGTGAACCCCGTCTTCATGATGGACGAGGTCGACAAGATTGGTCACGACTTCCGCGGTGACCCCAGCGCCGCCCTCCTGGAGGTGTTGGACCCCGAGCAGAACAACTCCTTCGCCGATCACTACCTGGAGATCCCGTACGACTTGTCGAACGTGATGTTCGTGGCCACGGCGAACGTGGCCGATCCCATCCCCCCGCCCCTGCGGGACCGCATGGAGATCCTGGAGATCCCGGGCTACACCCGGCGCGAGAAGCTGGCGATCTCTCGCCAGCACTTGATCCCCAAGCAGCTGGAGGAGCACGGCCTCAAGCCGGAGCAACTCACGATCACGGACGAAGCGGTGGAAGAGCTCATCGAGCACTACACCCGGGAAGCCGGCGTGCGCAGCCTGGAGCGCACGATCGCCAGCGTCATCCGCGGAGTCGCGGTCAAGGTGGCAGAGGGTGACAACACGCCCCGCGTCATCAAGAGCGAGGACGACCTGCGGGAGTACCTGGGCGCCATCAAGTTCACGAGTGACGTGGCGGAGCGCACGGAAGAAACCGGCGTCGTCACGGGGCTAGCGTGGACGAGCGTCGGCGGCGAAATCCTGTTCATCGAGGCGACTCGCATGTTCGGGACGGGCAAGCTGCAGCTCACCGGGCAGCTCGGTGACGTCATGAAGGAGAGCGCTCACGCGGCCCTCTCCTACGTGCGGACCAACGCGGAGAAGTACGGAATTCCCAAGGACTTCTTGGAGAAGAGCGACCTTCACGTGCACATCCCCGCGGGCGGTATGCCCAAGGATGGGCCGTCCGCGGGCATCACCATGTTCACCGCCATCGTCTCGCTGCTCACCGGCATCCGGGTGCGGCACGACGTGGCGATGACGGGGGAGATCTCGCTCCGTGGTCGCGTGCTGCCCATCGGTGGTCTGAAAGAGAAGACGCTCGCCGCCCACCGTGCCGGTATCAAGCGAGTTTTGGTGCCAGAGCGGAACAAGGCGGATCTGGACGAAGTGCCGAAGGAAGTCCGTGACGAGCTGGAGTTCGTGTTCGTGAGCAAGCTCGACGAGGTGCTGGAGGCCGCGCTCGAGTCGATGCCGCAACCGTCGCAGGCTTACCTGGACGAAGTGGCGAAGCGTGAATCGGCGCAGACGCCGAGCGCGAACTGACCAAGTTCCGCTAACGAAACAAGAAGCCAAAGAGCCCGGCTGTTTCGCAAGAAACACCGGGCTCTTTGCTATTTCTGACGTTGAGTGCGTGCGCGCTGGGCGATTGACGGAAGGCGCGCGTTCCGAGCAAGCATACCCGCGCGAAGCTCAGTCTCGCGCGCGTCGCGCAGACGCGAGCGCCCGAGTGGCACGACTTCACTTTTACCCGATTGCGAAACTTGACTGCTGTTTGTGGGGTCAGGGCACACTAACAGAGCCTCAGGGTGTGCGTGTGCTCCGAGGCCAAGGCATGCCATGACCAATCGCAAGAGCGCGACGACGCTTCGTCGCTTGTCGTTTGTTTGTTCGCTCGGCTCCGTAGCCCTCGTTTTGCTGGCGTGCTCATCGAAAGAGGCGCCCGGTACCGTGGACCCCCCTGGGGGCACTGGCGCTTCTCCCGCGACCGGGGGATCGGCGGCCTCCAGCGCAGGCGGTCCGGGCAGCTCCGCCGGCTCCATTTCGCTGGGTGGGGTAGGGACAGAGCCGGGCACCGGCGGCCCGTGCCAGGGCCTCGCTTGCGCCGTTCCCTCGTGCGTCGGCATGCCGAAGACGACCATCACCGGCAAGGTCTACGACCCCGCCGGCAAGGTGCCGCTCTACAACGTGCTCGTTTACGTGCCGAACTCCCCGGTGGAGCCCTTCACGGAGGGCGCCACGTGCGACCGCTGCGACGCCAAGGTGCTGAACCCGGTCACGTCCGCGGTGACGGACGAGACGGGCGGGTTCGTTCTGACGGACGCCCCGGCCGGCGCCAACATCCCGCTCGTCATTCAGGTCGGCAAATGGCGCCGGCAACTCGTCGTCCCCAACGTCGCCGGCTGCGCGGACACCGCGCTCACGGACCCGCAAGTCACTCGCCTGCCGCGCAACAAGGCCGAGGGTGACATCCCGCGGATGGCGATCGCGGTCGGCGGAGCCGACCAGCTCGAGTGCTTGCCGCTGAGGATGGGGGTGGACCCGGCGGAGTTCACGCCGGCTTCGGGGGACGGCCGAATCCATTTGTACGTCGGTGGTTACCGGCGGAACGCCCGCGACCACGTCCCCGTCACGGCCTTCGACGCTGCGCACGGCGGCGGGGCGATCACGGCCGCGACTGAGCTTTGGTCCACCAAAGAGAGCTTGATGAAGTACGACATCGCCCTGCTGTCGTGCGAGGGCGGCGAGAACGAGCAGGAAAAGCCGATGACGGCTCGGCAAGCGATGTACGACTACGCGGCCGCCGGTGGCCGCGTCTTCGCTTCCCACTGGCACGCGATCTGGTTCGGCAACGGTCCGGACCCGGTGCCCTCGACTGGCACCTGGCTCCGTCGGCCCATCAATCCCGCAGGTACCCGCCAAAACCCCAACGGGGACGGCACCCCGCAGCCCGGCACCATCAACCAGTCTTTCCCGAAGGGGGAGGCGCTAGCAAAGTGGCTGCTGAACGTGGGCGCGTCCACGGCGCAAGGCTCCATGGAGCTGACCTACCCGCGCGACGACATCCAAGCCGTCAACGCGGAGGTGGCGCGCGAGTGGATCACCGTCAACAACCCCAACTACGCGGACGCGCCCAAGGCCGTGCAGTACATGTCCTTCAACGCCCCCATTGGCGCGCCTGAAGACCAAATCTGCGGCCGCGCCGTGTTCACGGACCTCCACGTCGCGTCTATCGACGACAACTCGGAGGCGAACGCTCTGGGTTTCCCCGCCAGCTGTGAGATGCGAGAGCTCTCCGCGCAGGAGAAGGCGGTCGCCTTCATGCTGTTCGACCTTTCGGCGTGCGTTCAGAACGAAGACGTGCCGCCGAAGCCGCCCAAGTGATTCGCGCGCACAGCGGCGGTCGGCGCCCGCGGCTCGGTGGAGCAGCGGGCGCTCGGCCTCGCCGCGTCTCGTTCACTCCGGTTGTCCGCGCATGATCGCGGGCTGCTCGCGGCACCGTTAGCTGCCAACGGGCGTCGCCCGATCGCTAACTCTCGTCCTCCCAAAGGGCGATCCCTCCGGTCATGCCATCTACGTTGTCGAAGAGGCTGACGTTGTCCGGCAAGTCCACCCGGATGTGCTCGGCGTTGCCGCCGCCGATGTACAGGCGGTCGTAGTTGAAGATGGCGCTCAGCGTCTCGAGCATGTCGCCGACGCGTTTGCTCCACTTCTGCTTGCCGTGCTCCTTGAGCTGCGCGTCACTCAGCCGCTCTTCGTACGTCTTGTCTTTTTGAAACGGGTGGTGCCCAAGCTCCAAGTTGGGGACCAAGCGGCCGTCCAGAAAGAGCGCGGAGCCCACGCCGGTGCCCAGCGTGATGACCATCTCCAAGCCCACGCCTTCGATGACGCCGTAGCCCTGGAGGTCCGCGTCGTTGATGACCCGGGTGGGCGCGCCGGTCATGCGCTGCAGCTCGGTCTCCAGGTTCTTGCCGAGCCAGGAAGGGTCCAGGTTCGCGGCGGTCAGCGTGACGCCGTGTCGGACCACGCCAGGGTAGCCCACCGAGATACGGCCGAACCTCGGCTGCTGGCGGAGCATTACCCGAATCAGCTCCAGCACCGCGGACCACGTCGCGGGCTTCGGCGTGAGCTCCCTCGCCCGAGCGTTGATGGGCTCTCCCTGCGGGTCGAGCACGATCATCTTGATGCCCGTTCCGCCAATATCGATGCACAGCGTGTAAGGCGAGGTGGCTTGCAGCTTGGCGTCGCGCCTCAGCAGTGCGGTGGAGGTGGAAATGCGGAGGGCAGGAGAGCTGCGGTCGCGGTGCTTGTAGGGAATCGGCATGGCGGGGGGAGGCGTTTTCCGAGCCGGAGTATGTTACAGGTTTTAAGGGTGAAAGCTCGCGTCTTGCGCGCCGGGTGGAGGAGACGCGCGTCAATCGTGCTGCTCGGCGCCTGGCTTGGCTGCGCGCTCGGTTGGGTGCTGCTGCCGGACTCGGGCGGGGGGCGGGCGATCCGCGCCGCGCGGCAGCTTCCGCCCACCGCCCTCGCGCCTCGGCTCGACGCGGATGCCGAGCAAGATCGGCGCTGCCTCGCGGAGGCGGAAGAGCTCTCCGCCCGGCCTTCCTTGGAGCTGCCGCCAAGCTCCGAGCCGGCCCTCCGCGCGCAGCTGTTCGGGCGCACCAAGAGCGCGCCGGTGCTGTTTTTGCGAAGGCCAGAGGCGGCCGAGAGCCCGCTCGCGGCCACGCTGCGCGACGCGCTGGAGGAGTCCCCGGGGTACGACACGTTCGGGCGCGTCGTGGGCAAGGTGCGCAAGGAGCCGGCGCTGGCGAGGGCCGTCTTCCTGCGTAGCGGCTACCTTTACACGGAAAACCCGGACCTCGCGGCCCTGTATGGCACGCTGACGCTCTCGCTTTTGTTCCGCGAGCCGGAGCTGCGGATCCAGCGCGGGGCCGACGAGCTGTTCGCGCGTCGCCTGGAGGACGGGGACTACGAGTACACCAGCGGAGAAGAGCGCGGGCGCCGCGCCAAGCTGCTTCTGTTCGACCGAGTCTCCGCGGGAGAGGAGCCCTTCCGCGCCGCGGCCCACGTGGACCTGAGTGAGGTGTCGCGCGAGCTCGGCTTCGACGAGCTCCGCGTCCGACACGCGTCCCCTGAGCACCTGCTGGTGGACGCCGTCTACGCGGGCGTGCGCGTTCCTACCGTGCTGCGGCTGGTGGCCGAGCGCGCGGCGCTCGGTTGCGAGTCTGCGGGCGAAAACCGCGCCCAGCTGCTCCAGCGCCGCGAGGAGGCTCGAAGGGGCGCCCGGGCTCGCGAGCGGCTCGTTGCCGTCATCAAGGAACAGGTGGACGAAGCCTTGCCCTTCGACGAGCCGAAGACCGAGGACGGGCAGCAAGATGGCAAGCTGCGCCCCGAGTGGCGCCAGGCCTACCTCAAGGGTGACTCGAGCTTCGAGTTCAACGGCGACCGCTACGCCGTATTCGACGACGGCGGCCGACCTCGACCGCCCCAAGTATGCATCGACTTCGTGCTGGACACGTTCGAGCGCGCTGGCGGCACCTGGTGGCGGCAGCGCGGGGAAACGCGTCAGCGCACCGCGGGTCGGCTCTCCTTCGACCACACGGGTATGGAGAACCGGCGCAGCGTGGAGCGTTTCCTCGAGTTCGCCCGCACGCACGGCGAAGCCTTCGATGTGTACGACGCGCCCGCCGAAGAGCGGGTTCCGCTGCGTCAACGAGCCGCGTTCTTCTCGGCGCTCTACCGAGCTCGCGCCCACTTCCGGCCCGGTGACATCGTGGCGATCTTGGGGCCGCGCGACGACGAAAAGCTCCATTACCACTCGTTCTTCATCGTCGGCTCGGATCCGCTATCCGGGATGCCCACCGAGCTCGCCGCGAATGCCGGCCGCCCGCGGATCCGCAGCTGGGAAGGAGAAATGAGCAATGCTCCGCGCCGCAGCATCATTTCGCGCGTCCGGCCGCGCCAGCTCTGGCTGGAATCCTTCCTGAGCCCCGAGGGCAGGGGCTTCGGACCCGCCTACCGCCAGAGCGACGTTTCGGCCGATCAGCCTCCGCCGGCGCTGACCCCGGACGCCAAGCGGCCGGCCGCGGGCTAACCCGAGCGCCCGTTTGCGCTTGACGTAGGCCGCGAACTCGCGAAAAACCCGGGGTCTGACCGCGTTTGGAGGTTCCGTTTGAGTGAGTCACAGAAGTCCCCGGTGAAGATCGCCCTGCTCGGCTGCGGGACGGTGGGTGGCGGCGTGCTGCGCCTGCTGGAGGACAATCGGGAATTTTTGGCGACCCGCGTCGGCGCCCCGCTGGAGGTGAAGCACGTCCTCGTGCGGGACCTCGAGAAGACGCGCGTCGAAGAGTGCAAGCGCGAGTGGCTGACCAACGACCCCGAAAAAATCTTCGGCGACCCGTCGGTGGATCTCGTGGTCGAGGTGATCGGCGGCGAGGCGCCGGCCCGCTCCTACTTGGAGCGCGCGCTCAAGTCCGGGCGCTCGGTGGTCACCGCGAACAAGTACCTGATCTCGAAGCATGGCCCCGCGCTGATCGGCGCTGCGATCGACAACAAGGTGGACTTGGCGTTCGAAGCGTCCGTCGGCGGGGGTATCCCGATCATCCGCACCCTGCGCGAGGCGCTGGCCAGCGACACGGTGTCGAGCGTGCACGCGATTTTGAACGGCACCTGCAACTACATCCTCACGCGCATGCGCGAGGAGGGCCTTTCTTTCGCCGACGCGCTGAAAGAGGCGCAACAGCTCGGCTACGCCGAGGCGGACCCGACGCTGGACGTCGGCGGCGGCGACGCGGCCCAAAAGCTCTCCGTCGTCAGCATGCTCGCGTTCGAGACGAGCATCGGCACGGACCAATTTCTGATCGAGGGCATCGAGCGCGTCGAGGACATCGACTTCCGCTTCGCGGACCGCTTCGGCTTCACGCTCAAGCACCTGTGCATCGGTCACGACCGCGGCGAGTCGGTGGAGCTTCGCGCCCACCCCGCGCTCGTACGTAAAAACAGCGTGCTCGCGAACGTGGACGGCGTGCTGAACGGCGTGTTCGTCATGGGGCGTGCGCTCGGCCCCTGCTTGCTCGTCGGGCGCGGCGCGGGTGACATGCCGACGGCCGTGAGCGTCGTGGCGGACATCGTGGACGTCGCTTCTTCACGCATCCACGGAGAGTCCGGGCTGGCTACGCGCGGCATCCAACTGCGCACTCGTCCCGTCATGTCGCAAGACGAGATCGTCACGCGCTATTACCTGCGGTTCGACGTGGGTGATCACCCCGGCGTGCTCGGGCGCATCGCCTCCGCGCTTGGCGCGGAGGGGGTCTCCATCGAGCAAATGGTGCAAGAGGGCCGGGCCGAGGGCGAGGGCGACGCGGTGCCGGTCTGCATCCTCACTCATCAAACCAAAGAAGGCGCGGTGCGTCGCGCCATCGCCGCCATCGAGGAGCAGTCGATCCTCAAGAGCAAGGCGCGGCTCATCCGTATCGAAGACATCTAAAGCGCCCGCGCCGGGCCAAGCGGAGCGCGCCTGCCGGCGCTCCGCTCAAGATTTGGCCGCGAAGGCGAGCACGGCCATGCGTACGGCGACGCCGGCTTCGACTTGGTCCAGGATCACGGAGTGCGAACCATCCGCGATGTCCTCCGAGATTTCGACGCCGCGGTTGAGCGGCCCCGGGTGCATGACGAGCGCGTTGGGCTTCGCTAGCGCGAGCCGCGACGCGTTGAGACCGAAGACGCGCGCGTACTCGCGGAGGCTGGGGAAGAGCGAGGCGCCCAGGCGCTCGCGCTGGATACGCAGCATCATGACCACGTCTGCCCCCTCCAGGGCCGGCTCGATTCGCTCGTACAGCGGACAGCCGAGGGCGGCAGCGTCGCGCGGCAGGAGGGTGCGCGGGCCGGCGAGACGGACTTGCGCGCCGAGCATCTTCAGGAGCTTGGCGTTGGAGCGCGCCACCCGGCTGTGCAGCACGTCTCCCAAGATCGCGACCGTGAGCCCTCGGAAATCCTTCCCCCGGTGGCGGCGGATGGTCAGGGCGTCCAGCAAGGCTTGCGTGGGGTGCTCGTGCATGCCGTCGCCCGCGTTGATGACGGCGGCGCGCGTGTGCTTGGCCACGTAGTCCGGAGCGCCCGACGCGGGGTGGCGGATGACGATCGCGTCCGCGTGCATCGCGTCCAGCGTCTTCACCGTATCGCGCAGGGTTTCCCCTTTGCTGGTGCTGCTGGCGGACCCTCCGATGTTCACGACGTCCGCCCCCAGGCGCTTGCCAGCGAGCTCGAACGAAGTGCGGGTGCGCGTCGAGGCCTCGTAGAAGACGTTGATGATCGTCTTGCCGCGTAAATCAGCGAGCTTGACGATGGGCTGGCGTGTCACCTCCAGAAACTCGTCGGCCTTTTCCAGCAGCTCTCCTGCAAGCTGGGGGGTCAGGCTTTCGATGGTCGTGAGGTGGGCTAGCCGTGCCGGCATGAGGGCTGTCTATACCCTAATTCAGCCAGCGACCGTCCGGCCCTTTGTCGTCGTCGTCCGAGCGGCCTCCAGGGATGACCCTCAATCCGCCCGGGTTCGGCCGGGGCCGCCGGCGCTTGCCCTCGCGACGCGCCTCGCTGTCCAACTGGGCCAGCCGCAGCTTGAGCCAAGCCTTGCGGAGCGGGGAAGGTGAGCCGCCGCCGAGCAGCCAACCGAAGAGCATCCCTCCGAACGGCGCGATGAGCCCTTCCGGCGGCATGGCGGCGGCGATCAAGCGGAGCACCGCCAAGACGATGATGAACGCGATGAGCATGCCGGACGTGACCGGCAGCACGAACATCAGGCGCACGGTCTCACCCTTGAAGGTGAGCGCCCAGGCGATGGCGATACCGGTGACGGCCGGCATCAAGCCGAACCAAGCGCCGCCGACGAGGCGCGCGCCCAAGCTGGCGGGCAGCACCAGCTCCACGACCATCTGCAGGAGGTAGGAGAGGAGGGAGGTGAGCAGCACGAAGCGCAGGAACCGACCGGCGCCCCAGGCCTCCTCCAGCCGCGAGCCGAGGAAGTAGATGCCGAGCACCGCGCTCAGCATGTGGCCCACCGCGCCTTCGCCGCTCGGCGCGTGCATGAAAGGCGCGGTGAACAGGCGCCACACCTCGCCGTGCAGGATGGCGGAGGTGTTACCGACGAGCAGCTCGAACACGTCCGCCGGCGCTCCGCCCCAGTTCAAGCCGATGGCGAAGATGAGCCATACGACGAACACGACGGCCATGAGGCCGATCTGAGCCTTGCCCGGACGCGGGAATCCGAGCTGCGTGAAGCCTGGGCTACTTCGCATCGCGACTGGCCACAGTAACGCAGCTTGGACCGCTCGGCACGGCTCCCTACAAAGTTACTGGCTCACACTCGGCAAGGCTGAGCTTTCCGGGCTCGATTTCAGCGTGGCAATTCAGCGCGCTCGGCTGCCCCCCGACGGGCGTCGCCTGCACGGTGACGACTTTGGGCCCGGCCTCGACGCCGGTCTCGAAGCTCTGAAGGCACGCGGGCGGGGGGAAAGACCGGGTGTCGGTCGGCCCCAGCAACACCTGGACGTTGCTGACGCTTTTGTCGCTGCAGCTCAGGCCCAGCTGCGCGAGCGCCGCTGCCAGATCCACACGCAGAGTCCCGCTGGAGCTCAGCCGGTTGCAGCGCGCGGTCACACGTGCGCCGTCGACGAGCCGCGCATCGCAGGTCGCGCCGGCTACGGCCAGGCTGTCACCGTTCGCGCTCAGCCCCTCGATATAAACCTCCGCGACGCCCGCCGGCAGGTCCTCGAATACGACCTCCGCCTGCGGCTCGCAGTCCACGACCTGCTCGTAGCTCTCGGAGCCGATTTCGAGGGTCACACGCAGCTCCTCCAGCTGCTCGTCCTCCGCACCACAGGAAAAGGTGCCGAGGAGCGCGCCGAGCGGTACGCGCAGGCTCCGCGGCGGCAGGTCGCCGGTGTACGCGAACGGGTCGCACTGATCGGCGATCACGACCGTCGAATCCACCGGAATGGCGCGCCGGCAGTACGCGCGAAAAGCAGCCGCGAGCGAGGGCCCGGTCGTGCTCGATTTTTCCACCAGCAGGTGCGAGCCGAGCGCGCGGGCTTGCACCTCCGTCACGTCTTGCTCGTAGCCCTCGATGAGGACCTCGTAGCGACGCCCGGGCACCACGTTGCCAAAGCCCACGGAGGCGGTGCACGGGGCCGGCGCGGAGCTCGGCAGCTCGAACTCGTCGCTGGGCGTCTCCCCGCGCAATCGAGCGAACGCGCTCTCCGTCGTCTCCTTCGCAAGCTCGCTCTCGACCTCGTCGCCAGACGCGCCGCCGTCGGCCGTCTGGTTCGTGTCGTAGAGGGTGGCGACGTAGCTCTTGAGGCCCGGCCCATCCGCCGCGCACGGCACTGCTCCCAAAAACTGCGCCGGCGCGACTTCCAGCAGGGTGGGGTGCGTGACCGCAACCGCGGTGCTGCCGCTGCTCGAGCAGCCCGCGTAGGCGAGGAGCCCCGCGCCGAGCACGAAGCAGGCAGGGCGAAGCGAACGGAGGCTGAGGACCGGCATAGGCGCTGGCGTGCTTAGACCAGGGCTCCGGCTCCGGCAAGCTCGCTACTCGGACGCGGCGCCGCCCTGGCTGGTTTCGCCGCCCGCGGACTCGGAGGCGCCCTGGCCGCCTTGCCCGCCGGTCCCCGTCTCCGGGGGGGTATCGGTCAAGAAAGCGCATTCGGTCGTGAGCTCGGGATGAGCGACCACGTCGCAGGCCGTCTTCACGGTCCAGTATTCAGCGCTGACCTCCTCGTCGCACTCGCCCAGCAGCGCCTCCGGGTCGGCGCTGGCGCAGCGGCCGGCCTTCTCGATGACTTGCACGCACGCGTCCACCACCGCGCCGGACGGCGGCTTGGTAGCGAGGCCGTGGAGGCAATGGTCGCGGTAATAGCGCTCGCACGCCGCCACGTCCTCGATGATACCGCACGGATCGCCGGCCCGGCAGCGAGCGCGCTCGATGTCCCGACATTCGTCCACGCCGACCGCCTTCGTGCCGCAGCCCGAGGCGGTCACGACGCTGAAAGTGAGGACGGCAGAAAGCAGCGCCGCCGACAGCGACCGGAAGTAGCTCATCGCGCTCTCCGGGTACCACGCGCCTGCCGACCCGGGCGAGCTTTCAGGCATACTCGGTTCGATGACGAGCGCGCTGATCTTGGCGGCCGGGTTCGGTACGCGTCTTCGCCCGCTCACGCTCGAGCTGCCCAAGCCCGTCGTGCCCGTCGGCGACCGCCCGCTGCTCGCTCATGTCAGCGCGGCATGCCGGCGCGCGGGCGCGCGGCAGCTGGTGGCTAACGTACACCATGAGCATTGGAAAATATCGAGCATCATCGATGCTTTGGCGCTCAACGTGGATGTAGTGGTGGAAGCTCAAATCCGCGGCACCGCCGGCGGCGTGGCGGGCGCCCGAGCTCGGCTGGGCTCCGGCGCGGTGCTGGTTTGGAATGGGGACATCCTCACCGACGCACCCGCCCAGGAGTTGCTCGCGACCGCGGCCGAGCACGACGCGATGGTGCTCGCGGTCGCGCCTCGAGCAGGGGGCGAGGGCACCGTTGGTCTAGACGACGCGGGGCACGTCGTGCGTCTACGCGGCCAAGTGTTCGGCCGCGAAGCGCGAAGCGCTGACTACATGGGTGTGATGGCGCTCGGCCCTTCGGTCGTCGCCGGCTTGCCGGAGCAAGGCTGCTTGTTCGCCGACTACGCGCTCCCGCACCTGGCGCAGTCCGGTCGCGTGCTCACGGTGGCTTCGCTCGCCCCCTGGAGTGACCTCGGGGACTTGCCGGCGTACGTAGCCGCGAACTGGGCCTGGCTCGCGGCGCGGGGAGCCAGCAGCTTCGTAGCGAGCGGGGCGGAGCTCGCCCCGGGCGTCCATGTCGAGCGCTCTTTGATCGGGGCGGGGGCCAAGGTGCTCGGCGCGGGGGAGGTGAACGGCGTCATCGCCTGGCCGGGAGCGACCCTCACCGCTCCGCTCTCCCGGGCGGTCGTGCTCGGTTCTGGCCTCGTCGTACCGTGGGCTTGAGACCGCCAGAAACTGGGCCGCTTTCGGCTTTTGCCTCTACTTAGGCAGGAACCGCACATGGCACAGGTCAACGTGAGAAACCTCGAGCAGATTCAGGAGCAGGACTCCGGACGGCCGTCGCGCATCGGCACGTTGCTGCTCGTCTCTCTCGCCGGCGCGGCGGTGGTGAGCGCGTTCGTGATGATGTCCAAGAAGAGCGCGCCCCCGACCAAGTCCACTCAGGACCCGCTCGCCGCGCTCGTGGAGGGCGCCCAGAGCCCGGGCGTGCCGGCGGAGCAGCTCGACGGCAAGGACGTGAGCTTCCCGCGCATCTTGAGCGACGACACCTCGCCGACGACCGCGCTCGCGGCCGTGAAGGACGAGCGCGGTCGGCTCATCAAGCAAGAGGAAGGGCAGGGAGCAGCGGCTGCGAACGGCGTGCTCGGGGCACCTCCGCCCGCCACCGACCGCTTACCGGTCGTGCCGTTGCCGCTCGGCACCCTGCTCAACTCCTCGCCGGTCATCACCTCGCCGCGCGACGCGCTCACGGATCTGGCCGCCGCCGCTGCGGCCGCCAAGACGGACGGCGAGCTCGCCCCGGAGGGCGGCGAGGGCGGCTTCCAACTTCAGGTAGCGAGCTTCAAGGAGCAAGCGGACGCGGACCGAACCGTGGAGGACCTGCGCAAGCGCGGTCACCGCGCCTTCCGGCAAGCCGCGCACGTACCGGACCGCGGGCTTTGGCACCGGGTGCGCATCGGCCCGTTCAAATCCAAGCTCGAGGCGCTGAAGTACAAAGACCGCTTCGAGCGAACCGAGCGCATCGCGCCGTTTCTCATCGATCCGGACAAGGTGAAGCAGGCGGAAGAGCAGCGCGCGGCGCGGCTCTCGCAGCTGCAGCGCCGGCGTGAGCGCGTGACCGGCGACTGAGCGCGGCGCGGCTCAGCCTTGCCGGGCGTTCTTTTTGGCGAGCTGTTGGCGGACGGCGGTGGAGACCGCGCCGCTGACGTTCTTGCTCTTGGACAGCATCTTCAGCTCGCTCTCGCGCAGCATGGGCACGAGCCGGGACGAGAACGTGAATGGAGTGCGCGGGTTGCTCACCAGGTTCAGCTTGATCTGGTAGTTGCGCACGAACTCCTTGTTCATGGCCAAGATGCGCAGGACGTCCTCGCTCACGACGCGGCTCGCGCTGATTTGCACGGCCTCCGGCTCTTTGAGGAGCGGGCTCTTGGCGGCGGCGGCCGCAACCAGCCGGTTGCTGTCTCGCACGCACAGGAGCCGCATGGCGGCGCTGCCGAGCGTCGCGCAGCGCACGCGCTGAGAGACGGTCATCTCCGCGAGCTGCGCGTACAGCGGCTTCGCCTTCTCTTTGACCTTCTCCTCGCCCTCTTCGTCGATTTCGTGGGTGTCCTCGCCCTCTCCGAGCGGCAGGTCCTCGGCGGCTTTTTGCGTGTCGTTGAAGAGCACGTCGTCGTACGTGGGCTCCTCGGAAGGCTCGGCGATCAGCTCGTTTTTGATCGCGAGGGCTGCTTCTTTGAAGGCCGGAATGGATAGCTCGATGCCGTTGCGAACGCACAGCTCGATCAAGCGGTCCGCCGTGGACATACGGACCTGCTTGTTCATGTAGAGCTTCTCGATCACGGTCGGATGCTTCAGCATCAGCTCTTCGTTCGTGGCGATGAGCTCACCGGCGCGCTCGTCGGCGGCGCCCGCGAGCAGCTCGAGCGCGCCGCCCGTGATCCGCGGCATGCGCAGGAGCTTCTCGAGCACCTCGTGGTTGCCGGCGTAGGGTGAGGCGAGCAGGCCGATCACGCTGCCCGGCAGATCCACCGACAGCGCGCCGTTGAGGATTGGCGGCGGGAGCTTGCCGAGGGTGGCCATCGCGGCGGCCCGCACCTTCTCGTCCTCTCGCCCGGAGAGCACCGCGAGCGCGATGACGATCTCGTGCGGCTTGGCGCCGGGAACGATGCCCTTGGCGGCCATCAGCTGCGCCGGGAGCGGGGCTCCCTCGCCGAGCACCTTCTGGACCGATGCCCCCAGCTTCTCTAGCTCGATGTCAGCGTGCAACGAGGTCCAGCCTACACGAGGCCCCGGCTCCCGTGTACACTTGCGGCAATGGGCATCATGGACTTCGTCAAGGGCGGCGTGCAGCGGATGATGATTGCGCGCGCGGACGCACATAAGGGCAAGGTTCTCTACAAGCACCCAGATCAGAACTTCCCTTTTTGGAGCCAGCTCACGGTGGACTCCGACGAGGTCGTGCTCTTCTTCAAGAACGGCTTTTACGTGGGCACACTCGGCCCCCAGCGCGAGCCCTACACCCTCACGACCCAGAACATTCCGTTCCTCGGGTCGCTCGTGGATCAGTTCACGGGCGGGAACGCGTTCATCAGCGAGCTTTACTTCGTCACGATGAAGCCGCTCTATAACGAGACCTTCGGCGACCAGATCGGCTCCATGCGTGACCCGGACTTGGAGCTGCGTGTCACGCTGCGCGCGAACGGCACCTACTCGTTCCGAGTGGTGGACCCGTACAAGTTCCTCGTCGGCTTCGTCGGCCAGGGCGGCAATCCGGACCGCGCCATGCAGTGGGTGAAAGACCTGCTGTTCATGGGGCTGAAGAGCACGGTGGGCGAGCTCATCAAGAGTCGCGAATACACCCTTTTGGACCTCGGGCAGATGGGGCCGGAGGTCGGGCGGCGCGTCGTGCAAAACTGCCCGGACCTCGCGAACTGCGGCGTTCAGGTGCTGGAAATCGGCAAGCTGAACATCAACGTCAGCGAAGAAGACCAACGCCGCCTGGACGAAAAGCAAGACGTCATCGCCCAAGCCAAGGTAGAGGCGCTCGCCGCGCAGCGCGGTGTCGCCAAGGCTCAAGCGGAGGCGCAAGCGCGTCAGTTCCAGCTGGATCAGGATTTCCAGAACCGCGCTCGTTACGTCAACCAGCTGGACATGCAGCGCTACAACCAGTTCGCGGCGGCAGAGGCGACCATGGGCCTCGGGCAAGGGTTGGCGCAGGGCGGGGAGGGCGCGTCCGCGGCGGCGATGGCGCAGGGCATGGCCCTCGGCGCCGGCCTCGGCTACGGGCAGCGCGCCGTTCCGCCTGGCTACGGCTACCCGCCGCCCGGTTATCCTCCGCCTGGCTACCCGCCTCCGCCTGGCTACGGTCCGCCCGGTTATCCTCCCCCCGGCGCCGCCGCGCCAGGGTACGGGCCTCCGCCCGGCTACGGTCCGCCTCCGGCCGGCTACGGAGCCCCGCCGCCGGGCTACGCGCCGCCGCCGGCGCCGGCCGGTTACGGTCCTCCGCCCGCTGCCGCGCCTGCGCCGGCGCCGGCCGGCGCCGCCGCCCCCGCTCCGACCGCGCGCTGCCCGAGCTGCGGCGCGGGCAACCAGCCGCAAGCACGCTTCTGCAACGAGTGCGGCACTAAGATGTCGTGAGCGACGACACCGTTCCGCAGTTCGGTCACGCGCTCCCGCTCGCCCCGGAGCGCGGTGCGGATGCGGATGAGCCGCGCGCGACGAGCTGCCCGACCTGCGGCGCGCACTTCTCGCCGGATGGCCGGTTCTGTCCGTTCGACGGAACGGCGCTCGTCGTCACTGCCGGCTGGCACCCCTCGGCGGACGCGCTCATCGGTACGGTGGTGGACGGGCGCTACGAGCTGCTGCGGGTGATCGGCGAGGGCGGCATGGGCATCGTGTACGAGGCGCGTCACCGCGCGCTCGGTAAGCGCTTCGCGCTCAAGGCGCTGCGCAAAGATCTGGCTCAAGACGCCGAGATCGCCGCGCGGTTCATTCAAGAGGCGCGAACGGCGGCCGCGGTGTCGCACCCCGGCCTGGTGGAGATCACCGACTTCGGCCGCCTGGACTCGGGCCAGGTTTACTTCGTGATGGAGCTGCTGGAGGGGCACTCCCTCGCGGCGCTGCTGCGCACCGGCGGCCCGCTCCCGGCGGCGCGCGCGCTCGAGATGGTCCGGCAGCTGGCTCACGCGTTGAAGGCGGCGCACGACGCGTCGATCGTCCACCGCGATCTCAAGCCGGACAACATTCACATCGGCCGCGGCGATGCGGGCTCGGACGTGGTCAAGGTGGTGGACTTCGGCTTGGCCAAAGTGATCGGCTCGAGCAAGCTGACGCGCGCGGGGGTGGTGTTCGGGACTCCGCACTACATGAGCCCGGAGCAAGCGGCCGGGGAGGTCGTCGACCACCGCGCGGACATCTACGCGCTGGGCATCGTCATGTACGAGATGTTCACGGGCAAGGTGCCGTTCGAGGCGGACAGCTACATGGGGGTATTGACGAAGCACCTCTATATGACGCCCGAGCCGCCCAGCTCGCTCTGTCCCGAGCTCAAAGCATTGGGCGCGCTGGAGGACGTGATCTTGCGCTGCCTGCAAAAGCGCCCCGAGGCGCGCTACGACGGCCTGGCGTTACTGCTCGCGGACCTCGACGAACGTCTGCCGCATCTGGCTCGGCCCGCCCGAGCCCCGTTCGTTCACTCGCTGTTGGACCAGGTCGAGCTTCCCAGCACGCGCAGCTCCCCGAGTCGCCGCGCCTTTCGCTGGGGGCCGGCGCTCGGGGTTGCCCTCGCGTTCGTGCTCGGTCTCGCGCTCGTCGTGACGCTACGGCGCCGCCCCGCGGACCCGGGTGCGCGCGCAAACGTGGTGCTCGCGACTCCCGGGCCGAAGGACGAATCGGCCCGCGGCGCTGCGCCTACCATCACGGTCTCCGCTCGCCCCTCGGCTACTACGAGCCCTACTCCGAGCGCGGCTCCAAGCGCACCCGCCCGCAAGCCGGCTGACCGCGTGCGCGCCGTCACCCCGAGCAAACGGACGTCCGCGTCAAAAAGTCCAACCGGCGCCAAACGCGGCCTGGGCTCGGGCGACATCGTGGATCCCTGGGCGCGCTGAATCGATCACCAAAGCGCGGGCCGCCTTGACAGCAGGTGGAAAGCCTTCAACGCTTTCCCAAGTCGTCCAATTGGGGGACGACGGGCAGGCAAGCGGTATCGAGTGGCAAAGAAACAGCTCCTTCTGGTTGATGCCGACCCGCGTAGCGTCCGGGTCTTGGAAGTTAGCCTGAAGAAGTCGGGGTACAGCGTGACGACGGCGAGCGACGGGGCGGACGCGCTCGCCAAGATCGACTTCTCGGCGCCGGATCTCATCCTGAGCGATACGCGGTTGCCGCGGCTGGACGGCTACGAGCTGGTCCGTCGCATGAAGGACCGGCCGGAGCACGCGCACATTCCTGTCGTCTTCCTCACGAGTCAAAAGTCCATCGAGGACAAGATTCGCGGGCTCGAGCTGGGGGTGGAGGACTACCTCACCAAGCCTATTTTCGTTCGCGAGCTCATCGCGCGCGTGAACCTACTGCTCGCGCGTCGCACGCAAGAGCGCATGGCCACCGCGATGCCGACGAGCCGGCGCACCCGCCTCTCCGGCTCGCTGGAAGACATGGGCGTGGTGGACTTGCTGCAGACCTTCGAGATCAGCCGCAAGACGGGGGTGGGAAAGATCGCGAACGGCCGCCGAGAGGCGCGCATCTTTTTCCGCGACGGCAAGGTGGTGGACGCCGAGCTCGGTCGCTTGCGCGGCGAGGAGGCGGTGTACCGCGCGCTCATCTGGACGACCGGCACCTTCGAGGTGGATTTCTGCCCGATCGATCGCGAAGACATCATTCCGACTTCCACTCAGGGCTTGCTCATGGAGGGCATGCGCCGGGTGGACGAGTGGGGCCGCCTCCTGGAGCAGCTGCCGCCGCTCGCTACCGTCTTCGAGGTGGATCACGAGCAGTTGGTCGAGCGATTGAACGAGATTCCGGACGACCTCAACGGCATCCTCCGCTTGTTCGACGGCAAGCGCACCTTGCTGGACGTGATCGACGACTCGCCGTTCGAGGACCTTTCGACCCTCTCCACGATCACGAAGCTGTTCTTCGAGGGGCTGCTCGTCATCTCCCAGAGCGCGCCAGAGGACGACGTGGTCCCGAGCGAGGAGCTACCTCAGGTGAGCAGCCGCCCGGACCGTTGGTCCGCGCCGATCACGGACGAAGACGTCGTGCCGGAGTACTCGAGCGAGCCACGCTTGCCCGCGGAGCCTCTCGCGCCCTCGTGGCGCCCCTCCGCCCCTCCGCTCGCGCTGCCCGGTGAGCCTTCGGTGCCGCCGGAGACCTCACCTGGTTTGGGTCCGATGCTGTCCGACGGCGACTACCCGATCTCGGAGCACTCCAGCGCGGACCGATCCCGGCCGCGCGTGGTCATGCCGAGCGTGCACGACGCCGTTCCCGTTGCGCAGGCCGCGAGCGCGTTCGAGCCTCGTCAAGCGCACCGCACTCACTCGGGGCTCGGTCCGCTCGTGCCGGCGGAGATGCGGAGCGCAGCGCCGCAAACCTCGGCTTCACCGGAGCCGGCAGCTCCGGTGCCGAGCGCGCCGGTCTCGGCTCCCCCCGCTCCCGTCGCCGCGAGCCCGGCCATCGCTACTCCGCCGTCGCCCGAGTCTCGGCCCGCGGAGCCTCAAGCCTTGGCGCGCGGACAGGAGGGCAAGGTCATTCCATTCCCGCAGCGGCGGGAGGATGAGGAGCCCCTCGCGCCGGCGGAGGAGCCGGCGAGCTCCGCGGCTCCGCTCACTCCGCCCCTAACGGCCCCAGTCACATCCGCGGCCGAGCCCGCGGCCGCGGAGCCTCAGCGGTCGGTCGCGCCCGCCGAGCTCACGGTGCGGGAGCCGGCGGTCGAGCGGCGCCGCGAGCGCGAAGCCGCGCTGGGCCAAACCCTCGCCCTCGGCACCGTCACTCCCGCCGAGCTCGGGGCCGAGAGTAGGCCTGACTCGGTGGCAGCGCCGGAACCGAGCTCATCACTCGGCTCCACGCAGCGCTTCGGCAGCGCCGGCAGCACTCTGCCGGCCGAAGCCCGCCCCCTCGGCACCAGCGCGGAAGAGCCGCTCGCCGTGAAGCCCACGAGCAAGGGCCTGCCGGAGGTCGAGGACCCGGCCCCCAAAGCCCCTGCCCACGAGGCGCTGCACGATGACTTCTTCGACGCCGGCGAGCAGGGGACGTACGGCGAACCCCACGGCGCCGAGCCCCACTTCGCGGCGGAGGACGACGAGCACGAGCCGCGCCGCGTGGTCGTGCGCACGGCCGAGCAGGAGCGCCGCCGCAACAAGATGATGCAGGTGGTCGGCGTGCTCGTCGGCATCGGTCTCGGCATCTTCGTGTTCGCGATTTTGCGAAAGGGCTCGGCGACGCCGAGCGAAGATCCGAAGGCGGCCGAGCCCGCACGGGCGGAAGCGCCCGCCGCGGAGCCGGTAGCCCCTCCGCCTCCTCCCGAGGTCATCACTCCGCCACCGCCGCCCGCGGAGGTGGTCACGCCGCCGCCCGCTGTGGTGGAGCCTGCCGCGGAAGCCCCGAAGCCGCGCACTGGCGATAAGCCGGCGACAGACACGTCGCGCGGAGCCGAGACGCGGGCCGCCCCCAAGCCTCGCGCGCCGGCGTCCGAGCCGCGCCCCGCCGCGGCCACTCCGCCGGCGACTCAGCCGCGTGGTCCGCTGCCGCCGCCCATCCCCGCCGGCAAGCCGCCCACCGCTTCGTTCCCGGATTGAGCGGGGATCACCGAGCGGGCTCCCGAGCCGCTCCCTCCGGGAGGGCCGATGCGCGGCGCCGGCTTGGGCGCCGTCTCGTCTTCGAGCGGGGCGTCTTCGGGCTCCGGTCCAGCCGCGGTGGCGGGCTCGCTACTCAAGACGCGTAGCTCGACGCCGCTCCCGCAGCCTGCGCAGAGGGCGAAGGATAGGACCAAGACCGCGCGGAGGTTCGGCATGACGCGGCCAATGTAGGCGCGGGGCCCAGCGCTGGCCCAACTTGTCGAGACTTAACGAAGGGCCGTCAGCCTTCGCGCAGGAAGCGCCGTACCGCGTCCGCCAGCTCGCGCGGTCTTTCTTCCTGCGGCGCGTGCCCGCTGTCGAGCAGCTCGAAGCGCGCGCCGCGGATCTCGCGGGCCAGCCGCTGCCCGACGCTCGGCGGCACCAGCCGGTCGCGGCGGCCCCAGAGCACCAACGTGGGCCGCTGAATCCGGCTCGTCTGGGCCGCCACTGGCCGCGTGTCTACCGTCGCGCGCAGGGTGGCGAGCACGCTACCCCGCGCCGCGGGCGCGTTGAACAACCGGTAGTAATTGTCTAGTCTTTCGTTGGTGATCGCGGTCGGGTCACCGAGGAACAGCTCGCGGAAGTACGCGCCGAAGAGCCCGCGGCCTAGGAGCTGCTTGAACACGAGGCTGCCTGCCAGCGGCAGGTGCGCGAGCCGGCCATAGAGCCATGGCTCCGCGCTCTCCGAAAGCGCGTCCACCACCACCAGCTTGGACACGAGCTCGGGATGGCGCGCCGCTAGCGTGAGCGCAATCGAGCCGCCCAGCCCGTGCCCCACCACGCTCGCGCGGCCGAGCGAAAGCGCGGCGTAGAGATCGGCGACGGCGCTCGTGAACGCGTCCACGTCGTACGCGAAACGACCGAGCCCCGGCTTCTCGCTCTCGCCGTACCCAGGCAGGTCGGGCGTGATGACGCAGTAGTCCCGGCTCAGCTCGGCGGCCACCGCGCTCCAGGTCGAGTGATCCATGAACAGGCTGTGGAGCAAGACGACCTTCGGGCCGCTACCGCGCTCGACGACGCGCAGGCGCACGCCGCTCGCCGTCACGTCGCGCGTCGTGCCCAGATCGTCGAACGTCGGCGGGGCGGTGCGCTCGGCCATGGTGGGACGGCCGGAGACTACTTCAATAGGTGCGCTCCGTAAGGGGGCTCCGAGCCGAGCGGTCGTTCGGCGGCGAAACGGCGCCCGCGCGCGACTAGCAAAGCTGCCGCGCCTGGTACAAAAGTCCCGCAAGGGCCGCGCGAGCGAGTCCGAAACCGCGGCGCGAGTCGAAGCGCGGGGCCGACGCACGGAGCCGCGGAAATTCAGTGTGGTTCCATGTGGGCATGGACGGAGTATCAGCTCCATGGACGAAGCCTTAGATGTGATGAACAATGTCCGCCCTAAGCGACCTCGCAGCGTCCATGGAGCTGCGCGGGGTTCTGCGCAAATATTCGTGCAGTAAGTGCTTTGGTGGATCCATTCAGTGGAATATATTCGCGGTCGTCAAGGGAGCCTCGGCGCTTCGGTCTCGAAGCCCCGTCGGCACGCCTTTCCATGATTGACGCCGAAACCCTCGCTCAGCTCGAAAAGGCCCACGTGGCGGGGCTCAGCTCGGCCGAAATCTTGGACGTCTTCGCTCGGCACGATGTGCAGTTGAGCGAAGCCACGCTGCGCAAATACGTTCAGCTGGGCTTGCTACCGCGCAGCGTGCGGGTCGGTCGCAAGGGCAAGCACCAGGGGTCACAAGGTATCTATCCGGTCGGCGTGGTTCGCCAGATTCTGCGCATCAAGCAGATGATGGCCGAGAGCTACACCATCGACCAAATCCAGCGCGAGTTTTTGTTCATCCGCAGCGAGGTCGAGCAACTGGAGTCGATGCTCGCGCGGATCTTCAAGAAGCTGGAAGGTGTGCTCAAGGAGCGCAAGGCCGAGCGAGTGACCTCAGCGGTGCAGCGCGATGTCGGCGATGCCCGTAGCTTGAGCAAAGAACTGATGGCCCGCCTCACGGCCATCGAAACCAAACTCACGTCGCGCAGCAGATTGGAAAGCGTCTCCTCCGCCTCGGCCGGCTAGGTCGAAGCAGGGAGCGAGCGCACCGAGGGCGACCGGCGACGGTCGTGCGGGACCCGTCCATCTTTTTTCAGGGAACGAAGCGGAGAAGCGTCATGAACGAACACGAGCTGGCAGGCGAAGGCGAAGCAGAAATCACCACGGAGGCGAGCCTCGGCGTGGACGGCGCCCTGGCGCTGAACCTCGAGCCCGAGATCACTCGTGAGCAGCGTCGTTCGCGCCGCAAGCGCGACGTGCGCGCGCGCACCATCAGCGTCAAGCGCATGACCAAGCGCGAGCTGGAGATCGGGCGCTTGCTCTTCCCGGAGATGGACTATTGGAAGCCGCGCAGTCGCGCCGAGTGCGCCGAGGGCCCGCGCCCTTGCCCGTTCGTCTCCTGCAAGCACCACCTGTTCATCGACGTATCGCCCCGCACCGGCGCCATCAAGTTGAACTTTCCGGATATCGAGGTGTGGGACCTCGGCGAATCCTGCGCGCTGGACGTCGCGGATCGCGGCGGCACCACCTTGGAAGACGTCGGAGCGATCATGAACCTCACACGCGAGCGCATCCGCCAGGTCGAAGTCAAAGCCCTCGCCAAGCTCGAGGCCCTTTCGGACATGTACTCGCTGCGCGATCACGTGGACGAGGGCCCCGTCGGTAAGCGCCGCTTGCCCTCGCTCACCAAGGAAGAGCTGAGCGGGAAGGGCAAGGTCAAAGCCAAGCCCCCGGTCAAGGCGGCCGTGATCGAAGAGGAAGAAGAAGACGACGACTTCGACAGCGAGGAAGACGCCGAGCTCGAAGAAGCCGCGGTCTGAGCCGCGCCGCGGCCCGACGACTCGCCTGCACCGAAACGAAGAAGGGGCTGCCACCAGCGCAGCCCTCCTCGCAGCAGGCTCTCGTGTCGTCCTTCGGTCTCGCGGCCGCGCCCGAGCCTCGAAGCTCGCGAGCGGCGCCTAGCCGCGCACGTCTTCGACGACGCGCAAGAAGTTCAGGCCCAGCACCTTCTTGATGCGCTGATGGCCGAAGCCGCGGCTCAGCATCGCTTGCGTGAGCTTGGGCAGCTCCAGGCACGTCTTCATGTCGCGCGGCGTGACGATCGAGCCGTCCCAGTCGCTGCCGAGCGAGACGTGATCTTCGCCCGCCACGTTCACCACGTGCTCGATGTGCCGCACGATGGTGTCGAGGCGGCCGCGAAAGATGGGATCCCCCAGGTACTCCGAATGGTACATGATCCCGATCGTGCCGCCGCGGTTGGCGACCGCGCGCAGCTGGTCGTCGTGGAGGTTCCGCCAGTGGGGGAACACGCCGGAGACGCCGGTATGGGTGACGACCAGGGGCGTACCCGGCGCCTGCGCGTCCACTGCGTCCCAGAAGCCGGCCGGCGAAATGTGCGCCAAGTCCACCAGGATCTTGTGAGCGTTCAGGCGCCGCACGTAGTCCTTGCCGTAGGGAGTGAGCCCAAGGCTACCCCCCAGCGGCGAGCTGGTGTGGCCGAGGCGTGAGCTCGTGAGGTGTAAGAGGGTGACGCGCAGCACGAGGCCCGGTGACACCCGATCGAGCGCGTCCAAGGAGTGAGCGAGGGCGTTGCCGCCTTGCACGCCGATGAACGCGGCGTGAAGCCCCGCCGCTCGCGCGGCGCGGTACTCGGCCGCGCTCCGCACCACCCGCGCCTCGGCTTCGGGCGATTGTAGTAGCGCCGCGAGCTCCCCCAGGTTCTCGAAGAACTTCGCCTCGCGGTCGCGCGAGTCACCGAGCGGGTTCGTGGTGATGACCCACGTTGCGCCGCCGATGCCCGCCTCGCGAGCGCGGGGCAAGTCGAACTGGCTCATCATCACGCCCGCGGTGAAGGCCGCGTGCCGGCGCCGAAAGTCGTAGCCGTAGATGCGGCGCCAGATGAACGAGTCCACGTGGAGATCGCAAATCTCCGAACCATAGTGGAGGGCCGCTGCTTCGTCGGAGATGCCCAGGCGTGCCGCCGCTTCCGGGAGCGCTGTCATCGAGCGCTCAGACTAGCGCACTGGCTGCTCCGTGAGCGTCCTCCGCGCTCGTTCGCGGCGCTCGCGAGCGCAGGTCGGACGGCTATTTCGGCTCCGTCTTCGGCGGCACGTAGGGCCCGCCGACCTCGCCCCAGCCCCAGCGGGGCATCGGCTGCTCCTCGGTCACCTCCGCTCCGGGCTGCGAGTTGATGACGGCGAGCCGCGTGCCCCATTCGAGGTACGCGACGAACGCGGAGCGGAACTCGGGGTCGTCGGGGAGCCCCAGCTCGTCCCCGCAAGCGAGGAGCAGCTCGATCCAGCGGCGCCGCTGCTCCTGAGTGAGGCTGCGCTGCAAATGGTGCCGGATCATGTTCGCGTGACCGCCGTGCTCGGCGCTGTAGGTGGCGGGGCCGCCGAAGACCTCGGCGAGGAAAGCTGCGACGTGAGCGGGGTGGTCCGGCGACATGCGCGCGAACACCGGGCCCAGCAGCGCATCCGCCGGTACGCGCGAGTAAAACAGCGCGGTGAGCTTCTCCAAGGCGGAGATTCCGCCGAGCCAGTCATAGAGGGTAGGGGGCGTGGTCACGAGGGTAGGGGGCGTATTCATTTGCGATGACTCCGGGGCACCCAGGCGACGACTCGGGCGGGAGCCCCGGAGGCGAGCTCCACCTTCGGCGCGCCGACGAAGAGATGACAGCCTTGAGCCGGCAATCGGTCCAGGTTGGCGAGGCACTCCAGCGCCCACTTGCCCGCGCGCGCCAGGACCCGATGCCCTTCGAAGTGAGCGTCGTTCCCTGGGTCTATCGAGAACGTGTCCGTGCCGATGCCGAGCACGCCCGGCGCGGCCGCTAGCTCCTCGACCGCGGCCCGCGAAAAGCCTGGAAAGCGCATGATTCCCGCCTCATCTGCGTTGGCAAAGCGGGACTGAGACGGCCAGCGCGCGCCCCAGCCGGAGGAAAGTAGAACCACCGAGCGCGCCGGGAAAGGGCCGTGCGCGAGCCGCCACGCCGAAAGATCCGCTGCGCTGACTTCGGCGTCCGGGTTCGCGCGAGCACGCGCCGCAAGCTCGATCACCACCACTTCCGCGAACAGCTCGGCGAGCGGGATCTTCTCGAGGCACGGCGCCTTTTCATCGAAGTGGCAAGGAGCGTCCACGTGGGTACCGATGTGCTCCGTCAGCTCCCAGCGGTTCGCGTAGACACCGCGCTCCGGGATGGTCGCGATTGGCGCGCGCCGGAAGGGGAACGTCGCTCCCCGCACGTGAATGTACGGCGAAGAGGGGCCGAGCGGATGGGTCAAGTCCACCACGTCATAACCGGCGAAGGGGTGGGACGCCGGCGGCGCCGGCGGAGAGGCGCGCCCGCACGCCAGCCCCAGCGCACCGATCGCGGACGCGAACCCGCGCCGGGTGAGGCTCAAGCCTTGCTCCCAACCAAAGCGGCGGGATGGATGCGGACGCCTAGCTCACCCTCCAGGGTGCGTCCCCAGGCGTGGAGCGCGCCGAGCGCGGCCCGAGCCCGGTTGCCGCGCGCGGTGAGGCGGTAGCCGCTCGCTTGCCGCTGCAACAGCCCCGCGCGGGTCAGCTCACGTAGCCGCTGCGACAGCATCTTCTCGCTCATGCGGGGGATGCGGCGGCGCAGCTCCGCGTAACGGAGCGGCCCCTCCTTGACGTGGGCCAAGATCACGACTCGCCATTTGCCGCCCAACACTTCGAGGGCGAGCTCCACGGGGCACGAAAACGTCTGCTTCATGGCGAGGCTCGCTCAGGGTAGCGACGGTCGGGGGCGTTTTCAACGCACCATCTGGTGCGTTGCCAGCGGGGGATACCGACCCTAAGCGTCCGCCCATGATTGTCGAATACATCCGCTACGAGGTCAGCGACGGCGAGGCCCTGGTGCGCGCCTACGAAGCGGCTCGGGCCGCGCTGGACGCCTCCGCCCACTGCCTTTCGTACGAGCTGTCTCGCTGCGTGGAAGCGCCGGAGCACTTCATCCTCCGTATCGAGTGGGATTCGAGCGACGGCCACCTTCGAGGGTTCCGTCAATCGCCGGAGTTTGCGAGCTTCTTGGCCGCTGTCCGTCCCTTCATCCCGAGCATCAGCGAGATGCGGCACTACGAGCCGACCGAGGTCCGGCGTCGCGATCGAGGTTGAAGCGCCGCGGAGCTTCGAGCATCGTCGGTGAGTGCGGCGAGAAACGGAGCGCGTGAGTGACATGGGCGTCGGGGAAGCGGGCGCGCTTCAGCCGGCGCCCGCGCAGGAGTTTTCCCTGCTCGGTCAGGCTGCGCCGCTGAGGGGCGACTACTCGCGGGTGTGGTGGCACGTGCCGGGTGCGGCCGGTGCCCGCGCGGTGTTGCTTCCTCCGCTCGCGATCACGGCCGGCTTCGCCGTGATCGCGATTCCCATGGGACGCGAGATCATGGCGGTCTTTTTCGCCATCGCGCTCGTCTTCGCGGCGCCCTACTTCCTGGTTTGGCTGCTCGGAGAGTGGTTCACACGCCGCCGCTTCGCCCGAGTGGGGCGTGCGCCCGTCCAGTATCGAATCGACGAAGTGGGGGTGACGTTGGCTCACGCCAGCGGAGAGGAGCGACACGCTTGGTCGAGCTTGCGGGCTTTCTTGCAAGTGCCGCACGCCTTCGTCCTCTATCCACGTCGGGGTAGCGTCATCGTGTTGCCGCTGCGCGCGTTCACGGCCGGAGCCGAGCACTTGGCGTGGGTATTTCGGCGCCGGCTCGAGGAGCGCTCCTTGCCGCGCTGGGGGCAGCGCTCGGCGTTTTGGGCAGCCGGCGTGGTCGCTTTCCTGGGCCTATGGCACTTCTTCAGCATGCCAACCGCCGAGGAAGTGGCGGCCGCCAACAAGGCGACCACAGAGCCGCAGCTCGGCGAGCCGAGCGCGCCGAGCGACGCCTCGGCGGCCGGCGCGTCGCCGTCCGAGCGGCACTGATCGCGGCGTTGCGGATGGTTGGAGGGCGGCGATAGCGCGAACCGAGCAGTCGACAGTAGTCCCGAGAGACGTTGCGGAGCTGTTCGATTCCAAGTCTTTGGGCGCTGGGGGGCCGCTCAGCTGAGCGGCCCGTCACCAGGCCTACCCCAATCAGAGACCCTTCGGCACCGTCTCGAGGTTCACCGCGCCGAGCGCGTAGCGAATGAGGGCGCTCCGGTTGGCCTTGGTGAGGCCGCGCGCCTTGAGCGAGTCGACCATGTTGTCGAGCCGCTTCAGGTCCTCCGTGTACATCGAGATGCAGATCACCTTGTAGTGAGTCGGCTTCTCCGCGTTCGGATCTTGGGGGCGCGAGCCAGCGCCGGCGGCCGTGGAGTAATACGTTTGGGTGAGGACGCCGTCGACGTCCGCGGGGTCCAGTACCTTGGCCGTAGCCTGTCGCAAGTCGTTACGATCGCTCATTTCACACCTCCAGCCTGCTCGGCGGCTTGCGGCGGCGACGCTGCAGCGGTCGAGGAGAGAAGCTTTTCCACCACGCGCCAGTAGTCTTCGGTCGCGTTCGAGGTCGGCGCGTACTCGAACAGCGTTTTGCCGACGGAAGGCGCCTCTTTCACGCGGCTCACGTAGTGAATCGGTGGAAGGCAGGCGTCTCCGAAATTTTGCCTGAGCGTCTCCAGCGCCTCGCGGCAGATGCGCGCGCGCGTGTCGAACTGCGTGGGTAGCACGCCCCACAGCCCGACCGAGTGACCGAGGATGCGGTTCACTTGCTTGATGGTGCGCAGCACCTGCCGCACCCCGACGAGGGACAGGTAGTCGCAGGCGACGGGGCACAGCACCGCGTCCGCGAAGGCGAGCGCGTTCTGATTCATGAGCGAGAGGCTCGGCGAGCAGTCGACGATGACGTAGTCGTACAGGTCTCTCGCGCGCTCCAGGCGCTGGGCCAAGATCCGATCGCGGCGCTTCTGACCGGCGAGGTAGAGCTCGGCCGCCGCGAGCGTCTCGTTCGAGGGCAGCACGTCTAAGTTGGGGCGAGCCTCGATCACCGCTTGTTCGAGCGACAGGCCCATCACGATCACGTGATAGAGCGAGCGCTCGGAGGTGAGCGCGAGCGACGTGGCGACGTTGCCCTGGCCGTCGGTGTCGACGAGCAGAACGCGGGCGCCCTTTTCGGCCAGCCCCGCCGCGACTTGGACCGAGGTCGTGGTCTTGCCGGTGCCGCCCTTATGGTTGAACACCGCCAAAACTTGCGGCTTTCCGGGCCGCAAACGGCGCAAGTTGCTGCGCTCCACCCTCGGCGGCGGGGGCGTTTCAGGGTGCGCCTGCGGCTGAATGGCGGGGGGCAAAGCCGGGGGGACGCGCTCGGTGAGGCGCCCGCTGTCCGAAGGCTCCAGCTCGGGCAGCGGCTCGGCGTCGCCGGGCAGCTCGAGCTCGTTCTGGCGCAGCTCGCCGATGCGCACGCTGCGCACTCCTTCCAGGATGCGGCTGCGGCACTCGGGGCCGCACGCGTAGTGGCGCTGGCCGCCCGTGAACAGCACCTGCGCCGCAAGCTCGACCGTGAAGCGCGTCGCGCAGGCGTTGCAAGCGACCTGGCCATCGGAGCGCTCCTTGTGGCTCGCCTCCAAGCACTTTTGGGAGCAGTAGAAGGCGTAGCGAGTGACGGCCGCGCCGCCCTCCGTCAGCTCGTTCCGCTCTTCCATTTGGTAACGGAAGTGCAGCTCGAACTCGGTTTTGCAGACGTCACAATTACGGGGAATGACAACCATGTGAACGCTTCGCTGTTATCGAAGTGCTTCTCATGTCGTCCCGAGCTGGGCCAAAATTTCTGTGAACACTTTCGTGTGCTTCGGCGATCGTTTTGTGCCCCCGAGTGGCTTTTGGTTTGGGCGAAGGTGGCTAGAAATGACAGTAAATGTTGGTCATAACTGTTCGTAATCGCTCTTTAAACGGCGATGTCCCGGTGGGGCGTTCCCGCGCGATTGTGTTTCGGTGACCCGGCGCCCGGTAGTGGACCGAAAGTCGGAACCGGGGCCGCGCTCCTGAGCGCCGCGGATGCTCTCGCCGAGTGATGGGAACGAGCTCACTCTGCGCGGGAGGCTGATGCCGCGGGGCGGCGAGCCCACCAGGTGAGTGCGCGCTGAGTCAGCAAAAAAGGCGCCCATTGCTCGAGGCAATGGGCGCCTTTCTTAATGCGAGGCCCTGAGGCTCAGTGACGGAAGTGGCGGACGCCGGTGAAGATCATGGCGATGCCGGCATCGTTGGCGGCGCGGATGACGTCGTCATCCTTCTTGGAGCCGCCGGGCTGCACGATGGCCGCGACGCCCGCCGCCGCGGCAGCTTTGACGCCGTCCGGGAACGGAAAGAACGCGTCCGACGCGAGCACCGCGCCTTTGGCGCGCTCTCCAGCCTTGTCGCACGCTACCTGCACCGCCGTGACGCGCGCGGTTTGGCCGCCGCCGATGCCGATGGTTTCGTAGATGCCCGGGCTACGACCGGGCGTGGCGAGCACGATCGCGTTGCTCTTCACGTGCTTACACACCATCCACGCAAACTCCAGGCTGGAGAGCTCGGCGGCGGTGGGCTGGCGATCCGTCACGACGCGGCCTTTGAGGACCTCGCCCGCGCCGGTGGCGTCGCGCTCTTGGATCACGAAGCCGCCGCCGACGCGCTTGAACTGGCGCGCCTGGTGGCTCGGTCCTAGCCACCCTCCCGTGGAGAGCAGGCGCAGCGCGGACTTGGCGCGCAAGCGTTGGAGCGCGCCGTCTGCGTAGCCGGGGGCGATGATCGCCTCCAGGAACGTCTCTGCCAGGATGGCCGCGGTGGCGTCGTCGACCTCGCGATTGAGGGCGATGATGCCGCCGAATGCGCTCATCGCGTCCGCGTCGCGCGCGGCGCGGTACGCGTCCGCGAGCATCGGGGCGGTGGCGACGCCGCAGGGGTTGGTGTGCTTGACCACGACCGCGGCCGGGTTTTCGAACTCGCGCACCGCGTCCAGCGCGGCCTCCACGTCCACCAGGTTGTTGAAGCTGAGCTCCTTGGAGCCGCTGCCCACGCTCTCCACGCGGCCGAGAGAGCCGATGGGGGCCTTGCGCTCCTTATAGAAGGCGCCGGACTGGTGAGGGTTCTCGCCATAGCGCAGCGGGTACGCCTTCTCGAGCACGAGCGAGTAGAAGCGCGGGTAGCCGTCTGCCTCACCGCGCGCCGAGAGCCAACCGCTGATGGCGGCGTCGTAGGCGGCGGTGTGCGCGAACGCCTTGGAGGCGAGCTTCTCTTTGGTGAGGCGGTTCACGTCGCCGTCACGCTTCAGCTCCTCGAGCACGAGCGGGTAGTCGCTCGGGTCGCAGACCACGGTGACGCGGTCGTGATTCTTCGCCGCGGAGCGCAGCATGCTCGGGCCGCCGATGTCGATGTTCTCGATCAGCTGCTCGAATTGGGCGCCGGGCTTCTCGAGCGTCTCCTCGAACGGGTACAAGTTCACGACGACCAAGTCGATCGGCTTGGCGCCGATGCGCTCGAGGTCCGCGTCGTCCGTGCCGGCGCGAGCGAGCAGCGCGCCGTGCACGCGCGGGTGGAGCGTCTTGACGCGGCCGTCCATCACCTCGGGAGAGCCGGTGTAGCTCTCGACCGTCTCCACCGGAATTCCGGCGTCCGACAGCGCCTTGAAGGTGCCGCCAGTGGAGAGCAGCTCGACCCCGCGCTTGGCGAGAGCTCGCGCCAGGTCGATCAGACCGGTTTTGTCAGAAACGGATAGCAGGGCACGACGGATAGGCATGTATCCCGTCGGGGTATCCAAGCGCGGGGGCGCCGTCAACGGCCCTGCTCGGGCCGCCCGAAACCTGGCCTAGAAAGGCGCCGAGGAGGAGGCTACGATGCCGCCAGATGTTCGCCCGGATCCCTTCCGCTTTGCTCCCGAGCCGGGGCCACTTGCTCTTGGTTTCGGCCCTGGTTGGCCTTTCTCTCGTCCCCAGCTGCACGAAGTCGGAGGACACCGAGCCGTTCGTTCCGGCCTCCGAGGGCGCGATTCAGCCGGAGGGCGGCGGGGACCTTCTGACGGAGGAGGACGCGTGCTCGCGCTTGGCGGGCGCCCTGCTGGCGGCTCGTAAGCGCCTCGGCTGCACCGGGCCGAAGCCGGCGGAGTGCCCCGGGTTCCTGAGGCCGGGCGGCGGCGACGGCTGCTACGAGTACTCGGAAGACAGCGTGGAGGCATGCGAGGGCGCCTATGAGGACGCCTTCAGCTGCAGCGACCTCGCCCCGTGCATCGTCACGGCGGAGCGCAATGACTCGCTGCCCACGTGTGAGCTGTCGAGCACCGGCGAAGGCGGTGCAGGCGGCGTTGCCGCGGCGGGGGGCGCAACTTCGGGCGGCGCCCCCGCCTTGCCGGAAGCGGGCGCTCCGAGCGAAGGCGGCGCGGCAGGCGCGGCAGGCGCGCCTGTTTCCGGCGGCGCGCCTTCGGGCGGCGCGGGCGGCTGAATCAGCCCGCGGCTTTGCGATACAGCTGCGCGTACCGCCGCGCGACGCGCTCCCACGACACATCCAACCGCATGACGCGGCGGCGAAGGCGGGCGTGGCCGGGCGAGCCGTAGGCCGAGAAGGCGCGCGTCGCCGCCCCGACCAGTGAGCTTGCTTCGGCGCTGTCGAAGACGAACCCGGTGCCGGTCGAAAGGTCCGCGTCGCAGTCCACCAGGGCGTCGACCGCCGCGCCTTGCCCGAGCGCGATCGGTACCGTGCCGTAGCGCTGGGCGGCTTGGACGGAGGCGGGCGTGAGCGCGCCGGCGTCCAGGCAGATCGCGAAATCCGCGGCGGCGAGGGCTCGGCGGCGCGCGGCTTCGCCGGTGTCTTTGAGTCGAACGAGGTCCGAGGGGTAGTCGCCGGTGAGGCGATCCACCTCCGCGTGCGCGCTGGAGGGGACGGAGACAATCACTGCGATGTCGTTTTTGAGCAGCGCCGGCAAGGCGGCAATGAGGAGCTGAGCCTCCACCCCCGAGCCCGCGGCCGCGAAGACCAGCGGGCGGTCCAGCTCCAGCTCGAGCGACAGCTCGGAGAGCACTGCGGATTTGCAGCGCCCTTTGTTCGAAGCGTCCTCCGCGTCGTAGCGCGCGGGCAGGGCGGTGTCGGTCGCAGGATTGAAGACGGCGTAGTCCAGCCCGGAGGCCACGACGGTCGGAGCGCGCTCACCGACCAGGTTCGCCGCGAGCGTGCCGGAGAGGCGCTGGCTCCCCAGGTCTCGCGCAGCGTCCTCCGAGCCGGCGACGACGAGCTGGGCTGCGCCGAGCCCGAGCTCCAGGAGCGACAGCGAATCCCCGATGTGGCCGCGCAGGCCTGGAAACGCCGCGTGCGCGCCGCTCTCGAAGCGCCCCGCGCGCTCGGAGTCGACGACGCTCAGGAGGGTGGGGAGCGCCGCCCCACCTTGCGCTTTGAGGAGCGCGGGCAGCGCTGCTGCCGGGGCGTCGAACGCGTGCGCGACCTCGAACGGCTTGCCCTGTTCGGCGCGCTGCTGAGCGAGGGCCGCGGCGCCGCGGCACAGCACCGCGAAGCGCGCCAGGTTGTCTTCATAACCTTCGCGTTCGCCGTAAACGGAGGGGCGATCGTACAGCGGCGGGTCGTCGAACAGCGCGAGCTCCACTCCAGAGGAGAGCTGGCCGTCGAGCACCGTCAGGTCCGACCCGCCGAGCGAAAGCGGCGTGAGCCGGCGCGCCATGAGCAAGCCGCCCGCCTCGAAGCCGGGGTGACGCGGCAGCGCCAGCGTTACCCGGTGGCCCAGCTGCCGGAGCGCCTTGCTCAAGCCGGCCACTACGTCTCCCACCTCGCTGCCGCGCGCATAGGGAGAGAGCTCGGCCGACACCATCAAGATATCCATCGCCCACGCTGCCTAGCACAGCTCGGCCGCCGCATGGCGATCCCCGAAATCGTCGTCGAATCTGCGCCGCCCCCGCTCCTCACACGCCGGTGCCCGGCCTTTCCCGGGGGGCCAACGACGTCGGGCCCGCGGCGGCACGAACGCGGCTCCGCTCGGGTTGCCTGCCCGCCTGGGCGGCCTCGGCGCGCGGAAGGGGCGCCAGGTCCGGAGCCCCGAAGTGACGATTGGGTTGCACGGGGCGGTCCGGACGGCGGCCTGAAACTGCGCTATACGGGCCCCGGAAAATGGACGAGCTCGTCGAGAAGGCCAAGGTTTTGCACGAGGCGCTGCCTTACATCCAGCGCTTTCAACAGCGCACGTTCGTCGTGAAGTACGGCGGGCACGCGATGATCGACGAGGACCTGAAGGAGAGCTTCGCGCGGGACGTGTGCTTGCTGCGTTACGTGGGGATCCGCGTCGTGGTGGTGCACGGCGGCGGGCCTCAAATCAACAGCATGCTGAAGCGCGTGGGCATCCAGTCCACGTTCAGCGGCGGCCTCCGCGTGACCGACGACGCCACGATGGACGTGGTCGAGATGGTGCTGGGCGGCTCGGTGAACCAAGAGATCACGGGGCTCATCTGCCAGCACGGTGGGAGGGCGGTCGGCCTTTCCGGCAAAGACGACCAGTTCATGCGCGGCAAGCGGCAAGAGCCGGTGAAGGGCAAGGACGCCGCCGGCAACGATGTCATGGTGGACCTGGGACGCGTGGGTGAGGTCAGCCATGTGGACTCCAAGATCGTAGAAAACCTGATCTCGAGCGGCTTCATCCCCGTCATCGCGCCGATCGCGGTCGATCGCGATGGTCACTCACTCAACGTGAACGCGGACACTGCCGCCGGCGCCATTGCAGGCTCGCTGAACGCGGCAAAGCTCATGCTGATGACGGACGTGGAAGGCGTGAAGACCGCGAACGGTGAGCGGCTGAGCTCGCTGGACGCCAACGAAGCCGAGCGCCTCATCGGAGACAACGTCATCACTGGCGGCATGATCCCCAAGGTGCGCTGCGCGCTGGACGCGGTTTCGGCGGGCGTGGAGAAGGTGCACATCATCGACGGCCGGCGCCGTCACGCGCTCTTGCTGGAGATTTTCACGGACTCCGGCGTTGGCACCGAGATTCACCGCGTGAAGGCGCGGAGCTGACGTTTGGCGGCTGCCGCAGCATGAGGCCGCGCGACACGCCGCCGCCCGAAGACCCGCCGGTGCGCCCGGCTGGCGTTCACGAAGACGCGATCCTCAAGATCTACCGCGTGCCGGCCGAGTGCGCCGGCATGCGGCTGGACGTCTTCATGCGCACCCAGCTCCGCAATACGAGCCGCACCCGCGCTCGCGCCATCATCGAGCAAAGCGCGCACGCGGTCGACGGCCGCGCGCTCCGCGCCAACGACCGCGTGAGGACCGACGAGCGCATCGCGCTCTGGCGCGCGCCGTTCGAGGAGGTAGACGAGATCCCGCTGCCGATCGTGTACGAGGACCCGCACCTGCTCGCGATCGACAAGCCGCCGCTCGTCACCGTGCATCCGACCGCGCGCTACCACCGAAACACCGTCATCGAGCGGCTGCGCGCCGCGCGGCCAGGCGAGTTCTTGGCCCTCATTCACCGCATCGATCGGGAAACGAGCGGAGTCTTGATGCTGGCCAAGCACATCGAGAGCGAGCGGGCCTTCAAGCGCCTCCTGGAAGAGCGGTCGCTGGGCGGGGAGGACTCCGTGAAGAAGACGTACGTCGCGGTGACGCACGGTGTCCCCGCCGCGTCGTTCTGCGAGCTGCCCGTCGAGCTGGACACGGAGAACTCGCTGCGCGTGAAGATGCGGATCGCGGAGCCCGGTCGCGGCTTGCCGGCCCGCACCGGCATCGACGTCTTCGAAACGCGCGGCAATTACGCGATGTGTCGCATGGCGCTGCACACCGGGCGCCAGCACCAGATCCGCCTGCACCTGTCCGCGCTGGGTTGCCCGGTGGTCGGCGACAAATTGTACGGGCCGGATGAGCGCCTCCTCGCGCGGGCGGCTGACGGCGAGCTCACCGAGGAGGACCTCGTTTTGCTCGAGCACCCGCGGCAGTTGCTGCACGCGGAGCGCTACGACTTCACGCACCCCATGACCGGGCAGCCCCTCGGCCTCGTGGCGCCTTTGCCGCAGGACATGAGCGATTTCTGGCGGTCCCGCGGGGCGTGAGCCGTGCTACTGCGGTTCGTCATGACTCGGAGGCGAGCGGCGATCCTGGCGTTCGTCGCGGTGCTTGCCCTGTGGTGCTCGCCGCGCGTCGCGCTCGGGCAAACGCTGGAAGCGCCCGTGGGCGGGGCGTCCATCCCGGTTGGCCCCGGGCTCGTGGCGTGCGCGGCCACCGGCGGCTGGGTGCTCGAGGCAGGGGGCACGCAAATCCGCCCGCCGAGCGCCGAGTCTGCCGCCGGTACGAGCGTGGTGGTGCGCGCCGCGCCGACGTTCGCCCAGTGCCTGCAAAGCAAGCAGCAGCTGCTGCTGATCGCCACCGGGCGCTATCCCGTGGTCGAGCCAGGTAGCGTCACGCTTTACGTGGATGAAGCGCGCGTGGAGGCGCACGGTCGCAACCTCAAGGGCGCCCAGCTGCGTTGGCTCGGCGCCGGGCGCTCGGGCACGGACGCGTGCCCGGAGCCGAAGACGGAGGGCGGCGCGCAGAGCTGCGCCTGGGTCGTCGGGCGTGACGTCTCCGCGGACCCGACGGCGGACACGCTGCGTTTGTTGCCGGCGTTCGCGCAGGTCGGGGAAGGGCAGCGCCTGTTCGACGCCCAGGGCCAAGCCGTTCCACCTGACGGCGTCCCGGTCGCGCCCGCGCGCATCATCATCGGGCGCTTGCTGGCGAGCGACAGCGCCATCGATCTTTCGGTGGGCCGCGCGGAGCTGAGCTTTGCGCATCCGGAGGCGGTCTCGGGGGCGGATTGCGGCGTTTTGGACTGCTCGGTCCAGAACAAGAAGCTGCTCGTCACCAGCACCGCGCCCGTGAACACCGCCGAGCTCCGGCTGCGTCTCGCTCCGCGCGTCTTCCTCCAGCGCAAGGGCGCGCTGGATACGACACCGAGCCTCAAGCTGCCGGTCTTGCACTGCGCGATGGCGCTCGTCTCGGGCGAGCCGGTGAAGAAGAACGACGCGGCCAAGGTCGTCGTGCGCCTCGAGAAGCGCTGCCTCGCCTCGCGCGAGCTCTACCGGTTCACGGTGGGGGACGCGCCCTTGCGCGTGGTCGCGGACGCGGACACGGACGAAGGTCTGTTCGTGGCCCTCGAGCTCGGAGCCTACGGCCAAGACCAGCTCGAAATCACCGCGCGCCGCAGCGATACGGACGCCGTGGTCGCCGTGCTCTCCACTCCCACCCGAAGCCTGGCGCCGCTACGTGCCTCCCTCGGCCTCGCGGATTCGCCGCGCATCGACTTCATCCCCACCAACCGACCTGCCTTCGTGAACGTGTCGCGCTTCGGCACGGACGAGCACTGGCAGCTCGTCTCACTTCCCAACGTGTACACCGCCGGCCAAGAAGGCGCGCGCATGACCATCGTGGGGGATGCGGACGCGGAGGGCTATGCGCAGCTGCAGTTCGCGCTGCGTAGCGACGCCGTGCCCTCCGTGCTCGGTGAGGTGGACCTGGCCATCGCCACCGACCCCATCCAGCGCAAGATCCACGAAGCAAACGTGCCGGTGCCGCTGGGCCCCAGCATGAGCGGCGGTCCCCCGCTCGTGGAATTCAAGTGCGGGCCGAGCGGGAAATCCGTCACTTTGCGGCCCGGTGACCCCATCAACCTCCCGTTTTCGTACCGGGATAGCTGCCGCGTCACCGTGCACCGGCAGCGGCTGCGGCGTGAGAACGGGCGGCAACGCATCACCCTCAGCATCGACGTCTTTTCCGCGGACGGCGCGCCGCGCTCGGAAGGGCGCCTGAAGGACACACTCGAGATCGGCCCCGGTCGCGAGCCGCGGCAAATCTGGGTGCAAGGGGTGACGACCCCCTTCGACCGCGTCGTGGTGCGGGTGTCGCACGACGCGGGGGACGATCACTATGTCGCCGGTTCCGAGCTCAACGCGGGCGGACCGGCCGTGCAGTGGTCAGTCATTCTGGGCAACGGAAACGTGCGCCTGTACGCCACCTCCGCGATCCCCGCTGGCCTCTACCGCTTCGGCGACAAGGACCACAGCGGGCTGCTTTCCCTCAACTTTGCCGTGATCTCGCGGCTTACCTGGCTCACCAACGACGGTAAAGAGGGCCTGATTGGGCTCGAGGGAGGCGTGATGGTGATCGGCCTCGCCAACTCGGTCAGCACCACCGGCAAGAGCCTGACGGAGGTCGGTGTGCCGATTGGCTTGGGCCTCAGCATTCCGATCGCCAACCGCCTCCAAGCCGCCGAGGCGTCCATCAACCTGCACGGCTGGCTGGAGTTTCCGATCTCGCGCGACGACCATTCGCCGGCGTTCATCTTCGGGCCGAGCATCTCGATCGGCAACGTTGGCGCGAACTTGTAGTCGCCTCAAGGCTTGAGCGCGAAGCAGTAGAAGCCGCCGTACCCACCCGCGTTGCCGATGCCGTTGCCGCTTCCGGCTCCGGTTTGGGTGAGGGCGACGCTCGGCTCGCAACCGGGGGCGGTGTGCGCCTGAATCCACCCCATGCCGCTCATTGCCGGCCAGCTGTGGCCAACGCGCGGGCCGTCACTGCCGGTGGCGCTCGTCCAGTCCTCGCAGGTCGAGCCGCCGTCGTACTTCCCCATGGCATTGGAGCCGGTGATCGTGTCGTGGTTGTCGTCGTTGCCGCCGCCGGTGCCGGCTCGGTTCGGTACGCCGTCTTCGTTGGGAAGGTCGTTGATGATCGCTTGGTCGCCGGCCGGGCGCGTCCCGAGGAGGCCGGCGGTGTTCATCGCCACCAGCCGCCCGGTACGGTCGTACCAGGGCCCGGTGCCGATGCGATCGATCGCGTTTTCTGCGGCGGTGCTCAAGAAGGCCCGCCAGCCTTTGGCGCCCGCGCCGGGCATGGACTTCTCGGCGATCTTTTTGCAGATCTCGTCCGCGCCGGTGAGGCCGCCCAACTTGCCGCCAAAGCCGTCCTCGCTGTTGGATTCGCGGCGGATCGCGACCAAGCTCGTCACGAAGAAGCTGAAGGGCTCGGTGGCGGCCGCGCCGCCAGTGCCCGCGGTGCCGCTGGCGCCCGCGGCGCTGCTGCCGCCGGCTCCGGCGACGCCGCTGCCGCCGGCTCCGGCGACGCCGCTAGCTCCCGCGGCGTTGCTGCCGCCCATCGCGCTCGTTCCGGCGCTGCTCGACCCGCCCGTCGCGCTGGCGCCCGCGCTGCCTCCCGCGGCGGCGCCGCTGCTCGAAGAGCCGGCGGCAGCGGCTCCCGCGGCACCGCTGGTGCCTGCGGCAGTGCCGGCGCCGCCTACGGGCGGGGTGCTCGGGTCCGAAGGTGAGCCCTCACTGCAGGCGACGGCCAAGAGGCAAAGCGCCGAAACGGAAGCGAAGCCAGATCGAAAGGCGGGCATGTTGATGACGAATCCTGCGGGTTGATGACAATCTCGTGACGGTCGTCGGTCGAGCAACTCAGTACCCGCCGCGCCCCAACTTCAGGCGTCCGCGAGCGCCCTGCAGAGGGCCGGATCTCCCAATGGCGCGCTTTGATACAGCGCGCTCAGGGAGCCGAACGTCTCTTCGTGCCTTGGCGCGAAGCAAATCGATCAGTCGTGCTGAACGGCACCAAAAATGTAGCGCGGTCGGAAGCGAGTACCGCTACGGGACCGCGCACACGGCGCGCAGCGCGCGGGCGAACCAAGCGGCGCGGCACGCCACCGCCACGACGACGACCAACTGATGGAGCCCGAACACGACGACGAGCCTCCAGGCGCCGGAGCGACCGACGTCCACCACACCCGTGAGCCAGGCGACGCCGAAGGCGGCCAGCACGAACGGCAGCGCGTACGGAACCCAGCCGAACAAGCCGAAAATCGGGCGATTTCGCAGCGCTTGCCAGGCGCGGGCGAGGGCCGCCAAAAGCGGGCTCTCGTGGCGCACCAGCGCCGCTTTGGCGATGTCCGCCCAGCCGCCGAGCGCGCCGGCCGCGAGCAGCGCGGCAAGCCACGCAGCGAGCTGGAGCGCGGTGCCTTGCCTCGGGTTGGTGAGCCCCTCCGGCGCGCCTCCGGCCACGATCGCGCCGATGAGCAGCAGCAGGCCTTGTCCAAGCGCGGTGCCGACTCCGAGCGCGCACAGCGCGGGTAGTCGCGCCAGAGCGGGGCCGAGCCAGCCCAGCGAGCGCAGCCGGCCGTGCGTGCTGAGCGCGACGAGCAAGGCCGCGTTGCCGAGCGCCGTGAGCAGGAGGCCGAGACCGAGCACCGGCAGCAAGCCGCGAAGCGCCGCGGCGAGCGCAGGTCCTTGCAAACGCAGCACCTCGAGCAGCAGGTAACCCCCACCTTCGAACAGCGCTCGATCGCCCTCCGCGCGTTGGCCGACGCCCGACTCCGCGAGCAACGAAGCGAGCGGGGCGGCGAGGCAAAGGCCGGCGCCGAGCCGCCCCAGCGCGAGGGCCAGGATCACGAAAGGCCTTCGCCGGGCGCGGATTGCCCCGGGAGGGAGCGGCGTCACGGCAGGCCCCCCGCGAGGAGCAGCTCCGCCGCGTAGAGGAGGCGCTCGAGCACCCTCGGTGCGCCCTGAGCTTCGCGCGCGGCGGCATTATTGGTCAGATTTTCGTCGATGAGCACGCGCTTCTGCGGATCCACGGTGACCCCGACGAGCCGCGAAGGCCCCTCGCTGCTCACGATGTAGCGCGTGCCGTCGCCGCTCCAATTTCGGAGCTCGGTGTGCCCGTCCTCGAAGCGCAGCTCGATCTGGACCGGAAGCTCCAGCGCGCCGTGGCGCAGCACGACCGCGTGGCCCGCGTAGCGCTCGGCAGGTCGACCCTCCGCGCGCGCCACCGTGCGCCGCGCTCCGCTCTCGTCGAAGACGCCGGCTCGCGCGTCCAGCGCCGCGCTTTGCACCTCTCTGACCAGGTAGTCCACGCCGCCTCGCTCGAACAACGCTCGCTCCAGGTTGCGCGCCGCGACCTCTCCCAAGCGCCCACGGATGGCCTGCACCAAGGTGGCTGGCTCGGGGTGACGGAACCGCGCCGCCTGCGCGTAGTCGGCCAGGGCCAGGTCCAAGTTGGCCTTGCCATACACGCGCTCGAGCGTGCTCAGCACGGTCGCGGTGCGGCTGTAAACGATCGCGCCCAAGCTCCGGAAGCTGAAGAAATCGGCCGCGCCTTGGGCGATCGGTTCGTCCGCGCCTCGCTCGGCGGCGATCGCTCGTGACAGCGCCTCGCTCGAGATACGCAGCCCGAAGCCGGCGAAGGCCGAGCCGTCGCCGTAGCGCGCGGAGAGCGAAGAATGCTCCGCGTAGCTGTTCACTCCCTCGTCCAAAAACGGGTAGCGGTGCTCGTCGCTGGCGAACAGTCCGTAAAACCACTGGTGGCCGAGCTCGTGGATCGTCACCGCTTCGATCGCGCGCGCCCCGCTCCAAGGGGTGTACCAAGGGCCGCCGGTCGTGATGAGCGTCGGGTACTCCATACCGCCGGAGTTGGAAGCGCCGCTCGGCGGGTGCACGACCGTCAGCGTCGGGTAGGGGTAGCGCCCGAACCGCTTGCCGAAATGCTCGAGGCCGAAGCGCACGGTGTCCAGCTCCACGGCGGCGCTGCGCGCGTAGCCAGGCGGCGTGAGCACGCGCACGTCCACCCCGGCCACGCTCTGCCGCACCTCCTGAAAGCCGGGCCAGCTCGTCCAGGCGAAGTCGTGCACGTCCTCGGCGCGGCAACGCAGCACCCGGCGGCCGGGCGAGGCTGGCGCCGCCTCACACTGGCCGCTCGCTCCCACCACGTGCGAGGCCGGTACGTCCAGGGTGACGTCGTAGCGGCCGAAATCAGCGTAGAACTCCGACTGCGGGTGGAACGTGAAGTGCGCGAACGTGCCGTCCGGCATGAGCCGCGCCAGCTTCGGAAACCACTGCGCGACGAAGTGATAATCCTGCACGTAGCCGGTGCGCTCGACCACCTCCGGCAACTGGACCTCGAACTCCACGTCCAGCGTGAGCCGCTTCCCGGGCTCCAGGGTTTGCGGCAAGGCAAGCCGGACGTCGGTCTCGTCTTGCGGGTCTCCCGGGCTCTTGGCGCCGCGCGCGGGCCAAAGGTCCACCGCGCCCTCCCGAGTGACCAAGCGCTTCACGTCGATGTAGCCCCACTTGCTGCCGTGCTGGCCGCTACGCCCCGCGCCGAAAGGCGAGCGCAAGAACAAGCTCTCGTCGTTCTTGAAAGCGTTCATGTACAGGTGCAGGTACACCTCCGAGAGTGGCTGCTCCGTGTAGTTGAAGAGCTCGATGCTGCCTCGCCCGCTGACCCGGTGCGAAGCTTCGTCCAGCCTCGCAGAAAGCACGTAGGAGGCCACGTGCTCCGGGCGCTCGAGCGCCGGCGCCGCGTGCGCGGCCGGAGCCATGCTCAAGAGCAGGCCGAGGCTAGCCGAGCGCAATGACGCGCTGGTCGTACAGCGTGTAGAGGATTCGCAGCGCATCCAGCCGGTTCATACCACTGATGTCCAGCAGCTCCTCCACCGTCGATGACCCGTCGATCAGCGAGAGCACGAAGCCGGAGCGATGGTCCAGGGAGAGCCAGCGGATCTGGTCACTCGGCACCGCGACCCGCACCCGCTGCGTGAGCGTGCCGAGGCGAGCGCTGTACATTTGGGTCAGCACGTCCCGGCAGCTCTGCGCGTAGCGCTGAGCGTCGATGTCGTCCGCGTTGTCTTCCAGTAGCCCTTCGGCCACGAGCAGGGCGCCGCTGAAGTCCCCCATCGCGTAGCGATCTTTCATCTCCCCGATGCCCTGCTCGCGACGGCTGCTGGGCGGCGAGGGGACGAGGACGGCGGGTGGCGGCCCGGACCGCGCCACGTCCCCCAAATCCAGCTCCAGCAAGGGGTCCCTCGGGTCGCGCCCCAGCTGCGAGGTGAAGGGAGCCCGAGCCGTCGGCGGCGCCTGCTCCATGTCCAGCTCGAAGGCGGTCGAATCGAGCTCCGGCGGGGCGTCGCCCCTTTTACCCGGGCGCGCGGTCACGCTCGTTGGTGAGGTCCCCGCGTACGGCTCGTCTTCGAGCTCGAGCGCGAGGTCGGCGACCGAGGCCGCTCGCGCGGGGCGCGGGGCCTCCTGCATCTCCATCGGGTTCAGCGGCCGAACCGAGACGACCGGCGGCTCACTCGCGAGCCGGGGCAGCCCGCGCGATTCGCTCTCCGGAGGCAGGGCGCCGGGCGGCGCCGTGTCCGCTTGCTGCCCCGACATCAACTGCTTCGCAAACGCTTCGGCCGGAAGCTCCGGGACCGCGGTGACGCGATCGAAGGCGCTCTCCGACATGGGGTCGTCCAGCTCGAAGCGCGGCACCGTGTCGTCATCCCAGCTCGAGTCCAGGTCCACCGGTACCTCCGGCGGCATCGACGTCGGGCGCGATGGGATCGGAGGCTTCCGGGTCTCGTCGGCCATGGTGGGGTCCTGCCGTGCGGCACCCCTCAGCCGCGCGAGACCACTCCCTTGAACATGCGCTGCGTACGCGCGAGCTGGTCGACCTGCTCTTTGAGCAGGGTCGTATCCTTGGCGGCGATCGCGGCGCGGGTCTTGTCGACCGCGCTGCGCGCCTTGGCAATGGCGTCCCGCCCGAAGTCCGCGCCGCCCACCACCCGCTCTATTTCCGGGAACATGTGCTCGATTTCGGACATGAGCGTCTCCGCTTCCTGCTTCGCGCCTTCGAACTGCTCGTCCGAGCGGCGCTCCACCAAATAGTCCTGGGCGCTCGACATCATGTTCTTCACCTCGTCTTGGGTGAGCCCGCTGGTGGCGGTTACCTGAATCGACTGGGCCTGGCCGGTCTCCAGGTCCTTGGCGTGAACGCTGACGATGCCGTCCGTGTTGATCTCGAAGGTGACCTCGATTTCCACGTGACCCTTGGGGGCACGGCGCAAGCCGGTGAGGATGAACTCGCCGAGCAGCTCGTTGTCGTCCGCACGCTTGCTCTCCCCTTGCATGACCAGGATCTTCACCGCGGTCTGGTCGTCCCGGCTGGTAGTGAAGATCTTCGTGCGGCTCGTCGGCACGGTGGTGTTCTGGGGAATGAGCTCCTCGAAGTAGCTCCCGAACGTCATGATGCCGAGGGCGTGCGGCGTGACGTCCAGCAAGATCATGTCCTGCTTTTCCTGAACGAGGGCGGCGCCCTGGATGGCTGCGCCCATGGCCACGACCTCGTCCGGATGGACGCTCTTGTTCGGGTCCCGGCCGAAGAACCCCGCGACTGCTTGCTGCACTGCGGGCATGCGCGTCATACCGCCGACGAGGATGACGTCTTCGATCTCGTCCACGTCCAGCTTGGCGTCGCCTATCGCTTGGCGACAGATGTCTACCGTGCGCTCGACGAGATCTTCCGTCAGCTTCTCCAGGGTTTGACGGGAGAGGCTGCGCTGCAGGTGCAAGGCTTCGTTGCGACCGGTGGAGATGATGAACGGAAGGTTTATCTCCGTCTCTCGCACGCTGGATAGCTCGCACTTGGCCTTTTCGGCTGCGTCGCGCAGGCGCTGGAGCGCCATGCGGTCCTGACGCAGGTCGATCTGGTGCTCCTCCTGGAAGCTCCCAATCAGCCAGTCGATGATCCGAGCGTCGAAATCCTCACCGCCGAGGAAGGTGTCGCCGGTCGTGCTGATCACCTTGAACACACCATGAGAGCCGATCTCGAGGATGCTCACGTCGAAGGTGCCGCCGCCGAGATCGTAAACCGCGACCGTGCGATCCAGATCTTTGCCGTAGCCGTAAGCGAGCGAAGCGCTCGTCGGCTCGTTGATGATGCGGATCACGTCGAGACCAGCGATGGCGCCGGCGTCCTTCGTGGCCTGCCGCTGGTTGTCGTTGAAGTAGGCGGGAACGGTAATGACCGCCTTCTTCACCGGCTCGCCCAGGTAGTCCTCGGCGATGATCTTCATCTCCTGGAGGACGATCGAGGACACCTCCGGGATAGAATAAGTCTTGTCACGGAGCTTGATGCGAACGTCCGCGTGCGGGCCCTCGACGATCGAGTAGCTCGACGTCATGATCGCGTTCTTCACCTGCGGCGAGTTCCACTTGCGCCCGATCAGACGCTTGGCCGCGTAAACGGTGTTCTCCGCGTTGGTGATCGCTTGCCGCTTGGCGATGTGCCCGACCAGGCGCTTGCCGGCCTCCGTTACGGCCACGACGCTGGGCGTGGTCTTGTAGCCGCCGCGGTTGGGGATGACGACCGGGGTGTCTCCCTCGAGGATCGAGACGCACGAGTTAGTGGTCCCGAGATCGATGCCGATGACGCGCTCCATATCGCCTATTCGAAGCTCCGTTGGTGAGTTGGCGGTGCGGTCAGCCGAGCTCGCGCTTCAGCCGCCGGACCCAATCCGTTACCTTATCATCGGTCGGGGCCAGCGTCGCTGCTCTGGAGAGCTCACCCTCGGCGCTCTGTTTCATGCCCGCCTTCAGGTAGAAACGAGCGAGGGTAACTCTGTAGGCGGCGCTGTCCGGGCGCATCAGGACGGCCTTTTTGGCCATCTCCCCCGCCTCGCGCAGGTCCCCGCTGCCCGAGAGCAGGCAATGCGCCACCCGGTCGTAGATTTTCGCTTCGGGCCGGCCCGCGAGCACTCGCGCGTAAGATTTAGCGGCCGCGAGCCACTTTTCGTCGCGCTCTTCGTACTCGGCCTGCTCGAGGTAGCTCTTCGATAGGTCCACCCGCGCACGGCTTGCGACTTCGTTAAGTCGCTCCGTGAGCGCGGGATCCTCCGGGCTCAGGGAGACCGCGATGCGCAGCGCGTTGGCCGCGCCTACGTTGTCTCCTTTCTCCAGGGCTTGCTTGGCCGCTCGAGTGTAGACATCCACCTGCCGGCCCCGCGCCTGCTGCATCCGCTCCTGGTAGCGACGCTTGAGCTCGTCGGCGGCCCATGTCTGTCGAGCGCTGTTCTCCTCCGCCACGCGCCGGTGCTCGGACTCCGCCTCGACCGCGTCGCGCTCCTGGCTCTGCGCACTCCCGGGACGACCCAGCTTTCGGGCGAGGGCGCGGCGGCGTTCTTCCGGATCGGTCGGACGCAGTGAGGCGGAGGGGCGAAGAGAAGGCTGAGACCCAGGCGAAGGCGCGGGGCTCAGGCTCTGGTGCGCGCGGCCTAGCGGGGGCGGGGGCGGCGCAGGCGCGGCGGAAGTGCGTCGCGCCTCCACGCTCGCCTCGGCTTGGATGCGCCGCATCACCTCTTGCATCGCCGCTTGGTGCGCAGCGCTCTCGCTTTGACCCGCGTCGAACGCGCGCGTCCTCGACTGCGCGGTCAGGTACGCGTCATATTCGGCGCGACTCTGGCTTCGAGATAGCACGTTGTAGCTCTCGGTCAGGCGCGCGAACACCTTCTCGAGCTTGGGCTTGAAACTGCCCACGTTCTTGCCGAAATAGCGGTCGGGGTGGAAGACGTTGACGACCTCGAAGTAGGCCGACTTCACCGCCTTTTTGTCGGCGCTCGGATCGATGCCGAACAGCTGATAATGATCGAGCTCGTCGAGGTGATAATAGAGGTCCAGGATCTGCCGGCGGCGCGGCAGGTCGATATCCACCGCTTCGTCCAGCTCGGCGGGGTCGTACAGCGAGGCCGCGGGGTGCCGCACGTCCAAGAGCGCGCTCGTCTCCACGATCGGGCCGACGCGCAGTGACCCGGAGGGGCGGGGAGCAGGGGCCGGAGATGCGCGGGGCGCGGTGGGCGGCGGATTCTCCAACGAGAGCGCGCCGAGCGCGACGAGTCGGTCCAGTAGCGCGCTCACCACCTCGAGCGACTTGCCGGTCTGCTCGGAGATGTCCGCGACGCTCGTCACGCCGTCCACGCGGGAAACGATGAAAGCCTCCGCCGGACTGAGGGGAAGGCCTCGAAGGTCCGTCCCTGGCAGCAGCCGGGGCACGCGGCTAGGTGTCTCAGGAGTCAAGAGCTCGTCCCGTAACTCTCGAGGACTCTAGCTCATTTGGACGCCGAAGGCGCAGGCCCTGCGCGCCTAAGTGATTGGTCGATCACCTCGGCCTGAATCTTCATGGCCTCCTCGTAGGCAGCCAAGGAGCGCTCACGGGCGCTGTCGGCCTCCTGGCCGCGACCCTGGCCACGCAGCGCCTTCTCTCGACGCTCTTCGACCGCGCCTCGCACTTCCATGAGGTGCCCTCGAAAGTAGCTTGGCCCCGGCGCGTTCCGTAGACCGGCGGCGATCGCGGCGTCGGCTTCGTCGAACTGCCCCGCCTGGCTCAGTAAATCGGCCATTCGAGCGCGGGTATCCGCCAGTACCTCTTCCACCTCCGGCGGCGCTCCTGGCGGTTTGACCGCTTCGGTGAGGCCCCGAAGGGCTCGCAGCGCCGCGGCGCCGTCCCCGGAAGCCTCGCGCGCGTCTGCTACATGGTGCGCGCTGCGCGCCTGGCTCAAGAACGCGAGCAGCGCCGTGTCCACGACCGGCCCGCTCGGTCCACAGTCACGAGGTGCGTCCCCGCGCGGCTCGCTCCGGGAGCACGCCCCGAGCGCCAGCACGAGCAGCAAAAGCCAAGAAGAGCGGCTCACCTCAGCCCCCACGCGGCGTAGCGGTTGTCACGCAGGTCACGGCCCCGGGCGCTCGCGATGCGATCCATCCGCGCGGTCGTGCCGCTCGTCTCGAAGCGCTCGTCGAAGAGCTCTTCGGTGCTGCGCGGCCGCACCCATTGCGGCGCGGTCGGTGTCGCGGCGGACGGCTCGGGCTTCGGCGCCGCGAAGAGCAGCGCGACCGCGGCCGCCGCCGCGAGCGCCGCGCTGGCGCCGCCGAACAGGACGTACACCACGCTCCGACGCGGAGCCTCCGCAGCCGGCGGGGTCGCAGAGGCCGCCGCGAGCGCGCGATCCACGGCGTCGCCATCGATTGCGGTCCCGAACGGCGCGCCGAGCGCGCTCAGCAAACCGGCGTCGGGGTGGGGGCGGCCGTCGGCGAGCGCGTCGCGCAGCCGGGCCGATTCGACGAGCTCCGCTTCGCTGGGCGGCGCGAGTGGGTCCTCGAGCGCCACCGCCAGGAGCAGCTCGTGCACCTTCGGATCGAGCTCGCTCGGGCGGACTGCGGCCTGAAGCAGGGCCAGCACCTCGGCCTCCTCCTCGGGCAGCAAGAACGGCTCCTGGTCGTCAGCTTGGCTCACGGGCGAGCTCCTTCTTTAGCGCAGCCACTGCGCGGTGCAGCACGACGTCGAACGTGGCCGGAGACACGTTCAGCGCGGCGGCGCAGGCGTCGCGAGGACGCTCCTCCAAGATCCGGAGCGTGAGAGCCTGGGCGTAGCGAGGGTGGATGCGCCCGAGGACCTCGAGGACGCGCTGGCGCGCCAAGGCGAGATCGGCGGCCTCGCTTTCGCTCGCCGTTCGCTCGAGCGCCACCGTGCCGTCGAGCTCGCGCTCCAGATCCTCGGGCTGGAAAAAGGCCTCGCGCTTGCTGCGGCGCAAGTGGTCGATGGCAACGTTCAGCGCCACGACGCGCAGCCACGGGTAAATGCCGACCGCTTGCCACCGAAATTGCTCGAAGCGCTCGACCGCCTTCAAGTACGTCACGCCCAGCGCGTCCTCCGCAGCCGCCACGGAGCCGAGGCGGGGTAGCAGCACGGAGCGGTACAGCCGCGGACCGTGTCGGCGAAGCACCTGTCCCAGCGCGACCCGGTCGCCCTCCCGAGCCCGCTCGCACAAAGCCTGTTCTTCGGCGAGGAACGCGCTGTCTGGAAACCCGCTCGGTTGCGGTCGATTGGGCCCATCGGCTGACACGAAACCATGCCTTCTACCAGGATCGGCCTGAAGAGGCAGGAAACGACGCGAGAGGTCGCGGCAGGTCGCGGCGTGGGCCAGCACTGCGTCGTAACGCCGGCGCGCGGCGGGCGCTTACACGCAGCGCTTGGCTATTTGCGCCGCGGCGAGCGCCAGGCTACCCGGGCGGCACATGGCTTCCGGCTCTCGCGTCTGTCCGAACTGCGGCAAGCTCAACTCTGTCGAGGACAGCAGCTGTTTCTACTGCAAGAAGCGCTTCCCCGGCCCGGTGCAGGCGTCGCTGGGTGGCTTTTGGGGCGACTTCTCCGCGGACGGCGCGCCGGGAACGAAGCTCGTCGCGCTGATCTGCCTCGTCGTCTACGCGTTGCTCATGGTCTCGGACGGTCCGTTTCGCTTGGAGCTCTCCGTGGCCGGCAGCTTCAAGCTCAGCAGCCTCCTGCGCTTCGGGGTGCTGTTCGCGGATCTGGTTTACGCCGAGCCGTGGCGGCTGCTGTCCGCTGTTTTCCTACACCTGGGGCTCTTCCACATTGCGATGAACCTGTTCGGTCTGGTTGGCCTGGGGCGCGAGGTGGAGCGCCGCTACGGCACGGCTCGGTTCTTGGTGCTCTTCACCATCACGGGTGTGCTGGGCTTCGCCGTGAGCCAGTGGTGGTACGAGCGCCTTTACGGCTCCTCCCCGCCCACCGCGGGCGCGAGCGGCGCTCTTTTTGGCTTATTAGGGGCGGAAATCGGCCGAATGTGGGGCACGCGCGATCCGGCCTGGAAGCGCCAGTTGGTCAATTACCTGCTCGGCGCGCTCATCTGGCACTTTGCCATGCCAGCTATGAATACGGCCGCGCACCTGGGCGGGTTCTTCGTGGGCGTGCTCTTGGCGCGCTTGTTCGAGTGGGAAAAGCGCCCCGAGCTGCGCGCAGTGCCGCTGCGCATCCTCGCCGCCATTTGCGTGCTCGCTAGCGTCGGCTCACTCGTTCTTTCGGCCCGTTCCCCCGTTTGGAAGCAGGCGCGCGCGCTCGAAATCGCGCGCGGCGAAGAAGTCCAGCCCTAGCCGCGCCGATCGGGGTAGGCTCTCGCTTCGCCCTCATGCCGGTCGTCAATCCGCTCGCGCGGGAGCTCGTCTTCAAGGTCGTTTATTACGGACCGGGGCTCGGCGGAAAGACGACCACGCTGCAGCACATCCACGCCACCGCGAAGCCCGAGCATCGCGGTAAAATGGTGAGTCTCGCCACGCCGGTAGACCGCACGCTCTACTTCGATTTTTTGCCCATCCGCGTGCCCCACGTTCGGGGCATGGGAGTGCGGCTGCAGCTCTTCACCGTGCCCGGTCAGGTGCACTACAACGCGACGCGCAAGCTGGTGCTCACGGGCGCAGACGGCATCGTCATGGTGTTCGACTCACAGCGGGCGAGGGAAGACGCCAACCTGGAGACGCTGGAGAACCTGAAAGACAACCTCCACGCTCACGGTAAATCGCTGAGCGAGGTGCCTCACGTCGTGCAGTACAACAAACGTGACCTCTACGACGTCACGCCGATAGACGAGCTCGAGCGCGCGCTCAACCGCCACGCCGCGCCCTCCTTCGCGACCACCGCCACGAGCGGAGAGGGCGTCTACGAAGCGCTCGAGGCGGTCACGCGGGCGGTGATGGATGACTTCGACCGGCGCGTGCCGGAGTCACGTCACCTGGAGCGCGCATCGCTGGAGCTGCCGGAGGGAGGCCTGGTGGAGGCGCTGCGCCGCGCGGAGAACGCTCCGTCCTCGCCCGCACTTCCAGCTCGCGCGCCTGCGATCCGGGCCCCCAGCGGGCTACGCTTGTCGGACCTGCCCGAGGCGGACGTGGGCGAGGCGGCGGCGCGGGCGGTGACGGGTGAGCAAGACGAGCTCCCCACGGAGCCGCGGCCCGAGTTGGTGATGCCCTCGCCACCGCCGCTGCCGGTCGCCAACATCACGCTGCCCGCGCAGCGGGACGGCGGCACCGCGGCTGAGGCGGCGGTGCGTCCTTCGCCCAAACGACCCGTGGCCGCGTCGGCCGCGGGCGGCTCGTTCAGCTTTGCTCCGCTTTTCTCCGGCTCCGAGCAGGGCGTCGTGCAGGTGGTGGAGAGCGCGCTCTCTCTCGGAGATCCCGCGGCCGCGCTTTCGGCGATGGATCAGCTCGTCACGCGCTCTCTCGCCAGCGGCGCCGCGCTCGCGGGCTCCGCGCACGACGCTCCTCGCGACCCCGCGCTGGTGGCGCTGCTCCTCGGAGTGGAGCCGCGGCGCTACCTCAAGTTTCGGAGCCTGGTGCGTGAGGCTCGAGCCGGCACGCTCGTGTCGGTGGAGGCGGGGCTCTGGGCCTACGCGTTCGTTTTGGATCTTCGGCGCGCCCTGCGGGACGCGAGCTGACACCCCGTTACTTCACGGGGAGGGGCGTGGCGGCGGTGACCGGGCCGCGCGTGGCTACCTTGGTTCCACCTCCCTCGAGCTCGCCAATCCACGCGCCGGTCAGGCCCGCGATCTCCGCGTCGTCGCCGACGTACGCCTTGCCGGTGGCAGTGAAGCTGAGCCGGGTCGGCGTGAGCCCTTCTGCATCCCCGGCTCGGCTCCACAGCGCGGTCAGCGCTCCTTCGCAAAGCTCGGCCAAGCAGTCCGCGGTGCAGGTGCCATAGCCGACCGCGGTGTCGACCCCTGCCTGGGCCAGGCCCACCGCGATGCCCGAGCAATCCAGCGCCTCCGCGAGCGCGCTGGCAGCGTTCGCTGCGCTCGGAGACGCGTCGAGCGCGGCGCCTTCTGCCAGCGCGGTCGCCAGCCGTGAGCGCACGAAGTACAAATCGGTGGCGAGCGCGACCGTGTCGTCCGGGCTGGCGCTCCAAGAGACTTGAGCGCTTTGCGCGAAGCCGGCCGTCGCCGCGCTCACCGACGCCACCGTCGATAGCTCCAGACGTGCGGCGCTGGCGTCGCTCGTGGTCGACTGCGGCAACGGCGAGAGCGAGCCGCGAAACGTCGGCTCCGCCGCCGCGAATCGCGCGCGGCCCGCGACTAGCCACGAGCCGAGCAGATCTCGCACCTTCGTCGCGGCGCCGGCGCCCCAGCGGGCCCTCAGCGCGTCGTCCCACAGCTCGGCCGTGCGCGCGTTCTCGAAGGCCTGACGTGAGTCCCCACTGGCCTCGCGCATGGCGTCGAGGATCGCGTCGACGTCGTCCGCGCTCGAGCCGAGCAGAGCGCTCTGCGCGCGCTCGCCCGCCTCCGTGAGCAAGGATTGCCATCCTCCGCCCGCGTCATCGAGCCCGAACGAGAGCGTCAGGTACGAGGCCGAGAGATCGATAGGCCGGTTCAGCAAAGACACCACCACGACTTGGGGGCTCGTGACCGGGCCCGGAGGCAGGGACTCGACCGTCGTGCATCCCCCGATGAAGTGGCCGGAGCGCAAGGTGATGGCCAGCCGCTTGCCGGCGGGCACGCTCGGAATGATGGGCGCGTCGGTCTTGCCGGCGACGGGGGCCGGGAAGGGACCGTCCTCCGGCGGGATGCCCGGCAGCTCCGCGCAAGTTTTGTCGGCGTGGGCGCTGGCGATCCAGGTCGTGATGTCGCGTAGCGCGCTCAGATTCGGCCGTCGTGGTTCGACTTGCACCGTTGCGACGCCGCCGTCTTCCAGGATCAGCGTCTGCGTGGCGACCACCGAGCCGACGCTGGCGCGCAGCGCGAAGGTGGTCGGCGAGCTGGGGGTGGTGAGCTGCGCGTGCGCGAGGCCATCCGCGTCCGTCTCCACCTCCGAGCGGTCCAGCACTGCGTCGAGCGGATCCCCCTTGGTGCTCGGTAGCGAGAGCTGCACCTTGTAAACGCCGGGGGGCTGGGCCCGAACGGTAAAGTCGATCGCGGCGCGCGCCTCGATGACGCCGAGATCCTGAATCTCCAGCTTTCGGGGAACGGCGCTGTCGCCGGCGCTGCCGCCGCTGCCCACCGTGGCGGTGCCGGCAGACCCTGAGGTGCCGCCCGGCTCGTCGTTGGCGGACGAGCAAGCCAGGCCGAGGAGGCCTACGGCAGAAAGCGCGAAGGGGAGAAGGACACGCATCGAAGGAAAGCGCCGAACGCCGAGCGATAAGGGAGCGCGGCTTCAAAAGCCTAGCAGGCGCGGCCGAACCCGCACTACCCTGACATTCTTGTCGTGACCTCCATCGTCCCGCCGAAGGTGACGCTCTTGCTCGTCGAGGACGAGCCGGGGCTCCGGCAAATGCTAGAGATTCTGTTCCGCCGCGAGGGCTATGCGGTCGTCAGCGCCCCCGGCTGCCGGGCGGCGCTGGACGCGATTGCCAGCGCGCCGCAGCCGTTTCCAGCCATCGTGACGGACCTCTCGATGCCAGACGGCTCGGGGCTCGACGTGCTGGCGGCGGCGAAAAATCGAAGCCCCGCTACGGAGGTCATCCTGGTGACGGCCCACTCCACGATGGAGAATGCGCTCTCGGCGATGCGCTCCGGGGCCTACGACTTCGTCGCCAAGCCCTTCGACGCGCAAGAGCTCGCGGCGCTCGTCGGTAAGGCGATCGAGAAGCGGGCCATCGTCGTCGAGAATCAGCGACTCAAAGCCCACCTTTCGCGCATCTCCTCGACCGAGGTGCTCGGAAAGAGCCTGGCGATGCGCCAAGTGCTGGAGCTCGCGAGCCGCATCGCGAGCGCTCGCACCACCGTGCTCATCACGGGCGAGAGCGGCACCGGCAAGGAGCGGGTGGCGCGCGCCATTCACGAGCGCTCGGACCGAGCCGCGGGGCCCTTCCTCGTCGTCAATTGCGGCGCGCTGCCGGAGGCGCTGATGGAGAGCGAGCTCTTCGGCCACGAGAAGGGCGCGTTCACCGGTGCCGCGAGCAAGAGCTTGGGCCTCTTTCGTCAGGCGGACGGCGGCACCGTCTTGCTGGACGAAGTGGGCGAGCTGCCGCTCAGCCTCCAGGTCAAGCTGCTGCGCGTGCTCCAAGAGCGCAGCGTGCGCCCCGTCGGTGCGGCGCAAGAGGTGCCGGTGGACGTGCGTGTGCTCGCTGCGACCAACCGCGACGTGGAAGCGGACGTAGCGAGCGGCAAGTTCCGTCAAGACCTGTACTACCGACTGAACGTCATTCGGTTGACGCTGCCGCCGCTCCGAGACCGACCGGAGGACGTGCCGCTGCTCGCGGAGCGCTTCATCCGTCGCTTCGCGGCCGAGATGGGCAAGGACGTGGTCGGCTTCACGCCCGACGGTCTGCGCGCGCTCACCTCCTACCGCTTTCCAGGCAACGTGCGGGAGCTGGAGAACGTGATCGAGCGCGCGGTGGCCCTCTCCGCTTCGCGCGTCATTGGCCTCGGCGATCTCCCCGAGTCGATCAGCGGCCACGCCGCCGCGCCCGCCCAGCGGCTCCTGGAGCTGCCGCAAGAAGGCTTGAATCTGGACGACGTCCTGAGTGAAGCCGAGCGCCGGCTCCTCCTCGCGGCGCTGGAGCGCAGCGGCGGGGTCAGAAAGCGCGCCGCCGAGCTGCTCGGGATCACCTTCCGCTCGCTGCGCTACCGCCTCAAGAAGCTGGGCCTGGGCGACGACGAAGAAGACGCGCAAGAGAGTGGAGACGTCGAATCGTGAGCGAAAGCGCTCGCGGCTGAGCTAGTTTCGGGGCCATGCCCGAGCTTCTCCCTCGCGTTGCCGTCATCGGCGCAGGCCCCGCCGGCCTCACCGCGGCATACCTGCTCGCCAAGCAAGGCGTGCCCACCACCGTCTTCGAAGCCGACGCGTTGGAGGTCGGGGGCATCTCGCGGACCGCGAAATACAAGGGCTACCGGTTCGACATCGGCGGGCACCGCTTCTTCTCCAAATCCAAGGAGGTGGAGGAGCTGTGGTCGGAGCTGCTGCCGGACGACATGCTGGAGCGGCCTCGTAGCAGCCGCATCTACTATCGCCGTAAGTTCTTCTCGTATCCGCTCAAGCCGCTGGAGGCGCTGGCCAAGTTGGGCGCGCAAGAGGCGGCTCTCTGCGTCGCTTCCTACGCGCGCGCCCGCCTGGACCCGGTCGAAAACCCCAAGAGCTTTCAAGACTGGGTGACCAATCAGTTCGGGGACCGCTTGTTTCGCATCTTCTTCAAGACTTACACGGAGAAGGTGTGGGGCATGAGCTGCCGGGAGATCTCGGCAGACTGGGCGGCTCAGCGCATCAAAGGGCTCTCACTCAGCAGCGCGCTCTTATCGGCGCTGAAGGGCCGCGGCGAAAAGGGGAAGGTCGCCAAAACGCTGATTGAGACGTTCCGCTACCCGCGGCTCGGCCCCGGCATGATGTGGGACGCCGCGGCCCAGCGCGTGCGCGAGCTGGGCGGTGTGCTCCGCATGGGCCGTCACGTGGTCGGTTTGGAGCGCGTGGAGTCGACGGGGGTGTGGCGCGTCACTCATCGGTCTAGCGAAGAAGGGGACACGCACGTGCTGGAGGCCGACCACGTCATCAGCACCGCGCCGCTTCGGGAGCTCATGAGCCTGCTCACGCCCTCGGTGAGCGAAGGGGCGCGCGCGGCCGCGGGTCGGCTTCGCTACCGGGACTTCCTCATCGTCGTGCTCATCGCCAAAGAACGCGGCAAATTCCGCGATAACTGGGTGTACATCCAAGACGAGGACGTGAAGGTGGGGCGCATTCAAAACTTCAAATCTTGGTCACCGGAGATGGTGCCGGACCCCGCGTACGCCTCGTACGGATGCGAGTACTTTTGCCAGGTCGGCGACGGCCTGTGGGAGAGCAGCGACGACGAGCTCGTGCGCCTCGCGAAGCGCGAGATGAGCACCATCGGCCTCATCGACCCGGCGGACGTGGTCGACGCGGTGGTCGTGCGGCAGCCCAAGGCGTACCCGGTCTACGACTTCGAGTACGCGAAGAACGTGTCGGATGTGCGGGCCGAGCTACGGAGCCGCTACCCAGGGCTGCACGTCGTGGGCCGCAACGGCATGCACAAGTACAACAACCAAGATCACTCGATGATGACCGCCATGCTCTGCGTGCGGAACATCTTGGCCGGCAAAGAGGAGTACGACCTTTGGCGCGTGAATCAGGACGCCGAGTACCACGAGGAGGGTGAGCGGGGGGCGGACGCCGAGCACCAAGGCGGCCGCCTCATCCCCCGCTTGATTCGGCGGACGTTTCCGCCACCCAAGGACTGATGGCGCATTCGGCCCGCTCGCTCCTTCCGCCTTGTGCGCTCGCGGTCGGGCTTGCCTGCGTCGCGTCGTACTTCGCTTGGCAATGGCAAGAGCCTCACGGCGCGTTCGAGTTCGCTTACGCGCCGTTCACGCCGGGGCCCCTGCCGTACAGCCCCATGCGGGGCTTCACCTACGAGCAGCTCTGGGGCCACGTACGGCGCGTGTTGCTGCTGGGTCCTGGCCTCCTGCTGTTGTTTTGGGGCGCGAAGCACTACGTGTCGCTTCCGGCGCCCCGCAGCTGGTCGCGACTCGCGCGCTGGGCAATCGCGCTGGGCGTGCTCATCACCGCGGCGCTCATGCTGGGCGTGCTGCGCGGCCGCGCGATAGTAGACGACGAGCTCGCCTACGCCATGCAGGCAGGCTTCTTCCGTCGGGGGCACGTAGCCGGGCCGGAGCTGGGCGTGAATCCGGCCGACACCTTCACGATCCCGACGCGCCTCGGCTACTCCATCAAGTACTTGCCAGGTGAGCCGATCCTCCAAATTCCGGGAATTTTTCTGGGAATTCCCGCGATTTCACACCTCGTGGTCGTGCTCGTTACGCTGCTTGCGTGGCGCCGCGCCCTGACCCTCAGCTCGGGTCCGCGCCTGGCCGCGCTCTCCACCATCGCGCTCGCGTGCTCGCCGATGGTTCACTTCACCTCGGCGACTGGTCTATCGCACGCCAGCTGCTTGATGTGGGTCGTGCTCATGGGCCTCGGCTACGAGCTCGCAGCCGGCGAGCGCGCGTGGCGCGGCGCGCTGCTCGCGGGGCTGTCCTTCGGGGCAGGGGTGTTGACGCGCCCTCAATCGATGATTCCCATTGGCGCGGTCGTCGGCTGCGCGCTCTTGGTGCGGCTATGGCGTCGCCGAAGCTACGTCGGGTTGGGGGTTCTGACCGTGGCCAGCGCCGCTGGTCTGCTCGGTCTGCTCGCCTACAACCGGCTGCTCACCGGCTCCCCGCTGCGCCTCCCTTGGTTCCTACAGTGCGGCGCGGAGCACTACGGCTTCGGCAAAGTCTGGGTCTCCAGCACCTTCGAGCATGGCGTCCGCACCGCGCTGGAGAACTTGCTCGTCGTAGCCGTGCGCTGCAACGCCTGGTTGCTCGGGCTCCCGTGGTCACTCGCGATCGTAGCGGCCTGGGTCGGGCTCGGGAGACGAGCTCATGGCGGCGGGGTGTGGCTCGGGGTGGGCGGGGCGGTGCTCGCTTTCGAGTTCTTTTATTACTCACCCGGGATCTCGGATACGGGCTCCATCTACCACTACGAGCTCGTGCTGCCGTTCGCTTTGATGGCGGGGGTCGTCGCGGAGCGCGCGCTCGAGCGCTTTCCGCAGAGCGCGCCGCTCGCATTCGTGTGCGCGCTGGCTTTAGGCAGCGCGAGCTGGATCGTCGAGCAGGGGGCCCGTCTGGATCGCCTGATCACCGTGATTCATCGCGACTCGGACCGAGCGCTGGCTGAGCTGCGCGCGCCCGCGCTCGTCATCTACGAGCGGCGGCTGAGCGAGTCCATCGCGCGGGGCTGGGTGTTCGACGCTTTCCCCAAGCGCTTTCGCGATGCGGAGGCGCGGGTCGTCACCTTGCCCCGCATCGGCGCGGACATGGTGGCGCGGGCCTCCCGTGTGTATCCGGGGCGCGAGTGCTGGTATTTTCATTACCGGCCGGGCACCGCTCAGCCGGAGCTGCTGCGGTGCGAGCAGGCATCACGCTGGCTCGAGCGCTCGTTCACGGACGACGATTCCGGCGACCGAACGCCCTACATGGAGCGCTCCACCGCGTACCTGAAGACCGACTACGCGCCGCTTCCGTACCTGATGAAGCAGCGTGTTTTGGATGGATCCGGCAAGCCAATCCAGCTGTGCTGCCACGTGCGGGCGCTGGAGAAGCTCGGCGTCTCGCCCCAGCTGCTACGTAGCAGGGTGTGCGTGGAGACGGGCGAACCCTAGCGGCGGGCGTGGGGAGAGCTGCGCGCGGCGCGGTGGTCGAAGTGGCGCCCTTCCGCTACTATCGTGGCAATGCCTTCGCGAATGCTCCCGCGGCGTCCCCGCTCGAAGGCACGCCTCCGCGCCTTCACGCTCGTGGAGTTGATGACGGTCGTGGCCATTCTCGGCATTTTGTCGGCGGTCGCGATCACGCTAGTGCGCGGGCACATGCGGGCGGCAAAAACCACCAGCGCCTTGGCCGGGGCCCAGTGGGTGCGCGCGGGGCAGCTCGCGTTTCGCTCGGAAAACGGCCAATTCATGGATTGCTCGGGTACCGCCAACCGCTACTACCCGATGCAGACCCCGGGTCAGAAGTCCTACTCGTGGGTGCAGACGAGCCATCCGGACTACACGCGCTGGGCATCGCTGGGCATCCCCGCCACCGGCGGTACGCACTTCGGCTACTTGGTGAATGCCGGCCTGGCCGGCCAGGCTTACCCCGCGCTGCAAACCTCGACCGCGGTCGTGATCCCCGCCTCCGCCGACCCTTGGTACGTTCTCCAGTTTCGCGGCGATCTGGACGGCGATGGTGTGATCATGCGCGGCGTCGCGACGAGCGTGGACGCGGAAGTCTTCGTGGAGAACGAGGGCGAGTAGCCGCGGCTCGGGAGGGACGCTTTTCGGCGACTCCCTCGCCCGTGAGTGACGATTTTTGTCACCGGCAATTCTCGGGCAACTTCGAGCTGCTCGGGCGCTCGGGAAAATGTCGATAAAGCGCGTAAAACCGCGGGGTGCGCGCGCCGCTGCGCCTGTGAGGCAGTCTGAACGAGTGTGGGTGGCTCGGGAGTTGCTTTGAGGCTGAGCTGGATGCACTTGGTGCTCGCTCCCCAGTCCCCCGTGAAGGCTCGTCGCATGGCGCGTGGCTTCACGTTGGTGGAGCTCATGGCCGTCGTCGCGATCGTCGCCATCCTCGCGGTGCTCGGCACCGTCGGCATCCGTAAGTACATACGGAGCAGCAAGACGAGCGAGGCGCTCGTCATGATCGGCGCGATCAAGATGGCGCAGGAGGAGTACTACCGCGACACCTTCGCCTACAAGGACATCAGCGGGGTCAACAAGCTGGACAACTACAGCACGTTTTACCCGGCGACGACGCCGCTCAAGGGCGGCGGCAAGGTGTCTTGGGGCGGCGGTACGGACGCGGTCGCCAATGGCTGGCGCGAGCTCGGCGTTCGGGCTTCTGGTCCGGTCATGTTCATCTACGGCTGCGCCGCGGGCCCGGGCTCGATGGCGCCCGCGTCGCCTGGCTTCACCATCGGCAACTACCCCACCAGCGCCACGGGCCAGCCTTGGTACCTCATCAAGGCGGTCGCGGATCTGGACGGCAACGGCACCGTCGGCAGCTACGTGGGCACGAGCCTCACCGCCGAAATCTTCCCCGACAAGGAAGAGGGATGAGTCAGCGTTTCTAAATTCCACACCGGCTCAAGTCGGTGAAAGCACAGCGCGCGCGGGGTCGGGTGGCCCGGCGCAAACCAACCCGCCCACCCGACCCGAAGGAGACATCGAATGATTCGCAAATTGAGGAAGCAACTTCGTAAGAGCCGCGGCTTCACGCTGGTCGAGCTCATGATCGTCGTCGCAATCGTCGGCATCTTGGCCGCGCTCGCCATCTACGGCGTGCGCAAGTACATGGCGAACGCAAAGACGGCAGAAGCCCGCAACGGCGTCGGCCAAATGTCGAAGGACGCGTCGACTGCGTATTACAAGGAAGGCATGGCCGGCACGGTCATGGCTTTCAATACGTCCAGCGCGGTATCGAACAACGTGTGCCCGGGCGCCAGCGCGGCGGTCCCGTCGGACAAGGCGCTCGTCGCCGCCAAGAAGTGGCAATCTGCGCCCAGCAACTGGTCGGGCGCGGCGTGGGACTGCCTCCATTTCTCGATGGCCGACCCCCAGTACTACATGTACAACTACACCGCTCCCGCCGCGACCGCGGATCGCTCTGCTTCCGGCACGTCGATCAGCTGTTCCGCGCAGGGTGACTTGGACGGCGACGGCATTCTGTCCACGTTCACCGTTGCCGGCGCCATCGCCGCGGAGGCGAACGTGCTGCAGCTCGTGATCGCGCCGAACATGGTCGAGTCCGCTCCCGACGAATAAGCTCGTTTAGCGCATTCGCACCGAGGCAAGAGCCCCGTGGTCCTTCAGGGCCCGGGGCTCTCGCCTTTTTGTGCCCCGCGTGCAAACCTTTGGGCCTTCGCGATGCGCGCCCTGACCCCTGTCGAAGCGGCCCTGGCCTTTGCCATCGGCGGCAGTGTTCTGGCCGTTTTCGTGCCCCCGTTCGTCAGGAACCTGCACGCCTCGCGGCTCACCGAGCCGCTGGAGGGGTTGCAGCGCTTGTCCGCGCGCGCAGCGGTGCTGGCGGACAACGCGCCGCTCTCTCAGGCCTTCCCGCCCAGTGTCGGCCTCACGCCCTCCCAGGTGCCGCGCGGCGAGCTGGTGACGGACCCGCCTGGCACTTGGGCCCACGCCAGCTGGCGCTTGCTGGACTTCGCGATCGACACCCCTCACGCCTTCAGCTTCGAGTGGAGCTCGACGAATGGCGCGGACCAGTCCACGTACACCGCGACCGCTCATGGGGATTTGGATGGGGACGGCGTGCAGAGCACCTTCCAGATATCGGGCGCGGTACGGCCCGGCAGTAGCCCGCAAACGTTACCGCTCGAGGTGACGCGTGAAGTGGAGTAGCCGCGCGGCGGACGCGCTCGGGCTCGGGCTCGCGCTCGCGGGCGCGCTCGTCGTCGGGCTCTGTCGCGCTCCGCTCGCCAAGTCATTTTCAGAGGTCAAAGAGGGGGCGGCGGCGTACCTGCTGCCGGGCGTGGAGCAAACCTACGTGGGCAGCCTCGGTTACCGCTCCGCCATGGCGGACGTGATCTACGGCCACGTCCTCGTCTCTTACGGCCTGCACTTTCAGCGGCGTCGCTTGTTCGAGCACGTCGGGGACTACCTGGACGTCATCAACCGGCTGGATCCCACCTTCCGTGCGCCGTACTGGTACGCGGACACGCTTTTGACGCTGCAGCCACAGGCGCCTCCAGAGAGCTTTTATCGTCGCGCTCGCGCCATTCAAGAGCGCGGCCTGCGGAACCTGCCTTACGATCAGGAGCTCTGGTCGTCCTCGGGTCAATTCTTGGCGTACCTGGCCCCCGGGCGCTTGAGCAACCCGGCCGAGCAAGAGGAGTTTCGTCGCGCCGGGGCTCAGCACCTCATGCAAGCCTGCAACCTCATCGGCTCCAACGACAACATCCCGTACCACTGCGTGACCGCGGCTCGGCTGCTGAACCGAGAAGGCCAGGTCGGCGCCGCGAGGGACATGCTCGTTCGCCTGCAGAACATGAGCGAGGATCCCAAGCTCCAGGAGCTCGCGGCCGCGTACCTGTCGCAGATAGCCGGGCAGGACGAGCGCATGAAGCTCGCCGCGGTGCAGCAGCGCTTTCGTGACGAATGGCAGGCGGATTTGCCGCTGTCCCCCCGCGTGGAGATCGGCGCGCTCGGGCCGCGCTTCGATGCGGCCGCTTGCGCGGGGCTCCGCCCGAGCGAGCCTTCGCGCTGCGCCACGAGCTGGCGCAGTTGGGGCAAGCTCCATGGCTCGAGCCAGCCATGAGCGCTGGTCAGCGGGAGCCGCGGCCCTGGCTGCTCTCGGCACTCGCGCTCCTGGTCGTCGCGTGCGTCTACGCGCGCGTGCTGGAGGGCCCATTTTTATGGGATGACCGTGCGCTCGTCCTCGAGTCCCGACTGGTCCGCGAGGGCCAGGTGGCGGCGCTGTTCCGTCAGCCGTTTTGGTTGGGGACGTCGGGGCAAGGAGCGAGCGACGCCTACTACCGGCCGCTCACTTCTCTCACGTTCCTGAGCGATCACGCGCTTCACGGTGACAACGCCAGCGGCTTTCACCTGACGAATCTGCTGCTGCACCTCGGCTGCGTCGCGCTGCTATTCGCTCTGCTGCGGCGGCGCGGCGCCGACCCGAAGCTCGCGTTTCTGCTCAGCGCCTGCTGGGGACTGTTACCGCGCCTCACGGAGGCGGCGGCTTGGATCTCTGGGCGCACGGATTTGCTGGCGACCTTGCTGACGCTCGCCGCGCTCTGGCTGCACCGGCCCGGGTCCCTGCCGCGGCTGCTGCTGGCGAGCCTGCTCGCCTTCTTGGCGCTGTTGAGTAAGGAAACGGGCGTGGCGGCGGTGCTGGCCCTGCTGCTCGTCGAGCTGTCGGCGCGCTCGCCGCGCTACTCGCGGTGGACGCGCCTCGCAGCGCCGCTGCTCGCGCTGGGTGCGTACGTCGCACTTCGCGCTTCCGCGGGAGCCTGGAGCTGGGGCGGCGGCGCCGCGCGAAGCCCCGCCGCGCGCGCTCTTTCGTGCTTCGAAGCGCTCGGCCGCTACCTGTTCATGGTGCTCAATCCGATGCAGCCGCGCAGCTTGCTCGGCCGCATCGACCGGCCGAGCTGGCTCTTCGTCACGCTGGGGGCGGCGGCGCTCGTCGCGTTGGTGCTCGCATTCCCGAAGTGGCGCCGCGCGGCTCCCCAGACGCGCGTGTGGCTGCTCGTCGCTACCGCGCCGCTCCTGCTCGTGCTCCACCTCACGGCGCTGCCGGTTACCGTGGTGGCCGCGGACCGCTACCTGTACCTTCCCAGTGCCGCGCTGTTGGTCGCCGCCGCCCCTGCGGTGGTGGCCCTTTCGAGCCGCGTAAGGTGGCTCTCCGCGGCGCTGCTCGCGCTCACCTTTGGGTGCGGAGTGCGGAGCTTTCAGCGCGTGGGCGATTACGCAGACGAGGCGCGCTTTTGGGCGGAGGCCGCGCGCGTGACCCCGGAGGACGCCACGCCGCTCATCGAGCTCGGCGCGGTCGCCTACCGCGCAGGCGCGTTCGAAGACGCCCTTCGACTCTCCCATCGCGCCATTCCGCTGGATTTGCGCGAGCGCGGCCAGGCCCTCGATAACGCAGCCCTCGCGGCGATGGCAGCCGGCCAGCGTGAGCTCGCCGCGGAGCTAGCGTCGCGCCTGGTCGCGGCGGCGCCCCGCCGCGCAGCGTTTCGGTTGCGACGCGCGGCCATCGCGCTCAACGCGGGGGACCTGCAGACGGCACGTGCGGAAGCCGAGCGGGCTCGTCAGCTCGCGCCAGAGCTAGCGGCGGCCGCCCGCTTCTTGGAGCTCGTGCAGCGCGCCGAGCGGGCGCGGTCGCCATCGCTCGCCGAAGCACAAGCACTGGACATCGCCTCTCAGCGCCACCCCGAGCTCGCCGAGCGGTTGGAGAACACCCTGCAGGCGCCGGGCGCGGACGCGGAGCTCGCGCGGCAAGGAGTGGAGGCGCTCGTCGTGGAGGGCGCGCCAGAGCCCGCTCGCGCTCTTCTGACGAAGTACCGCGAGCGCTTCGGCTCCGAAGGCACGGAGCGGCTCGAGTGGGCGCTGGAAGATCGTTCGGAGCGGGCGCGGGCCGTTCACGAGCGCGTCGTAGCGCTCGTGAGCAGCCCGCCGTAACCGCCGCGCTTCAGGGGAACCGCACGATGGCAGCCGCCGTCTTGCCGGCTTCCACCGTGACCGACTTGGCCTTACGCCCGTGCTCGGGGTGCACGAAGATCACGGTGTGCGAGCCGGGGGTCACGCTGACGCCGACCTTCGGCGTCTGCCCGAGCGGCTTGCCGTCCAGAATGACGTTGGATACCGGGATCGAGTTGATGTTGAGCGTGCCCTTGCCGGACGCCGCCACCGCCGCCGGCGCCGCCGGCTTCTCCGCGGGAGCAACGGGCGCCGCTGGCGCCGGCTTCGCGCCGCCACCGACCGCGACCGGCGCGCTGTGGGCCGGCTCTTTCTTGTCCTCTTCGGCCGCGGCTTCGCCCGAGCCGAGCTCGACCACGAACGTTCGCTCGGCTTGGCCGTCCTCGAACTCGATGTTCTGCTTGAACTCGCCGAAGCCCTTCTTGGTCGCGACGATGCTGTACGGCTTGTCGGAGGTGATGTCCACGCGCAGGGGGAGCGAAGGCACGGGGCGGCGCTCGCTGCCGCTCACGAGGAGCACCTTGGCGCCGTCCGCGTTCGAACCGGCTTTGATCGTCGCAAGGCCCTTCTTCACCTTCAGCTTCGGCTCCATGCTGAAGAGCTTGTCCGCCTCGATGACGACCTTCTTCTCCATCGTCTCGTAGCGCTCACCGCCGTCGATTTTGACGGTGTGCTCGCCCGGCGACAGGTCTTTGATTTCTTGCGGAAGGGGGCCGTAATCCTTGCCGTCCACGGAGAGCCGCAAGCCGGCGCCCTCCGCGACGACCTTGAGGCCGCTGCCTTCACTGCCGCGAGCGAGCTCGACGTTCTCCGCGCTCTCTTCGCCCGCGTTGATCTTGACCGCCTTGGGGGCGGTGGTGGTGTAGCCCGCGGCGGCGACCTTCACGAAATGCACCCCGCGCGACAGATCGGTCACTTGGCAGGGGGAAGCGTCACAGCGCTGCGACCCGTCCACGTAGACCTGGACGCCGTCGATCGCCTTGCCGCTGGGGCCCGAGACCGAGACGACCAACGAGCCTTTCTTCGGCATCAAGGCGTAGGCAGCGGCAGCCGCGCCCACCACGACGACCGCCGCGATGATCATCCACATGCCGCCGCGACTGCTGCGCTGCTGCGGCAGCGTGATGGTCGGCGAGGGCGCGTCGAACGCCGCCGCCGGCGCCGCCGGCAGCGGCTGCATCGACTTGGGGGGAGGCGGGAGCGGAGCGCGCGGCACCGAAGGCGGCGGCACGCTGAGCGGACGCCCGACGAGACTGGCGGCCCGCGCCGCAGGGGGTGGAGCCCCGGCGGCAGGAGGGGGAGGAGGCGGCGCGCCCGCAGCAGGCGGCGGAGGGGGCGCGCTGTGGAGCAACGCGCGTGCGGTGTCCTCGATACCCTTGTCGAAGACCTGGGTCGCTTCGTCCTCGTCGTCCCAGTCGATGTCCACGCCAGGCTTGGCCGCGGCCGGAGGAGGCGGGGGAGCGGGCGGCTTGGGCGGCGCGGAAACCGCGAGCCCTGGCGGCTTCGCGGTAGGCAGCGGCGTGGTCTCGTCTTCGTCCTTTCCGCGGAGCGCACCGGGAGGAGGCGGTGGGGGAGGCACGGCTGCGGGCGCTCCGCTCGGGGGAGCGGGCGGCTTGGGCGGCGCGCTCATGCTCGGTGGCGGCGGAGGAGGAGGGAACCCACACGTCTGGGTCTTCGCGGGAGGCGGCGGAGGCGCCGGAGGTAGGCTGCTGCGCGGCGTTGGAGGGGCGGGG